>NZ_JPLW01000002.1:361892-715271 GCF_000754115.1 Amycolatopsis sp. MJM2582
CCGCCGAGAGGCCGTAACCCACCAGGGCCACGGCCTTCGGACGGCCGAGACGGTCGGCGAGATAGCCGCCCGCCAGCCGCAGCAACGCCGTCGCCCCCGTGTACAGCCCGTCGATCGCGCCCAGCTGCAGGAATCCGACGCCGAGGCCGTACACGAGGTAGAGCGGGAGGACGGCGGTGACCATCTCGGCGGACAGGTCGGTGATCAGGCTGACCACGCCCAGCCCGATGACCGTGCCCGGGACCGCGTGCTTCGAACGGCTCGCGGGCCGGGCGGGGTCGGCCGAGCGGATGGAGGAGACGTACATGGCGGCCTTCCCGGCGCTGCTGTCGTGAGTGGCTGAAGGGACTTTCACCGCAGGAGATCGGGGGTCGTGAGCGACAAAGAGGATTGTTGAGAGGTAAGTCAAGGGGCGTGATGGAGTCGGCCGTGCGAGTCGGCTCGCCACCGCGACCTAGCACACCCTTGAACTGTCCAAAAAGGACGCATTTCGAGATCAAAGCGTCCGATTCGAGCACTTTGCGCAGTGTTGGCCGGGGGTCGTGAGTGGCGATTGTCGTTCTAGCCCTCTTTAGCACTCACGACTCCCCGCAAAACCGGATATACAGACACAAAGCAGGCGTAGAGCATCGGGAAGTGACCACTGTGGACACCAAGAGTCTTGGGCGGCACAACGCGCCACATTTGCCTTATGCCTCAATAGAACGTCACGACCCCGGGCCGAAGGCTCCCTTGGCCGCGTCGAACGCGGCGAAGGGAGCTTTCACCCCGGCTGAGGCCTCGCTCACGAACACGCACGACCCGCCTTCGGCACGGCCTTACGGCGCGAGTTGCAGCCGCATGGCGCTACGCGGTGACGCGGACGTCGTCGACCGCGGACTCCCACAGCGACGCGGTGCTCGCGTCGGCGGCTTCGACCAGCAGGCGCACGCTACGGCCGGCGAACGACGACAGGTCCGCCGTCGCGTTCTGCCAGACCCCGGCCACCTCGGTCGCGGACCCGGTCTTCTCGAACACCGTCGTCGGCGTGGTGCCGTCGAGGACGCGGATCCGCAGGTAGTCCGCCGACGTCGCGTTGTCGCCGTGCGCGAAGGTGTAGGAGAAGGTCAGTTTCCCGCCCGTGGGCACCGTGAACGCCGGTGAGGCCATCGACGACGCCCCGCCGTCGAGGTCGTTGACCCCGTACTCCGACCCGGCCAGCCGCCCGGTGACCAGGCAGTTCACGCCGCTGGGGGTGTCGCCGCGCTGCTTGATCTGGTTGCTGTAGGTCGAGGTGGTCTGTTCGGGGTCGCCTCGTTCCCATTTGCCCGCCGTCGCGGTGTCGGATCCGGCCGCGTTGAGCCGCCAGCCCTTGTCCGTCTCGAAGTCGTCGGCGAACACCTCACCGCCCGCCGCGCCGACGCTCACCGTGACCTTCGCAGTCTGCGTCGTGGAGCCCGAGGTCCCGGTGACCGTGGCGGCCGCGGATCCGGACGCCGTGTCCGAAGCGGTCAAGGTCAGCGTCGCGGTCGCCGTGCCGTTCGCGGGCGGGGTGACCGACGACGGGGAGATCGTCCCGGTCACGCCCGAGGGCAGGCCGGAGACCGAAAGCGCGGTCGCCGCCGTGAAGCCGCCGGTGCTGCCGACGTTCACCGTCACCGACGCCGTCCCGCCCGGTTTCACCGACACCGACGACGGCGTGGTGCCCACGGAGAAGGCGGGGGACGAGACGGCCTTCTTGCATTTGCCGGTCGCGGTGTCGGTGAAGGTGCGGCCCGACACCGGCACGAAGTCGCTGCGGTAGTCGGTCGCGGTCAGCGTCAGCTTCCCGACGCCGAAGGTGTTGGTGTTACCCGCCTCCTGCACGGCGGCCGAGGACTGGTCGAAGTTGTAGTAACCCCGGCCACCGGTTCCGATCAGCAGTTCGCGGACGCCGTTCGCGTCGTCGCGGGTGCCGTCCGGCCGGGACGGTGCGTAGCGCTGGTAATTGTGGTCGTGCCCGACGACGATGAGATCCGCCTTCGCGTTGTAGAGCGCCTGGAAGAACGGCGTGACCGACGAGTCGTCGCCGTGTGTGCCGCGGCTGAAGCGCGGGTGGTGGAAGAACGCCGCCGTGCAGGGTTTGGTGCTCGCCGCCAGGTCGTTCTTCAGCCAGGTCTCCTGCGCGGAACCGGTGCTTCGGGTGATGTTGGAGTTGAGCGCCACGAAATGCCAGTCGCCGACGTCGAAGCTGTAGTAGCCCTTGCCGCGTTCACCGGCTCGCGCACCGAAGTAATCGAAGTATCCGGAGGCGCCGGACGTGTTGTATTCGTGGTTGCCCGGCGTCGGATAGGTGATCGCTTTGAACTGCCCGTAGTAGGGGTCGTAGTTGTTCTTGTATTCCGACAGCGTGCCCGAACTGTAGGCGTTGTCCCCGGCCAGGATCAGCGCCTGCGGGTTCATGTTCTTGATCAGCGGCGCGGTCTGGTTGCACGAAGACCCGCAGACGTCGCCGACCGCGGCCACCGTGGTCGTCGCCGCGGCGAGCGGCCGGTCGCCCGCCTGATAGGCGTCGATGGCGAAGCGGCTGGCGGGATCGGACAGTGCCGCCGACACCCGCACGCAGTCGCCTTCGAACGCGCGGGTGTGGAACGCCTTGCCCGGCCAGTGTCGCGAAGTGAGCGTGTACGAGCCCGCACTACTGCCGGTCAGTGTCACGGAGTCGTTGCCGCGCAACGAAAGCTCCGTGAACCGGACCCGTAGCCAGTGCGCTCCGGGCGCGCAGACGGACCGGTCGGCCGAAGTGGACGTGCCGCCGCCGGACACCGACGCGGGGCCGCCGGTCACGCCCGCTTCGGTCAGTTGTGGAACCTGATCGGCCACTTCGGGCACGGCGGGCGGAGCGGCCCCGCCTGCCTGGGGATGCGCGGCGACCAGGAAGGCCCCGGCTGCCAGCGTGGAGGTGGCGACGGCGAGCGTGCGACGGCGCCATCGTTTCGTGGTTGAGCGCATGCGAGATCATCCTCTTCGGTCATCGGCGGGAGGACGTGCGAGTCGTCGGGGATTCGGGGGATTCTTCCGACGATTCCGACCCTAATCGCGGCCGGGGGAGCGTCAACGAAAAGTCGTGGCGAGGCTGGATAACTCTGAACGGCGCCCGTTCACCCGACGAAAGTCGGGCGTTTCGGACGGTACGCTGCGCCTTCATGACGAGTCTCGCTCCGGCGGAATTCGGTGCCGCACTGCGCGCCGCGATCGAACGCAGCGGGCTGAGTCTCAGTGAGATCAGCCGCCGGTTGCGCGATCACGAGACGCCGGTCAGCGTCAGCGCGCTGAGCTATTGGCAGAATGGCGAGAATCGGCCGGAACGGGCGAGTTCCCTCGCCGCGGTGACCGCACTGGAGGTCATTCTCGGTCAGTCGCCGGAAACGCTGACCGGATTGCTCGGCCCGCGTCGTCCTCGTGGGCGCTGGACCGTCCGCACCGGACACGCCCTGAGCTACGACCAGGTTTGGCGGCGGCCGGAGGAGGTGGTGCGCGCACTGTCCAAAATGGATGTGACACCGGACGAGCTCGACACCCCGCACCGGCTTTCCCAGTACCTCACCTACCGCGTCGACGGCGACGGCAACCAGGAATCGGTCCGGGTCCGGCGGCTGATCCGAGCCGATCGGGACGGCACGTCGCGGTTCGTCTTCGTGAACCGGTGTACCAGCATCACCCAGCCGCCAACCGTGCTCTTCACCGACGGCTGCCGCCCGGCGCGGTTCCGCGCGGACGTCCCGTCGTCCACCTGTGTGTTCGAGTTCGCCCTCGACCGCACCTTGGCGGCAGGCGAGCTCGCCGTCGTCGAGTTCGGCGTGCGCTATCCGCCGGGCCAGGGCAAACGGCACGTGCAGGTCGCGCTCTACCGGCCGGCGCGGGACGTCGCGGTGCAGGTCAGCTTCGATCCCGGCCGGTTGCCGCGGCGCTGCGCCGGTTTCTTCCGGCCGCGCGGCGTCCTGCCACCCGAGGAGCGGTCCGAGGCGACGTTCGACCGGGACACCAGCACCTTCCAGTTCATCACCCTCGATCCGCAGCCCGGCCAGTACGGCATCCAGTGGAGCTGGACCTGACTATTCGTAAGGCCGCTCGGGCGCGGGGACCGGCGTGGCGCTTTCGACCTTCAGGAACGGGATGCGTTCGCCGTTGACCTCGTCCACCACGGACCCCGGCCGGAACGTGCCGGTGACCTCGATCCAGGTGTCGGGTTCGCTCGGGACGCGACCGTCCAGCACGACCTTGACCGGCCGCCCGTCGGCGGCACAGCAGGTCAGGATCATCCGGACGAGCAGTGACGCGCCGTCCGCGCCGGTGGCGGTGAAGCCGGTGAGCACGACCCGTCTCGTGCCGAGGGAACGACCCTCGTCGAACACCGCGCGCGAGGCGTAGTCCAGGACGGTCACCTTCACCGGGTCGCCGTCGGGGAGTGGCGGGTATTCGTCGGAGCGCGTCAGCGCCATGCCCGCGTTGCCCGCCGCGTAACTGCCGAGCGGCTGCGGGGCGACCAGCAGCAGGGCGAGCACCGGAAGCGGGAGCAGCCACCCCACTTTCGGGTGACGATGGCGGTTCGTGGCCGCGAGCACCAGGACCAGGAGGCCCGACGCGAGCAGGAACGGCCAGAGCCCTTCCTTGACATAGCGGAGGTACTGGCCGGTCAGGCAGACCTTGAGCACCGCCGCGCCCAGCAGGAGCAGCACGATGGTCGCGGCGGTCCGGTTCACCAGAGCACCGTCCCGGTCACGGCCGCGCAGGCGAGCGCGACCACGAACGTGGCTGGCGCGAACCGCGCGGCGAACCGCCTGCCGAAGGTGCCGGCCTGCATGGCGAACAGTTTCAGGTCGACCATCGGCCCGACCACCAGGAACGCCAGGCGGGCGGTGAGGGAGAACTGGGTCAGCGAGGCGGCGACGAAGGCGTCCGCCTCGCTGCAGATCGACAACAGGACCGCCAGCAGCGACAGCGCGAGGACACCGAGCACTGGATCGTCCGCGAGGGCCTGGAGCCAGCGGCCCGGGATCAGGACGTTGAGCGTCGCGGCCGCCATGGCCCCGACGACCAGGAAGCCGCCCGCGTGCACCAGGTCGTGGCCGGCGGCGCCGGCGAACGCCCGCCAGCGCGTGTCACCGTGGGCGTGTTCGGGCAGTTTGATCCACTCCGTCCGGCCGAGGCCGAGCCACAGCCAGCCCATCACGACCGAAGCGGCGAGCCCGGCCGCCGCCCTGGCGAAGACCATCGACGGCCGATCCGGGAACGCGATCGCCGTCGCGGCCAGCACGACCGGGTTGAGGGCGGGGGCGGCGAGCAGGAACGCGAGCGCCGCGGCCGGGGTGACCCCTTTGCGCACCAGGGCGCCGGCGACCGGGACCGAACCGCATTCGCAGCCCGGCAGCACCATTCCGGTCGCCGCGGCGGCCGGAACCGCGAGGGCCGGATGTTTCGGCAGGGCTTTCGCGAAGAATTCCCGCGGCACGAAGACCGCGATGGCGGCGGAAAGGGTCACGCCGAAGACGAGGAAGGGAACGGCCTGGAGCACGATCGAAACGAAGACCGTCGTCCAGGTCTGCACGATCGGCGTCCCGTGGACGTCGCCGAGCAGACCCCGCGCGAGCAGAATCAGCACGAGAAAGCCCGCGAGCACTTCCACCGAACCGATACGCGAGCGCACTCCGGTGTCCGTCATGTGGCGAACCTCCCATCGTCGCTCAGAACTTTAGGGATTTCGCGGTCTACCTGGAATTTCGTTCTCTGGATAACGCTGGACGGCCACGAATGGGCCGGGTCACCCGCCTCGCCCGGTCGGGGGTATTTCCGGATTCCGATTGTGTTCACCCGGCCGGTGGGCACAAGAATCGCCGCATGCGTGCAAGGCGATTCGCCTCTCTTTCCGCCGGTGCCGCCGCAGCGGTGTGCGTGGCGGCTCTCGTGGTCACCGGCGGCGCGGCCGCCGCCCCTTTGCCGGGCGGACTGGGTCCGTGTGTCGGTCCGGCCTGCCCGGGCAAATACCCGCCGGTGAACAACAAGGACTACGCGGGCCGGGACAACGGCATCAACGTCTATGTCGGTGGCGAATTCCAGGTACGGGAAGCGGCGGCCGAAGCCGAGGGCCGGGTCGTCGTCCTCGGCGATTTCGACATGGCGAAACGAGCGGGCGCGTCGTCCGTCTACAACGTCGGCATCGCCGGTGTCGGATCACGGGTTCCGCCGCCCGACGGCGCGGACTTCCTGACCACCGGTGGAAACGTCAGCGTCGCGGCCGACCAGCGGCTGCTCGCCGACGGCGGGGTCGTCCGGCACGCGGGAACCGTCACCGGGACGGTGACCGGGAAACTCGAGAAGGACCCCGACGCGGCGAAGCCTTATTTGAGCCTGCGCGAGGATCTGCGAGTGGCGAGCAAGTGCTACGCACGCGAAGGCACTACGCCGCGGCCTGCGACCGGCACGGCGGTCAACCAGGGTTATCGCACCCTGTTCACCGGGGACGGTAAGTCCGCGCTGCAAGTGTTCAACGTGGACTTCGACCTGACCGGCGCCACCGGCGGCATGCAGGGAATCGAGTTCGAGGGCATCCCGGCGGGGGCGACGATCCTGGTCAACATGGTGGGAGCGGCCCGCACGATCAACACCTACACCGGTGACCTGAACGATCAGGACCCGCTCAACAAACTGCGCGAACGGCTGCTGTGGAACTTCCCGGACGCCACCCAGGTGAAGATCGCCGGTGGCGCCCAGTTCCAGGGAAGTGTGCTGATCGGCGAACCCGGGAGCACCGCGACCGTCACCGCGTCCGGGATGAACGGCCGGTTCTTCACCACGGGCTCCCTGGTGCACAGCTCCGAAGCGACCGGTGGTGGCGGGCAGGAGTTCCACGCCTACCCGTTCGACGGTGATCTGCCTGAATGCGGCAGCACGCCGACCACTACGCCCAGCAGCTCGTCTCCGTCCTCTTCGTCGTCGTCTTCGTCGAGCTCGGCCACGACGAGCAGCAGCTCCACGTCGACGAGCCCGACCTCGACGACCACGACCAGTCCGACCTCGACGTCCAGCTCGCCGACCTCGGCCACGTCCACCTCGACGTCCAGCTCCTCGACGTCGGCCACGTCCACTTCGACCACGCCGACGTCGACCACCTCGTCGAGTCAGACGAGCAGCACGCCGACCAGTCCGACGTCGAGCAGCTCTTCGTCCAGTGCGACTTCGTCGAGCCCGACGTCATCAAGTGCCACGTCGTCGAGTACCAGCTCGTCGAGCGCTACTTCGAGCAGCGCCACCACCTCGTCTGGCAGCACCTCACCGACCACCAGCAGCAGTTCCTCGAGCACGACCCCGGCTCCCGGGGTGACCACCTCGGGGACACCGGGGCAGCCGGGAGCGACCACGCCGGGCGGCGGACCGTCCGACAGTGGGCCGTTGGCCTCGACCGGCAGCGAGGTCCGGGGTTTGCTGGTGTCCGGCCTGTTCCTGCTTCTGGTCGGTGGCGCGCTGGTGGCGCTCACGATCCGGTCGAGGCGCCGCGAGTCCTGAGGGCGGTGTCGATGACGTCGCGGCGGTCCACCAGCAGGGCCTCCGCGGCGGTCCGGCCGGTCGCGGCGAGGTAGGCGTCGACGAGCCGGTTGCCGACCGCGTACCCGGCGCCGGTCGGCAGGCCGACGGGAGTGCCGCCGTAGCGGGCGGCCGTCTCGTCGCCGTGCACCCAGGCCGCGAAGTTCTGCATACCGGTGATCTCCAGGCCGGAGACGACCTTCTCGAACACCGCGTCGTCCCGCAGATGCGGCACGCCGATGCGGGCGTAGCCGAGTTCGTCGCCGTACAGCTGGCGGGCGAACGCGTCGGCCAGGCCCTCGGACACGATCTGCTCGCCGACCGTGACGGTCGCCGGATCCCAGATCACCCCACCGGGGCTGTAGCGCAGGTTGTGGTTGAGCTCGTGGACGGCGGTGGCCTCCAGCCTCGCCAGATTCTCCGGATACGGCCAGAAATTGAGGTAGATGTAGCCGGACACGCTGCCGTTGGCCGACATCCCCAGGTTCGGGCCCATGAAGTGCCGGTCGCCCGGATCACCCAGCACGGTGAGCACGGTGATGTCCGGGATCGCCAGTCCGGGCGTCGCGGCGAGCTGCGCGGTGACGGCGTCGTCGAGGGCTCGCTGGATGCGGTTCCAGGCGTCCGCTTCGTGCAGGGCTTCGAGAGCCTCCAGACAGCGATCCTCGTCGCGGTCGAGCGGGAACCCGAAGCTCATCGCGTGCATCGCCACGAGGTCGACGTCGCCGGGGAAGTAGCGGTACATCCCGGCGGCGGGCTCGACCATCGCCTTGAGCAGTGCCGCGCGGTCCGCCCGTGGCGCGCGCAGGATCTCGCGCATGGCGGGGTAGGTGTCGAGAACGGTGATCGTCATGGGAGCGACGGTAAAGGCTCCAGTGGGTGGAGACTCAAGCCTCGGCCAGGAATTCCGCCACCGCCTTCCGTCCGGCCACCCCCGGCTCCCGGTTCTGGATGGAATGCGCCGCTCCATCGACGATCACCACCTTGCCCCGGGGCGCCGCTTCGGCCTCTGTATACGCCCATTCCATCGGCGTCGACAGGTCGCGGTCGCCGTTGAGAAGCAGCACCGGGATGTCCGGCAGCTTCCCGCCCGGGTTCGAGCTCGCCGGGACGACCGGCCACGGCAGGCAGGTCCGGACGAACCCCACCCCGGTCGCGACGGCGGGGCTGAACGGCCAGGTATCTCGGGCGCTCAACCGCTTCTCGGCCAGTGCGAGCAGCGGCTCGCGGGCGAGGCCGGGTGTTTCCGCGTCACCCCAAGGGAAACGCATGTCCGCGCACAGTGTCGCGGCGTGCAGGCCCGCGCTGAACGACGTGAGCGGGTCGCCGCCGGCCGCGAGATCCCGCAGGAGCGAGTCGAGCTTCGTGGTGTCGCCACCGCGCGCGGTCCGCAGCGCGGTGATCAGGTCGGTCCCCATCGCCGACGGGTCCCGATAGCTCGGGTCTACGAACTCGTAGGTGACGATCATGTCGAACAGCGCGACGCCCGCCGCCGGGCCCCGGTTCCGGACCAGCCACGCGAGATCCTCCGCCGGATCGGAGCCGCATACGGACGGCTCGGCGCAGGCATCCCGCAGGACGCGCGCGGTCGCCTTCAGCGCCTGGAGATACAGCGACTGGTCGGCGGTCGCGTGGTGGGGGAGCACCGAATCCAGGACCAGTTTCGAGACGTTGCCGGGATGCGCGACGGCGTATCGCGACGCGGTGAACGAGCCGTAGGAGACCCCGTCCACCACCATCGTCGGCACGCCCAGGGCGCGACGGAGCAGATCGAGATCGGCGACGGTCGCGTCACTGCCATGGAACCGGGCCTTGTCGCCGAGCGCCGCGGCACACCGGGTCACCGCCTCGCGCGTCGGCGGTTCGATGTCGGAACCGCCCACCTCGGCCTGCAGATCCGGGCAGTCGAGGGCGTTCGCGCCGGTACCGCGCTGGTCGATCATCACCAGCCGGTGGTCGGCGAACACCTCCGGCATCCGGTCGAAGAGCTGGGTGCTCAGCGGAACTCCCGGCTGCCCAGGCCCGCCGGTGAGGAACAGCAGCACCCCCTTGGCCGCGTTCGCGTTGTTCGCGGTGGCGACCTGGAGCTTGAGCGTGCCCGGTGTCCGGCCGTGATGGTCGAGCGGCACGGTCAACGTCGAACAGGTGAACCGTGCGTCGTGTGCGCAAGGCCGCGCGTCTTCCAGCCGCGGTCCGGCAGCCGAGACGGCGGCGGGTCCGGCGAGTCCCGCGGTCAAAGTGACGATCGCGGCGAGGACGAGCGTTTTCGATCGCATGGACCGATTCTGGCCAGGGGTGACAGGGCGGCGCCCGGGTTCCGTCCAAATCGCCCCGTTCGGCGGACCGCCGGCCCGGTACGGAGCCGAACCGGCGGTCACCCGCGGTGTCTATCGCAGAGCGAGGCCGTCCGTGATGGCTTTGACACCGCTCAAACCGGGGACCTCCACCGGTACCGTCGTGTAGTACGGATAGCTCATGACAGCGCCGCCAAGCCCGAAGCTGTCGTTGCTGCCCCAGCCCAGGACGGTCCCGTCCGCGCGGACCGCGTAACCGCCTCCGCCGAACCGCCCGATCGCCTTGGCATCGGTCACGCCACGGACCTGCACGGGGACCGTGGACAGGCAGCCCGGCCCACAGTCCGAGCCGTTGCCCAGTCCGCCGCTCCTGTTGTCACCCCACGAGAAGACCGTGCCGTCGGATTTCAGGGCGAAGGCGCGCGCCCAGCCACCGGTCACCGAGGTGACCCCGGTCAAGCCGGAAACCTGGACCGGGACCCGGGAAAAGCAAGCCGACGGTGTCGTGCACGTGACTCCGTTGCCCAACTGGCCCTGGGAGTTGTCACCCCAAGCCGCGACCGTGCCGTCCGTTCTGATCGCGTAGCCGTTGTCGCCGCTCGCGGCACCGAGGGTCTTGATCCCGGTGAGCCCGGAGACGCGCACCGGAGTCGAGGAGCTCGAGACCGTGGAGCCGTTCCCCAGCTCACCGCGGGTGTTGCCGCCCCACGACCACACCGTGCCGTCGGCTTTGAGTGCGTATCCCGCTTCCCTGGACGCCGAGATGGCGGTGACCCCGGTCAGCCCGGAGACCTGCACCGGCGTGACGACGTTCTGGCCCCACTGCCACACGGTGCCGTCGGACTTCAGCGCGTAGCCCTTGGTGTCACCGCTCGCGATGGCTTTGACGGAGGTGAGCCCCACGACGGGGACCGGGGACTCCGAGGTGGTGGCGCCGCCCGCCCACCAGCCGTTGCCGAGCCGTCCGGCCGAGGTGGCGCCCCAGGCTTTGACGGTACCGTCGGCGCGCAACGCGTATCCGCTGTCGGACCAGCCGGCGAGTCCGACGACGTCACTCAGGCCGCTGAACGGTTTCATCGCCATCGGGAGCACGTCGCCCTGCTCCCAGGAGTAGGGCCCCCACGTCGTCACACAATTCACCAGGCAGTCGGCGGGTGGCAGCGTGAAGTAGCCCGACAGATCGGCCGTCACGTCGATGGAACCGGCGCGGTTGTGGACGTAGGTCGTGCGGACGACGTCACCGGCGGTGGCGGGAGAGCCGAAGATGGATCCGACGAGCGGGGCGACCGCCACCGAGATGGTCTGCCCCGGAACCACGTGCACACTGGGCGGCGGTTCACTGCTCGATCGATTCTCCCAGGCGGTGATGGCGGTGTTCGCCGTCGCCGAGTACCCGGTCAGGTTGAGCGCCAACGCGAGAGCGTTGGACGGAATCGACCGTTGCAGCCGGTAGGACAGGTCGCTCTTCGGGCCGATCTTCCGGGCCTGACCGTCCAAGACGCCGAGACCGGTGCGGCTGTCGAGGACTCGTTCCGGGGCCACCGGGGTGAAGAGCGCTCCGTAGTCGGTGGCGTAGAACCCGATCACGTTGGCTTCCACCTGTACCGTGCCGGCCAGGTTGTACAGGTCGATCGAGCGGTTGGCGCCGATCTTGACCGTGATCAGATTCGAGCCCTGACCGCCCGGGTACGCGGCGACGCTCGCCATGGTCGGACGTGGCGTGGCAGCGGGAGAAGCGGTGACGTAGGTGGCGACGGTGGGCTGGCTCAGCGTCAAGCTGAAAGTGACCGCGGTGGCCGTCGCCGGGACTTCGCCGGTGAGGGCCAGCCGGGTCGTGGCGTTGGGGCCGATCGAGGCGATCGGCAGTCGCGCGGCGCTGACCGGGGTGTACCGCGAACCCGGCGCGGTCGTGTAGTACCCCATGATGCTCACGACCAGGTGGGTCGACCCGGACTCGTTGTGGAAGTCGAGTGCCCGGTCGGCGCCGACCTGCACGGTGACCTGATTGGACCCTCGTTTACCGTTCTGCACCACCAGGTTCGGCAGGTTCGGCCGCGCGGTGCCGTGCGGGAAGACGGTCACCGCGGTGTCCGCGGTCGGGCCTTCCGCCCAGACGTTCACCACGACCGCGGTGGAGCCTTCGGGCGCCAGGCCCGCCGCGCTGCCGGTGACCGTGGTGCGGGCGCCGACCGGTCCGACCGGGATCCCGACGCCTCGGACGGTGTCCAGGAACCGGGTCGGCTGAACGGCCGTGAAGCTCGACGCCGGCGAGGTGAGGGCCGCGGCGGGTGCGGCCTCGGCGGCGAAGCCCGTCACGACCGATGAAAGCGTGAGGATCCCTGCGGCCAAAGCCGCCACTCGGGATCTGAAAGTCGACAGTGGACGTGAAGCGTCCAGTGCAGTACTCATGTTTCCCCCAGAGAAAGCCCAAAACGGGCTCTGGGAATCTACCTTCACCCGGCTGAGCGCCGGTAGCGGCCGTTCGGGCGAGTACCGCGACCCTGAGGCCGGACCAGGGGAAAGCCCGGATGTCCCCACCGCCGCCCGCTTCTAACGTCGTGATCATGATCCGACGGATGCTCCTGACGGTGCTCGCCGGTGCGGCGGTCCTGCTCGTGCCCTGGACCGTCTACCTCGCGCACACTCTGCCCGACCGGTACGACACCGGGCAGTGGCGTGCGGCCTGGGTCGGGTTCGACGTCGCGCTCCTGCTCTGCTTCGCGGCGGGAGCGTGGCTGGGGATGCGCCGGCGGCGGGCTGCCGTGCCGCTGCTGTCGGCGACGGCCGCGATGTTGTGCTGTGACGCGTGGTTCGACGTCATGCTCGGCTGGACGTCGTCCGAGCGATGGACCAGTG
Organism: Amycolatopsis sp. MJM2582; assembly: GCF_000754115.1. NCBI lineage: Bacteria > Bacillati > Actinomycetota > Actinomycetes > Pseudonocardiales > Pseudonocardiaceae > Amycolatopsis > Amycolatopsis sp. MJM2582. The sequence continues at coordinate 374,582 of NZ_JPLW01000002.1, forward strand.
TCGCGCTCGCCGTCTTCGTCGAGATCCCGGTCGCCGTCGTCCTGGCTTTTGCCGCGCGACGGCTGTTGGGTGACGCGCTGCCGAAGCGATCGGTGAACCTGAACGATATCGCGATGCGCGAGGACCCGCGCTACCACCTGGTGACGCGCGCGCTTCCCGCCGCCGAGGAAGACGTCGCGCGCCGGACGGGGCTGGCCCGCGCCGAAGTCGGCGAGTGTCTGAAAACCTTGCAGGACAACGGTTTCGTGCGCCGCGACCGGAAAGGGAACTGGCTCTCGATCCCGCAGGACCTGCGAGAGCCGAAGCCGGACGACTACGACGGTGAGGATCGCGAGCGGGTCACCGCGTTCCTCGCCGCCAAGTACGCGAACGAGGTCGCTTTGCTGTCCTGGGCGGCGGAGCACCGCGACGAGTTCGGCCCGTGGGCGACGGCGCAGCGGACTTCGGCACGGCTCACCGAGGCGGAATTCCGGCAACTGGACGCGGAGTACCGCGAGCTGATCACGCGGTACTGCCATCGCCGACGGCGTCCGGCGGAGGGTGAGAAGGAGCTTTCCGTGCGGTTCTACGCCTTCCCGCCACCGGAGACGGTCTCGGTCTAGGGATGCCGCCAGGCCAGGAAGGTCTCCAAAGTGGTCAGCCGGTGCTCGCGCACGGCCAGTTCGATCTCCCCGGCCGGCGCGTTCCGGTCGAACAGGTCGAGGATCTTCTGGTGCTCCTGCACGGATTCGTGCGCGCGACCGGGGACGAAGCTGAACGTCGAGGTGCGCAGCCCGGCCAGCCGGTTCCAGCCGCGGTTGACCAGATCGAGCACCTGCGGATTGGGGCAGGTGCCGAACAGGACGCGGTGGAAGTCGCGGTTCAGCGCGGTGAACCGCGACGGCTCGAAGTTGTCGAGACACGCCGTCAGCTCCGCGTTGAGTCCCTTGGCCTGGTCGAGTGCCTCATCGGGAAGGGACGGCGCCGCCAGCGCGGCGGCGTACCCCTCGACCAGCGCGAGCGTCTGCATGGTGTGCTGGTAGTCGCTCTCGTCGGCCATCGCGACCTGCGCGCCGATGTTGTGCTCGTAGGTCACCAGCCCCTCGGCCTCGAGCCGCCGCACCGCCTCGCGCACGGGCACGGTGCTGACGCCGAGCTCCTGCGCGATCTGCCCGAACACGAGGCGGTAGCCGGGGGAGAAGGTGCCGTCGTCGATCCTCGCCTTGATCCAGTGATAGGCGATCTGCGACTTGCTCATCGCGGTCGAGTTCACCGCGTCGCCCGCGGTCACGAGTAGTGCAGCCAGACTGATTTGATCTCGGTGTACGCGTCGATCGCCCACGGGCCCATCTCGCGGCCCCAGCCCGACGCCTTGTACCCGCCCCACGGCGCGGCCATGTCCGGGATCGGCGGCATGTTGACGAACACCGCGCCCGCGCGGATGCCGTTCGCGAACCGCTGCGCGACGCCCAGGTCGCGAGTCCACACGGTGGCCGCGAGCCCGTATTCGGTGTCGTTCGCCCGCGCCAGCAACTCGTCCGGATCGTCGTAGGCGGTCACGGCGAGGACCGGGCCGAAGATCTCCTCGCGCATGATCGTCATGTCGTCCGCCACGCCGGCGAACAGTGTCGGGGTGTAGAAGTAGCCGTCGCGATCGACGGGCTTGCCGCCGGTGACCAGCTCCGCGCCCTGCTCGCTGCCGGTGGAGACGAGGAAGTCGACGTGCTCGCGATGCTTGGCGGACACGAGGGGCCCGAGCTGCGTCGTCTCGTCCAGCCCCGGACCGAGCTTGAGGCCTTCGAGCCCGGCGGCCAGCTTCGCGACGAACTCCTGTTCACGCTTGCGGTCCACGAAGAACCGGGTGTACGCGGCACACACCTGGCCGCTGTTCAACGTCGCACCCGCCAGATTGCCGGCGACGGCGGCGTCGATGTCGGCGTCGCCCGAGATGATGCTGGGCGCCTTCCCTCCGAGTTCGAGGGTGAGCCGCTTGAGGTTCGACTCCGCGCTGGCCGCCGTGATGAGCTTCCCGACCGCGGTCGACCCGGTGTAGGACAGGTGGTCGACGTCGTCGTGCCTGCTCAGGAGTGCGCCCACCGCGCCGTCGCCGGTGACCAGGTTGACCACGCCCGGCGGGAACCCGGCCTCGTGCACGAGCTCGACCAGCCGGATGCTGGTCAGCGGCGTGACCTCGCTGGGCTTGATCACCACGGTGTTGCCGGTGGCCAGTGCGGGCGCGAGCTTCCACACGAGGATCATCAGCGGGAAGTTCCACGGCGTGATCAGCGCGTTCACCCCGACCGGCTCGCGGCGGGTGTAGTGCAGCGTGTCCGGGAAGGACACCGGGTTCGTGGTGCCCTGGATCTTGGTGACCCAGCCCGCGAAGTACCGCAGGTGCTCGGCCGCGCCGGTGACGCTGACCTGGCGGGAGATCCCGATCGGCTGGCCCTGGTCGCGGGTTTCGAGCGCGGCCAGCTCCTCGTGGTGCTCGTCGACCAGCGACGCCAGCTTGAACAGCAGCGCGGCCCGCTGGACCGGCAGCAATCCCGCCCAGGCGGGGTCGTTCAGTGCCTTCCGTGCGGCACCGACGGCGGCGTCGACGTCGGCGGCCGACGCGGTGCCGACCTCCTCGATCACCTGGCCGGTGGCCGGATCGTACGTCGGCAGGGACCCGCCTCCCGCGGCGGTCCACTGTCCGTCGATGAACAGGCGTGTGGCCATGGCTAGCTCCTCCTCGACCGGTGTGTGATCGAGTATCGGGCGCCGCGACGTCTCCGGTCTTGCCCGCCAGGGCACGCCGATTGTCGGCCAGCGAACCGAATCCGCCGGACGTCCGCGTGCCTTGCGAGGGTGGGGGACATGGACGTCATCGTGGTGGGAGCGGGTTCGGCCGGTTCGGTGGTCGCCAGGAGACTGGCCGACTCCGGGGTGTGGGTCACCCTGCTCGAAGCGGGCGGGCCGGACACGAATCCGGCCATTCACGACCCTTCGCGGGCCGGTGAGCTGTGGCACGGCCCGGAGGATTGGGACTACTACACGGTGCCGCAGCCGCACGCGGCGAACCGGCGGCTGCATCTGCCGCGCGGCAAGGTGCTCGGCGGGTCGCATTCGCTCAACGCGATGATCTGGGTGCGCGGCGCCCCGGCCGACTACGACGGCTGGGACCTGCCCGGCTGGCGCTGGGACGACGTACGCCCGGTGTTCGAACGGATCGAGAAGGATCTGCTCGACGTCGTGCCGAACGAGCCATTGCATCCGATCCAGCAGTCCATTGTGGACGCGGCGATGGAGATCGGGCTGCCGTTCAACCCGGACTACAACGGCGACGAGCTCGACGGCGTGTCCGTGCAGCGGGTCACCACTCGCGACAGCAAGCGCCTCAACACCTGGCTCGCCTACGGGCAGCCCGCCGCCGAACGGATGACCGTCCACACGGGAGCGCTCGTCCACCGGTTGCTCTTCGAGGGCGACAAGGTGACCGGCGTGCTCGCCGAGGTCGACGGCGAACTGCGCAAGGTCTTCGCCGACGAGGTCGTGCTCGCCGCCGGCGCGCTGGCGTCACCGGCGATCCTGCTGCGCAGCGGCGTCGGCCCGGTCGACGAACTGGAGGTGCACGGTATCGACGTCGTCGCCGAGCTGCCGGGCGTCGGGAAGAACCTGCACGACCACTTGCTCTCGCCGGTCATCTTCGCGACCGATCGCCGTCAGGTCGACCCACCCGCGCCCGGCCGTTCGGTCACGCAGACGCATCTGTTCTGGCGCAGCCGTCCCGGCCTGCCGGTGCCCGACACCCAGCCGATCCACTTCAGCGTGCCGATGTACGAGGAGTGGATGACCGGTCCGGAGACCGGGTTCTCGCTGATGGCGGGCATGGTCACGCCGCGCAGCCGGGGCAGTCTGCGACTTTCGGGACCGGACCCGGACGACATGCCACTGATCGACCTCGCCGCGCTGGAGGATCCGGCCGACTTCGAGAGCCTGGTCGCGTCGGTCGAGCAGTGCCGGGAGATCGGCCGCGCGTCCGCGCTGGCGGAGGAGTGGGGCGCCCGCGAGCTGTATCCGGGGCCGGAGGCCGATGTCCGCGAGTACGTCCGCCGGACCGCGATCACCTACCACCACCAGGTCGGGACCTGCCGGATGGGCACCGACGCGGACTCGGTGGTCGATCCGGAACTCGCCGTGCACGGGCTGAGCGGGCTCCGGATCGCCGACGCGTCGGTGCTGCCGCGGGTGACCACGGGCAACACCAACGCGCCGGCGGTACTGGTCGGCGAACAGGCCGCCAGGTTCATGCTCGGCCGATAGTGCGGCGCAGCCAGGAGGCCCGGGCGGCGAGCGCGGCCCGGGTCACCTCGCTGTCCGGGGCGATCCGGTCGAAACCGTGGTACGCGCCCGCCCAGACGTGCAGTTCGGTGGGCACACCGGCCCGCCAGAGCCGCCGCGCGTAGTCGACGTCCTCGTCACGGAAGATTTCGGCCGCGCCGACCTCGATGAAGGCGGGCGGAAGTCCGGTCAGGTCTTCCGCGGTCGCGGGGACCGCGTACGGCGACGTCTGTCCTTTGAGGAGTGACCGCCAGCCGAACTCGTTGGCCTCGCGTCCCCACACGCCACGTTCCGCGAATTCCACTGTGGACGCCGAGTCGTTGCGGCTGTCGATCATCGGGCACAGCAGGAGCTGCCCGGCCAGCGCTGGTCCGCCGCGATCCCTGGCCAGCAGGGCGATCCCGGCGCTGAGTCCGCCTCCCGCGCTGCCACCGCCGACGATCAGCCGTCCGGGGTCGAAACCGAGTTCGGCCGCGTGCTCGACCATCCAGGTCAGGCCCGCGTAGCAGTCTTCGATCGGCGCCGGATGCGGATGCTCGGGGGCGAGCCGGTAGTCCACGGTCACCGCGACGAAGCCGAATTCCTCGACCAGCGCGACCATCCGGGGCAGATCGGCGAACCGGTCGTCCAGCACCATGCCGCCGCCGTGGATGTTGTAGAACCCTGGCGCGTTCCGGGCATCGCGCGGTTTGACGACGGTGACGACGACGTCGGTGCCGGGTACCCGGTGGTCTTCCCAGACGAGATCCCGGTCGCCGATCGCCTCGGCGCAGGTCAGGTTGCCCTCGGCCATCGCCTGGCGGATGTCCGCCAGCGAATCGGCGCTCAGCGGCGGCCCGGTGGGCAGACCTTCGAGGGCTCCGGCGAGCTCGGGATCGAAGGCCGTCACGGTCCCTCCGGATCGACGACGCCGCGGTCGGCCCAGTACGGCTCGACCAGTTCACGGAGCTGCTCCGCACCGACACGCTCGACGAGGTCGACGGCGCCGAGGTTGTCCTTGAGCTGCTCGGTGCTCGTCGCGCCGAAGAGGGTGGTCGTGTTGGCCGGATGGGTGAGGGTGAAGGCGAGACACAGCTGTGCCGGAGTCGCGTCCAGGTCGGCCGCGATCTTCGCCAGCGCCGGGGCGGAGGCGGCGATGCGTTCGCGGATGTCGCCGGGGTCGCGGCCGACCTGACGCGCCCCGCTGTTCTTGCCCAGCAGGACGCCGCCCTCGAAGATGTCCGAAGACTGGAGTGTGACGCCGAGTTCGCGGAAAACCTTCGCGAACGGTTCACCGTCCGGAATGGACCGTCGCGCGACGCTGTACTTCAGCTGCGCGATGGCGGGGCCGGGTACGTTCTCGGCCGCGGCGAAATCGTGCAAGGCGCGGATCGTGGTGGCGGACCAGTTGTTGACGCCCCAGTGCCGGATGAGCCCGGCCTCGCGGAGCTCGTTCAAATCCAGCACGAGCCGGTGCAGGTCCGTGTCGTCGCGCCGGAGATCGCCCAGTACCACGAGATCCGCGTGCTCGACACCCGCGCGGAACAACGCGTTGTCCAGCTGGTCGCGGAGGTTGTGCTCGGGATAGCCCTCCAGCCAGAGCTTGGCGGAAAGCAGGTAGTCCTCGCGGCGGAGGCCCGCGGCGCGGACCATCGCGGAGAACAGCACGTCGGTGAAGACCGGTGTGGCGCCGGGGAATCCGTAGACGCCGACGTCGAAGAGCGTGATGCCGGAATCGACCGCCGTGCGGACGAGGTCGACCGCCTCGCGGAAATCCATCCGGTCGTAGGTGTGCCAGGAGCCGAGCGAGAGGACGCCGGTGAGCGGGCCGTCGCGGCCGATGCGACGCTGGGGGATGGTCATTCGTGGTCTCCTAGGGGAGGCGGGGATCGATGACGGCTTTGAGCTCGCCGAGCCGCGACATCGACTCGACACGTTGGGAGGCTTCGGAAAGACCGACCGGTTCGCTGAACAGTTCGTCCCACGGCAGCCGATCGGCGAAGGTGCGGAAGAAGTCCACCGAGCGGTGGTAGTCGGCGATGTCGCCGTTGAGCGAACCGACGACCGTGAGTTCCTTGCCCATCACCGTGCCGAGCGCCACGGGGGAGGGCACGGGGCCGGTGGAGCCGACGATCGCGATCGTGCCGCGCTGGGCGGCGAAGGCGACGGCCTCCTCGCCGATGGTCGGCCCGCCCGCGAAGTCGAAGACGTGATCGGCGCCCCGGCCATCGGTGAGTTCCTTGACCCGTTCGATGCGGTCTTCGACGGTACCGTCGACCGGGATCGTCGCCGTCGCCCCGAAACGCTCGGCGGTCTTCAGTCGGTCGCCGGGGCCGCCGATGGTGATCACGTCACCCGCGCCGGAGATCTTCGCGACCGCGGTGGCGAACACGCCCAGCGCGCCCGCTCCCTGGACCACGACCGTCGCACCGGGACGGATCCCGCCGGCGCGGGAGACGGCGCGCAGCACGGTTTTGCCCGCGCAGCCCGACATCGACGCCCAGGTGTCCTTGACGTCGCCGGGAAGCAGGAGTTTGGCCGCACCGGGCGTCACGTAGCAGTGCCGCACGAGTCCGCCGGTGGCGTACGGGAAGACGTCGGAACGCTGGAGGAATCCGTACCCGCGCTTCTCGCAGGCGACCGGTTCGCGCAAGATCGTGCAGCCGTAACACTTTCCGCAGGTCGACTCGGACCAGCCGATGCGGTCGCCCTCGGCGATCTCGCGGCCGAGGGTGTCGGTGGTACCCGGTCCGACGGCCACCACCTCGCCGACCATTTCGTGTCCCAGCACCATCGGGAGCATGCCGGGGAAGGTCATCTGGCCGGACCAGAGGTGCACGTCGGTGCCGCACAGCGTGGTGCAGGTGATCCGGACCAGCGCGGCGCCCGGTTCCGGCTCCTCGGGCAGCGGTAGTTCCCGCAAGGTGAGCGCGGAGCCGTGTTCGGTGAGCACCGCCGCTTCGGTTCTGTTGACCATCTTTTTAGTCTACAGTCGTAGGAGAAAAAGTCCAGATCCTGGAGGAAACCATGCCGTCGCAACGTATTCGTCCCGCTTCGCTCGTGGTTCGCGGCGGTCCTGTGCTCACCTTCGACCCAGCGGGCACTGTCGTACGGGCGATGGCCGTGCGAGGAGACCGGATCGTCGCCCTCGGTGACGTCGCGCTCGATCACATCGGCCCGGACACCGAGGTGATCGACCTCGCGGGGAGAACCGTTCTGCCCGGGATCAACGACTCGCACCTGCACGCGACCTGGCTCGGCGCGCGCTGGCCGGACACCCTGATCGGCGGCGCCGGATTCACTGGGGGAGAAGAGAAAGCGGTGCGGACCGCGGCCGAACGGCGGGCCGCCATCCTGCGGGCGGGCGAGCTGTGCGCGTCGCTGGGCATCACGAGCTACACCGAACCCGGTCTGGGCCCGGGCGAGACGGGCTGTTTCGGTGCCGAAGTGCTGGAGGAGTACGCGGCGCTGGCCGAGGAGGGCCTGCTGCGCGCGAGGGTGACGGCGCTGCGCTTGTTCGGCCTGCTCGACGGCGCCAGCTCGCTGGACGACTTCGAGCGGGGGCTGGCGACCCCGTCGCCGGCCGCGGATCCGTTGTGGCTCACCGTGCCCGGGGTGAAGATCTTCGCCGACGGCATCCCGCCGATGCGCTCCGCGTGGACACATCATTGCTACGCCGACGGTTCGCACGGCGCGCTCCTCGTCGACGGCGACGACGATCCGGGCCGTGCGGGCAATCTGGCCGCGATGATCCGGCTCGCCCATGACGCCGGGATGACGGTCGCCGTGCACGCCACGGGGGATCGCAGCATCGAGGTCGCGCTCGGATCGCTTCGCCGCGGCGATCATCTGGTGCACGGCGATCTGGTGACGCCGGATCAGCTGGCGCGGATGGCTTCGGCGGGGGTGGGCCTCACCACGCAGCCCGCGATCGCGGTGGCGATGCGGGGAATGCTGACGGACGCGCTCGGTGCCGAGGTCGGCGCCCGCGCCTGGCCGCTGGCGGAAATGCTCGCGTCGGGTGTTCCGCTGACGCTGAGCAGCGACGCGCCCGTGGTGACCCCCGACTGGCGGGTGCACATCGCGGCGGCGGCCGGGATGCTGGCCGCGTCCGAAGTGGACGCCGGGCTGATGACCCGGCTGCTGCGCTGCTACACGGTCGCGGCCGCCGAGCAGGACGGCGCGGCGGACTGGAAGGGATCGCTGACGGTCGGCCGTGTCGCGGACTTCTGCGTGCTGGCGGCGAATCCGCTCGAGATCGCGTTCGCGGACCTGCCGGACGTCGGTGTGGAACTCACCGTGTCCGGCGGCCGCGTCGTGTACTCAGGTGAGCAGTTGGCCGCCGTCGACCTGGAGGCTCACCCCGGTGAGATGGCCGGCGTCGGCGGAGGCGAGGAACAGGACTGACGGCACCACGTCGGCGACGGAAGCGATGGTTCCCAAAGGAATCCTCGCTTCCCACGCCGCGCGGGCGGCGGTGTCGGCGGCGAATCCGGCGGTCATCGGCGTGAGCACCGGTCCGGGGGCGACGGCGTTGACCCGGATGCCGTGCGGCGCCAGTTCGAGCGCGGCCGAGCGGGTGAGCGCCTCGACGGCGGCCTTGGTGGCCTCGTAGTGGCCGAGCCCCGGGGTCGGCTGCCGGGCGCCGATGGAGGTGATGTTGACGATGGTGCCGCGGGTGCCCGTCTCGACCATTTGCGCGCCGACCGCGCGGGTCATCAGGAAGGTGCCGCGGAAGTTCACCCGCATGCACAGATCGAAGACGCCGATGTCCAGTCCCACCAACGGTCCGCCGCCACCGGCGAGACCGGCGTTGTTGACCAGGACCTCGACCGGGCCGAAGCGATCGGTGACGAGCGCCAGCGCCGCGTCGACCGATCCGGGGTCGGAGATGTCGAGTTCGACGTGCTCCGCGCCGAGTTCGGCGGCGAGGTCGTGGGCCGCCCGGGTGTCGACGTCGGCGATGACCACGCGGTCGCCCGCGGACTGGAAGGCTTCGGCGACTCCGCGGCCGATGCCACTGGCACCGCCGGTCACCACAACGAGTCTCTTGTTCATTCTACGATCGTAGACTAAAACTTGTTTCCGTTGCCAGCGAAAGGAAAACTCGTGGACGAGAAGCGGAACGGACTGGGCTTCGCCACTTCGGCGCTGAGCCTGGGATCCTGGAACACGTGGGACCGCATGGACTTCGACGACGCGGTACGCCTGATCCGGCACGCCGTCGATTCCGGGGTCACACTGTTCGACGTGGCCCACTACGACATGGGGCCGCATGCCGAACAGTCGCGCACGGATCTCCTGTTCGGCGAGGCGGTCCGCGCCGCCGGGATCAAGCGTGACGAGTACCAGCTGTGCGGAAAACTCTGGCTGTGGGACTACCCGAATACCGGATTCGCCAAGCAACTCGAGACGTCATTCGACCGCGTCGGTGTCGAGCGTGCGGAAGCCGTCGTGGTCGGCGACTACTTCGAGCGGCCGGACATCCCGCGCATCGTCACCGAGGTGGCCGAACAGATCCGCCTCGGCCGTTTCGACGTCTGGGGCGTGAACAACTGGCGCGCCGCGGATCTCGACCTGGCGCTGGAATTCGCCGCGAGTGAAGGGCTTCCGGCGCCTCGTTTCGCCCAGCTGAAGTACAGCATCGCACGGCGGTCGATGGCAGAAGGTTCCTTCTACGGCAAGCATTTCGAGGCCGGCCGGTTGACCTTGCAGGCGTCGGACGTGTTCGAGGGCGGGGTGCTGCTCGGGAAGACCCCGTCACGGAAGATCGGGGCGGATCCCGGTGAGATCCGAGAGTCGATCCGCGCCGACGCCGCGCGTGTCGCCGCTGTCGCCGGGGACTTCGGGGTGAGTTCGTCGCAGCTGGCTGTCGCGTTCTGTCTCGCGTACGAGCCGGTGGTGAACGTGTTGTTCGGGGTGAGCCGGATGGCTCAGCTGGAGGACAATCTGGGCGCTGTCGCGTTGGCCGCTTCTCGTGGTGCGGAGGTGCGGGCGGCTCTGGAGGATCTTTGGTTGGACCGCTCGGTCGCCGCGGATGGGACGTTCTGACGTCGGGAGATGTTGCGAAAGCCACTTTCGCAACCTTCAACGTCCCGAAAGTGGCTTTCGTAACCGACGGGGCGGCCCGCACCACGCTCCAGATGTCATGAAAGGGCCGTTCAGGACGAAAGATGTCCTGAACGACCCTTTCATGACACAAGCGCAATCCTCAGCCGAGGAAATCGAGCACGGCCGCCTTGAACTCCCCGCTACGCAAGGCCCCGCCGTGATCCCCGGGCACCCGCACGAGATCCGCGCCCGGCACCAGCTCCACCAGCGTCTCGATACCCTGACTCACCGGATCCTCCACCCCCGCCACGAACCGGGTGGGCACGGCCACCGCACCGAGAACCGGCGCGAAAGGCTCGGCGCGCAGATCCTCGATGCACCGCGCGAGCGCCGCGGGATTCCGTCCTGGCGCGGTGATCATATGCGCGATCATCCCGGTCAGCGGATCCGACGGAGCCTTGCCGCCACCGGCGAAGGCCAGCGCGGCAGCCACATCGACGGCGCCGAACGGTTCGAACGGGCTCACTCCCGCGAGCACGAGCCGCCGCACCGGAGCCTGGGTGGGCAGCTCCCAGGCCAGCCGCGCGCCCAGCGAGTACCCGACGACGTCCACTTCGGACAGATCGGCGACGAGCCGCGACAGTTCCGCGGTGATCGCGACGGCACCGAGCGAACCCGCGGGGGCCGGGCTGGAGCCGTGCGCGGGAAGGTCCGGTATCACCACCTCGCGGCCCGCGGCGGTGAGCGCGGCGGGCCATCCGGTGGTGATCCAGTCGGTGTGCCCGTCGGAGGCGAATCCGTGCACCAGGAGCACCGGCGGTCCCGAGACGGTTTCGGGGGCGAATCGGCGCACGGCCAGGGAAGTAGTGGCAGACAACGGGATCCTTTCTCAGCTGCCGGAGGGGCGTCGGGTGCGCAGGCGCTGCATCTCGCTCAGCGTCCGCGCGCGGGCGTCGACGGCGATCCGCAGCGACGATCCGATGAGGTTCAGCAGGAAGACGCACACCATGATCGTCACGCCGGGCACGATCACCAGCCACGGCGCCTGCACCAGGTACGACCGGCCTTCGGCGATCATGTTGCCCCAGGTCGGGGTCGGGGGAGCGATGCCGAGGCCGAGGAAGCTCATCGCCCCGTCGACCAGCATCGCCGCGGCGGACAGGATCACCACCTGCACCAGCGCGAGCGGCAGCACGTTCGGGAACACGTGCACGACGAGGATCTTCCACCGGCTCATCCCCGAAACCCGCGCCGCGCCGATGTAGGCGCGGCCGGCGATGCCGAGCACGCGGCTGCGGATCACGCGGGCGGTGAACGGCGTGAAGATCACCGTCAGCGCGATCAATTCGGTCCAGATGCTCGCACCGAGCGAGATCGCCAGCGCCATCGCGAGGATGATCGCCGGGAACGACATCCAGGCGTCCATCACCCGCATCAGCACCGCGTCGGCCGCCCGGAAGAACCCGCTGATCAGCCCGATCACCAGGCCGGTGAAGGCCGCGCACAGGGTGATCAGGGCGGACAGCCCGAGCGACGCCCGCCCGCCGGAGACCAAGCGGGCGAGCACGTCGCGGCCGAACGAGTCCGTGCCGAGGGGGTGTGCGGCCGACGGTGGCAGCAGCCGGTTCACCGGGTCGGTCGCGCTGACGCTCGGCAGGAAGAACGGCAGCACGATCACGGCCAGGACGATCACCGCCAGCAACGCGGTGGTGATCACCAGCATCCGGTTGCGCCGGAACACCTTGGCCGCGCGGCCGGACGAGGGCTTCTCGCGCACCGGCGACGTCTTTTCCGCTAGAGCGACGCTCACGAGACACGCACCTTCGGGTCGAGCAGTGCGTACGACAGGTCCACCAGCAGGTTGACCAGTACGAACAGCACCGCGACGAACAGCGTCACACCCTGGATCAGCGGGAAGTCGCGGGTGGACACCGCGCCCATCAGCAGATGGCCGAGCCCCGGCACGACGAAGATGGACTCGATGATCACGATGCCGCCGACCAGCATGGCGAAGTTGCTACCCAGCTGGGTGATCAGCGGCATCAGCGCGTTCGGCAGGACGTGTTTGGTCATCACCTGCCGCTCCGACAGCCCCTTGACCCGCGCGGTGCGCAGATACGCCAGCGGCAGCTCGCCGAGCAGGCTTTCCCGCAGGGTGAGCACGAACAACGCGGTCTGCCCGATGACCAGCACGGTCAGCGGCAGCACCAGCGCGGGCACCGCCGTCGCCGGATCGGTGAACAGGTTCTCGTAGCCGCTGGAGGGGAACCAGCGCAGGGTCACCGAGAAGACGAGCACGAGCATCAGCGAGATCCAGAAGTCCGGCATCGCCATGCCGAGCGCGGACAGCCGGTCCAGCGCCCGCGCCACCGGGTTGCGCGGCGACACCGCCTGCCACGAGGTGATCGCGACCGAGAGGAAGAAGCTGATCACCGTCGAGAGCACGGCCAGCGTGAGCGTCGGCAGGATGTGGTCGGCGACCACGCCGAGCACCGGGGCGTGATAGGTGATCGACGTGCTGAAGTCGCCGTGCAGCACGTTCCCGGCCCACGTGAGGTACTGCTCCCACAAGGGCCCGTTCAGTCCCATGCTCTCCCGCAGGGCGTCCACATCGGACGGTCGTGCGGTCGGGCCGAGGATGGCCTGGGCCGGATCGCCGGGGATCAGCCGGATGACGAAGAACATCATCGTCCCGACGATCACCAGGATGATCACCAGATCGCGCAGCCTGCGCAGCAGCAGACCGGTCATGACGCCAGCCAGGTGTTCCAGAAGACGCGGTAGAAGTCGCCGTAGCCCTTGAGCTTGGGGGAGTAGGCCGCGTACAGCCTGGACTGGCTCAGGGTGATCACCGAAAGCTGCTTCCAGGTGAACGCCTGCAGCTTGTCCACCACCGCCTTCGCCTGCTCAGGCGTGGTCGAGGCGTTGAACTCCGCCATGAGCCCGTCCAGCTCGGGCGAGGTCGAACCGTTCAGCGTGCCCAGGGTCAGCGCTGGCATCTGGGCGGGCGAGGTCAGCGCCGAGTCGAAAAACAGCGTGGTGATGTCCCAGCCACCCGGCTCCTTGGTCAGCGTGCCGAGCATGGTGGCGAAGTCGAAGGTGTCGATCTTGGTGTTGATGCCGATCTTCGACAGGCTGTCCTGGATCAGCACGGCCCACTTGCCGAACTCCGGGTACGAGTTCGTGGTGACGATGCGGATGGTCGCGCCGGCGGTGATCCCCGCCGAGGCCAGCAGCTGCTTGGCCTTCTCCGGGTCGTGCGCCTTGTAGACCTCTTCGCCCGCGGTGGAATAGAACTGCTTGTTGTCCGGCGAGGCGAAGGCGCCGGTTTCGACGGTGAGGTCCTTGCTGCCGCCGGTGGCCGCGTTGATCGCGGGCTTGTCCAGCAGCAGGTTCAGCGCCTCGCGGGCACGGGGGTCGGCGAACTTCGAACCGGTGTTGAAGTTCGGGATCACCACGTTGTCGTTGCCGCCGGGCAGGTTGTGCACGACCACGGCCGGGTTGTTGCGCAGCGGCTCGTACTGGTCGTTCGTGGGCATGATGTGGTCCCACTGGCCGGTCTGCAGGCCGTTGATCAGCGCGTCCTGGTCGGAAACCACCTTGTAGGTCACGGTGTCGAGGTACGCGTGCTTGGCGCCCGCCTGCCCGCCCCAGTCCTCTTCGGACCGCGACTTGTAGCCGGTGTACCGCTCCAGCACCAGTTCACGCCCGATGTCCCAGCTCTTCAGCTTGTACGGGCCGGTCCCGATCGCCTTGTCCTGGGCGAACCCGGTCGGTGCGACACCGGTGAGGTTCTTCGCCTCGTAGATCTCCGTGCCCGCGCCGGCGAGTTCGTTGATCAGCGGGTATCGCGGTTGCTTGAGCTTGATGGTCACCGTCGCCGGGTCGGTCGGCGTGATCGCCTCGATGTCCGGCGTGACCAGCTGACCGGTGCGGTGCACCTGCTGCCACCGCTTCAGGCTCGCCACGACGTCCTCGGACGTCAGCGGGTTGCCGTCGTGGAAGGTGACGCCCTGGCGGAGTTTGAAGGTGTAGGTGAGCCTGTCCGGGCTGGTGGTGTAGTCCTCGACCAGCATGGGCCGCGAGGTGAAATTCCGGTCCACCTCGAACAGCTTCTCGTACATCATGTTGCCGATATGCGCGGTCACCTGGCCGGGGTTCGCGACCATGTCGAGCGACTGCGGATCGGTGGGCACGGCCACGTTGAGGTTGCCGCCGGGTTTCGGGGGCCCGTCGGCGGCGCCACCGCCCGCCTGCCCTCCCATACACGAGCCGATCAGCAGGGCGGTCGCCAGGCCGAGGGCGGCCGAGGTCAGGGTTCGTCTCATGGGTTCCGCACTCCAGTGTGGGGGTGGGCGGGCAGTTCGGGATTCGCCGCGAGGAGACGGCGGGTGTACTCGTGCCGGGCGTGGAGCCGGATCTCGTCCGGTTCGCCGATTTCGATCAGTTCGCCCCGGTACATCACGCCGACCCGGTCGGCGACCGACAGCACCAGGCTGAGGTTGTGCGTGATGAACAGGAAGCTGAGCGCGCGGGTGCGACGCAGGTCCAGCAACAGGTTCATCACCTGTCCCTGCACCGAGACGTCGAGCGCGGAGGTCGGCTCGTCGGCGACGATGAGGTCGGGTTCGGCCGCGATCGCGCGGGCGATCGAGACGCGCTGCCGTTGTCCGCCGGAGAGCTGCGATGGCAGCTTCTTCGCGGTGTCGGAGGGAAGCCCGACCTCGTCGATCAATTCGGTGACGCGGCGGTCGAGTTCCGCGCCGCGGAGACCGGTGAGCTCCCGCAGCGGCTCGGCGATGATCCTGGCGGCGGTGTGCCGGGGATCGAGCGAGCTCTGCGGATCCTGGAAGATGAGTTGCGCGCGACGACGGAACGCGCGCTCGTCGCCTTCGAGACCGGTCGGCGTGCACCGGTGCTCACCGAAGGCGATGGTGCCCGCGGTCGGGGTTTCCAGCGCGCTCACCAGACGGCCGAGCGTGGTCTTGCCCGAACCGGATTCCCCGACCAGGCCGAAGAACTCCCCCGGCGCGATCTCCAGCGAGACGTCCTTGACCGCGTGCACCTCGGGCTCGCGGCTCAGCGAGAACCGGCCGCGCCGTCCGTACACTTTGGACACCGAGTCGATGACGAGCGCGGTGCCCTCGTCCGTCTCCCTGGCCTGCGGGCGGCTCAAGGACCTGGTCTCGGTCGCGACCGCCGACTCGCCGTTCATCGCGGCTTCGAGCAGTGCCTCGGAGATGGTGGGGAAGCCGTCGCGTCTGCTCACGCCGAGCTGCGGGACGCAGTCGAGCAACGCCTTGGTGTAGGGATGCTTCGGCGAGTGCAGAATGTCCTCTGTGGACCCGAGTTCGACCAGTTCGCCCCGGTACATCACCGCGATCCGGTCCGCGACCTGCGCGGCCACGCCCATGTCGTGCGTGATGAAGACGCACGCGGTGCCGTGGTCGCGGCGGACGCGGTCGAACAGGGTGAGGATCTCCGCCTGCGTGGTCACGTCGAGCGCCGTGGTCGGCTCGTCGGCGATCAGCAGGCTCGGGTCGGCCATCAGGGCGAGCGCGATCATCACGCGCTGTTGCATCCCGCCCGACATCTGGTGCGGGTACAGGGAAAGCACGCGGTCGGTGTCGGTGAGGCCGACCTCCTTCAAGAGGCCTCGGGCCTTCGCCTCGGCCTCGCGGTGCAACGGCGTTCCCTTGCGCGCGGCTTGACGCGGCAGGGAGCCGGGCTTCCGGTAGGCCTCGATCAGCTGCTTGCCGACCCGTTGACTGGGATTGAGCGAATCCAGCGCCTCCTGGAAGATCATGCCGATCCGCGGGCCGCGGTACGCGCGCATCTCGTCGGCGGACAGCCGCGTGAGATCGACGCCGTCGACGCTGATCTCG
The DNA here is from genome assembly GCF_000754115.1 of Amycolatopsis sp. MJM2582. Taxonomy (NCBI): domain Bacteria; kingdom Bacillati; phylum Actinomycetota; class Actinomycetes; order Pseudonocardiales; family Pseudonocardiaceae; genus Amycolatopsis; species Amycolatopsis sp. MJM2582. The sequence goes on from NZ_JPLW01000002.1 coordinate 390,799, forward strand.
CCGCGGGTGAACACCGGCGCGACGAACTCCAGCAACCGGATGATCGACAAGGCCGTCACCGTTTTACCGCTGCCGGATTCGCCGACCACGCAGAGTGTCCGGCCTTGGTCGAGATCGAACGAAAGTTCGCGGACCAGTTCGCGTTCGGTTTCGTCGGCGATCACACCGACGGTGAGTTCTCGTAATTCGAGCAGGGTCATGAATCCCCTTTCCCGAGCCCGCCCGGAGCGGACCGCACTGCCGGGGAACGGACCTCCGGCGGGGGTAGTTCTACGCATGTTGACACTGGGGGAGTGCGCTGTCAATGGGTATATTCTACGAATGTAGGAAGTTGATATCCGGCAGGTTTTTCCTGGTGGTGGGCGAAAACTTGCACTGGATTCTTTTGTCTACGTCTGTAGACTCTCGGCGGAAACGAGCTAAGGAGGGCACCCGTGAGCGGGTCGACCAAGACTGCCGGTCCCGAGCGGATCGTGGACATCGCCGTGGGCTACATGGCGGCCAAGCAACTCTTCGCGGCGAGCCGGATCGGCCTGTTCACCGCGCTCGCCGGCGGGCCGCTGTCGGCCGCGGAACTGGCGGAGAAGACCGGCAAACCGGAGAAGATCACCCGCATCCTCGGTGACGCCATGTCATCACTCGGTCTGCTGTCCCGTGTGGACGGACGCTACGCACTGGCCGCCGACGCCGCGGCGTACCTCGGTGGTGGGGATCTCGATCTGGCGCCGTTCCTCACGTTCCTGGACTCGATCAGCTATCCGCATTGGCTGCAGTTCGGCCACACGGCCGACAGCGGCGAGCCGGGCAAGCTGGAGATGGACGACGCGCGCTGGGGCACGTTCATGGCGGGCGTCATGACGTACAACGCCCTGCACGCCAAGATGCTGGCCGGCGCGTACGATTTCGGCTCCCATCGCACGGCGCTGGACCTCGGTGGTCTGTCGAGCGCGTTCGCCGTCGAAGCCATGAAGACCAACGACGAACTCCACACGACGTTCGTCTTCGATCCGGGCTTCACCGAGTCGGTCACCACCGCGGCGGCCGAGGCGGGTCTCGCGGATCGCGCGACCGTCATCGGGGCGGAGACACCCACCGCGCGTCCCGAGGGCGAATTCGACCTGGTGATGGTCAACCACGTCGTCCACCGTTTCGACGCCGAGCAGAACGCCGGGATCCTGCGCAACGCCCGCGCCGCCGCCGCGCCCGGGGCGACGTTGCTGCTGCTCGACTTCTTCCTCGACGACGACGCCGTCCAGCGGCCGATCGACGCGTTGCACGCGGGGGAGTACCTGGTGATCGACGGGACGGTCGTCTACCCGGAGGCCGAGGTCCGTGGCTGGCTGGACGAGGCGGGCTGGCGGGTCACCGACCGGCTCGCGCTGCCGGGCAGCCCGCGGGTGCTCGTCGCGGAAGCGGTGTGACCGTGACCCTCGATCCCGCGGTCAAGGAACTGCTGGCCCGTAGCGCTCCCTCGGAGGCTCCGGCGGGGCCGCTCACGGCTCCCGAGTTGCGCGCCGCGTTCGCCGCTTCGTGGCGACGTCCCGATTCGGTCGAAGAGGTCGCTTCGGTGAGCGACCACGTCCTGCCTTCCGGTGTGCGGGTGCGGATCTATCTGCCGGAGGCCACGGCGCCGGTGCCCGCGTTCGTCTGGATCCACGGCGGCGGGTGGACGATCGGGTCGATCGACGAGAACGAGGTCGCGTCGCGGGCGGTGTGCAACGCGGCCGGGGTCGCCGTCGTCGCGGTCGACTATCGGCTCGCGCCCGAGCATCCGTACCCGGCGGCCCCGGACGACTGCTACGCCGTCGTCGAGTGGCTCGCCGCGGGCGGCGCCGGTCCTTCGGTGGACGGGGCGCGGATCGCCGTCGGCGGCGAAAGCGCGGGCGGCAACCTGTCGACGGTGGTGTCGATGATGTCCCGCGACCGGGGCGGGCCGGCGTTGGCCGCGCAGGTGCTGATCTGCCCGGTCTTCGGGCATCCGGACGACGGGTTCCGGTCCTATGTGGACTTCGCCGAGGGTTTCGGCATGACCGCGGGGGCGATGCGGTTCTTCTTCGAGCAGTACGTGTCGGATCCGGCGCAGCTGAACGATCCGTACCTGCTGCCGTTGCGCGCCGACGACCTGACCGGGCTCCCGCCGGCGTTGGTGCTCACGGCGGAGTACGACGTCCTGCGGGACGAAGGGGAGGAGTTCGCGCGGCGCCTGACCGATGCCGGCACCCAGGTGGAGATGACGCGCTATTCGGGCCAGATCCACGGCTTCTACGGTCTCTACACGGATCTTCCCGCGTCGCCGCGCTCGCACCGGCACGTGGCGAGCTTCCTGACCCGGACCTTCGACCGCCGCGTTTAGTCCTCTGAATGCGCCTGTTCGCCCTACGTACTACCGCATTCAGAGGACTAAATGCGGTAGTACGTAGGGTCAGGGGCGGGTCAGGCGCGCGAAGAACGACTCCAGGTGTTGCCGCTGCAGGGCGATCGTCGAGAACTCCCCGGCGACCAGGCTCATCACGTTCGCCCCGGCGTTGATCAGCACGACCTCGTCGACGAGCTGCTCGTCGGGCGTTTCGGTGACGATGTCGCCGTCCTCCCGGCCCTCGGTGAGATACCGGTGCAGCAGGCCCCGCCACGAGCGGATGTGCTCGAGGTACTTGTCCTGCAGTTTCGGGTTGGTCAGCGACAGCTGCCAGAAGGTGAGCAGGACGCGCCCCGCGGCGATGCGGTCCTCGTCGATGGGCATCGACGAGACGCACAGCTCGCGGAGCGCGGTCAGCCCGCGCAACTCGTCCAGCTCCACGTACTCGCGCATCATGCCGAGCGCGCGTTCGTAGGTGGCCTGGATGATGTCTTCCTTGCTTGGGAAGTAGAGCTTGAGCGCGCCGTTGGCGAAGCCGGCGGCCGCCGCGATCTCGCGCATGGTGGCGGCCTCGATCCCGCCCTGGGTGATCAAATCCCAGGTGACGTCGACGATATGGCTGCGCCGCTCGTCGTGGTCGATGATCTTCGGCATCGGCAGACCTCCCGCACTGGTTCTTCTACCAGTGTAGGAGATCAGGCCTCGTGATACACGCGGTGCCCGGCGAACCACGTTTGCGTCACCTTTGTCTTGACGAGCGCAGACGGATCGGTCTTGAACGGATCGCGGTCCAGTACGACGAAATCCGCCGACTTCCCGGGGACCAGCGAGCCGGTGACGTCGCCCAGCCCCATCGCCCGGGCGGCGGCCAGGGTGAAGACCTCGATCGCCTCGGCGAGGGTGATCGCCTGCTCGGGCCACAGCGCGCCGGGGAACGTGCCGGTCGGATCCTGGCGCGTGACCAGGCCGTGGATGCCTTCCCACGCGTTCGGCGACTCGCTGACCGGCCAGTCCGAACCGCCGGCCACCAGCGCGCCCTCGTCCAGCAACGACCGGTTCGGCTGCATCCGCCCGGCCCGCTCGCCGGGCAGCACCTCGGCGATCGCCGCCGGGATGACGCCGGGAACCCACAGGAACGGCGAGATGTCGGCGGCGACCCCCAACGCGGCGAAGCGGGGGAGATCGTCGGGGTGGACGAACTGGCCGTGCGCGACCTGGAACCGCGCGTCGGCGAAGCCCTCGGCACGCACCTTCTCGACGGCGTCGAGCGTCGCGCGCACCGACGCGTCCCCGGTGCAGTGCACCTTCGCCGACAGCCCCGCCGCGGCCGCCGTGCGCAGCCAGCCCACGAGTTCGTCACCCGGCATGGTGGTGGCGCCGTGGTGGCAGGCTCCGTGCGCGGCGTCCGGCAGGTACGGCTCCAGGAAGGCCGCGGTCCGCGTCGGCGGGACCCCGTCGAGGAAGATCTTCACGAAGTCCGGCCGGTGGTGTTCGCTCCGGTACTGCCCGGCGACCTCCAGCAGCGGTGCCCCGATCGGGTCGAAACCGAAGATCGGGTCGTTGATCAGCAGCGACGAGACGACCCACGCGTGCAGTTCGCCCGCGTCGTCGAGCGACTTCAGCGCCCGCAGGATGTCCGCGGAGACGCCGGCGTCCTGGAACGCGGTGACCCCGTACGAATGCAGGGTGCCGATCCCGTGCCGCGACGCCGCCACATGCTGCTCGGCGGTGAGCGTCCGGGTCTCGCTGAGCGCCCGCTCGACGGCGACGCCCGCCGCTTCGAGCAGGACACCGACGGGTTCGCCCGTGGCGGGATCACGGACGATCTCCCCACCCGCCGGGTCGGGTGTCGACGCGGTGACCCCTGCGAGTTCCAAGGCCCGGCTGCTCACCCAGCGGTTGTGCCTGCTGTCGTCCGAAAGCATGACCGGACGCCCGCCGGCGGCCTCGTCGAGCGCGTGGCGGGCCGAAGTCCGCGACAGCGTGCCGACCAGGGTGGACGCCCAAGCGCCGCCGACCACCCACTCGTCCGGCCCGAGCCCCGCGGCCCGCCACCGGACCGCGGCGAGGATGTCGTCCAGGCCCGCGTCGAGGCCGAAGTTCAGCTCGAACAGCGCCGCGCGCCCGGCAAGGGCGTGATGGTTGTGCACGTCGACCAGGCCGGGCATCACGAACGCGCCGCCGAGGTCGACGACCTCGGTGCTCGGCCCGCGTTCGATGTCCTCCAGCGACAGCACCTTGCCGTCCTTGATCGCCAGTGACGACGCCCAGGGGCGATGACCGTCCACTGTGTACACCGTGGCGTTGGTGAGGACGATGTCGGCGGTCAAGGCTCAGCTCCCGGCCGGGTCGTACGCCTCGGGGTGCACGGTCGTGCTGAGCAGCTTGCCGTGCGCGCCGAAGGTGAAGTGGGTCGGAGTGCTCCCGCTGGCGTCCAGTCCGAAAAGGACACCGTGCGAGCGCAGCCGCTTCGCGTCCCGGTGGTCGGCGACGGTCACCGACGCGCACGGGATCACCTTCTCCCGCCAGGCGAAGACGTAGATGCCCGGACGCAGCTCGTAGACCGAGTTCTCGTCGGTGTCCGCGAGCCCGCGCTCCGGTCCGGCCAGACACTGCCACGTGTACCAGTGCGGGCTGAGGTACACGTGCTCGTACGCGTGCTCGGTGCTGTACACCCACAGCACCCGGCGCCCGACCAGCGACGTGGTCGGGGCGAGCGGCTCCCCGGCGGGCTCGATGCCGCCGATCGTGGCGGCCACGAAGGACTGCGTGACGCGGGGCGAGGTGTCGCCGATCTTGCTCAGCACCAGCAGCGCCCGGCCGCGGCGCAGGTCGAGCAGCAGGGTGAAGGCCTCCTCCTGCCGTGCCTGCGGGTGGAACTGGACGTAGTACAGGTCGTCGTCGACCAGGAACGTCTCGCAGCGGTCGGTGCCCTTGCCGTGGTAGGCCCAGTCGATCCGGGTGCCGGAGAAGGCGGCGGTGAACGTGGTGCCGTCTTCGCAGGCGAGTTCGAACGAGCGGCCGTGCAGGTCGCCGACCGTGGGCGCCTTGTTCGCGTCGAAGCCGGGGGCGAGTCCGTCCAGCGGCAGCCAGGTGGACGTGTCGGACAGGGTCAGTTCGGGCATCGAAGAAGTCCTAGTGCTCGTGGGCGGAACAGTGATCAGCGGAGGCGCCGGAAGGCAGGTCGAGGGCCGGGTTTCGGTCCAGGAAGCCGTAGGGGCGCAAGGAGAAACCGGAGTAGTCGACCGGCATGACCGGCCAGTCCTCCGGACGCGGGATGTGGGTCGGGCCGAACACGTGCCACAGCACGAGATCGGTGTCGGTGAGGTCGCGGTCGGCGGCGGTCCAGGCGGGCAGCCCCGCGCCGCCCGGATGCGCGTTCGGGCGGTCGCCCGCCGGGAAGCGTTCGTCGGCGCGGTACGGCGTCGCCCACAGGTGACGGGTGGCGAACGTCGCCCGCTGGTGGACGGTCGATTCCGGCTGCGCCATCAAGGTCGCGGACGGCCGCGGCACGAGCTGGTACGCCGTGGGGGAGCCGAGGCGGTTGGTCCGCTCCGAGCTGCGGATCTCCCACACGCGTGCCTTGGCCGGATCCGCGAACCGCTGCGCCTCCTGTTCGGTCCGCAGCGGGGTTTCCTTCCAGGTGAACGCGTTCCCGTACGGGTTCTGCTCGCCCATGGGGACGCGTTCGACGTCGACCTCGACGAGCGAGTTGCGTTCGCCGTCGATCGCCACGTCGAGCCGCGCGCAGAACAGGTGCTGGTGCACCGGCGCGAACAGGCCGGGCGCGATTTCGTTGGCGTGCGGGTGATCCGTGCCGGGATGCGCGGCGCCGGCGAACACGATGCCGGTGGCCTTCGCCTCCAGTTCCACGGTGCCGTCGAGGTAGAGGTACCAGAAGAAGCCGTAGTCGTAGTTGCCGATGGTGGAGATCGACGAGATCACCAGCCGCCGCGAGCGGCGGACCTCGGCGCGGCCGTCGAGATCCGTGTGCTTCCACAGGATCCCGTAGTCCTCCTCGTGCATGCAGATCGCGCGCGGGATCTCGACCGGGTGGCCGTGGTCGTCGGCGACGAACGCGGGGAAGTAGTGGATGACGCCGAGGCAGTCGCAGCCCAGCCGCAGGTCGTTGCCGTTCTTGCCGAGCAGGTACTCGCCCGCGTCGAAGTAGCTGATCCAGAACCGGCCGGGCGCGGTGTCGCCGTAGGGCACCACCATCTCCGGTACCGACGCGCGGTGCAGCACCGACCGGCCCTGGAAGCCGATTTCGTGCAGTGTCAAGCCTTCGCGGGCGTTGAAGCCGACGCGGAGTTTCCAGCCCTCCCAGGTGACCTCGTTGCCGTCGACGGTGAAGCTCGGACCCTCCGGCTGGGTGATCTCGATCGGCTTGAGCGTGGTCCTGGCCGGGACGTCGCCGTAGCGGCCGTGCTCCGGCGGCACGGGCACGTCGCCCTCGTCCTCGACGCGGATGACCCGCTGCTCGGTCAGGTTGATGTGGACGATCAGGCCTTCCACCGGATGCGCCCACGGGCTGTCGGACGCGTCGTCACGCAGGAAGGTCAGCGAGCGGATGACCCGGCCGGTCTCGTCCGGCCTGCCGAAGAACCCGGGCGCCAGTGGGGCGCAGAAGGCGTGTTCGATCCGGTCGGCGAGCCCGCGTCGTTCCATGGCGGCCTGCCATTCCGGCGACGCCTTGGTGATCGACGCGGCGAGGTCGTACTCCTCGAACAGGTACGCGGGCTGGCCGGGACCGCAGTCCTCGGTGGAGACCACTTCGCGTTTCGCCAGCGAGACGACCACGTCGCGGGCCTCACCGGTCGCGGTGTCCAGCAGCGTGTACCGGACGCGGCGATCGGGGGCGGCGTCGCCCTTCTCCGGCTCCACCGGCAGCACGGCCGGGAACCGCGTGGTGGCGGTGAGCAGGCCTTCGGCGGTCAGGATCGCTCGGCCTGCGGAGAGTTCGTCGGCGGTCAGCGGGTCGAGTGGATGCGGCCTGGTCATGCTTCGCAGTCTTGCCGGTCCGTCCCCGGCTGGAAAGACCGTCATGCGGCTGCCGACAAGAAGGATGCACTGACGGCCAAGCTCCGTGAAAGGTCCGGACCGGAGGATGACGGCATGGGACTGGATCTCGCGGGCAAGGCCGTGCTGGTGACCGGCGCGGCATCCGGTATCGGCCTTGCCTGCGTCCAGGCATTCCTCGCCGAGGGCGCGCGGGTCGGCGCCCTCGACCGGGCACCCGTGCCCACCCTGGCCGACGGTCTCCTGGGGCTCGAGGCCGACGTGACCGACGAGCCGTCGGTGGCCGCCGCGATCGACACCGTGGCGAGCCGCTTCGGTGGGCTCGACGTCGTCGTCGGCTGCGCCGGGATCTCCGGTCCGGTCGGGACGCCGGTCACGGAGACCTCCGCCGCGGACTTCGCCGCGCTCTTGGCCGTCAACGTCACCGGCCAGTTCCTGCTGGTCAAGCACGCCGCGCCCTGGCTCACCGCGTCGGGTGGCTCGGTCGTGCTGCTGGCCAGCGACTCGGCGTTCACCAGCGCGCCCGGCATGGTCCCGTACTGCGCGTCGAAAGGGGCCGTGGTCGCGATGACCAGGGCTCTCGCGGTCGATCTCCCCGGCGTCCGGGTGAACTGCGTGTGCCCGTCGGTGGTCGACACCCCGATGGCGCGCGGCGATCTCGGCGAGGTGCTCGACGATCCCGCGTTCCCGGTGCAGGCTCCGGAAGAAGTCGCCTGGCAGGTGCTCCATCTCGCGTCCGCGCGTTCGCGGGCGGTCAACGGCCAGGCCGTGCTCGCCGACTTCGGCGTCTCGGCCCGCTCCGGTTTTCCCGCTTAGAAAGGACTCCGCAAGTGAAGAAGGTTGTCGCGATCACGGGTGGCGGTACCGGAATCGGCGCCGCTGTCGCCCGCCGGTACGCCGACGAGGGCGCCCAGGTGGTGGTGCTCGGACGGCGGCTCGAACCGTTGGAGAAGGTGGCGGCGGAAACCGGCGCGCACGTCATCTCGTGCGACGCCAGCGATCGCGAAGCCGCCGAGAACGCCGTGGCGGAGATCGTCGGCAAGTTCGGCAGGCTGGACGTCGTGGTGGCCAACGCCGGCGGGCACGGGCTGTCCTCGGTGGTCGACACCGGTGACGAGGAATGGGAACTGGCGCTGCGCTCGAACCTGTCGAGTGCCTTCGTGTTCTGCCGGGCCACGCTGCCGTCGCTGATCGAAACCGGCGGCCAGGTCGTCGTCGTGTCGTCGCTGGCCGGCCTGTTCGCCGGGCCGAACGTCGCCGGCTACACCGTCGCGAAGCACGCGCTGATCGGGCTGACGCGCTCGATCGCGCGCGACTACGGGCCGAAGGGCGTCCGTGCGAACGCGGTCTGCCCCGGCTGGGTGCGCACGCCGATGGCGGACGGCGAGATGGACCAGTTCGCGGAGGCCGCGGGCTTCGACGGCGGGCACGCCGAGGGCTACCGGCGCGTCACCGCCGAGGTCCCGCTGCGCCGTCCCGCCGAACCGGAGGAGATCGCGTCGATCGTGCGGTTCCTGGGGTCTTCGGAGTCGTCGTACATCACCGGTGCGGTGATCGTGGCGGACGGCGGTGCGCATGCGGTGGATCTGCCGACGCTGGCTTTCGAACGGGCGGGGATGGGTTCTTAGCGGGGTTTTGCGCGTGAAGGCCTCCTTCCCTCGGCTCAGCCGAGGGAAGGAGGCCTTCACGCGCGTGGGGTGGGTGAACGCCCGGTACCGGATGTCATGAAAGGGCCGTTCAGGACGAAATGTGTCCTGAACGGCCCTTTCATGACATCCGGGCAGCCGCGAACGGTCAGGATTCCCCGAGGTAGGCCGAATGCAGGGTGCCGGGCGAGTCCAGCAGCCCCTGCGCCGGACCCGCATAAGTGACCCGCCCCGAAGACACCACCAAGGCGTCGCTCGCCACGCCGAGGGCCAGATGCGTGAACTGCTCGACCAGCAGGATCGCCGCGCCCTCCTCGGCGAACCGGGTCACCATCGGCAGCAGCCGGGTGAACACCACGGGCGCGAGGCCCAGCGACATCTCGTCGATCAGCAGGAACGACGGCCGAGCGGCGAACGCGCGGGCCAGCACCACCATCTGCTGTTCGCCGCCGCTGAGCAGCGCGGCCGGCGAGTCGCGGCGTTTCTCCAGTTCGGGGAACGCCTCGATCAGTTCGTCCGCCCGCGCGCGGGTGCGCGCGGTCAGCATCAGGTTCTCCAGCACCGTCAGGCCGCCGAACACCGCACGACCTTGCTCGATATGCGCCAGACCCCGCCGCGCGCGGGCCACCCGGGACTGTTTCGTGATCTCGTCGGATCCGATGTGGACGGTCCCCGACGCGGCGGGCACCACGCCGGAGACGGCCTCCAGCAGGCTGGTCTTCCCGGCACCGTTGGGGCCGACGAGCGCGGTGATCCGGCCCGGCTCCAGGGTCAGGTCGACGTCGCGGATCACCGGCCCCGCACCGCGGGTGACCGTCAGCCCCGCTATCCGCAAAGCGTTCACAGCATCTCCGTTTCACCCATGTACGCCTTGAGCACGGCGGGATCGGCGAGCACTTCGGCCTGCGGGCCGGAGGCGAGCACCCGGCCGAAATCGAGGACGGTGATCGTGTCGCAGACCGAGCGCACCAGGTCCAGATCGTGCTCGATGAGCAGGACCGAAACCCCGAACCGCGCGGGAACCTGCCGCAGCCGTTCCCCGAACGCGACGTGCTCCTCGTGCGGAAGGCCCGCGGCGGGCTCGTCGAGCAGCAGGACACGCGGCCGGGCCAGCAGATGCCCGACGACCTCGACCAGCCTGCGCGCGCCGACGTCCACTTGAGACAGTGGGGTGCGGGCGGTGGGGCAGCCGAAGAAATCCAGCGCGTCACCGATCTCGTCGGCGGTGAGCCGCCGCCTGGCGAGGAACTTCAGGTACGCCCCGACCGTCAGTCCCGGCGGGACGCGGTCCTGCTGGAACGTCCGGCGCAGCCCGGCGCGGGCCCGGTTCGACGGCGATCCGGTCAGCGGACGGCCACCGAGTTCGACGGCGCCCTCGGCGTTCGGCAGGAATCCGCTGATCGCGTCGACCAGCGTCGACTTGCCCGCGCCGTTCGGCCCGATGACGCCGAGCACGCCGTGCTCCGGCACCGAGATGTCCACTGAGGACAGTGCGGCGACGTGCCCGAAGTTCACGCTCAGGCCGCGGACGGTCAGCACCGGCGGGCCGGGGGAGACCGGTTCGACGTCGCCCGCGCCGGCGGCGAGATCGAGTTTCGCCGGTTCCTTTTTGGACCTTCGGTACCAGACCTGCCGCACCGTGGTGCCCAGGTTCCCGCCACTGGCCAGCGCCTGGACCCCGAGCACGCCGAACACCACGAAACCCCAGTCCTGCGGGATTCCCCAGCGTTTGAGCAGTTCCGGCACCCCGACCCACAGGATCGCGCCGAACACGGCCATGTCGATCAGATGCGCGCCCGACATGATCGCCAGCACGTACAGCGCCAGTGACTGGATCGCGGTGAAACTGGCCGGGAAGGCGATGCCGACCTGTCCGGTGAGCAGGCCGCCGCTGATCCCGCCGAGGGTGGCGCTCACGGCGAACGCGGTCAGCTTCGACGTCCGCACGCTCGTCCCGGCGGCCGCCGTGCCGCGTTCGGAGAACGCAACCGCCTGCCAGGCGCTGCCCCAGCGCCCGCGGCGCAGGAAGTACACGGCGAGGCAGCACAGCACCAGGACCACGACGGCGAGCTGGAAGTACGACCGGTCGTCGGAGAAGGCTTCCGGTCGTTCGACCGAGATCCCGGCGGACACACCGGGGAACTGCAACTGGACGAGCGCGAGGTCCGCCGCCGCGGCGAGCCCCAGCGTGACGACGGCGAGGTTGATCCCACGCAGCCGCAACGCCGGGAGCCCGACGAGCACCCCGACCGCCCCGGCGGCGAGACCGCCCAGCACCAGCCAGGTGAGGAATCCGCCGGGTGCCTGCGCCTCGTTCAACGCCGACACCGTCCAGGCACCGACGGCGCCGAAGGTCAGCTGGCACAGGGAGATCATGCCCGCGCTGCCGGTGACCACGCCCAGCCCGAGCAACGAGATCCCGGCGACGACGGCGCTCATGCCGAGGTAGACGAAATACCCGTCGAGCCCGACGCTCAGGCCGTACCCGACCGCGATCGCCACGATGGCGACCACGAACGGGATCCCGCGTTCAGCGAGCCGCATCCCACACCTCCTTGCGCTGCGACCACAGCAGCAGCGCGACGATCACTGCGAACGGCAGGAAGTACCGCACCACCGAAAGGCCGTCGACCTGCGCGGCCGCGCCCTGGATCAGGCCGAGGCCGAGGCCGCCCGCGACGGCGAGGTCGAGACGGCGGAATCCGCCGAGCAGGGCCGCCGCGGCCGCGGGGACCACCAGCATCGCCAGCGACGTCGCGTCGTTGGACTGCGACGGCGCCACGATCGAGATGACCAGCGTGCTGACCACCCCGGTGACCGCCCAGACCGCGACGCTGAGCCGTTTCGCCGGGATGCCCAGCAGTTCCGCCGTCGTCGGGCGTTCCGACAGCGCCCTGAGCTGGACACCGGCGGGCGTCCGGCTCAGCACGATTCGGCTGGCCACCGCCACCAGCACCGCCAGCGCGACGGTGACCACGGTGACCTGGCTGATCACCACGCCGCCGACGGTGACCGCCGGACCGTCCAGGATCGGGTGGAACGGCTGCGGTTTGTTGCCGAACAGGATGAACGACAACGAGATCAGCAGGAGCAGCACCGCCACGGTGACCGCCGAGCGGGTGCCGGTGTCCGCCTCGGCGAGCCAGGTGGACACGATCCAGCCCAGCAGCGCGCTGAGCAGCCCGCCGAGCAGGATCCCCGCGCCGGTGGCGAGCCATATCGGCAGGCCGAGATCGACGGACAGGAACACCGCCACGTAGCAACCGAACATCCCGGTGGCCGACTGGGCGAAGTTCACCACCCGCACCAGGCGCGACATCAGCGTCAGGCACACCGCCAACACCGCGTACAGTCCGCCGGCGGCCAGGCCTGCCAGCGCTCCCTGCAGCATCGAATCCTCCCGTTACTTCTTCGGAATCCGCAGCCAGTCGTTCGCGACGAGCTCCCATTTGTTGGTGCCGGACGCGAGTTTGATCGGCCAGCCCGCGGTGTTGTCGTGATGCGTCTGGCCGGGGCCGAAGACGTACGGCGTGCCGACCATCGGATCGGTGATCGGTTTCATCTCGCGCAGGGCCTTGGTCACCGATTCACGGGTGATGTCGCCCTGGATGCCGCGGACGACGTCGAGGAAGTACTTCGCCGCCAGATAACCGCCCTGGCTGAACGAGGTCAGCGGGATGTTGTTCTTGGTCATCAGCTCGCGCCAGTCCTTGTTCTGCGGGCTGGTCGCGTCGGTGAACGGGTAGAACTCGGCCGGTACGTACACCCCGGCACCGGCGTTGGTGATGGCCTTGGCGTAGTTCTCGCTGTAGACGCTGGTGAGCAGCAGCCACGTGACGTCGTTCCAGCCCTGCGCCGCGGCGGCCTTCAGCTGCCCGATGGAATCCGGTTCGACCGGGTTCACCGTGATCGCCTTGCAGCCCGCGTTGCGCGCCTTGACGATGTAGGAGGTGTAGTCGGAACCGCCGTAGGGCACGGTCGCGTCGAGGTACTTGAGCTTCTTGCCGGTGATGGCCGACCATTCGTCGATCGCCGCCTGGTAGGACGGCAGCGTGTTGCCCGCGATCTCCAGCAGCGCGCAGATGTCGTTCAGCTTCAGCGTTTCCGAGCCGTAGAGCAGGGTCAGCGTCATGTCGTGGTACGGGCCGACGTTGACCGGGGCGATGTTCGGGCTGGAGAAACACGCCGGGTCCACGCCGATGCCCTGCATGGACAGGATCTTCTGCTGTTCGTAGTACTTGTTGTTGATCTCGCACTCGATGAGGCTGGACGAGCCGACGAGCGCCACCGCCTCGTCGCGTCCGACGACCTCGCGGGCCGCGGCCGCCGCGGCCGCCGGGTCACCCTTGTCGTCGAGGGCCTTGTACTGGATCTGCCTGCCGTTCACGCCGCCGCTCGCGTTGGCCGCGTCGAAAACCGCCTTGGCCGCTTGCGAGGCCTCGGGGAACGTCGCCGCGCCGCTCAGCGCGTTGACCGAACCGACCACGATCGGCCCGCTCGCACCGCTGTCGGATCCGGCGCACCCGGCCGTCGCGAGCAGGACGGCCGAGGCGAGGGCGACGAGGCGCCGCGCGGGTTTCACCGGTTCTCCATGGCTTCGACCACGGGCACCGAGTCGACGATCTGCTCGAACGAGGTGACCTTGCCGCCGTCGAACCGCCACACGTGCGCGACACGGGCGGTGAACGAGCGGCCGGTCTCGCGGTGCTTGGCCTGGTAGGTCCCGAGACCGATCACCGTGTCACCGGCGTCGAGAAGGTCGCCGAGGGTGAAGGTGTAGCCGTCCCAGTCCTTCGCGATGGCGCCGAAGACGTTGTCCCGCACCTCTTCCGGGCCGGTGTACGTGCCGGCGTAAGGGAAACCGGCCGCCTCCGTCCAGGTGGTCTCCGGGCCGAGCGGGGCCAGCATGCCCGCCAGATCGCCCCGGTCGCTCGCGGCGTAGTGCGCGGCGATGATGTCTAGATTGGACACTGAGACTCCTTAAACCGGTTGCGCGTCGGGATAGGCGACGGCGCCGAGTGGGTAGATGTGCCCGCCCGCGCGGGAGTGTTCCGACCGGCCGTCGCCGGTCAGGCCGAGGAAGACGCCGGTGGTCTTCAGCGCGTAGCCGAGGTCGTGCAACCACACGCTGGCCACGGCGATGCGGAATTCGCGGAAGCAGAACAGGTAGAGCCCGTCCTGGAACTTCCACACCGTCGACAGGTCCATGTCCCCGTGGCCGCGCTGCACGCCTTCGAGGCATTGCCAGGCATAGCGTTGCGAGGACACGTACACGTGCTCGTAGAGGTGTTCCGGGCTGTAGCGGTAGACGTTGCGCTTGCCGATCAGGTCGCGCGACGGGCCGGGGACCTCGCCGGACGGCGTGCCCGCGTCGGTCGTGCCGGACCAGAACGTCTGGGAGACACGGGGAACGCCTTCGACATCCTCGGCACCGATGACCGAGCGCACGGCGAGCGCGCGGTGCGTCGTGGTGGAGAAGACGACGGTGAGCGCTTCCCCTTCGACGCTGGTGTGTGGGAGATTGACGAAGAAGACGTCTTCCCGGACGGCGACCGCGTCGTACGGATCCTTGATGCCGTTGCAGGTGACGGTTTCAGCGTCTTCGAACCGCAGCGCGAGCGTCTTCCCGTCGTCGAGCGTGACGGTGAGCTCGCGTCCCGACAGGTCCGCGTTCGGCAGGCGGTAGGTGGCTATTCCGGCGGCGAACTCGTCATAGGTACGCCACTGTTCCTCGGGTGCTTCGGGCATGCGGTCATCGTCGAGGCGACCGCCCGGGAAGGGCCAGCTGTCACGCGCTGGGCGGCAACAACCGATCGCTCACGGTCAAGCCGCGTCGCAGTTCGCTCGGCGAGCAGCCGAATTCCGTCTTGAACACCCGGCTGAAATGCGGCGCGTCGACGAAACCCCACTTCGCCGCGATGGCCGCGACGGGCCGCGAAGTGTGCACGGGGTCGAGCAATTCACGGCGGCAGTGTTCGAGGCGGCGGGTGCGGATCCAGCCCGAGACGGTGGTGCCCTGCTCGTGGAAGAGGCCGTGCAGATGCCGGGTGGAGATGTAGTGCTCGGCGGCGATCTGCGCCGGACCCAGGTCGGTGGAGGAGAGGTTCGCGTCGATGTAGGCGAGGACCCGGCGCATCAGTTCGTGATGCGGCCCGGCGCTCGTGCGGGCGAGGTCGAGCTCGCTGGCGAACAGGGTGGCGAGCAGATCGACCGCGGTATGCGCGAGCCGGACGCCCGCCGGCCCGCCGAGCTGGTCGAGATTGCTGCCGAGCTGCGCGAGGAAGGGCACCACCACGTTGCCCATGCCCCGCTTGCCCGACATCGGCACCGCGGTCAGCTGGCCGACCAGGTCGCGGGGGAGATCGATGAGCCGCTGCGGGAACATCACCACGAGCGTGCGGAAATCCTCTTCGAACGCGAGGGTGTACGGCCGGTGCGTGTCGTACAACGCCACGTCGCCGGGACGCAGCATCGCCTCGCGGTTGTCCTGCACGAGCAGGCCGGTGCCGGACAGGATCAGGCTCAGTTTGTAGTAGTGCCTGTCCGCCCTCGCGATGAGCTCGGGGGTCCGCTCGACCACGTGCGCCGACGCGGTCACCTCGGTCAGCTGCACGTCGTCGGCTCCGCACGAACGGATGCGGCCGCGGAAGTGGTCGCGGTGCTCGCTCGTCACGTGCAGCGGCACGAAGGATTGTGACACCACCGTGCGGAAATCGGTGAAATCTCGCGCGACCGTGGTGGTGGTCGGGTCGGCGGTGGCGGTGGTCACGGGGGTCACCTCGCAGCATCGGGGGGTGAATTTCATATACGATAAGCGATACGATGCTGCCGGGCAATGATCGCGGCGAGGTCAGTCGGCGAGGCGGAACAGGAGGGTTCCCGGGTCCACGTCGACGGGTACCACCGTGCCCGTTTCGTAGCGGCCGACGTCCTCGGTGAGCACACGCGCACTGAACGGAGCCACGCCCGGACCGGTCACGACGAGGTCGACGTCGTCCGCGGGCGTGCTCACCTCGCCGACCCAGATCCGCTTGCTGGAAACGACTTCGGCGGTCGCGCGGACACCTTTCCGGTCCAGTCCGCGATGGGCCTCCCTGGCCTTGGCGTTCTGCCATAGGTGCGAGCCGACGGTGCCCGCCCCGCCGAGGGTGAACACGGCGCCCATGGCGACGACGACCAGGCCGTCGTCGTCGCCGGGATCGAAGCGGGTGCTGATCCAGAGCAGGGCCGGGCCGATCAGGACCAGTACCGTCATGAAGAAGCCCAGGAGGCAGCCGATGACCGTGAAGGTGGGGAGCTCCGGGGCTTCCTTGCCTTCACGGTTCGTCTTCACCGGCGTGAGGTTACTGGCCGGTTTTCCGTGCCGGTTCGGTAAAAATGCCCGCGATCTCGTGATCAGGCCGGGCTCGGCGCTCGTCAGTTCAAGTGCGGTTGCCGTCCGTGGAGTAACGCGGTGCCGAGCGGGGTGATCGCGTGGATCACCATGTTCTTGTGGCGGCGACTGGTGATCAGGTTGGCGTCGCGGAGCGCGGTGGCGTGGCGGCTGGCGGTGGGCAGTGGTGTGGCGGCCCGGCGGGCGAGTTCGGTGGTGGTGGCGCCGGTGCTGTCGAGAGCGCGCAGGATACGGGTGCGGGTGGTGCCGAGCAGGGCGACGATCGGATCGCCGGCGCGTCGGCGACCCGGTTCCACCGGGGTGATGACGTCGGGGGCGAGCGGCACCGAATAGACCAGCACGGGCGGAAGTGCCGGGTCGATGAGCGTGGTGGGGTTGGGGCCGCGGCCGAAGACCACCGGCTGCAGCAGCAGGCCTCTTCCGTCGAGACGAACGTCGTGGTCGAAGAGATAATCGATGCTCAGCACGGGAAAACGCCATGTCGCCGCTGGGCTCAGGGTGCTCAGGACGGCGTCGATGCCTTGATCGGCCATGAGTTCGGCGCGGCGGGTGTGATCGTGGTGCACGGTGGTGGCGACCGCGTCCCAGTGCGGGGCGAGGCAGGTGTGGAAGTACTCCCGCAGGGCGTTGGCGACCATGCGCAACGCGGGTGGCCGCCCTTCGGCGAGGTCGACGGTCCAGGAAGGGAGCGGCCGCTCCTCCGCCAGGTGCGCGAAGTCGGCCGCCAGCCGGGAACGTGGCGTGCTCAGCAGGGTGTCGATGCCCTCGCACAAGGTGCCCCCGCCAGGCGGGGTCAGGAAGTCGGGCGAGGAGCCTGACGCGGGAACCAGATCCAGCAACGGCCGGGTGGACGGCGTCAGCCGCCGCTTGGTCTGGCTTCTCCAGCCACCCAGCACGACCTCGGTCCGGGGTTTACGCAGTAAATACACACTCATGAGGACCTCCCACAACGGATCCGGGCGTCGCGCTATCCGGATACGGGCCAGGTCCGCGAGTGTGAAATGGATTCGCAGCATTCCCTTTTCCTCCCCCCGCCTACGACGCTACTGCGGAAAACATGATCGTTGCCACCGTCGTCGCGCCGTGACGCGCGGGGAATTGGTCGCCGATCAGCGTGTTTGCAGCAGGATGAAGACGCTTTCCCCTTCTCGGTGAGCCGTCATAGTATTGGCGTCGAATTCGCGAGTGGGGGTAAATCGCCTTACTGGCTGTCTTCTTCCCATGTATTCGATTCGATGGCGAGGGATGATCATGAGAATTGTGACGGGAGCATTACTGGGATCGGGTTTGATGGTGGCGGGTCTGTTCGGGGCGGCGCCGATGGCCTCGGCGGCTCCGACGGAGAGCGTGAGCGTTTCCGTGGCGCTGAGCGACTCGGTGCCGTTCGCCTGCCAGAACATCAGCGGCGGCACGTGGTGTTACGGGACCGAATCGGCGGGCAGCGGGCAGAAGAAGTGTTACTCGCACTATCTGCACCCCACCAAGCGGCACAGCGCGACCGCCATTCTGGGCTCCAGGCAAAGCAAGAAAACCGCGAATCGCGGGCAGTGGGCCAAGGCCGAAGTGATCGGTTCCAGTAGGGACACCTGCAACGCGTACTACAACTCCGACGCGTGATCCGACCTTCGCGGGGTGCCGGACCACCGGGTTCGCCACCCCGCGAAGACGGGTTCAGATGAGCGCGGCCGGAAGCGTTTCGAAGCCCCGCAGGATCCGGGTCTCCCGCCGCCGGCCGCCACTCAGCAGCCGCAGGTCGGGGAAGCGCTCGAAGATCGACCGCAGCCCGATCTCGCCTTCCATCCGCGCCAGCGAGGCGCCGAGGCAGTAGTGCCGCCCGGCGCCGAACGACACGTGGTCACGCGCGTTCGCCCGGGCGACGTCGAAGACGGCCGGGTCGCCGAAGATCTCCGGGTCCCGGTTGGCGCCCGCGAGCACGGTGCTGACGATCGCCCCGCGGGCGATGGGGGTCCCGCCGATCTCGGTGTCCTTCGCGGCCAGCCTGCCGGTGAGCAGGACCGGCGGGTCGTAGCGGAGGACCTCGTCGACGGCGTTGCTCCACAGGTCCGGATCCGCCCGCAGTTTCTCGAGTTCGTCCGGATGCCGGGTGAGCAGCGCGATGCCGTTGCCGAGGAGGTTGACGGTCGTTTCGAAGCCGGCCGCCAGCACCAGCCCCGCGGTGGCCTTGAGTTCCCGCTCGGTCAGGCCGACGCCGTCCTCGCGCGCGGCGATCAGCTTGCTGAGCAGGTTGTCGCCGGGATTCGCCCGCAGCTTCTCCAGATGCACGGTGAGCCACGAGTCGAATTCCGCCAGCGTCGCTTCCACCGTCCGGAACGTCCGCCAGGGCAGGCCGAGGTCGAGGCTCGGCGCCGCGGCTCCGCCCAGCGCGAGCACCTTGTCGCGCTCTTCCGGCGGCACGCCGAGGATCTGACTGATCACGGTCACGGGCAGGAGCCCGCAGTACTGCTCGATGAGATCGACCGGGCTCGTCGGGTCGAGGCCGTCGAGCAGTTCGTCGGTGATCGCCTGCGTGCGCTCGCGCAGTTGCTCCACCGCGCGGGCGGTGAAGACACGGGTGACGAGCTTCCGGTAGCGCGTGTGGTCGGGCGGTTCGCTGGCGAGCAGCGAGGGCGGCTCGATCGGATGGATCAGACCGGACGACGACCAGGCGACGAGCCGGTTGAGCAGCGGGTTGTCCGGGACGAACCGCACGGTCTTGAACGCGTCGCTGCCCAGGATCTCCTTGCACGCCGAATGCCGGGTGGTGACATGCCCGACCCGGGTGGTGGCGATGGCGCCGTGCGAGCGGATCTCGTCGAACAGACCGGTCAGATCCGCTCCGCCGCTCGCCTCGACGGACAGCCTGCCCTGGAGGTCGCCTCGCCGCGCCGCGGCCCGCAGGGCGACCCGGGGGATGGCGTGGCCGATGCTCCAGCGGGTGACCGGTTTGGCGATCGCCTCCGCCTTGTGCCGGAAGGTCCGGGCGGGGGCGGTCTTGAGTGCGAACATCAGGACTCCGTCCGTGCGGGTTCCCTTCGAAGGTAGCGGAACGACGTGTCAGTAGCGAGCGGCCGCGATATCTGCGGACCCGCTTCCCGCTCGGTAATGTTCTGCACTTCGGGTGGGCCGGGGAGTGCTTGTGGGCGGCTACGGGTTCGACATCGCGCTGGTCGCGGTGCTGGTGGTGCTCAACGCGGTGTTCGCGGGCAGCGAGATGGCGCTGATCTCGTTGCGCGAAGGGCAGCTGCGGGCGTTGGAACGCGACGGCCGCGCGGCCGCCCGCACGCTGGTGCGGCTGGCGCGCGACCCGAATCGCTTCCTGGCGACGATCCAGATCGGCATCACGCTCGCCGGGTTCCTCGCCTCGGCGACGGCGGCGGTGTCCCTCGCTCAGCCTCTGGTGCCACTGCTGGGTTTCCTCGGCAACGCCGCCGGCGCGGTGGCCGTCGCGCTGGTGACGATGGTCCTCACGTTCCTGACCCTGGTGCTCGGCGAACTGGCCCCGAAACGGCTGGCCATGCAGAACGCGCTGCGGTGGGCGTTGCTGGTGGCGCGGCCGCTGAACCTGCTGTCGGCGATCTCGCGGCCCGTGGTGTGGGCGCTGAGCGTGTCGACGAACTTCGTCGTGCGGGCACTGGGCGGCCGCGCGGAAGCCGATCCGGACCAGATGTCGCCCGAAGAGCTCCGGGAGCTGGTGTCCGCGCAACGCGGCCTGAACGCCGAACAGCGCATGATCATCAACGGCGCCTTGGAGATCCACGAACGACGGCTGCGGGAAGTGCTCGTGCCCCGCCGGGCGGTGCTGACCCTGGCCGCCGAGCAGGACCTGCTCTCGGCACGCAGGCAGCTGGCCGAATCCGGCCACTCCCGGGCGCCGGTCGCCCGCGGCGGCCATCTGGACGACGTCGTCGGTGTCGTGCGGTTGCGCGACCTGCTCGGCGACCACGAAGACCTCGCCGAAGTCGTCCGGCCGGCGGTGGTGTTCCCCGATTCGTTGCGGGTGTCGGACGCCATCCGGAGTTTCAAGGCCGAACGGGAGCAGATGGCGCTGGTGGTCGACGAGCACGGTGCCGTCGCGGGCATGGTCACGCTGGAGGATCTGCTGGAGGAGATCGTCGGCGAGATCTACGACGAGACCGACCGCGACGTGCTGGCCGTGCGCGACGGCAAGGACGGTTCCCTGGTCCTGCCCGGCACCTTCCCGGTGCACGACCTCGTCGACGTCGGGGTCGAACTGCGCGACGCGCCGCCGGGGGAGTACGCGACCATCGCCGGGCTGATCCTCGTGATCCTCGGCCGGATCCCGGAGAAGCCGGGCGACCGGGTGGTGGTCTCCGGCTGGACGGCCGAGGTGCTCGGCGTGGAGCATCACGCGATCACGCGGGTGGCGCTGCACCGCGGGCAGGCCACGGAGCGATGAGTTGCGCCGGGCGCGCGGGGTTGGCAGCGTGCCCGGTGTCCCGCCACGAAGGAAGGTGCCCCCGATGCCGCAAGACCAGCCGGATTTGAAACCTCGTTCGCGCGACGTGACCGACGGCTTGGAGCGCGCGGCGGCCCGCGGGATGCTCCGCGCGGTCGGGATGGGCGACGACGACTTCGCCAAACCGCAGATCGGGGTGGCGTCGTCGTGGAACGAGATCACCCCGTGCAACCTGTCGCTCGACCGGCTGGCCAAGGCGGTCAAGAACGGCGTGCACGCGGCGGGCGGCTACCCGCTGGAGTTCGGCACGATCTCGGTGTCCGACGGTATTTCCATGGGGCACGAGGGAATGCACTTCTCGCTGGTGTCCCGCGAGGTGATCGCCGACTCCGTCGAGACGGTGATGATGGCCGAACGGCTGGACGGCTCCGTGCTGCTGGCCGGCTGTGACAAGTCCTTGCCGGGCATGCTCATGGCCGCGGCCCGGCTCGACCTCGCTTCCGTCTTCCTTTACGCGGGCTCGATCATGCCCGGTCAGGTGGACGGCCAGGACGTCACGATCATCGACGCGTTCGAAGCCGTCGGCGCGTGCCTGGCGGGAAAGATCAGCCGTGCCGAAGTGGACAAGATCGAGCGTGCGATCTGCCCCGGCGAAGGCGCCTGCGGCGGCATGTACACCGCCAACACGATGGCGTCGGTCGCCGAAGCGCTCGGCATGTCGCTGCCCGGATCGGCCGCCCCGCCCGCGGTCGACCGTCGTCGTGACGGGTTCGCGCACCGTTCGGGGGAAGCCGTCGTCGGCATGCTTCGTCAAGGCATCACCGCGCGGCAGATCATGACCATGGAAGCGTTCGAGAACGCCATCGCCGTCGTGATGGCGCTGGGCGGTTCGACCAACGCCGTCCTGCACCTGCTGGCGATCGCGCGCGAGGCGGAGGTCGATCTGCGCATCGACGACTTCAACCGGATCGGCGACAAGGTCCCGCACCTCGGCGACCTCAAACCGTTCGGGAAGTACGTGATGAACGACGTCGACAAGGTCGGCGGCATCCCCGTGGTGATGAAGGCGCTGCTCGACGCCGGGCTCATGCACGGCGACGTGCTCACCGTGACCGGGAAGACGATGGCCGAGAACCTCGAAGGCATCGCGCCCGCCGGGGTCGACGGCGAGATCATCCGCCCGCTCGACCGCCCGATCCACAAGACCGGCGGGCTGACCATCCTCAAGGGCTCGCTGGCACCCGAAGGCGCGGTCGTGAAGTCGGCGGGCTTCGACGAATCGACGTTCACCGGTACCGCGCGGGTCTTCGACGGCGAGCGGGCCGCCCTCGACGCGCTCGCCGAGGGCCGGATCGTCGCCGGGGACGTCGTCGTCATCCGCTACGAAGGCCCCAAGGGCGGCCCGGGGATGCGGGAGATGCTCGCCATCACCGGCGCGATCAAGGGCGCCGGACTCGGCAAGGACGTCCTGCTCATCACCGACGGCCGGTTCAGCGGCGGCACGACGGGGCTCTGCGTCGGCCACATCGCCCCGGAAGCCGTCGATGCCGGGCCGATCGCCTTCGTGCGCGACGGGGACCCGATCACGCTCGACGTCGCGAACCGGACGCTGGAGGTCGAGATCGACGACATCGAGGCGCGCAAGGAGGGCTGGACTCCCAAGGCGCCCGCGTACACGCGCGGGGTGCTCGGCAAGTACGCCAAGGTCGTGCGGAGCGCGGCGCATGGAGCCGTGTGCGAGTGAGGTGACCAGCGGGTTCGTACGTGTCCATGAAGGAATTGGGACACTGAACGTCCCAATTCCTTCATGGGACGGACAGAGTCGCGCTACACGGGGCGTGTCCAGACTTGTTTCGCGATCCGGGAAGCGAGGGCGTGAGAGCGTTCCTCGATGTCTTCCTCGGTCCAATGAACCTGATCGGCGAGGAGTTGCTTGTTGAGCATCAGCACGCTGTGCTCGGCGATGCCCTCCCGCTTGCCTTGGTGCTGCTCGTTGCCCGACCAACCGCTGTTCGAAAGGGCAGGGTTCAACCGACTTGTGAGCAGAGTGAGATTTCCGAGCTTTTGTACGCGATGGTCGCGGCGCAGTCGGCTGTCCGCGTCGTTGGCCAGTCCGGCGCTCCAGTGCTTCTCCCAGCTGACAGGCATGATGTGTTCGATAGTGAGGCTGGCTCGTGGACAGTGCGCGTCCTCGCTCTTGGGAGACCGGTAGCTGTCTTCCAGAGCCTCCAGGATCATGCGCCCACGTCGCCGGGGGATCATCACGGAGTAAAACCGAATCCTCCGCAGGCTGTCGATCACCTCGACATCGAGCGGCCATCGCCGCGAGTCGCCGGTCTGCTCGGCTAGGAACCTCTCGGTCGCGTTTCCGATGTCGTGCGGTTCTTGGAGCTCCAGATGTTTGATGAGCTCGACGACGACACTGTTGGTGTCGGCCAGGGTCGTGCGGCACAGCATGCGCCTGACCAGCCAACTTTCGACGGCCTTCAGTGCCTGGTCGCGCGCTGGCGGAGGCACTGACGAGGCCGGTCGCAGGAGCCAGAGAAGCAAGGGCATCGTGGCGGCGATGTCCATCACTTCGATTACCCGGTAATGAAAAGTGCCGGGTGTCGAGTACGGTGCAAGGTTGTCGAGTTGCCGGTAACACTGAGCATCGCTCTTCAGTTCCGCGAGAACTGTCCGCACATCCTCCGCCGGTGCGAGGACGTGATCTCGGAAGTCCGCGAAGATCCGATCCGAGGGAACCAGGTGTGCTCGCCGCATCGTGAGCCAGTAGTTGAGGAAGACATCGATCCGTGGCCTGTTCAGGCGGCCTTGACGGAGCTCCTTACGCCAAAAGTCTCCGGATACGGCCTCCCAGTAGTCCCGGTCGAGTTGCTCCGTGTCCAAATGCTGTCGTTCGGCCGCCTGGAAAACGGCATTCTTCACCAAGTCTGCCGCTAGGAGCGGACTGCCACGGTCATTGAGTGCCTCGAAGATCGCTTGGGCATTGTCTCCAGGTTCGAGATCGATCACGACGAGCTTGAGATGCCGCGCCAGCGTGGTGGTGAGCGACCTCAGTCGATCACTGGCTTCGTCCTCGCCGCGTTCGAGGGCCCAGTTCCGAATACGCTCGCGCAAGAAGACGATCGCTTGGCTCACCCGATGTTCGCCGGAGTCGTTCGCCGGATCGTCATCCATGGCGTCCTGGAACGGTGCTCGGTCGGCCAAGATCGGCCATACCTTCAGTAGCTCGTCGTCCTCCTCGATGATGTGCTCGGGATTGCGGACGAGGGCTTTGAGCAAGGCCGCGTCGCGTGAACGGCCATACTTCTCGGCGACCTGACGTACTGCGTTGAGCAGCAGTTGCAGGGTGATCAAGCGCTGCTGGCCATCGATAACGTGCCGCACCTGGATGTATCCAGCGGGATTTGGCTGCTGGTCGAGGACGACCGCTCCCAAGAAATGCGCGGGCACCTCGGGGTGGCGAGCGAGGTCCTCGGCCTCAAGAAGTTCTTCAGCGACCGCCCGGACGTCTGCCCACAGCGGCTCCCACTGCTTTTCGATTTCCCACACATAGGGCCGCTGGAACACCGGGATCACGTAGCGAACCTGCGGTTCGAACAGTTTCTGCGGCGTCAGTGTGTTGGCCTGCACTGGATCTCCCCTGAAGCATCGACTCGAGCTAGTTGCCAGTCGCTCGATCGCCACGGGGTGTTACGTTCAGATGGATAGCTGGCTGCTTCAGATGGATCACGTTCTGTGTTCAACGGTGAAGTGCGCTCCGGCGCAGGAAGCCTTCACGAACGGGTGATGCGTAGGCCCGCCGGGCCCGAGTACGTAATTCACCCGATGTGCCCTGCTACTCCGGAGTAGCAGACTCGGCGACCCGACGATTCCCGCTGCTCCGGAGGTCGACGATGACCGCGTCCTACGCCCCAGCCCGCTCCGCCGCCCTCGTGATCGCCCGCGTGGTCGTGGACGGGATCCGGCATTCGCTGCCCGAACACGCGCCGCTGTTCGACGCGCGTGCCACGGAGTTCGTCGCCTCGGTACTCGAGCGCGACGGGATGAATCTCGGCATCGCGGCGGGCGCGGACGCCTTCCGCCAGGTCGGCGTCGCCGAGTACGCGGCGGGCAAGGAGCTGGACCGGCTCTCCCGGGCCTACCACTCGGCGGGCCGCGGCGCGCTTCCCGCGCTGGCGTCGTTGTCGCGGCAGCCCGGGGCCGGGGCCGGCCTGATGGACACCGGGGTGGAGGCGCTGCTCCGCTGCTCCGACGTCCTGATCCGGCTGTCCACCGCGGCCTACCGCGCCGCGCACACGCCCTCGGTCGCCGAGCTGCGCCGTGACCTGCTGAAAGAGATTCTGAGCGGCCGTCCGCCGACGAAATGGGCGGGACTCGCGGCCGAGGCGGGCTGGGTGCCGCCCGCGCGGGTGGTGGCCGTCGCCGCCGAGCCCGGCGCCGTCCGCGCCTCGTTCGGTCCGGAGGTCCTGGCCGACCTCGCCGGCGAGTACCCGCTTCTGCTCGTGCCCGACGACGTCGAGATCGGCGGCGTCCTGGCGGGGACGCGGGCGGCGGTCGGGCCCGCCGTGGCCCCCGCCGACGCCGCGGTGTCCCTGCGCTGGGCGCGCCGGACGCTGGAACTGGTCCGCCGTGAGGTGATCGAGGACGGCCCGCTCGTGCGCTGGTCGGATCACCTCACCACGCACTGGCTGTTCGCGGACGAGGTGCTCACCACCGCGCTGGTGACCCGCAGCCTGGCGCCGATCGCCGACCTGCCTGCCAACGAGCGCACCAAACTCGCCGAAACGCTCGACGCCATGCTCTCCGCCCGCGGCGGGGCGCCGGAGATCGCGAACAACCTCGGCGTGCACCCGCAGACGGTCCGGAATCGCATGCGCCGCCTGCGGGTCCTGTTCGGTGCCCGGCTCGACGACCCGCAGTCCCGCCTGGACCTGCGGATCGCCCTGCGCGCGGACCTGCTCACGCCTGAACCGGCCCGGCAGGCCGCCCCGATGAAGGTGGCGTGAGCGTCAGGCGGGATCCGCGGACCGGGTCACCCAGGTGGCGACCTGGACGCGGTTCGAGTAGCCGAGTTTGGTGAGGATGTGGTCGATATGGGTGTCCACCGTGCGCCGGGCGATGCCGAGCCGGTCGGCGATCTCCTGGTTCGTCAGGCCCTCGGCGATCACGTGCGCGATCTCGGTCTCCCGTTTGGTGAGCACCTGCGCGGTCTGTTTCCGCGGGCCGGGGGTGCGTTCTTCGAGGGCGTACGCGATGGCGTCGCGGGTGGGCATCGCGGCGCCGTCGGCGAATTCCTTGACCGCGACCTCCCAGCCCAGCGCGGTCGTCACGGTGTCGGTGTCGGCGAGCAGCGGTTCGGTGAACGCCGCGTACCGCGTCGGCCAGGCGCCGACCGTGCGCCAGACGTTCATCGAGGCGCCCTGCAGGATCGCCGCCCGGTTGGGGCGTTTGGTCCGGGCCGCGCAGCCCGCCATGACGGTGAGCGTGAACCCGACGACGACGCGGTCGTCCACCCGCTCGTGCAGGCGCAGGATCTGCTCGCAGCAGCGTTCGGCGACGGCGATGTCCCCTTGCAGGTATTCGGCGGCGGCACGCGACCACAGTGCCCAGCCACGCCAGAAGACCTCACCGCGCCGCTCGCAGCGCTCGACGGCTTCCGCGAGCACCGACCGGCCGCGGTCGATGTCGCCGTTCAGCCAGACGGCGAGTCCGTGGTTGTAACTCGCCCAGAGGTCCCCGCCCTCGTCGCCGTGCGCGCGGAACAGGTCGATGGCCGTGCCGAACAGGCGTGACGCCTCGGCCATGTCGTTGCCGATCAGCGCGGCGTAGGCGCGGACGTGGAGCACGTACGCGGCGGCGAGTTCGTCGCCGCTCGCCTCGGCTTCGGCGGCCGCCCGCTCCAGCATGCACCGGTGGGCGGACATGTCGCCCTGCACCACCGCCAGGAAACCGGAGAGCCACAGCCCGTGCGCCCGCTCCGGAACGCCCGGTGCCGCGGCCTCGTCGAGGCGCCGGACCCACATCCGGCCTTCGGTGTTGAGCCCGCGGACGATCCAGAACTCCTTGACGTCGCGCAGCATCCGCAGCCCGACGACCGCGTCCTCGGGGGTGCCCGTGCAGTAGTCGAGGGCGACGCGCAGGTTCGCGTGTTCGCGCCGCAGCCGTCCGATCCAGCCGAGCTGATCGGTCTCCAGCCATTCGGTGGCGTAGCGGCCGGCGAGTTCGGCGAACCAGTCCCGGTGCCGTTTCCGGAACTCCGCCGTCCCGCCCGTCTCGCTGAGCCGGTCGACGCCGTACTCGCGCACCGATTCCAGCATGCGGTACCGCACCCCGCCGGGGTATTCCTCGCGCAGCAGGATGGACTTGTCGAGCAGCCCGTCGACGACTTCGAGGACGTGGTCGCGCGGCAGTTCGCCACCGCTGCAGACCTGCTCGGCGGCGTCGAGGTCGAAACTGCCCGAGAACACCGACGCGCGGGCCCACAGCAGCCGTTCGGGCCCGGTGCACAGGTCGTGGCTCCAGTCGATCAGGGCTCGCATGGTCTCGTGCCGCTCCGGCCGCCCCCGCCGGTCCTTCGTCAGCACCGAGAACTGCCGGTCGAGGCGGTCGGCCAGCTGGCGCACGGACAACGCCCGCGCGCGGACGGCCGCCAGTTCGATGGCCAGCGGCAGGCCGTCGAGCCTGCGGCACAGCCGGATGAGCGGCTCGATGTCCTCCTCGGTGAGCCGGAACGACGGCGCGACCGCGGTCGCGCGATCGACGAACAGGCGCACGGAATCGTCGTTCATCACGCGCTCGAAGGAGTCGCCCTGTTCCGGGATCGCCAGCGGCGGCACCGGCAGGACACGCTCGCCCGCCACGCCGAGCGACTGCCTGCTCGTGGCCAGCACGGTCACCTGGGGACAGGCCCTGACCACGGTGTCGGCGAACCAGGCGCAGCTGTCGACCAGATGCTCGCAGTTGTCGAGCACGAGCAGCAGACGGCTCGCCTGCAGGGCTTCGACGACGACGTCGATGGCCGGTTTCGCCGAGCGGTCGCCGAACCCGAGCACGTTCGCCACCGTCGGCACCAGCAGCGCGGGTTCCCGCAGTTCGGCCAGCGAGACGAACGCGACCTCGTCGGCGGTGGCCTCCCGGTGGGCCGCCGCGATGCGCCAGGCCAGCCTGGTCTTGCCCACCCCGCCCGGCCCCGTCAGCGTGACCAGCGACGATGCCTCCAGCAGGCGCCTCGCCTCGCCGGTCTCGGCGTCCCGGCCCACGTAGCTGGTCACTTCGGTGGGATCGGCCGACCACCCCGCAAGCGAGCCAACTCCGTCCGCCATGCACTCTCCCGCGATCGACCAGCCCCGCGTTTTCCGTCCGATGTAGACGGAAAACGCCCGGCTGGGGATACTAGCGGAACGGCGTCGGCCTAGCGGTCCGCTCGCTTGGCGCGATCATGCGCCCAGCCCGCCAGCACCGTTCCGGTGGCCGCGAGCAGCAGGAACACGATCAACCTGCCGCCCCACTCACCGGGTACCCAGTCGAACGCGCCCCACAACTGGGTCGCGGAATGATCGAAAAGGCTGCGGATGGCGGCCTGCGCGAAGACGGCGACGGCCACCATCCCGAAGATCTGCAGCCCCAGATAGCCGCCCTTGGTCATGCTTCCCACCTCCTGGTTCCACGGTCGGACCCCAGCATCGCCCGCGCGGAACCCGGCGCGCATCGGCGGCGCGTCGCACGTCGTGTCCGACCAAAGTCGATCCCCGTCGCGACCGAGGTCGGGGCCGGAATCGTCCCGTGTCCGGCTGCGCCGCCGCGGGCCGGTCGACCATGATGGGCCGGTGATCACCGACGCCGGCGCCCAGCCGCCCCTCCGGCCGTGGGGAGAGGCCTGGCGTCTGCTCGCCGCGGCGGCGCTGGGTGTGCTGCTCTGGATCATCACGGCGGCGCAACTGCCGGTGGGCGCGTCGGGGCCGAGGGTCGAGTGGATGATCACCGGCGATCCGCTGATCGCGCTCGTCTGCCTGATCGCGCTGCTGTGGCGCCGCCGTTTCCCGGTGGTGATCGCCATCGCGGTCATCCTCGCTTCGACGGCGTCGGTGCTGGCCAGTGGCGCGTCGCTGCTGGCGCTCTGTTCGCTGGCCACCCGGCGGCGACCGGCCGAAACGGCGGTCGCGGCGGTGTTGTCCGTGGTCACGGCGATCCTGGTCGTCGACCTGTACCCGGCGCGCGAGACGCCGGGGCCGCTGTGGCTGCTGATCAGCCTCCCGACCTTGCTGGTGGGCATCGTGGTGGCCGTGGGTGCCGCGATCGGGGCGCGCCGGGAGGAGGTGCGCTCCCTGCGGGAACGGGTCGAGAGCGCGGAACGGGAGCAGGCCGCGCGGGCGGCCGAGGCCCGGATCGTGGAGCGCCACCGGATCGCCCGCGAGATGCACGACGTCCTCGCGCACCGCGTCTCGCTGGTCGCGATGCAGGCCGGGGTGCTGGGGCACCGCCCGGATCTGCCCGCCGAGCAGGTCGCGGAACTGGCGCGCGGCATCGCCGACGGCTCCCATCAGGCCCTGGAGGAACTGCGGGACGTCCTCGGCGTGCTGCGGGCGGACCCGGACGGACTGGAACCGCCGCAACCCTCGCTCGCCGACCTTCCCTCGCTCGTCGCGGACGCGCGGGCGCTGGGGCTGGCCGTCACGATGGAGCTCACGACCGAGGGCGAGCCGCCCGACGCGATCGCGAGGACCGTCTACCGGATCGTGCAGGAAGGGCTGACCAACGCGGGTAAACACGCGCCCGGCGCCGACGTGGTCGTCACGGTCGAAGGAAGGCCGGGCGACGGGCTGCGCGCGACGATCCGGGATTCCGGTGCGGCGCGGGCGATCGCGGGTCCACCCGCGTCGGGATTCGGCCTGCTGGGTCTCGCCGAACGGGTCGGGCTGGCAGGCGGCGAACTGGACCACCACGCGGAACCCGGCGGCGGATTCGTGCTCGCCGCGCGGTTGCCGTGGCCGGTCCGCGAAGGGAGCGAATGAATGGACGACGAGCGGGTGCGGGTCGTACTGGTCGACGACGAGCATCTGGTGCGGATGGCGCTGCGGCTCATCGTCGACGGCGAACCGGACCTCGTCGTGGTCGGTGAGGCGGCCGACGGCGACGCCGCGGTCGGCGTGGTGGGGGAGCAGCGGCCCGACGTCGTCCTGATGGACGTCCGGATGCCCGGCCGCGACGGGCTGAGCGCGACCGAGGAGATCCTCGGCCTCCCGGAGCCGCCGCGGGTGCTGGTGCTCACCACGTTCGACTCGGACGAGATGGTGCTGGGCGCGCTGCGCGTCGGCGCGCTCGGATTCCTGCTCAAGGACACCCCGCCGCCGCGGATCCTCGCGGCCATCCGCACGGTCGCGACCGGCGAACCCGCGCTCTCACCCGCCGCCACGGCCCGGCTGATCACCGCGGCCACCGGACCGTATTCGTCCGACGCGCGCCGGGCGTCGCGGGAAACCGCCCGCGGGCTGCTGGCCACGCTGACCGATCGCGAGCGCGAGACGGCGGACGCCATCGCCGAGGGGCTGTCCAACACCGACGTCGCGCGAAAGCTGGACATCACCGTCGCGACGGTGAAGGCGCACACGAGCAGCATGCTTGCCAAGCTCGGCGTCGAAAACCGGGTCCAGATCGCCCTGCTGGTCCGCGACGCCGAAGGGTGAGAAATTCTTTTCGCCACGATGTCGAATCCGTCGTTCCCCGGTCGACGCAGTGTCGAAAGCACTTCCGAACCACCAAGGAGAAACCAGATGCGCACCCTGATCGCCACCGCGTTCGTCTCGCTCGACGGCGTCGTCGAAGGCCCCGGCGGAGAGCCCGGCTACCGCAACTCCGGCTGGACCTTCAACGGCATCGAGTTCGACGAAGCGGCGTACGAGCTCAAGGGGCGTGAGCAGGGCGAGGCCACGGCGATGATGATGGGCCGGGTCAGCTACCAGGCGTTTTCGCCGGTGTGGCCCGGTATGACCGAGGAATTCGCCGGGTACAACGCGATGCCGAAGTACGTCGTGTCGACCACGCTGCGGGACGAGGACCTCGTCGACAACTGGGGCGAGACCACGATCCTGCGCTCGCTCGACGACGTCGCGAAGCTCAAGGAGACCGAGGGCGGGCCGATCATCGTCCACGGCAGCGCGGAACTCGACCGGAACCTCGCCGACGCCGGCCTGATCGACCGCTACCACCTGCTGCTGTTCCCGGTCCTGCTCGGCGCGGGCAAGAAGCTGTTCAGCGACACGGACAAGGACAAGCAGAACCTCAAGCTCGTCGAGAGCGAGTCCTACGGCAACGGGATCCAGAAGCTGGTCTACGACGTCATCCGATGATCGAACCCTGACCGGGCGCCGGCCGCGATCACGTCATTCGCGTGATTGGGCACGTGACTCGCGTGATTGGACACGTTCCGCCTCCAATCACGCGTGATCCGTCTCCAGTCACGCGAGTCCCGCGTCCGAGCACGCCCGGAGGAGGCCGAAGCCGGTCAGAGGGCGGGGCAGGGCCAGGCGAGCCGGACGATGGTCCCGGTGGGCGTGCTCGTCACCGACGCCTCGGGCGCGAAGGCGCGGATGATCGGCAACCCGCGTCCGCCGTCCGGGCGGCGGCCGTCGCGCCAGCGGCCTTCGTCGGCGACGCTGATCTTGAGCATGCCGTCGTCGTGGGCGGCGGTCACCGTCATGACGTTGCCTTCGGTGCCGTCCGGGTAGGCGTGCTTGACGACGTTCGTCATCGCTTCGTAGGCGGTGAGTTTGAGATCCTCGGCCAGTTCCCGGGGAAGCCCCCGGTCGAGGGCCCATTTCGCCAGGACGTCCCGCAAGGCGGCGGCCTGGGCAGGGACGGCGGCGACCTCGAGGACCAGCTCGTCGGTGTGCTTGCGCACCGGCTCGTCGATCGGCATCACGAAGCTTCTCCTCGTCGTCCGCCGCGGTCCACGACCGCCGGATCCATCGACAAGGCTAAGGCACCGCCCGGATCGGGACACGTGAGCCGCGCGAGCGGGGGCCGTCATCCGATATGTTCGGGGCAGTCGGGTACCGATCGTGAGGGGTGGATGACGGTGACGAGCGGAGACGTCGAACACCGGGAGGTTCCGTTTTCGGTGTCCGTCGCCAGGCCCGATGGCGCCGAGGTCGTCATCGCGGTGGCGGGCGAGATCGATCTGACGACCTCCGAAGACCTCAAGGAGACCTTCGAGGAAGCGCTGGAGCCCGTGCCGGGCAAGCTGGTCGTCGACCTCGAAGGTGTGGAATTCTGCGATTCCACCGGCTTGGCGACCCTGGTCGGGATCAACGAGCGGTGCAGCACCCAAGGCGTGGTGCTGAGTTTCCTTCCGTCGCCCACGATCCGGCGGCTGGCTTCGAAGACGGGGCTGTCCACGCTCCTGCCGCTCGCCTGATCCTCACTGGTTCGACACCTCGAGGATCGCGTGGTCGAGGCGCCGGTAGACGGGGATCTGGGTCTCGGAGCCGAACAGGTGCAGCAGGCGCAGTACCGGCCGGGCCTCGGCGACGACGCCGGTCGTGCGGCGTTCGGCGCGGGCGCGGACCGCGGCCGATTCGATGACCCGCAACCCGGCGACGCCGAGGAAGCCGACCTCGCTCAGATCGAGCACGGTGGCGGCGGGCAAGCGGCCACGCAGGGCCTGTTCCAGCCGTCCCGCGGTGGCGAGGTCGATCTCCCCGGCCGCGGCGATGACCAGCAGGTCGTCGTTCCACCGGATCCGCTGGACCCGCAAGAGGTTCTCGGCGGACGGACGGGGCAGCGGAACGGCGGGGTGGAGCGCGGGGCCGTCGCGGTTGCTCCGCGTGAAAGGAATGCGTTCGGTCATGATGGTGTCTCCCGGATCGCCGGGGACGAGACGGACAACGGGTAAGCCTGCACAGCTGTTGCGCAAGTGAACTCGCCGCCGCGTCGCCCTGTGAAGGTGCTGGGCCGCGGACATGCGGGTCGTTCGCGCGGGCTGCTGGACTCAACCTCACGTACTGCTCACCGTACGCCGCTCACCTGTCCTGGCAAGGCCGCGTGCGGTGAACGGTGGGTGACCTCGTCACTCACGCAGCGCCTTTTCCCAGGCGAGGCCCCATTTCTCCAGCGGGTGCAACGCGTCGAGAAGCCGTTCCCCCAATGGTGTCAGGCGGTAACCCTCGCCACCGGTTTCGACGATGCGGGCTTCGGTGAGCTCGCCCAGCCTGGTGGCGAGCACGCTCGACGACATGTGCTCGCAGCGCCGCCGGAGTTCCCGGAAGCCGACGTCGCCCTCGCGCAGTTCCCAGATCACCCGCAGGGTCCAGCGGCGCCCCAGCAGATCGAGCGCGGCCATGAGCGGTCGGCCGGTTTCGGAGCCGCGGACCGGCCGCCCGGGCCGCGGGATCGGATGGTCGGGCATGGCACCCCCTTGTGCTTCGACTTTCGAAGCAGCATAGTGGTTCTGAAATCGAAGCACCGGAGGTGGTCATGGCCCGGATGGCGCCACTCGCCCCGCCCTACGAGGCGGACGTCGAACAAGCCCTGCGCAAATGGATGCCGCCCGGCGTGACGGAGGAGCCGCTCGCGCTGTTCCGGTTGCTGCAGCGTCATCCGGAGCTGGCGTCGCGGATGCGCGTCCTGGGGGCCGGTCTGCTCGCGCACGGCGAATTACCCGCGCTGGACCGGGAAATCGTCATCGCGCGGGTAACCGCCCGCTGCGGATGCCGCTACGAATGGGGTGTCCACGCCGCGGTTTTCGCACCGATGGTCGGCTTGACGCCGGAACAGCTGGAAGCCACCGTGTCCGGCGACTCCGGGCATCCCGCCTGGCCGGAGCGGCACCGCGCCCTGATCGCCGCCGTCGACGAACTCCACGACACGGCAACGGTTTCCGACGCCGCCTGGGCCGCGCTCGCCGAGCACTATCCGGCCTCGCAGCTCCTGGAGTTCCTCGTGCTGGCGGGCTGGTACCGGACCATCGCGTACGTCGCAGGCGGGGTCGGCCTCGACGAGGAGCCGTGGGCCGCGCCATATCCCGGTGGCTAGGGCCGGTGAGAGTCGATTTCCCTTGTGTCGTCCCGTTCTCGTTTCGGTGCCTTCCAGGCGGCGAGGACGCACAGGAGCGCCGCCACGAAGCCGACCGCGGTGAGTGTCCCGGCCCAGACGGCGCCGGTGCTGGCGAGAAGGTAGAGCTGGACCACGGCGGTACACGTGTAGACGACCGCCAGTCCCAGCCACAGCCGTTGCGTCATCATCTCCCGTCTCCGTTCGCCCGGTACGGGAGGTCAATCGCGGCGAGGCGGGATCGGGTTACAGGCTGTTCGAAACCGGTGGTTTCACACCGGTCCCGTCAAGAACCGGCCGCCCGGAAGAAGTCCACCAGCCCGTCCCACGACTGGGAATCCCGCCGCCGCTCCCACCACGTCCGGAACGGCGTCGACGCCATCGCGTGCCGCGTGTACGACGTCATCACCGCGCGGTAGACGTTCTCCGCCTGATCCCACGTCAGCCGTTCCTTGCGCCACGCCAGCACGAGCCGCATCCGCATCGGGTCGCCCTTCAACGGCCGGACGACCATGCCGGGAAGTTCGGGCGCGGTGGGTTCCACGAGCTGCACCGCCTGCCCGGCGGCGATCAGATGGCGTCCGCCGCCGTTCGGGCATTCGAAGCGGATCCGCGGCGTGAATCCCGCGCGATGTGTCGCGGCGCGCAACGACGTCAGCGAGCCGTCCTCGGGACCGGGCGGCCCGATCCACGCCTCGTCCGCGAGGTCGGCCAGGTCGACCTCGAAACCGCCGGCGAGCCGGTGCCGTGCCGGTATGCCGACGAAGACGGGCAGCCACGAGAACAGCACCCGGTGCCCGAGATGCTTCGCCAGCGGCACTTCCTGGTCGTCGGACATGGCGATGACGGCGATGTCCAGTGTCGCCCGGGCGAGCGCCTGCGCCAGCACCGCGCTGGAGGGTTCCACGTGGACGGTGACGTCCAGCCCCGGCAGCGCGTCGTCCAGCCGCTCGACGAAGGTGGGCAGACAGTCCATTTGGGACGATCCGAGCCGCACCGGGCCGTCGCCGAGCGCGCCGAGGAGATCGCTCTCGAACCGGTCGAACTCCACGAGCAGGGTCAGCGCGCGGCGCAACGTCTGCTCGCCGACCGGGGTCGGCGTCACGCCGGTGTGGCTGCGGACGAACAACGGCGCGCCGATCTGCCGTTCGAGTCGCTGGAGCAGCGAGGTCAGCGAGGGCTGGGACATGCCCAGCGCGGCGGCGGCCTGCGAGAGGCTGCCCGCTTCGGCGATGGCGCAGATCGCCCGCAGGTGCCGGATCTCCAGGGCCATAGGCGGAGTCTATCGCCGCCGGTCATTACGGCCGGGTCCGTCGCGGTGCGAAGGTGCGGCCAGGACCATGACTACCTGAAAGGGGTGCCGATGACCGGTGACCGAACCCGGCCGGATCTGCGCGCGCTGCTGGCCGCCAAAGGGTTCCGGAACTGGATCAGCGACGGCTGGGAGCCCGCGGACGACGTGGTGGAGGTGCCGCTGGGCACCGCCGAGGCGGCCGCCGCACATCGTGGCAGGCTGTCGGCGGAACTGCCCGGTCAGCGCATCGCGCTCGCGGCGGGCCGGGCCGTGGTGCGGTCCAACGACACCTTCCACGGCTTCCGCGCCGACAGCGATTTCGTCTGGCTCACCGGTTGCCAGCGTGAGGGCGCGATCCTGGTGATGACCCCGGCGGGGGACAGCCACCACGCCACGTTGTACGTCCCGCGGCCCGCCGAGGGGCACGAGCCGGACTTCGTCGGCGACGCCGACACCAGCCCGCTGTGGGTCGGCTCCGCCGCCGGACCGGCCGCGTACGGGGACGCGCTCGGCATCGAATGCCGCCCGCTGGAGGATCTCCCGCACGGTTTGCGCGGGCGGAACCCGAGTTTCCTGGTCGGTGCCGGGGTCGATCCCGCGCTCGACGCGTACCGCTTCGGCCACAGCGAGCGGCTCCGGACGGTCCTCGCCGAATTGCGCCGTATCAAGGACGACTGGGAGATCGGCCAGCTTCGTGACGCCGTCGACGCGACCGCCCTCGGCTTCGCGGACGTGCTGGCCGCGCTCCCGGAGGCGGTTCGCGGCGGCGGGGAACGCTGGCTGCAGGGCACCTTCGACCGCCGTGCGCGCACCGAAGGCACCGGCCCCGGCTACACCTCCATCGTGGCCGCCGGGCCGCACGCCCCGATCCTGCACTGGACGCGCTGCGACGGGAAGGTGACCGAGGACAGCCTGCTGCTGCTCGACGCCGGCGTCGAGGTGGATTCCCTGTACACGGCCGACATCACCCGGACCTTCCCGGTCGGCGGGGAGTTCACGAAGGCCCAGCGCGACGTCTACGACCTGGTGCACAAGGCGCACGTCGCGGCGCTGGGCGAGGTCCGCCCCGGTCAGGACTACGGCGCTTTCCAGGCGACGGCGCTGCGCGTGCTCGCGGAGGGGTTGCACGATTGGGGACTCCTCCCGGTGTCGGTGGACGAAGCGCTGTCGCCGGACGGGCAGCAGCACCGGCGGTACATCGTCTGCGGTACCGGCCATTTCCTCGGGCTGGACGTCCACGACTGCGCCGCCGCGCATCCCTCCACCTACCGCGAGGGCACGCTCGCCGAGGGGATGGCGCTGGCGGTCGAGCCGGGTCTGTACTTCCACGCCGGCGACCGCACCGTGCCGCCCGAACTGCGCGGCCTGGGCGTCCGCATCGAGGACGACGTCGTGGTCACCGGATCGGGATACGACCTGCTCTCCGGCGGTTTCCCTTCGACCGCCGACGAGATCACCGCCTGGGTCCAGGCAGCCAGGGGCTGAAGGACGCTTTCCCCGCATCCGACGCGGTGAAGGGGGCTTTGGGCGCAAGGACCGCCGTGTCTTAGGTACCTACGATCGTGCGGTTTCGCGTGACTGAATGGACGACACGCGTGACTGAGTGGACGACACGGGTGTCTGGACGGACGACACTCTCGCGGCCGAGTCCCAGCGCGTGTCGTCCATCCAGTCACGCGTGTCGTCCCCCTGATCACGCGTGTCGTCCATGTAGTCACGCGTGTCGTCCACTCACGACCCGCTGTGATGACGCCATCGACCACCGCACGCACCAGCCGATGGCGTCATCACCTGTCGCGTCAGTACGAGATGGTGTGGCCGGCGAGGATCCGCTCGGCGGCACCGGTCGTGGACAGGCCCGCGGCCGGCCGGTCCTCGGTGAAGTACTCGCGGAAGTCCTGGCTGAAGTCGCGGGTCATCAACGCGATCGTGCGGTTCCAGTTCCCGCCGTCCGGTCCGTCCGCCGCCCACAGGTCGAGCAGCGACGAGCCGACGCGCCCCTGCACGGTGTCGCCGTCGTCCCAGCCGGGGGTCGAGGCGTCGTTCTCGAAGCTGTACGAGCTGCCGTTGTCGTAGACGTAGCGGTAGTCGCCGAGGGCGTAGGCGGCGACGGCGTCGGCGAAGCCTTCGGTCCACGCGCACGATTCCGAGCTGTGCTTCTCGATGTAGTGCGGGTTGCAGCCGGTGACGACGGGGAAGTCGCGGCCGTAGAGCTGCCACTGCAGCCAGTGCCCGGCCTCGTGGAGGATGAGGTGCTTCGAATCGGGCATGGTGTTGCCGAGGAAGACGTAGTTCGTGTTCGGGTAGTCCCAGTAGCCGCCGTCGGCGACCTTCGGATCCCAGACGAAGGTGATCTGGTCGCAGCGGCCGTCGGACTGCCGGGCCGTCCAGCACGAGGACGACGGGTTGGCGCGCTTCCAGTACAAGACGTTGAGCGTGTCCACGACCTTCCACGCGCGCTGGAGCGTCGAGGGCACCTTCACCGTGCCGAGGTCCTGGGTGCCGGAGACGTTCGTGCGGCGCGCCGAGTCGAACGTGTAGTCGGTGGTGTTGTTCGCGGCCTTGACGACCCGCCACATCGCCGTGCTGCTCGACCGGAAGCGCACGTACGCCTCAGCCAGGGACGCCGTGTGGCAGGCGGTGAAGCGACCGTCGGAGGCGCCGGTGATCCCGGCGGCGAGCCGGGTCGTCGTGCCGGAACCGGTTCGGCCCCACAGTTCCCAGTTCGCGTTCCGGGCGACCTGGGTGCGCAGCGGCTTGCTGGTCCCGGCCTCCGCGTCGAGATGGTCGAAGACGAGCGTGCCGGTGAGACAGGCGTTCGCGGCGGCGGTCGCCGGCGGCGCGACGGCGGCCGCGGTCAGCCCGAGGGTGGTGATGAGCACCGCGCCGAACGCCCGAAGTCGTCGGCCTGCGGATCTGCGGATCAGCTGCACGGGAATCTCCTCGCTGGCAGGAACGACGGTGCGCCCGTGACCCTGTGTCGACGGTGACACACCGGTTGGTGAAGGAGTTTCATCGCGGCCCGCGCCGCCCACCATCGCGCCGCCCCATCGGCCGCGGCTATGCCCTCCCCGTCGCGGGGCGTGTCATGATGTCCGCGAACTCGATCGGCAAAGCGAACGAGATCGTACGGTTTGACGAACGACAGGGGAGAAGCGGTGGAGGACGAGACGCCCTCGATCCGGGACATGCTGGCGGTCAACCTGCGCGCGGCCAGGGCGGCGAGGGGGATTTCGCTGTCGGAGCTCGCCCGGCGGTCGGGAATCGGCAAGGCGACGCTGTCCCAGCTGGAGTCCGGTGGCGGCAATCCGACCATCGAGACCGTGTTCAGCCTGTCCAGGGTGCTGGAGGTGGCGATCTCCGACCTGCTCGACCATCGGGCGGGCGGTGCGCTCACCGTGGTGCGCGGCGCCGACGTCGAGGTGCTCAGCGGCGAGGGAGTGGATCTCCGGCCGCTGCGGCGGATCGAGACCGGTGACGGCGTCTTCGAGGTGTACGACCAGGTCGTGCGCGGGGACGCGCCGCAACGTTCGCAGGGGCACGTCGGGGTCGAGCACACCATCGTGCAGACCGGATCGCTGCTGGTCGAGGTCGCGGGCCGCAGCGTCGAGGTCGGCCCGGGGGATTACGTCGCCTTCGACGCCCGCGAGCCGCATTGCTACACCGCTTCGGCGGGGCCGGTGCACTCGGTCCTGTTGCTGCAGTACCGCGCCGACGAACGGCTCGACGGCAGGCCGCATCCCGTGCTGAAGGGCTGACCGCGCCCGAGGTATTGACACCCGTCCTGGGTGGAACCTACTCTCCGATCGTTCGCTTTACCGAACGCTGGAGGGTCGTTGAACCGAACGCGTGTGGTTGTCCTCGGCGCGGGGATCGTCGGCGCCGCGTGTGCCCGTGAGCTGACCCTGGCCGGGTTCGACGTCGTGGTCGTGGATCGCGGCCGTCCCGCCGGAGGGACCACGTCGCACGGTGAGGGCAACATCCTGGTCTCCGACAAGGGACCTGGCGCGGAACTCGAACTCGCGAAGCTTTCGACCGCGTTGTGGCCCCGGGTGGTCGCCGAGATCGCCGACGAGGACGCGCGCGCCGCTACGTCGATCGAGTACGACCCCAAGGGTGGCATCGTCGTCGCCACCACGGACGACGGAGCCGTCGCGCTCGCCGCGTTCGCCGCCTCGCAAACCGGGGTCCGCGCGGAACCGTTGTCCCATAAGGAACTTGCCGAGGCTGAGCCCGCGCTGACCCGCGAGGTGACCGCCGCGTTCCACTACCCGGAGGACGCGCAGGTCCAGCCCGCGGGCGCGGCAT
This sequence comes from Amycolatopsis sp. MJM2582, assembly GCF_000754115.1. Taxonomy (NCBI): domain Bacteria; kingdom Bacillati; phylum Actinomycetota; class Actinomycetes; order Pseudonocardiales; family Pseudonocardiaceae; genus Amycolatopsis; species Amycolatopsis sp. MJM2582. The sequence goes on from NZ_JPLW01000002.1 coordinate 430,285, forward strand.
TGGCCCTGCTGGGCTCGGCTCTACGCCATGGCGCCCAGTTGCGCTTCGACACCGAGGTCGTCGGCGCGACCGTCCACAACGGACGGATCACCGGCGTCCGTGTGCCCGGCGAGGTGATCGCGGCCGACGTGGTCGTGAACGCCGCGGGCCCGTGGGCCGGCCAGGTGTCGGCGCGCCTCGGCGCCCCGATCGCCGTCCGCCCCCGCCGTGGCGAGGTACTGGTGACCACGCCGATGCCGGGTGTGGTGCGGCACAAGGTCTACGACGCCGATTACGTCGGTGCGGTCGGCGCCGACTCTGGCGAGTTGCAGACGTCCGCCGTCGTCGAGTCGACCTGGGGCGGCACCGTGCTGATCGGTTCTTCACGCCGCCGGGTGGAGTTCGACGACGCGATCCGCCCGGAGGTGCTGAGCGCCATCGCGGTCAAGGCGCTGCGGCTGTTCCCGTCGCTCGCCGACGCCGCGATCATGCGTGCGTACGGCGGCTTCCGGCCGTACGTCGACGATCACCTCCCGGTGCTCGGCGAGGATCCGCGGCTCGGGAACCTCTGGCACGCCACCGGGCACGAAGGCGCCGGGATCGGGCTGAGCGTCGGCACCGCGCGGTTGCTGCGCGAACTGCTCACCGGGACCGAGCCCGCGATGCCGGTCGGCGAGTTCACCGTGGACCGTTCCGCGGTACTGGCGGAGGTGGCGGCATGAGCGGATGGCTGCTGCCGCGCGATCGCGATCCGGTGGACCGCACCGACCGGCCGATCCGGATCACCGTCGACGGCGAACCCGTGACCGGGATCGAGGGCCAGAGCGTGGCGGGGATGCTGCTCGCCGCGGGACGGACCTCCTGGCGGACCACGCGTTCCGGGGCTCCGCGCGGGGTGTTCTGCGGGATCGGCGCGTGTTTCGACTGCCTGCTCACGGTGAACGACGTGCCCGACGTCCGCGCGTGCCGCCGTCCGGCCGCCGACGGCGACGAAATCCGCACCCAGTCACGGGAGGAGACGGCGTGAACGTGGTGATCGTCGGCGCCGGGCCCGCCGGGCTCGCGGCGGCCGAGCACGCGCTGCGGGCCGGTGCCCGGGTCACGGTGCTGGATCAGGCGGAGACCCCCGGCGGCCAGTACCACCGGATGCTTCCCGAGGTCTATGCGGCGAAGCGTCCGGACCGGATCCAGCACGGCCGGGCGGACTTCGACCGGCGCCGCCGGATCCTCACGCATCCGCGATGCCGGTGGTGGCCCGGCTCCACCGTCTGGGCGTTCGACCGGGCGGAGAAGCGGGTGCACGTCCTGCGGGGACCGTCCGACGGCTCCGGACGGGAGCGGCTGACCCTCGTCCCGGACTCGCTGATCCTGGCGACCGGCGCGCACGACCGCACCTTGCCGTTCCCCGGCTGGGAACTGCCCGGCGTGTACACCGCGGGCGCGGCTCAGGCGCTGGCGAAGGGGGAGCGGGTCGCGATCGGCGGACGGGTCCTCGTCGCCGGTGCCGGGCCGTTCCTGCTGCCGGTCGCGGAATCCTTGCTGGGCGTCGGGGCCGAGGTGGTCGCGGTGCTGGAGGCGAACCCGGCCTCGACCGTCCGAAAAGGATGGTCGTCCCGGCCGTGGCACCTCACCGCGCACGCCGGGAAGGCGGGTGAGCTGGCGCGTTACGCCGCGACACTGGCCAGGCACCGGGTCCCGTACCTGATGGGCCGGACGGTGATCGAGGCCCGCGGCGCCGACCGCGTCCGCGAGGTCGTGACCGCGAAAGTGCGCGCGGACTGGTCCGTCGTGCCCGGTACCGAACGCGTCTACGAGGTCGACGCGGTCTGCGTCGGCCACGGTTTCAGCCCGCAGCCGGAACTGGCCGTCGCGGCGGGCTGTGCCCTGGACGACGGGTTCGTCCGGGTCGACACCGCCCAACAGACCACAGTGGACGGTGTCTTCGCCGCGGGCGAGATCACCGGCATCGGCGGTGCGATCACCGCCGCTGCGGAAGGCGCGGTCGCCGGCTGCGCCGCCGCCGGAGGAACGCCGGACGCGGCACTGCTCCGCGCCCGCGATCGGGCCCGCGCCTTCGCCGAACGTCTCGCCGCCGCCCACCCGATCGGCCCGGCCTGGCGAAGCTGGCTGCACGAAGACACGATCGTCTGCCGTTGCGAGGAAACCACGTACGGCGAACTGAAGCGTGCGACCGAGGACGCGTCCTGTCCCGGACCGCATGCGCTGAAACTCGGCACCCGTGCCGGTCTCGGCCCGTGCCAAGGCCGGATCTGCGGCCCGACCGTAGCCGAACTCTGCGGTGGCGCCGAACGGCACCACCGCCCGATCGTCCAGCCGATCCGGCTGGGCGAACTCGCCGCCCGAACCGAAGGAGAACCTGAATGAGCACCCCCGACCTCGGTGGCGTCGTCGTCGCGACCGCCCTCCCGTACCGGGACGACGCGTCGGCACCCGCCGGGCTGGCCGTGGACTACGACGCCTACGCCGCGCACTGCCGGTGGCTGGTCGACAACGGCTGCCGGGGCGTCGGCCCGAACGGCTCCCTCGGCGAGTACTCGTCGCTGACCGACGAGGAACGCCGCCGCGTCGCCCGCACCGCGATCGAAACCGTGGGGAACGACGGGATCGTCGTCGTCGGCGTGCACGGCCCCGGATCGCACCAGGCCAAGTACTGGGCCGAAGTGGCCGCCGAGGACGGCGCCGACGGCCTGCTGTGCCTGCCGCCCACGATGTACCGGGCGAACCGCGGCGAGGTGCTCGCGCATTTCGAGGCGGTGGCGTCGGTCGGCCTGCCGGTGATGGTCTACAACAACCCCATCGACACGAAGGTCGACCTCACGCCCGCGCTGCTCGCGGAGATCGCGCAGATCGACAACGTGGTCGCGGTCAAGGAGTTCTCCGGCGACGTCCGCCGGGTGCTGGAGATCCGCGAGCAGGCACCGGGCCTGGACGTGATCAGCGGTGCCGACGACGTGGTGCTGGAGAGCCTGCTGATGGGCGCGACGGGCTGGTTCGCCGGATTCCCCAACGTGTTCCCCGCCGAGTCGGTGCGCCTGTTCGACCTGGCACGGTCCGGCAAGCTCGACGAGGCCAGGGCGCTCTACGAACCGCTGGTGGCCGCGTTCCGCTGGGACTCGCGTACCGAGTTCGTCCAGGCGATCAAACTCGGGATGGACCTCGTCGGCCGGTACGGCGGGCCGTGCCGTCCGCCGCGGGGCGCGCTGACCGAGGAGCACCGCGAGCAGGTCACCGCCGACATGCGCCGCGCGCTCGCCTCGCTGGGGGTGGCGTAGGTGCGGTCGATCCGGTCGATCACCGCCGTCGACTCGCATACCGAGGGCATGCCGACCCGGGTGGTGACCGGCGGGGTCGGCGTCATCCCCGGCGACACGATGGCCGAACGCCGCCGGTACTTCATGGCCCACCTGGACCATCTGCGGCAGTTCCTGATGAACGAGCCGCGCGGTCATTCGGCGATGAGCGGCGCGATCCTGCAGCCGCCGACCAGGCCGGACGCCGACTGGGGTGTGGTGTACATCGAGGTGTCCGGCTGCCTGCCGATGTGCGGGCACGGCACCATCGGCGTCGCGACCGTGCTGGTGGAGACCGGCATGGTCGAGGTGACCGAACCCAAGACCGTGGTCCGGCTGGACACCCCGGCCGGGCTCGTGCACGCCGAGGTCGAGGTCCGGGACGGCCGCGCGGTCCGCGTCAAACTGCGCAACGTCGCGTCGTTCCTCGCCGAGCGGGACGCCGTCGTCGACGTGCCGGGGCTGGGCGAAGTGCGTTACGACCTGGCCTACGGCGGCAACTTCTACGCCATCCTCGAACTGTCCCAAGTGGACATCCCGTTCGACAGGGCGGAGAAGGACCGGATCCTCGCCGCGGGGCTGGACATCATGGCGGCCATCAACGACCAGCGGCCGCCGGAACATCCGGCCGATCCGCTGATCGGCGGCTGCAAACACGTCCAGTTCCTCGCCCCGGGCTCCGACGCCAAGGCGTCACGGAACGCGATGGCGATCCATCCCGGCTGGTTCGACCGATCACCTTGCGGCACCGGCACGTCGGCCAGGATGGCGCAGCTCCACGCCCGAGGCGAACTCCCGTTGCACACGCCGTTCGAGAACAGTTCGTTCATCGGCACCACGTTCACCGGTGAGCTGGTCGCCGAGACCACCGTCGGCGGCGTCCCCGCGGTGGTGCCGGAGTTCTCCGGGCGGGCCTGGATCACCGGCAACGCTACCTATCTGCTGGACCCGGACGACCCGTTCCCCGCGGGGTTCGTCCTCTAACCCCGCTCCCCACCGCCGACCCGGGCCGCCTCGCGCGGTCCGGAAGGGATTTGTCATGCCCGAATCAACGACGATCCGGCCTCAGCCCAAGCTTTTCTCGCGCTCCGGGCTCTTCCGGCGCAAGTCCTTCGAAGGTCCCGACGAGGCCGGTCCCGGCGGGCTTCCCCGCACGATGGGCCTCTGGCAGTTGGTCTCGCTCAGCCTCGGCGGCCTGGTCGGCGCCGGGGTCTTCTCGCTGGCGGGTGTGGTCGCGAACCAGCAGGCCGGACCCGGCGTGATGATCTCGTTCCTGATCGCGATCATCGCCAGCTCGGCGGCCGCTCTGTGTTACGCGGAGTTCGCCGGGCTCATCCCGCGTGCCGGATCCGCGTACACCTACTCGTACGCGGCGCTGGGGGAGATCGCGGGCTGGCTGATCGGCTGGGATCTGCTGCTGGAGTACACCGCGATCGTCGCGGTGGTGGCGATCGCGGTGTCCGGCTACCTGTCCTACGTCGTGGAGCAGGTCGGCCTTGACCTGCCGTCGTGGATGCTCGGGGCACCGGGGACCGGGCCGGGGCACCGCGTCGACCTGTTCGCCGCGCTGCTGTGCCTGCTGCTGGCGTTCGTCCTTTCCCGTGGCAGCAAGCAATCCGCCCGGTTCGAGACGGCGCTGGTGGTGATCAAGCTGGCGATCGTGGCGCTGGTCGTGGTCGCCGGCGCGTTCCACATCTCGGCGGGGAACTTCAGCCCGTTCCTGCCCTACGGCATCGGCGGCGCGGTCGCGGGAGCGGCGACGACGTTCTTCGCGGTGTACGGCTACGACGCGATGACGGCCGCCGCGGAGGAGAGCGTCGAGGCGAAACGGTTGCTGCCCAAGGCGATCATCGTGTCGCTCGCCATCGCGGCGGTGATCTACCTGCTGGTGTCGATCGTGCTGGTCGGCATGCAGCGCTACGACCAGATCGACGTGCACAGCCCGTTTTCGAGCGCGCTGGCCGCGGTCGGGCTGGCCGGGCTGGGTACGGTCGTCGCGGTCGGCGGCATCCTCGGGATCACCACGTCGGCGTTCGCGAACATGCTGGCGGTGTCGCGGATCTGGTTCGCGATGAGCCGGGACGGCCTGCTGCCGCGGTACTTCGCCCGCACCCACCCCCGGCGCAGGGTGCCGACGCGGGTGATCTGGCCGGTCGGGATCGGCTCGGCGGTCATCGCGGGCTTCCTGCCGATCAAGGAGGCCGCGGATCTGACGAACATCGGGATCCTGGCCGCGTTCATCGTGGTGTCGATCGCGGTGGTGGTGCTGCGGCGCACCCGGCCGGATCTGCCGCGGTCGTTCCGCACGCCGTGGGTCCCGTTCGTGCCGCTGGTCGGGGTGGCGTTCGCGGTCTGGCTGATCGCGAACCTGGACGCGCTGACCTGGCTGCGGTTCGCGGCCTGGATGGTGCTCGGGCTGGTGGTGTACGCGCTGTTCGGATTCCGGAACTCGGCGGAGAACCCGGAAAGGAAGGAAGCATGAAGGAAATCGAACGGGCGGCGGAGATCGCCGCCGCATGGGCCGCCGTGCCGCCGACGACGCGGGCAGAGGTGATCACCGGTGTCGCCGACGCGCTGGACGCGGCGGGGCCGTCCCTGATCGAGATCGCCGACGCGGAAACCAGGCTGGGAACCGCACGGCTGACCGGCGAACTGGCCAGGACGACGTTCCAGCTGCGGCTGCTCGCGGCCGGGAGCGGCGCGTACTACGACGTCCGGATCGACCGCGCCGACCCGTCGTGGCCGCCCGGGCCGCGTCCGGAGCTGCGTCGCTATCGGACCGCGGTGGGGCCGGTGCTGGTGTTCGCCGCGAGCAACTTCCCGTTCGCGTTCAGCGTGGCGGGCGGGGACACGGCGTCGGCGTGGGTGGCCGGGTGCCCGGTGGTGGTCAAGGCGCATCCCGGACATCCCGAGTTGTCCCGTCGCACGGCGGCGATCATCGAAGAGGCTCTCGGCCCCTGGGGTGACATCTTCGGCCTCGTCGAAGGAGAATCCGCAGGCGTGGAGGCGCTGCGTCACCCGGCGATCGCGGCCGCCGCGTTCACCGGATCGGTGGCGGGAGGCCTCGCTCTGGCGCGGATCGCGGCCGAACGGCCGGTTCCGATCCCGTTCCACGGCGAGCTCGGCAGCGTGAACCCGGTGATCGTCCTGCCGGGCGCCGCGCGCTCTGAAGACCTGGCGGCGGGCTACGCAGGCTCGCTGACACTGGGCAACGGGCAGTTCTGCACGAATCCGGGTCTGGTGTTCGCGCCGTCGGAGAGCCCGTTCGTGGAGCTCGTCGCCGAACGGTTGCGCGGGATCCCGGCCGCGCCGTTCCTGAACGACCGGATCGCGTCCGGCTTCGACGCGGGTGTGGAGCGGCTGACCGGGATACCGGGCATGCGCGAGGTCGTCGCCGGTCCTGGAGCTCGGCTGCTCGAAATCGACCTGGCCGACTTCGTACCTGAGGCGGCCGAAGAGTGCTTCGGTCCGCTGGGCGTCGTCGTCCGGTACTCGCGGCTTTCCGACGTCCTGCCGGTGCTGTCGGCGTTGCCCGGTCAGCTGACGACGACGGTGCACGCGCTGCCCGAGGAGTCCTCCGAAGTCGAAGCGCTGCGGCCGGTGCTGGCCGACCGCAGCGGGCGGATCCTGTGGGGTGGCTGGCCGACCGGGGTCGCGGTGACCGCCGCGATGCAGCACGGCGGACCGTTCCCGGCGACGACGTCACCGGCGTCGACCTCGGTCGGGACGGCGGCGGTGGACCGCTTCCTGCGTCCGGTGTCCTATCAGGACTGGCCTTCGCACCTGCTGCCGGAACCGCTGCGGGACGACAACCCTTGGGGTGTTCCGCAACACTTCTCGTGAGCTTGAAGTCCGTGAAGGCCTCCTTCCCTACCTTCAGAGTAGGGAAGGAGGCCTTCACGGACCGGACCAGGTGGCCGCGCGAGTCAGGCGGACACGACGGTCCCACCCTGCACGACGTACCGGAACTTCTCCGGCTCCGCCAGCACGCCGACGTCCTCCAGCGGATCCCGGTCGACGATCACCAGATCCGCGTGCGCGCCCGGCGCGAGCGTGCCGATCTCGCCGGTCAGGTTCAGCAGATCCGCCGCCGTCGACGTCGCGGAGCGGATCACCTCCAGCGCGGACTGGACCTCGCCGCGCAACCGGAACTCGTGGTTCTGGTGCCGGTGCATCCCGCCGAGGAGATCACTGCCGTACACCAGTTTCACCCCGCCGCGCGCGGCCCGCTCCAAAGCGGCCATACCCGCGCCGAGCACCTCGTCGACCTTGCGCCAGCTGGATTCCGGCAGCCCGTGCTCGCGCCCTTCCTCCTTCAGCGCCCAGTACGTCACCAGGGTCGGGACGAGGTACGCGTCGTGCCGGAGGAACAGTTCGACACTGAGATCGTCGATCAGGTTGCCGTGCTCGATCGACCGGACACCCAGTTCCAGCGCGCGGTTCACCGCGCGGGCGGTGTACGCGTGCGCGGCGACGTAGCGGTTGGCGGCTTCTGCCTCCTCGACGATGGCGCGCAGCTCCTCGCCGGAGTACTGCGTCGAGTCGATCCGGTCGGTGGGGGAGGCGACGCCGCCGGAGGCCATCACCTTGATGTGGTGCGCTCCCTTGCGCAGTTCGTCGCGCGCCGCCGCGCGGACCGCGTCGACCCCGTCGGCGACCCGGCCGAGACCGGCGCAGCACGGGTGGTCTTCGCTGGTGTTGGCGCCCCGCGTCCGGCTGTCGCCGTGCCCGCCGGTCTGGCTCAGCGCGCGGCCGCAGAACAGCAGCCGCGGGCCGCGGAACAACCCCTCGGCCTGTGCGTCCGAGAGGCCGTAGTCGGCGCCGGAAGCGTCACGGACCGTCGTGAAGCCCCGGTCCAGCATCCGGCTCATGGTGCGGGCACTGTGCGCGGTCACGTACGCCGGTGACGACGCGGGCAGCGACCCGAGATCCGCGGTGGACGCGGTGACGTGCACGTGGGCGTCGACGAGCCCCGGCAGCACGAACGCGCCGCGCAGGTCCTCGGTCCGCGCGTCGCCCGCGGTGAGACCGGTGCCGATCTCGACGATCCGGCCGTCGGCGCACCGGAGGTCGCCCTCGGTGTACTCGCCGGTGACCGGGTCGAGCAGGCGGGCGTCGCGCAGCAGCAGCGATCCGTTCATCGGGTCTCCTCCAGGAGTTCGCACAGGGCCGGGACCGCCAACGGTGCCAGAGATCGCGCCACCGCGACGGAATCCTCGTCGTAGTGGCCTTCCGCGTCGAGGAGGTTGAGGACGCCGAGGGTGCGGCCGTCGTCGACCACCGGCACGTTGATCACCGCCCCGCAGCCGAGGCTGTCGATGAGTTCGTGGTCGGCGAAGATCTCCCGCACCGCCGCGCTGTCGGGTCCGAAGTACGGCTCCTGCCCGGTGATGCACCGGTCCAGCCACCCGGCGGCGACCTCGACGGTCTTCTCGCCGCCGACCGGGTATTCGACGGGGTGGCTGCTGTGCACTCGCCGCAGCGCCCGCCGTTCGGGCACCCAGGCCAGCACGGTGAACAGCCGTACGCCGATCGTGGCTCGGGTCTTGTCCTCCACAGTGGACAGTGACACGGTCACTTCGTCATCTCCTTGGCGGTTTTCACGGGCGCGCCGTGTTCGGTCAGTTCTTCCAGGGAACGGCCGGCGGTGGACAGGCCGAACACGACCACGCACACCACCCCGGCCGCGAGGACAGCGGTGGTGAGGCCGAAGACGCCCGCGAAGCCGAGGCTGGCGGCGGACAGGCCGATGATCGTCGGGGCCAGGATGCTGCCGACCCGGCCGAACGCACTGGACAGCCCGGTGCCGCTGGCGCGGATCCAGGTCGGGAACACCTCGGGGGTGTAGGAGTACACGCCGGCGTACGTGCCGTTGAGGAAGAACGACAGCACCGCCCCGGCGAGGGTGATCGACCACGGCGCGTCCATCTGGCTCAGCCAGAACGCGCTCACCGCCGACCCGGCGAGGTACAACGCGATGGTGTGCTTGCGGTCGAGCCGTTCCGACAGCCACGCGGCGGAGAAGTACCCGGGGATCTGCGCCAGGTAGATGATGATCGAGAACTCGAAGCTCTTGGTCACCGTGATGCCGCGCTCGACGAGCAGCGTCGGGATCCAGGAGAAGAAGCCGTAGTAGGAGAACGTGATCACGAACCAGACGGTCCAGATCACCGCGGTGCGGCGGGCCATCGCCGGGCTCCACAGGAACTTCAACGCGCTGAGGAGATTGACCTTGGGGGTCTCCGTCGCGGGCTGGGCATCGGCCTCGGCGACGGCCGGAAGTGCTTGCCCTGTCGCCTTTTCGACGTCCCGTTCGAGTTTCGAGACGATCTTTTCGGCCTCGGCGTGACGTCCGTTCGCGACCAGGAACCTCGGTGATTCCGGCAGCGAGCGGCGCCACCACAGCAGCATGACGATCGGCAGCGCGGTGATCAGCTGTGCGACCCGCCAGCCCTCCGGCACGGTCGGGACGACGAACCGCCCGATCAGCGCGGCCATGACGAATCCGAACGAGAAGAACCCGGCCAGCGCGCCGACGAACCAGCCGCGTCGTTTGGCGGGGACGAATTCCGACAGGAACGGCGCGATGATCGCGCTTTCGGCGCCCGCGCCCGCTCCGGCCAGCACCCGCGCGCCCAGGAAGACCTCGTAGTTGGGGGAGAAGGCCGCGACCACCGAGAACACCGCGTAGAAGGCGAGCGCGTACATCATGACCTTCTTGCGGCCGATGCGGTCGCCCAGCAGGCCGGCGGCGATCGCGCCGAACAGAAAGCCGAACGGCGTCGCCGATCCGATCAGCCCGAGCTGGCCGTTGTCCAGGCCCCAGGCGGCTTTCGCGCTCGGCAGGAGGAAGGCGACGACGGCGGAGTCCATGCCGTCGAAGGTGTAACCGAGTCCGCCGATGAGCAGGAGTTTGTAGTGGGGACGGCTCAGCGGGAGCCGGTCCAGTCGGGCCAGAAGCGTCATGGGGAACGCCTTCCGTGGTTCGGGCGACTAGGAGAGACGAGAGTGCGGACAACGTATACTGCGTTTCGGCAAAACTGCAATGGTCGTTGCAAGTGGTTCGACGGGCACGATGCGTTACCGTGGCGCGGTCGAGGGAGGGCGTGCGTGACAGAGACGGGAACCGACGACGGTTTCGAGGCGTGGCTTCGGGATCGGACACCGGAACGAGGCCTGCGGCCGAAGTCGGCCGCGGTGCTCGAGGTGCTGGTCTCGCAACCGCGCCGGGCGTCGTTCGGCTCGACGGCGGAGCTCGCCCAGCTCGCCGGGGTCAACGTCGCCACCGTCACCCGGACGGCGCAGGCGCTCGGGTTCGCCGGCTGGCCGGCGCTGCAACAGGAGTTGCGGGCGCGGTACATGTCGTCGCTGAGCGCGCCGCAGGTGGCCGAGGAACACCGGGATGTCGACTCGCCGGGTTCGGCTTCGTTGCGCCGGGACCTCGACAGCCTCGCCCTGCTCAACCGGCGGTTCGCCGAGGACGAGATCCGCCAGGTCGCCGAAGCCGTCGCGGGGGCGCGCCGGACGGTCGTCATCGCCGACGGCAGTTACGCCGCGGTCGGGATCGCGTTCGCGCACAACGCCCGGCTCGCCGGGTACGACGTCCACGCGATCACCGCGGGCGACGCCGAACTCGCCAACGCCACGGCGAAGCTCTCCTCCGAAGACGTGCTCATCGCGATCAGTTTCTGGCGCCTGTACGAAAGCACCGTGCTCGCCGCGAACGAAGCGAAGGCCAGGGGAGCACGCGCCTTCGCCATCACCGACGCGGCGAGTCCCGCGCTCGCGGGCGCCGTGGAGCAGGTGTTGATGGTGCCCGCCGAGGGCGTGACCTTCTTCCCGTCGCTGACCGCGGGGATGAGCCTGGTGCAGGCGATCGTCGCGCAACTCGCCGCCGTCGACCCGGTCCGCACCGGGGAGTCGATCGAGGCGGCCGAGGCCATGTGGTCGCGGTTCGACCTGCTGCACCGTCGCCCGGGATCGGCCGATCGGACAGTGCCGAAAAGGCCGACCGGTGGAGGCGTCTCCGCCGGATGACCGATCCGCCGCCCCCTGCCGGGAGGCGATCCTGGTTCCAGGCCGCCGGAACGGGCGGCACGGGAACGAGGAGGCCGAAATGACGATCATCGCGACTTTGGGTGCCTACGCCGGGTTCGCGCTTCTGGTGCTGATGGCGGCGACGCCGCTGCTGGTCGAACTCGACCAGCGGTTCCCGGTCACCCGCCGGGCGAACGCGGCCGAACGGGAACGCCGCATGCCCGCCGGGCTCGCGTCGGCGTGACGCAGAGCACAGATTCGCTCCCCGACTACCTCACGTGAGTGATTCGCACTCCGCCAATTCGTAACTTTGTGTCGCGCTATGGAACGCTCTGTGACGTGACCGTGGATTTCTGCACCAATGCCCAGCCGTCCGACACCTTCGCGGAGTTCCGGAGGAACGTCGACGAACTGACCCAGGCCTTCATCGACGCCTGCCGTCAGGGCCGTACGCCGGGCGATGCTTCCCTCGACCTGCTGCAGCGGGTCCATCGCGAAGACCGCAACTGGGTTGTCGTCCACCTGACCTTCGCCATCGCGGCGCTGGCGCATCAGCGCACGCTGGCGCCGTCCGACGCCGTCACCCGGCCAGGTGGCGTGACGGGTGCGCCGGAGCGCGCGTTGTTAGCTTCCGCGAGTGACTGATCCGACCATCTCCGCGGTCATCGCGGTGTTCGCGGGTTTCGTGCTCGCGGGCTTCCTGGCCGTCCCGTACATCGCCGCGAGCTACCGGCGCCGCGGCGAACTCGGGCTCTGGCGGGTTCTGCTGGTGTTCGGGTTCCTGGTCTACGCCATGTCGCTGTGGACGTACACGTTGCTCCCCATCCCCGAGACGACGACGGCGTGGTGCGCCGAACACGCGTCCAGCCATCTGCAACTGCGCCCCTTCCAGTTCGTCGCCGACATCCGCCGTGAACAGACCGGCGCGGGGCTGCGGGCGTTCCTGCGCAATCCGGCCGTCCAGCAGGCGGTGTTCAACGTCGCCTTGTTCGTGCCGCTGGGGATGTTCGTGCGGCACCTCTTCCGGCGGGGTTTCCTCACCACCGTCGCCATCGGCTTCGTGGTCTCGTTGTTCATCGAAGGCACCCAGCTGACCGGGGTCTGGTTCCTGTTCGAGTGCCCGTACCGGCTGGCCGACGTCGACGACCTGCTGACCAACACCCTCGGCGCCGCCGTCGGGTTCGGGCTCGCCCCGTTGCTGCGGCTGCTGCCGGGGAACGAACCGTCCGCGCCGCCCGGGACACCGCGGCCGGTCACCGCGCGCCGCCGCTTGCTCGGGATGGCCGTCGACGTCGTGTCCGTCATCCTGCTCGGCACGACGGTCGGGATCGTGACGACCCTGCTCGTGGGTGAACCGAACACCGTGGTGACCGCGCTGATCGGCACCTTCCTGCCCGCGCTGCTCCTGCTGTTCGTCATCCCGGTGGTGGGTAACGGCGCCAGCTTCGGGCAGCGCGTCGTGTTGCTGCGCCCCGCCGGTCCGGACGGCGGGAAACCCGCCCTGTGGCGGATGATCGTGCGATTCCTGACCGGGTCCGGCGGCTATTTCACGCTGCTCACCCTGGCTTCGGTGGTCAATGGAGGCTTCGAGCCGCTCGCGAACCTGCTGTTCTTCGCCAGCGGCATCCTCGCGATCCGGCCCGAAGGCCACCAAGGACTTTCCGGACTGATCGCCGGCCTGCGCATGGCCGACGTGCGGGCGCTCGACGACCAGGAGGTGCCGAGTCTCGTGCGTGGCAAGGACGGTTAGAACCGTCCTTCCCACGCACCAGGCTCGCCACCCGATCGGGTCGACCCTGCCGTTCCCGCGAGTCATTCCGCCTGGCAGGAGGCACGGGCCGGAACACTCGCCCGGTGGACGTGGAGTCGATGGACGACGTGGCCGACTGCCTGCTGTCGGTGGCCTGGAACATCTTCCCGTTGATGGGGAAACCTCCCGCGAGCCCGGGGAACCGGACGGAGGAGATCCGGACCCTGCTCGTCGACGCCTGCCACGACGCCGGGATGCGCGCCCGCGAACGGGCCGCGTCGCACGGAGCGGGAACCGAAGAGGAACGCCGTCCCTTCCTGCGTCTCGCGGAGATCGGAACCGACGCGAACCTGTTCCTGGGCATGGTTTCCGGCACGCTGGTCGCCGATCCCGAGCGCCTCCGCCGCCGCTGGGCCGAGATCGAGACGCTCGTCCTCGAAGCGGGGGAGCTCGCCGCGCTGATCGAGGGGCGACCGGAGGACCGGCCGCCCCTCGCCGCGGGAGATCAGTCCTTTTCCAGCGTCAGGTCGTAGCGGTCGAGCACCTCCTTGACGGGCTGGAAGAACGTGGTGCCGCCTTCGCTGCAGTCACCGGAGCCGCCCGAGGTCATGCCCTGCGCCTGCACCAGTTTCGTGCCGGAGCCCGACGAAGGACGGCTGACGAACGAGCCGCCGGAGTCACCGGGCTCGGCGCAGGCGTCGGTCTGGGTGAGGCCTCGCACGATGTTCCCGTTGCCGTAGTTCACCGTCTGGTCCAGGGCTTCGACGCGTCCGCAGTGCCAGTGGGTGGTGATCCCGGACCGGCAGATCCGGCCGCCGACACCGACCACGTCGGCCCCCTCGATCCGTACGTCGGTACCGTCCTCGTAGCGGTCGACGCGGGGCGGGGTCGAGACGTCGGAATGCGTCACCTTGACCGTCCCGTAGTCGTTCCCGGGGAAGGACGATTTCGCGACCTTGCCGATCGTGCCGCCGACGCCGCGCACCGTGCCGCCGAGTTCGGTGCAGTGGCCCGCGGTGATCACGTAATGGTCGTCCTCGTCGTAGGCGTTGAACCCGACCGAGCAGGCGCCACCGCTGAAGTACAGACCCTGGCCGCCGACCACGCTCCACAACGGCCGCGGCGCGCTCTTCACGTGGTCCACCCGTACCGGTACGCCGGCGGAGGCGGCCCACGCCCGGCCCGCGGGATCACCGCCCACCACGCTCACCACGACCTGGTTCGCCGGTACGTCGACGTACCAGCCGGCGACCGAATCGGGCAGATCCCCGGTTCTGTTGTCCAATGTGGACTGGATTCGCTTCAGTTCGGCGGTGCTGTGCCTGAGTACCTTCGGATTCGCGCCCGCGGCGCGGATCCTGGCCGACTGGCGCGCGTCGGTGGTGCCGACGACGAGTTCGCCGGTCGTGGTGTCCAGCCAGGTGCCGGCGAACGCGGCGCCGAGCGAGGTGCCGAGTTTCTGCTGCGCGGCGGCCAAAGTGGCCGGTCCGGCCGCTTCGTTCAGCACCGCTGTCGCCGCCGAAGCCGGGGCCGCGAAGGCGGTGACTGCCGCCGCGGCGCCGATCAGGACGGTCAAGGTGCGCAGGGGGCGTCGGATCACGAAAACCTCCAGGAAATTCAGTGCGGGAAACCCTCCTCATTCGACGTTACGACAACGGGACGTCGCGCGAATGCCGCCATTTGAGTAGCGCTGTGAATTCGCCTTTCCGGCTCAGTGGAATGGTCATCCCTCACTCGTGTGAGTGGAAACTGCACGATTTGCCGTCCCCGATTCCCTGACCGGCGAACGACTGACAGCGACGTGCGTACGTCCATTCGGGAAAGCGGCGGTCAAGGCCGGAAAACGGGGATCACCTGATGGTGTCCGCGCTGAACCCGTTCGTCCGCATCGGTGACGAACGCGTTTCTTTCACCAGCAGGAAACAAGGCCCGCCGTGAACATCATGCCGACGGTGAGCACGGGCGGGGCGAACAAGGCCAGTGTTCCGCCCGCGACGGCCCGCACCCGTTCCGGAAATCGCGACGGCCCGCTCGGGTGCCGCGCCAGCCAACGCAGCCGGAGCGCGGTGTCGCCGTCGGCGGCCTGGATGGACAACAGCGCCGAGCGCACGGTGTCCGGTCCGTGCCCGGCCGCGGCCGCCCGGTCGGCCGCCAGTTCGACCAGCAGCCGGACCGCGCCGGGGAGTTCTCGCATGAGCGGCACGAAACGCAACGTGCGGCCGAGTGTTTCGGCGCAGCCGGCGAGGAAGTGGTGCCTGCCGCGCAGATGGGCGCGTTCGTGGGCCAGCACCGCGGCCAGTTCACGGGACGACAGCCTTCCGGCCAGACCCTGGCTGGCGACGATCAGGCCGTCGCGGCCGCCGAGGCTGTAGGCGATCGGACGATCGTCGGGCAGCCACAGGGTCGGCCCCGGTCGCGCGCCGGACAGCCGGAGCACGTCGAGATGGCGCCGGTGCAGGAGCGTGCTGCGTTTCCGCCGCCGCGCGGTGGACAGCGCGAGCCGGGCCGCCGCGATCGCGAGCGCGATGGCGGCGAAGGTCCCGGCGACCGGATCGAGGCCCGGAAGGCCGCTGTGGCCGACGGCCGCCCAGCATTCGTGGAGGATCCGGGTGATGGCCCCGGCGGGGCCGTGGTCCGGCAGGACGAGGAGCAGGACAGCGCCGAGCGTGCCGGCGAGGACGCCCGCCGCGGTCAGCAGCCACCACGCGAGCGCGGTGCCGGGGCTGATCCCGCCGGCGGTCAGCCTGCCCAGCAGCCGGGGTGAGAACCAGCCGGTCACCACCACGCCGAACAGGAGCACCGCCGCCAGGATCATCGCTTGCCGGGCTTCCGTCGCAAGGCCCGCCGCAGGATGTCCGACTCCTCTTCGGTGACCGAGCGCGCGAAATGCAGCAGCACGGATTCCCGGTCTTCCGAAGCGTCGAGGAGTTCGCGGAGGCTTTGTGCGGTGGCCTCCTCCCGGGTCGCCACGGCGCGGTAACGATACGCGCGATTCTCCATTTCGCGTTCGACCCATTCCTTGCGGTGCAGGTTGTCGAGCACGGTCATCACCGTGGTGTAGGCGAGGTCGCGATCCCGGTTGATCGCATCGAGGACTTGGCGCACCCGCAAGGGTTCCGCCGCGTCCCAGAGCACGTCCATCACCGACGCTTCGAGCTCGCCCAGCCGTTGCATGACACCTCCGCCGGGAAGGATACTGTGCCGCCCCCGCTCAGCCGACGACGCGCCGTGCGCCCATCAGGTGCCCGTCGCCCTTGACCGAACGGACGTCGACGAGCTGGCCCTCGGTCGGCGCGTCGACCATCTTGCCGCTGCCGACGTACATTCCGACGTGGTGGATGGCCCCGGGATTGCCGGTTCCGTCGTCGTAGAAGACGAGGTCGCCGGGCACGAGCGCGTCCAGCGGGACGGGCTTCCCCACGGTGTACTGCTGGCGGCTGGTGCGCGGGAGCGAGATGCCGGCCTGCTTGTACGCCCACGACGTCAGGCCGGAGCAGTCGAATTCGCTCGGCCCGGTGGCGCCCCATTCGTATTGTGAGCCCCGTTTGGACAGCGCCGCCTGCAGTGCGTCGTTCGCGGCGCCGGGCGGGCCGAGATAGGAGCCCTTGTCCTGGACCTTGCCGAGTTTCGCCTTGTCCGCGGCCGGCAGTTCGCCGAGTGCCTGCCGCACCTTGGCGATCTGGTCGTCGAGGTCCTTCTTGCGGGTGCGGACCTGCTCCAGCGCCACCGTCGCGTCGTTCGCCGCGAGCTGGGCCGTTTCCCGCGCGTCCGCCGCCGTGGCGCGTGCCGCCTGGGCCTTCCCGAGCGCGTCACGCAGGCCGTTCAATGCCTTGGCCTTCTCGTCGGCCAGGACCGACAGCGCCGAGGAACGGTCGAGGAACTCCTGCCTGCTGCCGCTGTCGAGCAGCAGGACGGCGTTGCCGAGCCGCTCGCCGCTCATCGCGGACCGCGCGATCGCCTCGGCCTGGGGCCGGAACCGATCGATCGCCGACTGGGCCTGCGTGAGGTCTCCGTTGGCCCGGCCGAGAGCGGCCGTCGCCTGGTCGCGCTCGGTCTCGCGGGTCTTCAGCCGGTCCTGGGATTCCTGCAGGTCCTCGTCGGCCTTGGCCGCCTGGGCGCCGAGTTCCTGATAGCGCCGCATCGGATCCTGGCCGTCCGGCGCCGGTTGCGCGCTCGCGGGGAGCGCACCGAAGCCGAGGAGCATGAGGGCGGCGGTGGCGGCGAGGGGATGCCGCGGCGAGCGCCTAGAGGGGGTCACGGGTGCCGAATCTCCTGTCGCGCAGGTTCAACTATCGCGCTT
This sequence comes from Amycolatopsis sp. MJM2582, assembly GCF_000754115.1. NCBI lineage: Bacteria > Bacillati > Actinomycetota > Actinomycetes > Pseudonocardiales > Pseudonocardiaceae > Amycolatopsis > Amycolatopsis sp. MJM2582. The sequence goes on from NZ_JPLW01000002.1 coordinate 447,662, forward strand.
AGTAGTACGGGGACGGTTGTGAGCGTGCGGTGAAGTCCTACTAAGACACCTAGTACTAAGACGCGTGGGAGATTTGCTACGGTGGGAACCGTGAGTGTCTCTCCGGCTACTCTTCGTCGACTCGTGGTGGCCTTGCTGCTGCTGGTCGTGGCTGGTTCGGGAGCTGTCGGCTGCCTCGACGGGCACGTCGAGGCAGCCGCCACGTCGGCTTCGCATGACTGCCCGCCTCGTGAGGGACACGCGCACGCCCGCTCGCTCACCACCCTCGCCGTGCGAAGCGAGGAGTCTCCCTCGGCGCCGGATCTTTCGTCCTCGACGGTGGGCGTGGTTTCGCCCGTGCCGCAAGGGAAGACACGTCTGCTTTCCGCCGGGCGGAGGGGATACCGGACACTCGTCGAGTTGTGCGTTTCGCGGACCTGATGGACGTCGCACCGTCCTGCTTCCGTCCGTACCGCACAGAAAGACGAATCCTCGATGAACGCTGTCCTGCCCCAGCGCGCGGCGCTTGCCGTCGGCAACACGCCCGTGCTCTGGATCGACGAACGACTCACCGGCTCCGGTAAGGGTTTCTGGGCCAAACTGGAGGGCTTCAACCCCGGCGGCATGAAGGACCGCCCCGCGTTGCACATGGTGGCGGCGGCCAAGGCCCGCGGCGAGCTGGCCGACGGCGCGACGATCGTCGAGTCGACCAGCGGGACACTCGGGCTCGGGCTCGCGCTGGCCGGGATCGTCCACGGGCATCCGGTCACCCTCGTCACCGATCCCGGGATGGAACCGATCGTGCGGCGGATGCTCACCGCGCACGGCACCCGCGTCGACCTCGTCACCGAACCCCATCCGGTGGGCGGCTGGCAGCAGGCGCGCCGCGACCGGGTCCAGCGGGTGCTGACGGAACACCCCGGCTCCTGGTGTCCTGACCAGTACCACAACCCGGACAACGTCGACGCGTACGCGGGCCTTGCCGAGGAACTGGCCGCGCAGCTGGGCCGGATCGACGTGCTGGTGTGCTCGGTCGGCACCGGCGGGCATTCGGCCGGGACCTTCCGCGCGCTGCGGCGGTATTCCCCGCAGCTGCGCCTGATCGGCGTGGACACCGTCGGCTCGACGATCTTCGGGCAGCCAGCCACCTCACGGCTGATGCGGGGGCTCGGGTCGAGCATTCATCCGCGGAACGTCGACTACGACGCGTTCGAGGAGGTCCACTGGGTCGCCCCGGCCGAGGCGGTGTGGACCTGCCGCCGTCTCGCCGCCGCCCAGTACGCGACCGGCGGCTGGAGCGTCGGCGCGGTCGCCCTCGTGGCCGCCTGGCTGGCCCGCACACACGATCCGGACGTGCGGATCGCCGCGATCTTCCCGGACGGCCCCCAGCGTTACTTCGACACCGTCTACAACGACGAGTACTGCGCGGGACACGGGCTGCTCGACGTGGCCCCGGCGAGGGAACCGGACGTCATCGGCCACCCCGGCGAACGCGTGGTGGAACGCTGGACCCGGTGCCGCACGATCGTGGATCCCGCACGGTGACCGGGTTCGCGGAGCGGTTCCGGTCGTTCGACCGGCCCAGCAAGGTGCTGATGGTCAACCAGTTCACCATCAACGTCGGGTTCTACATGCTGATGCCGTACCTGGCGGGCTATCTTTCTGGCCCGCTGGGGCTGGCGGGCTGGGCCGTCGGTCTGGTGCTGGGCATCCGGAACTTCTCGCAGCAGGGCATGTTCCTGGTCGGGGGCACGCTGGCCGACCGGTTCGGCTACAAACCGCTCATCGTCGCCGGATGCGTGCTGAGGACGGCGGGGTTCGCGTTGTTGAGCGTGACATCGTCGTTGCCGTCGCTGATCGTCGCGTCCGCGGCCACCGGATTCGCCGGGGCGCTGTTCAATCCGGCGGTCCGCGCCTATCTGGCCGCGGACGCGGGGGAGCGGCGGCTCGAGGCCTTCTCGGTGTTCAACGTGTTCTACCAGGGCGGGATCCTGGCCGGGCCGGTGGTCGGGCTCGCGCTGACCGCCGTCGACTTCCGGTTGACCTGCCTGGTCGCCGCCGCCGTCTTCGGCGTCCTGACCGTGGTGCAGATACGGGCGCTGCCCGCGCACGAGAACGAACGCGACCGCTCGTCGGTCTGGTCGGATTGGCGCGTCGTCATGGCGAATCGCTACTTCCTGCTCTTCGCGCTGGTCATGATCGGCTCGTACGTGCTGTCCTTCCAGACCTATCTGGCGCTTCCGATGGAGGCCCGCCGGATCACCGGATCGGAGACGTCGGCGACCGTGCTCATCGCCGGGCTGTTCGTGATCTCCGGCGGGCTCGCGATCGCCGGGCAACTCAAGATCACGGCCTGGGCCAAGGACCGGTGGCCGCCCGGCACCTGCCTGGCCGTGGGCATGACGTTCATGGCCGCGGCCTTCGTCGCGCCGCTGACCGTCGCCAGGGCGGGCCCGGTCGTCGCGGGAGCCGGATTGCTCGTCTCCGCGGCCCTGCTGGCGGTGGGGACGGTCGTCGTCTTCCCGTTCGAAATGGACACCGTCGTGCGGCTTTCCGGCGATCGGCTCGTCGCCACGCATTACGGCTTCTACAACACGATCGTCGGCGTGGGCATCCTCCTCGGCAACCTGTTCACCGGCACCGTCTTCGACCTCGCGCGCCGGGCGGGTTTCCCGGAGTTCCCCTGGCTCGCCTTGACGGTGATCGGTGCCGTCTGCGCCTTCGGGTTGCGTGGTCTCGACCGGAGCCGTCTTCAGACGAGCGTCGTCCAGTAACTCCAGAAGGCCTGAAGGACCGCGACGGTGACGGCGGCGTACCAGACCACGAGCACCACGCTGTGGTACCGGAGCGCCGCCTTCACCTCCGGTCCTTTGTGGAGGTTGTGCAGGGTCGTGTACCAGAAGACGGCGATGGTGATCGCCCACACGACCATGCAGTAGGGACACAGTGCGCCGATGACGTACAGGCTCTGGATCATCAGCCAGTGCACGAACACGACACCGAGTGCCGAGCCGATCTGGAGGCCCAGCCAGTACCACCGAGGGAGCCGCGCCCCGCCGAGCAGGACGACCCCGGTCGTGACGACCACGCCGAATCCGGCGATCCCCAGCAGCGGGTTCGGGAAGCCGAACAGTTCCGCCTGCGGTGTCTTCATGATCGAGCCGCAGCTGAGGACCGGGTTGATACTGCAGGTCGGGATGTAGGAGAAATCCTTGAGCAGCCGGAACTTCTCGATGGTGAGGACGAACGACGCCAGCAGCCCGATCGCGCCGCCGGCGAGCAGGACCCACGGCGTCGCCCGGACGGCGAACGGCTTCACTTGGCCAGTTCCCGGTCGATGGCCGCCTTGAGGCCCTGATAGGACGGCGAGCCCGAGAACTTCACGCCGTTGACGAAGAACGTCGGTGTGCCCTCGACGCCGATGTTCGCGCCGTCGGTGCGGTCGGCCAGCACCCGGCCGAGGGTGACTTGGTCGTCCAACGCGGTCTCGAAGGCCTTGAGATCGAGGCCCAGCTGCCGCGCGAAGCCGAGGAAGGTTTCGCGATGGGAGACCTGCTGGTCGCCCCACTCCGGCTGCTTCTCGAACATCAGGCGGTACATCGGTTCGAGCTTGCCCTGTTGGCCCGCCGCTTCCACGGCCCGGGCGGCGAGCTCGGCGTTCCGGTGACTGGGGATGGGGAAATAACGCATGACGAAGGTGACCCGGTCGCCGTACTCGGCTCGGAGCCGCTCGACGCCCGGGAAGGCGGCGCCGCACGCCTCGCATTCGAGGTCGAGGAACTCCACGACGGTCACCTTGCTGCCCGGCGGGTCGGAGAGCCGGTGGCTGTCGGGCCGGACGAGGATCGACGCGGGTATCACCGGAGGCGCGTCCGCCTGCGCGGCTGGGGTGTCGTCACCGAGATTGGTGAAGACGAGCAACGCGGCCACGACCGCGATCACGACGGCCACGACCGTCAGGGAAACCTTGGTGTTCTTGGTCATTCTGTTGTGTCCTTGGCTGGGTTCCGGCAACTGAAAACGGCAGGGGGCGACGCCGGATCAGGTACGGGAAACGCAGAGCAGGACAAGGGGTGGAGTGCGCGAAGAAGACCTCGCGGGTGAGGTCGGCGGCACTGCCGCCTCACGGCGTCGATGCTGCCGGACGAGGAGGAAGAGCACGGCGAGCAGCGCCACGCCGATACCCGTCAGGTCGTCGAGGTGGCCGTCCGGAACGGGCTGCTCCACCGGGCTGAGCAGGGACGTCGCCGGATCGCATTCGCCGGCCGGACCGGTGACGTGGTTCGCTTCCGCGGCGAAGAGGGGAGCGCAGGGTGAGCCGGCCGCCGCGGCGCCGTCACTGCACAACGCGCCCTGCAGGAGGGCGACGGCGGTGAGCACGGCCAGCACGGCGAAAAGCCGCGCGGTCATCCTCACTGTCCTTCTGCCGGTCACGGGAGCAGGGTAAAGGCGACCTTGTAAAGCCGAGGCGAACTCGGACAAAACGGCCTACAGTGGTCGGCGATCCCGAGTGGAAGGACGACCTGCTGTGCCGAGGTTCAAGGATGTCTACGCTGTTCTGCCGGTTTCGGACCATGCCGCCGCGGTCGCCTGGTACGAGCGGTGGATCGGGCGGCGACCCGACACCGAACCCATGGAAGGCGTCGCGGAGTGGCTGATCGCCGGGAGCGCGGGCATCCAGGTCGCCCACGACCCGGAACCCGCGGGCAAGAGCACCGTGGTCATCGGCGTCGAAGACATCGACGAGACCGTCGGCGACCTCGCGGAGCGCGGCGTGGAATGCGGCCCGGTCCAGGACTTCGGCTTCGTCAAATTGACGGAGATCGTGGATCCGGCGGGCAACAAGGTCACCTTCGTCTGGGAGAACCCGTCGCCTCAGTGATCGGGTCAATTCTTTCCGGAAGATGACGGCATCGCGCTCGTCGTTGCCCGTGGCGGGCGGCCGATGGTCCGATTCCCTCCGTCATCGACACTGGAGGGAATTCCATGAAGCATTCGAGGCGCAAGGCTTTCGCGCTGGCACTGCTCGTTCCGCTCGCCACGCTCGTCGCGGTGCCGAGCGCGGAGGCGGCGACCGAACGCACGATCAAGGTCGTCACCTACAACGTGGGCGACGCGGGCGGGCTCAAGGCCGACCTCGTCCGTCTCATCGAGACCGAACGTCCCGCCGTCCTGGGACTGCAGGAGGTCGCCGACCGCGAGGACGTCGTGCGGGAGGCCGCGGCGGCGACGGGCTATGTCGCCATCTACGAGACGGATCGACGCGCGATCAAGCACAACGCCATCCTGGTGCGCGGCAACATGACCATCACCGGCCACGGCGCGGGCGAGATCTCACCCGCGTCCAAAGTGGACCCCTCCACGCCCGGTACCGGCCCCGCCGAACCCGGTGACTGCGGCTGCTGGGTGCCGCCCAAGTACGTCAACTGGGTGCGGGTCGGAGGCGCGGGCTTCGAGTGGGTCGTCGGCGTCGTGCACCTGACCCCGTCCGCGCAACGGTTCGAGCTCAACCGCGAACTGCACAACCTGCAGGTCCGCAACACCGCGGACTGGTTCTCGTCGCGGGCGGCCGAGCCGATCGTCATGGGGGACTTCAACGCCGAGCCGGGTTCGGAGCTGATGACCGGGCTGCGGCGCGTGGCCGACTCCTACAGCGCGCCGAGCCACGACGGCAGGGCCATCGACCACGTGTGGGCCAAGAAGGACTCGACCGGGTCCGCTGTGGACGCCCTCGGCGGCTACGGGAGCGACCACCGGCCGGTGCGCGCCCGCGTGACGGTGACCCGCTGATGCGGCGCGCCCTGATCGCCGTCCTGTGCGGCGTCAGTCTCCTGACGGCCGGGCCGAGCGCCAGCGCCGAAACCGGGCCCCGCGACGAGTCGCTGGACTTCCGCTTCCCGGCGGCGGATCTGATGCGGATCCCGGAGACGAACACCTACGTCGCGGTCGGCGCGAGCGTCCCCGGCAAGAAGCTTCCGTATACGAAGGTCGAGTTCACCGGCGGAACCTTCCAGCGCCGAGGCGCCGTCGACGGCGACGCCTGGGACGGCGTCACGTTCCCCGCGGGCTATTGGGCGAGACCGGACTCTCCACTGTGGACACCGGCATTGTTCGCGCATCAGGAGGACGGCCGCGTCGTCTACTACGTCTTCTACAGCGCGGCGCTGCCCGGTTCCGAGCCCGCCGGGCAGGCCAAACACTGTATCGGCTACGCGACCTCGTTGCGGGCCACGGGCGGGTTCGTCGCCAACGCGGATCCGCTGTTCTGCCCGGATCGCGGCTGGGCGATCGACGCCGACGTGAGCAGGGGACAGGGCGAGGTCTGGCTGACCCTGCGCAACGGCGCCTGGACGCAAGACCGCGTCACCGCCCTCGGTGCCGCCAAACTGGACTTCGACCGGTCCCGCCACGTGCGGCGGATAGCGGAAGCCGACGCGAAGAAGCTCATCGACAACGCGAACCTCGAGTGGACGCACCACAACAGCCCGTCCGACGACGTCCTCACGATCGAGAATCCCAACGCCGTCCGCATCGACGGGGACTGGTACCTCTTCTACTCGGGGAACAACTGGTACGCGAACCGGTACTCCACCGGCGTCGCCCACTGCGGAACCGCGCTGACGGACAACCGGTGCACCCCGATGGCCGAGCGGCGCGCGTACTTCTCCTACGAGCCCGACCCGGACGGCGAACCGCGGTTCCGGCCGGGACTGCCGGAGAAGTTCCGCAAGAAGAACCTGCCGGGCAACAAACGAGGTCCAGGCGCGTTCAACGCCTTCCAGGCGCCTGACGGATCGTGGTGGGCCTCGTGGAACTACATCACCGACGCCAGCCCGTTGCCGCAGGAGGATCCTTCTCCGGAACGACGGAGCCGGATCGGTCGATTGACGAAAACCGGCAGCGGGGCCACGGCCGAGTTCAGCGTGAGCTGGTGAGTCCCTGAGGAAGCGGGTCTCCGTGGCCGCGGAGACCCGCTTCGTCGCTCAGTCGCGGGCGGCCGCCTGCAGCCGCTCGATGGTTTCGTCGATCCAGGCGACCCAGGTCTGGGCCATCATCTCGCCGGCCCGGCGGACCGAGTCCCAGACGAGCGGGTCGAGTTCGTTGCCGCCGGGGAGGGCGGTGGCCGCGGCGATCCGTTCCGGCATTTCGACGGCGAGCCGCTCGTGGTCCTTCACGTGGAGGTCGCGCATGACCCGGAGCTGGGTCATGGTGTCTTCCGGCGAACGGGAGCCGGCGAAGAAGAAGCGGACCATGAAGGGCACGCGGACGGGGTCGAGTTCGGTGACCAGCTCGTTCTGCCAGGAATCGAACGCCGCCCGCCCGGCGTCGGTGATCGTGTACACGCGGCGGTCCGGCCTGCTCTGCTGTGGCTCCACTTCGGACACGACCAGGCCGTTGTCCTCGAGCTGGCCCAGCGTGCGGTAGATCTGGCTGAGCTGGGCGGGCCAGACGAAGTGGATGCTGGAGCGGATCGCGGTGGCCAGGTCGTAGCCGGTCATCGGTTGCCGGAGCAGGAAGCCCAGCAGGGCGAATCTGAGCATCGGGCTCCTCTCGGCGGGAAACCCGGAGGATAGCAATCGGTCAGACCCGCTCGGCGTGCCGTGCGAACCAGGCGGAGAGGAGTTCGGTGACGCGCCGGGGCTGTTCGCGATGCGGCCAATGCCTGGTGTCGAGCCAGTGCAGCTCGGCCTGCTCGCACCGCGCCGCACTGGGTTCGGCGAGGTGCTTGCCGAGCGCGCCGTCACGGCGGCCCCAGATGATCTGCGTGGGCACGCGCACCGTCACGGGATCCGCGGCGCGAAGCGACGTCAGCATCGACCGGAACATCGCGCGGTACCAGAAGAGCGGGCGTTGGATCGTGCCGGGATGGCGCCAGACGGCGCGGTGCCGGTCGAGGTCGGCGTCGTCGAGGTGGGCGCCGTGTTCGAGCATCGCCGCCAGCATCGCGCCGTTGCGGGCGCCGAGGATCGCCTCGGCGAGTCCGGGGATTTGGAACGCCACCATGTACCAGCTCCGCAGCAGCTGGGAAGGCTTGCGTCGCAACGAATCGGCGAACACCTGCGGGTGCGGGCAGTTGACGATGGTCAGCGATCGGACCAGCTCCGGTCGTTCGCTCGCCACCGCCCAGGCGACGGCCCCGCCCCAGTCGTGCCCGACCAGATGCACCGGTGCCGCGTCTTGCCGCTCGATGAGCAGGACGATGTCCTCGGCCAGCTTGGGCATCGCGTAGTCGGCGACGGTGGCGGGCTTGGACGACAGGCCGTAGCCGCGCTGGTCCGGCGCGAGTACCCGGTACCCCTGCTCGGCGAGCGCGGTCATCTGCGGCTCGAAGGTGAACCACAGATCGGGCCAGCCGTGGAGGAACAGCGCGGCAGGGCCGTCTTCGGGGCCGTCGGTCTCGACGTGGAGCAAGACGTCGTCGACGTCGACGAACTGCGGACGGAACATGGGCGGGCTCCTCGTCGGACGGATTCAACCGGCGCCGAGGACGGCGGCGACGGTCGCGGACAGGGGACCGGGATCGCGGTCGCGCAACGGCCTCAGCACCCGCCGGACGATCCGCGGGGAGCCGAGCGACGACAACGGCCGGTGGAGATTGAGCACGTCGTTGAAGGCCGCCGCCACTTCGGGATCCAGCGCCGCCGCTCGTTCCAGGCGGTTGCGATAACCCTCGCCGAACCTGGCCGTCCAGGGTGACCGGACTCCTTCGGTGCGGCATCCGTAGCGGATGTCCTCTCCGAGCGCGAGGCGCCAGGCTTCGGCGGAGGTGGCGGCGATGGCCCGTGCCGCCCGCCTTTCCAGCCCCGCGTCGTCCCCGGCGGCGAGCGCCCGGCCGAGCGCGGCCGCGGACAGCGCCGCCACGCTCATTCCCTGGCCGTAGATGGGATTCGCCGCGCTGGCGGCGTCGCCGAGCGCGATGACGCCACCGGGCAGTTCGCGAGCCTGGTCGTAGTGGCGCCGGGTGTTGCTGCGCACGCGGAAGGCCCGGATCGGGCCTGCCGGTGCCGACCGGCGAAGTGCCTCGGCCACCACGGGCGCGGTGAAGCGATCGGCGAAGTCCCGCAACCCGGCGAGATCCGACGGTACGGGTTCGTCGCGGGCGACCGAGCCGAACGAGATGTGCAGCAGGCCGTGCTCGATACGCAGGACCACACCGCCGACTGAGGAGCCGGATTCGGCCTGGCCGCCCAGGATGGCCAGCCATTCGGGATCGAAGGACGGATCGGGTTCGGTGACGACGCTGACGTAGCGGACGTCGGAGTGGACGATCGATTCCGGTGCTGGCCGGTACCCGATCCGTTCGAGCCACTCCGGCAGCGGTGAGCCGCGGCCCGAGGCGTCGACGACCAGGTCGGCGCCGAGTTCCTCGTCGGGCGTCCGGATGCCGGTGACCCGTCGGCGGGCCCGGTCGGTCGTCAGCCCGGTTGCGGGTGTCCGGTCCAGGATCGTCACGTTCGCCAACGCCCGGACGTGGTCGCGGATCGCGTGCTCGATCAGGATCCGGCTCGCGCCGAAGCCTCCGCTCCACCACGCCGGTATCCGGATGGTCGTCCCGCCGCGGACGAGGAAGAGCGAACGGTCGCCCATCGCGGGGTCGCCGGACCCCGGAGTGAGCGCGCCACGGGCGGCCAGCTCCGCGGACAGACCGGGGAACAGCCCCACCAGTACCCGGCGGCCGGAGCCCAGCAGGCCGTGCGCGTGATGCGACTGCGGGACGAAGCGCCGATGCTCCGGCCGGTCCGGGAGTTCGTCCCGCTCGACCACGACCACCTCGGCGTAGTGCTCGGACAGGACCCGTGCGGCCACGAGACCGGCGACCCCCGCCCCGAGCACGAGCGCACGGTCCCGCCGAAAATATGACATGAGTCATATATAACTTGTGGAATAGAAGAGGTCAAGGGCCGACCACGCCGGGCCGGCGGTGAAGGCGGCGATCAGAGTGCGGGAGGCGGCGGTAGCGTCACGTGGGGATCGAGTTCGACACCGCCCGTTCGGAGCGTGTCGTCGAGCAGGCGCCATATCCAGCGGGTGAGCTGCGCGGCCAGCTCGGCTCTCGTTACGCCGTGGGGGTTTTCGAGCCATTGCGCGGCGCAGGAGTCGACGAGGCCCACCACGCCGAACGCGACGGTTTCGGCGATCCGCGGGTCCATTTCGAACGTCTTCAGGTAGTGCTCGAACAAGTGGGTCAGCTGTCGCGCGAGGACGGTCCTGACGTCGGCGACCGCGTCCCGTCCGCCGTGGGACCGCGAGTTCAGGTAGCGGTAGAGATTGCCGTTCTCGGCGAGCCAGCCGGTATGCGCGTCGACCGCCAGCGTGATCATCCGCATCGCGCTTCCCCGTTGTTCCCACAGCGGTCGCAGCGCGGTGGTGAGCCGTCGCGCGGCTTCGTCCGCGATGGCCCGCTGCAGGTCCGTCGCGCCGTCGAAATGCTTGTACAACAGTGGCCGGGCGATACCGGCTTCGACGGCGATGTGCGCGGTCGAGGCTTGAGGTCCGTGCTCGGCGATCGCGCGAAGGGCCGCCTCGACGAACTCGCGACGGCGTCGCTCACGTTGTCCTGCCCAGCGGGTCGCGCGGCCATCGCCGGGGCGTGTGGTCGCTGAGGAGGAGGACATCCCGGGAAGCATACCGTCACGGGTAAGGGTTACGTCGTTGTATCTGTTACTTTGTGTGCCAATCCGTGGCGAAGGGTGCACGCGAACTCGCGCCGTGGGCAACGTGTGCGGCAAATCCCTTGCCGGCCAACCGGAATCTGGAGAATGCGAGGTGGGATGCCGTGGACGACTCTCCGCCGGACGCGCTGCTGCTCGGCAGGCTCCGGGACGGCGATCTCGGTGCGGGCGACCTGCTGTTCCGGCGGCATTCCGGCCCGCTGCGGCGGATCGCCGCGTGCTGGGTCCGCCAGCCCGCCGAGCAGGACGATCTCGTGGCCGAAGCGTTCGCGCGTGTGCTGGCCGCGGTTCGCGACGGCGGCGGACCGCGCGACGAGTTGCGGCCGTATCTGGTCGTCACGATGCGCAACCTCGCCGCCCGGTGGAACCGTCACCGCCTGCGGGTCCAGCCCCACGCGGTGGTCCCGGCGACGGAGGCGGCCGAAGGAGCCGACGGGCCGGCCCTGCGAGCGTCGACCGATCAGCTGCTCCGGTCGGCTTTTCGCACGTTGCCCGTGCGGTGGCGCGCCGTGCTGTGGAGCACCGTCGCCGAAGGACGCACTCCGGCCGAGTTGGCGCCGGTCCTGGGCGTGTCGCCGAACGGCGTCGCCGCGCTGGCCCACCGCGCCCGCGTAGGTCTGCGAGAGGCATATCTCCAGGCGCAGACGCCCAAGGTGCCGATGGTGCGCGAGGTGATCGGAAGGTGCTCCGGCCCGGGCGTCCGTCGCCCGATCGCCGCGGCCCGGGTGGACGACGAACGAGCGCGGCGCACCACAGTGGACAGAGACAAAGAATGTCGTGGCACTCCACAGCATTCCGGCGAGACTTCCGGATAGGTCTTCCGGCAGACTGGATTCCGGATCCGAAAGGAGCTCGTCCTTGCGCACTGCCCGGCCATCGGCACGTCTGCCGTCCGGGCTCGGTTTCGCGGAGGGCGACTGGCTCCACGCCTGCCGGGTGGCGGCGGGCCTGCTCGTCCCGGGATTGGCACTGCTCTTCGCCGGGCGGCCGGAGCTGATCATCTTCGCCGCCTTCGGTTCGTTCACCGGGATGTACGGGCGGGCCGAATGCCGGGGACCGCGCCTTCGTCATCAGGCGCAAGGGGGAGCGATCCTGCTGACCGGCGTCGCGTTCGGGACACTCCTCTCCGCCTGCCACGCCCGGCCGTGGGTCCTGGTGGTCACCGAGTCGGCTTTCGCGTTCGCGGGCGCGCTGGTGGCGAACCGGCTCGACCTCGTTCCTCGGGGACCGTTCTTCGGGATCTTCGCCCTGGGTGCCATCGCCCTCGTTCCCGCCGATCCGGCGGGGTTGGCGATCTGTGCCGGGACGGCCGTGTTCTGTGTCCTCATCGGACTGACCGGCCCGAAGGGACCTGGTGGCAGGCAGGCGGTTCCGCCGCCGGGAGTGACGTGTGGTCCGGAGGACTGCGCACGAGGGCGCCGAAGGTCGTGTGCTCTGGTCCACGCCGCCCGCTACGTGCTGGCGATCTCGGCGGCGGGCTTCTGCGGCCTGCTGCTGGGCGTCGAGCACGCGAACTGGGCGATGGCCTCCGCGGCGGTGCCGCTGGCCGCCGTCGATGTGCGCAACCGGCTCCATCCCGGGGTCCGCAGTGTCGTCCACCGCAGCGTCCATCGGGTCCTGGGCACGTTCGCCGGACTCGGCGTCACCGCGCTGCTGCTTCTTCCCGATCTCGGCGGAACGCTGCTGGCCTTGTCGGTGATCGTGCTCCTGTTCCCGACCGAACTGTTCATGTCCCGCCACTACGGACTGGCACTGGGGTTCTTCACGCCGCTGATCATGGTGATGACGGAGCTGGCCGCTCCGGCCGAACCGCTGACGCTCCTCACCGACCGGGTGCTCGACACCCTGATCGGGGTCGTCGCCGGAATCGCGGCGGCGGTCTTCGTCCGCGGCCCGTGCGCTAGGCCGACCGTTCGACCGTGACCTTGAGATGCTTCATGATCGGCTGATCGCTCTGGGTGCTGTAGTCGCCGATGGCGCACAGGACGTTCATTTCCGGCATGTAGCCCGCCGCGCAGCCGCGGGGGATGTCGTACGGGATCACCTTGTAGCGCTGGAGAATCCGCGTGGTGCCGTCCTTGGCGATGCTGGTGATGTCGGCCTCGTCGAACTCCGCGAGGCCGCGCTCGCGCATGTCCTCGGCGTTCATGAAGATGAGCGTGCGCAGGTTCTTGACCCCGCGATAGCGGTCGTTGTCCGAGTAGATCGTGGTGTTCCACTGGTCGTGGGAGCGCATGGTGCCCAGCGCGAGCGTGCCGGTTGCCGGGATGACGTCCGGCAGCGCGGCGGTGGAGAACTCCGCGCGTCCGGAAGCGGTGTGGAACACCAGTTCCCTGGCGGGCTGGCGGATGCGGAAGCCCAGTGGCTGCCGGACCCGCCGGTTGAAGTCCTCGAAGCCGTCGAGGACCTGCGACATCGTGTCGCGGATCCGGTCGTAGTCCTCGACGTAGGCTTCCCACGGCGTCGCGCTGTCCGGCAGTGCCGCGCGGGCCATCCCGGCGATGATCGCCGGTTCCGAGAGCAGGTGTGCGGAAGCGGGCCGCTTCATACCGGTGGACAGGTGGACCATGCTCATCGCGTCCTCGACCGAGGTGGCCTGCACGCCGGCGCGCTGTTCGTCCTTCTCGGTGCGGCCCAGACACGGCAGGATCAGCGCCTGCTCGCCGTGGACCAGATGGCTCCGGTTGAGTTTCGTGCTGACCTGCACCGTCAGCGCGCATTTGCGCAGCGCGGCCGACGTGTAGGGAGTGTCCGGCGCGGCCAGGACGAAATTGCCGCCCATACCGACGAAAACGGTCACGTCGCCGCGGTGCATCGCTTCGATGGTGCCGACCGTGTCGAGACCGTGGTGCCGGGGCGGGGTGATACCGCAGACCTCGCCGAGCCGGTCGAGGAAGGCGGCGTCCGGGCGGTGATCGATACCGCAGGTGCGGTTCCCCTGGACGTTGCTGTGCCCTCGGACCGGTGACGGCCCCGCACCCTCGCGGCCCAGGTTTCCCCGCAGCAGCAACAGGTTGACGATCTCGCGGACGGTGTCGACGCCGTGCTCGTGCTGGGTGACGCCCAGGCACCAGCTGGCGATGCTGCGGTCGGCGGCGCGGTAGATCCGGGCCGCGGCGCGGATGTCGGCGACGGAGACGCCCGACTGGTGCTCGATCTCCTCCCACGAGGTCGCCTCGCAGAGGGCGCGGTACTCCTCGAAACCGGTGGTGTGGCGTTCGATGAAGGTCAGGTCGAGGGCGCCCGGATCCGTGGTGGCCTGCTCCATCGTGGCCTTCGCCATCCCGCGGATTAGCGCCATGTCGCCGCCGATACGCGGTTGCAGGTTCAGCGTTCCCGTGCGCGTGGCGCGGAACGTCGCCATCCTGGCGAAATCGTGGGGGATGATGGTCCGCGTCGCGGCGGCCTCGATCAGCGGGTTGACGTGCACGATCTGCGCGCCCCGGCGGTAGGCCTCCGCGAGTGCGGTGAGCATCCTGGGCGCGTTGGAGGCGGCGTTGACGCCGAGGATAAATAGGGCGTCGGCGTGTTCCCAGTCCTTGAGGTCGACGGTGCCCTTCCCGGTGCCCAACGCGGCCTGGAGGGCGCGGCCGCTCGCCTCGTGGCACATGTTGGAGCAGTCCGGAAGGTTGTTCGTCCCCAGTTCGCGGGCCATGAGCTGGTACAAGAAGGTCGCTTCGTTCCCGAGCCTTCCCGAGGTGTAATACGCCGCCTGATCGGGACTGTCGAGGCCGCGCAGCGTATCGCCCACGAGAGCGAAGGCCTCGGGCCAGGAAATCGGGACGTATCGGTCGGTGGCCGCGTCGTACCGCATCGGCTCGGTCAGCCGACCCTGGCTCTCCAGTTCGGTATCGCTCCATTCCGACAATTCGCTCACCGTATGGGCGGCGAAGAATTCCCGGCCGACCCTTTTCCTGGTCATTTCCCAGGTGACGTGTTTGATTCCGTTTTCGCAGATGTCCAGATGCAGGCCCTTGGTGTCGTCGGGCCACGCACAGCCGGGGCAGTCGAAACCGCCGTTCTCGTGATTCATCTTCAGAATCGCGCGCGGGCCCGCCATGAGCTCGCCTTCGCGGATCAGGAACCCGGTGACACTCTTCGCCGCTCCCCACCCGGCGGCCGGATGGTGGTAGGGCTTGAACTCCGGCGGCTGTTCCTGATCGCTCATCGTCCACACTCCTGTTCCGCACCGTTTTCCGGATCATCCGACCATGGACCGCGCCCCGGCGGAAGGGCGGGGTCTCCGGTGTCGATGAAAACACACAATCGTGTGGGTTTTCCTCATCGGCGGCGGAAGTGACAGGTTTCGGGACCGTTCGGTGTGGCCCGCGACAAAGTTCTTTGTGGGACGCCACATACGCCCAGGAAAGAATCGGGACACGAGCCGTTCGCCTTGACGCGGGGCACGCCCCTTCCGTAGACCGATCGGCGAATCGTCGATTCAGGGGAGTGCGTTATGGCGAAAGCGGTAGGCCGTGATCCCGGTACGACCAATTCGTGATCGCGGCCCGGGAGGGTGCGCCGTGGACGGGGCGCCACGTAGCATCCTTGAAATGCAGGACGCCGCCCTCGCCGAGCTCGTGGCCTGGGTCGAGCCCAGGCTGCCCCGCCTGATCGACGACGTGTACGCCGCCACCTGCGATCGCATCGCGCTGTACCGGGACGAGAAGATGGTGCCGCGCGAAGACCTGCATCGCTCCATCGCGGTCAACATGCGCTTCATGGTGAACGCGCTCGCCGGAACCGAGACCCACGACGATCTGGCCGCCCCCCACGAGACGGGCAGCCGGCGCGCACACCAGGGCGCTCCGCTGCCGGAGGTGCTGCAGGTCTACCGGATCGGCTGCTCGATGCTCTGGGACCTCCTGGTGAACCACGCCCGGCTCCACGCCAAGCCGGGTGCGATGGACGCGCTCGTCGACGTCGCGAGCCTGCTCTGGCAGGTCACCGACGAACACGCGATGCTCCTCACCGAGGCGTACCGGGCGGCGAGCGCGGAACTGCTGGTCGCCCAGCAGCGGCGCCGCTCCGCACTGGCCGAGGCCTTGTTCACCGGTCAGCGCGTTTTCGACGCCGGGCCGTGGGAAGCGGGGAAACTGCTCGGCCTGTCCCTCGACGGGAAGCTGGCGGTGGTGGCGGCGGAGACCCGCGGTCTGGCCGAGGAAAGCCTGGTCGGGATCGAAAAGCGCCTCAGCCGCCTCGGGATCGTCTCGGCCTGGCAGCTCACCCCCACCTTGCAGGCCGGGGTGGTGTCCCTGCGCGACGAACAGCGCGAACCCATGCTGGCCGCCCTGCGCGAGGTCACGGTGACCAGGGCGGGGGTGAGCCCGCTCTACCGGTCGCTCGTCGACACCCCGCGTGCCCTCCACCTGGCGCGGACGGCGCTCGCCGGGATCCCGCCAGGCAAACCGGACGTCCGCGCGTTCAATCCCAGCCCGCTGGCCGCGTTCCTCGCCTACGACCCGGACGAGGGCGGGCGGCTGGCGGAGGAGGTCCTCGGCGCGATCCTCGATCAGCCTGCCGAGGAACGTGATCTTCTCCTGGAAACGTTGCAGGCTTATCTGTCCCACGGCGGGTCCACCGAACGTGCCGCGCAGAGCCTGCATTGCCACGCCAACACCGTCCGGTACCGGCTGCGCCGGATCCGCGAACTCACCGGCCGGTCGATGACCGATCCGCGCGCGATCGCCGAATTGGTGACCGCGGCACAGGCCTTGAGCCTCAATCCCGCGCGACGGACTCGTGGGGCGTCGCCGGCGCCCGAGCGGTCCGGTAGCGAATAAGACACTTCGAACATCGGAACGACGACGAACGAACCGCGGTCGAGCGCGGCCGAAATCAGGGGACGAAGATCGGAGGAATCGGTGCCGGAGCCGCAGAACGTGCTCGCCCCGTTGACCGAAAGCGCCTTGTTCCTCACCCTCACCATCCGTCCGGGAGGGGAGGCGGCCACTCGTGAGCTGTTGCCCGAGCTCGCCGGGATGATCCGGTCGGTCGGTTTTCCGCTGCCTGGCGAGGCGCTGACGTGCGTCGTGGGAATCGGTTCGGAAGCGTGGGACCGGCTGTTCACCGGTCCGCGGCCGGAGCGGCTGCACCCGTTCCGAGAAGTGACAGGCCCGCGGCACCGCGCACCGGCCACCCCGGGCGATTTGTTCCTGCACCTGCGCGCGAAACGCCTGTACCCCTGTTTCGAACTCGCGCGCCGCGTGGTCGGCGGTCTCGGCGACGCCGTCTCGGTCGCCGACGAGGTGGCGGGATTCCGCTACTTCGACCGGCGGGACCTGCTCGGGTTCGTCGACGGTACGGAGAACCCCACCGGTGACATCGCGGACGCCGCCGTCCTCGTCCGCGACGATCCCGGGTTCGAGGGCGGCTCGTACCTGGTGGCGCAGAAGTACGTGCACGACCTGGACCGGTGGAGCGCGATGCCGGTCGAGGAACGGGAACTGGCCGTCGGCCGCCGGATGCTCGACGACATCGAGCTGCCCGACGCGGTGAAACCGGCCGACTCGCACGTCGTACTGACCACGATCGAAGACGGCGACGGCACGGAACGGAAGATCCTCCGTGACAACATGCCGTTCGGATCGATCGCCCACGGCGAGTACGGCACGTACTTCGCCGGCTACACCGCCGATCCCGGCGTGATCGAAGAGATGCTGAGCCGCATGATCCTCGGCGACCCGCCGGGGCGTCCGGATCGCATCCTCGAGGTGTCGACCGCGAAGACCGGTGGACTCTTTTTCGTCCCCACCCTCGATTTCCTGGCGGATCCGCCGCCTTGCCCAGCGAACGACGGAAGCGCGAGCCCTGACTGACTCAGTCGAGTTCCAGCGCCGGTAGCTCGGTGCGCGCGGTGATGCCGAGCTTGGGAAACGCCTTGTACAAGTGGTATCCCACCGTCCTGGCGCTGAGGAACAGGTGCGCCGCGATGTCGCGATTGGACAGTCCGCGCGCCGCGAGCCGGACGATCTTCCGTTCCTGCGGAGTGAGTGCCGCGAGCACGCCCGCCGCGGGTTCCGCCACGACTTCACCGGTGGCGTCGAGTTCGGCGCGGGCGCGTTCGGCCCAGGGGACGGCGTCGAGCCGCCGGAAGGTTTCGAACGCCTCACGCAGGTGAGTCCGCGCCGCGGACTTGCGACGCATGCGGCGAAGCCATTCCCCGTACAGCAGCGCGGTTCGCGCGCGTTCGAACGGCCGGTCGCCGGGATGGCCGCGCAAGGCCTCCTCGTACAGCTCCGCCGCGGCGGAATCGGGGGCGAGCAGGGCGCGGCACCGGAGCACGTGGGCGGAGATCCACGGCTGGTCGGCGCGCGCCGCCCAGTCCACGAGCCGCTCGACCGGTTCGGCGGCCAGATCCGGTTTGCCGAGGCGGGCCGCGGCCTCGACCAGGTCCGGGACACCGCGCAGACCGGGCAGCTGATGGCGCATCGGACCGGTGCGCAGGGCGGTGAGCCGGGTGAGCGCGGATTCCCAGCGGGCGAGCCCGAGATCGAGCAGCGCCAACGCCCAGTGCGCCCACGACAGGCCCGGTGCCGGCGTCCCGGGCTCCGGCACGGCGAGGGCTTCGTCGGCGTAGGCGTGGCAGCGGTCCTCGTCGCCGGCCGCCGCGGCGAGGTAGGCCAGCACACCGTTGGCCTCGGCGATCCATTGCCGATGGCCGAGTTCCCGCGCCAGCTGCAGCGCTTCGGCCGCTTGGTCGCCTGCCTCGGCATGACGGCCGAAGAAGACCGACGCGCGCGCCGTGCACAGCAGCACCGGCGGGGTGCGTCCGAGCTGTCCGTTCTTCCGGCACTGGGCGAGCAGTTCGTCGGCGACCTGATGCGCTTCGGCGTCGTGGCCCGCCGATTGCAGGCTGGTGGCACCGACCAGGATCGTGTCGTGCGGGCCGCCGAAGCCGGTTCGGCGCGCGTCGGCGATCCGCTCGGCGAGCGGACGCCGTACCGGGAGGCCGATCGCGGCGCGGGCGACTTCGGACAGCAGTCCGGCGACGTGGGCGATCGGTTCGGGGGCGGCGGGCGCCGCCGCGTCCAGCAGTTCGACGGTGTCCGCGATCTCGCGTTCGCCGAGGTACCAGGCCGCGTGTACCGCGTCGAGCAGCAGGTGGACGGCGGTTTCCGGTTCGGCGGACGGGGCGGCTTCGGTGAGCAGGCGCCGCGCGGTGGTGAGGGCGCCACGATGGAACGCCGCGGTCGCGCGGACCCGGTCGGCGCGGACGGTCAAGGCGGGATCGGCGGAGACCAGCGCACCGGCGAGGGTCTCCATGCGTTCGAGATCGCCTTCTTCGGCCGCGGCTTCGGCGGCGAGGACCAGCCGTCGCGCGGAGTCCGGACCGGGCCCCGTCAGTTCCGCGGCGCGTTGGTACGCCGCGGAAGCGGCCGCGTAACCGCTGCGGGCGGCGGCACGCAGGGCGGTGCTCTCCAGTTCCCCGGCCACCTGCTCGTCGGGGCCGTCGGAGACGACCGCGTGGTGCCAGGCGCGACGGTCGGCGTCGGCGGGCTGGTCGAGCACTTCCGCCAGCGCCGTGTGCACGACGAAACGCAGGCTCACCGGTGCGGCTTGGTAGACCGCGGACCGGACGAGCGGATGACGGAAGCGGACACCACGGTTGTCGACCTGGAGCAGTCCCGCGGTTTCGGCGGGCACGAGGTCCGCGGGCCCGCAGCCGAGAGCGGTCGCGGCGCGCAGTACGACGCCGCGACCGCCGGTGTCCTCGGCGGCGGCGACGAGCAGCAGCCGCCGGGTCGGTTCCGGCAGCAGCCGGACCTGGTCGAGGAACGCCGCTTGGACGGTGTCCGGGAGCGGCAGGGCTTCCCCGGCGGCGGGACGGCCGGCGGCGAAGGCGGCGGGGAGTTCGAGGAGGGCGAGCGGATTGCCTTGTGCTTCGGCCAGGACCCGATACCGGTCGGCGGGGGACAGCGGCGTGGCGTGATCGGCCAGCAGCTCGGCGGCGGCGGGCGCGGTGAGCCCGGCCAGCGGCAACGTGGCCACACCGGGCGCGAGAAAGCCGTCACGGGCGGCGATGATCAGCGCGATGCCTTCGGCGTCCAGCCGCCGGGCGGCGAACAACAGCGCTTCGGCCGAGGCGCGGTCCAGCCACTGCGCGTCGTCGACCAGGCACAGCACCGATCCGCCCTCGGCGAACTCGGCGAGGAGCGAGAGCACGGCGAGGCCGACGAGCATCCGGTCGCCCGGTTCGGCCGCCGCGAGACCGAACGCCCCGCGCAGGGCCCGTGCCTGCGGCGCCGGGAGCACGTCGGCCCGGTCGAGCGCGGCGCGCAGTACGAGATGCAGGCCGGCGAACGGGAGATGGGCTTCGGACTCGATCCCGGTTCCACGGAGAATCCGCAGGTCCCCGGCTTGCGCGGCGGCGTACTCCAGCAGCGCGGTCTTGCCGATCCCGGGTTCGCCGGTGAGGAGCAGGCTGCCGCTGCGCCCGGCCCGGCAGTCCGCCACCAGCCGGTCGACGACCGATGTCTCGTCCTCCCGTCCGCGCAACACGTCGCGACAGTACTTAATGCGCGAGGGAAACCGCCGCGAGACTGCCGGGTTGTGACAGATTCCGCAGGCCCGGCGAAGCCATAGCGTCCTCGGTGAAGGAGGTGGCCATGTCCGGCATGGATGAGCTGGCCCGGCGATATCTGGCGAGCTGGAACGAAACCGACCCGGTCCGGCGGCGCGCGCTCGTCGCCGAACTGTGGACGCTCGACGCCCGCTACGTCGACCCGATCGTGGTCGCGGAAGGCCACGCGGGCGTCGACGAGGCGATGGCGACCGCGCAACGACGGTTCCCCGGTCTGCGTTACCGGGCCGCGGGCCCCGTCGACGCCCACCACGACGTGGCGCGGCTGACCTGGGAGCTCGGCCCGCCCGGTGGTCCGGCCGTGATCGTCGGCAGCACCGTGCTGGTCGCCGGGCGGTCCCGGCTGAGCCGCGGCTACGGCTTCCTCGACCCTGTCCCCACACCTGGAGCCGACAAGTGAACCCTGATCCGACGACGCTTCACCCGCTGCCCGCGCACGAGCGGGTGATCTTCCTGAAACCGCTGATCCGCTCGCCGAAGATCGTGGTCGGCGACTACACCTATTTCGACGATCCGGACGGCGCGACGGAGTTCGAGCGGCGCAACGTCCTCTACGGCTACGGGCCGGAACGGCTGGTCATCGGCAAGTACTGCGCGCTCGCCAGCGGCACCCGGTTCCTGATGGCCGGTGCCGACCACCCGACGCTGGGGCCGTCCACCTTCCCGTTCACCATGTTCGGCGGCGACTGGACGGAGAAGACGCTCGACCTCGTCACCGGTATGCCGAGCCGGGGCGACACGGTGGTCGGCAACGATGTCTGGATCGGCCACCAGGCCACCGTCATGCCGGGGGTGACCATCGGCGACGGGGCGATCGTGGCGGCGGGCGCGGTGGTGACCGCGGACGTGCCGCCGTACACGATCGTCGGCGGCAATCCGGCCCGGCCGATCCGGCAGCGGTTCGGCGACGACGGGATTTCCGCGCTGCGCCGCGCGGCGTGGTGGGACTGGCCGGTGGACCTGGTCACCGAGCACGTCCGGACGATCATGGCCGGCGAGCCGTCCGAGGTTCTCCGTATCGCCGCCGAGCACGGGTTGGCGGGTGCCGAATGAGCCGCATCGGCATCGAAGAATTCCCCGTCCCCGGCGAAGGTCCGTACGCGATCGCCCACGGACCGGACGACGCCCTTTGGTACACCTTGGTCCGAAGTGGACACATCGGGCGGCTTGTTCCGGGAGGATCGCCGGAGAACTGGCCGCTCGCGCCGGACAGCGGTCCGACCGTGATCGCGGTGGGCCCGGACGGCGCGTTGTGGTTCACCGAGTACCAGGCGCACCGAATCGGGCGTATCACCACTGCCGGTGTGATCAGCGAGTTTTCCTTGCCCACGCCGGAATGCGGGCCCTACGGCCTCGCTGCCGGCCCCGACGGGGCGCTGTGGTTCACCGAGATCGCCGCCGACCGGATCGGCCGGATCACGGTGTCCGGCGAGGTGACGGAGTTCGCGCTGCCGGGCACCGGGACGTTCCCGTCGGCGATCGTCGCGGGACCGGACGGCGCGCTGTGGTTCACGATGAACCAGGCCGACGCCATCGGCCGGATCACCACCGGCGGAGAGATCACCGTGCACCGGCTGCCGACCCAGGCCGCCGGACCCGTCGGAATCGCCGCCGGTCCCGACGGGGCCCTGTGGTTCACCGAGATCACCGCCGGGCAGATCGGCCGGATCACCGTCCACGGGGAGGTGACCGAATTCCCGCTGCCCGACCGTTCCGCGCGGCCGCACGCCATCACCCGCGGCGACGACGCGTCGTGGTTCACCGAATGGGGCGGCAACCGGGTCGGCTCGATCACCCCGGACGGTGTCATCGAGACACACGACCTGCCCACGCCGGGTTCCGAACCACACGGCCTCGCGTTCGGCCCGGACCGGGCACTGTGGACGGCGCTGGAACTGGGGGCACTTGCTCGAATCGACAACGAAGGAGAGGTTCGATGAGCACCACGATCGACGCGGAGTTCGAGATCGACGGCTGGGACGAGAAGCCCTACGCCGAGCCGCCGGAGGGCCCGAAGCTGACCCGGATCGTGATCCGCAAGACCTACCGCGGAGCACTGGCCGGAACGGGGGTCGCCGAGGTGCTCACCGCACAGGGAGAGGGCGGCGCCGGATACGTCGCGTCCGAACGCATCGAGGGAACTCTCGACGGCAGGCCGGGGTCGTTCGTGATCCAGCACGGCGGACTGGCGGACGGGGACGAACAGAGCACTTTCGGCGCGGTGGTCCCGAAATCCGGCACGGGGGAGCTGGCCGGGCTGTCCGGGCGGGCGGTTGAGGCGCGGCACGGGGTGCTGACGCTCGAGTTCTCGTTCGGTGCCGAGGTCCGGGCGGAGGACGGCTGACGGCACTGCGACGCCGTCTTGGGCGGGCCGCTGCGGTGGAGGAGGAGCCGGCCGTCGTCGACAGCGGAGGCGACGGCGCCCACCTTGGCGCATTCCTTGCATTCCTCCCGGATCGGGCACGATCTCGAGGCGTCCCAGGTGACGTAAACTGGGGCGCTGTGCCCAGCAAAAGACGCTTGGCCGGCCTCTTCATAGTGGCCGGTGCCCTCGTACTGGCCGCGTGCGACGGCTCTGCCGCGCCGGATACTCGACAGGACGCTGTCGGCCTCGACAACGCCTCCGAGTCGGAGACTCCGGCAGCCGAAGCCGCCACTTTGCCCAACGGCTTGAAGGTCAGGATCATCTCCGCGAAGTCCGAGACCACGGATTCGGACGCGTACAACTCCGGCCCAACCGAACAGGTCCTGGTGACGATAGCCACCGAGATCACGAATACCGGCAACGCGACGTTCGTCTTCCCGACAACGAAGGGCACTGTCCGTGCGGAGTTGCTCTACGGCAGCAACCACGCCAAGGCGACGAACTCGGCCACTCGAAAGGGCAGCCCCACCGACCTGCCGGAGCAGCTCGTCGCGGGCGGATCGGCGACGGTGACGTCGACCTTCACGATGCGCTCCGGGGGAGCGGACAACATCGTCTTCCGGTTCAACCCTGACAACACCACCACGAACGACATCACCTTCACGAACGTCCAGACCTTGTACAAGTAGCGCCCGCCCGCGTTTTCGGGCGAGGGGAACATTTGTCCAAGACCGAAGGCCGGCGGCCCGGGCATCGTCCCGAGCATGAGTGAGTACGACGTCAAGCGGTCGCACGGGATGCACGTGGTCCATGAGGGTCCGCGGCAGGCGCCACCCCTGTTGCTCGTCCACGGCTCGGGAGCTTCGGGCGCCTGCTGGGGCCCGATGATCCCGATGCTCGCCAGGCACCATCACGTCATTCGAGTCGACCTTCCTGGCTGCGGCCAGTCTCCGCCCGCGCCGTCGTACGACGTGCCGGCGCAGGCTGGCCGGGTGGCGGCGGTACTCGACGACCTCGGCCTCGGTCAGGTCGCCGCGGTCGGGCATTCCAGCGGCGGCTACGTCGTCACGGCGCTCGCCGAACAGCGCCCCGACCTGGTGGGTTCGCTCGCGCTGATCAGCACCGGACCGAGTTCCGGCGCGCTGCTTCCGCAGCCGGTCATCCTCAGGGCCCTGCTGGCCCCACCGCTCGGCGGGCTGCTCTGGGCGAGGCGTTCGACCACGATGATCCGCAGCGGGATCAGGGCGACGGCCGCTCGCCCGGTGGACGTCCCGGACGATCTGATCGCCGACCTCCAGGGCATCAAGTACCGCACGATGAGGGCTGTGCTCAGCCGGAACAGCGCGTACCTCGCCGAACGAAGCATGCCCGAGCGCCTTACCGCCCTCGACACCCCGGTGCTGGCGATCTTCGGCACCGCCGACCCCCGCTGGGATCCGTCGTCGGCGCACCAGTACGACGCGGTGCCGGCCGCGCGGGTCGAGCTGCTGCCCGGCGTCGGGCACCTGCCTGTGCTCGAAGCACCGGAGGAGACCAGCAGGCTGCTGCTGGACTTCACGGCCGAGGTCCGCCGTCACTCGTGATCTCCGAAGCCTAATCTGGTCGCATGCCGTCAACCGGGCCACCACTCGACTGGTCGGAGGTGGACGTCGCCGTTCCACGCCGGTCGGGTCGGTTGCCGGGGATCAGCATGGCCGGATTCCGGCAACGCGTCCCCGGCGCGACCGACATCGCCATGGTCGCGCACCCCTCCGTCAGCCTGCTCGTCGACCTGACCGACGGAGCGGGTCTCGTCTACGACACCGATGGCCGGCGCGAGCGCGGCACTGTCGTGATCGGGCTCCTCCCCGGCGAGCTTCGGGTCGGTGGCTCGGGTCCGGCGATCGAGTGTCTCCAGATCCGCCTGTCGCCGCCGGTGGCGGCCAAGGTGCTCGGCGCGTCGGCCGAGTTCAGCGGAACGGTGGTGTCGCTGGAGGATGTCTGGGGCCGCGACGCCGAGCGCGTCGAGGACAGGTTGCGCGCCGCCGCGACGTGGGACGAGCGGTTCACGATCGCGTCGGGAATCCTCGGCCGGCGGCTGGACTCCCACCGGACGGTCGATCCGGAGGTCGCCTACACCTGGCGGCGGATGCACACCAGCCGAGGGCGGATACGGGTCGACGGCTTGGCCGACGAGGTCGGCTGGAGCCGCAAGCGCCTGTGGTCGCGCTTTGGGGCCCAGCTCGGCACCACACCGAAACGCGCCGCCCGACTGGTGCGCTTCGACCACGCCGCCCATCTGCTCGCGGCCGGTCACGCGCCGGCCGACGTTGCCGCCGACAGCGGCTACGTCGACCAGTCCCACCTCCACCGCGAGGTCAAGGCGATCACCGGAGGCCCGCCCGCCGCCGTGGCCGCCGCACCGTGGCTCGCGATCGACGACGTCGCGTGGCCGGCTGCTTCGTGAGGTGCGAATCCGGACATGTTCGACGACTGCCGCTTGGCTTGTTGTCAGGCAGAGTCCGCCACGCGGCTGGCACGCCGTGAGAACGATCTTCCGCTCTTCGGGTGATCGTTTCCCCTTGCCGCTGACGAAGTCCGCCCTCGGAGTGGGTGAATGGCGTTCTGGCGAAACAAATCTGGGGAGGGAAATCATGCGATGGAAGACGTCGCTGATCATTTTCGTCATGGTCCTCACGGCCTCGTTCGCCGCCGCGGCACCGGCTTCGGCGGATCCGATCACCGCGGAATCCGCGGCGGATTGCGAGCGCGGGGCGAACGGTTTCGTGGACATACCCGACGGTCTCACCGGTGAACCGGTCCGCGTCATGGTGGTGGGCGGCTTCATGACCGTGACCCTGTACAAGGGCTATGTCCAAGGGCTGCGCGGGTGGGCGCACGCGCGTGGCGCCACACAGGCGGGCGACCTGGTCTGGATGGACTGGACACGGGACGGCGGCCATAGCTGGATCCAGTGCGGGCCGTTCGTGATCCCGCATTCGCAGGCCACCAAGACCAGCGCGGCGCAGCGGACGAACCCTTCGCCGACCTGGCAGTTCCGGGCCTGTGGCATGTTGCGTGACCAACCGCGGACCACCAAGTGCACCGAACCTTGGTGGTGAGAGTTCACCGCGGCCGTGGTCTCACTCCGCGCGGGGCAGCCGGACCTCGACCGTCCAGCCGCCCTCCGCGGCGGGGCCCGCCTGCGCCGACTCACCCAGCGCGGTGGCCCGCTCCCGCATCCCGACCAGCCCCATCCCGCCGCCACTGTCCGTTTTCGTCCGCTCCCCGGCGGGATCGTTCGCGACGACGAGCGTGACCGTTTCCGGTGAGAACCCGAGTCGCACCGCGCGTGCGGCGCCAGGGGCGTATTTGGAGCAATCGCCTAACCACCGAAGCGCCGAAGAGTGCAGATTCTGAACACCGTCGCTCGAAGGGCTCCCGACACCAGAGGTTGGGAGCCCTTCGCGGTAGGGCGCAGCGCTTTATCGTCGTTGGTTGTTCGCTTCCGACATCGAGCACCCAGAACCATCCGGTGCCCTGTGCGCAGGAAAACGACCGTTCTTGTTCAACGTGAGCCGCTTCTTGCCGCAGCATGGGCACGTGTGGCCGCTCCGGCCGGGAGCAACGGTGGACCGTCGCCCAGAAACGAGTACCTCCTGAACCACTACAAGGCTTCTGTTCACCGTAGGAAAAGGCCCCTTTGGTTGCCTCCGAGTAGTGGACCGGCACGATGCCACGCTGGGTCAGTTTGACCCGAAAACAGCAGTGTCCGCAGTGCACCATCGCCAATGCCTCTGCCTCCTATGCATTGAAGTCGGATGTTCTCTTTCACGCGTCCCTCAAGGAGCCATCAGCGCCACGAGAGTCGCTACCGGTTCTGCATCCGCAGCTCGTCCTCGGCGATTCCCGCCCGGCTGCTGGCCGCCGGCGGCTTCGCCAGAGTGATACCCGCGCTGGTCAGCATGGACAAGTCGAGATGCCAGTCGACGCGTGACCGCTGAGCCCATACCTCGAACGCCTGCTCGATGTGGAAGCGGGCGTCCTGTTCGCTCCACCCTGTCACCGCGCGCAGATGCTCGAAAGCCGCTGTTTCTTGTCCCTTGACCTGGGCCAGTCCGTAATGCGTTGTGCGGTGGCAGTCCGAGCATAGACAAATCAGCCGAACCAGCTTCTGTGTCCGGGTCGACCAGTCGAACGACCAGCGCTCATGCGCCTCCAGCCACCGGCGGACCTCCCGGTCCTCGCCGCGACGGCACGCTTCGCACTGCTGACCTGCGCGTCCCAGCAGCATCCGCCGTAGTCGCTCCCAGTCCCGTTCCGACACGCAATACCTCACGTTGGTGAACCAGCACGAACGCGGTACCAGGTCGACGAACAGGCCCGAACCGACGCCACGGTCCTCACCCGGCAGCAATACCGGCACGTCTGCCTGTGCGGCCCAGGCCCCGAGCCCGTCCATGCCGGGACGCGGCGCGTACCAGCGCTTCGCCGCCGGATCCCACCTCGCACCCGCCGCCTTTGCCGCGCCCTTCTCCCGGAACGGCACATCCAGCCAAATCCGATCCTGCGTCACGAAGCCCTCCCCGGCATCACGTGTTTGCCCTGAAACCACAGTCAGTGTGCATGGAGGCACCGACAGGAACCGACCGTCCGATGCAGCCATGCCCCAGATGGAGCACGGTGGCCAAGGTTCGCTACTTCCTGCGCCACGCCGAAGCAGGGTGTCTTCGACAGGGGCGGTCTGATGTTTGGCAACGAGTGGTCGTCATCGAGTTTGAGCCCCCGGTTTCGCTATCGGCGGAGTCGAGTTAGTGGCATTTCATGTCGCAATATGAGAAACGTGCAAAATATGCAACGAGTGCAGTTGTGGAGAATGGTTAACTGAAGTCATGGGGTTCAATTCGGTCATTTTCGAGTACGGTTGCACTCAAGAAGGGTTGACTGGCGCAGAGCAGGCAAAGAGTTCCTGAGATAACCGTTTGACCTATTCGCCTATGGGCTCTTATTTGATATGAACTGGATTCGCACTATGACAACGAAGAAAGCCAAGCAGCCGCCGCTCGGTGTAGAGCTGAAGGAAGATATCGAAGAGCTCTCAGGTGGTCGACAGTCGTTTCGTGCTCGGGTGCGATGGAAAGATCCAGCGACAGGAAGACGTCCATCGCTGTCGAAATCGCATATCACGTACGAAGCCGCTGTCGAATGGATCACTGAGATGCGTCGCGCGGGAGCTGGGGGACTCGACCTCGCCGTGGCGGACATGAGTCTCGCTGAGTACGGCGATTCCAACATGAAGCTCGCGCTGCGAGGGTTGGAACCCAAGACACTCGACCCCTACCTTGCAGGATGGCGCAAGCGGGTCGTTCCCACCTTGGGGCACATCCCAGTGCGCATGATCACCTACGGTGTCGTCGACCGCGCCGTCCTCGGCTGGATCAGCGACGGATTGGGAAAGTCCGTTATCAGAACAGCATCTCAGTCCTGGTGCGCGTAATGGACCAAGCGCGGCGGGACGACCTCATCCAGCGGAACCCCGCCCAGATCACCGGATGGCAGCGCCAGTTTCACCGGGCCGAAGATGAACTCGACGACCCGCGCGCGCTCGCCCTTCCGGATTGGGTCACACTCTCCAGACTCGCCGACGCGCTCGTCGAAGCGTCACACGGCCAGTACATCGGCTGGGGAGAGGTAGTCCTTTTCGCAGGGTGCACCGGTGCGCGAATCGGCGAGATCTCCGGTTGCAGAGTCGGCGACATCGACCGAAAAGAATGGAGCTGGAAGCTACGGCGCCAGACCACGCCCAGCCCCGGCGGCCTGATGGACAAGGTCACAAAGGGAAAGCGCGCCCGGGACGTGCCTGTGATCGAGGAGATTCGCGAACTCGTCGAACGCCGCATCGCCTTGACCGACGGGACCAAGGAAGCACGGCTGTTCACCGGGCCGAAAGGCGGCCGAATCACGACCGCGGTGCTCCGTGACGCCACCTCGTGGGATCAGGTCGTGACCAAGCTTGGCTTCGAGCACCTCCGCCGACACGATCTCCGGCATACGGCGTTCACCTGGTTCGCCGACGCCGGCGTCCCAATCCACCATCTCCAGAAGATCGCGGGTCACGGGCAGATCTCCACGACTCAGCGGTACCTGCATCCGAGCCGCCAGACCGTGACGGACGCCGGCGCGCTGCTCTCGAACTACCTCCAGGTCCAGGAAGCGGAAAAGTCGGCGGTGCTTGCAAGGTCGAAGCTCGAGCCGTCCGCTGAGCAGTTCGATCTCGCGCGGGACCGCGTTTACCGCACTGAGGGAAGTTCGCGAGCGACCTGCAATGTGAGAGGGCCTTCTGCTCAAGATCACCAATGCGCCATCTGAACTGAACACGAAAGAGCCCCTGGCTTGTACCTGAGGTACAAGCCAGGGGCTTCATCTTCCGGTCGGGCTGACAGGATTCGAACCTGCGACCCCTTGACCCCCAGTCAAGTGCGCTACCAAACTGCGCCACAGCCCGGACCCGCGCTCCGTGGAGTGCGATGTGAGTACTTTAGCGGGTCCTGAACCGGGGCTTGCAACCAGGGGTCACTGTGTGTCTGAGCTGGGAAAACGGTCCGTGAGGGCCGCCCTGCCGCATTCGGGCGGCCCCCACGGGGTCACTGAGGGTTGCCGGCGTGTGTGAGGGTCTGCCAGGCGACGAACAGGTTGTTGGTGCCCGCCGGGCGTTGGCGCAGGGTGAGGGCCTCCGTGTTGCTCATGGTGTGCCCGAGGCGGGTGTGGAGGTGGTTGTACCCGACCTCGGTGATCGGGCCGAGGCCGAGCTTCAGGCTGCCGCCGCACAGCCACGACGGGACGGCCGCGCCCATCTGGTACTTCGCGTGGAAGCCGAGCCCTTCGCGGAGGCGGTCGGCGATCTCCGGGTAGAGGTCCTGGCCCTGGATGCGGGTGGTCTCGGCGAAGTCCGCGATGGCGGCGAGGCCGTAGCCGGTGTGCGTGAAGTCCCGGCAGGTTTCCTGGGAGAGGCCGTTGACGAACGTCGTCTGGCCTTGCCAGTACTTCACGATCTTGTCGCGCGTGTCCAGCCCGCTGCCGGGCGCGGTCTTCGGTAGCGCGCCGTCGCTGGTCAGGTAGAGGTAGGCGGGGACGCGGGTGCGGAACTTCGCGACGGCCTTGTCGTAGGCCGTCTTGTCGTCGAGGAACACGGCGATGCCGATCGCGGCCTCGGTCATGCTGAGTTCCCAGTTCCCGTTGCTGTGACTGCCGTTGATCACCTCGGGCAGGTACACGTTCCGGAGCATCGTGCCGAAGCGCCCGGAGTTCGGCCAGCTCGTGTAGGTGTGCTTGATGATCTCCGCGGCGCGCGGCCAGGAGGAGGCCGACCAGGCCGACTGCAGGGGAGCGTTGCTGTTCGTGTGATCCTTCAGTACCGCGGACCACGCGTCCATGATCTCGATCGCCTTGGTCGCGTATTTCGCGTCGCGCGTGATGTACCACGCCAGCGAAAGGGAATACGCGGCGATCGCGTCTTGCCGTTCATCGGTACAGCCGATGTTCGGATTCGAATAGGAACCGCATTCGACGATGGCCCGTGGTTTCGGTGACCGGGACAACGAGGCGTACGAACTCGACATCATCGCGTCGTAAGCCTGTTTCCACGGTTGCGCGCCGGCCTGGACCTTGGCGCGGACGAAGTCCAGTTGCGGGCGGCTGACCAGCACGCCGGGATGGGTGAAAGCGGCGGGCGCGGCCTGGGTGGGAGCGCTGAAAAGGCCTAGTGTCAACGGGACTAGCGTGGCCAGGGCGAGCAGTTTCCTCGGTAGGGACATGGTTCTCCTCGGGCGGGTGTGAGCCAGGTCACCGGCGGCGTGCGTTCAGTGTTATGGTCTGAACCAGTTGCGTCAAGACCTTTATTCGCCTCGAAAAGAAAGAAGGCCCGCTTGTTCAGCGGGCTGAACGAATCAATGCGGCCAAAGGCCGACGAAGGCCGGGCTCCCGACCGGATAAGTGCCGATCAGACGCCAGGTCTCGCGTTCATAGGCCTGGATCGCGTCACTGCTCTGCGCGGCGACATAAACGTGCTCGCCGACGATGGAGAAGTGCCGCGGCCATTCGCCGGTGCCGTGGTCGGCCACAGCCGCGCCGTCGAAAGTGAATTCCGTGATCTTCTCGGGCCCACGGTTCGACAGGAACAGCCGGTCGCCGTGCAGGACGAGCTGCGCCGGGAGGTTTTCGCCGCCCGGTTCGAGCGTCGCGGGAACGGAGTTCTCGACGGCGAACGTACCCGGCGGCTCTTCGCGTACCGTCACGAGCGACGCGGTCAGCTCGCCGACGACGTACGCGTGGCTCGTGCCGGGACGCCGGACCAGTTGCCGCGGTCCGGTTCCGGCGGGCAGCGTCGACACCGACACGGGGATCAGCTCGCCTTCCTCGCCGAGGCGATAGCTGCGGATCTCGTCGGTGCCCAGGTCGACCGCGGTGACCAGCGTGCCCGTCTCGTCGAGGACGGCCATGTGGACGTGCGCGGCTTCCTGCCGTTCGGGGTTCGGACCGTTGCCTTCGTGCTGGACCAGCGCCGTCCGCACGGTCGGCACCCCGTCCGGGCCCAGTGCGAACGCCGCCAGGCTGCCACCGCTGTAGTTGGCGCACAGCAGAAACCGGCCGTCCGGAGTGACCGACAGATGGCACGGATCCGCCCCGCCGGTCGGCAGCGAGTTCAAGGCCGACAGGGTCCCGTCTTCGGCGACCGCCACGGCGGTGATCGCACCCTCGGCCGTCTCGTTCACCGCGTAGAGCACCGGAAGTGTGGGATGCGGGGTCAGCCAGCTCGGCGAATCCAGGGCGAGCGAGCCCACCGGGGTGAGTTCCCCGGTTCGTGTGTCGCGCCGGAACGTGCCGATGCCTTCGCCGCGGCCGTCGCTCGCGGCGGTGTAGGAGCCGACGATGAGCAGAGTCCGGTCGTCGTTCGCAGAAGTCACGAGGCACACTGTGCAGCAAGCCGAAGCGGAGGTGAATCCCTTTTGACCACATCTGTCGCCCGACTTGGTCGGGCAGGCAGGACTGGGACCGTCGGCTGGACGTCGATCCGGCTGGCGCTCGTGAGTGGTTTTGGCCGTTCTAGCCAAGGGTGTCTTGGCTACTAGTGGAGTGCTAAAGGTGTTGCGAAAGCCACTTTCGCAACCTTCAACGTTGCGAAAGTGGCTTTCGCAACCCCCGCAGTGACGGCCGAGTCCTACCGCGTGTCGTCCGTCCAGACACGAATGGCGTCCCACCGGTCACGCGAAACCGCTCGACCGCAGGCACCTAAGACACGTGAAGGCCCCCTTGCCTACCTTCAGGGTAGGGAAGGAGGCCTTCACGGACCTGCGGCCAAAGGCCACCCACGTTCAGTAGGCGCCCAAGGCAGCCTTGGTTCTAACCGTCCTTACCACTCACGAGGCGTCACTTCAGCGAGTTGTCCACTGTGGTCATGAGGGTTCCGGTGTCACCGGACATCTCCCAGGCCATGACCCCGAGCAGTCCTCGCGTCTTGAGCCAGGCGACCTTCTGCTGGATGGACCAGGCGTCGTCGAAGGTCCACCATTGCCCGCCGTTGCCCGTGTAGCACGACGTGGCCACGGCCGCGGTGTCGTGCTGGACGGCGCAGTTGGGGACACTGGCCAAGAGATTCGCGTAGCCACGAGTACCTGCTTCCTCGGCGAACTGGCCGGGCGCGGCTCCGGTCGCGCTCTGCCATTCGCCCTTCTTCCCGCCTTCCGCGACCCCTTGCCAGCCTCTTCCGTAGAAGGCGAGCCCGAGGGTCAGTTTCCGTGGATTGGCACCGGCTTCGGTGTAGGCGTTGATCGCCGATTCCACGCTGAACTTGAAGTTGTACGGGTCGTCCGCGTCGGCGTAGAGGTTCCCCTGATGGCCGGTGCGGTTCGGCTCCCACGAGTTGTCGCTGCCCGAGCCGTGGAAGTCGTAGCCCTGCACGTTCGCGACGTCGAGGTAGTCGAAGATCTTCGGGATCTCCCAGCCGCCCTTCACCTTCGCCGGGTCGGCGGGGGTGAACGCCTGCAGTTCGTACCGCTTGCCGGTGGTCGCGCCGTAGGCGTCCATCTGTGTGCGGAACTCGGCCAGCAGCGCGGTCAGGTTCGTCTTGTCGTTGGCGCTCCAGTGGTTCCCGGGGTGCCCGTCGGGGCTGCCGGGCCACTCCCAGTCGATGTCGATGCCGTCGAAGATGCCCGCGGCCGTGCCCGGCCCGCCGGCGCCGCCGTACGCCTTCACGTTCCCCTTCAGGTACGTGTCGATGCACGACGCGACGAACTTCTGCCGCGACGCGGGCGTGGCCGCGACGTCGGAGAAGTACTTCGAGTAGGTCCAGCCGCCCAAGGAGATGAGCACCTTCAGGTTGGGGTACTTGGCCTTGAGCTTCTTCAGCTGGTTGAAGTTGCCGCGCAGCGTCTCCCAGCCGGTGTCGCCGACCCCGTCGACGGACTGGGACGCGGACATCGGCCGCGAGTAGTCGGCTTCCGCGTCGCCCGCGCCGTCACCCTGGTTCGGGTCCTGCGGATTGGACGTCGTTCCCTTGGTGACGCCCGAAAGGCAGGTGTGGTTGACGGGGTCGATGTTCCCGAAGGCGTACAGCAGATGGGTCAGCTTGGCGGCCGAGCCGTTGGTCACCAGGTTCTTGACGAAGAACTGGCGGCCGTAGATGCCCCACTGGACGAAGTACCCGACCCGGGCGTACCCGTTCACGATGTCGCCGGTGCGAGCGCTGACGGCCGCGCTCGCCGCGGAGACGTTGTCGTACCCGTCACGGGCTTTGACCGTGAAAGAGTACGAAGTGGACGGTGAAAGCCCGGTCACCGTCGCGGTCGTCCCGGTGACGGTGGTGGCGAGGGTCGTGCCGCGGTAGACGTCGTAGGAGACGACGCCGGTGTTGTCCGTGGACGCGTTCCACGCCAACGAGATGGAGCCCGAGGTGACCGCGGTCGAGCGGAGGTTCGACGGCGCCGTCGGCGCCTGGGTGTCATCGCTCGGGTTGTTGGTGGTCACCGCCAGCGCCGGGGTGGGCGGGGATTTGGCGTCCTTGCGGTCCTTGGCGACGACGGTGAAGCTGTAGGCCGTGTTCGGCGTCAGCCCGGTGATCCTCGCTTCGGTGCCGGTGACCGAGGCCGCCAGCGTGGTGCCCTGGTAGACGTCGTAGCCGACGACGGGCAGCGAGCCGGGGGCCGCGGCGTTCCACGCCAGCGCGGCGGTCGTGGTCGTCTTCGCCACGAGACGCAGGTTGGCCGGGGTCGACGGCGGCGCGTCGCCCGAGCCGTCACAGTTGGCGTCGTCGATCCGGCACGTGGTCGGGTTGACCGCGGAACTGAGCTGGAACGACGGGCTGTAGGGGTAGGTCGAACGGCCCGGCGCGAGCGACTTGATGTAGAACGCCGGGGTGAGGGTGACCTGGTTGCCCGACTGGGAAACCGTGGCGTGGGAGCCGCTCGTGGCGGTCACGCCGGCGGGCACGGTGAAGGTGATGGACCAGTCGGCGACGGTTTCGCTGCTGGGGTTGGTGACGGTGTACTCACCGGTGGTTCCGGCCAAGGTGAAGGCGGCGCGGAGGCGGCCCGCCGCCAACGCCGGATTACCTGCGGCCACGAGGAGCCCGGCGGCGAGGAGTGTCACGGTGAGTGCGCTGAGTAGTCTTCTTCTGGTGCGTCTCATGGCGGTTCTCTCCAAAAGAGGCGGCGAGACTGACCTGCTCGGAAAATGGCGCGTGTGGTCTAGACCACAGATGAATGTAGCGCGGCACGCATAAAAGGTCTAGACCGATTCGTCGGTCGTGAACCCGTTCGGCGCCGGATGCGGACAACAAGTGACATCGACGAACGGCGAAAGGCGGTCCATGAGCTCATCCGAGGCGGCTCCGGGCGATCCGGAGGACGCGGAAGTGATCGCGAGGTCGGTGACCAGCCCGGACCGGTTCTCCGCGATCTTCGACCGGCATGCCGCGCACATCCACCGCTACCTGGTCAGACGTATCGGGCCCACGGCCGCGGAAGACGCGCTGGGGGAGACGTTCCTGATCGCCTTCCGCAAACGCGCGGGATACGACACCGAACGCCGCGACGCCCGGCCGTGGCTCTACGGCATCGCGACCAACTTGGTCGCGCAGCGGCGCCGTGACGAGGTCAGGGAGCTGAAACTGCGGGAAGCGCTCGGCCCGCCGCCCGACGAAGAGGGGCATGCCGAACGCGTCGCCGATCAGGTGACCGCCCAGGCGATGGGAAAACTGCTGGACTCCGCGCTCGCGGAACTGGCCGACGGCGACCGCGACACGCTCACGTTGTTCGCCGGGGAAGGCCTGAGCTACGAGGAGATCGCCGCGGCGCTCGACATCCCGCTCGGCACCGTCCGCTCGCGGCTCAACCGTGCCCGCCGGAAGGTCCGCGAGGCGCTCGGGCGCCCGGACACCACGATTTCGAAGGAGATCTCCACCCATGGATGAGCTGAAGCTGATCGCCGAGCGGACCGGATCGGTGCCCCTCGCGGAATCCGGCGCCCTCGGCTCGGCACGCGAGCGATTGATGGCCGAAATCGCCCGCACCGGAACGGAAAACGCGGTGCCGCTGAAGAAGCGGCGCCGCTGGGTCTGGACCGGCGCCGGCGCGGCCGGGCTCGCCGCGGCGATCACCGCCGTCGTCGCGCTGGCGCCGGTCGAGAAGGTCGGCCTGGAGCCGACCGCGGCTGTCGCGGACCCCGTCGTCGTCCTCCGCAACGCCGCCGCGGCCGCGGTGAAGGCGCCGGGCACACCGCCGAAACCGGGCCAGTTCGTCTACACCAAGACGAAGCAGCCCGACGGCGAACGGGAGGCGTGGCTGTCGGCCGACGGCACCCGCGACGGGCGGATCAAGATGGCCGACGGCTCGCTCTTCCCGCTCCCGGGCTGCCGGGACGGGCGGGCGCAGGTCTACAAGGGCGACCAGCCGCTCAAGGGCGTCACGGAGCCCTGCATGCCGTCACCCGCCTACCGGACGGACCTGCCCACCGACGCCGAGGCGATGTTCGCCTACCTCAACGCCCATCACAGCGGTGAGACGGGTGACTACAACGCGATGGGCAAGGACATCCTCGCGCTGGCGAACGAGAACCTCCTCCCGCCCGCCGTCCGGGCCGCCCTGTTCGGCGCGGCCGCCAAGGTGCCCGGGCTGCGCGCCGTCGACCACACCGAGGACGCGGCGGGCAGGCCCGGTGTCGGCATCACGTGGCCGCTCGGACCGCACGACGACCCGAAGGTGGCGAAACCGGTGGTGATCGTCTTCGCCGCCGACACCTTCCTGTATCTGGGCACGAATTCGACCGCGGTGACCGCGTCCGGCGTGGTGGACGAGGCCGGACAACGCCCCTAGGGCGATCAGCGGCCGGTGAAGGTCGCCTTGCCGGGACCGTCGGCGAGGAACGACTTCACCGCGCCGCGCAGATCTTCGGTCTCGAAGAGCCCGGCGGCGATCGTCGTGATGTGCTCGTTCGCCTCGGCGACGCCGCCGTGCTCGTAGTGCTCGAGCACCTTCTTGGTGGCGGCGTGCGCCCGCGTCGGGCCCTGCGCGAGGTCGGTCGTGAACGCGCGGGCGGCCTCGTCGAAGCCGTCCACCGGGAACACCCGGTTGACCACGTTCCAGCGTTCGAGTGTCGCGGCGTCGTAGGTCGCGCCGGTCATCACGAACTCCTTGGCGCGGCCGACCCCGGCGCGGGCGGCGAGCCGCTGCGTGCCGCCCATGGTCGGGGTCAGGCCGACGACCCGTTCGACCAGGCCGAACTTGGCCTTCTCGCTCGCCAGGATGATGTCGCAGGCGACCGCGACCTCGAACGCCCAGGTCAGGCACAGACCGTGGGCGGCGAACACGGTGGGGAACGGGAGTGCGGCGATCCGGTCGGGGATCGCCAGCATCTCGTCGAAGAGCACCTTCGCCTCGGCGGCGCTCGACTGGGCGTCGAACAGGGAGACGTCCACCCCGCCGCTGACGATCTTGCCCTCGGCGCGGATCAGCGCCGCGCGCGGCGGAGTGGCCTCCAGTTCGCCGATCGCCTCGCCCAGTTCGCTCTGCAGGTCCGCCGTGTAGAGGTTCAACGGCGGCGAAGCGATGGTCAGGACGGCGAGGTCGTCTTCACGGTCGAGGCGGATCGAGGTGGCCAAGGCGGATTCCCTCCGGTGGGTCGGTTTCCCGTGACCCTAGCCCGAGGTCGCCGCGAGTTCGTCCCATTGCGCCTGTGCTTCCGGTCGCCATTCGACGTGCTTGCGGTGGAAGAGGTCCGCCGCGCGCACGCCGCTCCAACCGTCGGGGAGGAGTTTTAGCGGAAGCCGGGGATCGAGGAACGGGAAGCTGCGCCATTCGTGTACGAGTTCGGTCTGCGCGCGCAGGACGCCGTTTTCGCCGGAGGGACGCAGACCGGTGAAACGGTCGATGAAGTCCTCGTAGCGGTCTTTGAGTTCGCTCAGATCCCAGGACCGCGCGACCATCGTCTCCTGGTCGCCGACGTCGCCGTAGGCGGCGGTGAACGACATCGCCTGGGCGTCGAGACCGAGGTCCTGCACGATCTGCTGGGCTTCCCGCTGGCGGCTGAGATCCGGGCTGACCCAGACCCCCGCCACCGGGGAACCGAATCCGGCCCACGTCAGGCGGGTGCGGAGCCGGTGCCGGAGATCCCGTTTCGCTTCGGGGACCGAGACGATCAGCATCAGCCAGCGTCCGTCCCAGGCCTTTTCCTCGTTGCCGAAGGCGTAGATCCGTTCCGCGCCTTCGGTCAGCAGGCGCCTGCCTGGCGGGGTGAGCGACCAGCGCACTCTTCGTCCGACGCGTTCGGAGACCACCCAGCCTTCGGCGGAGGAACGGGCGAGCGCCTGCCGGGCGGACTTCTCCTCGATGTCCAGCACCCGCAGTGCCTCGACCAGCGTGGACGTCCAGATCGCCTGGTCACGGGGCAGGACGTACTCGCCGAGGATCGTCATCAGCAGCGATCGCGCGCTGGCATGACCGACTTCCCGCCGCCTGCTCAATGTCGGCCTGCGGGTACCGCCTTTCTGCTGGTGGACGACGGGGACCGGGGTGGCGGAGTCCGCCATTTGCTGTCACCGACCTCAATGCTCGGGGGATTCGTTCGGGTCCAGAAGAACAACCAGGTTACCCACGTTCCGTGATCGCTTGGATACTTGCCACTCTTCCGAGGGACCACGAGCTGTTCAATCGGTCCCCGTAGACTTACCGATCTCATGAGCGCCACACTCGTTGCCAAGGATCTCGCCGCCGGCCACGGCGACCGTGTTCTGTTCTCCGGTCTCGACCTGGTCGTCGCGCCGGGCGAAGTGATCGGTCTCGTCGGGGTGAACGGCGCGGGCAAGTCGACCCTGCTGAAGACCCTCGGCGGCCTCGTGCCGCCGGAAGAGGGCAGTGTCCGGCTGAACCCGCCGACGGCCACCGTCGGTCACCTCCCGCAGGAACCGGAACGCCGCGAGGGTGAGTCCGTCCGTGCGTTCCTCTCCCGGCGTACCGGCGTCACTGCCGCCCAGGCCGCGCTCGACGCCGCGACCGAGGCGCTCACCGCGGGCGAGCCCGGCGCGGACGACGCCTATGGCCTCGCCCTCGATCGCTGGCTCGCGCTCGGTGGGGCCGATCTGGACGACCGGGCGGGGGAGGTCGTCGCGGATCTCGGGCTCACCGTCAACCTCGACCAGCCGATGCTTTCGCTCTCGGGCGGGCAGGCGGCGCGCGCCGGGATGGCGTCGCTGCTGCTGAGCCGGTACGACATCTTCCTGCTCGACGAGCCGACCAACGACCTCGATCTCGACGGCCTGGAACGGCTGGAGCGGTTCGTCACCGGGCTGCGCGCGGGGACCGTGCTGGTCAGCCACGACCGGGAATTCCTCGCCCGCACCGTCGATCGCGTCGTCGAGCTCGACTACGCGCAGCAGCAGGTGCGGACCTACGGCGGCGGCTACGAGTCGTATCTGGAGGAGCGTGCCGTCGCGCGACGGCACGCCCGGGAGGAGTACGAGGAGTACGCGAACACCAAGGCGTCGCTCGAAGCCCGTGGTGCGATGCAGCGTTCGTGGATGGAGAAGGGCGTCAAGAACGCCCGGCGCAAGGCCACCGACAACGACAAGGTGGGCCGCAAGTTCCGGAGCGAGGCGACCGAGAAGCAGGCGTCGAAGGCACGTCAGACCGACCGCATGATCGAGCGGCTCGAAGTCGTCGAAGAACCGCGCAAGGAATGGGAACTGCGCATGGAGATCGCCGCGGCACCCCGGGCGGGCGCGGTCGTGGCGACCCTGCGCGGCGCGGTGGTGCGGCGGGGCGGGTTCACCCTCGGCCCGGTCGACCTGCAGATCGATTGGGCGGACAAGGTCGCGATCACCGGGGCCAACGGTGCCGG
Source organism: Amycolatopsis sp. MJM2582 (assembly GCF_000754115.1). NCBI lineage: Bacteria > Bacillati > Actinomycetota > Actinomycetes > Pseudonocardiales > Pseudonocardiaceae > Amycolatopsis > Amycolatopsis sp. MJM2582. The sequence goes on from NZ_JPLW01000002.1 coordinate 486,627, forward strand.
GAAGTCGACGCTGCTCGCGGCGTTGCTCGGGCGGGTCCCGGTCGACGAGGGCGCCGCCTCGCTCGGTTCCGGTGTCGTGGTCGGGGAAGTCGATCAGGCGCGGAAGTTGTTCCTCGGCGACCTTCCACTCGTCGAAGCGTTCTCCAGGGAGGTGCCGGAACTCGCCGACGCCGACGTGCGGACGCTGCTGGCGAAGTACGGGCTCAAGGCCGCGCACGTCCTGCGGTCGGCGGCCACGTTGTCGCCGGGGGAGCGGACGCGGTCGGCGCTGGCGTTGCTGCAGGCGCGCGGGGTGAACCTGCTGGTGCTCGACGAGCCGACGAACCATCTCGACCTGCCGGCGATCGAACAGCTGGAGTCGGCGCTCGCGGACTACCCGGGGACGCTGCTGCTGGTGACGCACGACCGGCGGATGCTGGACGCCGTGGCGACGACCCGGAGGCTGGAAGTGGCCGACGGGAAGGTCACCGAACTCTGAGCGTTTAGTCCTCTGAATGCGTGCGCATTCAGAGGACTAAACGCGGAGTCAGCCCTTGGTCGCGCCCCCGGTGAGTCCCTTCACGAACTGCTTCTGCAGTGCCAGATAGAAGATGAGCACCGGCAGCGTCGCCAGGAACATGAGCGCGAAGACGCTGCCGAGATCCGCCTGGTACTGACCGATCGAGCGGTAGATCCCGGTGGTGACCGTGGTCCCCTGGCTGGGGCCGAGGATGATCAACGGATCGATGAAGTCGTTCCAGATCCACACGCCGAGGAAGATGAGCACACTCGCCGTGGCCGGGCGCAGCAACGGGAACACGATCCGCCAGAACACCTGTGCCCGGCTCGCGCCGTCGAGCCGCGCGGCCTCCTCGAGTTCCACCGGCACCCCGCGGATGAACCCGGTGAACACGAAGACCCCGAACGGCACGTAGTAGCCGACGTTGAACAGCACCAGACCCTGGATCGTCGCCATCAGCCCGGTCAGCCGCAGCACCTCGGTGACCGGGATGAGGATCACCTGCGGCGGGATCATCAAGCCTGCCAACAGGATCAGCGCGAGCACCCGGGTCCACCGCTTGGCCGACCGCGCCAGGTAGTGCCCGAGCATGGCCGACAGCACGGTCAGCACGAGGATCGACAGCAGGGTGACGAGCAGGCTGTTCGCCAGGCTCACCCAGAACAGGCCGTCTGGTCGGGTGAGCACGGCGTGGATGTTGGCCGGCGTCGGTGGCAGCGGGACCGACGCCGGCGTCCGGGCGATCTGATCACCGGGTTTGAACACGTTGACGAGCACGTAGTACAGCGGCACGGCGAACAGCGCGCTCACCAGGATCGCGGCGATGGGCCGGAGTTTCGTGGTCACAGGTCGACCTCCCGCCGCCGCAGGAAACGCAGCACGATCGTGGTCAGCGTCGCGACGATGACCAGCATCACCATGGCCATCGCGGACGCGTAGCCGACGTGGTTCGCGTCGAGGCCGGTGGCGAGGACGTCGAACGCGATGGTGGCCGTGGTCCCCGAACCCGGCCCGCCGTTGGTGACGACCTTGACGTAGTCGTAGGTCTTGAACGCCGAGATCAGCAGCACGACGGTGTTGATCGTCAGCGACGGCGCGAGCAGCGGCCAGGTCACCGCGCGGAACCGGCGCACCGGCCCGGCACCGTCGATCTCCGCGGCCTCCAGCAGTTCGGCCGGGACGCCCTGCAGGCCCGCGAGGTACACGACCACACAGAACCCCAGCATCTGCCAGCACACGATCGACGCGACCGAGTACAGCGCCAGATCCGGGTCGGAGAGCCAGCCCGGTGGATGCTCGACCCCGAGGGCGCGGAGCGCGTCGTTGACCGGGCCCCGGTCGTCGAGGAGTTTCGTCCAGATGATGCTGACCACGACCGAGCTGAGGATCACGGGCGTGAAGAACACGCTCCGCAAAGCGTTGTACAGCCAGCCTTTCCGGTCGAGCAGCACCGCGACACCGAGACCGAGCACGTTCGGCACGACCACGACGATCACGGTCAGGATCGTGGTGACCCGGAGCGCGGTCAGGAACTGTTCGTCCTGGAATAGCAGCCGGTAGTTCTCGAGACCCACGAATTCCGCGGGCGGGCTGAACGGGTTGTGGTTCGTCAGGCTGTAGCCGAAGCTGATGAGGATCGGCGCCATGACGAAGCACAGGTAGATGACGACGCCGGGCGCGCCGAACGAGGCGAAATGCCACACGCGCGGCAGGATCGGTTTTCTCCCCATCGTGGTGTCAGCGCGCCTTCGCCCACTCGGTGTCCAGGAACGCGCACGCGTCGGCCACCGTTCTGCGGCCGGTGATGACGTCCTGCGCGGCCTGGTACACCTTGTCCTTCATCCCCGGCAGGAGCCCGTCGTCCGCGGTCTCCCAGCTGAAGGCGTTCACGACGGCGTTCTTCGCGACGGCTTCCTTGTACAGCTCGTATCCCGCTTTGAAGACGGGCCCGACGTCGGCCGGCGGCGTGTAGCCCTTGATCGCGGGGAAGAGGCCGTCTGCCTTGACCGAGGCGTCGATCTGTTCCTTGTCCAGCTGGAACGCGAGCGCGAACTTCCTCGCCGCGTCGAGGTTCCGCGACTTCGCGTTGACGACGATGCCGCCACCGGTGTACGCGGGCACGACGAGTTTCCCGTCCTCGGATGGGAAGTTGAAGACGCCGATCTCGAACGGCGGCTTCTTGGCGTCGGCGCTCGCGGCGAACCAGTTGCCCATCGGGTACATCGCGCCCTCGCCGTTGAGGAAGGCCGCCTCGGTCGCGGAGTAGTCGCGCGACACCTGCGTCTTGTCGAGGTAGCCCTTGGCCGCCAGATCGGCGAATTTGCCGAACGCCTGCTGGAAGGCCGGGTCGGTGAACTTGACCTTGTCGGCCCGCCGCTGGGAAAGCCAGTCCGGTGTCTTGCCGTAGACCTCGACGCTGACCAGGCCGTCCAGCAGCATCGCGGACGGGAACCCTTCCTTGCCGCCGCCGATGGTGAACGGCGTGATGCCCTTGGCCTTCAGTTTCTCCGACGCCGCGAGGAGCTCGCTCCAGGTCGACGGAACCGACGTGATCCCGGCGTCGGCGAAGAGCTTCTTGTTGTAGTAGATCGGCGGGATGGTCTGGGTGTTGGCGGGAAGCTGGTGGTGCCCGCCCTTGATCGGGTTGGCGCCGGGGAACTGGAAGTCCTTGAGTTCCTCGGGTGTCCACGCGTAGAGGTTGCCCGATTCGGCGAACCCGGCCGAATCGACGGCGATCGCGACGTCGGGGAACTGGCCGGACTGCAGGAGTTGTTTGGCGTAGCCGGTGCGGTCGGTCGACGGGGCGACCAGTTTCTTCACGCTCAGGCCGGGATTCTTGTCCGTGACGCGTTTGATGGCGGAGTCCCAATAGGACGGTGGGAGGTTCGGCGTCTCGAACGTCAGGAAGGTGATCTCGCCGTCGGAGGCATCCGTCCCGCCGCCGACGGTGCAGCCGGTGAGGCTCGCGGCGAGGAGTAGTGCGGCTCCCAACGCGAAGGACTTTCTCATGCCCCGGTCACCCTTCTCGCGGCGATGCACGACGTCTCATATACGACGGCATTCGATCGGATGTCTAGGGCGATGTCAAGCAGCTCCGGCGGGCATCGGCGAGTGAAAAGTGAGGATACATCTGATCTATCGGCTGGCTCGAACCTTCGTCAACCGGATCACCGCACTGGCGAAATCGCCGTCCGGAAGGCCCGGTGACAGGCCGTGTGCCAGGAGCGAGGCGCCGTGCCACACCTTTCCGATGTCCTCGTCGCGGTAGCGGGCGGCGGGGTCGAGACCGTCGAGCCGGAGCGGTCGTTCGTGAGTGTGGAAATGTGCCGCTTGCCGGAACACGAACACCACCGCGCGTCCGCCGTCGGCCGCCACGTACTGCAGCGCGGAGACACCGTCGGTGGCAGGCGGTACGAGCCGGTGGAGCCTGCCGTGCTGGACGATCGGCCGGATGTCCTTGTACAGCGCGATCTGTTCGCGCGCGTAGAGCAGATCCTCCTCGGGCCATTTCACGATGTCGCCGCCGATCCCGAGCACACCGGCCATCGCGACGTGGAACCGGAAACGCAGGGGAGTGGACCGCCGGGTGACGAAGTTGGGGTCGTCGGTCACCCACGCCGACATCGCGCGCGCCGGGTACACCTGGCCGTAGCCGTGCTGGATGACGAGCCGGTCGAGCGCGTCGGTGTTGTCGGACGTCCAGACCTGATCGGTCCTGGCCAGCACCCCGAGGTCGATCCGCCCGCCACCACCGCTGCACGCCTCGAACCGCAGCCCGGGATGGCGGGTGCGGAGGCGGTCCATGATCGCGTAGACCGAGCGGGTGTGCTCCACCCACAGCGTGTCCGGATCGACGGCCCCGGGCCAGCCCGCTTCGCTGAAGGGGCGGTTCATGTCCCATTTCAGGAAGTCGATGCCGTGCTCGCCGACGAGGGAGTCGAGCGTGCCGAACGCCCACTCGGCGACGTCCGGCCGGGCGAAGTTGAGCACCAGCTGCCGTCGCAGTTCGGACCGGGTCCGATGTGGATGGTGCAGGACCCAGTCCGGGTGGGCGCGGTACAGATCGCTGTCCGGGTTGACCATTTCGGGTTCGACCCAGAGCCCGAACTTCATGCCGAGCCGGTGCACCTCGCGGACGAGCGGTTCGAGACCGTCGGGGAACTTGTCGCGGTTGACCTGCCAGTCGCCGAGGCCCGCGTGATCACCGCTGCGGGCGCCGAACCAGCCGTCGTCCATCACGAACAGTTCCACGCCGAGCGCCGCGGCCTTCTCCGCGAGCGCGCGTTGCCCGGCTTCGGTGACGTCGAAACCCGTTGCCTCCCAGGAGTTGTAGAGCACCGGCCGGAGTTCGCCGGGATGCGGGAGGACGTGGTCGAGCGCGTACGCGTGCCAGGCGCGGCTCGCGGCGCCGAATCCGCCGTCGGTGTACAGCCCGGCGAAAACCGGGGTGGTGAGCGTGTCGCCGGGTGCGAGCCGGGGGACGACGCCGTCCTGGCCGAAGCCGCCGGTCACGGTCAGCCGGCCGGTGGAGGAGCGCGTGGTGGTGATCCGCCACGAACCGCTCCACGCGAGCGCGGCGCTGTAGACCTCGCCGTGCCGCTCGGTGGCTTCGCCGTCGTCGAGCATCACCCACGGATTGGCGTGATGGCTGGTGATGCCGCGCCTGCTGCCGAACGTGGTCTCGCCGTGGGGGACGGGCTCGCGGAGCAGCTGGCTCTCGGCGGCCCAGCGGCCGGTGACGTGGCTGATCCGGTAGTCCGGCCGGATCGGCGCGACCCAGGTCGCCGAGTCGGCGCGGATGATCTCGATCGGGCCGTCCGTACCGTCGTGGGCGAGTTCGGTCCAGCGTTCGATGACGTCCGTGCCCGCCGGGACGCGATAGCCGAGCGTGATCCGCAGCGGGTAGTGGCGATCGCGGAAGTGGACGCGCAGGCTCATGTCGTCGATGTCGTGGCCGAGGTAGCGCCATTCGAGGGCGCGGGTCCCGTCGGCGAACCGGACCTGGAGGGCAGGGGTCCAGTAGCGGGTGCCGCCGTCGGCGGCCAGTTCGTCCAGTCCCTCGGCGGGATCGTTGAAGGCGTCCCAGCGTTCTTCGGTCCGGCTGAGGATGTCGGTGAGCTGATCGGCGGTGAGCGCCGGGCCCCAGTAGACGTGGGAGGGCGCGTCGTCGTCGCTCAGCCGGAGCGCGTAGCTCGTGGCTGCCGTGCGGATGAGCCAGACACGAGTGCTGTCGTCGAAAACGATCTCGGCCACGGGCCCATCCTGACGCCCGGCGCCCGCAGGGGCCAAGTGGCTCCCGCTCGGCGGTACATGAAGGCCCCCTTCCTGTACTTAGGCGCAAGGAAGGGGGCCTTCATGTACTTGGGAAGCGGTCAGCCGCCGACCTTCGCGATGGCCACGAAGTGCTCCGGCCGCACCCGCACGATCACCTTCCCCGGCGACGTCGCGTACGCCAGCCAGCCGTCGATGACCTCCTGCCCCGCTTCGCCGAGGTACCGCCGGGCGATCAGTTCCGAGCCGAGACGGACGCCGTCCGGATCTGAAACGATCTCCGCGACACCCTCGACGCTGACGAACGAGTACGGCGGGGTCGGGTCGTCGGCGACCACCGAAACCCGCGGATTCTCCTTGAGCGCCTTGCCTTTGACCGTGTCCGCACCCAGGTTGACCAGGATGTCGTCCCCGTCGAGGGCGAACCAGACCGGTACCGCGTGCGGCCTGCCGTCGGGGCGGACCGTCGCGAAGACGGCGGTGCGGGTGCCTTCGGCGAGGAAGGCGCGGCGCTGGTCGTCGGTCATCTTCTCCGGCATTACTTTCCCTCCAGGATGGCGTCCAGGCCGAAGGCCGGGAACAGGTGACTGTCGAACGTGGTGAACTCCGCGGCCTTGCCGTCGACGACGCGGACGAGGTCGAGCTTGAACGCGCGGAAGACGGTGTCGCCGGGACGCCGCAGGTACGAGGCGAACGCGGGCATCCGGTTCGCGTCGACGGGGACGGCGCGCCATTCGCCCATCTCTTCGGCGATCCTGCCGTGCCGGGCGAGGTGTTCGAGGCCGATGTAGCAGTGGGGTTCCGGCGGCATGGTCACGCGGACGTCGTCGCGGACCAGACTGCTCAAAGTGCTGAAATCGCCGCTGTCGTGGGCCTCGACGAGCCGCCGGACCAGCGCCCGTTCCTCTTCGGAGGGAGCCGAGACCGACCATTCGCCGCGCTGCTGCGGGAGGCGTTCACGCAGGGTCGCGCGGCCCCGTTGCAGGGCGCTGTTCGCGGCGGGGACCGAGAGATCGAGCAGTTCGGCGGTTTCGGCGGCCTGCCAGCCGAGCACGTCGCGCAGGATCAGCACCGCGCGTTGCCTCGGCGGCAGCATCTGCAGGACCGCGAGGAAGGCGAGCTCGATGGTTTCCCTGGCGATGGCGAGCGCGTGCGGTTCGGCCTCCGATGGCGCGATCTCGTCCAGCAGGCGGTCCGGATACGGCTGGATCCAAGGGACTTCGGCGAACGAGCGGACCGATGGCACCCGCCGGTCCTTCTTGCGGATCGCGTCGAGGCAGGCGTTGGTGGCGATCCGGTACAGCCACGCGCGGAAATTGCCACCGTCGAAGGTGTCCAGCCCGCGCCACGCGTTGAGCAGCGCCTCCTGGACGGCGTCTTCCGCCTCGTCGAACGAGCCGAGCATCCGGTAGCAGTGGACGTGCAGTTCCCGGCGGTGTCGTCCGGTGAGCGCGGCGAAGGCGGTTTCGTCTCCCGCCTTCGCCGCGGCGATCGTGTCGGTCATGGCGCCTCCCATCGAGTGTTCTTACCCGATGTAACGGCGCCCTTCGCCGGAACTCATCGGTCCCGCGATGACTTTTTCGCGGGACCGCGGAAACCGCAGGTCAGGGACGAGCGGTGAGGTATCCGCCCATCGTGCGGAAGTACTCGGTCGCGGCCAGTTCGGTGCCGTCCTCGGTCCGCACCCGCTCGATGACGAGCCCGTGCGACCGGCCGCGGCGCGACTCGGGCCCGGCGACGATCACGACGCCGTCACCCTCTCGGATGAAGATCCGGCCGGGGGTGCCGCCGTACTGGCCCACCGACACCGAGGAGCGGATCACGCGCAGCTGCTTGCCGCGGTGGTAGGTGAAGGCGTTGGGGTACGGGTCCGACTGGGCGCGCACCAGCCGCTCGATCTCGTCCGCGGGCCACGACCAGTCGATGAGGCTGTCTTCGAGGGCGCGCTTGTGGAAGAAGCTGGCCTTCGACCTGTCCTGTTTGACCGGGGTGAAGTCCCCCTTCGCGATCAGCTCGATGGCTTCGGTGGTGATCGGCGCGATGAGGTCGACCGTCCGGTGGAACAGATCGGTCGTCGTGTCCTTCGGTCCGACCGGGACGGAGCGCTGCAGCACGATGTCGCCCGCGTCGAGGTCGGCGTCCATCATGTGGGCGGTGAGGCCGACCTCCTTCTCGCCGTTGATGAGCGCCCAGATCAGCGGTGAGAAGCCGGCGTAGGCGGGCAGCAGCGAGTCGTGGACGTTCAGCGTCCCGTACCGCGGCATCTCGAAGATCTCCGGCGGCAGCCAGGTGCGCCAGTTGTTGGCGACGATCAGGTCGAGATCGGCTTCCTTCAGCTCCGCCAGCAGTTCCGCGTCGTCGGGACGCTGCCGCAGCAGCGCGCGGATCCCGTTCTCCTCGGCGAGGTCCGCGACGGAGTCGGACCAGATCTTCTCGTAGGCGTGGTCACTCTTCGGGTGGGTGACGACGAGGGCGACCTCGTGGCCCGCGTCGATCAAGGCCCGCAGGGTGCGGTGTCCCCAGGTCTGGTATCCGAACATGGCGACCCGCATGGGACCGGCCTCCTCCTGGTCGAGGGATGAACATCACCACTGAAAGTACTAGTTGAGCCTCACCTAACTTAGGTTAGGGTTCCCTGGTCTTTGTTGCGAAGTACCGAGATGCGGCTGAGCCGCGCAAGGGGTTCAAGATGGCACGAGCAGTGGTCGGTGAACGGGTTCCGGTCTACGACGTGGTCGGGGTCGGGTTCGGTCCCTCGAACCTCGCGCTCGCCATCGCCGTCACCGAGCACAACGCCGCGCCAGGGGCCGAGACCGTCACGGCCCACTTCCTCGAGCGCCAGGCCCGTTTCGGCTGGCACCGCGGGATGCTGATCGACAACGCGACCATGCAGGTGTCCTTCCTCAAGGACCTCGCCACTATGCGGAACCCGACCAGCTCGTTCAGCTTCCTGTCGTATCTGCACAGCAAGGACCGGTTGGTCGATTTCATCAACCACAAGAACCTGTTCCCGTTGCGGATCGAGTTCCACGACTACTTCGAATGGGCGGCGGAGAAGGTCGACGACCTGGTCTCCTACGGCACGGAGGTCCTTTCCGTCACGCCGGTGTTCGACGGCGACGAGATCGTGTTCTTCGACGTCCACGCCCGTACCGACGGCGAACTGGTGAATCTGCGCGCCCGCAACCTGGTGATGGGCACCGGGCTGCGGCCGAATCTCCCCGAAGGTGTGACGCCGGGCACACGGATCTGGCACAACAGCGAACTCCTGCACCGGCTCGAAGGCCTGGCCGCCGAGGAGCCGCGCCGGTTCGTCGTCGTCGGCGCCGGCCAGAGCGCGGCGGAGGTCAGCGCGCTGCTGCACGATCGCTTCCCCCGCGCCGAGGTGTGCGCGGTGTTCGCGCGCTACGGCTACAGCCCGGCCGACGACAGCGCGTTCGCCAACCGGATCTTCGACCCCGAGGCGGTCGGCCGGTTCTACGAGGCACCGGAAGCGGTCAAGGACCGCCTGATGCGCTACCACGGCGCGACCAACTACTCGGCCGTGGACATCGAACTCATCGACGAGCTGTACCGGCGCGTCTACCGCGAGAAGGTGCAGGGGATCGAGCGGCTGAAGCTGATCAACGTCTCCCGGCCCACCGAGGTCACCGACACCGGCTCCGAAGTGCGGGTCACCGTCGAGGCGCTGGAAACCGGGGCGCGGACCAGGCTCGACGCCGACTTCGTCGTGTACGCCACCGGGTACAGCCCGGCGGACCCGACCCCGTTGCTCGGCGAGCTCGCCTCCACCTGCGCGCGCGACGACGAGGGAAGGCTCCGCGTCGAACGCGACTACCGGATCGTCACCGAACCGCCGCTCGACGGCGGGATCTACCTGCAGGGCGGCACCGAGCACACGCACGGCATCACGTCTTCGCTGCTGTCCAACACCGCCGTCCGGGTCGGCGAGATCCTCCAGTCCATTGTGGACCGGCGCGCGGCCGGCGCGTCCCGGCCCGCGTACGCGGTGAGCGGGTCCGGGCCCGCCTGAGGCCCGGACGATCCCGAGCGTTTCCGAACGGTGGAGGCAAACCCGATGAACCGCGGCTTTCCCCTGACCCCGGCACAGCAGGGGATCTGGCTCGCCCAGCAGCTCGACCCGGCCGATCCGGTCTACACGATCGGCTGGGTCGTGGAGCTTCGCGGCGCCATCGACCTCACCCGGCTGGGCGACGCCGTTCGGCGGGCGGTCGCGGAGGCCGAGTGCCTGCACGTGACGGTCGGGCTGGACGGCGACACGCCGGTCCAGCGTCCGGTCGCTCCCGGCGAGGTCGCCGTTCTCGACTTCAGCGGTGAGCCGGATCCGGAGCGGGCGGCCGACGAATGGGCACGGGGTGAACTCACCGTGGCGGCCGACCTCGAACGGGGGCCGCTCACCGCGCATACGCTGCTGATCCTGGCCGGGGACCGGGTCCGCTGGTTCCAGCGCTACCACCATCTGGTGATGGACGCGCACGGGCAAGCCATCCTGACCCGCCGCGCGGCGGCACTCTATTCGGGCACCGCCGAGGAGGTCTCCTGGCCGCTGTCGGGACTGGCTGAGGCCGGCTATGACGGGAAAGCCGACCGCGACTACTGGCTGGGTGAACTCGCCGGCAGGCCGAACCCGGTGCGGCTGCTCGGTCGTGCGTCGGCGGGCCGGGGCCGGCTGCGACGGCATTCGTGGGAACTGCCCGCCGCCGAGGCAGGACGGCTGCGGAAGTTCGCGCTGGACGCGGGGACGCGGCTGTCCCGGGTCGCGATCGCCGCCGTCGCGGCGTACGCCCATCGTGTGACCGGTGCCGAAGACCTCGTCCTCGGCCTCCCGGTCACCGCGCGCACCACCCGCGCCCTGCGTGAGCAGCCGGGCATGGTCTCCAACGTCCTGCCGCTTCGGCTGACCGTGCGGCCCGAGACGACACCGTCGCGGCTCGTCGCCCAAGTCGCGGAGAAGGTCTCCGCCCTGCTGGAACACAGCCGGTACCGCGGGGAGGACCTCGCCCGCGAACTCGGCGCGAGCGGCGGGGTGCACGAACTCGTCGGGCTGAGCGTGAACTACATGGCCGTGGACGGCGAACTAGCGTTCGGCGACGCGAGCGCGACGACGCACAACCTCGAACTCGGGCCGATCAGCGACGTCGCCATCGCCGTTTACGACGCCGGCGAGGGCCGAGGTCTCCGCTTCGACTTCGACGCCGATGCGGCCGTGTCGTCCGACGACGAACTCGCCGACCATCGCCGCCGGTTCGCCGCGGTACTGGACGCTCTGCTGGCAGGGCCGGACCTGCCGCTGGCCGCCATCGACCTGCTCTCGGCGGAAGAGCGGGACCGAGTCCTGGAGCTCGGGACCGCGGTCGCGGATTCGCCCAAGGTGTCCTGGCCCGAGGCGTTCGCCCGGGTCGTGGCACGGAAACCGGACGCCGAGGCCGTCGTCTGCGAGGACGTCCGGATGACCTACGCCGAGGTCGACGCCGCAGCCAACCGGCTCGCGCGGCTGCTGCGCCGGCGCGGGGTCGGTGACGAGGACGTCGTCGGCGTGGCCATGCCGCGTTCGGCCGATCTCGTGGTCGCCCTGCTCGGTGTCATGAAGGCGGGGGCCGCGTATCTCCCGCTCGACCTGGACCACCCCGAGGACCGCCTCGCGTACATGCTCGCGCACGCGGGCGCCGGGATCGTGGTGTCCACTGTGGAGGAATCCGTCCAGCTCCCGTCCGGTGTGGACGTCGAGCGGATCCTGCTGGACGATCCGGAGATCATCGCCGAGCTCGCGGAGGTTAACGCGTCCACTGTGGACGTGAGCGGGATCGCGCTGAGCCGGGCCGCGTACGTCATCTACACCTCGGGCTCCACCGGGAAGCCGAAGGGCGTGGTCCTGTCCCACGACGGGATCGGCAGCCTGATCAGCACGGCGACCGAGCGGATCGGCATCGGCGAGGACAGCCGGGTGGTGCAGTTCGCCTCCACCGGGTTCGACGTGACGGTCTGGGATCTGGTCATGTCTTTGTGCGTCGGCGGGACGCTGATCGTCGTGCCGTCGCACCGTCGTGTGGCGGGCGTCGAGCTGACCGGCTACATCGCCGCCAACGCGGCGACGCATATGATCCTGCCGCCGTCGCTGGTCGCGGCCCTCCCGGCGGACTGCGAGCTACCCAAGGGCGCGGTACTGATCGTCGGCACCGAGACCGTCCCGCCGGAACTGATCGCGCGCTGGGCCGAAGACCTGAACGTCGTCGCCGCGTACGGGCTGACCGAGGCGACGGTGAACTCGACGTTGTGGGCGGCCGAGCCCGGCTGGAGCGGGCCGATCCCGATCGGTATCCCGGATCCGAACACCCGCTGCTATGTCCTCGACACCGCGCTGCGGCCGGTCCCGGTCGGCGTCGAAGGGGAGTTGTACGTCGGCGGACGCGGTCTCGCCCGGGGTTACGCGGGGCGTCCGGGGCTGTCGGCGGAACGCTTCGTCGCCGACCCGTTCACCGGTGGCGGCGAGCGGATGTATCGAACTGGCGACCGGGTCCGCTGGCGCTCGGACGGGAACCTCGACTTCCTCGGCCGTACCGATCACCAGGTCAAGATCCGCGGCTTCCGGATCGAACCCGGGGAGGTCGAATCCGCGCTCGCCGCGTACGCCGGGGTCGAGCGGATCGCCGTTGTGCCGCGTGAGGTCAAGCCGGGGGACCGGCGCCTGGTGGCGTACGTCGTGCCGCAGGCCGATGGCTCGCCTTCGTTGCTGAAGGACCTGCGTGCCCACGCGGAATCGGCGTTGCCGCACTACATGGTGCCGTCGGCCTTCGTGGAACTCGACCGGCTGCCGATCATGCCCAACGGCAAACTGGATCGCACCTCGTTGCCCTTGCCCGATTTCGGTGCCGCCGTGACCGGCCGCGCACCGGGCACCGAGCGGGAACGGATCCTCTGCGACGTCGCCGCGCGTGTCCTCGGCCTGGCCACGATCGGCGCGGACGACGACTTCTTCTCCCTCGGCGGCGACAGCATCCTGTCCATCCGGCTGGTGCTGGGCGCGGCGGAACACGGTCTCGCCATCACCCCGCGCCAGGTCTTCCAGCACCGGACTCCCGAAGCGCTGGCCGTCTGTGCGGAAACAGTGAGCGTCGAGTCCACTGTGGACGACAGGCCGTTGCTGGAGCTGACCGACGCCGAACGTGCGTCGTTCGCCGAATACGCCGAAGTCCTGCCCGTGACGCCGTTGCAGGAAGGCTTCTTCTTCCACGCGGAATTCGAAGGCGGTTCGGCCGCCGACATCTACACGGTCCAGGAAGTGCTGGACCTCGAAGGCGACGTCGACGCCGACGCGTTGCGCCGGTCGGTGCAGACGCTGCTGGACCGGTATTCGTCGCTGCGGTCCGGTTTCCGGCAGCTCGACGGCGGCCGGGTCGTCCAGACGGTGGCACGGCACGCCGAACTGCCTTGGCGCGAGGTGACCGCCGAAGACGCGGAGGCGGCCTTCGAGGCCGATCGTGCGCGCCGGTTCGACTTCGCCCGCCCGCCACTGCTGCGGGCGACCTTCACCCGGCTCGGCGAGGATCGCGCCAAACTGGCGCTCACGTTCCACCACATCATCGCCGACGGCTGGTCGGTCGTGGTGCTGCTGCGCGAACTGCTCGCGGCGTACGGGGGAGCGCCCGTACCGCCGGAAGCGGGCACCCGCGCCGACCACCTGCGGCGGCTCGCATCGCGTGATCACGAGGTCTCGCGCGAAGCCTGGCGGACGGCACTGTCCGGAGTGGACGAACCCACCCGGCTGATCGACGAACGAGCCGGGGTGGCGAGACGGCCGTCGCGGCTGCACCTGAACCTCGGCGAGCAGGCGACGACGGCGTTGTCCGCGATGGCCCGCGAGCACGGGCTCACCCTCGGCACCGTCCTGCACGGCGCCTGGGGGCTGCTGCTCGGCGGGCTCACCGGCCGGGACGACGTGCTGTTCGGGAGCACGGTCTCCGGCCGCGACACCGGCGCCGCCGGCCTCGAATCGGCGGTCGGCCTCTACATCAACACCGTGCCGGTGCGGCTGCGCTGGTCTGGGGCCGAGACCGTCGCCGCCGTGCTGCGGCGACTGCAGGACGAGCAGGCGGCCCTGCTGGACCACCAGCATCTCGGCCTCGGCGAACTGCAGCGCCTCGCGGGCGCGGGGCAGGAAGAACTGTTCGACACGCTGGTCGTCGTCGAGAATTTCCCGCGCGACGACGAGCACGCCTCCGGAACCCTCCGCCTCACGGGCGTTGAAGTCACCGATGCGGTGCACTTCCCGGTCGCGGTGATCGCGACCCCGGGCGAAGACCTGGCGTTCAGCCTCAAATTCGACGCCGCCCGGATCGACGCGGTCGCGGCCGGACAGCTCGCGGAGCGGTTCGCGCGGCTGCTGGAGACGTTGACCGCGAACCCCGGTCTCCCGGTCGCCGCGCTCGACCTGCTGTCGCCCGCCGAACGCGGCCGCTTGGCCGAACTCAACGCGACCGCGCACCCCGTACTGGAGCGCACACTGGCCGAGGCCTTCGCCGCGCAGGTCGCCAAGACGCCTTCCGCCACGGCGGTGATGTTCAAAGACATCGAACTGTCCTATGCGGACCTCGATGCCCGCGCGGAGAACGTGGCGCGAAGGCTGCGTTCCCTGGGAACCGGTCCCGAAGAGGTCGTGGCCGTCGCCGTGCCGCGGTCGGCCGAACTGATGGTCGCGTTGCTGGGTGTCCTCAAGGCCGGGGCCGCCTACCTGCCGATCGACCTCGATTATCCGGCCGACCGGCTCGAATACATGCTGGCCGATTCCGGCGCGCGTCTCGTGCTCTCCGAACCCGGGACGGCCGCGAGGATCCCGGACGTCGCCGGGCTGACGCGGGTCCCCGTGACCGGCGAGCCCGTGGACGACGTCGAAGGCGCGCCCGCGGGACCGGACAACACCGCGTACCTCATCTACACGTCGGGTTCGACCGGGCGACCGAAGGGCGTGGCCGTCACGCATCGTGCGATCGTCAACCGGCTCGCGTGGATGCAGCACGAGTATCGGCTGACGCCCTCGGACCGCGTGCTGCAGAAGACGCCGTCGAGTTTCGACGTGTCCGTGTGGGAGTTCTTCTGGGCGCTGTGCGAAGGCGCCACGGTGGTGCTGGCCGAACCGGACGGCCACCGCGATCCCGCCTATCTCGCGCGCGTGATCCGGGACCGGCGGATCACCACCCTGCACTTCGTCCCGTCGATGCTCGCCGCCTTCCTCGCCAGCGACGAGGCCACCGGCGATCTCGGATCGCTGCGTCAGGTGTTCTCCAGCGGCGAGGCGCTGCCCGGCGAGACCGCCGCACGCTGGCGCTCGCTCACCGGCGTCCCGCTGCACAACCTCTACGGCCCCACCGAGGCCGCCGTGGACGTGACCTTCTTCGCCTGCACCGGAGCCGACGGCGCCACCGTCCCCATCGGACGTCCGGTGTGGAACACGCGGCTGCACGTCCTCGACGCCTGCCTCCGCTCGGTGCCCGACGGCGTGGCGGGCGAGCTGTACCTCGCCGGTGTCCAGCTGGCCCGCGGTTACCACGGACGGCCCGGCCTGACCGCCGAACGCTTCGTCGCCGACCCGTTCGGCGAGCCGGGGCAGCGGTTGTACCGGACCGGCGATCTGGTGCGCCGCCGCGCCGACGGCGAGATCGAGTACCTCGGCCGCACCGACCGGCAGGTGAAGATCCGCGGCAACCGGATCGAGCTCGGCGAGATCGAAGCCGTTCTCGTCACGCAGCCGGAGGTCACGGCCGCGACCGTCGTGGCCAAGGATGGCGCGCTCGTCGGCTACGTCGCCGGGAACGCGGATCCGGAGAGCCTGCGGACCGCGCTCAGTGAGGCACTGCCCGCCCCGATGGTCCCGCAGGCGTTCGTCGTCCTCGACGAATTCCCCTTGACCCCCAGCGGGAAGCTCGACGTCCGGGCCCTGCCCGCACCCGAGACCGGCCGGACCGAAGCCGCGCCTGGAAACGATCAGGAGCGCGCGCTCACGCGGATCTTCGCCGACGTCCTCGGCCTGGAGACCGTCGGCGCCGACGGAGACTTCTTCCTGCTGGGCGGCGACAGCATCTCGTCGATCGCCGTGTCGAGCCGTGCCCGGCGGGCCGGATTCGAGCTGAGCCCCAAGGACGTGTTCGAACTCCGGACCCCGGCGGCGCTCGCCGCGTCCGCCGCGCCGGCGGAGCCGATGGCCGACGTTGACGGCATCGGAGCCGTCCCTCTGCTGCCGGAAATGCTCCGGCTGCGTGAGCTGGGCGACGCGGTCCAGCCAGAGTCCGTACTGCTGACCGCGCCCTCCGGAGCCGACCTCGAGACGCTCGCCGCGGCCCTGCAGTTCGTGCTCGACCACCACGACGGCCTGCGGCTCACGCTGTCGCGGGTGGCCTCGGTACTGTGGTCGCTCGAAGTCCGTCCACAAGGGACTGTCCAGGCCGCGGATCTGCTCCGTCACGCGACCGGGTCCCTCGAAGACGAGTTCCGGGCCGCTGCGGACAGGCTGACCGACAACCTCCTGCAGGCCGTCTGGTTCGACGAACCGGGCAGGCTGCTCCTGCTCGCGCATCCGGTCCTGCTGGACGCGCGGAGCCTGACGACGCTGTCCGCCGATCTCGGGATCGCCTGGCAAGCCGTGACCGAGGGGCACCCGCCTGTCTTCACCCCGGCGCGGACGTCGTTGCGGACCATCGCCCGCCGGATCACCGACGCGGCGCAGGATCCCGCGCTGCTCGGCGAGATCGAGCACTGGACCGAGACGCTGGCGCCGGTCTCCTTCGAGGTCGACGGAGATGTCGCCGAACGCCGGATCACGCTGTCCGTCGAGGAGACCCGGACGCTCGTCGGCACGCTTCCGTCCGCCGTGCACGGCGACGTGACCGACGTCCTCCTGACCGCGCTGAAGATCGCCGTCGACGGTGACCTGCTCGTCGATCTGCACGACCGGGTCGACCCGTCGGACACGATCGGCGCGCTGACCTCGGTGCGCCCGGTGCGGATCACCGCGTCCGGCGAACCGCTCGCGATGCTCAAGGCCGTCAAGGAAACCGTCCGGAAGATGCCCGAGGGCTACGGCCCGCTGCGGTACCTCAACGCCCAGACCGGACCGCTGCTCGCCGGGCTCGCGAAACCGCGGATCGCCCTGCGGTACGACGGCCGCGTCCCGGCCGGGCTGGGGGACTGGCAGGTCGCCGGGTACGCGGCCACACCGCCGTCCGGCGACTATGCGGTGCGGATCGGGGTCGCCTGTGAGGAGACCGAGGAAGGCCCGAGGCTGACGGCGACGTTCACGGGCGGTGACCTGGCCGAACGCTGGGCCGCCGCCCTGGTCGACCTCACGGCCGTGGACACGACGGCACCGGTGGGACTCACGCCGTCCGACCTCGAACTGGTGTCGCTGACGCAGGAGGAGATCGACCGCGTCGAGCGGTCCAGCCCGGTGCCGGTCGCCGACGTCTGGCCGTTGTCGCCGCTGCAGGAAGGCCTGTTCTTCCACTCCAGTTACAACTCCGGCCGGGTCGACATCTACACGATCCAGGAGGCGATCGACTTCGATCACCGCCTGGACGCCGGCAGGCTCCGGGCGGCGGTGTCCGCGCTGCTGCGGCGGATCCCGAGTCTCGGCGCCGGTTTCACCAGCGAGGGGCTGCGCGGCCCGGTCCAGTTCGTGGCGGCCGAAGTCGAGCCGCCCGTGTCCGAAGTGGACCTTTCGGCGCTGCCTGAAGACGAACGGTCTGAACGGCTCGAAGCACTGATGGCCGAGGACCGCGCGACGCGATTCGACCTCGGCGCCCCGCCGCTGTTCCGGCTGAAACTGGTGCGGCTCGGCGACGGCCGCGACCGGGTGGTGCTGAACCGGCATCTGCTGCTCTGGGACGGCTGGTCGGCCTGGCTGTTCATCGAGCAGCTGTTCACGCTGTACGACCTCGGCGGCGACGACCGGACGCTACCCGCGGCCGGGTCCTATGTGGACTTCCTGCGCTGGCTGGACCGGCAGGACATCGAGGCCGCCACGAACGCGTGGCGCGAGGCGCTGTCCGGCCTCGCGGAGCCGACCGTCGTCGGACCTGAAGGCCGTGACTTGGCCCCGGCGACCCCGGTCAACTTGGACACCGTGCTGCCCTCCGGGCTCAGCCGGGCCTTGCGCGAGCAGGCACGCAGGCACGGTCTCACGGTGAACTCGGTGCTCAACGCCGCCTGGGGCCTGGTCCTGTCGACCATGACCGGACGCCACGATGTCGTGTTCGGCGCCGCGGTCGCGGGCAGGCCCGCCGCCGTGCCCGAGATCGAGAACACCATCGGCCTGTTCCTCAACACCGTGCCCACCCGCGTGCGGCTCGACGCGGCCGAATCCGTGCTGGGCCTGGTGCGGCGCCTGCAGTCCGAGCGGATGGACCTGACCCCGTACGAGTTCATGAGCCTCGGGGTGCTGCAACGCGAGGCCGGGCACCGTGTCCTCTTCGACACACTGTTCGTGCTGCGCAACGCCGATGGTGACGAACGGCGCGACGGGCTCCGTCACCGCCACGGCATCACCGACCTGCTGAACATCGATGCCACGCATTACCCACTGACGCTGGTGGTCACCCCGGGCGAGGAAACGCGGGTCACGCTGTCCTACCGGGACGACGTCATCGACGCCGCCGAGGCCTCGTCGGTGCTCGACCGGTTCACGTCACTGGTCGCGCAGATCGTCGACGACCCGGCGAAACCGGTCGCCGCGCTGGCCACGGTGTCCGCTGAGGACCGTGCCGCACTTGAAGCGGGCTGGGCCGAGGCCGAACATCCCGTCATCGAGGACACGATCGCGGATCTGCTCGCCGTCCAGGCGGAGCGCACCCCCGGCGAGACGGCCCTGGTGTTCGGCGAAGAACAGCTGACCTACGCCGAACTCGACGCGCGCATCAACCGGATGGCCCGGCTGCTGCTGGCCAAGGGCGCCGCGCCGGAACAGGTGATCGCGCTCGGCCTGCCGCGTTCGATCGACATGGTCGTCGCGTTGTTCGCCGTGCTGCGGACGGGTGCGGCGTACCTTCCGCTGGAACTCGACTACCCGGTCGAGCGGCTCGCGGTGATGCTGGAAGACGCCGGGCCGCTCTGTCTGGTGTCCACAAAGGACGTCTCGGCGACGCTGCCCGGTGCCACGCCCCGGGTGCTCGTCGACGACCACGAAGACAGGGCGTTCGGCGACGGCCCGATCTCCGACGCCGAACGCCCGCTGTTCGCGCGGAGCCGCGCGGACCGCATGGAACACCCGGCGTACGTCATCTACACCTCGGGCTCGACCGGCAAACCCAAGGGCGTCGTCACGCCGTATCGCGGCCTGACGAATATGCAGCTCAACCACCAGGGCGCGATCTTCGCCCCGGCCATCGCGTCGGCGGGCGGACGGCGGCTGCGGATCGCGCACACCGTGTCGTTCGCCTTCGACATGTCCTGGGAAGAACTGCTGTGGCTCGTGGAGGGGCACGAGGTCCACGTCTGCGACGAGGAACTGCGCCGCGACGCGCGGGCGCTCGTGGCGTACTGCGATGAGCACGAGGTCGACGTCGTCAACGTGACGCCGACGTATGCCCACCTGCTGATCGAGGAAGGACTGCTGGACGGGCACCGGCCCGCGCTGGTCCTGCTCGGTGGCGAGGCGGTGTCGGAGTCGGTGTGGAACCGACTGCGCGACACCGACGGGACTTACGGCTACAACCTGTACGGCCCCACCGAGTACACGATCAACACGCTCGGCGGCGGCACGACCGACAGCGACACCCCGACCGTCGGCAAGCCGATCTGGAACACCCGCGCGTACATCGTCGACGCCTGGCTCAGGCCCGTCCGCGACGGTGTCGCGGGTGAGCTCTACATCGCGGGCGAGGGCCTGGCTCGCGGCTATCTCGGCCGTCCCGGTCTGACGGCCGAACGGTTCGTCGCTGACCCCTTCGTGCCCGGTGGCGGGCGTATGTACCGCACCGGTGACCTGGTGCGCCGCCGCCCCGACGGGAACCTCGACTTCCTCGGCCGCACCGACGACCAGGTGAAGATCCGCGGCTACCGCGTGGAACTCGGCGAGATCGAGACCGCGCTCAGCCGCTACCCGGAGGTCGCGCAGGCCGCCGTCATCGCGCGACCGGATCCGTCGGCGCCCGGTCTCCAGCGGCTCATCGGTTACGTCGTCCCGGCCGAACTGAGCGGGGACGCGCGCGCCGAAGCGGAAGCCGACCAGGTCGGCGAATGGCAGCAGATCTACTCGGACGAGTACACCGAGATCCCGACCGCGTTGTTCACCGAGGACTTCGCGGGCTGGGACTCCAGCTACGACGGCGATCCGATCCCGCTGGAGCACATGCGGGAATGGCGGCGCGCGACCGTCGACCGGATCGCCGAACTGAAGCCGGAACGGGTGCTGGAGATCGGCGTCGGCACCGGCCTGCTGATGGGGCAGATCGCGCCGGTGGTCCAGGAGTACTGGGGTACCGACCTCGCCGCGCCGGTGATCGCGAAGCTGAACCGCGAGCTGGAACAGGACCCGGCGCTGGCGGCCAAGGTGAACCTGCGCGCCCAGCCGGCGCACGTGTTCGACGGCCTGCCCGCCGGCCGGTTCGACACGATCGTGATCAACTCCGTCATCCAGTACTTCCCGAGCGTCGACTACCTGACCGACGTCATCACCCAGGCGATCGGCCTGCTCGCCCCCGGCGGCGCGCTGTTCGTCGGCGACGTCCGGAACCTGCGGCTCGCCCGCGCCTTCCACACCGCGATCCAGCTCACCCGCGCCGACGCCACCTCCGACGTCGCCCAGGTGCGCCGCGCGATCGAACGCGGTGCCGCGCTGGAGAAGGAACTGCTGATCGACCCGGACTACTTCACCGCGCTCGCGCGGCGGCTCCCGGACGTCGCCACGCAGGTCCGGATCAAACGGGCCCGGTTGCACAACGAGCTGAGCCGGTACCGGTACGACGCGGTCCTGGTGAAAGAGCCCGCTGAGACTTCCTCGGTCGCGCAAGCACCGCGGTCGTCCTGGGACGAGGTGGGCTCGCTCGCCGCGTTGGAGGACCGCCTCGGCGGCGTGGAAACGCTGCGGGTGAGCCGGATCCCGGACGCCCGTCAGGCGCCCGAGGTCGAGGCGACGCGTGCGCTGGACGCCGGTGCGCCGCTCATCGACGTCCTGGACCTCTTCCGCGCTCCGGCCGGGGTCGAGCCGGAGGACGTGCACGAACTCGGCGACCGGCTCGGGTTCCAGGTGTACTGCACCTGGTCGGCCGATGGCGCGTTCGAGGCCGTTTTCGTCCACAAGGGACAGACGGATGCGCTGGTCACCGGGGTGCATCAGCCGGTTTCGGTGGGTGCGAGCCTGGCCAAGTACGCGACGAGCCCGACGGCGGCGCGTGGCGGCGGCGAACTCGTGCAACGCCTGCGAGACCGGCTCAAGACGGAACTGCCGGACTACATGGTCCCGGCCGCGTTCGTCACCCTTGGCGCCCTGCCGCTGACCGACAACGGCAAGCTCAACACCCGCGCGCTCCCGGACGCCGAACAGACGGTGCGGCTCGCCGAAAGCCGTCCGGCCGAGATCGCCGAGGAAGAGACGCTGTGCGCGCTCTTCGGCGAGGTCCTCGGCGTGGCGGGGGTCGGCGTCGAGGGCAACTTCTTCGACCTCGGCGGCCATTCCCTGCTCGCCACCCGGCTCATCAGCCGGGCCCGCACCGAACTCGGCGCCGAACTGGCCATCCGTGACCTGTTCGAGGCACCGACGGTCGCGGAGCTGGCCGCTCGCGCGGGTGGCGGCGAACCGGCGCGGCCCGCCGTGGTCCGCGCCGAGCGCCCCGATCGGATCCCGCTTTCCGCCGCCCAGCGCAGCCTCTGGCTCGTGGACCGGATGGAGGCGAACGCGGTCGCCTACAACTTCCCGCTGACCTTCCGTCTGCGCGGAGCCCTGGATCTCGACGCGCTGCGAGCAGCGCTCGGCGACGTACTCGGCAGGCACGAAGTCCTGCGCTCTGTCTTCGAAGAGCACGACGGCGAGCCCTACCAGCGTGTTCTCGACGCGCCGGAGATCCCGTTCGCCGTCGAGGACTGCGACGAGGCCGGGCTGAGTGCCCGGATCGCCGAGCTCTCGCGGACGCCGTTCGATCTGGCGCGGGAGATCCCGGTCCGGCTGCGGGTGCTGCGGCTCGGTGATGGCGACCACGTGATCTCGCTGGTCCTGCACCACAGCGCGACCGACGAATGGTCCGACCGGCCGTTCCTGGGCGACCTCACGTCGGCCTATCGGGCGCGGCTCGCCGGTGACAGTCCCGTGTGGACGGATCTCCCCGTGCAGTACGCCGACTTCGCTCTGTGGCAGAAGGACTTCCTCGCCCAGCACGGTGCCGCCCAGGTCGCCTACTGGGCCGAGTCACTGCGTGGGGCGCCGGACGAGCTGACGCTGCCACTGGATCGTCCCCGTCCGCTCCAGCCGACGGGCAAGGGCGGCAAGGTGAAATCCGCGCTGTCCGAGGAACTGTCGGCCGCGGTGCGCGACCTGGCGGCGAAGGCGGGAGCGAGCCCGTTCATGGTGCTCCAGGCTGCGGTGGCCGCACTGCTGCACCGGACCGGCGCAGGGGAGGACATCCCGCTGGGCGCGCCGATCGCCGGACGGACCGACGCGGCGCTCGACGATCTCGTCGGGTTCTTCGTGAACACGCTGGTACTGCGGACCGATCTCTCCGGCGATCCGACGTTCGCCGCCCTGCTCGACCGGGTGCGCGACGCCGACCTTGCGGCGTTCTCGCACGGCGACCTGCCGTTCGAAAGCGTCGTCGAACGGCTGAACCCGCCCCGCGTTCCGGGGCGCAATCCGCTGTTCCAGGTGATGGTGGGTTACCACCGGCAGAGCGACGCGCACGACGTGCTCGGGCTGCCCGCCGAGTGGTTCGAGATGGACACCGGGATGGCGAAGTTCGACCTGCACTTCACGATGGTCGACGACGGCACGACCGCGACGTTGATGCTGGAGTACGCCGAAGACCTCGCCGGCGAGACGACGGCCGTGCGCCTGCTGGACCGGCTCACGTCCGTGCTGGAGCAGGTCGCCGCCGAGCCCGAGCGGCCGGTCGCCGCGCTCGACGTCCTCGTCGGCGACGAACTCGCGCAGCTCAGCGGCTGGAACCGCACTTCGCACGACGTCCCGGCGAGCACGTTGCCGGAGTTGTTCGAGGCGCAGGTGGCTCGGACACCGGATGCTCCGGCTGTGGTATTCGAGGATGTCGAGCTGTCGTATGCCGAGTTCGACGCGCGGGCGAACCGGCTGGCGCGATGGCTGGCAGACCAGGGTGTGGGTGCGGAGTCGGTGGTGGCGGTGTCGCTGCCGCGCTCGATCGACCTCGTGGTCGCGTTGTACGCCGTGCACAAGGCCGGTGGCGCTTACCTGCCGGTCGACCGCGACTATCCGGCCGATCGCATCGCGTTCATGCTCGAAGACGCCGCCCCCGCGGTCGTGCTCGAAGAACTGCCCGTTCTCGACGGGTACTCCTCCGAAAGCCTGGGGCGGACCGTCGACCCGTCGTCTCCGGCGTACGTGATCTACACGTCGGGTTCGACCGGGCGCCCGAAGGGTGTCGTGGTGCCGCACGAGGGCATCGTGAACCGGTTGCTGTGGATGCAGGACGAGTACGGTCTGACGGCCGACGATCGGGTGTTGCAGAAGACGCCGTCGAGTTTCGATGTGTCGGTGTGGGAGTTCTTCTGGCCGTTGATCACGGGTGCCACGCTGGTGGTCGCCAAACCGGAGGGACACAAGGATCCGGCGTATCTCGCCGAGCTGATCCGCACGGCCGGCATCACCACCGTCCACTTCGTCCCGTCGATGCTCGCGCTCTTCCTGGAGACAGCGGAGTGCACCGGCCTGCGGCGCGTGATCTGCAGCGGTGAAGCACTGCCGTCGGACCTGGCGGCCCGCGTGGACGTCCCGCTGTACAACCTGTACGGCCCGACCGAAGCGTCCGTCGACGTGACCGCTTGGCGGGCCGGTGCCGAGACGACGCCGTCCGTCCCGATCGGACGTCCGGTGTGGAACACGCGGACGTACGTGCTGGACGCGCGGCTGAACCCGGTCCCGCCGGGCGTCCCCGGTGAGCTCTACCTCGCCGGTGTTCAGCTCGCTCGCGGGTATCTGGCCCGGCCTGGGCTGACCGCGGAACGGTTCGTGGCGAACCCGTTCGTCGCGGGGGAGCGCATGTATCGCACCGGGGACCTCGCGCGCTGGTCGGACGACGGTGTGCTGGAGTTCCTGGGCCGCGTGGACGATCAGGTCAAGATCCGCGGCTTCCGGGTCGAACTCGGCGAGGTCGAGGCGGCGCTGACCGCGTCGGAGTCCGTCACGCGCGCGGTGGTCGTCGCGCGTGAAGACCGGCTGGTGGCGTACGTCGTCGGTTCGGTCGACGGGCTGAGGGAAGCGGTGGCCGCGAAGCTGCCGTACCACATGGTGCCGTCGGCGTTCGTCGTGCTCGACGAGATCCCGCTGACCCCGAACGGCAAACTCGACCGCAAAGCCCTGCCCGCCCCCGAGTTCGCGACCGCCGAAGGCCGCGAGCCGAGGAACGCGCGGGAAGAGGCGCTGTGCGGGTTGTTCGCCGAAGTGCTCGGTGTCGAACGGGTCGGGATCGACGACGGGTTCTTCGCCCTCGGTGGGCATTCGCTGCTGGTGATGCGCCTGGTCAGCCGGATCTCGGCGAGTCTGGACGCCACGGTGTCGGTCCGTGACGTCTTCGACGCGCCGACGGTCGCGGCACTGGCCGAACGGCTCGCGGAACCCTCGGCCCAGCCGGTCCTGAGCGCGGGGAACCGGCCGGAGCTGCTGCCGCTTTCGCCCGCCCAGCAACGGTTGTGGTTCCTTTACCGGCTCGAAGGGGTAACCCCCACCTACAACATCCCGCTCGCCTGGCGGCTGCACGGCGAGCTGGACGCGGAGGCGCTGAGTGCGGCGATCGGCGACCTCGTCGAGCGGCACGAACCGCTCCGGACGTTGTTCGTCGAAGAAGGAGGCGTCGCGGCGCAGCGCATCCTGGCCGACGCGCGTCCGGAGGTCCGTTTCGCGGACGCGGGCGACCTTTCCGCGCAGTTGGCCGCCGAAGCCGGTCGCGGATTCGCTCTCGACGAGGAACTCCCGATCCGGGTCACGATCTTCACCGTGTCACCGCGGGAACACGTCCTGCTGCTGGTGATCCACCATGTGGCGACGGACGAGTGGTCGCAGGGACCGCTCATGGCCGACCTCGCCACCGCATACGAGGCGCGTCTCGCCGGAAACACTCCACAGTGGACAGAGCTGGCAGTCCAGTACGCGGACTACGCCCTGTGGCAACGTGAACTGCTCGATTCGACGGCCTCCGGGCACCTCCGATTCTGGCAGGAAGCGCTGGTGGATCTGCCGGACGAACTGCCGCTGCCCGCGGACCGGCGGCGTCCGGCCGAATCGAGCCATCGCGGTGGCCTCGTCACCTTCCCGATCGACGCCGCGCTCACCGCACGGCTGCGTGCGGTGGCCCAGCGGCACGACGTCAGCATGTTCATGCTCGCGCAGGCCGCGGTCGCGGCACTGCTGCACCGGCTCGGCGCCGGGGACGACATCCCGCTCGGCGCCCCGAGTTCCGGTCGCGTCGACAAACGGCTGGAGCCGCTGATCGGGTTCTTCGTGAACTCGCTCGTGCTGCGCACCGACCTGTCCGGCGAGCCGGCGTTCGGCGAACTGCTCTCGCGGGTGCGCGCGACCGACCTCGCCGCCTTCGAACATCAGGAGCTGCCCTTCGAGCGCCTGGTCGACGCCGTCAACCCGGAACGTTCGCTGGCCAGGCATCCGCTGTTCCAGGTGATGGTGGTGTACCTGCCCGAAGCCGAGGACGGGCTGAAGCTGCCCGGCCTTCGTGCGGAGCAAGAGGACTTCGCGCAGGGTGTCGCCAAGTTCGACCTCGAGTTCGGGTTCCTGGAGAACGGCGACGGGATCTCCGGCGCGATCGAGTACAGTGCCGATCTCTTCGACCACGCCACCGCCGAGTCTTTCGCTCGACGGCTGGTGAGGGTCCTTGACCAGGTGGCCGCCGATCCCGCGATCCCCGTCGGCGAAATCGACGTCCTCGCCGAGGACGAACGCACGTTGCTCGCGCACTGGAACGACACTTCGCACGACGTCCCGGCGAGCACGTTGCCGGAGTTGTTCGAGGCGCAGGTGGCTCGGACACCGGATGCTCCCGCTGTGGTGTTCGAGGATGTCGAGCTGTCGTATGCCGAGTTCGACGCGCGGGCGAATCGGCTGGCGCGATGGCTGGCAGACCAGGGTGTGGGTGCGGAGTCGGTGGTCGCGGTGTCGCTGCCGCGGTCGATCGACCTCGTCGTCGCGCTGTACGCGGTGCACAAAGCAGGCGCGGCCTACCTGCCGCTCGACACGGACTATCCGGCCGATCGCGTCGCGTTCATGCTCGAAGATGCTGTGCCGACGGTCGTTCTGGACGAGCTGCCGGTGCTGGACGGCTATTCGGGAGAGAGCCTGCGGCGGGCCGTGGATCCCGCGTCCCCGGCGTACGTCATCTACACGTCCGGATCGACCGGTCGCCCGAAAGGTGTCGTGGTGCCGCACGAGGGCATCGTGAACCGTCTACTGTGGATGCAGGCCGAGTACGGTCTGACGGCCGACGACCGCGTGCTGCAGAAGACACCGTCGAGCTTCGATGTGTCAGTGTGGGAGTTCTTCTGGCCGCTGATCACCGGCGCCACACTGGTGGTCGCCAAACCGGACGGGCACCGGGATCCGCGGTATCTCGCGGAGCTGATCCGCGACCAAGGGAACACGACCCTGCACTTCGTCCCGTCGATGCTGGAGGCGTTCCTCGCCGAAGAGCCGGAGTGGCATGGCGTCCGCCGCGTCCTGTGCAGTGGCGAGGCACTGCCGCCGGAGCTGGCCGCTCACGTGACCGTCCCGCTGCATAACCTTTACGGGCCGACAGAGGCTTCGGTGGACGTGACCTCGTGGGAGGTCGTCGACGACACCGTCCCCATTGGACGTCCGGTGTGGAACACGCAGGTCCACGTGCTCGATTCCCGGCTGCGGCCGGTGCCGCCGGGTGTGGCGGGGGAGCTGTACCTGGCGGGCAAGCAGCTCGCGCGCGGGTATCTCGGCCGGGCCGGGCTCACCGCGGAGCGGTTCGTGGCGAACCCGTTCGCGGCGGGGGAGCGCATGTACCGCACGGGTGACCTCGCGCGGTGGCGGGCCGACGGCGCGCTCGACTACCTCGGCCGCGCCGACGACCAGGTCAAACTGCGCGGCTTCCGGATCGAGCTGGGTGAGATCGAGTCCGTGCTCTCCGCGCGGGTGGTCCTGCGGGAGGGCAGGCTCGTCGCGTATCTGAGCGGGGATGCCGACGTCGAGGAGGCCCGGCGGCTCGCCGAGGCCACCTTGCCGGAGTACATGGTGCCGTCCGCGTTCGTGGTGCTGGACGCGTTCCCGTTGACGCCCAACGGGAAGCTCGACCGCAAGGCGTTGCCCGCGCCGGACTTCTCCGGCGAGGTCACCGGCGACGCCCCGCGCACGCCTCGCGAGGAACTGCTCGCGTCACTCGTCGCAGGAGTGCTCGGGTTGGAGAAGGTCGGTGTCCACGACGACTTCTTCCGCCTCGGCGGCGACAGCATCGTCGCGATGCAGCTGGTCGGCCGCGTGCGGAATGCCGGGCTGCTGCTGAGCCCGCGTGACGTCTTCCGGCACCGGACCGTCGCGGCCCTGGCCGAGGTCAGCGCGGTGCGGCTCGACGCACCCGCGCCCGAGAGCGGGAAACCGTTGGTGGAGCTCGACGCGGCGGAGCGCGCGGAGATCCTCGACGTCGCGCCGGACACGGCCGAGGTGTGGCCGCTGACGCCGTTGCAGGCCGGCTTGCTCTTCCACGCGACGATGGATGGCGACGGGCCCGACGTCTACACCGTCCAGGTGTCCTTCGATCTCGACGGGCCGCTGGATACGGCTCGGTTGCGTGACGCCGCTCAAGCGCTTGTCGACCGGAACGCCGTCCTGAGGACGGGCTACCGCTACCTGGCGTCCGGTCGGCCTGTCGCGCTGGTGGCGCGTTCGGTCACGGTTCCCTGGCGTTTCGTGGATTCGCCGGACGCCGTCGAAGCGGAGATGGCCCACGACAGGCGCCGCTTCGATCCGGCTGCCGCGCCGGTGCTGCGGTTCCTGCTGCTCGCGCTGGCGGACGGACGCCACCGGCTGGTGTTCACCCACCAGCACGTGCTGCTCGACGGCTGGTCGATTCCGCAGCTGTTCGCGGAGCTGTCGCAGCTCTACGCCGGCGCCGAGCCGGCGCCCGCCCGGGACTATCGCGACCATCTCGCCTGGCTCGGAGAGCAGGATCAGAAAGTCTCGGAGTCCGCGTGGCGGCAGGCCTTCGACGGCCTGACCGAGCCGACCCATCTCGTCCCGCACGACCCGCAGCGGGTTCCGGCCCTGCCGGAGCGCCTGTCGCTGGAGTTGCCGGAACAGGCGACCGAGGCGCTCACCGCACTGGCCCGGTCACGCGGCCTGACCCTGAACACGCTGGTCCAGACGGCGTGGAGCATCGTGCTCGGCAGGCTCACCGGCCGATCGGACGTCGTCTTCGGCGCGACGGTCGCCGGGCGCCCGCCCGAACTGGCCGGGGTCGAGCGGATGATCGGCCTGTTCATCAACACCATCCCGGTGCGGATCGTGCTCGACCCGGCCGAGAAGCTGGGCGACCTGCTCGACCGGGTCCAGGACGAGCAGTCCGGATTGCTCGCGCACCAGCACTTCGGGCTCGCCGACATCCAGCGCGGCGCCGGGCTGGGTGAACTGTTCGACACGCTGATGGTGTTCGAGAGCTACCCGGGCGCGGACGAGGACGAGACGGGCGCCGGGTTGCGCGGGGAGATCGTGCGCCACGACGACTCCACGCACTATCCGCTCACCTGGGCGGTGGAGCCGGGAGCACGGCTGAAGCTCACCGCGGAGTACCGCGCCGACCTGTTCGACGCCGGCCTGCCGGAACGGCTTCTGCCCGCGATGGAGCGGGTGCTCGCGGCGATGGTGTCCGATGTGGACGCTCCCGTCGGCCGGGCCGACATCCTGGGCGAGGCCGACCTGGACCTGATCGTGCGCGAGTGGAACGACACGGCCCTCGCCGTCGAACCGTCCACTGTGGCCGGTCTGTTCGAGGCGCAGGTCCGGCGTTCGCCCGACGCGACGGCGGTGGTGTCCGGTGGGGTCGCCCTGACCTTCACCGAACTCAACGCACGCGCCAACCGGCTGGCCAGGGCGCTGGTCGCCCACGGGGTGGGGCCTGAGGACTTCGTCGCCTTGGCGCTGCCGCGTTCGGCCGACGTGCTGCTGGCGATCCTCGCGGTCCTTAAGACGGGGGCGGCGTACCTGCCGCTCGACCCGGACTATCCGACCGAACGGCTGGCCGCCATGCTCGCCGATGCGCGACCCAAGGTGATCCTGACCGAGCCCGAGCTGCTGGAGTCGTTGCCCCGGACCGAGATCGAGACGCTGGCCCTCTGCGCGCTCGTCACCGAGGACCGGCAGGCCCACGACCTGACCGACCGGGACCGCGTCCGCCCGCTCGTCCCGGAGCATCCGGCGTACGTGATCTACACGTCGGGCTCGACCGGGACGCCGAAGGGGGTCGTGGTCCCGCATCGCGGCGTGGTGAACCTGTTCCACAGCCACCGCGCCACCTTGCACCGGCCCGCGGTGGAGGCCACCGGCAAACCGCATCTGCGGGTCGGGCACGCGTGGTCGTTCTCCTTCGACGCCTCCTGGCAGCCGCAACTGTGGCTGCTCGACGGGCACGCCGTGCACATCGTGGACGAGGAGACGCGGCGCGACCCCGAGCTGATGGCCGCGATGATCGAACGGGAGGGCTTCGACTTCATCGAGGTCACGCCGGCGTTCTTCGCGCAGATGGCGGACGCGGGCCTGCTCGACGGCGACCGGTGTCCCCTCGCGGTGATCGGTGTCGGCGGTGAAGCGGTGCCCGAGAGCCTGTGGCGCCGTCTGGCCACTTTGGACGATACGGAGGCCTTCAACCTGTACGGGCCGACCGAGTCCACAGTGGACGCGCTGGTCGCGCGGATCGGCGACAGCGAGAAGCCGCTGGTGGGCCGTCCGGTCGCGAACACCCGCGCCTACGTGCTGGACGCGGCGCTGCGGCCGGTGCCGCCCGGGGTCACCGGTGAGCTGTACCTCGCCGGTGCCGGGCTCGCCCGCGGCTACCTCGGGCGGACGGCGCTGACGTCGGAGCGGTTCGTGGCGGATCCGTTCGGCCCGGCGGGTGCCCGGATGTACCGCACCGGAGACCTCGCGCGCTGGACCGCGGACGGGCGCCTGGACTTCGGCGGGCGCGCCGACGACCAGGCGAAGATCCGCGGGTTCCGGGTCGAGCCGGGCGAGATCGAAGCCGTGCTCGAACGGCACGGCGATGTCGCTCAGGCCGTCGTCCTGGTGCGTGAGGATCGTCCTCGGGTCAAGCAGCTCGTGGCGTACGTGGTGTCCACTGTGGATCGGGACGAGCTGCGGCGGTTCGCGGCCGAGACGCTGCCGGACTACATGGTCCCGGCGGCGTTCGTCACGCTCGACGCGCTTCCCACGCTGTCGAACGGGAAGCTGGACCGCAAGGCACTGCCGGCGCCGGACTACTCGGAGCTGGCCGGTGGCCGCGCGCCCGAGACCGCGCTGGAACGGACGTTGTGCGCGCTCTTCGCGGAAGTGCTCGACGTGCCGGAGCTGGGTTCCGACGACGACTTCTTCGCCCTCGGCGGGGACAGTATCGTCGCGATGCGGCTGGTCGGCCGGGCACGCGCGGCCGGGCTGAAGATCACGCCGCACGACGTGTTCGCGGGCCGGACGGTCGCGGCGCTGGCCGAGGTCGCGGAACGGATCGAGGACGACGGCGCGATCGCGCTCACGCCGATCATGCACGCGCTCCGGGAGCTCGGCGGTCCGATCGACGGTTACCACCAGGCCGCTCTGGTTCGGACACCCGCCGGGATGACCGGCGAGCAGCTGAAGACCGTGCTCGACGCGCTCGTGGCGAGGCACGACATGCTGCGCGCGCGCCTCGACCGGTCGGTCGACGGCTGGGTGCTGCGGGTGGCCGAATCGGCCGAGGCGCGCGTCGAGCGTGTCGACGCCGAGGACGGCGACCTGTACGCGCTGATCGAGCGGCACGCGGTGCCGACTCGTTCCCGGCTGGACCCGGACGCCGGCGTGATGCTGAGCGCGACGTGGTTCGACGCGGGCTCGTCGGGCTCCGGCCGGTTGTTGCTGATGATCCATCACCTGGCCGTCGACGGCGTCTCGTGGCGGATCCTGCTGCCGGACCTCGCTTCCGCGTGGGAATCGGTCGCGCGCGGCGAGACACCCGATCTGTCCCCTGTGGACACTTCCTTCCGGCGATGGGCGCGGGCTCTGTCCACACAGGACCGCGCGGGTGAGCTGGGGCGGTGGAAGTCGGTGCTGGGCGGTGGGGATCCGATCCCGCTGGAGCGGCCGCTCGACCCCGCTCGGGACGTGCAGGCGACCGTGCGGAAGATGTCGCTGAGGCTGCCCACCGAGCGGACGGCCCCGCTGCTGTCCCGGGCGACGATCAACGACGTCCTGCTCACCGGTCTCGCGCTCGCCGTCGCCCGCTGGCGCCGGGACGGGGGACAGGCGGTGCTGGTCGACGTCGAGGGACACGGCCGCGAAGAGGAACTGGCGGACCTTTCGCGGACGGTCGGCTGGTTCACCAGCGTCGTCCCGGTGTGCTTGGACCTGGGTGACATCGACGTGGACGACGCGTTCGCGGGCGGGCCCGCCGCCGACGACGCGTTGAACCGGGTCCAGGCTCACCTCGATGGGCTGCAGGACGGAGGTATCGGGCACGGCGTGCTCCGCTACCTGAACCCGCACACCGGGCCTGAACTCGCGAAGTTCGCGAAGCCGCAGATCGAGTTCAACTACCTGGGCCGGATCGGCGTCCCCGAAGCGACCGACTGGTCGTACGCGGCGGAGGCCGAGGCGGCCGAACTCGGTGCCGACGACGGGATGCCGGTCTCGCACGCGCTGACGGTCAACGTCGTGGCCGAAGACCGCCCCGGCGGTCCCGAACTGAGCGCACACTGGTCGTGGCCGGAGGCCGTGCTCACCGAAGACTCGGTGCGGGAACTCGCGGAAGCCTGGTTCCTCGCGCTGGACGCGCTCACTCGCCGGGCTGATTCACCGGCCGTACAGAAGGAGAACAAGGAATGACGAACCCGTTCGAGAACCCCGACGGCACGTACCTGGTGCTCGTCAACGACGAGGGACAGCACAGCCTGTGGCCCGAGTTCGTCGAGGTCCCGGCGGGCTGGACCACGAAGTTCGGCCCGGCCTCGCGTCCGGAGTGCCTCGAGTACGTCGAGACCAACTGGACCGACCTGCGGCCCGCTTCGCTCGTCAAGGCCATGGAGTCCTGACCCGCTTCGGTCCGTGAAGGCCTCCTTGAGGGACTCCTGGTCCCTCAAGGAGGCCTTCACGGACTTGCGTTGTTCAGAAGCACGACCGAATCCGGCCATAAAACGTGAGTAGCGTTCGGGTTATGGATCGAAGAGCGTTCATGGTGGCCGCCGGTGGTGCGGCCGCGGGAGTGACGATGCTGCCGGGACAGGCCGAGGCGCAGGGGAAGTGGGGGCCACGCGGGCCTGTCGTCCGCTTCAACATCCTCAGCGACATCCAGGGTGACCTGACCGATTTCGGCAAGGCGCTCGACGACCTGCACGCGATCAACCCGGGCAGCGCGGGCCTCGGTATCGCGGGTGACCTCACCCCGCGCGGCTACGACTTCGAGTACGCCCAACTCCGTTCGACCTTCGACAAGCACCCGCATCCGCGCGAGGTCGCGTGGGCCATCGGCAACCACGAGTTCTACGTCCCGAAATGGCGCGATCCCGACACCCTCGCCCAGGAGACCTGGCCCAACGGGACGACCGAGGACTCGCTGTTCCGCAGTTTCTACCGGTTCGCGGGCCGCAACACGGTCTACAGCGAGACGTCGTTCGGCGGGGTTCCGGTGCTCTGCCTCGGGACCGAGCGGTACGCGAAGTACCACGACCCCAAGCTGTGGGACGAGGTCTGGATGAGCGACGCCCAGTTCACCTGGCTGGAGCAACGGCTTCGGTACTGGTCGAACCGGCGCAGCCCGGTGATGGTGCTGACCCATCATCCGTTGCCCAACACGGTTTCCGGTACGCACAACAAGCTCTACCGGTCCGACTACCTCCAGCCCGACCGGCTGCTTTCGATTCTCGGCCGTCACCGGGACGTGTTCCTGTTCTCCGGGCACACGCACTGGGATCTCAACCTGTCGGACTGGGTGGTCCGCCGGGTGGTCCCGGGCACCGGCAACCTCGAAGGGTTCACCGTGGTCAACACCGCGGCCGTTCAGACCGGGTGGACGGATGACGGCAAGGGCGGGGAAGTGTCCCTCGGCGGTGCGTTCAACCAGGGACTGCAGGTCGAGGTCTCGTCGGGCTCGGTGGTGATCAAGGCCCGCGACTTCACCACGAAGACCTGGCTGAAGCAGATCACCGTGCCGCTGCACAACTCCCGCCCTCGTGACCTTTGACCGTCCACAAAGGATGCCCCGGGGGCAAACGGCCGATCTGGTCGCTTTGTGCGGGGGTCGTGAGTGTTTTGGGTGGTTCTAACCCTCCTTATCACTCACGACCCTGCATGGATACGGATATCAAGGCATCAATCGGACGCCTGATCGGCACGGATGCGCCACCTTTGCTTACCTCTCATGAGAACCAAAGGACTCGCGTGACTGGCGGGAGGGCACACGTGTTCGGGCGGACGACACGCGTGATTGGACGGACGGCTCGCGGCGGCCGCGAGCGTGTCGTCCATCTGATCACGTGTGTCGTCCGGTCAGACACGCGAAAGCGCCGGTTCGGGCCGGAGCACGTGCCCGATAGCGCGTGAAGGCCTCCTTCCCTCGGCTCAGCCGAGGGAAGGAGGCCTTCACGCGCAACGGCCAAAGGCTCAGCTGGCCGGCTTGACCTCGGTCTTCGGGTCACCGTCGACCGCCGCGGAAAGCTGCGGGACGATCCGGTCGATCACGTAAGGCAGGCTCAGCACGGTCACGAAGGAGACCGCGCTGCCGTAGTTGCCTTCGTTCTCGATGAAGACCTCGCGCTTTTCCTTCGCCACCTTGAGGCCGGTGTAGAGCGCGTCCTTGCCGAGGATCTCCTGCGCCTTGGCCGGGGTGTCGATCAGCCACACGAGCGCGTCGCGGTCGAGGAGGTCGGTCCGTTCGGCGCTGAGGCTCTTGCCGAACTTGTCACCGATGACGGCGTCGAGGTCGGCGGGCAGCTTGAAACCGAGCGATTCGAGGATGTGCGAGCGGCCGTCCTGGCTGCCGTAGACGAAGTAGCCCTCGTAGGTCGACGCCATCAGCGCCGACTTGCCCGCGAACTCCGGGTGCTCCTTGCGAGCCTGGGCGAACTTGTCCTCGACGGCCTTGACCAGTTCGTTCGCCTTGGTGGCGCGCCCGACGGCCTGGCCGACCTTCTTGGTCGCCTCGTTCCACGGGATGCCGTAGTCGTTGTACTCCTTGGGCTGCGCGACGACCGGGACGCCGATCTGGCTCAGCTTGTCGTACTGCTCCTTGGTGAGCCCGGAGTACAATGCGATGATCAGATCCGGCTTCAGCGCGGCGATCTTCTCGTACTGCGGCCCGTCCACGTCCTTGAGCACCTCGGGCAGCGCGGCACCGCCGAGCTTGTCTGTCGCCCACGGGCCGATCGTGCCGGGGAACTTGCCGAGCCATTCGGTGACGCCGACCGGGACCACGCCGAGGGCGAGCAGCGCGTCCTGTTCGGTCAGGCCGACCGTGACGACGCGTTTGGGCTCCTGGGTGATGGTGGTGCTGCCGTATTTGTGCTCGATGGTGGTCGGGAACGCGTTCGCGTCGACCGCGGAGCCGGCGGAGTTCTGCGCGGCCGGGGTGGCCGACTCGCCGCCTCCTCCGCACGCGGTGAGCGAGGCGGCCAGCACCAGGGCGGACGCCAGTACACCGGCGGTCTTCAGGCGCCCTCGCGCGGCGGAGAGGGTGGGGATTCGGGCCATCATCCGTCCTTCGTGATCGGAGGTCCGGCGGTATGCCGGATTAATCGAGAATCAGGTTTGGCTAACCTAAGACGCCGACCGGCCGATTGCAACCGGTGACGCTGCGTCCCGGATCACGTCTGTGAACGGTTGTCCGACCAGGCCGCCCAAAGCGTTGCGTATTGACCACCCGCGGCCACCAGTTCGTCGTGTGTCCCGCTTTCGACGATCACGCCCGCGTCGAGCACGACGACGCGGTCCGACGCCGCCGCCTGCGTCAGCCGGTGTGCGACGACGAGACCGGTCCGTCCCTCCAGGGCGGCGGCCGCCGCGGCCTCGAGGACTTTCGCGCCCGCGCTCCCGGCTTCCGCGGTGGCCTCGTCGAGGATCGCGATCGGCGGATCCGCGAGTACCAGCCGCGCCAGCGCCAGCTGCTGCGCTTGGGTCACCGTCAGCCGATGCCCGCCCTCGCCGACGACGGTCGCGAGACCCAGCGCCTCCGCCCAACCCCGTGCGCCGACCTTTTCCAGTGCTGCCACCAGGTCCGCGTCGGACGCGTCTGGACGGGCCAGCCGGAGATCGTCCGCCAGCGAGCCGGCGAAGACGTGCACCTCCTGGCTGATCAGCGCGACCGCCCGCCGCGTGGCGGACGGCCCGAGCTCGTCGAGGGGGACCCCGCCGACGCAGATCGTTCCCGAAGCCGGGGCGTGGATCCCGGCGATCAGCTTGGCCAGCGTCGTCTTCCCGGCCCCGCTCGCCCCGACCAGCGCGACCCGCTCACCGGGGGAGAGGTCGAGGTCGACGTCCCGCAACACCGGATGTCCGTCCACATAGGAATGGGAGATCCCGGCCGCCTTCACCGACGCGTCGACGGGCCTCGCGGGCCGCTCGGGTTCGCGCGGCGCGGGCAGGTCGGCGACGCCGATCAGCCTGGCGAGACTCGCGGCGGCCGCTTGCGCGTCGTCCACCAAGGCGAGAGCGGTGTTGATCGGGCCGAACAGGCTGTGGAAGTACAACGCCGCCGCCGTCGCCGCGCCGACGGTCACCGCGTCCGCGCCCACCAGCAGGAAACCGGCCGCGAGCACGGCCGAGAGACCGATGAACTCGGCGAGGTTGAGGCGGGCGAAGAACTTCGTCATCAGCCGGACGCCGCGCAGCATCAGGTCCATCGCTCCCTCGGACCGCTGCCGCACACGCTCCACGTGGGCGTCGGCGAGCCGGAACGCGCGGACGGTTTTCGCGCCGCCGATCGTGTCGAGCAGTTGCTGCTGCTGCGAACCCGTCGCGATCCGCTGCTTCGCGTACAACGGGACGGCGTTGCGGACGTACCAGCGCACGGTGTGCAGCTGGATCGGCGCCGCCAGCAGCGCGGCCAGCAGGAACCGCCAGTCCAGGACGGCGAGCGCGCCGAGCGTCAGCACGATGGTGAGCACCGAGCGGCCCAGCTCGGGAAGGGCTTCGCGGACCGCCCTCGCGACCACCGTGACGTCGTTGGTGACGCGGGCGGTGAGGTCGCCGGAGCCCGCGCGTTCGATCTGTTCCAGCGGGAGCCCCAGCGCGCGGTCGACGAACCGTTCGCGCAGGTCCGCCAGCAGTGTTTCGCCGAGTTTCGCGGTGAGCGAGACACCCAGCGCCGTCGCGATCGCCTGTGCGACGGCGACCAGGACCAGCGCCACCACCGGTGTCGCCAGTTCGATGGCCGGTCGTTTTTCGATGACCAGGTCGACGATGTGGCCGAGCAGGCGGGCGGTGAGCAGCCCGATCGCGGTGGCGCCGACGAGCATCGTGAGCGCGCCCGCCGCACGGGCCTTCGACGTCCGGAGCAGTTCACCGAGGACAGCCCGGATCCGCTTGCCGTCGGCGGTGGGCAGGAGTTCGCGGGTCATGACAGCACCGCCGCGCGGTAGTCGGCGCGATCGCGGACGAGTTCGGCATGACCGCCTTCGCCGGTGATCCGGCCGCCGTCGAGCACGACGACGCGGTCCGCCACGGAGAGCAGGGCGGGGCTCGTGGTCACCAGGATCGTGGTCCGTCCTCGTCGTAGCCGGGCGAGCCCGGTGGCGATCTTCGCCTCGGTCACCGTGTCGACCGCCGTCGTCGGATCGTGGACGACGAGCACCGGCGCGTCCGCGGCGAGCGCGCGGGCGAGCGCGACCCGTTGCCGCTGGCCGCCGGACAGGGAACGTCCGCGTTCGGTGACCGCGGTCCCGGTGCCGTCCGGCAGCGCGGCGGCGACCTCGTCCGCCGCCGACGCGGCCAGTGCCTCGTCGAGCGGGCGGTCGCCGGCGTGGACGTTCTCCGCGAGCGTCCCTTCGAACAGGTCCGCGTCGTGCGCCGCGACCAGGACGACCTCCCGCACCCGTTCGGGGTCCACAGTGGACAGATCAACGCCGTCGACGTCGACCCTGCCCTCGGCGGGATCGCCCGCGCGGCCGAGGCAGTCGAGCAGATCGGTCGCGGCGGCCGGATCCGCGGCGACGACACCGATCAGCTGCCCGGCCGGGATGTCGAGGTCGACACCGCGAAGGCTGCCGTACGAGACCGCGGAGAGCCGCACGTTACCGGCGGTGGGCGACGGGAGTTCGCCGTCGCCCGATTCCACCGCGGCGGGTGTGGTCAACAGGTCGGCGACCCGGGACGCGGAGGCGCGGCCCTGTGCCAGTTCGCCGTTGACCCACGAGAAGATCAGGAACGGCGTGAGCAGGAACTGGGCGAGCCCGACGGCCGCGACGAGGTCGCCGACGCTGATCGAACCCGACGACGCGAGATGCCCGCCGACGAGGGCGACGATCGCGATGAAGACGCCGGTCAGCGCGAGCACCGCGCCGTCGTGCCAGGCCTTGGCCCGCGCGGCGCGCAGCGTCGCCTTGAGCGAGTCCTGGCTCGTGTCGCGGTAGCGGGCGACGGCCGCGGGTTCGGCGCCGATGCCTTTGAGCACCCGCAAGCCGGACACCAGGTCCGTGGCGACCCCCGAGGCGTGCGCGGACCGTTCCTGTTCCGCCTCACTGCGGCGTTCGAGCGGTTTGCCGATGAGATGCGCGAGGTACAGCAGCGGTGGCGTGCCCAGCAGTACGAGGAGACCCAGCGGAAGCGAGATGCGCAGGAGGGCGACCGCGCTGACCAGCACTCCGGCCAGCGCCGCGATCCCGAACGGCAGCACCGCGTTCACCACGCCGACGCGTTGCGCGTCGCTGGTGCCGATGTTGACCAGTTCCCCGGCGAGCTTGCCGTTTTCGGCGCCACCGCCGGGATGCAGGACCCGGCGGCTGATCGCGATGCGGAGGTCGTGCGCGGCCCGCAGCGACGCGCCTTCGGCCGCGCGCGCGGCGAACCGGTAGCTGTAGGACAGTCCCGCGAAGACCACGGCGAGCACGGCGAGCCAGAACACGAGTGTGCCCACGGAACCGCCGTCGACCGCCTGGTCGATCACCACGCCGATGATCACCGGGACGAGTGCTTCGCCGCCCTGGTGCCCGGCGGCGAGCACGGACGCGAGCGTGACCTGCCGTCGTTGCCCGGAAATCGCCTGGCGCAGGACGCTTCGGCTGGTGGTGGCCGTTGCGGTCACCGGCGCCTCCTAGTGGGGAGTAGGTAAGGCTAGTCTAAGTAGGTAGCTCGTTGAGGTGAACTCCGGCGTTCGGTTAGCCTCGCCTCACTCGAAGGAGGTCCCGTGGTCGTCACCGAACGCCCGCCCGAAGCGGCGTCCCCGCCCAGCGCGGCGGCACGGACGTTCCGCGCCGGCGGTCTGGTGATCGGGCTCGCGCTGCTGGCGCTCGTCTTCCTGCTCAGCATCTGGGTGGGGTCGAAGAGCATCCCGTTCACCTCCACCTGGTCGGTGCTGTGGCACAACGACGGCTCGACCGACGCGGTGATCATCCACGACCTCCGCATCCCGCGGACCCTGCTGGGCCTGGTCGTCGGGGCGGCGCTCGGCCTCGCGGGCGCGGTGATGCAGGCGCTCACCAGGAACCCGCTCGCCGACCCCGGCCTGCTCGGCGTCAACACCGGTGCCTCGGCCGCCGTCGTGTCGGGGATCGCGTTCGCCGGTGTCACCAGCGTGCTCGGCTACATCTGGTTCGCCTTCGCCGGAGCCGCGATCGCCTCGGTCGTGGTGTACGCCCTCGGCTCGGCGGGGCGCAGCGCCACACCGGACCGCCTGGTGCTCGCCGGCTCGGCCGTGATGGCGGTGCTGCAGGCGTACATCGTCGGTGTGCTGCTGCTGATGCCGGAGACGTTCAACCAGTTCCGGTTCTGGAACGTCGGCTCGCTCAGCGGCCGCAAATGGGACGTGTTCCTGCAGATCTCGCCGTTCGTCGTACTCGGCGTGATCATCGCGCTGCTGCTCGCCCGCCCGCTCAACGTCCTCGCGCTCGGCGACCAGACCGGCAAGGCGCTCGGCGCCCATGTCGGCCGCACCCGGGTGCTGGGTGCGGTCGTGGTGATGCTGCTTTGCGGCGCGGGCACCGCGGCGATCGGACCGGTCCTGTTCCTCGGGCTCGCCATTCCGCACGCCGCGCGGATGCTGGTCGGCCCGGATCAGCGCTGGGTGCTGCCGTACTCGATGCTGCTCGCGCCGATCGCGCTGATCGGCGCCGACGTCGTCGGCCGCGTGCTGAACCCGCCGGAGGAACTGCAGGCGGGGATCGTCGTCGCGTTCCTCGGGGCGCCGGTGTTCATCGCGCTGTGCCGCCGCCGGAAGCTGGCCCGCCTGTGAACGCGATCAAGGAGCATCCCCGGATGAGCACCCGCGTCCTGCGCACCCCGGGCGGCGGGCTTTCCCTGCGCGTCACCCCGCGGGCGGCGATCGTCGTCACCCTGCTGGCCGTCGCCGTGTTCTTCGTCGGCGCGGTCAGCATGACCACCGGCGACTACCCCCTGTCCGTCGGCGAGGTCATCCAGACGCTGTTCGGTTTCGGCGACCGGGCCACCGAGTTCATCGTGACCACCCTGCGGCTGCCCCGGCTGCTGACCGCCCTGCTGGTCGGCGGCGCGCTCGCGGTCAGCGGCGCGATCCTGCAGAGCCTGTCCGGGAATCCCTTGGGCAGCCCCGATTTCATCGGCTTCACCGAAGGCGCCGCGGCCGGGGCGCTGCTGATGATCATCGTGGTGCACGGCGGCATGCTCCAGGTTTCGCTGGGCGCGCTGGTCGGCGGCGTCGCGACGGCGGCGTTGATCGCGCTGCTCGCGCTGAAGGGCGGCGTGCACACCTTCCGCCTGATCCTCGTCGGCATCGGCGTGAACGCGATGCTCATCGCGTTCAACTCCTATCTGATCACCAGGGCCGCCTGGCAGGACGGGCTCGCGGCGCAGGCCTGGCTGGTCGGCGGGCTCAACGGACGTGGCTGGGAGCACGTCGTCCCGGTCGCGATCGCCATCGCCGTCCTGCTGCCGCCCGGGTTCGTCTACGGCAGAAGGCTTTCCCTGCTGGAGATGGGCGACGATTCGGCCATGGGGCTCGGCGTGCCGGTCCAGCGGAGCCGGATCGTGCTGCTCGGTGTGAGTGTCGGACTGTGTTCGATCGCGACGGCGGCCGCCGGGCCGATCGCGTTCCTGGCCCTCGCCGCGCCGCAGCTGTCGAAGCGCCTCACCCGGTCTTCGGGCCCGGGGCTCGCCGCCGCCGCGCTGATGGGCATGCTCCTGCTGGTGACGAGTGATCTGGTCACCCAGCAGTTCTTGGCGGGTCTGCCTGTCGGCCTGGTGACCGGGGCGATCGGTGGGCTGTACCTGGCCTGGCTGCTGGTTTCCCGGCGCGGGGTCAGCCGGGCTGCGCGCTGACCGGCTCGATCGGCGCGGGCTCGCCGAAGCGGGCCAACGCGAGCGCCGCGGAGACCGCGAGCGCGAAGCCGACGACCGCCACGGCCGCAAAACCCGGGCGCGTGGTGTCGCCCAGTACGAGCACGCCGATCAGGGACGGGAAGACGGTCTCACCGATCACCATCATCGCGGTCGAGGTGGTGACACTGCCGCGTTGCAACGCGGTGGCGTAGAACAACATCGCCAGCGCGCCCGCCACACCCAGCGTGTACGTGGCGGGGTCGGTCAGCAGATCCAGCGGGGCGAGGCTGGTGAGCGCGCGGCCGGAAAGCGCGACGACACCGAAGCACAGACCCGCGATCAGGCCCAGCGCCGGTGTCCGGATCCGCCGTGCCGCGCGGCCGGCGAACATCCCGGCCGTGCCGAGGACGACCACCGCGCCGATCAGCACGAGCCGGAAACCCAGCCCGGTCGGCTCCGAACCCTCGCTCTCCGCCGACATCCCGAGCAACGCGAGCCCGGCGCAGACGACCGCGACCGCCGTCCACTCGCGACGGCCCAGCCGGACGCCGAGCGTGCGCGCGGCGACCGCGGTCACCGCGAGACTGCCCGCGAGCGCCGCCTGGACCACGAAAAGCGGCAGCACGCGCAGGGCCGCGACCTGGGCGACGAACCCGATGACGTCCAGCGCCAGGCCCGCGACGAACTTCCACTGCCGCAGCACCCGCACGAGCAACCGGGGATCGACTCGGTCTTCGGTGCCCGAAGTCGCCTTCGCGGCGATCGCCTGCATCACCGAAGCGACGCCGTAGGCACAGGCCGCGAAGAACGCGCAGATCAATCCCCACCACATGAAACGAGCCTAGCCCTGTGATGCCCTCGCGTGATCACGCGAGTTCCGCCTTCAATCACGCGAGTTCGCCGCTCAATCACGCGAGTTCGCCGTCTGATCACGCGAGTTCGCCGGATGTGTAGGGTGAGCGCATGTCGAACACGAGTTCGAGAACCGCCGAGCCGGTGGAGCGGGCCTGGCCGGACCGGATCGCCGAGGACGAGACCGGGATCCAGTGGGACTTCCTGCGTTTCCTCCGCGCGACGGCGGTCAACAAGGTCGCCGGGCTGACCAGGGACCAGGCGGCCGCGACACCCTTGCCGTCGTCCCCGCGAATGAGCGCGCTGGGAGTGCTCAAACATCTGACCGCGGTGGAACGCTGGTGGCTTTCGATCGAGGCGGGCGGCGCCGACCTGCCGTCGCTGTGGGAAGGCTCACCGGATCCGAGCTGGGATCTGTCCGAGGACGACGATCCCCGCTCGGTCGTCGAGGCGTACCGCGCCGAGTGGGCGTTGTCGGAGTCGTCGCTGGCGGGGGTCTCGCCGGACGACCGGGCGCGCAGGTCGGGGAAGTTCACCGTGCGCTGGGTGCTCGCCCACGTCCTTCAGGAGACCGCGCGCCACGTCGGGCATCTGGACGTCTTGCGGGAGCTGGCCGACGGAACCACCGGCGAATAGCACCGTAAGGTGTGCGCCATGGCTGACAGGCTGTACTTCCGGCAGTTGCTCGCGGGCCGCGACTTCGCGGTGGGGGATCCCGTCGCGACGCAGATGGTCAACTTCGCGTATCTGATCGGCGACCGGGAGACGAACGAGGCCGTCATCGTCGACCCGGCGTACGCCGTGGGCGATCTGCTGGACCTGCTGGAAGCCGACGGCATGCGGCTGACCGGCGTCCTCGCCACGCATCACCATCCCGACCACGTCGGTGGCGAGATGATGGGGTTCTCGCTGCCGGGCATCGCGGAACTGCTGGAACGCGTCCAAGTGCCGATCCACGTCAACGGCGCGGAAGCCGAGTGGGTCCGCCGCATCACCGGCGTCTCCGGCACGGACCTGCGTTCGCACGAGCACGACGAGGTCGTTGAGGTCGGCGCGGTGCCGATCCGGCTGCTGCACACGCCGGGCCACACCCCGGGCAGCCAGTGCTTCCTGGTCGACGGGAAGCTCGTCTCGGGCGACACACTGTTCCTCGAAGGCTGCGGCCGGACCGATTTCCCGGGCGGTGACGCGGAAGCCATCTACCGGAGCCTGCAGTGGCTGGCCGGGCTGGACGGCGATCCGGTCGTCTACCCGGGGCACCAGTACTCCGCCGAGCCGTCGGCGAACCTGTCGCGGGTGAAGGACACGAACTTCGTGTTCCAGCCGAAGTCGCTGGAGGAATGGCGGCTGATGTTCGGCGGCTGAGGCGCATCCAGAGGACTAAATGCGTCCAGATCGCGGGACGCGGAGCCCGCCGATTGACCCGGCCCGCCCCGGAAGCCGAAGCTCGGAACCGTGACGCTCAAGCTGCATTGGTTCCTGCCCACCACCGGGGACGGCCGGACGATAGTCGAGCACTTCCACGCCAGCCGCGCCGCCGGAGCGTCCTCCGCGCGTGAGCCGAGCCTCGACTATCTCGCCCAGGTCGCTCGCGCTGCCGAGGCCAACGGCTTCGAAGGCGTGCTGACGCCGACCGGCACCTGGTGCGAGGACGCCTGGCTGACGACGGCCGCGCTGATCCGCGAGACGCGCAGCCTCAAGTTCCTCGTCGCGTTCCGGCCAGGGACGATCTCGCCGACGCTGGCCGCGCAGATGGCCGGCACGTTCCAGCGGATCTCGCAGGGGCGCGTGCTGCTCAACGTCGTCACCGGCGGCGACGCGGTCGAGCAGCGCCGGTTCGGCGACTGGCACGACCACGACGAGCGCTACGCCCGCACCGGCGAGTTCCTCGAGATCGTGCGCGGAGTGTGGAGTGGCAAGCCGTTCGATTTCGACGGCGAGCATCTCAAGGTCGAGGGCGCGACCACGCGCGCGGCGCCGGATCCGGTCCCGCCGATCTACTTCGGCGGGTCGTCCGCGGCGGCGCTGCCGGTCGCGGCGGCACACGCCGACGTCTACCTGACCTGGGGCGAGCCGCCCGCGCAGGTCGCCGAGAAGATCGCCAAGGTACGCGAACTCGCCGAGGAGCAGGGGCGCAAGATCCGCTTCGGCATCCGGCTGCACACGCTTTCCCGTGACACGTCGGCGGAAGCCTGGGCGGAGGCGGGGAAACTGCTGGACGCGATCGACCCGGAGCGGATCGCCCACACCCAGGAACAGTTGTCCGCCAGCGAATCCGTCGGCCAGCAACGGATGGCCGCGCTGCACGGCGGGAAGACCGACGGCGGCGTCCACGGTCTGGAGGTGTACCCGAATCTATGGGCCGGGATCGGCCTGGTGCGCGGTGGAGCGGGCACCGCGCTCGTCGGCAGCCACCGCGAGGTGGCCGACCTCATCGAGGAGTACCACGCGCACGGCATCGAGGAGTTCGTCCTGTCCGGATACCCGCATCTGGAAGAGGCGTACTGGTTCGGCGAAGGGGTGCGGCCGGAGCTGGCCCGCCGCGGGCTCGTCGCGTAAACCCTTACAGGGTGCGGGAAAGAGCCAAAGCGGCGGTCCGGACGGCCGGCGCGACGCGGTTCGTGTGCATGCGATTCGCCCAGCCGGAGATCGACAACGCCGCCACCGCGACACCGTGCGCGTCGAGCAGCGGGCTCGCGGCGCAGACAACGCCGACGCCGGACTCCTCCCGCTCGAACGCGATCCCTTCGCCGTGGATCTTGGCGAGCTGACGGCGCAGCAGACCGGCGGCGGTGATCGTCCGCACGCTGACGCGAGGCAAACCTGCGTCGATCACTTGTGTCACCACGGATTCCGGGGAGAAGGCGAGGATCGCCTTGCCGACGCCGG
Source organism: Amycolatopsis sp. MJM2582 (assembly GCF_000754115.1). NCBI lineage: Bacteria > Bacillati > Actinomycetota > Actinomycetes > Pseudonocardiales > Pseudonocardiaceae > Amycolatopsis > Amycolatopsis sp. MJM2582. Next base: position 531,032 of record NZ_JPLW01000002.1, read on the forward strand.
TGGCGTGCGCGGGGAACCGGCCACCGATCCGGGACGGCAGCGACGGCGCGTCCGGTCCCCGCAGGATGTCGAGATAGACCACCTCGGTGCCTTCCAGCACGGCGAGGTGCACGGTGTTGCGGGTCGCCTCACGCAGATCCGCGAGATACGGCCGCGCCGCCTCGACCAGCCCGCGACGCCGGACGGCCAGCTGGCCGATCTCGAACAGCTTGAGCCCGAGCCGCAACGCCGCGCCCTCGCGTTCGAGCAGACCGGTCGCGACCAGATGGCCGGTGAGCCGGTGGACGGTGGACTTCGCCAGCCCGGTCCGCCGTGCCAGCTCGGAGACGCCGAGCGCGTCGTCGCCGGGCCGGAAGGCGGAGAGCAGCGCGGAGATCCGGGCGGCGACGAGGCCGTCCGCTCCGGTTCGTTCGGTGTCGTCGTTCCGCCCAGCGGCACGCATGGGTTGAGTGTGCCCTATCCGCTCGGGGAGCGTCACCTGGCATGGCGCAACGGAAAGCGGTGGCCGCGATCGTCGGTCCCGGGAACATCGGCACCGACCTGCTCGCGAAGCTGAGGCGCAGCGAGCACGTCGAGGTGCGGTACATGGTCGGCGTGGACCCGGATTCGGACGGGTTGGCGAAGGCCGCGGAACTCGGGCTGGAGACCTCGGCCGGTGGTGTCGACTGGCTGCTGTCGCGGGACGAGCTGCCGGACCTGGTCTTCGAGGCGACTTCGGCGAAAGCGCATCTGGCGAACGCGCCGCGGTACGCCACCGCCGGGATCCGCGCGATCGACCTGACCCCGGCCGCGGTCGGCCCGTTCACCTGCCCCGCGGTGGGCCTGCCCGAACGGCTCGACGTGCCCAACGTCAACCTCATCACCTGCGGCGGCCAGGCCACGATCCCGATCGTGCACGCGGTGTCGCGGGTGACGCCGGTGCCCTACGCCGAGATCGTCGCGTCCGTCTCGTCGCGTTCGGCCGGGCCGGGCACGCGCGCGAACATCGACGAGTTCACCGCCACGACGGCGCGCGGGATCGAACTCGTCGGGGGAGCGAGCCGTGGCAAGGCGATCATCATCATCAACCCGGTCGAACCGCCGATGATCATGCGCGACACGGTGTTCTGCGCGATCGACCCGGACGCGGACTTCGACGCGGTGAGCGAATCCATCCACCGGATGGTCGAGACCGTCCAGGGTTACGTGCCGGGCTACACGCTCAAAGCGGATCCGCAGTACGACCCGCCCCGGCCGGGCTGGAGCGGGCAGGCGCGGGTCGCGGTGTTCCTGGAGGTCGCCGGGAACGGGGACTTCCTGCCGAAATACGCCGGGAACCTCGACATCATGACGGCCGCGGCCGCCCGTGTCGGTGACCTTCTGGCCACCCATGAGGTGGCGGCATGAGCTGGGACGACGTGAACCGTGAGGTCCGGCTGGTCGACACCAGTCTGCGCGACGGCAGCCACGCGATGGCGCATCAGTTCACCGAGAAGAACGTGCGTGACACCGTCCGGGCGCTGGACGACGCCGGGGTCTCGCTGATCGAGGTCAGCCACGGCGACGGGCTCGGCGGCTCGACGTTCAACTACGGCTTTTCCCTTGTGGACGAACGGAAGCTGATCGAGGCGGCGGTCGACGAGGCGCGGCGGGCGAAGATCGCGGTGCTGTTGCTGCCGGGACTCGGCACGGTCGGCGACCTGCGGGTGGCCGCGGACCTCGGGGCAGGCGCGGTCCGGATCGCGACCCACTGCACCGAGGCCGACGTCTCCGTCCAGCATTTCGGCGCGGCGCGCGAGCTCGGGCTGGAAACGGTCGGTTTCCTGATGCTGTCCCATATGTCCACGCCCGAGGCGCTGGCGGAACAGGGCCGGATCATGGTCGACGCCGGGTGCCAGTGCGTGTACGTCGTCGACTCCGCCGGGGCGCTGATCCTCGAGGACGCGGGCGAACGCGTCGCCGCGCTGGTCGCGGAATTCGGGGACGAGGCGCAGGTCGGCTACCACGGGCACCAGAACCTGAGCTTCGGCGTCGCGAACTCGGTGCTCGCGTACCGGGCGGGCGCGCGGCAGATCGACGGTTCGCTCGTGGCGCTCGGCGCGGGCGCGGGCAACTCGCCGACCGAGGTCCTCGCGGCGACCTTCGAGAAGCTCGGGATCCGCACGGGCGTCGACAAGGACGTGCTGATGGACGCCGCCGAGAACGTCGTGAAGCCCTACATCACGCGGCTGCCGGTGATGGACCGGTCGTCGATCGTGCAGGGTTTCGCCGGGGTGTACTCGAGTTTCCTCCTGCACGCCGAACGCGCCGCGGAACGCTACGACGTCCCGGCGCACGAGATCCTCTACCGCGTCGGCGCCGCGAAGTACGTGGGCGGGCAGGAGGACATGATCATCGACATCGCCCTGCAGCTGGTCGCCGAACGCGGTCAGGGTTGACGGTCGGCGCCGAGCACGAGGCGGACGCAATGCTCGATCAGGCGCTCGCGGCTCACCTTGAGCGAGCCGTCGAGGTAGGCGATGAACACGTTGCTCAGCGCGCCCACCAGCCCGATCGAGGTCATCTGCCGCTCGGCCGCGTCACCGTGGGACAGCTGCCCGCTGACCAGTTCGGCGAACGAGGGGAGGAGCGCGATCCCGCGCGTCGTCAGCGCGGGATCGGTGATCGGCGCGAGCAGGAGCACCCGGCCCTTGCGCGGGTCGTCGAGCATCAACTCGACGAAGGCGCGGACGGCCGCCTTCGCCCGTTCGGCGGGTTCGGCCGTGTCGCTCACCGCGTCGACCAGCGCTTGCCGGGCCTGCTCTCCGATGTGCTCGTAGACCGCGACGACCAGTTCCTCGCGGTCGGTGAAGCTCTCGTAGAAGTACCGCTCGGTCAGCTTGGCGTGGCGGCACACCGCGCGGACGCTCACCCCCGCGCTGCCCTGGGTGCCGAGCAGGTCGAGGCCCGCGTCGACGAGTTGTCCCCGCCTCGCGGCCTTGCGGTCGTCCAGGGTCGTGCCTGCCCAGCTGCGGCCGGCCATGATCGGCTCCTCTTGTTGACTACGGCCGTTGTCAACTTTAACCTGACAACAGTTGTGGTCAATTTAACCAGCTCATTGAGGAGACCGGGGATGACACAGCCGCGGCCGCTGGGACCGGATTCGCTGACCTGGAAGTACTTCGGCGACTGGCGCGGGCTGCTCATCGCGCTCTGGGCCGGATCCATGCAGAACATGCACCCCGAGCTGGGCGCGGGCGTCGAAGAGCACTCGCGGTTCTTCGAGGAACGCTGGCAGCGGCTGTTCCGCTCGCTCTACCCGATCGGGGGAGTGATCTACGACGGCCCGCGGGCGCGGCAGACCGCGCTGGAGGTGCGGGGTTACCACGATCGGATCAAGGGCGTCGACAAACACGGGCGGCGCTATCACGCGCTCAACCCGGACACGTTCTATTGGGCGCATTCGACGTTCTTCGTGAGCGCGATCCTCATCGCCGACAACTTCTGCGGTGGCATCGGCGAGGCCGAGAAGCGGAAACTCTTCGAAGAACACGTGCAGTGGTACGAGATGTACGGCATGAGCATGCGTCCGGTGCCGGAGTCGTGGGAGGACTTCCAGCTGTATTGGAAGCGCATGTGCGAGGACGTGCTGGAGGACAACAAGGCCACGCGTGACGTCCTCGAGATCCAGGACATCGCCAAACCGCATTTCCTGCCCTGGCTGCCGGATTTCGCGTGGAACCTCGTGCGCGGGCAGGTGGCGCGGAACTTCGTCTGGCTGACGATCGGCCTGTACGACCCGCCGATCCGCGAGCGGCTCGGCTACACCTGGACCGAACGCGACGAGCGGCGGCACCGCCGGGTGGGGAAGCTGATCAATGCGGTGTTCAAGCTGGTCCCGCGCGATCGCCGCTACCACCCGCGGGCGAGGGCCGGCTGGCGCCGCGAGCGTGGCGAACTGGCCCCGGACGCGCCGTTGGTCGAGACTCCCGCGAGGAACCTTCCGCCGCTTTCGGAGCGGGGCAAACCCGAGCACTACTCACCGAACGTCTGACGAGGAGCCTCGATGAAGCTTGGTTACCACCTCGGTTACTGGTCCTCCGGGCCGCCGGAAGGCGCGCTGGACGCGATCCTGCGGGCCGAAGAGCTCGGCTTCGATTCGGTGTGGACCGCCGAGGGCTACGGCTCGGACGCGTTCACCCCGCTCGCCTGGTGGGGCGCGTCGACGAGCCGGATCAAGCTCGGCACCAACATCGTCCAGATGTCGGCGCGCACCCCGACCGCGACGGCGATGCACGCGCTGACGCTGGACCATCTGTCCGGCGGCCGGTTCGTGCTCGGGCTCGGCGCGTCGGGGCCGCAGGTGGTCGAAGGCTGGTACGGGCAGCCGTATCCGAAGCCGCTCGCGCGCACCCGTGAGTACGTCGACATCGTGCGGAAGGTGGTCGCTCGCGAGGCACCGGTGACCCATGACGGGCAGCACTTCCAGCTTCCGCTGCAGGGCGGCACCGGGCTCGGCAAACCGCTGAAGTCCACAGTGCACCCGTTCCGCAAGGAGATCCCGATCTTCCTCGCCGCGGAGGGGCCGAAGAACGTGGCGCTGTCGGCGGAGATCTGCGACGGCTGGCTCCCGTTGTTCTTCTCGCCCAAGAGTGACGCCTTCTACCGGACGGCGTTGGAGGAGGGCTTCTCGCGGCCCGGTGCCCGGCGCGGTTTCGACGACTTCGAGGTCGCGGCGTCCGTTCCGGTGCTCGTCCACGACGACGTCGAGGAGGCCGCGAGCTGGATCAAGCCGTCGCTCGCGCTCTACATCGGCGGTATGGGCGCGAAATCGGTCAACTTCCACCACGACGTCTTCGCGCGGATGGGGTACGAGGACGTGGCCGACAAGGTCCAGGAGCTGTATCTGGCGGGGCGCAAGGACGAGGCTACGGCCGCGATCCCGACTTCGCTGGTCGAGGACACGTCGCTGATCGGGCCGGCGGAGAAGATCCGCGACGAACTCGCGGCGTGGGAGGAGACCGTGGTGACCACGCTGCTGCTGCGGGGGGATGCCGCGACGCTCACGAAGGTCGCCGAGACCCTCGGCTAGCCGCTCCCGACATGCATTTAGTCCTCTAAATGCGGGTGGCAGTTGGACGACGCGACCGCGCGTGAAGGCCTCCTTCCCTCGGCTCAGCCGAGGGAAGGGGGCCTTCACGCGTTGCCAAGTACATGAAGGGGACCTTCATGTACTTCAAAGCGAGGGCGGCGGTGGCGGGTGGTCCGCGCCTTTCGTGGGGTTGCGGCAGTGAGGCCCATCACGTAGCGTCCCGGCCACGAACATGAAGTCGGTTCATGTTCGTGGCCGGGAGGTGCGACTCATGACGGTGAGCCGGAGGCGGGTTCTCGCGGGTGCGGCGGCGTTGCCCGTCGCGGCGAGCATGCTCGGCGCCCAGCAGGCGCATGCGGCGCCGTCGAAGGGTTTCCGCGTCGGCGTCGGTATCTCCGACGTCACCGGCCCGGCCGCCGAAAACGGCATGATGGGCTACTCGATGCCGCAGCAGCAGACCGCCGGCATCCACCTGCGCACCCGGGCGCGGGCCTTCGTGGTCGACGACGGAGCCAAGCGGATCGCCTTCGTCACCGCCGACCTCGGCGCGCTGTTCCAGTCGGTCCACCAGGGCGTGCTGCGCAAGCTCCAGGCCGCGTACGGCGACCTGTACACCGAGCAGAACGTACTGCTCAACGCCACCCACACCCACTCCGCTTGCGGCGGGGATTCCCATTACGCCGCTTACGATCTGGCGATCCTCGGCTTCCAGCAGGAGGTCTACGACGCCGTCGTGGACGGGATCTTCGAGGCGATCGGCCGCGCGCACGCGAACCTCGCGCCCGGGTCGATCCGGCTCGGCCGTGCCGAGCTCACCAAGGCGAGCGTCAACCGTTCCCGCAAGGCCTTCGACCTGAACCCCCAGGCCGACAAGGACCACTTCCCGCAGGCGATCGACCCGGCCGTCACGGTGCTGCGGTTCAGTCAGAACGGCGTCGACGTCGGCGCGATCAGCTGGTTCGCCACGCACGGGACGTCGATGAGCAACGGCAACCACCTGATCAGCGGTGACAACAAGGGGTACGCCGCCTACGAGTGGGAGCACGACCACGCCGGCGTGCGTTACCTCGACGGGAACCCGCGGTTCGTCGCCGCGTTCCCGCAGACCAACACCGGCGACATGAGCCCGAACCTGAACCTCGAACCCGGTACACCCGAAACCGAGTTCGAGAACACCCGCACCATCGGCGACCTCCAGTTCCGTGCGGCGAAGAGCGCCTTCGACGCCGCGGCCGAGGCCGTGACGGGCGGCGTCGACCACCGGATGTGCTACGTGGACATGTCCGATGTGGCCGTCGACGCGAAGTACACGCCGAACGGGCGGCCGCAGCGCACCTGCACGGCCGCGATCGGCGTCTCGATGCTGGCGGGCAGCCGCGAGGACGGCCCCGGCCTGCCGCTCCCGGAAGGGGTGAAGAACCCGTTCATCGACTGGCTCGGCGGCATCGACGCGCCCATCCCGCAGGCGCTCGCCGACGCGCACGCGCCGAAGGTGATCGCGGTGCCGTTCGGCGCCATGAAGCCGTATCCGTGGACGCCAGAGGTCCTGCCGCTGCAGCTCGTGCGGATCGGGCAGCTGCACCTCGTGGCCGTGCCGGCCGAACTGACGATCGTCTCCGGGCTGCGCTTGCGCCGCACCGTCGCCGCCGAACTCGGCGTCCCGCTGGAGAACGTGCTCATCCAGGGCTACTCCAACGCCTACAGCCAGTACGTCACCACACCCGAGGAGTACGACTCGCAGCAGTACGAAGGCGCGTCGACCCTCTACGGCCGCTACACGCTTCCCGCGTACCAGCAGGAATTCGCCAAACTGGCGGCCGCGATGAAGGCGGGGACGTCGGTTCCGCACGGCCCGACGCCGCGGGATCTGCGCGGTAAGCTGATCAACTTCCAGCCTGGCGTCGTCTTCGACAGCCCGCCCGCGTTCAAGAGCTTCGGTGACGTCCTGGTCGACGCGAAGAGCACGTACGCGCGCGGCGAACAGGTCGCGGTCGAGTTCGTCACCGGGCATCCGAAGAACGACCTCCGGCGCGGCGGCACGTTCCTGGAGATCCAGCGGCTGGCCGACGGCAAGTGGGTCCGCCACGCCGACGACGGCGACTGGGACACGAAATACCACTGGGCGCGGACGTTCGTCGCCGAATCGAAAGCCGTCGTCCACTGGAAGATCCCCGCGAACGCCCCGATCGGCAAATATCGCGTGGTCCACTTCGGCAACTGGAAGAACGGCTGGAACGGGGCGATCTCCGCGTTCAGCGGGACTTCACGGACGTTCGTCGTTTCCTGACACCGAAAGGGTCTTTCGTGCGGAAGCTCGCCGTACTCGCCATCGCCGCCGCCCTGTTCGCCGGAACCGCCGTCCCCGCCCAGGCGGCGGTCACGGTGAAGGTCATGGCGTTCAACATCTGGCAGCTGCCCTGGATCGCCAGCCCGAACACCTCGGACAAACAGGCGCGCGCCCGCGCGGCGGAAGCTGTCATCCGCGCGAACGACGCCGACGTCGTCGTCCTGGACGAGGCTTTCAGCGCCCAGGCGGAGGAAATGCGGAACCGGCTGAAGGACGTCTGGCCCCATCAGACCCCGCTCGTCGGCCAGTACTGCTCCACGTCACCGGGCTGGACCACGGTGAACGGCAACTGCTCGAATTCCCCGGTCGTGGTCAACGGCGGGGTCACCGTGCTGAGCAAGGCGCCGGTGACCGAACAGCACCAGCTGGTCTTCCGCAATTCCTACTCCGGTACCGCGGACTATCTGTCGAACAAGGGCGCCGCGCTCGCCCGTCTGGTCGTCGCCGGGAAGCCGGTCTGGATCGCGGGCACCCACATGCAGGCCGACGAGGGACCGGAAACGCTGCCGAAGGCGCACGACGTCCGGATGGCCCAGCTCGCCGAGATCCGGGACCTGGTCACGAAACACGCCCCCGCCGGCGAGCCGGTCGTCATCGCGGGCGACCTGAACATCGAGTACTGGGCGGGACAAGCGCGCAAGGATTCCCTCGGCCGGACCCAGGTTCAGCAAGGTGAGGCGTTCCTCGACGGCGTTCTCCGGACGACGGGCGAAGGCGCGTACACCTTCGACGCGGCGACGAACCCCAACGCGGCGAAGTCCGTTCCGGCGACCTACCGCGACTCGCTGGACTACGTCGGAGCCGTACGCGCGGGCGGCCGTCCACTCGCCGCTGTCGGCCCGGTACAGCTCGTGCATTACGACGGTGGCACGATTCCCTCCGACCACTACCCGGTGGTGGCCAAGATCCAATACTGAGGCCTTCATCGGGAGAATCGCCTCGAGGAGGATCATGGCATCGCTGCCAGCACGGACGAGGTACCGCTACTCGCTCGGCTCGTTCGTCACCGGCGCCTTCGGCACGGTTCCCGGCCTGCTCCTCCTGAAGTACCTCACCGACACGATGGGCGTCGCGGCGGGCGTGGCCGGCCTGATCGTCTTCGTTCCCAAAGCGTGGGACGTGCTCTTCAACCCGATCGCGGGACGGCTCTCGGACGCGGACATGGTCCGCACCGGGAGCCGCCGCCGTTTCCTGCTCTACGGCGGCATCGGCGTCGCGATTCTCTTCGCGGCCTTGTTCGCGCATCCCGGCTTCGGCGGCCCGGTGCCCGACGCGATCTACGTGATCGTCGTGTTCCTGTTGTGCGCCACGGCGTACGCCTTCTTCCAGGTGCCGTTCAACGCGCTGCCCGCCGAGCTGACGGACTCGGCCGAAGAGCGCACGAAGCTGACCAGCGTCCGGATCGGTTTCCTCGCGGTCGCCATCCTGGTGTCCGGTGGCGGCGCGCCCGCGATCACCGACCTGATCGGCGGTGTCGCCGGCTACCGGGTGATGGGCCTGTTCATCGCCGTGGTCATCCTGCTCGCGACGCTCGGCGTGTACTTCGGGCTCAAGGACGCTCCCGTCGGCGCGCTGCGGCCGAACGCGGTGAGCCCGCGCGAGCTGCTCCGGACGCTGGCGCAGTGGCGGCCGTTCCGCTGGCTGCTCGGGGTGTACTTCATCCAGGCGCTCGGCATCGGCACGGTGCTGGCCGCCATCCCGTTCTTCGCCGAGCGGATCCTCGGCAGCTCCGGCTACTCGACGGTCCTGTTCGTCGGCTTCGTCGGTCCGGCGCTGCTGACCATGCCGCTGTGGCCGAAACTCGGGGCGAGCGTCGGGAAACTGGCCGGGTTCCGGATCGCGACGGCCGCGTTCGGGATCGGGCTGCTCGGTCTTCTCGGCGCGAAGGTGTTCCCGTTCCCCGTCACGATGGTGTTCGTCGCCTTCTGCGGCGTCGGGTACGCGGGGATCTCGGTGTTCCCGCTGGCGATCCTGCCGGACCTGATCAGCGACGAGGAGGAGCGGACCGGCGAGACCAGGGCCGGGGTCGCCGCCGGGGTCTGGACCGCGTCCGAGACGCTGGGGCTCGCGCTCGGGCCGGGGCTCTGGGGACTGGTGCTGCAGTTCGGCGGGTACCAGTCCAGCCTCGACGCCAAGGCCGCGCAGCCGGACAGCGCGCTCACGGCGATCCTTCTCGGCGCGTCGATCCTTCCGGCCGTGCTGATCGTGCTCGGCATCCCGTTGCTGCGCAAGTCGGTACTGGAGCGCCGGCCGTGACCGCCGAGGACGTCCTGAAGGAGCTTCGGGAACTGCGCGCGGGAGACCTGCCGACCCACGGCGGCCGGACGCTGGCGTACGTCTACGACAGCGGTCTGTCCGAAGTGGACGAACTCGGCGCGGCGGCGCACGCGCTGGCCTCGTCGGCCAACGGGCTCGACCCGACGGCGTTCCCGAGCCTGCTGCGGATGGAGAACGACCTCGTCGGCACGGCCGCCCGGTTGCTGGGCGGTACGGCGGACACGGTCGGCTCGGTGACGTCGGGTGGCACGGAGTCGTGCATGCTCGCCGTCCTGGCCGCCCGCGACGCGCGTCCGGACGTGTCCTCGCCGAGCATCGTGCTGCCCACCACCGCGCACGCCGCGTTCCACAAGGCCGCGCATTTCTTCGGTGTGCGCGTGGTATCGGTGCCGGTCGATCCGGTGAGCTTCCGCGCCGTTCCCGAGGCGATGGCCGCCGCGGTCGACGACAGCACGGTGCTCGTCGTCGCGAGCGCGCCGTCGTACGCCCACGGCGTCCTCGACCCGATCCCGGAGATCGCCGCGTCGCTGGACGGCGTCCGGTTCCACGTCGACGCGTGCATCGGCGGCTGGGTGCTGCCGTATCTGGGGCTCGGCCCGTTCGGGTTCGACGTCCCGGGCGTCACCAGTGTTTCGGTGGATCTGCACAAGTACGCGTACTGCCCGAAAGGCGTGTCGGTCCTCTTGCACGCCGACGCCGGGCTGCGCCGTTCGCAGTACTTCGCCAGTGCGGACTGGCCCGGCTACACGATGCTGAACACCACGCTGCAGAGCACGCGGTCCGGCGGCCCGCTCGCCGCGGCGTGGGCTGTGGTGCGTCATGTCGGCGAAGAGGGTTATCGCGAACTTGCCTCGGCGGCGCGTGAGGCGGCTGTCGAGATCCGCGCCGGGATCGAGGCGCTGGACGGGTTGCGGGTCCTCGGCGATCCGGTGTCGACCCTGCTCGCGTTCACCGTGGCGGACGGCGCGGGCTTCGACCTGTTCACCGTCGCGGACGAGATGCGCGAGCGCGGCTGGTACGTCCAGCCGCAGTTCGCCCACGAGTCGTCGCCCGCGAATTTGCACCTGACGGTGACGGCCGCGAACCGGGGGAGCGAGAAGGATTTCCTCGCCGACCTGGGCGCTTCGGTCGTGGCCGCCCGAGAGGCCGGGCCGGTCGTCGTCGATCCGCAGGTGGCCGAGTTCGTCGCCGCGCTGGATCCCGCGACGCTGACGCCGGAGCAGTTCGCCGGACTGCTCGCCGCCGCGGGCCTCGGCGGCGACGCGGGCCTGCCCACCCGGATGGCGGAGATCAACGCCCTGCTGGCCACGGCACCCGGTCCGCTGCGGGAGCGGCTGCTGCTCGAGTTCCTCGGCGCGTTGTACACGGCTTCCTGAGTTCCCCTTGACGCAATCAGCCGGTTGCTATACAAAGTTATAGCAACCGACTGATTGCTACTTGTGGAGGCTGTCGTGGGATTCCCCGACCGGATCGAACGCACCGTCGAGATCGCCCATCCGCCCGCGAAGGTCTGGGCCGCGCTGACCACGGCCGAAGGGCTGGGCACCTGGTTCGGCAACCAGGCCAGCATCGACCTGCGGCCCGGTGGCGACGCCGAGATGAAATGGGACGAGGGGCACAAGGCGACCATGCGCGTCGAGCGCGTGGAAGAGCCGGAGGTCTTCGGCTTCACCTGGAACATCTACGGCCTGCCCGACGACGACCCTCGCCGTACCTACGTCGAGTTCACCCTCGCTCCGAACGGTGAAGGCACGCGGCTCACCGTCGTCGAGACCGGTTTCTCCCAGCTGCCGGACGACGTCCACCAGGTCGCGTTCGAAGGGAACACGAAGGGGTGGGCGGCCGAGCTGGGCGAACTGATCGAATACCTCGATGCCGCCTGACAACGAAGCGATCGCCGAACAGGTCTTCGTCGCACTGGCCGACCCGAGCAGGCGGAGCATTCTCGCCGTCCTCGCCTCGGGCGGCCCGGCCACGGCGACCGACCTGGCGGACCGGCTGCCGATCACCCGGCAAGCCATCGCCAAGCACCTCGCACTGCTCACCGACGCCGGCCTGGTGATCCCGGAACAGGGGGAGCGGCGCCGCGTCCGGTACCGCCTGCACTCGGCGCCGATGCAGGTCGCCCAGCAGTTCCTCGCCGCGCTCGCCCGCGATTGGGACGGGCCGCTCGCGGCGCTGAAAGACCATCTGGAGGGTTCAGCATGAGCTTCACGACGAGTTTCACCGTGGACCGGACACCGCAGCAGGTCTACGACGCCTTCACCGACGTCCGCCGGTGGTGGTCGGAAGAGATCGAGTACACCGGCGACGAGTTCGAATACCACTACGAAGAGGTCCACCGCTGCCGGATCCGGATCACCGAGTCCGTGCCCGGCCGCAAGGTGTCCTGGCTGGTCCTCGAGAACCACTTCGACTTCACCCGCGACGAGACCGAATGGGTCGGCACCACGATCACCTTCGAGATCGAGAAGAAGGACGGCAAGACCGAAGCACGCTTCACCCACCACGGGCTCGTCCTGGAGTACGAATGCTTCGACGTCTGCCACAAGGCGTGGACCTTCTACGTCGGTACCAGCCTGCGGGACCTGATCACCACCGGCGAGGGGCAGCCGAACCGGCAGAGCGTGCTTCCCGCGGAGCTGGCGCGATGAACACGGTGTCCGCGGCCGAATGGGAGGAAGCGCGCCTTCGGTTGCTGGTGAAGGAAAAGGAGCTGACCCGGGCCCGCGACGCGCTCGCGGCCGAGCGGCGGCGGATGCCGTGGCTCGCGATCGGGAAACCGTACGAGTTCGAAGGCCCATCCGGGACGGTGAACCTGCTCGACCTGTTCGAGGGACGCCGTCAGCTGATCGTCTACCGGGCGTTCTTCGATCCCGGGGTGGAGGGTTTCCCCGACCACGCCTGCAAAGGCTGCTCGCTGGTCGCCGACCAGGTCGCGCACGTCGCGCATCTGAACGCCCGCGACACCACGCTCGCCTTCGCCTCGCGCGGCACGCAGCCGGACATCGCGCGGCTGAAGAAGCGGATGGGCTGGACGATGCCGTGGTACACGATCACCGGCGACTTCGACGTCGACTTCGGCGTCGACGAGTGGCACGGCACCAACGCCTTCATCCGCGAGGGTGACCAGGTCTACCGGACGTACTTCGTCAACGATCGCGGCGACGAGACGATGGGCGGCACGTGGAGCTACCTCGACATCACCGCGTTGGGGCGGCAGGAGGAATGGGAGGACTCGCCGGAGGGCTACCCGCAGACGCCGCCGTACGAGTGGTGGAACTGGCACGACGCTTACGAGGATTCCGCTTCGTCCGGCGGAGGGTGCTGCTCGGGGTCGTGAGCCTGGGTTAGGGTCCGGCCGGTGGAGAGTCTGTTTCTGACCAGGGTGCTGGACGCGCTGCGTTCGGGTGGCGACGAGGTGCTGTTCGTTCAGGACGGCGTCGAGACCGGCTACGGACAGGCGCTCGAACTGGTGCGCCGGATGTACGCGGCACTCCCGGACGGCGGCGTGGTTGCCATCGACGCCGGCAACCGGCCCGAAACCGTCCTTCTGCAGATCGCCGCCCAGTTGCGGGGTTCGACGGTTCTGCTCGTCGCCGCGTCGGCGAGTGCGCCGGATCGCCTCGCCGCGGTCGAGGCGGCCGGGGTCACGACCCTGGTGGCCGAGCACCCGGCGGACTGGCCGGACGGGGTGACCACGCTCGACGAACTGGTGGACCGCGCCGGTGCCGACCCGGCGGAGCTGCCGCGGTCGGTCACCGTCGTCTTTCCCACCGGCGGCACCACCGGAACGCCGAAACTGATCCGGCACAGCGGGATCTACGACGGGATGGCCCATATCTTCGCGCCGGATCCGGCGGGGCCGGGGCGCACCCTGCTGATCGCGCCGATGACGCATATGACCGGCAACGCCACCGTGCTGGGGGCGATCCTGCGGCGGGAAAGCGTGGTACTGCTGCGGGACTTCGACGCGGGCGCGGTCCTGGACGCGATCGCGGAGCACCGGATCACCACGTTGTCCCTCACTCCCGCGCGGCTCGCCGCGGTACTCGACCATCCGGCCATGGCGTCGACCGATGTCAGCAGTGTGCGCGGGCTGTCGCTGGGTGCCGCCCCGCTTCCGCCGCGGCGGCTGGCTCAGGCACTCGACGTGTTCGGGCCCGTGGTCGGACAGGGATACGGGCTCACCGAGGCGCCGATGATCGCGAGCATCTCCGCGGCGGAACTCGACGGGCGCCCGGACCGGCTCGAATCCGTCGGCCGGATCGTCCCCGGTATGGAGGCACGGATCGACGAGGGGGAGGTCCTGGTGCGCGGACTGTCCATGATGGACGGTTACCACGGGTCGGCGCCGATCGGGGACGGCTGGCTGCGGACCGGTGATCTCGGGCGGTTCGACGACGAGGGGTATCTCTACCTGCTGGACCGGGCGAACGACGTCATCATCACCGGCGAGCACGGCACCAAGGTGTACTCGACGGTGGTCGAGAACGCCCTCGCGCGGCATCCGCTGATCCGTTCGGTGGCCGTTTTCGGTGTACCGGGCGACGACGGCGAGGGCGAGCGGGTCCACGCAGTGGTGGTGCCGGTCGCTTCCGGGGCGCTGTCGGCCGAAGACGTCCGTGCACAGGCCAGGGAGTTCTTCGGGCGGGAGCATTTCGTACCGTCTGATGTGGACTTCGCCGAGGCGCTGCCGCTGACGGCGATCGGGAAGGTCGACAAGCGGGCGCTGCGGGCGCCGTTCTGGGCCGGGCACCGCCGCGGCATCGCCTGAGCCGTGGGAACTCGGTCGGGTGAGAGCGCTGCTGGGCCGGTAGACCGGTGCTACGGTCCGCCTGATCACGCATTTCGATCAGGAAGAACCCGGTGATGGCCGCCGCACACACCGAGCACGCCGGCCATACGCGCGCCCACGGCGAAGGATGCGGCCACATCGCGGTGCCGCACGGCGACTACGTGCACGACGGCCACCGCCACGCCGCGCACGGGGACCACTGACCTCATGTGTAGCGAGCAGCGAGGGCAGTTCTGTTGAGGGGTAAGGCAACCGTGTCGTCCGTGAAGGCCTCCTTGAGGGACCCTGAGTCCCTCAAGGAGGCCTTCACGGACCGGACTTGCCGCGGGCCGTCAGTGGACGTGTACCGCCTCCCATTCCGGAAACGGATCCACGCCGCCCGAACCGACGGCCAGACAGGCCTCAAGCGAGTCCAGCAGCGCGTCCTTCTCCAGCCCCACACCGATGAACACCAGTTCCTGCCGTGGCGCCTCCTCGACGCCCTGCGGCTCGAACCGGGCCACCGAACCGGCCTGCGACCACAGCCCGGTCACCCCGGGCCGCGACGCCAGCGAGAAGAACCCCTTCGACCGCAGGACCGTCCCGAACTCCCCGGTGTCGAGCCGCCCGACGAAGTCCCACAGCCGTTCCGGATCGAAAGCCACCGAGGCGCGGAAGACGACGCTGGAGATCCCGTACTCCTCCGTCTCCGGCACGTGATCACCGTTGAGTTCCGCCACCCACCCCGGCGCTTCCTGCGCCCGCTCGATGTCGTAGCGCCCGGTGCCGAGCACCCGGTCGAGCGCGACGCGGCCGTGAGTCGCGACGACGACCTCGGCGGCCGGGTTGAGCCGCCGCAACACCGCCGTCAGCCGGTCGAGGGAGCGAGCCGGGACCAGGTCCGCCTTGTTCAGCAGGAGGACGTCCGCGAACTCGATCTGGTCCATCAGCAGGTCGCTGACCGTCCGCTCGTCCCCGTCGTACTGGTCCAGCCCGCGTTCGGTCAGCCCGTCCCCGGCGGCCAGTTCCCGCTCGAAGTTCACCGCGTCGACCACGGTCACCATCGTGTCGAGCCGCGCGGAGTCCAGGAACGAGAACGTCGCCGCCACCGGCATCGGCTCGGAGATCCCGCTCGATTCGATGAGCAGGTAGTCGAACCGCCCGTCCTCGCACAGCCGCGAAACCTCCTCCAGGAGGTCGTCGCGCAGGGTGCAGCAGATGCAGCCGTTGGTCATCTCGACGAGCCGTTCCTCGGTGCGGGACAGGCTGTTCCCGTCCCGCACCAGCGCGGCGTCGATGTTGACCTCGCTCATGTCGTTCACGATCACCGCCACCCGCAGCCCGTCGCGGTTGGCGAGGACGTGGTTGAGCACGGTCGTCTTGCCCGCACCGAGGAAACCGGACAGCACCGTGACCGGCGTCGTCACTTCCCACCTTCGTGAAAATGCTTCATCAGCTTGCGCGGCACGAGTTTCGTCTCGCCGTTCACCTTGATCGGCACCAGATCCGGCACGGCCGCCTTCCACTGCGAACGACGGGACCGGGTGTTGCTGCGCGACATCTTGCGCTTCGGGACGGCCATTACTTCGACCCTCCGCGACGGCCGTAGCGGCGGTGGAACTTCTCGACCTGGCCGGCGCTGTCCATGATCCGCTGGTTGCCGGTCCAGAACGGATGCGACCACGAGCTGATCTCGACGTTCACCAGCGGGTAGGTGTTGCCGTCGCTCCACTCGATGGTCTGCTCCGACGTGGCGGTGGAGCGGGTCAGGAAGGCGTCCCCGGTGGAGAGGTCCTTGAACACCACGGGGTGGTAGTCGGGGTGGATACCCGGTTTCACTGCGATTCGTCCTTTCGGTTCGACGCGTTCACGTCGTGCTTCTCGGGGTCGGTTTCCGTGTCCTCGCACGGTTCTTCGTGCCACTCGCCGAACGGATCCGGATAGCGGAGCCATTCCTGTTCCCCGGCCGCGAGCTCTTCTTCGGTCAGCAGCGCCCCGTTCAGGGCGGCTTCGATCTCGTCGGGGGTGGCCTGATCGGTGACGACGACCAGTTCCTGCGCGCGGTCGCCGAAGAGCGGGTCCCAGCGCAGGGACGCGAGGGTGCGGCGTTCGGGGGAGACGGCTGCCCAGTCCGGGCCGTCCGGGGCGGCGAGCCACGGCCCGGCGTGCCCGACGCCGAGACCGCCGCCCGCGGATTCGATCCACAGCGCCATGTCCGGCTGGCTCGCCACCCAGAGCCGTCCCCGGGTGCGGACGACGCCGTCGAGCAGGACGTCGATCGCGTCGTGGAGGCGCTCCGGATGGAACGGGCGCTGCGAGGTGAAGGTGAGCAGCCCGATCCCGCAGTCGGTGTGCAACGGCGGCTGGCCGCGCAGCAGGGGGCCGTGCATGTCGGTGACCTCGCCGCGCCGGGCGTCGGCGGGGACGGCGTCGAGTACGGTCTTACCGTCCACTGAGGACAGTTCGACGCGGGGGATCGACGGCGCGACCCGGTCGAGCACGGCCGAGGCCTTCGCCGCGGACCACGCGTCGGTCGCCGCGCCGGCGAGGACGAGCAGATCGGCGAACTCGACCTGGGACAGCGCGACCTGCGCGACGGTGCGCTCGTCCTCGGGGCTGGCGAGCAGGTTCCGTTCGGCCAGCGTGTCGTCTCCGGTGCTGTCGGCCAGCCAGCCCGCGCAGTCGACGACCGTCAGCACGGCCCGCAGGTCGACGTCCTCGATCACCGGCCGCTCGCCGACGAGGACGTTGTGCAGCGCCCAGCTGACCGGCTCGGGCTCCATCGCCTCGTCGAGCCGCACCACGATCCGCCGCACCTGCGGCATCCGGGAGAGCTTGCGCAGCAACGGCAACAGGTCTTCGCGCAGGGTGCACGAGACGCAGCCGTGCGCCAGTTCGAGCACCGTCAGCTGGTCGCGGTCGGCGAGCCGGATGCGCCGTCGGACCACACCGGAGTGGATCTGCCTCAGGTCGTGATGCACGACGGCGGTGCCGGGTTCGGCGAGGCGCAGCCGCTCGGCGAGGTCGGCGTTCGGTCCCGGTGCGAGGCCACCGATCAGGACGAGGGGCACACGGGGGTTGTCGGTCACTGAGGCTCCGGGGCGTCGAGGGCGTTCTGGTTCGGCTGTGTAGAGTAAATGAAAACGACAACCGATATCAACTTGGGAGGGTATATGTCCGCCGTGTGCCAGGTCACCGGCAGCAAACCGGGTTACGGGAAGCAGGTGTCGCATTCGCATCGGCGCACGTCCCGGCGTTGGGAGCCGAACCTGCAGGCCAAGCGGTACTTCGTGCCGAGCGAAGGGCGCTGGGTCCGGCTGCGGGTCTCGGTGAAGGGCATGAAGACCATCGACAAGCGGGGGATCGAGGCCGTCGTGGCCGAGCTCCGCGCGAAAGGGGTGAAGCTCTGATGGCCAAGAGCACCGACATCCGGCCGATCATCAAGCTCCGCTCGACCGCCGGCACCGGCTACACCTACGTCACCAAGAAGAACCGCCGGAACGACCCGGACCGCATGGTGCTGCGCAAGTACGACCCCATCGCGCGCAAGCACGTCGAGTTCAAGGAGGAGCGCTGATGGCCAAGAAGTCGAAGATCGCCAAGAACGAGCAGCGCAAGGTCGTCGCCGCCCGCTACGTCGAACGACGCCGTGAGCTGAAGGCCACCATCGCTTCGCCCTCCGCGTCGCCGGAGGAGAAGGCCGCCGCCGTGTCGGCCCTGCAGGCGATGCCGCGGGACGCCAGCGCGACCCGGATCCGCAATCGCGACGCCGCCGACGGCCGTCCTCGCGGATACCTGCGGAAGTTCGGGCTCTCGCGGGTCCGGATGCGGCAGATGGCGCACAACGGCGAACTGCCCGGCGTCACGAAGTCGAGCTGGTGAGCGCGATGGCCAAGCCGAACCGCGACCGTCCGTACAAGCGCAAGACGAACCTGTTGCACGCCAACAAGGTCACCGAGGTCGACTGGAAGGACGCCGACCTGCTGCGGAAGTTCATCTCCGACCGCGGCAAGATCCGCGCCCGCCGGGTCACCGGGCTGACGCCCCAGCAGCAGAAACAGGTCGCCACGGCGATCAAGAACGCCCGCGAGATGGCGTTGCTGCCCTATCCCCACGCGGGGCGCTGACACCGCCGGTCCGGGCGGTGCGACGTGCCGCCCGGACCGCGTCCGGCGTGGAAGAATCGGCCCCATGATGGAGAACCCCGGAAAGGCCGAGGAATTCGATCCCGAACTGCTGGAGTTGTGGGCCAAGGTGTTCGGCTTCGCCCGCTCGGGCGCGACGGCCGAGCTCGCCGCGTACGTCGACGCCGGGATCTCGGCGAACCTGACCAACGACCGGGGCGACACGCTGGTCATGCTCGCCGCCTACCACGGTCACGCGGAGACCGTCGCGGCGCTGATCGAGCGCGGCGCCGATCCGAATCGTGAGAACGACCGCGGCCAGAGTCCGCTCGCCGGCGCGGTCTTCAAGAACGAGCCCGAGGTCGTGAAGGCGCTCCTCAAGGGCGGCGCGGACGCGACGGCGGGGGAGCCGTCGGCGATCGACGCGGCCCGGATGTTCGGCAACACCGAACTGCTGGAACTGCTCGAGCGCTGAGGCGGTTCTCACTCGGATCGCGGTCCGGGGCGCTGAATCCTTACACTGCCCCGCATGGATGACCCGCATTACCTTTCCGGCCTCGACCTGGCAGGCCGTCGTGTCGTGATGATCGGTGGCGGGACGGTCGCCCAGCGCCGCCTGCCACGGCTGATCAGCGCCGGCGCGCGGGTCGAACTGGTCTCGCCGCACACCACGCCGTCGGTGAGCGCCATGGCCGACGCCGGCGAGATCGTCTGGCACGAACGCCGCTACACCGAGGGCGACCTCACCGACGCCTGGTACGCGCTGGCGTGCACGAACGATCCCGAGGTCAACGCCGCCGTCTGCGCCGAGGCCGAACGCGCGCGGGTGTTCTGCGTCCGCGCCGACGACGGCGATCGCGGCAGCGCGGTCACCCCGGCGTCCGGCAGGCACGGCGGGCTCCTGATCGGCGTGCTCTCCGGCGGTGAGCCGCTGCGGTCGGCGACCGTCCGGGACAGCGTCCTCGACGGCCTCCGGGCCGGTACCGTCGCCGACGGCCGGGTGCCGGACGCCCACGACGACCTGCCCGGCGTCGCCCTCGTGGGCGGTGGCCCCGGCGACCCGGAACTGATCACCGTCCGCGGCCGCCGGCTCCTCGCCAGGGCCGACGTCGTCGTCGCCGACCGGCTGGCCCCGCGCGAACTTCTCGACGAACTCGCGCCCCACGTCGAGATCGTCGACGCCGCGAAGATCCCGTACGGCCGCGCCGCGAGCCAGGACGTGATCAACTCCACCCTGATCGAGCGGGCCAAGGCCGGGAAGTTCGTCGTGCGGCTCAAAGGCGGCGACCCGTACCTGTTCGGCCGCGGCTTCGAAGAAGTCCTCGCCTGCGCCGAAGCGGGTATCCCGGTGACCATGGTCCCCGGCATCACCAGCGCGTTCTCCGTTCCCGCCGCGGCGGACGTCCCGGTGACCCACCGCGGCGTCGCGCACGAGGTCGTCGTGGTGTCCGGTCATGTCGCGCCGGACGACGAGAAGTCGCTGGTGGACTGGGATCAGCTGGCGAAGATGCGCGGCACGATCGTGCTGATGATGGGCGTCGAGCGGCTTCCGTTGTTCGCCAAGGCGCTCCAGGCGGGGCGGCCGGGTGACACGCCGGTGGCGATCATCGAGGACGGCACCATGCGCACGCAGCGGGTGCTCCGCTCCACTTTGGACAAGGTGGTCGAGGACGCGGCGGCGGCCGGGGTGCGGCCGCCCGCGGTGATCGTCTTCGGCCCGGTGGCGGGGCTGGCTCAGCCTTCGTAGCCAGGGTTCGAAACGTAGAACCAGTCGGTGCCGTCGTCGCCGGGAGTGTCGAGGTGTTCCGCGCGGACCAGCCCGGCCCGTAGCGCCACCCGCTGCGACGCGACGTTCTCCGGCCGGACGCGGGCGATCACGAGGTCGTCCGGCCGGTGGGCGCGGGCCCAGTCCACCGCCGCGGTGGCGGCCTCGCCGGCGTATCCGAAACCCCAGGAAGCGGGGAACAGGCGGTAGAAGAGGTTCAGGACCGGGCGTTGCCGGAAACCGACGATCTTCACCCCGCAGAACCCCAGCGTCTCAGCCGAGTCATGGGGCCGGATCGTCCAGTACCCGAAGCCGTACCGGTCCCACTGGTGCGACCAGCGGAGCAACAGCAGCTCCGCGTCCTTGCGTGTCTCCAGCAGATCCGAAGGGTTGTGCGCGCAGGCCTCGGGATCGGTGTGGAGGGCGAAGATCGCGTCGAGGTCGTCGGGCCCCGGTCGGCTCAGGCGCAAACGCCCGGTACGCAGCTCCTCCGCGCCCACGTCCCGGGTCGGCGCCGGCTCAACGGTCATGACAGCGCGCGGAGAAGTCGGCGATGGTGTCGGTCAGACGGGTCGGATCGAACCGCAGCTCGACCGGGCTGCGGGCCTGGACGAACTCGGCCGCCGGCATGTCCGCGGCCAGCGTGTCCGCGTCGCCGAAGGGGTGGATCGGGTCGCGCTCGTGCCCGATGACCAGCGCCGGGATCTCGATCTTGCACCGGATCGACTTGGGCGGCGCGATCCGGCCGAAGAGCACGCCGTGCAGGAGCGCGGCCATCGGCGCCGGCTGCTGGGACAGCGTGTCGGTGACGACGTCGACCCACTGGTTGCCGTGCGGTACGAGTTTCGCCGCCAGCGCCACCCCCTGCACGGTCACCGGCAGGAACCGGGCGGCCATGAGCAACGGGGCGAACGTGATCAGCCCGGCGACGATCGCGTTGTCCAGCACGGGCATCTCGACGACCAGGCCGAGCGCGCGTTCCGGCGCGGCGACGCCGACTTCGAGCGCGACGTTGGCGCCCAGCGACGTCCCGCCGATGACGGCGGCGTCGATCTCCAGGTGGTCGAGCAGCGCGACGGTCTGCTCCGCGAACGCGGGCATCGAGTACAGCCAGGAGTCGGTGGGCCGGTCCGAATCGCCGTGCCCCAGCAGGTCGAGGGTCACCGCCCGGAATCCGGCACGGGCCAGCCTGCGGGCGAGCGGGGCGTGCATCCGCCTCGTCAGCATGATGCCGTGGGTGAGCACGACGACCCGGTCGCCGGAACCGAACTCGGTGTAGGCGAGCCGGTGACCCTCATGGGTGAAGGATCCCGACAACTCGATCGGCCGGGAGGATCGTTCCCGTCGCCGTCCGGGGGTCGGCGCGGGCAGGTCGGCGACCGCGGTGGCGCTGCTGGCCGGGCTCATATCCCACCGTCCTTCGTCGATTGCCGGTACTCACCGGTAGTACTCGCTGGTACCAGGAAAGCATCTCAGGCGCGGCCGGGCACAGTGGCCGTTGGCAGCCTGTCAATCACATGAGTCAAGATGACCTCATGACCGCTACAGCTGACAGTCTTCCCGATCTCGTTTCGCTCAAGGTGGAGATCGACGGGCACGTCGCCGAAGTGACGCTGCTCGGTCCGTCCAAGGGCAACGCGATGGGCCCCGATTTCTGGCGTGAGCTGCCGATCGTCTTCCGCGCGCTCGACGCGGACCCCCAGGTCAGGGCGGTCGTGCTGACCGGGAGCGGCAAGCACTTCTCCTACGGGCTCGATCTGCCCGCGATGATGCCCAGCTGGGGCGAAATGCTCGGCGGCGACGCGCTGGCGGGCCCGCGGACCAAGTTCCTCGACGAGGTCCGGAGCCTCCAGGCGAGCGTGTCCTCGGTCGCGGAATGCCGCAAACCGGTCATCGCGGCCATTTCCGGCTGGTGCATCGGTGGCGGCGTCGACGTGATCGCGGCCGCGGACATCCGGCTGGCGAGCGCCGACGCGAAGTTCAGCGTCCGTGAGGTCAAGGTCGCGATCGTGGCCGACCTCGGCAGCCTCCAGCGGCTCGCCCCGATCATCGGTGAGGGGCACCTGCGCGAACTGGCCCTGACCGGCAAGGACATCGACGCCGCCCGCGCCGAGAAGATCGGCCTCGTCAACGACGTCTACGCGGATCAGGACACCCTGCTGGCCGAGGCCCGCAAGCTGGCGGCGGAGATCGCCACGAACCCGCCGCTGGTCGTGCAGGGCACCAAGAACGTCCTCTCGGCCAACACCGAACGTCAGGTCGCGGACGGCCTGCGTTACGTCTCGGCCTGGAACGCGGCTTTCCTGCCCAGCAAGGACCTGGGCGAGGCCGTGCAGGCCTTCCTCGAGCGCCGCGCGCCCGAGTTCAAGGGGGAGTAGAAAGAACCGGCGGCCCAACCAGCGGACCAGGAGGACGATCGTGAGCGCTTCGGAGGCATACCGCACGTTCCGCGAGGCACGGGACTATCTGCAGGCCCATCGCGAGGACTACGAAACCGCCTATCGGGACTTCACCTGGCCCCAGCCCGCCGAGTTCAACTGGGCGCTCGACTGGTTCGACGTCGTCGCGGCCGATCCGGCCAATCAGGACCGGTACGCGCTGTGGATCGTCGAAGAGGACGGCATCGAGAACCGCTGGACCTATCCGGAGATGGCGCGGCGGTCCAACCAGGTCGCGAACTGGCTGCGCTCGCTCGGCGTGGCCAGGGGCGACCGGCTGATCCTGATGCTGGGCAACCAGGGCGAGCTGTGGCAGACGATCCTCGCCGCGATCAAACTGGGCGCCGTCATCATCCCGGCCTCGACCCTGCTCGGCCCGGCGGACCTCACCGACCGGGTCGAGCGGGGCGCGGCGAAACACGTCGTGATCCGGTCCGTCGACGCGCACAAGTTCGAGAACGTCGAGGGCGACTACACGCGCATCGCCGTCGGTGAACCGGTCGAAGGCTGGCGGTCCTTCGTGGACGCCTACGAGGAAGCGGACACCTTCACGCCCGACGGCCCGACGGCGGCGGAAGACCCGCTCCTGCTGTACTTCACCTCGGGGACCACTGCGAAGCCGAAACTGGTGCAGCACACCCAGGTCTCGTACCCGATCGGCCATCTGTCCACAATGTACTGGATCGGCCTCGAACCGGGCGACGTCCACCTCAACATCTCCTCGCCCGGGTGGGCGAAACACGCGTGGAGCAACGTCTTCGCGCCGTGGAACGCCGAGGCGACGGTGTTCCTCTACAACTACGCGCGGTTCGACGCGGTCTCGCTGATGGCGCAGATGGAACGGTGCGGTATCACCAGTTTCTGCGCTCCGCCGACGGTGTGGCGGATGCTGATCCAGGCGGATCTGACCGTGCTGAAGACGCCGCCGCGCAAGGTGGTCGGTGCGGGCGAACCGCTCAACCCCGAAGTGATCGACCAGGTCGAAAAGGCTTGGGGCGTCACGATTCGCGACGGTTTCGGGCAGACGGAGAGCAGCGTCCAGATCGCCAACACCCCCGGACAGGACGTCGTGCCGGGGTCGATGGGCCGCCCGCTGCCGGGCTTCACCGTGGCGCTCGTGGACCCGGTGACGGGGGAGCGCGCGCAGGAGGGCGAGATCTGCCTCGACCTCGCCCGGCGGCCGGTCGGGCTGATGGCCGGATACGCCGACGACGAGGAACGCTCCGCCGCGGCGTTCGCGAACGGCTTCTACCACACCGGTGACGTCGGGTCGATCGACGAACGCGGCTACATCACCTACGTGGGCCGGACGGACGACGTCTTCAAGGCGTCGGACTACCGGATCTCGCCGTTCGAGCTGGAAAGTGTCCTGCTGGAACACGAGGCGGTCGCCGAAGCGGCGGTCGTCCCGGCGCCGGACCCGATCCGGCTCGCGGTCCCGAAGGCCTACGTCGTCCTGACGAACGGGCACGAGCCCACGGCCGACACCGCGGTGTCCATCCTGGCCTTCTGCCGGGAACATTTGGCCCCGTACAAGCGAATCCGGCGGCTGGAGTTCACCGACCTGCCGAAGACGATCTCCGGCAAGATCCGCCGGGTCGAACTGCGCGGCCGCGAGAACGAAGCCGACGGCCGGCCGGCGGGGGAGTTCCGCGAAGAGGACTTCCCGCAGCTGAAGGGCTGACGCCGCACGGCGGACACACGTGATCAGGCGGACGACACGCGTGATCAGGCGGACGACACGGCGGCGAGCCCGCCTGCGGCCGTGTCGTCCGTCCAATCACGCGTGTCGTCCGTCCAATCACGCGTGTCGTCCGTCCAATCACGTGTGACGGTCAAGGCAGGAGTGTGGGTCGAACGACCCACAGCGCGGTAACCGGAACCGCGTTAGCATCCTCGGCAGTGAATCGTTGACAACCCGTGGGGGTCACGGGTCTCACCTTCCCTGCTTTGAAAGGTGTTCCTGTCATGCGCATTCGTTTCCTCCTGCCGATGCTCGCCCTGGTGGCCGGGCTCGGTACCGCGGTGGCCACCCCGGCCGCCGCCGATCCAGGCCCGGTGACAGCGGGCGAAATGTCCGTCGCCGACGCCTGTTACTCCTGGGGACGCACGTTGTCGGAAGGCGCGTCCGGTGAGGACGTCCGGCAGCTGCAGATCCGTGTGGCCGGGTACCCCGGCTACGGCGGCGTGCTCGCCCTCGACGGCCAGTTCGGCGCGGGGACCAAGGCCGCGGTCACCCGCTTCCAGCAGGCGTACGGGCTGGCCGCGGACGGCATCGCCGGTTCGGCCACGTTCTCGAAGCTCTACGCGTTGCAGGACGACGACTGCACGCCGATCAACTTCACCTACGCGGAACTGAACCGGTGCAACTCCGACTGGTCGGGCGGCAACGTCCCACCGGCGACGGCGAAGGCCAACGCGCTGGTCTCGATGTGGAAGCTGCAGGCGATGCGGCACGCCATGGGCGACCGGCCGATCGACGTCAACGGCGGTTTCCGCAGCGTCGCCTGCAACAACGCGGTCGGCGGCGCGACCAACAGCCGTCATCTCTACGGTGACGCCGTCGACCTCGGCGCCGGCTCGCAGGGCTTCTGCGGATTGGCGAAGCAGGCCCGTAACCACGGGTTCGCCGAGATCCTCGGGCCGGGCTACCCCGGCCACAACGATCACACCCACGTGGCACACCGGTCGACGCGCTTCTGGTCGGCGTCCTCCTGCGGGATCTGAGTCACTCCCAGCGCCACAGCGACGGCGGCCGTCCTCCCTTGGGGAGGGCGGCCGCGTGTTCGGTGGTACGCCGCAGACCGGGGACCCGCTCCATCGTCCGGCCGAGATTGGCCGGATAGGGGCGGTCCCCGGTCAGCGCTTCGGTGGCGTCCAGCGCCTGTGCCGTGGTGAAGATCGGTCCCAGCAGCCCGGCGGTGAAGGCGACGTCCCGCCACAGCCGTTCGGCCAGCATCGGACGGCAGTCGGCGACGATCCGGTCGTGGTCGAAGGCCAGCGGCGGGACCTCGTCCAACGGCACCCAGACGACGTTCCCTGGGTCGTCGAGCGCGGGATTCACCGTGGCCCACAAGGCGATGGAGAGCGTGGGACCTCGCGGGTCACGGTTCGGCTCGTCGAAGGTGGCGAGCTGTCCCGTCGCCGAGACCGCGTCGGGCGGGAGGCCGAGTTTGCCGACCACCGCCCGGTTCGCCGCCTCCCGCAGCCGTTCCCCGAGCCCCAGCAGCACCCCGGGCAGGGCGAGTTCCCCCTCGAACGGCTCGGCCGCCCGCGGCGCGATTCCCAACAGGACGTTCCTGGTGCCGGGGGCGAACCGCACCACGAGCACGTCAACGGACACCGGCGTCGAATCGATCACGCGTTGATTGTCGACCGTGCCTCCGCGACCCGGTAACCGGCCCTGTCCGGGCCGTACCCCATGACGGCCACCGGCAGCCGCGCGCCGAACCACGCCAGCGGATCCGG
Source organism: Amycolatopsis sp. MJM2582 (assembly GCF_000754115.1). Lineage (NCBI taxonomy): Bacteria > Bacillati > Actinomycetota > Actinomycetes > Pseudonocardiales > Pseudonocardiaceae > Amycolatopsis > Amycolatopsis sp. MJM2582. Next base: position 557,278 of record NZ_JPLW01000002.1, read on the forward strand.
CAGGTCGACGGCGGGGGAGCCGTCACGGGGCACGACCTTCAGCCCGGTCGCGTCGAGGTGGGTCACCGCGAGCGCGTCCACGCCGTCGCAGGCCGCGATCGCGTAGTCCAGCAAGGCCGCGTCGAGATGCCCCGCCCGCCAAGCGCCCTGGAATTCGCCGGTTTCGTTGTGCGCCTCGGGAAAGCGGGCGAGCACGGCGGCGGATTCGGTCGGCAGCGGTCCCGCGCCGTGCCGGGTGAGGTACGTCCGTGTCACCCCCACGACGGTGTGCGGGCGCCCGCCCAACAGGGTGCGGGCGTTGTGCGGCGTGGTCGTCGACCAGGTCGTGTGCGGATGGAACCCGTGGTACTGGTCGAGAAGAGCCCCCTGCGCTCCCTCGAACACCAGCCGCCCGGAATCCGCCAGCCGTCCCGTTTCGCCCCCGTCGGTGATCCGCACCGCGCCCGCGAAATCGCGGTACAGCGCCACCAGTTCGTCGACGCTGTGCGGCGGCGTGGCGAGCGGCGCGTAGAACCGCGCGAGCGCGTCCAGTTTGCGCCGCAGCACCGACGGCCGGGCGCAGTCGGCGACCGTGGGCGCTTCCCCCGGCGTCCCGATCACCTCCTGGCTCTCCACCACCTCCCCCGGCGCGGCCCCGGGCAACAGCGAGTACCAGACGGTCTCGCCGATGCCCTTGCCACACGAACCGTGCCGGTCCACGCCGCGGGCCTCCTCCCTGGCCCGGTTGGCGTGGATGTGGAACGGCGTCGTGAGCAGCGCCCGGCCGTCCACACTCAGCAGTGACAGCGGATTCCGGACGCCGGCCGCTTCGAGCCGTCGAGCTTCCGCGGCGAGCGCGAACGGCTCGACGAGCACGAACCGCGACAGATGGGTGGGCACGCCGGCGAACGTGCCCGCCCCGAACTGGCTGAAGGTGTGGTGCCGCCCGTCCACGACGACGTTGTGCGCGGCCTGCGCGCCCCCGTTGAAGCGGACCACCGCGGTGGTGGGCCGGGCGGCGCAGAGCGCGTCGACCACCGCGCCCTTGCCCTCGTCGCCGAAGCCGAGCCCGACCACCACCACGTGACCATCAAGGAGACTCATCGCAGTACCACGTCGCTCGGCCCGCCGGCCTCGGGCACCGCCGACGTGACGACCGATTTGGTGCCGAGCTTCGCCAGCGCCTTGCCGACCGCCTTGCTTTCGGCGACCGAGCCGACGTCCGCGAGGTCGGCGAGCGCCCGGTCGACGTCGACCACCCGCTCTTCCAGCCCGATGGTGGCGGCGATCAGCTCGCACACCGCGCCCGGGTCGTCCAGCTTCAGGAAGTTCTGGCCGAGCAGCTCGCTCCAGTGCTCGCCGATCTGCGGGTCGTTGTAGTACGAGGACTGGTTCGGCAGCACGAAGTAGACGTGCCACTTGCGCGCCAGCTCCCGGTACACCGAGGCCGGGTCGATGTCCTCCCGCACGTCGTCCCCGATCACCCGGCGGATGTGGCGGGCCTCCAGCGCGGGCTTGTTCAGCTCGTCGCCGATGATGAACAGATAGCCCTTGCGGCCGCGGTTCTGCCACGCGTCGGTCACCACGTGCCGCGCCATGAAGTACGCGGCCAGTTCGTAGGACTCGCTCTTCTGGCCGCCGCCCCCGCCTTCGAGGAACATCGTGCGCAGCTGCTCGTCCATCCGGTTGTCCGATTCGAACTGCCCGACCTGCAACGGAACCCGGTCGCTGTCGGCGTCGCCGATCGCACCGAACAGCACCTGCGGGTCGGCCAGATAACCCCGGCGCTTCAGCAGGCCGTGCAGCTTTCCGAGCTTGCCCTGCATGATCCGCGGCACCCGGCGCATCGAACCGGTGACGTCGAACAGCACCGCGATCGGCGTCGAATCGCTGTGGTCGGCCGAATCCCGGCATTCCCGCACGGCGTTCAGCGGGTCCAGCGCGGGCGCGACCTTCCATTCCTTCGCGGGTTTGGAACGGAGATCGGCGGTGTAGCCGAAATCGTCCTCGCCCTTGGCCGCGCGGAAGGTCTTCGCGGCGGCGTAGGCGTTGTCGTCCCAGTGTCCGTGTCCCATGGTCAGGCTCCTGTCTCGGGGATGATGAACGGTCGGAAGGTGCGAGGGCCGTACAGGTCGGCGAGCAGTTCGTCGTACTCGTCGAGCAGATCGGCGGCCTCGGGTCGTTGTGCCGGGATCTCCTGGAGACACCACTTGGCGAATTCGCGCTGGCGGGTTTCGCCCGGTGCCAGCAGGCCCAGCATCATGCGGTGGAGCATGTGGACGTCGGTGGCCGCGGTCATCGGCTGTCCTTTGTGGACTTCCGGTGGATAGCGGACGGATTTGTCCGCCGCCAGCGGGAGCGCACCGTCTTCGACGGCGAACGACCAGCCGGCCACGACGATGCCGTGCTGTCCGGGATGGACGAGCACGTTGTCCGCGGTGAGATGGCCGTGGACGACACCCGCCCGGTGCGCGCCGGCCACGGCACGCAGGAGACGACGGTGCATCCAGGCGTAGTCGCGGCCGTCGAGCCCGCCGGGGAAGGCCTTCCCGATGTCGGCGAGGGTGAGGAAGCCGTCGACGAGCGGATCGAGAACGCTGAACGCGCGATCGCCCCTCGCGACCGGCCCCGACGTGTCGAGCAGCCGCGGGTAGTAGGGACGGAGCCACCGATGCCGCTCGGTGAAGCCGTCCAGCGCGCGCAACGCTTCCCATTCGGCGTGGATCAACGGGTTGAGCGCCGGATCGCGGACGAGTTTGACCAGATGCGGGCCGGTGGTCCGGTAGGTCGTGGCGACACTGCCCACCGCGTGCGGCGCGACGAGGGTGTAGGCCGACGTCGCCGTGGTGACCGTCTGCCGCCGGGCCCGCTTCCACTCGTCGTGGAGGCGGTTGAGCGTGGCGGCCGCGCGGTGGGCCCGCGCGTCGCCGGGGTTGCGGTCGGGGTGGAGCACGGCCGCCAGTTCGCGGTAGCGATGGCGGGCGAACAGCGCGGCCGGGCCGGCCGCGTCCTCGACCGCCTTCATGGCGTCTTCCCTGGTGAGCATAGTTTGAGTCTAGACGACTCTTACTTCGGCTGGCAAGGGGGTGGGTACAAATCCCGTGCAGCTCCGTCGCTTCGGCGAATAGCCTGGAATGGCCGAGAAGAAGGGACTTCCTTGTCAGGTGAACCGGGGACTTCTAGGTTTCTCTTGCAGATGCTGCTGGGCGGGATCCCGCTCGTTTTCCTGTTGTGGGTGACCGGGGGAGCCCTCGGTGACCGCGTGCGTGAACTGAACGCCGGAGAGGACGTCACGGTCACCGCCGTCTCCGGATGTGTCGAGGAAGGGCCGCCGATGAGCGGCCGGTTTCCCTACTGCGAGGCTGGGTGGCGGTTCGACGACGGGCGCACCGGACAGGGGAGGATCAACGGCGAGAGGGTCGCGGAAGGCGACAGGATCTTCGCCGGTGACGGATTCGCTTACCCGTCAAGGTCGAATCGGGTTTTGAGCCTGGTGATGGTCGCGTTGTGCGGCCTGGTCCTGCTGGGCATGCTGATCGGACTCGGTGTCCTGTACCGGAAGACCCGGACCTGGCGGCGTCGCGGGAAGTGACGCCGCCGTCCGTGCTCAGCTCCGGGTGGCCTCGATCTGCCGTTCGTCCTCGGTCGAACAGCTCGTCACCGGATCGTTCGGACCGCTGCCGCAGGTCCAGGCCCCGACCACGACCGGGCCCGGCCCCTGCGGTGACGTCGCTTCGGCGGGTGTCAGCTTGGCGAAGTAGTCCTTGAGCACCTGCGTCGCTTCGGCACAGTCGGTCTTCCCCCGGACGACGACCTTGTTCTTCGCGCCTTGGTATCCGGCGACTTCTCCGCACGGCGATCCGGCGAGGGCCTGGTCGGCGGCGGGTGCGGGGGAGGACGGGGGCGGCGCGGCCGCGGGCGCGGGATCGGCGCCGCAACCGCTCAGCAGGACGACGGCGAACGCGGCGGGAAGCACGGCGAGGCTCTTCATGGGCCCTTCTTCTCGGGGATGGTTCATTCGACGGGGACGACGGCGGCGAACACGTTCTGCTCGCCCTTGCTGCAACTCGTGCCGCCCTGGGCGGCGGGAGCACCGGAGACGCACAGCCAGCCGTCCACTGTCTCGCTGACCGGCTCGTCCGAGCCCGCGGACTGACGGCCGGCGATCCTCTTGTGGAACGCGTCGACGATCCCGGTCGCCTCCGCACAGGAGACGCCGGGTCCGTTGAGCACCTGCAAGGTCAGCCCGCTCGCCGCGGTCACCGTTCCGCAGGAACCCTGTACCGGTTCAGCGGGCTTCGGTTTGGGGGCGGGAGTCGGGGCGGCGGACGGACTCGGCGCGGTTTGGGACGGGATCGGCGGCACCGAAACGCTGGACGCGCTCGTGGGGATCGCGGGCGATGAGACCGGCGTCGAAGTGACAGGCGGTGGCGGGGCTTCGCCCGAACAGGCGGCGAGCGTTCCGGCGACGGCGCAGACCGCGACCAGGTGCCGCCACGTTCCCGTGGTCGTCGAGACGGGCAAGGCGATCCTTTCGTCGGCCGGTCGTGGCCGGCCCATTCTGACCCGGCCGGGCCCGATGTCGTGGCATTGAGCCACGTTCGGTTCGCGGGAGGCTATCGCGGCCCCGTCGCCGCGATACGCGAGGACCGGGCAATCACTGTCCACTGTGGACAATTAATATGCCGTTCACGGCGCGGCAACACCCTGCTGTCGTCGCGAACCGATCGGACGAATCCGGCGCCGAGCCGTTAACGCGCGGCCCCGTTCTGCCGAAAAGACAAGTAGCGCTCCGGCGTGTCCCAGTCCCCGTCACCGAAACCGTGAGAGCGATGAAGACCGACGAACAGACCGACCCCGCGTCAACCCAGGCCACCGCACCGGCGAGCACGGAGCTTCCCCCGACGGCCCCGTGCACCGTCGTCTGGTGTGGCGGCCGCCCGTACGTCCTGGAGAACTCGGCGGGCCACCATCGCTGGATGGGCACCGACCACCGGGGCAGGCCCGTGGCGCTGACCAGCGCGGACCTGCAACGCCGCGGCTGGACGCACACCCGGGCCAGCTGACGCGGGAGGACCTGCCGCCGCTGGCTAGGCTGAGCGGGTGAGTACGCCCCCCGAACCGAGCGTGACCAGCGAAGAGCCTTCCCTGCTGCGGCAGGCCCTGAATGTCCCCAACATGCTTTCGATCCTCCGGCTCGCCGGGGTGCCGGTCTTCCTGTGGCTGCTCCTCGGCCCGAAGGAGGACGGCTGGGCGCTCGCGCTGCTCGTGTTCAGCGCGCTCACCGACTGGCTCGACGGCAAACTCGCCCGCTGGCTCAACCAGATGTCGCGGCTCGGCCAGCTGCTCGATCCCGCGGCCGACCGGCTCTACATCCTCGCGACCCTCATCGCCTTCCTGATCCGCGACATCATCCCGTGGTGGCTGGTGGTCCCGCTGGTCGTCCGGGAGGCCGTCCTCGGCGTCTGCGTCCTGCTGCTGCGGCGCCGGGGGTTCGCCCCGCCGGAAGTCACCTACATCGGCAAGGGCGCCACCTTCGTGCTGATGTACGCCTTCCCGTTCCTGCTGCTCACCCAGGGCGGCTCCGACATCGCCGCGATCGCCCGGCCGATCGGCTACGCCTTCACGGCATGGGGTGCGGTCCTGTACGTCTATTCAGGCGTGCTGTACGTCGTCCAGACCGTACGGGCGCTGCGCCCGGCCGCTCCCGGCGTGTCGCGGGAGGCGCCGGGCGCGTGACCCGGCGGGATGGGAAACTGCGCGCGTCGGTTTCGAGTGAGGGCATCAGAAAGGGGAGCGGCGTTGTCCACTCCAGAAGAACTGCGGTACACCGAGGAGCACGAGTGGGTCTCCGTGCGCGACGGCGGGCTCGTGCGCGTGGGCATCACGGAGTACGCCCAGGACCAGCTCGGTGACGTGGTGTTCGTCGAACTGCCCGAGGTCGGCAAGCAGGTCGGCTCGGGCGACGCGTTCGGCGAGGTCGAGTCGACCAAGAGCGTCTCGGAGCTGTTCGCCCCGCTCGACGGCGAGGTGGTCGCGGTCAACGACGCGGTGACCGAGTCGCCCGAGCTGATCAACAGCGACCCGTACGGCGAAGGCTGGCTGATCGAGCTCCGTCTCGACGACGCGAGCTCGGTGGAATCCCTGCTGGAGGCCGAGGCGTACCAGGCGCTGATCAAGGAATAGCCGCAGGCCGTGGCCCTTCGGGAAGAGTAGGGGGAGCCGCGGGCCGGAGATTCGATCAGGCACGGTACGTTTGACCTCCACACGTTCTTGAGTAGTGGCAACACACATGCGTTAGGAGAGCTCAGGTGAGCACGAACGACGGGCCCGGCGTTCCCCCGGAGCAGTCTCCGGAGCGGACTTCTGTCTTCCGGGCCGACTTCCTGGCCGACGTCGAAGGCACTGAGGCTCCTCCGGCTGCCGAGGCCCCCGTCCAGGGTGTGGACGCGCTGCCCGCGGGTTCCGCGCTGCTGGTCGTCAAGCGGGGCCCGAACGCGGGGTCGCGCTTCCTGCTGGACCGCGACACCACCAGTGCGGGACGGCACCCGGACAGCGACATCTTCCTCGACGACGTCACGGTCTCCCGGCGGCACGCCGAGTTCCGGCGTGAGGGCGGCGAGTTCGTCGTCATCGACGTCGGCAGCCTCAACGGCACCTACGTCAACCGCGAGCCGGTCGACCAGGCCGTCCTCGCCGGTGGCGACGAGGTGCAGATCGGCAAGTTCCGCCTGGTCTTCCTGACCGGCCCGGGTTCCGGGGGCCAGGGGGCACGGTGACGGCGGCCGGGCGGCCTGATCGGGATGCTTCGCAGCGCGATGGGTTGAGCATCGGGGCCGTGCTGGCACAGCTGCGCGGCGACTTCCCCGATGTCACCATCTCCAAGATCCGGTTCCTCGAGGCGGAGGGTCTGGTCCAGCCGGGCCGGACCCCGTCGGGGTACCGGCAGTTCGCTCCGGCGGACGTGGAGCGGTTGCGGTTCGTCCTGTCCGCCCAGCGGGATCACTACCTGCCGCTGAAGGTCATCAAGGAACAGCTGGACGCGGCGGATCGGGGCGCCGCGCCGGAAGCGGCGATGCCGAGGCTGCCGCGGAAACTCGTTTCACTCGACGCCCCCGGGGAGAACGGCGGACTGCCGTCCCCCGGGGACTTCGAGACCGAACGCGAGATCAGGCTGACCGAGGAAGATCTGCTCCGCCAGGCCGGCATCGACGCCGCCACCCTGGCTGAGCTGCGGCAATACGGTCTCGTGCGCCCAGGTGCGGCGGGGTTCTTCGACCCCGACGCGGTCCTCGTGGCGAAGACCGTGAAAGCGATGACCGAATTCGGTATCGAGCCGAGACATCTGCGTGCCTTCCGGGCCGCGGCCGACCGCGAGGTCGGCCTGCTGGAGCAGATCGTGACCCCGGTGTATCGGCATCGTGACGAGGACGCCCAGGCGAGGGGTGACGAAGTCGTCCGGGAGCTCGCCGCCTTGACCGTGGCGTTGCACACGCTCTTGGTGAAGGCCGGAATACGGGCTGTCACGGGCGGTTGAACGGTTCCAGGTGACCGGGAGCCGTTGTGAGGCCACTTGTCAATGCCTGAATGTTCGGCATCCAATGCCGTACCGTGAGAGTCGGGTTTGCCACGGGCGAACCGAGAATGTCGGAGACAGCGAGCACAGCGCTCGGAAGACGGGTAGCGTCGGGACTACCGTCGCTTGGTCGTCGAGACAAGCGTTGCAGCCCGTGCGCACGAGAGGGAGGCGAAGCCCGATGAGCGAGATGCGCGTCGTCGGCGTGCGGGTGGAGCTGCCCGCGAATCAGCCGATCTTGTTGCTGCGGGAAACCGAAGGCGAGCGTTACCTGCCGATCTGGATCGGCTCGGTGGAGGCCACCGCCATCGCCTTGGAGCAGCAGGGAGTCCGCCCGGCCCGTCCGCTGACCCATGACCTGCTCAAGGAGGTCATCGGCGCACTGGGCCGTGAGCTGGAACAGGTCGTCATCACCGACCTGAAGGAAGGCACGTTCTTCGCGGAACTGGTCTTCGACGGGGACATCCGGGTTTCGGCGCGGCCGAGCGATTCGGTGGCGCTGGCGCTGCGGGTGGGGGTGCCCATCCACGCCGTCGACGCGGTGCTGGAGGAGGCGGGCCTCATCATCCCCGACGAGCAGGAGGACGAGGTCGAGAAGTTCCGCGAGTTCCTCGACTCGGTCTCGCCGGAGGACTTCCGCGGCGCGGACACCTGATCCCGAGAACTCGATCGAAGGGGCGGCGCCTGGTGGTGCCGCCCCTTCTTCGTAGGCGTTTGGTCCTCTGAATGCGGATCAGGCGGCGGTCGCCTTGAGGAACAGGTCCGCCAGCTCCCGGCCGTACCGCTCCAGGTCCAGCTTCGGATCCGCCGCGAACTTCGCCGCGACGCCGTCGATGGCCTGCGCGATCGACAGCGCCATCACGTCCGCCGCGAAGTCGCCGAAAGCGCCTTCCTGCTGGCCCTGGCGGAGCTGACGTTCGAGCCGTCCGGTCCGGAACTCCTCGACGAGCGGTGCCGACATGAACCAGCCCTCGGCGTCCGAGCCGCTCGAAGCCATCTCGACCATGACCCGCACCAGTTCCGGGTACGAGCCGAGGAAGGCGATCTCCGCCTCGATGTAGCCGCGCAGCAGCCCGGCACGGTCGGTCGTGCCCTCGATGCGCTCCTCGAGGAACTTGTCCTTCATCCCGGTCGCGGTGGTGACCACGGCCTGCATCAGGCCGGCCTTGTTGGTGAAGTGGTAGGAGATGATCCGGGTGCTGGACAGCCCGGCCCGCTCCTTGATCTTCGCGAACGACGTCTTGTGGTAGCCGAAGTCGGCGATCGTCGCGATCGCGGCCCCGACGATCTGGGCCCGCCGGGCCGCCTCGGTGACCGAGAGCCCCAGCTCCGCCTGAACCTCTTGCAGGGCACTTTGGGTAGAGGGATTTACTTGCATGAGTAAAAATTAACACGGCTGAGTAAATCCGGCAAGCGTACGGCCGAACGGGGGACTGTCCTCGACAAGCCTCAAGAAGAGCTTGAGGCCGACCGCGCGTCGCGTTGACCGGTTTGCCGGACGCGCTTACCGTCAATGAAGGTGAATCGCCAAGGTGTGATTCGGATGTCTGGGGCATTCGTCTTGACGAGGAACTCCGGTGCGGACTCCCGTGGGTCCGCGCGGCTTTGTTCGCCGGCCGCCAGGTCGGGCGAGGGGAGGCATGGCGTGGTCGAGGCTGGTAGCCCTCAAGAGCCGCTCGTTCCGGTCGCTGACGGCGAGCAGGGCGAGCTGTTCCCCGACTCTTCCCTCCCGGACGAACTCGTCGGCTACCGCGGCCCGGCCGCCTGCCAGATCGCCGGGATCACCTACCGGCAGCTCGACTACTGGGCCCGCACGAAGCTGGTCGCGCCGAGCATCCGCACGGCGCACGGTTCCGGTTCGCAGCGGCTCTACTCGTTCAAGGACATCCTCGTCCTGAAGGTGGTCAAGCGGCTGCTGGACACCGGTGTCTCCCTGCAGAACATCCGCGTCGCCGTCGATCATCTGCGCCTGCGTGGCGTCCGTGACCTCGCCAAGGTCACCCTGTTCTCGGACGGCACCACCGTCTACGAGTGCACCTCGCCCGAGGAGATCGTCGATTTACTCCAGGGCGGGCAGGGCGTCTTCGGCATCGCGGTCAGCGGCGCGATGCAGGAGATCAGCGGCACCATCCACGAGTTCCCGGCCGAGCGGGCCGACGGCGGCGTGATCGAAACGGTCACGCCGGACGAGCTCACGCAGCGCCGCAACGCCCGTCGCACCGGCTGATCATGAGGCCGCGCGAGCGGCAGGGTAGGCTCACTTCCGCGGTCGACGAATCCGCGCGGGAGAGACCGAGTCGATAACCGTTGAGCTCGGCGCCGAAGGAGCAAGTCCTCCCCGGAACCTCTCAGGCACCCTGGACCGCGCGGAAGAGACGCCTCTGGAAAGTGGTTCGCCAGGTCACAGCCTGGCGGCCCCGCCGACGGTGCAAGCCCGGCTCAACACTCGGGCGAAACTCTCAGGCGCCCCCTCGGGGGTACGGACAGAGTGGGGAGGGCCAGGACAATCCGTCCCGGCCCCACCCCCGCGTCTTGGGAGGTCCCCGATGAAGCCTGTTTCACTGGCCGCTCTCGAATCCGGAACCCCCTTCGCGGACCGGCACATCGGTCCCGGCGCCGAAGAGCTCGCGCGCATCCTCGACGTCGTCGGCGTCGCCTCCCTCGAAGAGCTCGCCGAGCGGGCCGTCCCCGCGTCGCTGAGGGAGTCCGCGACGCCGCCGGATCTGCCGCCTCCCGCCACCGAGACCGGCGCGCTCGCCGAGCTCCGCGCACTGGCCGCGCGCAACCGGCCGATGGTCCAGATGATTGGCCTCGGCTACCACGACACCGTGACCCCGCCGGTGATCCGCCGCAACGTGCTGGAGAGCCCGGCCTGGTACACCGCGTACACGCCGTATCAGCCGGAGATCTCGCAAGGCCGCCTCGAAGCGCTGCTCAACTTCCAGACCATGGTCGCCGATCTGACCGGGCTGCCGATCGCGAACGCGTCCATGCTGGACGAGGCGACCGCCGCGGCCGAGGCGATGACGCTGGTCCGCCGGGCGGGCAAGGCGAAATCGAGCCGGTTCGTGGTCGACGAGGACACCCTTCCCCAGACGATCGAGGTGCTGCGCACCCGCGCCGAACCGCTCGGCATCGACCTGGTGACCGCGGACCTGTCCCAGGGCATCACCGGGCTCGGGCTCGGCGGCGACTTCTTCGGCGTGCTGCTGTCGTACCCGGGCGCGTCGGGGGTCGTCCGCGAATGGGACCACACGATCTCCGAGGTCAAGGCGCTCGGCGCCGCCGTGGTGATGGCCGCGGATCCGCTCGCGCTGACCCTGCTGCGGTCGCCCGGTGAACTCGGCGCCGACGTCGCCATCGGGTCGACGCAGCGGTTCGGGGTCCCGATGGGCTTCGGCGGACCGCACGCGGCGTACCTCGCCGTCCGGCAGGGGCTCGAACGGCAGCTGCCCGGACGGCTGGTCGGGGTGTCGAAGGACGCCGACGGCGCCCCCGCGTACCGGCTCGCGCTGCAGACCCGCGAACAGCACATCCGCCGCGAAAAGGCGACGAGCAACATCTGCACCGCCCAGGTGCTCCTGGCGGTCATCGCGTCGATGTACGCGGTGTACCACGGTCCCGAAGGGCTGCGCGCCATCGCGAACCGCGCGCACCGGATGGCCACGGTGCTCGCGGCGGGCCTCGCCGAAAGCGGTGTCGACGTCGTGCACTGCGAATTCTTCGACACCGTCACGGTTTCCGTCCCGGGCCGCGCGGCGGGGATCGTCGGCACGGCGCGGGAACTCGGCGTCAACCTGAGGCTCGTGGACTCCGACCACGTCGCCGTCGCCTGCGACGAGACGACCACCCGTGAGCATCTTTCCCTGGTGTGGAAGGCGTTCGGCGTCGCGGTGTCCGATGTGGACTCGCTCGACGCGGACACCGCGGACGGCTTCCCGCCGGATCTGCGCCGCACCAGCGACTACCTGACCCATCCGGTCTTCCACGCGCACCGCTCGGAAACGGCGCTGCTCCGGTACCTGAGGGCGTTGTCCGACAAGGACGTCGCGCTCGACCGGAGCATGATCCCGCTGGGCTCCTGCACGATGAAGCTCAACGCCACGGCCGAGATGGAGCCGATCACCTGGCCCGAGTTCGCCGGTCTGCATCCGTTCGCGCCCGCCGAGGACGCTGCCGGCCTGCTCACCGTCGTGAAGGATCTGGAGCGCTGGCTCGCCGGCATCACCGGCTACGACGCGGTCTCCCTGCAGCCGAACGCCGGAAGCCAGGGCGAGTTCGCCGGACTGCTGGCCATCCGCGCGTACCACCGCGAACGCGGGAACGCCGCGCGTGACGTCTGCCTGATCCCGTCCAGTGCGCACGGGACGAACGCCGCCAGCGCGGTCATGGCCGGGATGCGGGTGGTCGTCGTGAAATGCGACGACGAGGGCAACATCGACCTCGGTCATCTCAAGTCCACTGTGGACGAGCACGCGGACGACCTCGCCGCGATCATGATCACCTATCCCTCCACGCACGGCGTGTACGAGGACACCGTCCGCGAGGTCTGCGCGCTGGTGCACGACGCGGGCGGCCAGGTGTACGTCGACGGCGCGAACCTGAACGCGCTGATCGGGGTGGCACAGTACGGGAAATTCGGCGCCGACGTCTCGCATCTCAACCTGCACAAGACCTTCTGCATCCCGCACGGTGGCGGCGGACCGGGCATCGGGCCGATCGGCGTCCGCGCGCATCTGGCGCCGTACCTGCCGAACCACCCGCTGCAGCCGGACGCCGGCCCGGCCACCGGGGTGGGACCGATCAGCGCCGCGCCGTGGGGGAGCGCGTCGATCCTCCCGATCTCCTGGGCTTACGTCCGGATGATGGGCGCCGAAGGCTTGAAGCGGGCGACGTTGACCGCGGTCGCGAACGCCAACTACGTCGCCAAGCGTCTCGCCGAGCACTATCCGGTGCTGTACTCCGGGCACGACGGCCTCGTCGCGCACGAATGCATCCTCGATCTCCGCGCGCTCACCAAACGGACCGGCGTCACCGTGGACGACGTCGCCAAGCGGCTGGCCGACTACGGGCTCCACGCGCCGACGATGTCCTTCCCGGTCGCGGGAACGCTCATGGTCGAGCCCACCGAGAGCGAGGATCTCGGTGAACTCGACCGGTTCTGCGACGCGATGATCGCGATCCGCGGCGAGATCGAGAAGGTCGCCGCGGGGGAGTGGCCGCTGGAGGGAAGCCCGCTGCGGAACGCGCCGCATACCGCGCGCTGTCTCGCGGGCGAATGGGATCGCCCGTACAGCAGGGAGATCGCGGTCTTCCCGGCCGGCTTCACCGCATCGAAGATCTGGCCCCCGGTGCGGCGGATCGACGGGGCCGCGGGGGACCGCAACCTCGTCTGCTCCTGTCCGCCGCCGGAGGCCTTCGCCTGATCGTCAGCCGGGCATCTTGTCGAGAAAGCCCAGCACCTGCTTGATCCGGCCGTCCTCGACGGTGATGACGTCGAAACCGATCGCCAGCGGCTCCTCAGCGCCTTCCGGGCCGAGGTACCACCGGAACCGCGCGATGTCGTGATGCGCGTCGGGCGCCGCGGGCAGGCTGAACTTCAAGCCCGCGAACTGGGCCTGCGCGCCGGCGATGAAGCCGTCGACCCCGTCGTGGCCGGTCACGGCGCCGAGCGGGTCGGTGTAGGCGGCGTCCTCGGTGAACACTTCGGCGATCAGGGCGCGGCGCTTGTCCGCGTCGGTCTCGTTCCACACGGCGATGTACTGCTCGGCGACGCGCTGGATGTCCGACATGGTGTCTCCTTGTTTCGTTGTGGGGTAACCGATGCCGCAACTCTGTCGGCCGGGAGCGGGTCCCGTCGATTACGCGGGAGGTAATGGCGGCTCCGCGCGCGGAGCCGTAGGTTCGTGATCGTGACGACCACAGTGAGCGCGGGCCGCCCCGTCGGCGAACTCCTCCGTGAATGGCGTGACCGCCGCCGGATCAGCCAGCTGGACCTCGCCATCTCGGCGGACATCTCCACCCGGCACCTGAGCTTCGTCGAAACCGGCCGGTCCAAGCCCAGCCGCGAGATGGTGCTGCGGCTCGGCGAACATCTGGAGGTGCCCTTGCGGGAACGCAATCAGCTGCTGCTGGCGGCGGGATACGCGCCCGCGTACGCCGAAACCGGTCTGGCCGCCCCGGAGCTGGAAGCGGTCCGCAAGGCGGTGCGCCAGCTGATGACCGGCCACGAGCCGTACCCGGCCGCCGTCGTCGACCGCTGGTGGAACCTGGTCGACGCCAACGCGAGCATCTCGCTGATGACCGACCTGGTCTCGCCCGCCTTGATGGCCGCGCCGGTCAACGTCCTGCGGGTGACACTGCATCCGGACGGGATGGCGCCGCATGTGCTGAATCTGGGGGAGTGGCGGGCCCATCTGCTCGGCAGGCTGCGGCGTCAGGTGATCCAGACCGCCGACCCGATGCTGACCGAACTGCTGGAGGAACTGCGCGCCTATCCGTGCGCGGATCCCGTCCCCGAGGTGGAGGTCCCCGGACCGGGTGACATCTTCGTCCCGCTGAGACTGCGGCACGGGGACGCCGAACTCACGTTCTTCAGCACGGTCTCGACCTTCGGCACACCGCTGGACGTCACGGTCGCCGAGCTGGTGATCGAGTCGTTCTTCCCGGCGGACGCGGACACGGCGGAGTATTTGCGCGCGTATGCCGCGCGCGGGGTGGAATGATGCGGGGCAAGAAGCCCTGCCGCCGAACCCAGTGAGGATTTCCCTTCCATGGCCGTGCCTTCCGTCGTCCTGAACAACGAGGTAGCCATCCCACAACTCGGTTTCGGCGTCTGGCAGGTGCCCGCGGGCGATACGGCCAAGGTCGTCCGGACCGCCATCGAGGCCGGGTACCGCAGCATCGACACCGCCGCGTCGTACCGGAACGAAGCCGGTGTCGGCGAGGCGATCCGCTCATCGGACGTCCCCCGCGACGAACTGTTCATCACCACGAAGCTGCCGAATCCGGGCCACGGTTACGACGAGGCGCTGCGGGCGTTCGACGCGAGCCTCGCGGAGCTCGGGCTGGACCACGTCGACCTTTACCTGATCCACTGGCCGATGCCCGCCCGCGGGAAGTACGTCGAAACCTGGCGTGCGCTGGAAAAGCTCTACGCGGACGGCCGGGTGCGCGCGATCGGGGTGTCGAACTTCCACATCCCGCATCTGCGGCGGCTCTTCGACGAGACCGGGATCGTGCCCGCGGTCAACCAGGTCGAGCTGCATCCCCGGCTTCAGCAGAAGGCGTTGCGGGAGTTCCACGCCGAGCACGGCATCGTCACCGAGGCGTGGAGCCCGCTGGCGCAGGGATCTTTGCTCTCGGACGCGACGCTGACCGCCCTGGCCGCCAAATACGGCAAGAGCCCCGCGCAGCTCGTGCTGCGCTGGCATCTGCAGGTCGGCACGGTCGCGATCCCGAAATCCGTGACACCGTCCCGGATCCGCGAGAACTTCGACGTCTTCGACTTCGAACTCGCCGAAGACGATCTCGCCGCGCTCGCCGAGTTCGACGACGGGACGCGTACCGGCCCGGACCCGGACACCTTCTCCTCGTGATCAAAGACCGATCACGCGTGATCAGAGACCGAACTCGCGTGATCAGGCGCGGAACACCCGAGTGCGGCGTCCAATCACACGAGTTCCGTGTTCAAACACGCGAGTTACGTCCCTGATCACGCGAGTCACGCCGGGCTCACCCACTCATGAAGTACGGGAAAGGCCCCTTCCCGAGCGGCGAAGGGGCCTTTCCCGTGGTTCGGGGCCTCAGGTGGCCTTGATACCTGCGGCCGCGAAGTCG
The DNA here is from genome assembly GCF_000754115.1 of Amycolatopsis sp. MJM2582. Lineage (NCBI taxonomy): Bacteria > Bacillati > Actinomycetota > Actinomycetes > Pseudonocardiales > Pseudonocardiaceae > Amycolatopsis > Amycolatopsis sp. MJM2582. The sequence goes on from NZ_JPLW01000002.1 coordinate 572,672, forward strand.
GCCTGCTGGGCGGGCTGCTGGAGGTACTGGCGGAACGTCTGCGCGGCGCGCATCTGGACCTCGTCGATGTTCTTGCCGGCGAGCCCGACGAGCGGATAGTCGGCCGAACGCGCCGTCGCGACCGACTGGGCGGGAGAACCGACCAGCTCGGGCTTGGCGGTGTTCAGCTCGGTCACCCAGTAGGAGGACTCGGGGATCCAGGCGGCGGGCAGGCCGCCGATGGAGTCGAGGTTGGTCCGCCCGACGAGGCCGTCGAGCACCGAAGCGGAGGACAGCGCGTCGATCTGGATGATCACGCAGTGGTCGCGGACCACGGTCGCGGCGTTGTTCCACCGCTCGGCCGCCGCACGGACCGGCTTCTCGATGCTGGGGGTGACGATGACCCGCATCGGGGTGTCGCCGGCGCTGCACGCCTTGGCCTGGGCTTCGGCGCGGGTGTTGAGCTCACCGTCCGCCCAGTTCCAGCCCAGCACGCCGATCGCGACCAGGACCACGAGGACCAGGCAGGCGATGGGCCATTTGGCGATCCGCCGCCGCGGGGCCTTCTTCCCGACGATCCGGTGCGAACCGGTCGCCTCACCGCGACCCTGAGGCCGCTTCGGCGGGTCGAGGGGATGCGGCACCGGCTCCTCGACCGCGCTGTGTCGCCCCATCGTTGTCCTTTCGAAACGTGCGCGCTCGCGCTGCGTATGCAATCAAACCGTTATCACTCTAACAGGGGAGGATGTTACGGGGAATGCGACGACTCACAGTTGTTTTCCGCGTGTCGCGGGAACTTTCCTTAACTCGGCCAGAAGCCGTTGGCAATGCGCTATCAGGTGCTCACGCAGCGGCGCCGCCCGCCGGGCGAACGCGGCCTGCGCGCGGGCGTACTCGGCACGGCCTTCCGGGGTCTCGATCCGTACGGGCGAGTACCCGAACGACGCCAGATCGTACGGGCTGGCCCGCATGTCCAGCTCACGGATGTCCGCGGCCAGCTCGAAGCAGTCCCCGACCAGCTCGGCCGGGACGAACGGATCGAGTTTGTACGCCCACTTGAACAGGTCCATGTTGGCGTGCAGGCAGCCCGGCTGCTCGAAGTCGACCTGGTCCTCGCGCGCCGGCCGCAGGGTGTTGAGCGGCCGGGCGGGCTCGGTGAAGAACCGAAACGCGTCGAAATGTCCGCATCGGATCTCCAGCGACTCGACGACGCCGTCGGTCCCGGCCGAGCCGAGCCGGAGCGGAAGCTGTGAGTGGCGAACCTCATTCGCCGATTCCCGGTAAACCATTGCCCATTCGTGAAGCCCGAAACAACTGAGTCTCGGCGAGCGGGACGCGGTCGCGGAAAGCAGCCGGAGAACGAATTGCGCGGTCTTGGCCCGGCCCTCGGTGAATCCCGCCGGATCGAGCATGACGCCGTCCGGAGTCTCCAGGTAGCCCTTCCGCTCCAGGAACCGGTGCGCGGACGCGCCTTCGAGCACGACACCCGGACCCGGCTGCCAGCGCTCCAGATGCCCTGGCCGGTGCGAGTAGTAGCTGAAGAGGAAGTCGAGCACCGGATGCTTCTCGCCCCGCGAGCGGCGGCGCTGGTGCGGTGTCGTCCAGCGCCGCATCCGCGTGACGTGCTCGTCCTCCCGAGCCCGCCACACGGACTCGGGAAGGACGATCAGGCCGGTCATGACATGACGTGGGTACCGTCGCGGACAGTTCCCACGTATTCCTCGACGAGGTCCTCCAGCGCGACGACGCCGACCGCGGTCCCGGCCGGGCTCAGCGCCCGCGCCAGGTGACTGCCTTCCTTGCGCATCGCCGACAGCGCCTCGTCCAGCCGGGCGTCGGCGTGCAGTTCGGTGAGCGCCCGCGTCTTGTCCGACGGCACCACGGTGGTCGGGTCCTCGCCCACGAGGTCGAGGATGTCCTTGACGTGGATGTAGCCGGTCAGCGTCCCGTCGTCGGTGCACACCGGGAAGCGGGAGAACCCGGTCGAGGACACCGCGCGTTCGACGTCGCCCAGCGTGGGCGAGCAGGGCAGTGTGGTCAGCTGGGCCGTCGGGACCAGCACGTCCGCGACCGTCTTCTCCACCGAGGACAGCGTCTTGCTCAGACGCTGGTGCTCGGAATGCTCCAGCAGCCCCTCGCGGCGCGACTCACTGAGCAGTTCGGCGAGTTCGTCGGACGTGTAGGCAGTCTCCAGCTCGTCCTTCGGCTCGACCTTGAACACCCGAAGCAGCGAGTTCGCCACGAAGTTCAGCAGCCAGATGAACGGGTTGGCGACCTTCACCCAGGCCACGTGCACCGGCACCAGCCACAACGCCAGCCGCTCCGGCTCGGCGATCGCGAGGTTCTTCGGCACCATCTCGCCGATGAGGACGTGCAGGATGGTGATGAACGCCAGCGCGATCGCGAACGAGATCGGGTGCAGCAGCACCTCGGGAATGCCGAACAACTCGAAGAACCCGGCAAGCCGGTGCGCGACGGCGGGCTCGCCGAGCCGTCCCAGCAGCAGCGAGCAGATGGTGATGCCGAGCTGCGCGCCCGCGAGCATCAGCGAGACGTTCCTGCTCGCGTTGATCACGATCCTGGCGCGGGTCTTCCCCTGCTCCAGCAAGGCTTCCAGCCGGTCACGCCGCGACGAGATCAGCGCGAACTCGGCACCGACGAAGAACGCGTTGGCCAGCAACAGGACCACGACGAGGAAGATGTTGAACCAGTCGCTCATCGGGCGGGCTCCTGCTCGGCGGAGGTCGAGGTTTCGCTGACCCGGCGGACTTCGACCTCGGCGATGCGGAGACGGTCCATTTTGGTCACCGTGAGCCGCCAGGCGTCGAGTTCGGTGGCGTCACCGGGGGAGGGGATCCGGCCCAGTCGTTCGAGGATCAGGCCGGCGATGGTCTCGTAGTCGCCGTCGGGCATCCGGAACCCGGTCTCGTCGGTGACCTCGTCGGCGCGAAGCTGTCCGGACACGAGCCAGTTGTCGGCGCCGACCTGCTGGGAGGACGGCGCTTCACGTTCGTCGTGTTCGTCACGGACGTCGCCGATGATCTCCTCGACCACGTCCTCCAGGGTCACCAGGCCCGCGGTGCCGCCGTACTCGTCGACGACGATCGCGAGCTGGAACCGGGAATCACGCAGCCGGTTGAGCAGCGAGTCTCCCGGCAGCGATTCGGGCACCGTCGGGATCGGCCGCATGACCGAACCGATCCGTACCGTGGCGCGCTGGGCGGCCGGGACGGTGAACGCCTGCTTGATGTGCACCGCGCCCTGCACGTCGTCGAGATCCTCGGTGTAGACCGGGAAACGCGAGAAGCCGGTGCGGCGCGAGATCTCGATGAGGTCGGAGATCGCGTCGTCCACGGTCAGCGATTCGAGCTGGACGCGCGGCGTCATCAGCTCGTCGGCTGTCCGCTCGCCGAAGCGCAGCGACTTGTCCAGCAGTTCGGCCGTCGACGTGTCGAGCGTGCCGCTTTCCGCGCTGGAGCGCACGATCGACCCGAGTTCCTGCGGCGACCGGGCCGACCGCAGCTCTTCCTGCGGCTCCACGCCGAACTTGCGGACGAGGAAGTTGGCGCTGTTGTTCATCAGGGTGATGAGCCAGCGGAACAGCGACGAGAACCGCGAGTGGTACCCCGCGACGGCACGCGCGGTCTGCAACGGCCGGGCGATCGCGAGGTTCTTCGGCATCATTTCGCCGAGGATCATCGACAGCGACGTGGCCAGGATCAGCGCGACCGCCAGCGAGACGCCGTTCGCCACGCCTTCGGAGAACCCGACGGCGGTGAACAGCGGGTGCAGCAGATCACCGATCACCGGTTCCGCGAGGTAACCGGTGATCAGGGTGGTGATGGTGATCGCCACCTGCGCGCCGGAGAGCTGGAACGAGAGCGTGCGGTGCGCCTTCTGCACGGTGTGCGCACGTTTGTCGCCGACCTGGCGGACGTTCGCGTCCACCGTGCTGCGCTCGAGCGCGGTGAGGGAGAACTCGGCGGCGACGGCGAGGCCGGTGCCGACGGTCAGCAGGAGGAACAGGAGAATGCCGAGAACGGCGAGCAGGATTTCCATCATTTCCTGCCGGCGGGAAGAGCCGCGGAACAGCCGGGTGTGCCACCCGGCTCGATACTGTCACCAGGTGACTGCGCGTCGCGCACGAAAAGAGTCACTCCTCGATCGGAATCAACTGACACCGCCGCTGTACTGCGGCGATGGGACAATCTTAACGTGTTCCGCCGGCCGCGTGGGCACGGTGCCGCCGCACGCTCTCCTCGACCAGGTCGAGAACGGGGCCGAGATCGTCTCCGGGCTGGCCCATCGCGAGGTGGGAGACGAGACCTTCGAGAACGAGTTCGAGGTATGCGGTCAGGACGTCGACGTCGACGTCGTCACGCAGGATCCCGGCGTCGCGCTGGCGCTCCAGGCGGCGGCGGGTCGCGGCGGTCAGCTGGTGGGACCGTTCGGCCCAGCGGGCCCGGAACTCGGGGTCGGTGCGCAGCCGCCGGGAGACCTCCAGCCGCGTGCCGAGCCAGTCGGCGGGGTGCTCGCTGCGGTTCGTCAGCAGCTCGCGCATCACCTGGACGAGACCCTGCTCGGCGACGATGTCGGCCATGCGCACCGCGTCGTCCTCGGCCAAGGCCAGGAAGAGGGATTCCTTGTCGCGGAAATGGTGGAAGATCGCACCGCGGGACAGTCCGGTGGCTTCTTCCAGCCGCCGGACGGTGGCACCCTCGTAGCCGTGGCGTGCGAAACACACGCGGGAGCCGTCGAGGATCTGGCGCCGGCGTGCGTCGAGGTGATCCTGGCTGACCCGTGGCATCCTGGGATCCTGTCACCGGGAGCCCGGTCAATGCAATCCGTACGTACGTACTGTGACCAGTTCGCGGGATGATCCGCCCGACCGGGAACCGGACGGCTCCGAGACACGTCCGACCACTCGGCCGGATCGGCTGACACGCCGTCCGCCGCTTGGCTACTCTTTGTCCATCACCGTGTGTGAGTGCTGAGGGGAAGGTGCGGGTTGAACATCATCGGCGACGCCGCGAGCGCGATCAAGGCCGTCTGGGGTGACCTCACCACGCCGAAGGAACCGACCGTTTACGGCGGTGGGGGCGGCGGTGGCGGCGGGTTCGAGATGAGCCCCGAAGAGCTGAAGACCGTCATCGGGCTGTGGCAGGACGAGCTGAAGAAGGTCTCCGAAGACGGTATGAAGATCGAGGACATCCTCGCCGATCTGAGTCCGCCGGGCCGGGACGAGGCCAGCTCCAGCTATGTCGATTCCGGCGTCGATTCGCTGCTCGCCTTGCAGAAGCAGAACGACTCGATGAAGGAATACATCACCGGCTACATCGCGAAGCTCGAGATCGCCAGGACGAAGACGATGGTCACCGACCAAGCCAACACCATGCGCACGACCTGAGGATGCCGAACGTGTTGAGGAAACGCGCCGCCGTGGCGGCGCTCATGCTCGTATCCGTCGCGGTGGCGGGCTGCACGGGGGAGAACCCCGGGAAACCGTCGCCCAGCAGTGGGTCGGCGCCGTCGTCGGAGTCTTCCGCCGCACCGGAGGATCCGAACGTCCCGAAGGTGGCGAATCCGCTGGACGCCTCGGCGTACGTCGGTGACGCCTGCAAGCTGCTTCCCGCCGCCTCGGCGGCGGAGCTGGGGTTCACCGAGCCCGGCGAGCCCAGGTCCGAGTCGAGCAATCCGAGCTGCGGTTGGTTCATCAGGGGCAAAGGCGAGACGCTGCAGGTCATCCTCGGCAGCGGAAACCGCGAAAAGGGCACGGGCGGCCTGGCCGGAATGTACAAGGCCAAGGAATCCGGGCAGCTGCGGTTCCTGGAGCCGGGCCCCGAGGTCGACGGCTATCCGACCGTCTATTACGGAATCCAGGACCGGCGGGCGCGCGGTAACTGCGATCTCGCGGTGGGCGTCGCGGACGACCTGACGGTCAACACCCTGGCCGCCGGCTACGGCGACGAACAGAATTCGTGCGGGACCGCGCAGAAACTCGCGTCGGCCGTGATCAAGACACTCAAGGGGGCATGAGAGTGGACGGCAAACAGATCTTCGAGAACTTCACCCAGGGCGACACCCGCAACCTGCGTTCGGCGGCCGATCGCATCGCCGAACTCTCGGACGCCTACGTCGAGCGCGGCATGGCCATCAAGTCCCTGCAGACGCGGATGACGGCGTCCTGGACCGGTTCCGCCGCCGACGCGGCGAACGCCGGTGCGGGCCCGCTGGAGCAGGCCTTCAAGGAGACCGCGGAGCCGCTGTTCCAGACCAGGGATTCGGTGACGACGCAGGCCGACAGCTTCGACGACTCCGGGCAGACGGTCGTCCCGGTGCCGCCGAAGCCGGACAAGCCCAACCCCTGGACCACCGGCCTGAAGGGCGCGATCCCGATCGCCGGGCCGTTCATGGTCAACAACGACATCAAGAACTACCAAGAGGGCGTCGCGAAACACGAGGCGGCGAACCAGAACAACGTCCGCGTGATGGACCAGTACGACTCGGTCACCAGCAGCACGAGTTCCAGCCTGCCGACCGATTACGGCGTGTTGAAGAGCGACGGCGCGGACGTCAGCGTCAAGACCCCCGGCGGTACGCCCCCGGTCCACCCGCCGGTCATCCCGGTCAAGCCGATCAGGAACGGCGGCGGGGACGACAACGACGGCACCGACACCAGCGGCACGGACGACAACGGCACCAACCCGAATCAGAACAGGCCGGGCGGCGACGACCGCACCCCGACCAAACCGGGCCCCAACGACGACCGCCCGGTGATCCCGAGGGACCGGCCCGACCCCACCATCCCGCCTCCCACGACGCGCAAGCCGGGCGACGGGGACGACACCACACGCCCGACCGGCGGTGGCAAGGGCAAGCCCGGGCCGACGACCGAAATCCCGGGCAGGATCCCCGGACGGGGTCCCGGCGGCGACTCGGACAACGTCATCGGCCTGCCGAACGGCCCCGGCCAGAACTACAACCCGAACGGTCCCGGCCAGAACCCGCCGGGAAGCACCGGCGGTCGCAACGTGCCCCCGTCCAACAGCGCCGCGGGCAGGCTGCTCGGTGGCGAGGGCGGCACCGGCGGCCGGGCGGGCGCTCCCGGTTCCGGCGGTCTCGGCTCGGGCAGGGGCTCCGGCATGGGCGGTCTCGGCGGCATCGGTGGCGCCGACCACCTGGCCGGTGGTCGCGGAGCGGGCGGTCGTGGCGGCGGGCAGATGGGTCCGATGGGCGCCGGCGGCCGCCGTGCCGACGGCGACGAGGACGACGAGCACCAGCGTCCCGACTACCTGATCGAGGCCGACCCGGACGCGATCTTCGGCACCGACCAGCGGACCAGTCCGCCGGTCATCGGCGAGTAACGGATGACCGTGAGAACAGGCCGGGTGGACGTCCCGGTCGAAGCCTTGGCGGTGCTCGCCGAACGCGAACGCGTCGGCGAACTGCACATCACGCTGCGTCCCGAACCGCGCTGGCTGTCCAGGACGGCCCGCGCGGAGGCGGACAAGCGCGTGGAAGCGGCGCTGGCACAGGCCGGGTTGCTGGATTCGAGCGGCCGCGCGTCGGTCGACTTCCTGGACTGGCTTCCGGTGCTCACGAAACCGGCCATCGAGTACTACGGCTGGGTGAACACCGGCGGCCAGACCTACGGCGTCCTCGCCGCTTCGCTGGGGCTGCAGGCGGTCCTGGCTGTGGCGTCGGGCGACTGGGTCGGGCTGCAGGAGATCGATCGGCGACGGCTGCCCGAAACACTGATCGAGCAGCTGCCGCCCGTCCCGGCGGGCGGCGGGAGGCTGCGCACCGTCCGCGCGTACGAGCTCGAAGAAGCGGCCCGCCGCGGCCCGGACACGCATTCGCTGCCGCCGGTGATCGCGGACATCGTCAGCCTCGTGCAGCGGCCGGTCGAGGGAAGCGGCGAGCTCTACGTCGGCAAACGGGACGAGGTCGGCAGGCATGTGGCCGTCGAGGATCCGCTCCATTTCGCCGATACGGACTGGGGCCGGTACCTGAGCTACACGACCGGCCATGGCAACGACGCCGTGGTCCACATCGGACCGGCCGGCCCGGCGGAGCTGGCAGACGCGCTCAAGCACGTCTCCAGCACCTTGGCCGGCTAGGCCGTCACCACGGAAACACCGCCCTGAGCGCGGCCGAGATCGGTTCGAGGTGGGCGACGACACGCTCGAGTTCTTGGGCGCTCAGGGCGTTGTACGGCGTCTCCGCGAGCCTGTCGGTCATGGCCTCGACGCGTTCCTTCGTGGCGCGCCCAGCCGGAGTGAGCCAGCCGTCCGTCCCGATGAGACCGCGGTCGCGCATACCGTCGACGACCGCGGTCAGCTGGGCGGCGGGGAGGTGCCAGACCCGGCCGAACTCGTTCGCGGGGGTGCCGACGGACAGGGCGTGGAGCACATGGGACTCCGTGCCGCCGATGCCTTCGGCCAGCAAAGCGACGGTGTGGCCGTCGCCGCGGTGTTCACGCAGGAGAGTGGCGGCGTGCCACAGCCTGGCCACGGGCTCCTGCGGGACCGGGGCAGTGCGGAGGGCGGCGTAGAGGGCGCGCCCCTCCACCGGCGCGCTGGTCGCGGCCTTCAGCAGGAGGTCGCCTGCGCGGGTGACTCCGGGGGCGTCGGCGAGTCCGCCGAGGATCCGCCGCATCCCCGCGACGCATCCTCGTTCGCGGGCGGCCAGCGCCTCCTCGGGTGTGGTCAGCTCCCAGATCTTCGGGATGTGCCGGGCCACCTCACCGGTGGCGAAGTTGTAGAAGATCGCGTGGATCACCTCGGCGGGTACCGACCGGCCGAACGGCGCGGCACGGCCGGCGAAGTAGGCGTCCCACGGGCCGCGCAGGCCGAGTGCGATCAGTGCCTCGTCCGACTCGTCGGCGAAGTAGGGCACCAGACCGATGGGCTCGACCAGGTCGTACATGCGGCGGGCGTTCGACATCTCATCCCCTGGGGCTTCGTGGCGGCGCTCTCGTGGCGGCCGCTCACCTTGTCCACGAATCACTCGCGCCGGAACAGACATCCGGTGCGCGGAATTTCGCGGAAGATCAGGACCGCCAAGTCCGTGAAGGCCTCCTTGAGAGACCCAGAGTCCCTCAAGGAGGCCTTCACGGACTGCTTAATCTCGCGCGCCAGGACACGCTCCCCGCTATTGTGACAGCGCTGTTGTATTTCTGGCGGGGTCTGGGAGGACGAGAACGTGACACGGCTGTATCCGGAAATCGAACCGTATGACCACGGGATGCTCGACGTCGGCGACGGGCACCTCGTGTACTGGGAGGTCTGCGGGAATCCCGACGGCAAACCCGCCGTCACCCTGCACGGCGGCCCCGGGAGCGGCTGCAGTACCGGCCTGCGCCGGTACTTCGACCCGGCCAAGTACCGCGTCGTGCTGTTCGACCAGCGAGGCTGCGGCCGGAGCACCCCTCACGCGGGGGAGCCTGAAGCCGATCTTTCCGCCAACACCACAGACCACCTGATCGCCGACATGGAACGCCTTCGTGAGCATCTGGGCATCGAGAAGTGGCTGCTCTTCGGCGGTTCCTGGGGCTCGGTGCTCGCGCTGGTCTACGCCGAGCGTCATCCGGACCGGGTCACGGAGATGGTCCTGATGGGCTTGGCGACCGGACGGCGGAGCGAGACCGATCTGCTCACCCGCGGCCTCGGCGGCGTCTTCCCCGAGGCGTGGGCGAAGTTCCGCGACGGAGTTCCGGAAGAGGATCGCGACGGTGACCTGGCGGCGGCCTACCTCAAGTTGCTGATGGACCCCGATCCGGCGGTGCACGGGAAGGCGGCGGCCGACTGGTGTGCTTGGGAAGACGCGATCATCCCGACTTCCCCGCCGTACAAGAGCTTCGAGAGCCCGGAGTTCCGGCTCGCCTTCGCCAGGCTGGTCACGCACTACTGGAGCCAGGGGTCCTTTTTGGACGAAGGCGTGGTCCTGCGGGAGGCCGGGAAACTGGCCCATATCCCGGCCGTGCTCGCCGAAGGAAGTCTCGACCTGGGCAACCTCATCGGCACGCCGTGGGAGCTCGCGCACGCGTGGCCAGGCAGCGAACTGGTGGTCATCGACGAGGTTGGCCACAGCACCCAGGACGAGCCGATGCGCGAGGTCCTCATCGGCGCGACGGACCGTTTCGCTTCCTGAACGAGCGTGAAGGCCCCTCGGTGGGAGGGGCCTTCACGCTCGCCGTCAGGGGATGACCAACGCGGGGGCGGTTTCGGGAGCGGTGGCGTCCGAACGGGTGGTTTCGGCGAGCCGGAGCCCGGTGGTGCGGGGTGCGATCCGGTCGAGGTTCCACGAACTCAGCAGCAGCGCCACCTTCGCCCGCATCTCGGTCCTCAGGCGCAGGAACGAATCCGCGGGATCGGCGCCGACCTCGCCGAGCAGGAGCCACCAGGCCCACGCGGCCGCGCCGGCGTTCGCGACGAAGTCCGGGATCACCGGGATGCCACGGGCCGCCAGCCCCGCTTCGGCGTCGGGCGTGGTCGCCGCGTTGGCCGCTTCGATGACGACCTTCGCCTTGACGACGCCCTGGTTCCCGGCGCGCAGCGCGTAGGAGATCGCCGCCGGGACGAGGATGTCCGCCTCCGTCGCCACGATCTCGTCGCGGGGGAGCAGCCGGACGTCGGCGGGGAGCCTGCTCCGGTTGATCTCGCCGTAGGAGTCCCGCAGTTCCAACAGCGCCGGGATGTCGAGACCTTCGGGCCGGTACAGCGTCCCGGCCGCGTCGGCGACCGCGACGACCTTCATCCCGGCTTCGTGCAGGTACCAGGCCGCGCCGCCGCCCATGGTGCCGATGCCCTGGATGGCAACCGTGGTCTTCTCGGCGGCCCATTCCCACGCGTCGGCGACACCGAGACAGGCCTGTGCGACGCCGTAGCCGCCGATCACGTCGCCGAGCAGGAGCCCGCCGGGGACCGGGGTGTTCAGCCCGGCCTGCACACGGCGAAGGGTGTGCGCCGGATCGGCCGAACGCCGGATCGCGGCGTGGTACGACTGCTCGAGCCCGAGCTTCGCGAACACCTCGTCGATCAGGTGCTGGGGCACGCCGAGGTCTTCGGCGGTCACCCAGTGGTTGTCGATCCACGGCCGCAGGAACGAGCAGAACCGTTCCAGCACACCGAAAGCACGCTCGTCTTTGGGATCGAAGTCGATGCCGCCCTTGGCCCCGCCGACCGGCAAGCCGAAGGTCGCGGTCTTGTTCGCCATCCCCCTCGCCAGGTCCTCGACCTCGGTCATCGTGCAGCCCGCGCGCATCCGGGTCCCGCCGGTCGCGATACCGGAGACCAGGCTGTGCACTACGAGGTAGCCGGTGGCACCGGTGACGGGGTCGGTCCAGACGAGCCTCATCAGCGGTTCGGCGTTCCTCGCGGCCATGCGGCCACCTCCTTCGTGGATTCGGGGTCGTTCCTGCGCCACTTCCGAGGGTGCGCCCCGGCGGGCGCGCGCGTCCATTTACCGAATCTGAACGATGATGTGCAGAGAAACTGGTGTAACGCGTCACCCGGCGTGCACGACCGCACCCGATTACGTTGGGGCCATGGAGCTTTCGTTGCACCGCCTGCGGATGCTCCGCGAGCTGAGCAGGCGCGGCACCGTCACGGCGGCCGCCGCTTCGTTGCATTACACCGCTTCGGCGGTATCGCAGCAGCTGGCTCAGCTGGAGCGGGACGTGGGCGCGAAGCTGTTCGAACGATTCGGCAGACGGGTGCAGCTGACCGAACTGGGGTTGCTGCTCACCGAACACGCCGAGGAGATCCTGGGGTCGGTCGAACGGGCGACACTGGCCTTGGAAGAGGCGCAGGAGACCGTTTCGGTGCGCCTCATGGCCGGAGTGTGGGCGTCGGTCGCTTCGGGGCTGTTGCCGCACGCTCTGGCCGCGCTCGCGGGTGAGCATCCGGGCATCCAGGTCCGGACCCGTGAGCTGGCTCCCGAGGACACCGCCGACGCCGTGCGCGACGGCGAGCTGGATCTGTCGTTCGTCCTCGATTACTCCGACGCGCCGATGCCGTGGGACGCGGGCCTGGAGCGCGCGGTGATCGCGGTCGAACGGCTGCACGCCGCCGTACCCGCCGGCGCGGTGCCCGCCGGAAGCGCGTCTTTACTCGAACTGGGTGAACATCCCTGGATCCTCGCCAGCCCGAAGAGTCATTTCGGCCGCGCGGTGCGCACCGCGTGTCACCGGCACGGGTTCGAACCCAAGATCAACCACGAGGTCGAGGAGCAGTCCACGGCGATGGCGATGGTCAGGGCGGGGCTCGGGGTGACCCTCGTTTCCGACCTCGGGCTCGGGCTCCGGCCGCCGGGGATCGACGTCGTCGCGTTGACCACACCGTTGCTCCGGACGGTTTCGATCGCCTACCGGACGACCTCGTCGCGGCGCCCGGCGCTGCAGCTGGTGATCGAGGCGGTGCGGAACGCGGCGGCCGCGCTGGGCCTGGGCACGGAGCCCGCTTTGCCCTGATCGTCCTGTCCCGGAACGTGGTCCGGCGATCCTGCCCGGCAAGAACCGGACTGATTTTGTCGGACCCCGCGTGTAGCGTCCGAAGTCAAGGCATCTCAGTTATCGGACAACCGACTGGACGGCGGAAAGATGACTACTGTTCATGATTTCCCCGAGAAGTCCGGGAGCGCGTCGAACGCGACGGCGAAGGTCCTCTCGGACCGCGCCGAAGGTGAGGCGTATGTGGCTTCCGTGTGCTTCAAACACGGGCCGCCGAGACTTCTCGGCGTAGAGCTGGAATTCACCGTGCACTACGCCGACGAACCCGCCCGGCCCCTCGATCCCGACGATCTCGCCGCCGCGCTCGGCCCGCACACGCCGCGGACGCTGCGCCCCGACAGCCCCGCCCTCCCGCTTCCGGCAGGTTCACCGCTGAGCCTCGAGCCCGGATGCCAGGTGGAGATCTCCGCTCAACCCCAGACCACGCTGCGCCACCTGGACGCCGTCGTCTCGGCCGATCTGGCCCATCTCGAAAGTCTTCTCGCCGCACGAGGCCTGTACCTGGGGGACACCGGGATAGACAGGTATCGCGCCCCCGCCCGCAAGCTGGGCACCCCGCGCTACGCCGCGATGGAACGCCGCTTCGCCCCGATGGGCGAGGGCGGCGCCACGATGATGTGCAGCACCGCGGGCCTGCAGGTCTGCGTGGACGCCGGTGAGGCGCACGATCTGCCGGTCCGCTGGGCGGCCGTCCACGCGCTCGGTCCGCCCCTGCTCGCCGCCTTCGCCAATTCCCGGATCCACGCCGGACGCGACACCGGCCACGCGTCCGCACGCTGGCTCGCCGTCATGGAAACGGAAAAGGCCCGCACCCGGTCGGCGGAACCGGGCAAGGACCCGGCCGCGGAATGGGCGGGCAGGATCATGGACACCCCGCTGATGGTCCTTCCCGGACCGGACGGCCGCTGGGACGCGCCCGATTCCCTGACCTTCGCCGACTGGATCGACGGCCGGGGCGAGGGCGCCGGGCTCGGCAGGCCGACCGAGGACGACCTGGCCTACCACCTGACGACGTTCTTCACCCCGGTGCGTCCACAGGGGTATCTGGAGATCCGCTACCTGGACGCCCAGCCCGCCGCCAGGTGGCTGCACCCGGTGGCCCTGCTGGCCGCACTGCTCGCGCGCCCGTCCACAGTGGACAAGGTGCTCGAACTGTGCGAACCGGTCATGGGCCGATGGGAGTGCGCGGCCCGGTTCGGCCTCGCCGACCGGGCGATCGCCGACGTCGCGAGCAAGGTGGTGGACCTCGGTTGTGCCGAACTGGGCACGACCGGTCTGCCGCCGGAGACCATCACCGAGATCAGCGAGGGTGTGCAATCCCTCGTGAGGGGTTCGAGGAGCCACCAGTCATGAGCGTGGAAAGCACCGAGACCAACCCGCTTCGCGCGCTGAGCCCGCAAGACCTGCGGGCTCACGCGGCCGAGGCGCTCACCAGGGCGCGTGAGCGCAGTGTCGCGCTGACGAGCGTCGACGACGAAGACCTGGTCCGCCAGCATTCGAAACTGATGTCGCCGCTGGTCTGGGATCTCGCGCACATCGGCAGCCAGGAGGAACTCTGGCTGGTCCGCGACGTCGGCGGCCGCGAGGCGCTCCGGCCCGACATCGACGACATCTACGACGCGTTCCAGCACGCCCGCGCGGATCGCCCGGCGTTGCCGCTGCTGGGCCCCGAGGAGGCTCGCAAGTACGTCCGCGAGGTCAGGGAGAAATCCTTCGACATCCTGGAAACCGTTCCACTGCAAGGCAGGCGGCTCACCGAGGACGCCTTCGCCTTCGGCATGATCACCCAGCACGAGCAGCAGCACGACGAGACGATGCTGGCCACCCATCAGCTGCGCAAGGGCGATCCGGTGCTGCACGCGCCCGCCCCGCCGCCGTCGCGGTCCGGGCCACTGCCCGCGGAGGTGTTCGTACCCGGCGGTGCCTTCACCATGGGGACCTCCGCCGAGCCGTGGGCGCTGGACAACGAGCGTCCGGCGCACGAGGTCGTGGTGGAGGCGTTCTTCATCGACACCGCGCCGGTCACCTGTGGGGCGTATGCCGAGTTCCTCGACTCCGGCGGTTACGAAGACCCGAAGTGGTGGAGCGAGCGCGGCTGGGCGTACCGCAGCGAACACGGCATCGACGCGCCGCGGTTCTGGAAACGGGAGCAGGACGGCTGGTGGCGGACGCGGTTCGGCGTCTACGAGAAGGTGCCCGCCGCGGAACCCGTTGTCCACGTTTCCTTCCACGAAGCCGAGGCGTACGCGGCCTGGGCGGGCCGTCGCCTGCCGACGGAGCCGGAATGGGAGAAGGCCGCCCGGTTCGATCCGGCGACCGGCCGGTCGCGCCGGTTCCCTTGGGGCGACGAGGAACCCACCCCCGACCACGCCAACCTCGGGCAGCGGCACCTGCGGCCCGCGGAGGTCGGCGCGTACCCGGCGGGTGTGTCGCCGCTGGGCGTGCACCAGCTGATCGGTGACGTCTGGGAGTGGACCAGCAGCGGTTTCGAGGCGTATCCGGGATTCGCCGCCTTCCCGTACAAGGAGTACTCGGAGGTGTTCTTCGGCGGGGACTACCGGATCCTGCGCGGTGGCTCGTTCGGCACGGACGCGGCGGCCATCCGCGGCACGTTCCGCAACTGGGATCACCCGATCCGGCGGCAGATCTTCTCGGGGTTCCGCTGTGCCCGGGACGCGCGGCCGAGCGAGGTGGCCTGAGCGGCATGTGCCGTCACGTCGCGTATCTCGGCGAGCCGCGCTCGCCCGCCGAGACGCTCTTTCAAGCCCCTCATTCGCTGCTCGTGCAGTCGTACGCCCCTCGTGACATGCGGGGCGGCGGCTCGGTCAACGCGGACGGATACGGCCTCGGCTGGTACGCCGAAGGCCCCGAGCCGCTGCGGCTGCGCCGGTCCGCTCCCTTGTGGACGGACGGGGATCTGCCCGCCCTCGCCGGATCGGTCCGCTCGCACGCTTTCCTGGCGGCGGTCCGCAACGGTACGACGGGGATGCCCGTGGTCGAGGCGGCGAACGCGCCGTTCACCGGCGGCGGCTACCTCTTCAGCCACAACGGGCTGGTGCGGGGCTGGCCGGACTCGATGGCCGAGCTCGCCGCGAAGCTGCCGATCACCCGGCTGCTGACGCTGGAGGCGACCACGGATTCGGTACTGCTGTGGGCTTTGCTGCGTGAACGGCTCGAGGCGGGCGAAGACCCGCTCGCGGCCGTCACCTGGTTGACCGGAGTGGTCGAGGAGGCGGGCCCGGGTTCGCGGCTCAATCTCCTGCTGACCGACGGCCGGACGCTCATCGGTACCGCGTGGACGCATTCCCTGTCCTATCGGGACACCGGAGACGGTGTGCTCGTCGCGTCGGAGCCGTGCGACGACGATCCCGGCTGGACTCCCGTTCCCGACCACCACGCCGTCCGGGTCACCGGCGCCGGCGTGGAGATCCTGCCCCTCGAAGCCGATCGGAGCCCTGAGGCACGATGACCGAACTCGACCTCGACGTACACCACAGCGAATCGGATATCACCGAGCAGCTGCGCGCGGACGTCCGTGCCGGCCTGGACGCGGACCAGAAGTGGTTGTCGCCCAAATGGTTCTACGACGCGCGCGGCAGCGAGCTGTTCGAAAAGATCACCGCCCTTCCCGAGTACTACCCGACCCGGAGCGAACGGGAGGTGCTCGCCGCGCGCGGCGGCGAGATCGCCGAAAGCTCGGGCGCGCACACCCTCGTCGAACTCGGTTCCGGGTCGAGCGAGAAGACGAGGCTCCTGCTCGACGCGCTCACGAGCCACGGCACGTTGAAGGAGTTCGTCCCGCTCGACGTCTCCGAGACGGCGCTTGCCGAGGCCGCGGAAGCCATCACCGCCGACTACCCGTCCCTCGAGGTCCGAGGCGTGGTCGGTGACTTCACCCAGCACCTCGACCTGCTGCCGGGCGACCGGCCGCGGATGGTGGTCTTCCTCGGCGGCACGATCGGCAACTTCCTCCCCGCCGACCGCGCCACCTTCCTGCGCTCGGTCCGGGAGGTGCTCGACGAAGGGGAGTGGTTCCTTCTCGGGACGGACCTGGTGAAGGACCGGGAGACCTTGGAGCGTGCTTACGACGACGCCGCCGGGGTGACCGCCGAGTTCAACCGCAACATGCTCCACGTGATCAACAACGGCCTCGGCGCGAACTTCGACCCAGCCGCGTTCGACCACGTGTCATATTGGGACGAAGAGAACGAATGGATCGAAATGCGCTTGCGGGCGCGTGAGCCGCTGACCGTCGACATCCCGGGTGCCGACCTGCAGGTCAAGTTCGACGAGGGCGAATACGTGCGCACCGAGATCTCCGCGAAGTTCCGGCGGGAGGGAATCGCCGCGGAACTGGCCGAAGCCGGTTTCTCCGTGGAGAAATGGTGGACGGACTCGGAATCGCGGTTCGGGGTGAGCCTGGCAAGATCTGTCCGTGGCTAACCCTCTCACTTCGCTCGCCCGTGTGCTCGGCACCAAACCGTGGCTGATGGGGCTCGCGGGCGGGATCATCTGGGTGGACAAGAGACTCCACCGGCTGTTCAAGGGGAAGGTGAGCCTGGTCGCGCTGGCCGGGCTCCCTTCCCTGCGGCTGACCACGACCGGCCGGAAGAGCGGGCTGCCCCGCAGTACCAATCTTCTGTACTTCCCGCACGAGGAAGGTTTCGTGCTCGTCGGCTCCAATTGGGGGAGGCCGAACGATCCGGCGTGGACGCACAATCTGCGCTCGCATCCCGACGCGGTCGTCGCGCTGGCGGGCGAGGAGATCCCGGTCAGGGCCAGGGAACTGCTCGGAGACGAGTACGAGGCGATGTGGGAACGGCTGCTGGAGTTCTGGCCCGGTTACTCCATGGAGGAGAAAGCCGCTTGCCGTGTGTTACCGATTTTCGAGTTGAAGACAACCACTCGATAGGTTCGTACCATCCTTTCGGCCGGTGACTGGGTTACCGGCCTGTGCGAGGCTCCTTGGGTGTTACGCGCCGTGACGTCGGCGGCGCATCGCGCGACGTGGTCCGACACGTCGCCAGCCGAGGGAGGAGTCGTTTTGCCGAGATCCACAAGGAGGCCGGTGCGCGGTTTCGCACTGGTAGGGGCACTCGTGGCCGGCGCCGCGCTGACAGGGGCGTCCGGGACGGCGGTCGCCGCCCAAGAAGCCGGGCCGCCCGCCGCCCAGGTCGGCGCGACGGCGCCGGTGAACTGGGGTGCCTGCACGGCGGACCAGCTCCGCGGTGTTCCGGCCGATCAGGTGAAGTTCTACAGCTGCTCGCGGTATCGCGTGCCGATCGACCACGACAACGCGGCGCTCGGCACGATCGACATCGCGATGCTGAAGCGGGCGGCGAAGACGCCCGACAAGAAGGTCGGTTCGCTGTTCCTCAACCCGGGCGGCCCCGGCGGCTCCGGGTTCCGGATGCCGATCGGCGCGGCGAACTACTTCCAGCCGCAGGTGCTGGACCGGTTCGACCTGATCGGATTCGACCCGCGCGGCGTCGGCGCCAGCAACCCGCTCAAATGCTTCACCACGCAGGAGGACGCGGACGACGTCTTCGCCGCGCAGATCCCCGTGCCGCTGTCGCGACAGGAGATCTCCGGGACGCTGGCCTCGTACCGTGACTACGGCCAGTTCTGCAAGAACAACGCGGGCGCGCTGCTGAACCACATGTCCACCAAGGACGTCGTGCGTGACCTGGACAAGATGCGGGCGGCCGTCGGCGACCAGAAGCTGACCTTCGTCGGCTTCTCGTACGGGACCCTGATCGGGTCGACGTACACGTCGATGTTCCCGAAGCAGAGCCGGGCGATCGTCATCGACGGCAACGTCGATCCGGCGCTGCGCACCAGCGACGGCGTGCAGTACGACCGCGAGCGCGCTCGCGGGTTCGAGATCGCGCTGGACGCCTTCCTGCGCAAGTGCGCGCAGGTCGGGCCGAAGTGCTCCTTCAGCGCGGGCACGCCGCGGGCGAAGTTCGACGAGATCCGCGACCACCTGCGGCAGCAGCCGGTCAAGCTGCCCGACGGGAGCAGCTACGACATCAACGCGTTCACCAGCACGGTGGCCGGGGTGCTGTACTCGCCGACGTCGTTCCCGCCGCTGGCCGACGACCTGCAGGCGCTGTACAACGTCGTCCACCCGCCCGCGGCGCAGGCGCAGACGGCTCAGGCCGTCGAGCTGAAGGTGCTGCGGTCCGGGGCGAACGGGCGCGCGGACGCGAACCCGGACAGCCCGTACACCGGCGACGACTCGTACTTCGCCGTGAACTGCTCGGACAAGAAGATCACGATCAAACAGGAGAAGGTCCCCGAGATCGCCGCGAAGTGGGAGAAGGAATCGCCCACTTTCGGTCGCTACCAGGCGTTCTCGGACGTGGCGGGCTGCCCGGTGTGGCCGGTGAAGAAGCCGGACGTCTACCGCGGCCCGTGGCAGGCCAAGACCGACACCCCGGTCCTGGTCGTCGGCAACTTCTACGACCCGGCGACCCAGTACCTGTTCTCGAAGCGGATGGCCGACGAGCTGGGCAACGCCCGGCTGCTCTCGGTCGACGCCTTCGGGCACTGCATCCTGGGCGACTCGCTCGGGGTGGACAAGGTGACGGCCGACTACCTGATCGATCTGAAGGTCCCGGCCAACGGCCAGATCTTCCAGCCGAACGTCCAGCCGTTCGAAACCGCCTGATCCCGGGCTGAACACCACGAAGGCCACCGTCTCGGCGGTGGCCTTCGCGGCGTCCGGGGACCGGTCCCGAACTTCCGGCCCTAGGGTTCCGGACGGGGAGGGCCGGATTGGCCGGACGATTCGCTCGTCCAGGAGATCCGGGTGGGTAACCAGGGCACCGGCTTCGGCTTGGTCGCGGCCGCCGGTGCGCCTGGCTCACCCATCGGCCTTAGACGTTGACGCTCGCGTAAGCGTCCAGACCGTAGTTCGTGGCATACGCGTTCTCGACCCCGACCAGGAGATCGACCACCTCGAAGTACCGGTCCCAGAACGGCGTCTCGCGCAGCGCCTCGACGAGCAGCTGGTACGAGTGGTGGTCGTCGGCCTCCCACACCCATACGTCGGTCACTCGCGCGGAGTAGAACTCGGTGTCGAAGAAGCGGGACCAGACGCCCTTCACTTTGCTTTCGATGGCGGGGAGGACCTCGGTCTTGAAGGCCGCCACCCGTTGTTCGACGGTGAGGCCGAGCCACTCGGGTGTGGTCTTCACCAGCATGAAAGCGGTCACTGCGGACATGGTGCTTCCTCTCGATCAGGCGTAAGCGCCGGCTTCGATGTCCTCGGCCAGGCTCGGTCCGGACGGGGTCCACTTCAGGAGTTCGCGGGTGCGCGCGCTGGACGCGGACATGTCCAGCGCGAAGAACCGGCCGACGAACCCGAAGTGCTCAGCGGCGTTCTCCGGCGCCACGGACACCACCGGGACGTCGAGCGTCCGTCCGATGGCTTCGGCGATCTCCTTCGTGGTGACGACTTCTTCGGCGACCGCGTGGAGCAGGGAGCCGGTGGGCGCGCCTTCCAGTCCCAGCCGGACGAGCCGGGCCGCGTCGGTGCGGTGCACGGCGGCCCAGGCGGCGGTGCCGTCGCCGAGATAGCCGGAAACGCCATGCTTGCGGGCGGCCGCGACGAGGGCGGCGACGAAACCGTGGTCGCCCACGCCGTGCACGGACGGTGCGAAGCGGGCGCTGATCACCCGCATGCCCTTTTCGGCGTACTCCAGCGCGAGGTTCTCGGCGCCGCCACGGTGGGAGTCGGGGCCGACGGCGGGGGAGAGGTCGGTCTCGGTGGCGGGGCGTCCGGTGGCCAGGGTCGAGAGGCCCGCGGCGAGAACGAAGGCCCGGCCGGTGCCGGTCAAGGCGTCGGCGAAGGTCTGGACGGCCGCCCGCTCGGCCCGGTCGGACTCCGCGGGGTTGGCCCAGTCGTGCTTGTTCGCCAGGTGGATGACGGCGTCGGCCGACTCGGCGCCCGCACGGAGGCCGTCGAGATCGTCCAGGTCGCCGCGGCGGACCCGGGCGCCCTTCCGCTCCAGAGCGGTGGCGGAGTCGTCCGATCGGGCGAGGCCGGTGACCTCGTGGCCGGCGTGGAGCAGTTCGTCCACTACGGCCGAGCCGATCCAGCCGGTCGCCCCGGTGACGAATACGTGCATGGGAATGCTCCTTCTACTTGGTGTTACGGGAAAGCCGTGATTGCAGGACGACGAGCGACCCGAGGACGAGCACGCTCACCCCGATCACCCGGAGTGCCGTGCTCGCGCCGGTGACGAACGCGGAGATCACCTCGGCCGAGCGGCCGGGCGCGGCGACGGCCAGGGCCTGCGCGACGGTGTGCGGATCGTGGGCCTCGCGGATGTCTTCCGGCAGCGCCGCGACGAAGCGTCCGGTGAGGACGGTGCCGATGACCGCGACCCCGAGCGCGCTGCCGAATTCACGTGTGGTGGCCTGCAGTCCGGCGCCGACCCCGGCCTGCGCCGGAGGCAGTGAACCGGAGATCGCGGCGGACAACGTCGGGAGGGCCAGCGTGACACCGATCCCGGTCACCACGAGCCAGGCGGCGTAGACCGGATACGGCGTCAAAGTGTCGCTTGTGGACAGTCCGATGAGGCCGCAGCCGCAGAAGAGGAACGCGATGGCGACGACGACGTCGACGCCGAAGCGCTGGACTAGCTTGCCCACGTGTCGCGCACCGAGGATGACTGGAACGGTCAGCGGGATGATGCCGAGCCCGGTCGGCAGTACCCCGAAACCCTTGCCGTACTGGAGGAAGGACGCGTTGACGTAGAACAGCGCGAACATCCCGAAGAAGATCGCGGTCATGCCGAGACAGGCACTGCGCAGCGCGGGCACCCGGAATAGCCGGGGATCGAGCAGCGGGTGCTCGGCCTTCAGTTCCGCGAACGTCCACAGGGCGAACAGCACGACCGAACCGGCGAATCCGGCCAGGACGATCGGGCTGGTCCAGCCTGCTTCGGGACCTTCGACGATACCGAGCAGTAACGCGACCGACGCGCCGACGAGCAGGACGGCGCCGAGCGGGCTGAGCGGCCGCTCGTGTCGCGGGGAGACCGGCGCGATCCGGGCGACGAGCGCGGCGAGCACCAGCGAGAGCGGGACGGCGGCCGCGAACAGCCAACGCCACGATCCGCTCGTCAGTACGGCACCGCCGCCGACATTCCCCACGACACCGCCGATCCCGGTCATCGACGCCCAGGTCGCGATGGTCACGCCCTTGCGCTCGGCGGGGACGGCGTGCAGCAGGACCGCGAGCGTGTTGGGCAGCACCGCGGCGGCCCCGATCCCGGTGATCGCCCGGCCCGCCAGCAGGAAGGGCACGTTCGACGCGATCGCCGACAGCAGTGCACCGAGTGCGAAAAGCGCGAGGCCCGCGAGCAGGACACCCTTGCGGCCGAAGCGATCGCCCGCCGCTCCACCGGGGATCACCAGACAGGCGAAGAAGATGACATAGGTGTCGACGATCCAGATCAAGGCCGACGCGGACGGGTGGAGGTCGCTCGCGGCGAGCATCGGGACGGCGAGGTTGATCGCGGCGACCATCCCGACGACGAGTACGACACAGGCGCACATGGCGGTCAACAGGCCGCGTCGGTTCGCCGCGGTTTCGGGAGCGTCGCGGATTTGGAGTCGGAGTGGCATGTCCACGACGCTATGGGCCTGCCGGTTCTTCGCGCCACGCAACATTGGCAACAAAGAGTTGCGTACGATGCAACTATGGCCGATCAGCTGGATCTGAACCTCTTGCGGGTGTTCGACGCCTTGCTGCGGGAGGGCAGCGTGACTGCGGCCGCCGAACGCCTGCATCTGTCGATCCCGGCGGCGAGCCGGGCACTGGGCCGGTTGCGGCGCGCGATGGGGGATCCGATCCTCGTGCGCGCCGGCCGCGGGATGGTGCCGACACCGTTCGCGCTCCGCACGGCACCGCGGGTGCGATCGCTGCTCGACGAGGCGTCGGCGCTGATCAGCGCGGACCGCGAGTTGTCGCTCGGCGACCTCGAACGCACTTTCACCATCCGCATCAACGACGGCGTCGCCGCGACACTGGCGACGGCCGCCGTCGAGGCGACCGCCGCCGTCGCTCCGGGCGTCGTCCTGCGCTTCGTCGCGGAAGGCAGTGAAAGCACCGAAGCCTTGCGAGACGGTTCGGTGGATCTGGACATCGGCGCGGGTGACATCACGGCCCCCGACATCCACTCGGAGCTGCTGTACCACGAACGTGTGGTCGCGATCGTCAGGGCGGACGGTCCGCTCGGCGGCGTGCGGCGTCCGACGCTGGCGCAGCTTTGCCGCTATCCCCACGTTTCCGCGTCACGGCGGGGCCGGGGCAGGGGACCGCTCGACGACGTGCTCGAGGCGGCCGGACTCCAGCGCCGAGTCGCCGCGGTCGTCCCCACCTCCGCGGTCGCGGCGTTCCTGGTCGCGTCGAGCGACTACGTCGGGCTCGCGCCCCAGCGGCTCGCCGAGCACTACGGCCGGTCACTCGGCATCCGCTGGTTCCCGATCCCCGCCGAGCTTCCGCGGATCGAGGTCTGCCAGCTCTGGCACGCGCGGCTCGACGCCGATCCGGCCCAGCGCTGGCTGCGTGACACGATCCACGCCGCGCTCGGGCCGTCCGGTGGTAGAGTCCCGAAGGTTGATCAACACCGATCGAGTACGAAAGCGAGGTGAGCGGCACATGCCGGAAGACAGTTCTGGACCGACCGGACGTGGTCGCCGTTCACCCGTGTGCGTGGTGCGCTGACCTTCTCCGGTCTCCTTTCCCTGTCTGGCTTTGTGTACGCACGCCAGAAAAGAGCCGGAATCATGAACACCTTCGAAATGCTGCTCAGGGTCGGCACCGGCGTCGGCCTCGGCGCCGTCATCGGCATCGAGCGCCAGTACCGCGCCCGGATGGCCGGACTCCGCACCAACGCCCTCGTCGCCGTCGGCGCGACGCTCTTCGTCCTGTTGTCCGCGCACGGTTTCGGCGGGCTGAACACCAGCGGTGACGCCGACCCGACGCGGGTCGCCGCCCAGATCGTCTCCGGGATCGGTTTCCTCGGCGCCGGCGTGATCCTGCGCGACGGCCTGAACGTGCGCGGGCTCAACACCGCGGCCACCCTCTGGTGCTCCGCCGCCGTCGGATCCCTTGCTGGAGCGGGACTTTACGTCGTCGCACTCGCCGGGACGGCGGTGATCGTCGGGGTCAACGTGCTGTTGCGCCCGCTCGGCCGCGTCGTCGACCGTCGCCCGGAACAGCGGGAAGACGACCTCGTGAGTGGTAAGGACGCTTAGAACCGTACGGACTTGCGGAACGCCGACTCACGAGCAGGAGAGGAAATCCAGCAATATTCCGGAGAACTCGCCGGGCTTCTCCAGATTGATCATGTGCGCGACCCCGGGGACGACCAGTTTCCGGGCGTCGTGTGCCTCGTTTTCGATCTGGTCCGCGATGGCGATGATGTCCGAGGAATCCAGATCCCCCACCAAGGTCAGGGTGCGCGGGGTCAGCTCGCCGGTGCGCTCGATGGCCCGTAGCTCGTCCATCAGCGTGAAACCGGCGAGCCCGTGGCGCACGATCGTCTGCGTGTACATCTCCTGGCACAGCAGCCGGACCCGTTGATCGACGTCCGCGGGCGCGCGCCGGGGCCCGTCCACCCACATGCGCAGGAGGCACTCGATGGCGGCGGGAAGATCGCCCCGCGCGCCCGCTTCTTCGAGTTTCTTGTTCTGCTCCAGGACGAACGGATCCTTCGTCACCATCGCGCTGAGGCCCGTCGCGACGAGGACGAGGTTCTCGACCAGCTCCGGATACGTCAGCGCGAAATCGACCGCGATCCGCCCGCCGCCGGACAGGCCGACCAGTGACGTGCGGGGGAGTTCCAGCGCGGTCATCAGCGCGCGGAGGTCCTCGTAGTGCCTGAACCGTTCCGTCGGCGTGGACGACTCGCCGTGTCCGCGCGCGTCGTACCGGATGACGGTGTGGTGGCGTCCGAGTTCGCGCATCTCGGCATCCCACATCCGGGAGTCGAGCATGCCGCCGTGGAGCAGGACGACGGGATCACCCTCGCCCCGGATCTCGTACGCGAGCTCGCCGTTCTCGACCTGGATTCGACCGTGGGCCATACGTCCACGCTACCGAAGAACGCGCGAAGGCCCCTTTCCCGAAAGTGCGGGGAAAGGGGCCTTCGCGGGTGTGCTTACGCCTGGGTCATCTTCCGCAGGACGTACTGCAGGATGCCGCCGTTGCGGTAGTAGTCCGCCTCACCCGGGGTGTCGATGCGGACGTCCGCGTCGAACTCCACCTTGGTGCCGTCGGTCTTCGTCGCGGTGACGTGGACCGTGCGCGGGGTCTCGCCGTCGTTCAGCTTCGTGATACCCGAGATGTCGAACGTCTCGGTGCCGTCGAGGCCGAGCGACGAGGCCGACTCGCCCGCCGGGAATTGCAGCGGGATGACGCCCATGCCGATCAGGTTCGACCGGTGGATGCGCTCGAACGACTCGGTGATCACCGCGCGCACGCCCAGCAGGCGCGTGCCCTTGGCCGCCCAGTCACGCGACGATCCGGAGCCGTACTCCTTGCCGCCCAGGACGACCAGCGGGATGTCCTGCGCCGCGTAGTTCTGCGCCGCGTCGTAGATGAACGCCTGCGGGGCGTCGGCCTGGGTGAAGTCGCGGGTGTAGCCGCCCTGCACGTCGTCCAGCAGCTGGTTGCGCAGCCGGATGTTCGCGAAGGTGCCGCGGATCATGACCTCGTGGTTACCGCGACGCGAGCCGTAGGAGTTGAAGTCCTTCTTCTCCACGCCGTGCTCGGTCAGGTACTGCGCGGCCGGGGTGCCCGGCTTGATCGCGCCGGCGGGGGAGATGTGGTCGGTGGTGACCGAGTCGCCCAGCTTCGCCAGCACGCGCGCGCCGGCGATGTCGGTGACCGGGGCGGGCTCCGCCTGCATGCCCTCGAAGTACGGGGGCTTCCGGACGTAGGTGGACTCCGCGTCCCAGTCGAAGGTCTTGCCCTCGGGGGTCGGCAGCGACTTCCACCGCTCGCCACCGTCGAAGACGTCGGCGTAGTCCTTGGTGAACATCTCCTGCGTGATCGCGTAGTCGATGGTCTCCTGGATCTCCTTGGCCGACGGCCAGATGTCCTTCAGGAAGACGTCGTTGCCGTCGGAGTCCTGGCCGAGCGGCTGGGCCTCGAAGTCGAAGTCCATCGTGCCGGCGAGCGCGTACGCGATGACCAGCGGCGGCGACGCGAGGTAGTTCATCTTCACGTCGGGGTTGATGCGGCCTTCGAAGTTCCGGTTGCCCGAGAGCACCGAAACCGCGGTGAGGTCGTTCTCCTGGATCGCCGCGGAGATCTCGTCCGAGAGCGGGCCGGAGTTGCCGATGCAGGTGGTGCAGCCGTAGCCGACCAGGTGGTAGCCCAGCTTCTCCAGGTACGGCCAGAGACCGGCCTTGTCGTAGTAGTCGGTGACGACCTGCGAACCCGGCGCCATCGAGGTCTTGACCCACGGCTTGACCGCGAGGCCCTTGTCGACCGCGTTCCGCGCGAGCAGCGCCGCGCCGAGCATGACCGACGGGTTGGAGGTGTTGGTGCACGAGGTGATCGAGGCGATCACCACGGCGCCGTGGTCGAGGATGAACTCGCCGCGGTCCGAGGTGCTGACCTTGATCGGGTTGGTCGGGCGGCCGCTGTGGCCGTTCGCCGCCGACTGGATGTCGACCGCGCCCTCGTCCTTGAAGGACAGGGCGGCCGGGTCGCTGGCCGGGAAGGACTCCTCGACGGCCTCGTCCACGTTGGTGTGCGGGACCTGCTCGCCGCCCACGTAGTCGTGGATCGACTTGCGGAACGAGTTCTTCGCGTCGGTGAGCTCGATGCGGTCCTGCGGGCGCTTCGGGCCGGCGATCGACGGGACGACCGTCGACAGGTCCAGCTCGAGGTACTCGGAGTACTCCGGCTCGTGCGACGGGTCGTGCCAGAGGCCCTGCTCCTTGGCGTAGGCCTCGACGAGCGCGACCTGCTCCTCGGAGCGGCCGGTGAGCTTGAGGTACCGGACGGTCTCCTCGTCGATCGGGAAGATCGCCGCGGTGGAGCCGAACTCGGGGCTCATGTTGCCGATGGTGGCGCGGTTCGCCAGCGGCACCGCGCCGACGCTCTCGCCGTAGAACTCGACGAACTTGCTGACCACGCCGTGCTTGCGCAGCATCTCGGTGATGGTGAGCACGACGTCGGTGGCGGTCACGCCGGTCGGGATCTCGCCGGTGAGCTTGAAGCCCACGACGCGCGGGATGAGCATGGAGACCGGCTGGCCCAGCATGGCGGCCTCGGCCTCGATGCCGCCGACGCCCCAGCCCAGCACGCCGAGGCCGTTGACCATGGTGGTGTGCGAGTCGGTGCCGACGCAGGAGTCGGGGTACGCCTGGCCGTTGCGGGCCATCACCGTGCGCGCGAGGTGCTCGATGTTGACCTGGTGCACGATGCCGGTGCCCGGCGGGACGACCTTGAACTCGTCGAAGGCGCCCTGGCCCCAGCGCAGGAACTGGTAGCGCTCGCGGTTGCGCTCGTACTCGATCTCGACGTTGCGCTCGAAGGCGTCGGCGCGGCCGAAGACGTCGATGATGACGGAGTGGTCGATGACCAGTTCGGCGGGGGCGAGCGGGTTGACCTTGTCCGGGTCGCCGCCGAGGTCGGTGACGGCTTCGCGCATGGTGGCGAGGTCGACGACACAGGGCACGCCGGTGAAGTCCTGCATGATCACGCGGGCGGGCGTGAACTGGATCTCGATCGACGGGTCGGCCTTGGCGTCCCAGTTGCCGAGCGCGCGGATGTGGTCGGCGGTGATGTTCGCGCCGTCCTCGGTCCGCAGCAGGTTCTCGAGCAGGATCTTCAAGCTGTAGGGAAGGCGCTGGGAGCCCTCGACCTTGTTCAGGCGGAAAACCTCGTAGGAGGAGTCGCCCACCTTCAGCGTGTCTTTGGCGCCGAAGCTGTCCTTGCTGGCGGGTGCGGTCACTTCTAACTCCAGTGGCGGGTCAGTTCGGTGTGTTCTCCAGGTCGTTCGGGCCGACCCGGAGCGAGTGTTGCGCACCCCCACCGTAGGTCCGGACCCGGGATGGCACACCTCGTTCGTCCTTTCAAACAGTACGCCCGTCCTGTTTGGCTTGGCAAGCCGACACGCGGGTCGCGAAGGTCTCATCGACCTGCGGCCGTTCGAGTGACGAAACGTTCGTCTGTTCGTCCCCCGTTGAGGGGAAATGGTGCCTACGGTGTGTAAGTTCCTGGTGGTGCTTCTGGTAATGCTGTGACGGCAGTGGCACAGTGAGCTCATTGTTCAAGATCAGGAGGTGGGTGGATCGTGCGTGGTGAAGCCGGGTCGGGGACCGGTGCCCGCCGTGGCATGACCATCGGCGCCCTCGGCATCGCCCTGTTGCTCGGGGTGACGGGTACCGCCGTTGCGGTACCGCCGCCTCCGCCGAATCCCAGCGACTCCGAGATCAACTCCAGCAAGGCCGACGCCAACGCCAAGGCGGGTGACGTCGGCAGGCTCACGAACCAGCTGGCCCAGGCCGAGTCGAAGCTCGCGCAGCTCAACGACGACGTCGAGCTGAAGATGGAAGAGGCCAACAAGGCCAGGGTCGACGCGGAGACCGCGCAGGACGAAGCCGCGCAGGCCGATCGCGAGGCGCGGTCCGCGCGCACCGAATCCGACGCCGCGCAGGCGACCATCGACAAGGCCCGCGCCGATCTCGACAAATTCGCCGCCGCGAGCTTCCAGCAGGGCAGCACGATCGGCTCGGTGTCGGCGTACCTGACCGCCAACAGCCCCAAGGAACTCCTCGGCCGCGCCCAGATGCTCGACGCGGTCGGCGGCAGCAGGCTCAACGCGCTCGACGCGATGAAGCGCGCGCAGACGGACAAGTCCAACAAGGACGCGACCGCGCGCAAGAAGCTGGAGATCGCGCAGGAGCGCAAGCGCGCGGCCGAGGCGGCCAAGCACGAGGCCGACAACGCGCAGAGCGCCGCGCAGCACGCCCAGGACACCCAGGCCGCGCAGAACCAGAAACTCGAAGCCGACAAGGCCAGTGTCGAGAAGCAGCTCTTCGAAGCACAGCAGAAGGTCAACGGCCTGCAGGGGCAGCGGCAGCGCTACGAGGACTGGAAGGCGCAGAAGGCCCGCGAGGACGAGGAGCGCGCCCGTCAGGCCGCTCTCGCCGCGGAAAGGCCCAGTCAGGGCGGCGGTGGCCGTCCGTCCGGCAGGCCCGTCCAGTCGGCTCCGGCCGGGGCGAGCGTCGAGGCCGTCGTCCGGCGGGCGCTCGCGCAGCTCGGAGTCGTTTACGCGTGGGGTGGCGGCAACACCTCCGGCCCCACCCGCGGTATCCGCGACGGTGGTACGGCCGACCGCTACGGCGACTACAACAAGATCGGCTTCGACTGCTCGGGCCTGATGATCTACGCGTTCGCCGGGGTGAAGTCGCTTCCGCACTACAGCGGCTACCAGTACAACGCCGGGCGCAAGGTGCCGCTCTCCCAGATGCGCCGCGGCGACATGCTCTTCTGGGGCGGCAGCGCGCGGGGCATCCACCACGTCGCTATGTACCTGGGGAACGGCCAGATGGTCGAGGCGCCGCAGTCGGGTCTGCGGGTCCGGATCGCGCCGGTGCGGTACGGCGGCATCATGCCGTACGCGACCCGCTTGATCGGCTAGGTGTGGCGTACGCGGGGATCGTGCTGGCGGGCGGCGCCGCGCGTCGCCTGTCCGGTGTGGACAAACCCGCGCTCCCCGTCGGCGGGAAACCGTTGCTGGCCAGGGCTTTGGCGGCCCTCGCGGACGCGGATCCGGTGATCGTCGTCGGCCCGGAACGGCCGGGCTTCGGCGACGTCGTCTGGACCAGGGAAACGTCGCCGGGAACGGGTCCGGTGGCCGCGCTGGCGGCCGGGCTCGCGCTGGTGCGCACGGAGCTCGTCGTGGTGCTGGCCGGTGATCTCGCCGGCGTCCGGAAATCCACTGTGGACCGCTTGCTGGCGGGGCTCGACCGGGCCGCGGGGGCGGTGCTGGTCGACGTGTCGGGGGAGCGGCAGTGGCTGCTCGGCGCCTGGCGCGCGGAGGCCTTGCGCGACGCCCTGCCGGAAACGGTGGAGAACGCGTCGCTTCGGCGGACGTTGGGCGGGCTGGAGATCGTCGACGTGCCCGAAGAGCCCGGGGAGAGCGCCGACATCGACACGCCGGAGGATCTGGACCGGTTTTCCTGACCGGAACCGGGGAACGCGGGCGGGAGGTTCGGCATCATAAGCCGGTGAGCGACCTGCATCCGGACGAGTACGAGTCGGACCTCCTGCGCGACGGCGAGGGATTCATCGAGGATTTCGACACGTGGTCCGCGCTGCTCGCGCTGGAGGCCGTGCTCGACGAGGCGCTCACCGAACCGGAAGTCGCTTCGGGACTCCGCAGGGAGGGACTTCGCGCCGAAGACGCCCGCACGGCCGTTCTGGGCGACGTCACCGCGCTCGCGCGGATCCGGATGGAGCGGGAACGGGCGGACGTGGCCTTCGAACGGCCCCGGCGCCTCCCGTTCCGGCGGGTGACCGTCCGCGAGGCGGGCTGGTTGCTCGTGACCTGCGCGCTTCTCGTCGGGTACCTCCGGATCCTGCAGCTGACGTGGTCGTCGATGCCGGTGCCGTTCCAGCTGGTCGGCGTACTGGGACTCGGCGGCGTGATCGGGATGGCCGTCTTGGTCATCGGCCGCCGGATCCCCGGGCTCTTCGTCACCGAGGGCTGGCAGCGCACCGAGGAGTGGGCGCATCCGGAGATGGTCGGCCTTGTCGACCGGTGGGAGTTCGCGCTGCGGGAGATCGTCCTGCCCGCGCTCCGGGACCATCTGCGGGATCACCGGCGGATCCGCTCGGGCCTGGAGCTCGTCTTCGAAGAGCCGGACGCCTCGGCGGAGCTGGAAGCGGGGCTCGTGCGGACGGCCGCGGTGAAACGGCTGCGGCGGATCGTCGATCGGGCGGATTCGGTGGCCGTCGCGCTCGCCGGGCACCGGGGGACCGGCAAGACCACGTCGATCCGCTCGCTGGAACAGGGCCTGCTGAGCCGGTCGGACCGGGCGGCGCCCCTGGTCGTGGTCGCCTCCGCGCCCGCCGCGTACGAGGCCCGCGACTTCGTGCTGCACCTGCACGCGTTGCTCTGCAAGGCGGTGCTGGCGAAGATCTCGAAGGGTTCGCGAACGGTGTCCGGCAGGCTCCGTCGGCGGCGGATGCTCGGGCGCTCACTCAGGAAGGCGTTGGCGTTCCTGGTGTTCTGGGGAGTGGCGGCGTCGGCCGTCTGGCTGCTGTGGGGCGGGACGCCGTGGCCGGACCTCCGGACGCTCGCCCTCGATGTCGTGAACGGGCGGGTGACACCTCAGCAGGTGTGGACGGGACAGCCCACAGCGAAGCTCGTCGCCCTCGGGGTGGTGTCGCTGTTCCTGCTGCGGCTGGTGTTCGGCGTGGTGGCGGCCGGGGCCGCGGTCGTCCGGCTGCTGATCGCACGCCGCCGGGACCTCCGCCTGGCGGGCTTCCGTCGCCTCACCGAACAGCAACTCGATCGGATCCGGTTCCTGCAGACCTACACGACCGGGTGGTCCGGGAAGCTCAGCATGCCGCTGAAGGGGGAAGCGGGCCGCACCTGGTCGACGCAGCGTGCCGAACAGCAGCTCACCCATCCGGAGGTCGTGGACAAGTTCCGCGAGTTCGCCGAGGAGGCGGCTCGGCGGCTCGACGTGGAGCGGGTCGCCGGCCGGGTCGTGATCGCGATCGACGAACTGGACAAGATCGGCGAGCCCGACAAGGCGCATCAGTTCATCAACGACGTGAAGGGTGTCTTCGACGTTCCGGGGTGCCTGTTCTTCGTGTCCGTTTCGGACGACGCCGTCCTCGGTTTCGAACAGCGGGGGCTCGGTGTCCGGGACGCCTTCGACAGCGCGTTCTCGGAGATGGTGCGGCTCGAACCGTTCACTTTGGACGAAAGCAGGCTCTGGATCGCCTTGCGGTTGCGGGGGATCTCCGAACAGTTCTGCTACCTGGCGCATTGTCTGTCGGGAGGCCTGCCCCGCGACCTCAAACGCTGCGCCACCGAGATGGTCGATCTCGCGAACGAGGTCTATCAGCCGTCTTTGGAGGTCGTCGCGCGCAGGCTCGTCACGGGGGAGCTGGCGGGAAAGGCCCGTGCCTTCATCGCCACCGCGGCCACCTTGGACCGCTCGCCGGAACTGGTCGCGCTGACCACGGAACTGCTCGGCATCCCGGGCACGGAGGAGCCGGAAGCGCTGGCCGCGATCGCCGAACGGCTGGTGGCCGGCGGCGACGCCGACGCCGCCGCGATCAGCGATCTGCGCTGGCACAGCGGCTGTTTCGTGCTGTTCTGCGCGACCGTGCTGGAGGTCTTCGACGACACGCTGACCGGCGACCGGCTGACGCCCGGTCTGCACCGGCTCGCCGTCGTCCGGCAGCGGATGGCGATGCATCCGAAACAGGCGTGGGACGACCTGGTGAAATTCCGCGGCGAGGCCCCTTCACAGCCGTCATACCGCTGATCGGGTTGGCTACCGTCACGAACGGCTGTGTCACCGACCACTACGGTCACATCCGGACGCAAGAACGCAAGCGGGGAACACAGGAGGCACGAGTGACCGAGCCCGGCTACGCCGACGGCGCGCAGCAGCAGCCCGGAACGCCGGCGCGGGACGCCCAGTTGCTGGAGCGGACCGTGTTCGAGGTCAAGCGGATCATCGTCGGCCAGGACAGGCTGGTCGAGCGGATGCTGGTCGGCCTGCTGGCCAGGGGACACCTCCTGCTCGAAGGTGTGCCCGGCGTCGCGAAGACCCTCGCCGTCGAGACCTTCGCGCGAGTGGTCGGCGGCTCGTTCTCGCGCGTGCAGTTCACCCCGGACCTGGTCCCCGCCGACATCCTCGGCACCCGGATCTACCGGCAGGGCGCCGAACGGTTCGACGTCGAACTCGGCCCGGTGGTGGCGAACTTCGTGCTCGCCGACGAGATCAACCGCGCGCCCGCCAAGGTGCAGTCGGCGATGCTGGAGGTGATGGCTGAGCGGCATGTGTCGATCGGCGGCCAGACCTTCCCGATGCCCGACCCGTTCCTCGTGCTCGCCACGCAGAACCCGATCGAGAACGAGGGTGTGTATCCGCTGCCCGAGGCGCAGCGTGACCGCTTCCTGTTCAAGATCGTCGTCGAATATCCGACGGCCGAGGAAGAGCGCGAGATCATCTACCGGATGGGTGTCACCCCGCCGACCCCGCAAGAGGTGCTCAGCCCGGCCGAGCTGGTGCGGCTGCAGAACGTCGCTTCGCAGGTCTTCGTGCACCACGCGCTCGTCGACTACGTCGTGCGCCTCGTGCTCACCACCCGTACGCCGAACGACCACGGCCTCGCCGATGTCGCGGGCTGGGTGTCCTACGGCGCCTCGCCGCGTGCCAGCCTCGGCATCATCGCCGCGGCCCGCGCGCTGGCGCTGGTCCGCGGGCGGGACTACGTGCTGCCGCAGGACGTCGTCGACGTCGTTCCCGACGTGCTGCGTCACCGGCTCGTGCTGTCCTACGACGCGTTGGCCGACGGCGTCCCCATCGACCACATCATCACGCGGGTGCTGCAGACCGTGCCGCTGCCGCAGGTCTCGGCCCGTCCGCAGGGCGGCGCCGGACAGGGTGGCCCGGTCCCGGCCGGCGCACCGGTCAGGTAAGGAATCGAGCGTGAAGAACGAGAAGGGCGAACGTCCTTCCTGGGCTCCGCCGGTACTCCGCGGGGAGCGGATGGAGGCGGGCCTGCGCACGCTCGAACTCGACGTGCGCCGCCGTCTCGACGGGCTGCTGCAGGGCAACCATCTCGGCCTGGTGCCGGGGCCCGGTTCGGAACCGGGGGAGGCCCGGCCGTACCAGCCCGGTGACGACGTCCGCCGGATGGACTGGGCGGTCACCGCGCGCACGACGAGCCCGCATATCCGGGAGACCGTCGCCGACCGCGAACTGGAGACGTGGCTGGTGGCGGACGTGTCCGCGAGCCTCGACTTCGGTACGGCGCTGTGCGAGAAGCGTGACCTGGTCGTCTGCGCGACGGCCGCGGTCGCGCATCTGACCGGCGGTGGCGGCAACCGGATCGGCGCGCTCGTCTCCAACGGGGCGGGCAGCATCACGCGCATCCCGGCGCGCGGCGGGCTCCCGCACGCGCGAGGGCTGGTCCGCAAGATCGCCGAGACCCCGCGTGCCGAGGAAGGTGTCCGCGGGGATCTCGCCGCGGCACTGGAGAAACTGCGCCGTCCGCCGCGCCGTCGCGGGCTCGCCGTCGTGATCTCCGACTTCCTCGGCGACACCGACTGGCAGCGTCCGTTGCGGGCGCTCGGCGGGCACCACGACCTCATCGCCATCGAAGTCCTCGACCCGCGCGACATCGACCTGCCCGACGTGGGCACCGTCGTGCTGGCCGACCCGGAGACAGGGAAACAGCGCGAAGTGCACGCTTCGGCCTTGCTGCGCAAGGAATTCGGCGCCGCGGCGCACGCACACCGGCAGGAGGTCGCGGCCGCGCTGCGCCGGGCCGGTGCCGCGCATCTGGTGCTGCGCACCGATTCGGACTGGATCGCGGACATGGTCCGGTTCGTGGTGGCCCGCAAGCGCCGCTGGTCCGGTGGTGTCGCGTGAGCCTCACCGGATTCGCGTCGCCGTGGTGGTTCCTGCTGCTGTTGGCGGTCGCCGGGGTGGTCGTGGGCTACGTGCTGTCCCAGCGCGCGCGGCGCAAGCGCACCATGCGGTTCGCCAACCTGGAACTGCTGGAGAAGGTCGCGCCGAAGAGCCAGGGCTGGGTGCGGCATGTTCCCGCGATCCTGATCGTGCTCTCGCTGCTGGTGCTCACCGTCGCGCTCGCCGGGCCGACGGCCGAGCAGAAGGTGCCCCGCAACCGGGCCACCGTGATGCTGGTGATCGACACCTCGCTGTCGATGGAGGCGACCGACGTCGCCCCGACCCGGCTGAAGGCGGCGCAGGAGTCGGCGCGGTCGTTCGCGCAGAACATGACTCCTGGCGTGAACCTCGGGCTGATCTCCTTCGCGGGGACGGCGACCGTGCTGGTCGCGCCGACCACCGATCGCGGTGGCGTGGTGAAGGCGATCGACAACCTGAAGCTGGCGCAGTCGACGGCCACCGGTGAAGGGATCTTCGCCGCGTTGCAGTCGATCGAGAGCTTCTCGGCGATCGTCGGTGGCGCGGAAGGTCCGCCGCCCGCCCGGATCGTCCTGATGAGTGACGGCAAGCAGACCGTCCCGGACGACCTGTACGCCCCGCGTGGCGGCTACACGGCCGCTCAGGCGGCGAAGCAGGCGCAGGTGCCGATCTCGTCGATCTCGTTCGGCACCACGCACGGTTCGGTCGACATCGACGGCAAACCGCAGGACGTGAAGGTCGACGACGAATCGCTGGAGGAGATCGCGCGGCTTTCGGGCGGCGACTTCTACAAGGCGGCGAGCGCGGACGAGCTGAAACGCGTGTACGACGACCTCGGCGAGCAGATCGGGTACGAGCTCAAGGACGCCGACGCGAGTCGTCCTTGGGTCATCCTCGGGACTTTGGTGCTGATGATCGGAGCCGCGGCTTCGCTCTTCCTGGGGCAGCGTCTGCCTTAGCCGGCTCGCGACGTGTCATGAAAGGGCCGTTCAGGACAAAAGATGTCCTGAACGGCCCTTTCATGACATCCGGGCGACTACGGGGTCGCGAAGCCGTTCTGCCGCCAAGCCTCGTACACACTGATCGCAGCGGTGTTCGAAAGGTTCAGCGACCGGCTCGACGGAAGCATCGGCAGCCGCACCCGGTCCGTCACCTGCGGGGACTCCTGGATCTCGGCGGGCAGCCCCGCCGACTCCGGCCCGAACATCAGGACGTCGCCGGGCTCGTACGCGACGTCGGTGTGCAGCCGCGTCGCCGAAGCGCTGAACGCGTAGACCCGGGCGGGCAGCAAAGCCGCCCACGCCGCGTCGAGATCCGCGTGGACGTGGACGCGCGCGAGGTCGTGGTAGTCGAGACCGGCGCGCCGCAACTGCTTGTCCTCCAGTGTGAAACCGAGCGGCTCCACCAGGTGGAGCTCGCAGCCGGTGTTCGCGGTCAAGCGGATCGCGTTACCCGTGTTGGGCGGGATTTCGGGGCGGTAGAACAGGATGCGGAACACGAGGGTTGATCGTCTTTCGTTCACGGGCGCTTCGCCTGAGCGCGGCCGGGCGGCCATCAAGCCGGACGAGCATGAGGCCCGCCCGTGACCATCCCACCACAGGAGGGCTTACATGCCTTCGCTCCCTCACCCCCTGTCGCGGCGTCGCTTCCTCGGTTATGGCTCCGCCGGCGCTGCCGCCGTCCTGCTGGGGACCGGTGCCTGGAACGCCGCCGGCGCGATGCCGCTCGCTCGCGGTGCCGGCGACCCGTTCACCCTCGGTGTCGCTTCGGGCGACCCGCTGCCCGGCGGCGTCGTGCTCTGGACCAGGCTCGCGCCGAAGCCCTATGAGGCCGACGGGTTCGGCGGTATGCCGCGCACGCCGGTCCGCGTCGAGTACGAGGTGTCGCTCGACGAGCGCTTCCGCGCCGTCGTCCGCCGCGGCTCCGTGGTCGCCACGCCCGAACTCGGTCACTCCGTGCACCCCGAGGTCCACGGTCTCGCGCCGGATCACGAGTACTTCTACCGCTTCCGCACGGGCGGCGTGATCTCGCCGGTCGGGCGCACCCGGACGGCGCCGGTCGCCTGGTCGTCGCCGCGCGAGCTGAACTTCGCGTTCGCGTCGTGTCAGAACTGGGAGGCCGGGCACTTCACCGCGTACGACCACATGGCGGCCGAGGATCTCGACCTGGTCGTGCACCTGGGCGACTACCTCTACGAAAGCGGTGTCACGGGGGTCGGCCGGGGGACGCCGGTGGGATCGCAGTTCAAGGGCGAGACGTTCGACCTGGCCCGCTACCGGCTCCAGTACGCCCTCTACAAGTCCGAAGCGCCGCTGATGGCCGCGCACGCCGCCTTCCCGTGGATCCACGTCAACGACGACCACGAGGTCGAGAACAACTGGGCCGGCGACATCTCGCAGATCGACAAGGAACCGGACCAGGATCGCGCGGTGTTCCGGCAGCGGCGGGCCGAGGCGTTCCAGGCGATGTACGAGCACCTGCCGTACCGCATCGCCCAGCTGCCGAAGGGGCCGGACGCGCGGCTTCACCGGCGGCTCAGCTACGGCACCTTGGCCGATTTCACCATGCTCGACACCCGCCAGTACCGCGACGACCAGCCGTGCGGCGACGGCCAGTCGGCGAACTGCACCGAGCGGTTCGACGAGAACCGCACCCTGCTCGGCGCGGAGCAGCGGCAGTGGCTGCTCGACGGGTTCTCGCGGTCCCGCGCGCGGTGGCAGATCCTCGGCAACCAGGCGCCGATGGGCCAGACCGACACCGACGCGGGCGAGGCCACGAACGTCTACCTCGACCCGTGGGACGGCTATGTCGCCGACCGCGACCGCGTGCTGGCCGCGGCGCAGGACCGCGGGGTGCGGAACCTGGTGGTCATCACCGGCGACCGGCACCAGAACTACGCCTGGGACCTCAAGCGCGACTTCGGCGACCCCGGTTCGCCGACCGTGGCGAGCGAGTTCGTCGGGACGTCGATCACCAGCGGCGGCAACGGCGCGGACATGACGCCCGGCGGTGAGACCCTGCTGAAGGCCAACCCGCACATGAAGTTCTTCAACAGCCAGCGGGGCTACGTCCGGGTGAACGTCAACCGGCAGCGCTGGCGGAGCGACTTCCGCGTGGTGCCGTTCGTCAACACCCCCGGAGCGCCGATCAGCACGCGGGCCAGTTACGTCGTCGA
Organism: Amycolatopsis sp. MJM2582; assembly: GCF_000754115.1. Lineage (NCBI taxonomy): Bacteria > Bacillati > Actinomycetota > Actinomycetes > Pseudonocardiales > Pseudonocardiaceae > Amycolatopsis > Amycolatopsis sp. MJM2582. Next base: position 610,018 of record NZ_JPLW01000002.1, read on the forward strand.
AGACCGGCGGCCCGGCGTTCAGTCCGCCTGAGCGGGCACGAAGGCGGCGTACGCCTCGCGTACCGCCGCGGGCGGCGCCGCCTTCGTGAGCGTCGACGGGTCGACGAAGACGTAGCGGGTCTTGACTTCCGCGCACGGCCGGCCGTCGCGAGTGATCTCGAAGTCGATGATCAGCGACGTCGTGCCGAGGTGGTTCAGGTACACGGCGACGACCAGTTCGTCGTCGTAACGGCAAGGCGCGCGGTAGCGGAGATTCGATTCGGCGACGACGACGTCGACACCGGCGGCCAGCGCCTCCTGGTGGGAGCCGAAGAGGGCCTTTTCCGCCTCGAACATGGCCATGTCCACATAGGCGAGGTAGTGCGCGTTGAACACGATGCCCTGCCCGTCGCATTCGTGGTAGCGCACGCGCAGCGGCATCTCGACGATCGGTTTCCGTGGCTCTGTCACGGTTCCAACCTACGTGAAGGCCCCCTTCCCGCGGCTGAGCCGAGGGAAGGGGGCCTTCACGCGCGTCCGGTCAGTCGATGAAATCGATGTTCGGATGACGCGGCGACTCGCCATCGAGCAGATGCCGGTCCCGGCCCTTCAAGTGCAGATCGAAGAACGCGCCGATGTAGTCCCGCTGCGCGGCCACCGAACGGCGGGGATCGATGGTGCCGATGACCGCCTCCCGCTTCTCCGGCGTCACTCGCGAACCCAGCTGCGGCACGACGACCTGCAGATCGCTGTAGGCCATGTGCGTGCTGCCGCCGCGCAGGTACAGATCACGCTTCCAGCCCCGCTGGTTGGCCCAGAAATCCGCCCAGCTGCGGTCGAATTCGGGATGCCGGTGCGTGTGTTCGAGCGGTTTGCCGGTCTCGTCGGTGCCCTCGGCGCCCATCAGCATGAACGGCCGGTCGAGGCCGCGTTTGGTGACCTCTCCGGGCACGTAGACGCTGCCCGGCGGGTAGCCGATCGCGCTCGCCATCGCGCCGTCGAGGTTGATCCCGGCATCGATGCGCCGGTCGTGGACCATCGTCTCGCCCGCGGTGAACCCGCCGTAGGAATGGCCGTAGGCGCCGACCCGCGACAGGTCGAGCGACCAGCCGAGCCCGCGGGGGAGCGGCCGGTTCTCCGCGTCCGGGTTCTGCCCGCGGGTGATCTTCGCCAGCTGGTCGAGGACGAACCGGCTGTCGGCGACGCGGGCGTCGAGCGCCTTCTTCATGAACTCGGGACCTTCGCCCGAGACGGCCGTTTCGAGCCTTCCGCCAGGGAATTCGACCGCGGCGCTCTCGTAGGTGTGCGAAAGCGAGACGACCACGTAACCACGGCTGGCCAGGTCGTCGACGATCGCCGTGTACGTCTCACGAGGGCCGCCGAAGCCCGGGGAGAAGAGCGTGACGGGCTTCGGCGCGCCATGCGCCACGGGCACGCCGAGTTCGGCCCGCCGCTTCGCCGAAGCCCAGTCGATGGAGCCCGCCGGCAGACCGAGGTAGTCCTCGCTCGCCAGCACCTGGTCGAGGACGGAGCCCACCCCGGGCGCGAGCCACGGTGCTCGCGGGCCGTCGGCGAACCGGTCCGCCGGATAGGTGACGGTGACCATGAGCTCCCGTCGCCGCTCCGGTTTCCACGGATCGGCGCGGGACGGGTCGACGAGGTGGAGGTCGGTGGTGCCGACGTCGTAGGGGCCGGTGAGGGCCGGTGCGGTGAGCTTGGCCTGGTCGGCCGCGACGGCGGGGGCCGCCGTCGCGAGCCCGCCCGCGAGCGCGAGGCCCGCGATCAGCGCCGAACCCCGCACCACCCTGGTGTGTCTCAATCCCACTGCGGGAGTCCTTTCGGATCGGAGCGGCCCGGTGACCGCCTGCTTCCGACCCTGGCAGCGCCCCAGTGCGACGCGCATCCCTCTGAAGATGGAGCCGTGATCACCCGTGCAGGGCACGGTAGGCCGAAGCGGCCCCGGGATGCAGCGGGACCTTCCCGGTACCGATCAGCGTCCGGACGTCGAGGAACTGCGTTCCTACGGCGGCCGCGGGGACGAGGTCGGCGGCGTGCCCGGCCAGCACCCGCGCCACTGCGGCCGCGACGTCGTCGGGCAGTGACGGAGCGGCCAGCAGCAGGTTCGCGACGCCGATCGTCCGCAGCTCGCCGACACCCTGATAGGCCTGCGCCGGGACGTGGACCTGGTCGTACACGGGTCCGTAGCCGGCGCGCAGGGCGGGAAGGTGACCGTCGAGCGGGAGGAGCGTGATCGGGGTGGTGCGGTTCAGTTCGGTGAGCGCGGGGGTCGGGATCCCGCCGGACCAGAGCAGCGCGTCGACCTCGTGCGCGGCCAGCGCGTTGATCGCTTCGCCCAGGAGCAGGTTCTTGGCCTTCACGGGCACTTCGGCGCGGGCGAACAGACGGGTGCTGAACACCGCGACGCCGGACCCGCTCGCGCCCATCGCCACCGGCCGCCCGGACAGATCGGCGAGCGACCGCACACCGCCGTCCACCCGGACGACGAGCTGGTGGTAGTTCTCGTAGACGCGGCCGATGGCCGAGAACGCGATCGGGACGGAGAACGGCTCCGCGCCGAGGAAAGCGGACTCGGCGACGTCTCCGAGGACGAGCCCGAGATCGGCTCTGCCGTCCCGTAGCCGACGCAGGTTCTCGACACTTGCCTCGGTGGCGACGGCGCTCGCCCGCAGCCGTGGTTCCGCCCGGTTCAATTGCTGGGCCAGGAGTTCCGCGAAGGCCAGATAGAACCCGCCGTTCTCGCCCGCCGCGATGACGACCTCTCGCTCCGGACCTCGGTAGCCCGCGGCCGAACAGCCCGCGAGTGGCGCGAGCCCGGCGAGGAGTGCGGTGCGCCTGGTGACGGTCATGGCTTTTCCCCTGCCGCTAGAGGGAGTTCGACGCGGACTTCGAGGCCGTGCGGTTCCGCCTCGCGCAGTTCGAGTTTCCCGCCCCTGGCGAGCACGTGCTGGCTCGCGATCGCGAGGCCGAGGCCTGTGCCGCGCGGGGCGCCATCGCCACCGGCACGCCAGAAGCGTTCGGTCGCGCGTTCTCTGTCCTCTTCGGACAGTCCAGGACCGTTGTCGGACACGAAGAGCGTCGCCGTCGTGTCGCCGGTTTCGTAGCCGGTGGTGATCGTGGCGCCGCGTCCCGCGTAGTGCACCGCGTTGTCCAGCAGGACATCCAGCACTTGGGCCAGTTCGCTTTCCTCGCACCGCACGGGCACCGGCTCGTCGTGGCCTTCCGACGCCGCGAGGCCCACTCCCGCGTCTTCGGCCGAGGGCCGCCACGCGTCGACCCGTTCCGCCAGGACGGCGGGGAGATCGCAGGGTTCGTCGCCGGATTCGCCCGCGGCCAGCCGGGTCGCGGCGCTTTCGGCGAGCGCCAGCGCGAGCAGCCCGTCCAGCAGGGATTCCAGGCGCTCGACCTCCGCGACGGTCGCCCGGTAGGCCCGCTGGCCGTCGCCGTCGACCTGCGCGGCGAGCGAATCCACCCGCAACCGCAAGGCGGCCATGGGATTCCGCAGCTGATGCGACGCGTCCGCGACCAGCCGCCGCTGCTGTTCGGCCGACTCGACGACGGCGTCGGACATCCGGTTGAACGACGTCGCGAGCGACCGCAGCTCCCGGGGCCCGGCCCGCTCGGGGACCTGCGCGCGATGTCCTTCGGTCACCGCCTGCACGCCGGTCTCCAGTTCGTGCAACGGCCGCACCATCCAGCGGGCCAGCAGGACGGCGAGCAGTACGAAGACCGCCGCGACCAGCACCGCGCCCGCGACGATCGCGGCCCAGCGGGCGGCGACGTCGGCCGCCGCCGTGGTCACCGACGCGCGGAGCACGACCACACCGGCCACCCGGGTCCCGGTGCCCACCGGACGGGCGAAATGGACCGGATCCGCCGACCACGGGCTGAGCTGTTCCGGCCCTTTCGCGGGCTGGTTGCGCAGCGCCGCCTCGACGAGCGAGCGGACCACCGGTTCCGCGGCGGTCATCCCACCGGTTTCGACCAGCGGCACGCCGCGCGCGTCGACCACCACGACCGCTTCGCCGTATAACGACGAATACCGCGCGGCGTCGACCGCCAGCGCGGTCGGGTCGGCGGCGTCGACCGCCTGCTGGGCGAGGACGACGAACCGGTCGACGTCGGCGTTGCGGGCGATCACGAGCTGCTGCGTGCGCTGTGCGGCCGTCGACCCGAACAGCGGGATCGCGAACGCGGCGACCACCGTCAGCGCGAGGGCGACGAGGACGACCAGCAGCCGGGTGCGCACCGGTCAGTCCCGGCCCAGCCGGTAGCCGAAACCCCGGATGGTGGTCAGCAGGCCCGGCCGGTCGAGCTTCGCGCGCAGCTGGGTCAGATGCACGTCGAGCGAACGGGAGACGGCGAGGTACGCGTCGCCCCACACCTCGTCCATCAGCTGCTGGCGGCTCACCGCGGTGCCCGGCCGGGCGGCGAGTACCGCCAGGACGGCGAACTCCTTGGCGGTGAGCCCGATGTCGTGCCCGTCGACCAGCACTCGCCGCGCGCCGAGGTCGATCTCGACGTCCTCGACGCGCACGACACCGTCCCGCGGTGCCGCGGAGACGGAGGCACGGCGGACGACCGCGTCCATCCTCGCCAGCAGTTCGGCGAGGCGGACGGGTTTGGTCAGGTAGTCGTCGGCGCCGAGCCGCAGCCCGCGCACGACGGACCGTTCGTCCCCGCTCGCGGTGAGCACGAGCACCGGTACCGGCGACACCTGACGGACCTTCCTGAGCACGTCGAGCCCGTGCATGTCGGGCAGGTTGAGATCCAGCAGGATCACGTCGGCGGCGCGGTGCCGGTGCAGCGCGTCGCTGCCGCGGATCGCGTGGGAGACGGTGTGGCCGCGTGACTGCAGCGCTTCGGCGAGCGCGTCGGCGACACCGGCGTCGTCCTCGACGAGCAGCACCCGCACGGCCACACCTTCCCGCCTAGCCTTCGCGGCCGGACACGAGCTCGGGCTCGGGCCGCTTCTTCTTGTCCAGCTCCGAGGTCTTCGAGGTTTCCCGCATTGTGCCGTACACGATCAGCGACACCAGGACACAGCCCGCGACGTAGTAGAAGAACACCGATTCGTGGCCCGCGCCCTTGAGCGCCTGCGCGATGAGCTCGGCGGTGCCACCGAAGATCGCTACGGTGAGCGCGTAGGGGAGACCGACGCCGATCGCGCGGATCTTCGTCGGGAACAGCTCGGCCTTCACGATCGCGTTGATCGAGGTGTACCCGGTGACGATCACCAGCCCGGCCAGCATCAGCAGGAAGGCGAGCACCGGCTGCTTCGTCCCGCCCATCAGCGTCATGATCGGGACGGTCAGCAGCGTGCCGGCGATCCCGAAGAACATCAGCAGCGGACGGCGGCCGATGCGGTCGGAGAGCTTGCCCGCGAACGGCTGCAGGATCGCGGCGACGAGGATCGCGCAGAACAGGATCAGCGTGACCGTCCGGCGCGGGATGCCCGCGGTGTTCTCCATGAACTTCTGGCTGTAGGTGGCGAAGGTGTAGAACGACACCGTGCCGCCGAGCGTGAGGCCGACGACGAGCGCGATCTCCTTGGGGTACTTGATCAGCGCGCGCAGGGTGCCCTTGTCGCCCGCGTCCTTGCCGGTGCCGGAGGCCTTGGTCTCCTCGAAGCTGGCCGACTCGTCCATTCCCCGGCGCAGGATCATCACCACGACCGCGGCGAGCGCGCCGACGACGAAGGCGATCCGCCAGCCCCACGAGGTCAGCTGCTGCTCGGTCAGCACGGCCTGCAGGAGCAGCTGAAGGCCCAGCGCCAGCAGCTGGCCGCCGTACAGCGTCACGTACTGGAAGCTGGAGTAGAAGCCGCGCTTGCCCGGAGTGGCCACTTCGGACAGATAGGTCGCGGAGGTCGAATACTCGCCGCCGACCGAGAGTCCTTGGATGAGCCGGGCCACCAGCAGCAGGATCGGCGCGGCGATCCCGATCGTGGCGTAGGTCGGCGTCACGGCGATCATCAGCGACCCCGTCGCCATCAACGTGACGGAAAGCACGAGTGCGCTTCGTCGCCCGAAGCGATCGGCGAACCGGCCCAGCATCCAGCCGCCGAGTGGCCGCATGAGGAAGCCGACCGCGAACACCGCCGCGGTGCCGAGGAAGGCCGCCGTCGTGTCCTTGGTGGGGAAGAAGGACTTCGCGAAGTACGTGGTGAAGGCGGCGTAGGCGTACCAGTCGTACCACTCGACCAGGTTGCCGATCGAGCCGCGCAGCACGTTGCCGACGACTCGACGTTCGCTCACGGGCGGCGACGCTTCGCCGATCCGGGTTGTCATCTTTGACCTCCTGTGTTCCGGCTCACGGTGAACAATCCGTGACCGCCGGGCAAGGTTTCGGCGCGGTTCCTAACATCCGCTTAGGACGGTCGCGGTTACCCGGAGGTAGGGGTGGCGCGGCTCCGGCGCGAACCTGGCGAGCCGATAACCTCAGTGCCGTCAGCGCGACAGGACGAGGCGAGGAGAGCTGAAGTGGGACGGTCGGTACTGGTCACCGGCGGCAACCGCGGCATCGGTTTGGCGATCGCGAAGGACCTCGCGGCGCAGGGGCACAAGGTCGCGATCACGCACCGCGGTTCCGGCGCGCCCGAAGGCCTCTTCGGGGTGCAGGCCGACGTCACGGACGCCGAGCAGATCGACGCCGCGTTCAAGCTCGTCGAGGAGCACCAGGGCCCGGTCGAGGTCCTCGTCGCGAACGCCGGGATGACCGACGACACCCTCCTCATGCGCATGAGCGAGGAGCAGTTCACCCGCGTCGTCGACGCCAACCTCACCGGCGCGTACCGGGTCGCCAAACGCGCCTCACGCGGCATGCTGCGGGGCAAGTGGGGCCGCTACATCTTCATCTCGTCCGTCGTGGGCCTCACCGGTTCGGCCGGGCAGGTCAACTACGCGGCCAGCAAGGCGGGCCTCGTCGGTCTCGCCCGCTCGCTCGCGCGTGAGCTGGGCTCGCGCAACATCACCTCGAACGTCATCGCGCCGGGCTTCGTCGCCACGGACATGACCGACGAGCTCGGCGAGGACCGCAAGAAGGAGATCCTCGCCCAGGTTCCCTCCGGCCGGTACGCCGAGCCGTCGGAGATCGCCGCCGCCGTCCGCTACCTCGCCTCCGAAGAGGCCGGTTACGTCAACGGTGCGGTGCTGCCGGTCGACGGCGGCCTCGGCATGGGCCACTGACGTCCCCGTTTTCCCGTACCGATCGCAAACCACTCCGGACTGGAGGTCCCGTGCCAGGACTGCTCGAAGGCAAGCGCCTGCTGATCACCGGCGTCATCACCGACGCCTCGCTCGCGTTCCACGCGGCCAAGATCGCGCAGCAGGAGGGCGCGAAGGTCGTGCTCACCGGCTTCGGCAGGCTGTCGCTCGTCGAGCGCATCGCCAAACGGCTCCCCGAGCCGGCGCCGGTGCTGGAGCTGGACGTCACCAACCAGGAGCACCTCGACTCGCTCGCCGACCGCGTGCGTGAGCACGTCGACGGGCTCGACGGCGTGCTGCACTCGATCGGGTTCGCCCCGCAGTCCTGCCTCGGCGCGCCGTTCCTGGACGCCCCGGGCGAGGACGTGAAGGTGGCCGTCGACGTCTCGGCGTTCTCGTTCAAGTCCCTGGCTGTCGCGACGCTGCCGCTGCTCTCGCCCGGCTCGTCGATCGTCGGCATGGACTTCGACGCGCGCGTCGCGTGGCCCGTCTACAACTGGATGGGCGTGGCGAAGGCGGCGCTGGAGTCGGTGAACCGGTACCTGGCGCGTGACCTCGGGCCGAAGGGGATCCGGGTCAACCTGGTCAGCGCCGGCCCGATGAAGACCATGGCCGCGAAGTCGATCCCGGGCTTCTCCGAGCTGGAGGAGGGCTGGGGCGACCGCGCGCCGCTCGGCTGGGACAGCTCCGACCCGGACCCGACGGCGAAGTCCGTCTGTGCCGTCCTGTCGGACTGGCTGCCTGCGACCACCGGCTCGATGATCATGGTCGACGGCGGAGTGCACGCCCTCGGCATCTAGGTCTCGATGCGCGTGAAGGCCTCCTTCCCTCGGCTCAGCCGCGGGAAGGGGGCCTTCACGCGCGTCAGGGCAGGACGGCGTTCGCGACGTGCCAGGAGTCCTCGAGCATCAGGTACTTGGTGATCCGGCCGTCGTCGTCCACTTCGAACTCGAGGCTGAAGGCCGTCTGGATCACCTTGCCGGTGCTGCGGATCGTCGAGCGCAGGCGGCCGATCGCGACCGCGTGCGGCCCGTCGACGAAGACGCGTTCGACGTCGAACCGGTCCTTGATCAGGCCCTTGTCGAGCAGGTCGTAGAACTCACGGATTTCCGCCCGGTTCCGGCGCGGGCCGATCCACGGGACCAGATCCGTCGCGCCGGGGATGTCCCACGCGACGCTGTCGGCGAAGAGTTCCGTGGCGCCGTCAGTGTCTCCTGTGGACATTCGGCGGAAGAACTCGTCGAGGGTGGCCTTGGTGCGTTCGGACATGATTCTCCTTACTGGGTAACGGGTTCACGGAGCAGGCGGGTATCGTCGGTGCGCTGGACACCGGCTGCGAAAGTGAGTGCGACGACGGTGGCGACCCCGAGCCCGACGCTCACCCATGCCACGCTCGGGTAGCCGAGTCCGGCGTCGATCGACTCGCCGCCGAGCCACGGGCCGACGGTGTTGCCGACGTTGAACGCGGCGGTCGTGCTCGCGCCGACGAGCGTGGGGGCGTTGCCCGCCACGGCGAAGGCGCGGACGTTCAAGGCGGGATTGATCCCGAACCCGGCGACGCCGAAGAGGAAGACGGCGAAGATCGCGACCGGCGTCGCCGGACCGGAGACCGCGAGCAGCACCAGGGCGAGCAGGGCGACGGCGAGGCCGCCGTAGAGGGTCGCGAAGGGCCTCGCGTCGGCGAGCCTGCCGCCGGCGGCGATCCCGATCAGCGCGCCGAGCCCGAACAGGGAGAGCACGCCCGGCACCCAGCTTTCCGGCAGCCCGGCGACCTCGGTCAGCAGGGGCGCGAGGTAGCTGAAGGTCGCGAAGATCATCGCCTGCGCGAGCGCGATCACGCCGAGCGCCAGCCAGAAGCGGCCGCCCCGGTAGAGCCGCAGTTCGGTCGCGACGTCGGTCTTGTCCTCACCCTTCTGGGTCTCCGGGACCAGGGCGAAGACCCCGATCAGCGCGACCACGGTCAGCGCCGTGACCGCCCAGAACGCCGCCCGCCAGCCCGCGTGCTGGCCGAGGAAGGTCCCGGCGGGGACGCCGGCGATGTTCGCGACGGTGAGGCCGCCGACCAGGATGGCCAGCGCGCGGCCGCGGCGCTCGACCGGGACGAGCGCGACCGCGGTGGCCGCCGCGACCGCCCAGAATCCGGCGCACGCGACCGCGCTGACGACGCGCGTCACGAAGAGCAGGGCGTACCCCGAGCCCAGCGCGCCGACGACGTGCGAGAGCCCGAAGACGACGAGCAGGGCCATCAGGGTGGCGCGCCTCGGCACCCTCAGTGTCGCGATCGCGAGCAGGGGAGCGCCGACGACCATGCCGATCGCGAAGGCCGAGATGAGCAGCCCGGCCTCCGGGATGCCGACGTTCAGATCGACCGCCATCCCGGGGAGCAGGCCGGTGATCATGAACTCGGAGGTGCCGAGCGCGAACACGCTCAGCCCGAGTACGCAGACCGCCAAAGGCACGGGAAATCCCTCCAGTTTTGTATCGTTCGGTCCAAAATGTGGGCAGCGTCGCGCACAAGGGTTCGTTCGGTCTACTTCGCGGCGATCGCGTCCACCGCGATGGCCGCGACGGCCTCCATGGCCGCTCGTCCAGCGCCGCGCCGGGACATCAGCCGGAGCCCGGCGACAGTGCTGTGCGCGAACTCGGCGACGGCGCCGGGCTCGCGACCGCCGTCGATCGTCCCGTCCAGCTGTCCTTCCTTGGCGCAGGCCGAAAGAAGGGCGATGTGCCGCCGGGTGTCGGCGTCGATCCGCGCCTTGACCTCGGGATCGCGCTCGCCGAACTCCGCCACCGTGTTGACCACGAGGCAGCCTCGGCCGGGATGCTCGACTTCCTCGTCGATCGTGTACGCGAACAGGGCGCGGAACCGCTCGACGCCGGTCCCGGATTCCTCCAGCAAGGCGGTCCTGGCCGTGATCCCGCGTTCGGCGTAGTGATCGAGCGCGCGCATGAACAATGCGTGCTTGCTGGTGAAGGTGTTGTAGATGCTGCTGCGGCCCAAACCGGTGGCTTCGCAGAGGGCCTGTGTCGACGTGCCCTCATAACCGCGCGCCCAGAACGCGTCCGTGGCGCGCCCGACCGCGGCGCGCTCGTCGAATTCCTTCGGCCTGGCCATGGCAGCGACCGTACCAGGTTTTGGATCGGTCGGTTCAAAACGGGCCGGGTCAGCGTGCGGGGCGCCACAACGGCAAGATGACGGGGTGGGTTACGACGCGCTGCTTTGGCTTTCGTTCGGTGGTCCCGAGGGACCCGACGAGGTGATGCCGTTCCTGGAGAACGTCACGCGGGGCCGGGGGGTCCCCCGGGAACGGCTGCTCGAGGTCTCCGAGCACTACCAGCACTTCGGCGGGGTCTCGCCGATCAACCGGCTGAACCGGGACGCGATCTCCGCGGTCGAGAAGCGACTCGCGGCCGCCGGGATCGATCTGCCCGTCCACTTCGGCAACCGCAACTGGCGGCCGATGGTCGAGGACACCCTGGCCGAGATCACAGAGGCGGGCGCTCGGCGCGTCCTGGTCTTCCCGACGAGCGCGTACGGCGGCTATTCCGCCTGCCGCCAGTACGACGAGGACATCGAGCGTGCCCGCGCGTCGGTCGGGGACGGCGCGCCGGAACTGGTGAAGCTGCGGCAGTTCTTCGACCACCCGCTGTTCATCGCCGCCTTCGCCGACGCCGTCCGGGCCGCGCACGCGAAGCTGGGGAACCAGCCCGGGACCAGGACGGTGTTCTGCGCGCACTCGGTGCCCGAGTCCGCTGACAAGGCGTCCGGACCGCCTTCGGAAGGCGGACGGCGTTACTCGCGCCAGATCGCCGAAGCGGCCCGGCTCGTCGCGGCGGAAGCGGGGATCGAGACCTACGACGTCGTCTGGCAGTCGCGCTCCGGCCCGCCGCAGGTGCCGTGGCTGGAGCCGGACATCGTCGACCACATCGACGCGCTGCACGCGGAAGGCGTGACCTCGGTCGTCGTCTGCCCGGTGGGTTTCGTGTCCGACCACCTCGAGGTGATCTGGGACCTCGACAACGAGGCCGCCGAGCGGGCCGCGGAGCACGGCATGGGCTTCGCGCGGGCTGCGACTCCGGACACCGACCCGCGGTTCGCGGAGCTCGTCGTGGAGCTGATCCGGGAGCACATCGACGGGGCGCCGGCGCGGAAGCTGTCGTCGTTCCCGGCGGCCGGGTGCACGATCAACGGGGCGCCTTGTGCGGTCGGCTGCTGCGAGCCCGCGAAGAGGCCCGCGCGCCCGTAAATGCCTTGCCCTCGCCGCCTTGCTCGCTGTGAAGTCCGTGAAGGCCTCCTTCCCTACCTTCAGGGTAGGCAAGGAGGCCTTCACGGACCTGGGACCAGATGCCGGGCTCGCTAGGTCAGGCGGCGATCCTCGACAGGTGCAGATCGATCAGCGCGATGGCCTCGTCGCCGGATTGGTAGCCGAGCAGCACCGCGTCACCGAGGCCGGCGACCAGCGCCAGCAGAAGGGTGGCTTCGGCGGCCGGGTCGACGGACTGGGCGAGATCGCCGTCCGCTTGGGCAGCGGCGATCAGGGCCGCCACCGTGTCGCGAAGCAGTCCGTGGCCGGTCCGGAAGTGACCGGCGATCTCCGGATCCTTGAGCGCGCGCACCAGGAAGGCGTTGGCGACCAGCGCGTCGTCCCGTCCGGCGTCGTCGAGGGGGAGCAAGGCGACGAGCAGGTCGCGGACACGAAGCGGGGTGGCGATGCGCTCCTCGATCCCACCTCGGAGGGTGGTCGCCGCGAAGCGCAGCATGTCGTCCCGTGACGCGAAGTAGTGCTGGACGAAGCCTTTCGAGATACCGGCTTCGGCCGCGACTTCGTTCAGGCTGACCCCTTCGAGTCCCCGGTCGGCCGCGATGCGGCGAACGGCCGCGGCGATCTGCCGCCGCCGGTCCTCGTGATCGACTCGCTTGGGCACCCACTCCTCCTTTTGGCAGTCCGATCGGATTGCAAACTTCTCACCGACTGTTTACAATCCGATCGTACCGTAAAGAGGAGGGGTGCGAATGAAGGTGGGCGGTTTCGCCTCGTCGGCGGCGCGAGCCGAGTACGAGGCCGTCTATGACCGAGGTTTGGCGGCCTTGCCCGCACCGACCGGTGTGCACGACATCCAGACGACGTTCGGGGTGGCGCGCGTGTACCGGTTCGGTGAACCGGGCGGGACACCGATCGTGCTGCTGCCCGGTCGCGCGGGCACCGCGGTGATGTGGGAGCCCAACCTCGCGGCGCTGCTCGGGCACGGCGAGGTCTACGCGGTGGACCTCATCGGTGAGCCGGGCCGCAGCGAACAGACCATCCCGATCCGCGACGGCGAGGATCAGGCCGCATGGCTGAGCACGGTGCTCGCGGAACTCGACCTACCCTCGGTCCACCTGATCGGGTATTCGTTCGGTGGCTGGCTCGCCGCCAACCTCGCGGTGCGGGCGCCGGAACGGCTGAGGTCGCTCACCGTGATCGACCCCGTGCTGACCTTCGGCGGACTGACCCCGGGACTCGTCGTCCGCGCCACCCTCACCGCGATCCCCGTCGTCAACCGCTGGGCCCGGCCGTCGTTCCTCACCTGGATCTCCGGTGGCGCGGAGGTCGATGCCACGGATCCGGTCGCGCGGGTGATCGACGAGGGAATGCGGACCTACCGCATCGCCCTGCCATCGCCGAAGTTGTTCACCGACGAACAGTTGCGCTCGCTACGGATGCCCGTGCTGGCCCTGATCGCCGGGCGCAGCGTCATCCACGATCCGGACCGCGCGGCCGCCCGCGCCCGTGAGCTTCTGCCGCGGGGACAGGTCGAACTGTGGCCGTCGGCGACCCACGCCATCGCCGGCGAATCCGCGGCCGAGGTCAACACGCGGGTCCTGAAGTTCCTGGCCGACTGCGAAGCGGACTCGTGACCGCGCGCGGCAGGAATCCCACGCTGTCGTTGCTGCTCTGGGACGTGGCGCTCCCGCTGGCCGCGTACTACGGGCTTCGGCTCGCCGGCCAGAGCGAGCAGATTTCGCTGCTCGCCGGGGCGGGACTGGCGGCGGCGCGGATCGCGTGGGTCGCCTTGCGCGACCGGTCGTTCGACGGCTTCGCCGCGTTGCTGGCCGGTGTGCTCGGGGTCGGACTCGTGCTCTCGCTGGTCACCGGTGACGTGAAGTTCTTGCTGCTGAAGGAATCCTTCGCCACCGCGACCGCCGCGATCGTGCTGTTGCTGAGCTGCTTCAGCCGCACGCCCATGATGCTCGTCGCGGTGCGGGCCGGTTCCAGTGCGGCGAAACGCGCGGAGATCGACCGGCTCGGCGACGAGGTCCCCGCCTTCCGGCGGGCGTTCACCCGGATGTCGGCGGTGTGGGGAGTGGCGCTGCTGCTGGAAGCCGCGGTCCGGGTGCCTCTGGTCTACACCCTGTCCGCCGACGTGATGAACGCGCTCAGCGTGATCCTGCTGCTCGCCGTCATCGGCGGGCTTTCGCTGTGGTCCGTCCGGTACGCCGAACGGATCCGGCGGGAGCACACCGTGGCCGCCTGAACCCGGCTACGGGTGCCTGTCACCCTGCTCGGCGAACACCCGCACCGCTTCGTTGATCGCCGCGCACCGGGCGTTGCGGACGGCTTCGGTCAGCGGCCGCAGGGCCTCCGCCCGCCGAAGCGCCGCCGACGACGAGAGCGCGCCACCCGGATCGTCGGATTCCGCGATGGCGAGGATCGCCGCGATCTCCTGGGACCGCTGGAGCACCCGCAGCGCCCGGCTCGGCATTCCGGCGGGCCAGGGCGCGTCGGTGGCCGCGCGGAGCCGTGCCGAGAGCTCGGCACGCACGCCTGGCCGTTCGCTGGCGACGTCCAGCGCCTGCAGCGCACCCGCGCTCGCGCGGATCGCGTCGGTCAGGCCGTGTTCCGCCTCGCCCAGCGGGCGGTATTCGAGGACGCCGGGCATGGGCACCGAGTACACGGTCCAGCGCATGAGACCTTCGGCGATCGCCTCGGGGACCACCCCGTAGCCGAGATCCGGCAGCACGACGGCCTCGCCGGTCCGCAACGCCGCCTTGGCGAACGGCCCGCCGCCACCCAGCCCCCGCACGTCCCCGGGCACCGGGAGCACCAGCTGCATGCTCTTCGCCCCCTGCGAACGGAGGGCGAGCAGCAGCTGGACCGGGGTCGCGGCCCGGTTGAACGCGAGCGGCAGATCGAACGCCTCGGCGGCGGCCGCGTCCGCGGCGACGAAGTCGTGGGCTTCGCCCCAGACCTGCAGGGCGTCAAGGATGTCGTCGGAGGCCGCGGCTCCGTTCAGCCACGCCGAAGACCAGACCGCGAGGGTCGCACTAGGACGGCACACCGGACTGATTTTAGTCGTGCTTTCGGTAAGACCAGGAAAGGGTCGCGTTGGTCGTTCGACGCGGAGCTGGAGTTGCTTCACGTCGACAGCGGCCACGCTCGCGACGTAGCGTCGAACGGGTGAACGATGTTCCCGCAAACCTGCCCCGGACCGCCGGGGACCTCCGCGCGGCGGGTCACCTGCCGCGGTCGATCAACCAAGAACTGCACGACAACCTGCTCGCCAAGCTGCGTGACGGCGAAGACGCCTGGCCCGGGATCGTCGGCTTCTCCCGCACGGTGCTGCCGCAACTGGAACGCGCGCTGCTGGCCGGCCACGACGTCGTCCTCCTCGGCGAACGCGGCCAGGGCAAGACCCGGCTGCTGCGCACCCTCGTGGGACTTCTCGACGAATGGACGCCCGTCATCGAGGGTGCCGAGCTGGGCGAGCACCCGCTCGACCCGATCACCCCGGAATCGCGCCGTCGCGCCGCCGAACTCGGCGACGCCCTCCCCGTGACCTGGCGTCACCGCGAAGACCGGTACACGGAGAAGCTGGCCACGCCGGACACCTCGGTCGGTGACCTCATCGGCGACGTCGACCCGGTGAAGGTCGCGGAAGGCCGCAGCCTTGGCGATCCCGAGACGATCCACTTCGGACTCGTGCCGCGCGCCCACCGCGGCATCGTGGCGATCAACGAACTGCCGGACCTAGCCGAACGCATCCAGGTCGCGCTGCTGAACGTGATGGAGGAACGCGACATCCAGGTGCGCGGCTACACCCTGCGCCTGCCGCTGGACGTGCTGCTGGTGGCGACCGCCAACCCCGAGGACTACACCAACCGCGGCCGTATCATCACCCCGCTCAAGGACCGGTTCGGCGCCGAGATCCGCACCCACTACCCGCTCGACGTCGAGGCGGAGATCGCGGTCGTGCGGCAGGAGGCCCATCTGGTCGCCGAGGTCGGCGAGCCACTGCTGGAGGTGCTCGCCCGGTTCGTGCGGAACCTGCGTGAGTCGCCGGTGATCGACCAGCGGTCCGGCGTTTCGGCGCGGTTCGCCGTCGCGGCGGCGGAAACGGTCGGTGCCGCGGCGTTGCGCCGGTCCGCGCTGACCGGCGAGGAGCCCGCGGTGGCGCGCCCGGTCGATCTCGACGCCGTGCCCGCCGTCCTGCGCGGCAAGCTCGAATTCGAGCCGGGGGAGGAGGGACGCGAGACCGAACACCTCGTGCACCTGCTGCGCCGGGCGGTCGCGGAGACGGCCCGCTCGCGGTTCGCCGGCCTGGACCTGCTGCCACTGGCCGACGCCGTCGAGTCCGGGCATCTTGTCGCCACCGGGGAACGCGTACCCGGCAAGGACGTCCTCGCCGCGCTGCCGGAACTGCCGGTCCTGCACGACGTCGCCGCGCGTGCGGGCGTCGCACCGGACGAACCGGCCGGGCGTATCGCGGCCGCGGTCGAGCTGGCGCTGGAATCCCTGTTCCTGTCGAGGAGACTCGCCAAGGACTCGGACGACTCGACGACCGTCTACGGCCGATGAGTTTCCTCCCGGAGGGGTATTCGTACGGGCCGTGGCACGACGGCCCCGATCCGCTGGCGCCGCCCGCCGATCTGCGGGACGCGCTCGACGAGATCGGTCGCGACGTCATGGCCGGCGCGTCGCCCCGGTCCGCGCTCGAAGAGCTGCTGCGGCGCGGCACCCCGCGCACCGCGGGGCTCGACGAACTGACCAGGCGGCTCTGGCAGCGGCGGTCGGAGATCCAGCGACGGCACCGGCTCGACGGCACGCTCCAAGAGGTCCAGCGGCTTCTCGACCAGGCGCTGGAGGCCGAGCGGCGCGAGTTGTTCCCAGATCCGGACGACGACGCCCGTTTCCGCGAGGCGCAGCTGGACGCGTTGCCACCGGGGACGGCCGCGGCGGTGCGCGAACTCGCCGAGTACGACTGGCGTTCGCGGGAGGGCAGGGAGAACTACGAGAAGATCCGCGACCTGCTCGGCCGTGAGCTGCTGGATTCCCGGTTCGAAGGGATGAAGGAGGCGCTGCGGAACGCCGGGCCGGAACAGGTCGAGCAGGCGAACCGCATGCTCGCCGACCTCAACGACCTCCTGGCCGCGCACGCCCAGGGCCGTGAGGACGTCCCGGAACGGTTCGCGGAGTTCATGCGCCGGCACGGCGAGTTCTTCCCGGAGAACCCGAAAAACGTCGAGGAGCTGATCGACGTCCTCGCCGCCCGCGCCGCGGCCGCGCAGCGGATGCTGAACTCGATGACCCCGGAACAGCGGGCCGAACTGGCCGAACTGTCCCAGCAGGCGTTCGGCGACCCTCGGCTCGCGCAGCAACTGTCCACTTTGGATGCCCAGCTGCGGTCGCTGCGGCCCGGCGAGGACTGGACGTCTTCGGAACGGTTCCGTGGCAACGATCCGATGGGTCTCGGCGAGGGTGCCCGGGCGATGTCCGATCTCGCCGAACTCGATGCGCTGGCCGAGCAGCTCGGCCAGTCGTATCCCGGCGCCAGGCTGGAGGACATCGACGTCGACGCGCTCGAACGCCAGCTCGGGCCGGACGCCGGTGTCGACGCGCGGCGGCTGTCCGAACTGGAACGCGAGCTTCGGCGGCAGGGACTTTTCGAACGTGCTCCCGATGGCACGCTTCGCTTGTCGCCCAAGGCTTTGCGGCGGCTGGGCGAGACGGCTCTGGCGGACGTCGTGAACACGCTGCGGGGCAAGACCGGGCAGCGGGAGACCGAGTCCGCCGGCGCCGCGGGCGAACCGACCGGCGCGACCAGGCCGTGGCGGTTCGGGGACATGCAGCCGTGGGACGTCTCCAGGACGGTCCGCAACTCCGTCCTGCGCTCGGTTTCGGTGGGGGAGCGATCGGTCCGGATGGACGTCGCCGACGTCGAGGTGATCGAGACCGAGCACCGGTCGCGCGCGGCGGTGGCGTTGCTCGTGGACACCTCGTGGTCGATGGTGCAGGAGGGCCGCTGGCTGCCGATGAAGCGGACGGCGCTCGCGCTGCACCAGCTGATCAGCACCCGGTTCCGCAACGACGCTCTCCAGCTGATCACCTTCGGCCGCTACGCGACATCGGTCGAGCTGGCCGAACTGGTGGGCCTGGAAGGCGCTTGGGAACAGGGCACCAACGCCCACCACGCGCTGCTCCTGGCCGGACGGCATCTGCGGCGGCATCCCGACGCGCAGCCGGTGGTCCTGATGGTCACCGACGGCGAGCCGACCGCGCATCTGGAACCGGACGGATCGGCGGAATTCGACTATCCGCCCCAGCCGAGGACGTTGCTGAAGACCCTGTCCGAAGTGGACCGGATGGCGAAGCTGGGCGCGTCGGTGACGGTGTTCCGGCTCGGGGACGACCCGCGGCTGACGGAGTTCGTCGACCTGCTCGCCCGCCGCTCCGGCGGCCGGGTGGTCGCTCCCGACCTCGACGGGCTCGGTGCCGCCGTGGTCGGCGACTATCTGCGGACCAGGAAGCGCTGAACTCGCCTACGCTGGCCCGATGGGGTATCCGGTCGGGAAGGTGGCGGCGCTCTCGGGCGTCACCGTGCGCACGCTGCACCACTACGACGAGATCGGCCTGCTGTCCCCGAGCGGGCGGACGGCCGCGGGGTATCGCAGCTACAGCGACGACGACCTCGACCGCCTCCAGCGCGTCCTGTTCTACCGGGAACTCGGCTTCGGCCTCGAAACGATCGCGAAGGTGATCGAAGACCCGGGCGTGGACGCGCTGGAGCACCTGCGGCGTCAGCGCGCGTTGCTCGCCGACCGGATCGGCGAGCTGACGCGGATGGCCGAATCCGTCGAGCGGGTGATCGCGGCGAAGGAGGCCGGGAACGCGCTGACCCCGGAGGAGCGGTTCGAGGTCTTCGGCGAGTTCCGTGAGCCGGAGGGCTACGCGGAGGAGGCCGTCCGTCGATGGGGTGATACCCCGCAGTGGCGGGCGGCGGCCCGGCCGCGGTCCAAGGAGGAATGGCTCGAAGCGGAGAAGAGCCGGGAAGACTGGGTCCGGCGGTTGCTCGCCGTCTTCGACTCCGGCGCGCCCGCCGACAGTTCTTCGGCGATGGACCTCGCGGAAGAACACCGCCGGATGCTCGCGGCGTTCATGGGCGACTGCGACCTCACGACGCACCGCGAGCTCGCCCGGCTGTACGCGACCGAACCGGTCCAGCTCGGCTTCCTGGTGCGCGAGCCGGACCAGCGGCCGGGCCTCGGCGAGTACATCCGGGACGCCGTCCACGCCAACGCGGACCGGGCCGCCGGATAGCGGTCCGGTTACTCCGGCCGTGTTCGTCTCCCACCGGGCGGGAACGGCGCGGCGGCTCCGCTTACAGTCGGGGTATGCAGACTTGGTCATCGGTCGACGTGCCCCGTATCCCCGGCACCCCCCGTCCGCTGCGGCTCCACGACACCGCGACGGGACAGATCCGTCCCACCGCGCCCGGGCCCACCGCCCGGATGTACGTCTGCGGCATCACGCCGTACGACGCCACCCATCTGGGGCACGCGGCCACGTACCTGACGTTCGACCTGGTGAACCGCCTGTGGCGGGACGCCGGGCACGAAGTCCACTACGTGCAGAACGTGACGGACATCGACGAGCCCCTGTTGGAGCGCGCCGAGCGCGACAAGGACGACTGGGTCGTCCTCGGCATGCGTGAGACGGCGCTGTTCCGCGAGGACATGACCGCGTTGCGGGTGCTGCCGCCGCGGCAGTTCGTCGGGGCCGTCGAGAGCATCCCGGAGATCGTCGAGGTCATCGCCAAGCTGCTGGCCAACGGCAGCGCCTACCGCGCGGACGATGCCGAATACCCGGACATCTACTTCGACCACAACGCCACCGGGCACTTCGGTTCCGAGTCGAACTACGACGCCGAGACCATGGCGAAGTTCTTCGCCGAACGCGGCGGCGACCCGGACCGTCCCGGCAAGCAGCACCCGCTGGACGCGCTGCTGTGGCGGATGGCGCGGCCGGGCGAGCCTTCGTGGGAGTCCGAACTGGGCGCGGGCAGGCCCGGCTGGCATATCGAGTGCAGCGCGATCGCGGTCAACCGGCTCGGTCTCGGCTTCGACGTCCAGGGCGGCGGCTCGGACCTGATCTTCCCCCACCACGAGTACAGCGCCGCGCACGCGGAGGCCGTCGCGGGGGACAGGCCGTTCGCGCGGCACTACGTGCACGCCGGGATGATCGGCCTCGACGGCGAGAAGATGTCGAAGTCGCGCGGGAACCTCGTGTTCGTCTCGCGGCTGCGCGCCGACAAGGTCGACCCCGGCACGATCCGGCTCGCGCTGTTCGCCGGCCACTACCGCGAGGACCGGCCGTGGACCGCGCAGTTGCAGTCGGATGCCGAAGCACGGCTGGCGCGTTGGCGTGAAGCGGTCTCTCTCGCCGCGGGTCCCGCCGCGGAGGACACCGTCGCGCGGCTGCGTGACCACCTCACCGACGACCTCGACACGCCCAAGGCGCTCGCGGCCGTCGACGCCTGGGTGGAGCAGGCGCTGAACCGCTCCGGCACCGACCCGGCCGCACCCGGGCTGATCCGGAACGCGGTCGACGCACTGCTCGGCATCGAGCTCTGAGGAACGTCAGGAAAGGGGCGTTCAGGACATCTTTCGTCCTGAACGACCCTTTCCTGACATCCGTATAACGCCCTACACGGCGACGCGACCGGCTTCCAGCCGGAGGTGATCACCCGCCCAATCACGCCGCAGCCATCGATCGTGGGACGCGATGACGACGGCACCCGGCGCGGAATCGAGCGCGGTGAACAACTCCTCGGCCAAGGTGAGCGAGATATGGTTCGTCGGCTCGTCCAGCAGGAGCACCTCGGGCGGATCGGCGATGAGCAGCGCCAGCGCGAGCCGCCGACGCTGCCCGACGGACAACGCGCCCACCCGGGTCCCGAGATCGCGCGGGGCCAGCAGCCCCAGCTCGCGCAACGGGGGAGCGTCCTCGCCGAGGGCTTCGGCGTAGGTCCGTTGCGCGGTCTTCTCCGGCTCGGCGAACACGACGTCCTGTGCCAGCAGGCCGATCCGCACGCCGCGTCCGGAAAGGACGGTGCCGGAGTCCGGGGTCAGCGAGCCGGCGAGGACGGACAGCAGCGTCGATTTCCCGGCGCCGTTGCCACCGGTGATCAGGAGCCTCGACGTCGTCGTGATGTCCAAGGTCGACAACCGCAGCCGTCCCGCGATCTCGATGTCCCGTACCGAGATCGCGGTCTTCCCCTCACCGGGCTCGCCGGTCAGATCGCCCTGGAACCGCAGCGGCGCGGGCGGTTTCCGCACCTGATCGCGTTCCAGTTCGTCCAGCCGCAGCTGGGCGTTGCGGACCCGGCGTGAGATCTGCTTCTGCACCCTCCCGGTCTTGAAGTCGTAGAGCATCTTGGCGTTGTCACGCTGCGGCCGGTTGTGCGCGACGTTGCGCGCGGTGACGGCCACCGATTCCCGCAGTTCCTTGAGCTCGTCCTGTTCCTCGGCGTACCGCTGTTCCCAGCGCGCCCGTTCGGCCCGTTTCTGGTCCAGGTAGTCGGAATACGTGCCGCCGTACCGGGTCGGGCCGCCCAAAGCCGGGTCGAGGTCGACGATGTCGGTGCACACCGCGTCGAGGAACACGCGATCGTGCGACGACAGCACGAGGACCCCGGTCAGCGAAGCGAGATGCTGTTCGAGGAACTCCATCGCGGCGTCGTCGAGGTGGTTCGTCGGCTCGTCCAGGACCAGGGTGCCTGGCCGCCGGATCAGCAACGCGGCGAGGCCGAGCCGCGACCGCTGGCCGCCCGACAACGTGCCCAGTTCGCGCGCCGGGTCGATCCCGGCCAGCCCGAGCCCCGCGCACACGACCTCGGCGCGCCGGTCGGCGTCCCACAGGTCGTGCGCCTGGGCCCATTCGAGCACCGTGCCGTACTCGTCGAGCACGGCGGCGTCGTCCGGATGCCGGGCTAGCACCGCGGTCAGTTCGTCGAGTCTCGCCGACGCCCGCCGGATTTCGGCGAGCGCGTCGTCGATGACGTCGGAGAACCGCGCCGTGAGCGGGAAAGGCAACTCCTGCAAGAGGAATCCGAGGTCGTCGCCGCGGAACACCTCGCCACCCTGCGGCTCTTCCACGCCGGCCAGCAGGCGCAGGAGCGTGGACTTGCCGACGCCGTTCTCGCCGACCAGCCCGAGCCGCTGCCCGGCCGAAGCCGTGAGGTTCAGGCCGTCGAGGACGACGCGGGCGCCGTAGGAGTGGACGAGGTCCTTGGCGATCAGGGAAAGAGACATACGACATCACCGTGCTTCTTCGGACATGGGGGGACCCCGCCGGGCTTCGTGGCTTGCGGGAGCTGTGCTCGACCGGAGCCGCCTCGGAACGGGGAAGGTGCGATGTCAGTTGTCCATGATGCGGAGAGTCTAACGCAACACCAGTAGCATTAGTCAACCCCCTTCTTGTTCGCCGGAGCGTGACTCGCTTGACAGCGCGGCGGCTGCCTGTGAATCTGAAAGAGAACTTTCGAAAGAAGTCTTTCAGATTGGATCGGGCGATGGCCGGGTTACCGCCGCGCAAGCGGATCGAAGACGTCGAGCTGATGCGGGCGTTGGCGCATCCGCTGCGTTCGGCGCTGGTGGACCACCTCATGGCGGTCGGCCCGCGGACCGCGAGTGAGTGCGCGGCGGCCGTCGGCTCGACCGCCTCGAACTGCAGCTGGCATCTGCGTCAGCTGGCGCGGCACGGTCTCGTGGAGCGGGTCGAAGGGGAGGACGGGCGGGAGCGGCCGTGGCGGGCGTGCCAGGTCGGCATCGAGTTCGGTGACGACCCGGAGCTGCACGGCGCGCAGCTGGCGGTCGTGGGCACCACCCTCGCGCGGGAAAAGGAGCTGACCGAGCGTTATCTCGACGCCGCCGACCGGCTCGGCAAGGAGTGGCGGGACGCTTCGGGGATCAACACCTACTCGCTGCGGGTGACCGCTGGTGAGCTGGACGAGCTGGTCCAGCGGATCGACGCGCTCGTGCGGCCCTACGTCGGCGCGATCCGCGAAGACGCTCCCGCGGAGGCACTCCCGGTCCACTTGGGACTGCGGGCGTTCCTCCGCATCGACGCCGAGGGGAAACCGGGCAGATGAAACCGTTGAGGGAACCCGCGTTCGCGCGGTTGTGGATCGCCGCGTTCTTCTCCGAGACCGCCGAGTGGATGCTGCAGATCGCGTTGCCGGTGTTCGTCTTCCAGGCGACCGGTTCGGCGGCGACCACGGCGTTGAGCATCGTCCTGGGCCTGGTGCCCGCGGTACTGCTGAGCCCGGTCGCCGGCGTGATCGCGGATCGCTGGAACCGGCGGCTGGTGCTGTGCGTGGTGTGCGCGGGACAGGCGTTCGTGGCGCTGCCGCTGTTGTTCGTCGCGTCCGGCGGCCCGGTCCACGTGATCTACGCGGTGATGGCCGCGCAGGCGGGCCTGGCTTCGTTGTTCGAGCCCGCGCGCAACGCGCTCGTGCCCGAACTGGTCCCTCCCGGCGAGCTGATCGGCGCCAACGGCCTGATGAGCATCAACGGCAGCGTCGCCCGGCTCGCCGGTGGCTGGGCGGGCGGTCTCCTGCTCGGGTTCGGCGGCCTGGGCTGGGTCGTGGTCGCCTATCTCGGCGTGCTGGTGATCGGCTCCGCCCTCCTGGCGCGCCCGTTCCAGCGTGTCGCGGCGCCGAAAGCGGCCGGACCGCACGAACCGGTGTTGCGAGCGTGGCTCGACGGGCTTCGCGAGATCGGCCGCGAAGGACGCCTTCGCCTCGCCGGTGTCGTCGTGGTCCTGACGTCGCTGGCACAGGGGATGTTCCTGGTGCTGTTCGTGGTCTTCGTGCTCGACATCCTCGACGGCACCGAAGGCGACGTCGGCCTCCTACGCGGCGTACAGGCGCTCGGTGGGCTGGCCGCGGGATTCGCCGTCGCCACCGTCGCCCGCAAGGTCGCGCCCGCCGCACTGCTCGGCTGGGGCGGGCTCGCGCTCGGCCTGCTGTCGGCGCTGATCTGGAATCTGCCCGCGCTGACCGCTTCGCTGGGCGTTTTCATCGGGCTCTTCGGCCTGGTCGGCGCACCCGGGGTGCTCGCCGGATCCGGGTTGCTCTCGCTGGTCCAGACCGCCGCGTCCCCGGCACGCTCCGGCCGCGTGCTGAGCACCGTCTTCGCGGGGACCGCGGGGTTCACGGCGCTGGGCGCGTTGCTGACCGGCTGGCTGCTGGACGTGCTGGGCACGGGGGTCCTGCTGAACGTCCAGGCGGGTTTGCACACCCTCTCGGCGTTGATCGTGCTGGCCGTGTCGGCGTCGGGAAGGCTGCGCGGTAAGGCAATTCCGGCGGTTCCCCGGACCGGGTGAAGCTACGGTGGTGGAGTGCCGCATCTCTTCGCCACCAGCGACCTCCACGTCACCCATGAGGGCAACGCCCCGCTCGTCGACGAGGTCGTCCCCCGGACCCCCGACGACTGGCTGCTCGTGGCCGGTGACGTCGCCGAACGCGCCGAATCCGTGATCGGGGTGCTCAAGACCTTGCGTGAACGTTTCGCGAAGGTCGTCTGGGTACCCGGCAACCACGAGCTGTGGACCACCCAGAAGGATGAATGTCAGCTGCGCGGGCAGGCGCGCTACGAGCATCTGGTGGAACGCTGCCGCGAGATCGACGTCCTCACCCCGGAGGACCCGTACC
Organism: Amycolatopsis sp. MJM2582; assembly: GCF_000754115.1. Lineage (NCBI taxonomy): Bacteria > Bacillati > Actinomycetota > Actinomycetes > Pseudonocardiales > Pseudonocardiaceae > Amycolatopsis > Amycolatopsis sp. MJM2582. The sequence goes on from NZ_JPLW01000002.1 coordinate 634,191, forward strand.
CGGTGTGGGAGCACCAGGAGAAGCCGCTGACGATCGCGCCGCTGTTCGTCCTGTACGACTACAGCTGGCGGACCCCGCTGGCCGACGGGCTGCCGATGCTGGCGGCCATCGAGCAGGCGCGTGAGGCGGGCGTGTTGTGCACGGACGAGTTCTTCCTGCACCCCGATCCGTATCCCAGCAGGCAGGCGTGGTGCGCCGACCGGGTGAAGATCAGCACGGAGCGGCTGGAGGCGATCCCCGAGGACCACGGGACGATCCTCATGTCGCACTGGCCGCTGCACCGCCACCCGACCGAACCGCTGTACTACCCGGAGTTCGCGCTGTGGTGCGGGACGACCGAGACCGAGGACTGGCACCTGCGCTTCCGTGCCGAGGTCGCCGTCTACGGGCATCTGCACATCCCGCGCTCCACGGAGGCGGACGGCGTGCGCTTCGAAGAGGTCTCGCTCGGCTATCCGCGTGAGTGGCGGAAGCGGTCGCGGGGACCGATCCCGCTGCGGCGCATCTTCTGACGCCTCAACGGGGGCGCGAGTCTCTAATGTCATGAAAGGGCCGTTCCTGACGAAAAACGTCAGGAACGGCCCCTTCATGACATTTGCGGCAGGAGGGTGCGCTCAGCCTCGCCCGGGACCGTCCTGGCCGGGACGGCGCCGCCGCAGGTACCGCTCGAACTCGGCCGCGATCTTGTCCCCGCTGACGTCGTCCAGCGTGAACTCGGTCTCCGCGTCGCCGCGCTCCTCGAGCCCCCGGACGTACTCGCTGATCTCTTCGTCCTCCTCGGCCATCTCGGTGACCGTCCGCTGCCACTCCTCCGCCTGCTCGGGAAGGGCGCCGAGCGGGATCTCGACGTCGAGCACGTCCTCGAGTTTGTGCAGCAGCGCCAGCGTGGCCTTGGGCGACGGCGGATGCGAGACGTAGTGCGGCACGGCCGCCCAGATCGAGACCGCCGGGACCCCCGCCTGCACGCAGTAGTCCTGCAGGACCCCGACGATGCCGGTCGGCCCCTGGTAGTTGTTCAGCTCCAGCCCGAACTGCGAAGCGGTGTCCTTGTCGTACGCCGTCCCGGTGACCGGGACGGGCCGGGTGTGCGCGGTGTCGGCCAGAAGCGCGCCGAGGGTGACGACAGTGGAGACCTCCAGCTGCTGGATGTGCTCCAGCAGTTCGGCGCAGAAGGCGCGCCAGCGCATGTTCGGTTCCGGCCCCTGCACCAGCACGATGTCCCGGCTGAAGCCCTCCGGGCGGCACACCGAGAGCCGCGTGGTCGGCCAGTCGACCCGCCGGGTGACGCCGTCCACCATGCGCACGGTCGGTCTGCTGACCTGGAAGTCGTAGTACTCGTCAGGACTCAGCTCGCTCAGTGGGGTCGCATCCCAGTTGAGCTGGAGATGCTCGACCGCCCGGCTGGCCGCGTCACCTGCGTCGTTCCATCCTTCGAAGGCGACGATCATGATCGGCTTGGTGTCATCCGGGTGGTCGCGGCCGGGCCGCTGGGTCTCGTCGACGGGCTCACTCACCGGACCAGCCTACGACCAGGCGGCCGTGTGCCGTTGGGCATGTCCGGTGGCGTTTCGCGGGCGCGAACCGCGCGGAGCCGACGCAATGCGACATTTCGGGCACTTACCTGGCCGTCGACATGAATCCATCTCGGCTACCGTGGGCTCCGGAAGGCCTGACCGAACGTGAGGGGGAGCCGTGACCGAACCGTCCACACCGGACGGACTCGCCGCCGTGCTGTGGGACATGGACGGCACGCTGGTCGACTCGGAGAAGCTGTGGGACGTCGCGCTCTACGAGGCCGTCGAGAGCCTCGGCGGAAGCCTGACCGAGGAGCAGCGCCTGAGTCTTGTCGGGTCCAATATGGACGACACGGCCGCGTTCCTGCTCGAAGTGTGCGCCAGGCCCGTGACACCAGAGTCGATCGCGGAGATGGGGGAGTGGATCCGCCGCCGCACGGCGAACCTCTTCGACGGTCCGCTCCCGTGGCGCCCCGGCGCGCAGGAGCTGCTCGAACTGTTGCGCGCCAACGGTGTCCCGATGGCGCTGGTCACCTCCACCGAACGGTCGCTGACCGAACTCGCGCTCAACACCATCGGCCGCGACTACTTCGCCGCCACGGTCTGCGGTGACGAGGTCGATGGTCTGAACAAGCCACACGCGAGGCCGTATCAGCTGGCCACGGAATTGCTGGGAGTCCCGGCTTCCCGGTGTGTGGCGATTGAGGATTCACCGCCCGGCGCGGCTTCCGCGGCCGCCGCGGGCTGCACGGTGGTGGTGATCCCGAACGACGTCGACGTCGAACCGGGAGAGCGGCGGGTGTTCCGTTCGTCGCTGGTCGGGCTCGACGTGCCGGCGCTGACCGCGCTCCTGCCCTGACCGCCATGTCGCATTTCCGCTAGACCGCACCCGGTGCGGTCGGTGATGCTGGCCTGGTGCATGAGGATTTCGAACGCTGCGTCCGGGCGGTCCAGGCGAAGGACGCCCGGTTCGACGGCTGGTTCTTCACCGCCGTCCTGACGACGCGGATCTACTGCCGGGCGAGCTGTCCGGTCGTCCCGCCCAAGCCGGAGAACATGACGTTCTACCCGAGCGCGGCGGCCGCGCAGGAGGCCGGGTTCCGTGCCTGCAAACGGTGCCGTCCGGACGCCAGCCCCGGGTCACCGCAGTGGAACGAGCGCGCGGACCTGGTGGCCAGGGCGATGCGGCTGATCGCCGACGGCGTCGTCGACACCGACGGCGTGAGCGGGCTGGCCGCCCGGCTCGGCTACAGCGTCCGGCAGGTGGAGCGGCACGTGCGCGCCGAACTCGGCGCGGGCCCGCTCAGCCTCGCCCGTGCGCAACGGGCGCAGACGGCGCGGCTGCTGATCGAGACGACCGGCCTGTCGATGATCGACGTCGCCCTCGCCGCGGGATTCGGCAGCGTCCGGACCTTCAACGACACCGTCCGCGAGGTCTTCGCCCTGTCCCCGACGGAACTGCGGGCCCGCGTCCGCACCGCGCCGGCGACCGCGCCCGGGACGCTCAACCTGCGCCTGCCGTACCGGAAGCCGCTGTTCCCGGACAACCTCTTCGGGCATCTCGTCGCGACTGGCGTCCCCGGTGTCGAGGAATGGCGCGACGGCGCGTACCGCCGCACGCTGCGGCTCCCGCACGGCGCGGCCGTCGTCGCGCTCAAGCCGGAAGACGGGTACATCGGCTGCCGGCTCACGTTGTCGGATCTGCGGGATCTCTCGACCGCGATCAGCCGCTGCCGCCGTCTGCTCGACCTCGACGCCGACCCGGCCGCGGTCGACGAAGCCCTGGGCGCGGACCCGCTGCTCGGCCCGCTCGTGGCCGCCGCGCCCGGCAGGCGGGTGCCGAGGACGGTCGACGGTGACGAGTTCGCCGTCCGGGCGGTCCTCGGGCAGCAGGTGTCCACCGCGGCCGCGCGAACCCACGCTGCCCGGCTGGTGCTCGCGCACGGTGAGCCCGTCGACGATCCGGACGGCGGCCTCACCCACGTCTTCCCGGACGCCGCCGCGCTGGCGGAAATCGACCCGGAAAGCCTCGCGATGCCGCAGAGCCGCAAGCGGACCCTGCTCGGCCTCGTCGCCGAACTGAACGACGGCGGGCTCGACCTCGGGGCGGGAAGTGACTGGCAGTCCGCCCGCGAGCGCCTGCACGCGTTGCCCGGCTTCGGCCCGTGGACCGTCGAGAGCATCGCGATGCGCTCGCTCGGTGACCCCGACGCCTTCCTGCCGACCGACCTCGGCGTCAAAATCGCCGCGAAGGGGTTCGGACTCGGCCCGGCGGCGTTCGCCACGCACGCGGAACGCTGGCGCCCGTGGCGCGCCTATGCCGTCCAGCACCTCTGGGCGACCGGAGATCACCCGATCAACAAGCTGCCCGCCGCCTGACTCCGAGGAACGCCATGCGCACGCACACCGTCATCGACAGCCCGTACGACAAGCTGACTCTGGTCGCGGACGGCGAAAGCCTCTGCGGGGTCTACATGGTCCAGCAGCGGCACCGTCCGGCCGAGGAGAGCTTCGGCCATCCGGACCCGGGCGCGCCGATCTTCGTCGAGACCGAGAAGCAGCTGAAGGAGTACTTCGCCGGACAGCGGAAGGAATTCGATCTTTCGCTGAGCTTCGGCGGCACCGAATTCCAGCGGATGGTCTGGGAAGGCCTGCTCGGGATCCCATATGGCGAGACGGTTTCCTACGGTCAGCTCGCCGACCGTCTGGGCAGGCCCACCGCGTCGCGCGCGGTCGGCCTCGCGAACGGGAAGAACCCCATCAGCATCATCGTGCCCTGCCATCGCGTGATCGGGTCCAACGGCGATCTCACCGGTTACGGCGGTGGTGTCGAACGGAAACGGCACCTGCTCGACTTCGAACGGGGCGGTGCCGCGCTGTTCTGAAGTGTGACGCGAGCGGCAACACACCGGCCCGGGGCAGCGCGACGCGGGCGCGGATGGAAGGATCTCCAGACCGTGAAGACCTTCGATGAGCTGTTCGCCGAGCTTGCCGAGCGCGCCCGCACGCGCCCTGACGGTTCCGGCACCGTCGCCGCGCTGGACGCGGGAGTGCACGCGCAAGGCAAGAAGGTGCTCGAAGAGGCGGGCGAGGTGTGGATCGCCGCCGAGCACGAATCCGACGACAGGCTCTCCGAGGAGATTTCACAGCTGCTGTACCGCGTACAGGTGCTCATGCTCGGCCGAGGACTGTCGACAGAGGACGTGTACCGGTACCTGTGACGCGTTCGCGTCCGGAGAACCAAGGAGAAGCAATGCTGCGTGTCGCCGTGCCGAACAAGGGAGCCCTCGCCGCCGCCGCGTCGGAGATGCTCGGAGAGGCCGGCTACCGCAAGCGACATGAGGCCCGCGACCTGACCGTGCTCGACACGGTCAACGAGGTCGAGTTCTTCTTCTTGCGTCCCAAGGACATCGCGATCTACGTCGGATCCGGCGAGCTGGACCTCGGCATCACCGGCCGCGACCTCGCGCTCGACTCCGGCGCCCCGGTCGAGGAGATCCTCGGCCTCGGCTTCGGCGGTTCCACCTTCCGGTACGCCGCGCCGGCGGGCCGGGAGTGGCGGGCCGAAGACCTGCAGGGCAAGCGGCTCGCGACGTCGTACCCGCGGCTCGTGCGCGAGAACCTGAAGCAGCACGGGGTGGAGGCGGAGGTCATCCGCCTCGACGGCGCCGTCGAGATCTCGATCCAGCTCGGCGTGGCCGACGCCATCGCGGACGTCGTCGAGTCGGGACGTTCGTTGCGCCAGCACAACCTCGTGGCCTTCGGGGACCCGATCTGCGTGTCGGAGGCGGTGCTGCTGCAGCGGGCGGGCACCGAGCACACCCGGCCCAAGGATCAGCTGAAGGCGCGGCTGCAGGGTGTCGTCTTCGCCCAGCACTACATGATGCTGGACTACGACTGCCCGCGGTCGCTGCTCGACGCGGCCATCGCGATCACGCCGGGTCTCGAGTCGCCGACCGTCGCGCCGCTGGCCGACGCGGACTGGGTGGCCGTGCGGGCGATGGTGCCGCGCAAGGAGGTCAACCGGATCATGGACGAGCTCGCCGAGACCGGCGCCAAGGCCGTCCTCGCTTCGGACATCCGGGCCTGCCGCCTCTGACCCCCGCTCCAGACGCCATGAACGGTCCTTTCCTTGCGAAATTTGGGAGGAAAGGACCGTTCATGGCATTGGCTAGCGGGGGCGGTTGGGCTTCTTGGGCATCAGGTCGTAGAGCTTCTTGCGTGCCCCGTTGTCCTTCGCGCTACGGGTCACCGAGACCTCGGTGATGAAGTCCTCGAAGACGAACTCCTCGTCCGCGGGCACGATCGCCGCGGCCGGATGATTCCGCAGGTAGCCGTCGAGCGTCTCCGCGATCTCCCGGAACGACAGTGCCTGCAGCGTTTCCGGCGCGTACGTCGTCACCGGAACGCCGTGCGCGGCGGCTTCGTTCATCACGACGCCGAGTGGGACGTGCGACAGCATCGGGATCCCGAACGCGTACAGCTCCTGCAACGCCGCGGCCGCGTAATGCGAGATCGGGCGGCGGTACAGCCCTGGCACGAGACCGTAGTAGGCGATCGGCGGACGGCCGACGGTCTGTTCGACGTAACGCACCTGGTCCGAAAGCAGGCGCAGCGCGCGGATGCTCGTCCGGTCCGGCTGCACCGGCACGAGGATCCCGTGCGAAGCGGCGAGCGCGTTGTTGGTCAGTACGTCGAGCGCGGGCGGGCAGTCGATGATGATGTGGTCGTAGTTGGCGAACTGGATGACCCTGGCCAGCTGCCAGCCGGGCACCCGGAACTGGTCCAGCCGCCGGATCAGGTCGAACATCCCCGGCGAGGTCGGGATGACGTCGAACGCGCCACCCCGCCCGAGATTGCTGCGCGGATGCCGGACGACGAGTTCCTCGATCGGGCCCTTCCACACCTTGGTCAGGGCTTTCGCGAGGCTGGGCATGTCCGGCGCCACCTCGTCCAGGCCGAGGAGTTCAGTGGTCGCGTGGCCCTGTGGGTCGAGGTCGATCAGCAGCACCCGGCGGCCGCGTTCGGCCAGTGCGGCCGCCGCGCCCACGCTGAGTGAGGTCTTGCCGACCCCGCCTTTCTGGTTGACCACCGAGGTGATCTGCATGCCGAAGCGCTCCCTGTGTCTGTTGTTCCGGGAAGGCTATTGGAAACCCGCCGAGAAAGCGCGTCTATCAGCCCGCCTGTCGCGGCCGCACCAGCAAGGCCTGCGCCCCGGAGGCGATCGGCCCCGACGTGTCGTGCAGCGTCGTCGTCGCCGTGCCGATCCCGTTCGGGCCGACCAGGGTGGCCGCGTCGACGCCGATCCAGTCGCCGAGGGGCGGACGGCGGAGGTGCACCGTCAGCTCGGAGTTGATGAACCACCACTCCCGCGGGTCCAGGAAGTTCGAGATCCCGTTGCCGGAATCCGCCAGCACGAACAACCGCTGCAGCGGGCTGGGCTTCTCCCCGTCCACGAGCGCGACGCGCTGCCTGCCCCAGACGGTCGCGGGGCCGGGTTCGTCCAGCGCACCCTTGACGCTGCGCCACTCGACGGCCTGCAGGTACCCGCCGAGCCAGCCCTCCGGCCAGTTCGACGCGGGCAGCCCGTCCGGCGACGGCAGCGCGGGAGCATCCGCCGTGGCCACCGCGGTGGTGTCCGACGTCGCGATGCGCCACGCCGAGGCACGGGCGACGACCCGCTCGCCGTGGGAGAGCTCGGCTGTCAGCCATTCGACCGACCGGCCCGGCCGTTCCACCCGGGCCTGTACCGACAGCTCCTCCAGCGGCGCGGGCCCGAGGATCTCGACCGTCACCCGGGCCAGCTGGCTCGCGTGGGGCGCCTCGACCTCTTCGAGCGCGCGGACCAGCAACGCCGAAGGCGGCCCGAAGTGCTGCGCGTCCGGGGTCCACGGGCCGGCGGTGTGCGGGGTCGGGAGGAAGACGCCGTCACCTGACGGCACGTAAAACGCTTCTGTCACATAAGCACCTTAGGCCGTGTCCGATGAGGCCGTTCGCGGTCTCCGCGCCCAGGCGCCCCCTGACGGCACGGGCGGATGCGGCCGAGTACGACCCGGTACGAGGCCGATCCGCCCGCACCGCCAGGAACCACCTGGATCACGAAGCCCATCGAACGGACTCACCGGACACGGCCTAATCCGCACGGTCCAATACGGACTCCTCGCCGGGATCCGGCTCCGGCCAGCCCGGGTACGGCGGGGGAGTGCCGCCGTACTGTGGGCAGAGTGCCTGGTGATCGCACCACGCGCAGAGTTTGCTCGGATTCGGCCGGAAGTCGCCGGTCTTGCCCGCTTTGAGGATCGCCTGCCAGATCGCCTCCAGCGTGCGCTCGAAGCGGATCAGCTCGCCCTCGTCGGGCGTGTAGGCCAGGGACTGCCCGTCGGTGAGGTACATCAGTTTCAGCTGGCGCGGCACGACACCGCGAAGCCGCCAGAGGACCACGGCGTAGAACTTCATCTGGAACATCGCCTTGGCCTCGCCGATCTCGCGCGGCGCGGCACCGGTCTTGTAGTCGACGACGCGGATCTCGCCGGTCGGCGCCACGTCCAGCCGGTCGACGTAGCCCCGAAGCAGGACTCCGGAGCCCAGTTCGATCTCGACGTGCAGCTCACACGCTTCCGGTTCCAGGCGGCGCGGATCTTCGAGGCCGAAGTAGGTGTCGACGAGCTGCTCGGCCGACGCGAGCCACGACGTGACGGCCTCGGGATCCTCCTGATCGAACAGCTCGATCCACTCCGGACGCTCCGAAGACAGCTCTTCCCACGCCGGTGCGAGCAGCTCCTTGGCCTGCGGCGGCGTGCGATCGGCCTGCGGAAGGGAGAACAGGCGCTCCAGCACGGAATGCACCAGCGTGCCGCGCAGCTGGGCCTTCGTCGGGATCTCGGGCAGTCTGTCGACCGCGCGGAAGCGGTAGAGCAGCGGACACTGCTTGAAGTCGCTGGCACGCGACGGGGACAGGGCCGGCCGACGGCGCGGGACTTCGGCGCCGGGCGGCGGATCGGCGGTGACCGTGTCGGTGTCGGGCATGGGGGAAGCGTATCGCCGGGTACCGACAGTTTCGGGACCGCGACGGACCGGAGTGGCATGACCGACACCACCCGGACGGGAAGGGCGGGTTACCGGCACCCCACACCTGGGCATCTACGCTTCGACACATGGCGGTGACGGGTGAGCAGGGCCCGCCTCGACGAGGCGTGGCACCAGAGGGTGGGCTCCTGCTGTTCCGGGTCTCCGGGATCCCCGTGCTGCTGGCCCCTTCGTGGTGGATCGGCTCCCTGATCATCGTGGTGCTCTACACGCCGCTGGTCGGCCGGATCCTGCCCGGGGTCACCACGCTGACCTCCTGGCTGCTGGCCGCCGCGTTCGCGGTCCTTCTCGGACTTTCCGTGCTCGCGCATGAACTCGGGCACTGCCTGGTCGCGCTGCGCCTCGGCATCCCGGTCCGGCGCCTGCGGTTGTTCCTGCTCGGCGGCCTCTCCGAGGTCGCCAGGACTCCCCGCCAGCCTCGGCAGGAAGGGCTCGTCGCCGCCGCGGGACCGGTGGTTTCGTTGCTGCTCGGCGGATTCTGCGGGCTGCTGATGTTCGCCGTCCCGCCGGAGAGCGCCGCCTGGCTGCTCATCGCCGAATGCGCCGTCGCGAACTTCGCCGTCGGGATCTTCAACCTCCTTCCCGGACTTCCGCTCGACGGCGGACGGCTGGTCCGCGCCGGGGTCTGGGCTGCCACGGGACGCCGCGAGAAGGGCACGCGCGCGGCGGTCGTCGGGGGCGGTGTCGTCGCGGCGGGCCTGGTCGTCTGGGCGCTGTGGGGTCTGGCGGCGGGCAGCGAGGACCGCTGGCTCCGCCTCGGTGTCTGCGTCGTGACGGCGTGGTTCGTGGTCCTCGGCGCGCGAAGCGAACTCGCCGCCGAAACACGCCGAGGCTGGCCGGAAGGCGTACGGCTGAGCGAACTCATCCGGCCCGTTCTGCAGCTTCCCGCGGAAAGCCCCGTCTCGGACGCGCTGGCCGCTTCGGCGGGCCGCGGGGTGGTCCTGGTGCGCGCCGACGGCGTCGCCGCCGGGCTGCTCGACGAGACGGCCGCCGCACAACTGGCCGGGACGTCTCCGCACGCGCCAGCGGAGATGGCCGCGGAGCCGATCCGCGCCGACACCGTGCTGCTCTCCTCGGAGTCGGGGGAGGAGATCGCCGAGCGGGTCAGGGAAACCGCCGCGTGGCAGTTCCTCGTCGTGGACGACGAAGGCAGGCCCGCGGGGGTGCTGCGGCGGGAAGACCTGCGCGCCGCGATGACCCGGAGCCGACCCCCGGCGTAGCGCGGTACGGCCACCTGCGAGGATCGGTCGTCGATCATTCGCGCGTATGGAGGTTCAGTGTCGGTCCGTGGGCCGTTTCGTGTTGGTGACCGGGTTCAGCTGACCGACTCCAAAGGGCGGCACTACACCATGGTGCTCGCCGAGGGACAGCAGTATCACACCCACCGCGGCGCGCTGGCGCACGACGACGTGATCGGTGCGCAGGAGGGTTCGGTCGTCACTTCGGCCGGCGGCAGCCACTATCTGGCGCTGCGCCCGTTGCTGCCCGACTACGTGTTGTCGATGCCGCGTGGCGCGCAGGTGATCTACCCGAAGGACGCCGCGCAGATCGTGATGTGGGGCGACATCTTCCCGGGGGCGCGGGTGCTCGAGGCCGGTGCCGGTTCCGGCGCGCTGACCTGCTCGCTGCTGCGCGCGGTCGGTTCGGAAGGCACGGTGCAGTCCTACGAGATCCGGGACGACCACGCCGAACACGCCGAGCGGAACGTGGAGAAGTTCTTCGGCCACAAGCCGGACAACTGGTCGCTCACGGTCGCGGACCTGTCGACGCACACCGGCGAGGTCGACCGCGTCGTCCTCGACATGCTGGCGCCTTGGGACCAGCTGGAGACGGTCGCCGCGCATCTCGTGCCCGGCGGCGTGCTCACGGTCTATGTGGCGACGGTCACACAACTTTCGCGGATCACGGAAGCCCTGCGGGATCAGCAGTGCTGGACCGAACCGGAGTCGTGGGAGACCCTCATGCGGCCCTGGCACGTCGTGAGCCTTGCGGTGCGGCCGGACCACCGGATGGTCGCGCATACCGCGTTCCTGCTGACGGCGCGCCGTCTGGCGGACGGGACCGTATCGCCGCGGGTCCACCGTCGCTCCGGCAAGGGCTGATCGATACTGGTGGCCGTGCTCGCCTGAAGGACCCTTTCCCGGCACCTGGCGCAGGGCACCGGCGAAGTCGTATAAGCGCTGGTCGATGCCACTCTTGGTGATTCGGACCGGATCTTCGAACGGGGCGGTTGGCAGGAGGCTCGACCAGATTATGTCCACAAAGGACACCAGTCGTGTCTTGGGTTCTTCTGGCCTCGGGGTGGCTGAAGGGGCCTTTCACCGCATGGGGCGAGGGTAAAGCGCCCTTCGTCGCATGCGATGAGGGGGATGTGCCGTGAATGCCCGCAGGGACGCTCTTCGCCGGCTGAATATCCGATTGATGTCTACATGCCCGATTTGTCGAAGGGGTCGTGAGTGATAAAACGCGTTAGAACGCTCTTTATCACTCACGACCCAGCCCACACGCATCACGACTGGACACCGATACGGACTTAAGGCACGAACTTCTGACGCAGGACACTAGGCGCGAGGAAGGGGTCCTTCACGGATCGCGGGCCGATGCCTACGGCACACACCACTTGCCGTCGCGTTTCTTCAGCGGGAAGGGCGTGTCCTTCTGGCCGCCCGCGCCCTCGACGTGAACGGTCACCGAGGCGGAGTCGCCGCTGACCGACGGCGGATCGGGGACGGTCGCGGTGACCTTCCCCGCGGCCGCCCACTTCCGGCCGAGTTCGGCCAGATCGGCCGAGGACTGCTGGACACAGGTCAGCTTCCCGAACGCGGTCGCGTCGTGGTTGACGATGGCCGCGGCGATCGCCTTGCCGACGACCTCGACCGCGGCCACGTCCGGATCCACCGGCACCGGCCGGGACGAACCCGGCCGCGGCTCGGGCGTGACACTGCTCGACGCGGCCGGGTCGGAGCCGGACGGGGCCACCAGCAGCAGCCCCACCACGACCCCGGCCACGACCGCGCCGCAAACCACCGCGACGGCGGTCAGCTTGTGGCTCACCGTCACGGGTAGGTCACTTCTTGTCGGCCTTGATGTCCTTGAGGCACCACAGGTCCGATTCCTTGGCCGCGGTGATGGTGCCTTCCGCGGTCTTGGTGCCCTGGGTGGCGCGGTAACGCCCGGTCGCCCGGTCGCCGCTTTCCTTGGCGGGCTCGATGATCTCGAGCTTGATCGGGTCGAGCGGCTTGCCCTCGTCCTTGGTGTTCTCGCTACGGCAGATCAGGTCGAGGAACGTCTTCTTGTCACCCGCGCTATAGGAAGTCGCGGCGCCTTCGAAGACCTCCTGCGGCGTGGCCTTGCCGCCCGGCGCCGGACCGGAGCTTTTGGTCGACGACGTGCTCGGCGAGCTGGACCTGGTGCGCGTCGAGCTCGGCTTCTGCGACGAGGACGGGGTCTCCGACGGTGCGGCGCTGCTGGAGGGCGGCGCGGCGACCGGGTTGTCGTCGCCGGAGTTCAACGCGATGACCAGTGCGGTGACACCGCCACCGACCAGCACGACCGCGCCGATCGCGATGCCGACGATCAGGCCGGTCTTCTTTTTCTTGGGTGGCTCTCCGCCGCCGTAACCGCCTTCCTGCGGGTACGCGTTGAAGCCGCCCTGCTGCCCGTATGGATCCGGCTGGCCGAACTGCTGCGTGCCACCGGGGTATCCCTGCTGGGGCTGAGGACCGCTCTGCGGGTAACCACCTTGCTGCTGGCCGTACGGGTCCTGTTGTCCGTACTGACCGGCGCCGGGGTATCCCTGTTGCGGCTGGGGGCCGCTCTGCGGGTACCCGCCCTGCTGGCCGTACGGATCCTGTCCGTAGCCGCCGGGCTGCTGCGGCGGGTATGTCATGGCTGGTGCCCCCTAGCTGTTCTGCGAAAATGCTCAACATGACCTGCGGGTCCGCCTCCCCGGCGAACGTCGCCCGATGCTAGCCATCGAGCCGGATCGCCGCTCGATTAGGGCCGAACTGAGACCGGAAACCCGTTTGCACCCGGACGGAGCCGGGTATTCCGTCGCAGGTCAGGCCAGGTGGACGGATTGTGACCATGAGTGCGCCGGACCCGGCACCGGGATGGCCCCTTGCGCGTCGCGAAGGTACGTGCTGGCGGGTCGTCCGGAACGCGACGCGCCGATCTTGTGATGCGGAAAGGCCTTTTATTGTCGGTGATCGCCGGTACCGTGGAATGAAAAGCACTCCGAGGAGGTGCCCGATGCATCATGACCTTCCCGGAGGTCGGCGCGAGGAGGCCGACCCTTCAGAAACGACCGGAGCTGGAACCACGTCCGACGAGCAGGCACGTCAAATCCGCTTCCTCGAGGAGGAAGTCGCCCTGCTGCGCCGGAAGCTCACCGATTCCCCACGTCAGAACCGAGTGCTGGAGCAGCGACTCGCCGAGGCGTCGGAACGCGTGAGCCAACTCACGGAACGCAACACGAAACTGGTCGAGACGCTCCGCGAGGCGCGTGGCCAGTTGCTCGCGTTGCGGGAGGAGGTCGACAGGCTGGCCCAGCCTCCGAGCGGTTACGGCGTGTTCGTGACCGCGTACGAGGACAACACGGTGGACGTGTTCACCGCGGGCCGCAAGATGCGGGTTTCGGTCTCACCCGCGGTCGAGGTCTCGTCGCTGCAGCGCGGCCAGGCGTTGCGGCTCAACGAGGCGCTCACCGTCGTCGAAGGCGGTGACTTCGAGCGGATCGGCGAGGTCTGCGCGCTGCGCGAGGTGCTGGCCCCGGACGTCGAGGGCGGCAGCCCCCGTGCGCTCGTGGTCGGTCACGCGGACGAGGAGCGGGTCGTCCTGCTCTCCGACCCTCTGGCCGAACAGCCCCTCAAGCCGGGCGATTCCCTGCTGGTGGACTCGAAGGCCGGTTACGCCTACGAGCGCGTGCCGAAGGCGGAGGTCGAGGATCTCGTGCTGGAGGAGGTGCCCGACGTCCGCTACGAGGACATCGGTGGCCTCACCCGGCAGATCGAGCAGATCCGCGACGCCGTCGAGCTTCCGTTCCTGCACGCGGATCTGTACCAGGAGTACCAGCTGCGTCCGCCGAAGGGCGTGCTGCTCTACGGGCCTCCTGGCTGCGGAAAGACCCTCATCGCCAAGGCGGTGGCCAACTCGCTCGCCAAGAAGGTCGCGGAAGCCCGCGGCGACTCGGCGGACGGGAAGTCCTACTTCCTGAACATCAAGGGTCCGGAACTGCTGAACAAGTTCGTCGGGGAGACCGAGCGGCATATCCGCCTGATCTTCCAGCGGGCTCGGGAAAAGGCCTCCGAAGGCACCCCGGTGATCGTGTTCTTCGACGAGATGGACTCGATCTTCCGCACCCGCGGTTCGGGCGTGTCCTCCGACGTGGAGACCACGATCGTCCCGCAGCTGCTTTCGGAGATCGACGGTGTCGAGGGCCTGGAGAACGTCATCGTCATCGGCGCCTCCAACCGCGAGGACATGATCGACCCGGCGATCCTGCGGCCGGGCCGGCTCGACGTCAAGATCAAGATCGAGCGTCCGGACGCCGAAGGCGCGAAGGACATCTTCTCCAAGTACCTCTCCGACGGTCTCCCGATCCACGCGGACGACCTCGCCGAGTTCGGCGGGGACGTGAAGGCGACCTTCGACGCGATGATCCAGCACACCGTCGAGCGGATGTACGAAGAGACGGACGAGAACCGGTTCCTCGAGGTCACCTACGCCAACGGTGACAAGGAAGTCCTGTACTTCCGCGACTTCAACTCGGGCGCGATGATCCAGAACATCGTGGACCGGGCGAAGAAGTCGGCCATCAAGTCGGTGCTGGAGACCAAGCAGCCCGGCCTGCGCGTGCAGCATCTGCTGGACGCGATCGTCGACGAGTTCGCGGAGAACGAGGATCTGCCCAACACCACCAACCCGGACGACTGGGCCCGGATCTCCGGCAAGAAGGGCGAGCGGATCGTCTACATCCGCACGCTCGTCACCGGCAAGAACCAGGATTCGGGGCGGGCGATAGACACCGCCACGAACACCGGTCAGTACCTGTAGTACGAGCCAAAGGGGCCCTTCACCGCATGCGTTGCGGTGAAGGGCCCCTTCGCGTCACACGGCTACGGCTTCTTCGGCCTTCTTGCGCGGGCTCAGCCGCCCGTGCGCGGCCAGAATGCCCAGGACGACGAGCAGCGCGCCGACGGGCTGGTTCCACGCCAGGGGTTCGTCGAGCACGAGAACACCGAGCAGGACACCCACAGCGGGTGTGAGGTAGGTCACTGCCGAAGCGTTCGACGCGCCCCACGCCGCGATGATCGACGCGTTCCAGGCGTACGCCAGTCCGGTGCCGAGCGCCCCGAGCGCGATCATGCTGAGCACGATCGGCGTGTCGAGACGTACCGGCGTCGTCGCGATGAACGGCGCCAGCGCCAGCATCACGACGGCGCCGCAGCAGACCTGCCCGAGCGCGATGGTCGGCGCGTCGAGGTTCCGCCAGGAGATGAACCGTCGCACGTAGACGAACGAGATCCCGTAGCAGGTCGTCGCACCCAGACAGGCCAGCTGCGCGGTCAGCTCGTGGGAGATGTCGATCCCTTGCCAGACCCCGACGATGGTGAGCACTCCCAGGAATCCGAGGATCAGCCCGGTCGTGCGGGCCTTCGTGAACCGTTCCGACGGCAGGGCCGCGGCGGCGATGAGCATGGTGATCAGCGGTGTCGTCGCGTTGAAGATGCTGGCGAGCCCGGAGGAGATGTACTGCTCGGCCCAGGAGAACAACAGGAACGGGATGACGCACAGCAGCACGGAGACGACCGCGAGATGGCCCCAGAGCGCCGGATCGCGGGGGAGCGGCTTACGACGCCAGGCGGCGATGGCTGTCAACGCCACGGCGCCGAGGCAGACGCGGGAGAGCGCCACCTGGGCGGGCGACAGGCCGGTGAGGCCGACCTTGATGAACAGAAAACTCGCACCCCATACGATCGCGAGCGCCGCGAACCGGATCGCGATACTGAAACGTCCCAATTGTCCTTCTCCTGATTCCGCAAGTCCGCGCCCAGTGAATCCCGGCATCCCCCTTGCGCTCCAGCGGTTTTCGGACGTTGTGTCCGACGCCTCCCGCGTGGCGCTCGGCCGGATCGTCCGTATAACGACCTATACTTCCGGGCCGTGAGCGAATCCTCCGGGCGCCCGCGAGCGCCGATCACCGAAGCCGATGTCCTGGCCTGGCTGGAAACCACGGCCGCCGCCGTCCGGGCGGGCGAGGTGAGCGCGCCCGAACTGATCGAGCTGCTGGGCGAGTTGCGCCGCGCCTCCGCGGCTTGCGCCGACGCCTCCGACTGGGCACTGCTCGCCGCGCGGGAGGAGGGCGCCAGCCTCCGCCAGATCGCGCCGGTGTTCGGCAAGGGTTACGTTCGGGCCCCGGCGGCCCGCCTCGAAAAGCTGCACCGGCAGGCGCAGAATTCGAGCCAGTGGCTCGCGATCCTCCGCCACAAGAACGAAGGAGCCCGGTGACGGACACGGAAATCCCCGTCGGCGACCGGGTCGCCGTCGGGCTGGCGGCACTCGGCAGGCCCGCCTACATCAACCTCGGCCGGGCCGAGGTGTTGCCGCCGGGACGCGAGTTCGAGGCGATGCGCGCGGCGACCTACGCGGTGCTGGACGACGCGTACGGCGCGGGCGTCCGCTGGATCGACGTCGCCCGTTCGTATGGTTCTTCGGAGGAGTTCCTGGCCGGCTGGCTCGCCGACCGCGGGCACGCGGACGTGACGGTGTCGAGCAAATGGGGCTACCGCTACGTGGGGGAGTGGAAGCTCGACGCGCCGGTGCACGAGGTCAAGGAGCACACCGCGGCGCGGTTCGCCGGGCAGTGGGCGGAAACCGTTGACCTGCTGGGGAAGGCGGTCTCGCTCTACCAGGTCCACTCGCTCACTGTGGACAGTCCACTGTTCACCGACGACCGGCTGATCGGCGCGCTCGCCGAACTCGCCGCCGACGGTGTCCCGGTGGGCTTCTCCACGTCCGGGCCCGCCCAGGCGGACGCGGTGCGGCGGGCGTTCGAGCTGGAAGTGGCCGGAACGCCGGTGTTCAGCGCCGTGCAGTCGACGTGGAACCTGCTCGAACCCTCGGTCGGTTCGGCGCTCGCGGAAGCGCACGCCGCCGGGAAACGGGTGCTGGTCAAGGAAACCGTCGCGAACGGACGGCTCGTGGTCGAGCCGCCGTCACCGCTCGCGCGGATCGCGCGGGAGCACGGGACGGGGCCGGACGCGGTGGCCATCGCGGCGGTGCTCGCGCAGGACTGGCGGCCGGTCGCGGTCATCGGCCCGTCGAGTACGGCGCAGCTGCGGGAGAATCTCGTTGCCGCGAAGGTGAAGCCGACCGCCGACGAACTCGCGGAACTCGCCACGCTCGCCGAGGAGCCGTCCGCGTACTGGCGGCACAGGTCCTGCCTCGGCTGGCGGTGAAGGGCTGGACTAGTCTCGCGGCAAACGTCAGGCGGGACATCGGGGAGGACTCGAGAGTGCGTCATCGGCAGGTACTCGCGGTGGCGACGGTCGCGCTGTTCGGTCTGTCGGGATGCGCCGACCGTCCCAACGACCTCGACACCTACTACGACGACCCGACACCGACGCCCACGGTCGAGCCCGCGCAGCCTTCGGTCAAGCCGCAGGCCAACCCGGTTCCGCCGCCGTCGACCCAGGCTCCCGTCCCCGCCGCCGTCTCCGCCGCGTTGCTGACCGACGAGGACGTCGCCGAGGAAGAGGTCGTTCCCGGCGAGAGCAAGGTGTCCGGCTGTCTGACCGGTCTGACCCGCGGCACGAGCCGTTCGGCGTCGTGGTCGTACCCGAGCGGTTCGACGCTGGAACACCAGGTCACCGCGTACACCGACCGGGACGCGTCGGATGTCGTCACCCAGGCGGACTGCGAAGGCAGGAAACTCACCCTGGCGAAGCAGACCGGCGTCGAGGTCCAGCGCGCCTGGTGCGAGGACAAGACGTGCACGGTGTTGCTCGCCAAGGGGAACCTCGTCTCCGCCCTCAGCGTGACCGCCGGAACCGAAGCGCGGGCGACGGACGCGGCGAAGCGGTTGTTGCCGATCGTCGCGCAGCGCCTCCGTTCGGCCTAGCGCGAGTCTCGTCGCCGAAACCATTCCAGGGCGCCCAGCCGGCCGTCCGGGATGAACCGGCTCTCGGGATCGTCGAGCCACGAACGCAACTCGCTCAGCGTCAGCCAGCGTCCTTCGACCACTTCGGACGGCTGATGCACGAAAGGGCCGTCCCAGCGCGTTTCGAAGGCGAAGTTGTGGGCACGGATCGTGTCGTCGTCGGTGACGTGGACGAAAAGCGGGCGTAGTTCCACTCCGTGAACACCCAGTTCTTCGGCCAGTTCCCGGCGTGCGCATTCCTCCGGGGTCTCGCCCGCGGCGACGATGCCGCCCGCCCAGCAGTCCCATGTGGAGGGATAGACGTCCTTGGTGGCGGTACGCAGATGCACGTAGACACGCTCTCCGTCACTCGAACGGACCAACACCACGCCCGCGGCGTGCCAGAGCCCCTCCGCGCGGACCCGGGAGCGCGTGGCCGCTCCCACCGCGGTTCCGTCGAGGTCATAGAGCGCAACGAGTTCGTCACTGCCTGACATGGGGGGCATCGTCGCACGGCTCCGACCCCGTAGGGTGGTGGGTATGCGGCGGATCATGGGAACCGAAGTCGAGTACGGCATCGCGGTGCCGGGCGACGCGACGGCGAACCCGGTACTCACCTCGACCCAGGTCGTGCTCGCCTACGCGGCCGCGGCGGACATCCCGCGGGCGAGGCGGGCACGCTGGGACTACGAGGTGGAATCACCCCTGCGCGACGCCCGCGGGTTCGACCTGACCGGCCCGAGCGGCCCAGGGCACGATCCGGACGTCGAGGACCTCGGCGCGGCGAACGTGATCCTGACCAACGGGGCGCGGTTGTACGTCGACCACGCTCACCCGGAGTATTCGGCGCCCGAGGTGACGAACGCGCGTGACGCGGTCATCTGGGACAAGGCGGGCGAACGGGTCATGGAGGAGGCGGCGCGCAAGGCGGCCACCGTCCCCGGGCAGCCCCCGCTGCAGCTGTACAAGAACAACGTCGACGGCAAGGGCGCGAGCTACGGCACGCACGAGAACTACCTGATGCAGCGGTCGACCCCGTTCACCGCGGTGATCGGGGGGCTGACGCCGTTCTTCGTCTCCCGTCAGGTGATCACGGGTTCCGGCCGGGTCGGTGTCGGGCAGCAGAGCGAGGAAGCGGGCTTCCAGCTCTCGCAGCGGTCCGACTACATCGAGGTCGAGGTCGGCCTGGAGACGACGCTCAAACGCGGCATCATCAACACCCGCGACGAGCCGCACGCCGACGCGGACAAGTACCGCCGTCTCCACGTCATCATCGGCGACGCGAATTTGGCCGAGTACTCGACGTATCTCAAGGTCGGCACGACGGCGCTGGTGCTGGACCTGATCGAGGCGGGTATCCGGTTCGACGACCTGAAACTGGACGAGCCGGTGCGGGCCGTGCACCAGATCAGCCACGACCCCACGCTGAAGGCCAAGGTGTCGCTGGCCAACGGGCGCAAGTACACCGGGCTGGACCTGCAGTTCGCCTACCACGAGATCGCGTCGGCGAACCTGGAGCGCACCGGCGCGGACGAGGCCTCCAAGGAGGTCCTGCGGGTCTGGGGCGAGATCCTCGACGCGCTGGCACGGGACCCCCAGGAATGCGCGGACAGGCTGGACTGGCCGGCGAAGCTGCGGTTGCTCGAGGGCTACCGCGCGCGGGACCAGCTGGCCTGGGGCGCGCCGCGGTTGCGGCTGGTCGACCTGCAGTACTCGGATGTCCGGTTGGACAAGGGCCTGTACAACAGGCTCGTCACCAGGGGCTCGATGAAACGCCTGGTGACCGAGGAGGAGGTGCTGGAGGCGGTCACGACCCCGCCTTCGGACACCAGGGCCTATTTCCGGGGCCGCACGCTGGAGAAGTACGCCAACTCCATCGCCGCGGCGTCCTGGGATTCGGTCATCTTCGACGTCGGCAGGGAATCGCTGGTGCGGATCCCGACGTTGGAGCCGTTGCGGGGCACGAAGGCCCACGTGGGGAAGTTGCTGGACGACTCCGCGACCGCCGAGGAGCTGGTGGAGGCGCTCACCGGTTCGGACTAGCGGGATTTCCTTTCATCGGGGTTAAGCGATCACGGATCCCACGGAATGTCGGGACCGCTGGGTAGGCTAGGAAACATCGGCCACACCGGGAGGCGAGATGGCTCAGGAAAAGATCGAAAAGCACGGCGGAGGCGACTCGGACGAAGAGTTCGAGGGCGGCGGTCCGGCGGGCCAGGAGCGGCGCGAGAAGCTCGGTGAGGACGTCGACACGATCCTCGACGAGATCGACGACGTGCTCGAGGAGAACGCCGAGGACTTCGTGCGCGCGTACGTGCAAAAGGGCGGCGAGTAGCTCGTTTTCCGGCGGCCCCGGGCCGGGGCCGCCTGTGCGGAGCCGGCGGATCACACAGATTGGAACTTTGAGCACGTATGGAACACACCTCGGGTAAGTCGGCGCTGCCCGCCGCGTACTTCTCGTCGGCGACCTCGTCGTTCTCGGACTTCCTTCGGGCGCAGGCGCCCGAGCTGCTCCCGGAGCGGCGGGTCGCGACGGGCGCGGGCGGGCTGGACGCGCCGCACGGCACGACGATCGTCGCGGTCAAGTTCGCGGGCGGGGTGCTGATCGCCGGTGACCGGCGGGCGACGTCGGGCAACCTGATCGCCTCACGCGACATGGAGAAGGTCCACGTCACCGACGAGTACTCGGCGGTGGGCATCGCGGGCTCGGCCGGGCTGGCGATCGAGATGGTGCGGCTGTACGCGGTCGAACTGGCGCACTACGAGAAGATCGAGGGTGTCTCGCTCTCGCTCGACGGCAAGACGAACAAGCTCGCGGGGCTGGTGAAGTCCAACCTCGAGATGGCGATGGCCGGGCTGGCCGTGCTGCCGCTGTTCGTCGGATACGACCTCGACGCCGAGGACGCGAAGCACGCGGGCCGCATCGTCTCGTACGACGTGACGGGCGGGCGCTACGAGGAGAACGCCGGCTACCACGCCATCGGTTCGGGTTCGCTGTTCGCCAAGGGCTCGCTGAAGAAGCTGTACGACCCCGACGCGGACGCCGAAGGCGCGATCCGGACGGCGGTGGAGGCCCTGTACGACGCGGCGGACGACGACAGCGCGACCGGCGGACCGGATCTGGTGCGCCGGATCTTCCCGACGATCGTGACGGTCACCGCGGAGCAGGGTGCGGTGGCGTTGCCGGTCGAGCAGACGACCGCGGTGGCCGAGGCGGTCGTGGCCGGACGAGCCGAGCGCGGGCGCTAGCCCTTCTCCCTGTCCCCTTCCCGATGAGAGCCCGAAAGAGCGGAGCACCACAGTGACGATGCCGTTGTACGCCTCTCCCGAGCAGTTGATGCGGGAGCGTTCCGAGATCGCGCGCAAGGGCATCGCGCGTGGCCGGAGCGTGGTCGTGCTCAAGTACCGCGGTGGCGTGCTGTTCGTGGCCGAGAACCCCTCGGCGACGTTGCACAAGGTGTCGGAGATCTACGACCGGATCGGTTTCGCGGCCGTCGGCCGCTACAGCGAGTTCGAGAACCTCCGTGTCGCCGGTATCCGGCACGCGGATCTGAAGGGCTACCAGTACGACCGGCGGGACGTCAGCGCGCGTGCGCTGGCGAACGCGTACGCCGCCACGCTGGGCAGCATCTTCACCGAGCAGCTGAAGCCGTTCGAGGTCGAGGTCTGTGTCGCCGAGGTCGGCGCGACCGCCGCCGAGGACCAGCTGTACCGGTTGACCTACGACGGTTCGATCTTCGACGAGCCGAAGTTCGTCGTGATGGGCGGTCAGGCCGACACGCTCACCACGAAGCTGAAGGAGAGCTTCGAGCCGGACATGGAGCTGGGCGCGGCGCTCGGTGTCGCGGTGAAGGCGTTGCGCGACAACACTCCCACACCCGCGAACGGCGATTCGGACCCGGTGAAGCTCGAGGTCGCCGTCCTGGAGCGGGAGCGGCGTGGCCGCAAGTTCCGCCGGGTCGCCGGTGCGGCACTGGAGGCGCTGCTGCCCGCCGAGCCCGAAGAGCCGAAGAAGGACGACGCCGACGGCGACAAGCCCGAAGGTGAGTCCAAGAAGGACTGAGCCTCTCTGTACGCGAAGGGCCCCTTCCCGCGTTGGGAAGGGGCCCTTCGCGTTCTCGCCCGACGTTTGTACACAGTGGAACGCCGTGAAGGCCTCCTTGAGGGACCCAGAGTCCCTCAAGGAGGCCTTCACGGAGGCGATGGCTACGGGAGCGGCGGTTCGGTCGCAGGTGTCGCCTCGTGAGTGGCGATTCGGGTTAGAACCCGAAATGCCACTCACGACTTCCGTGACAAACCGCCCTCGGCGCCGGGGGCCGACTCAAGGATCACTTGGGCGACGTGGACGCCAGAAAGCCGTGAAGGCCTCCTTCCCTACCTTGAGAGTAGGGAAGGAGGCCTTCACGGAGCGATCAGCCGAGATCAGGCGGGGGTGTCGCCCCACCACTGGCTGCGGCCGCCGGCGATGAAGCTCCACAGCTGGAGCCGCGTGCCGTTGGTCGACGAGTTGCCTTCAGCGGTCAGGTAGCGGCCGCTGGCCGGGCTCTGGAAGCGGACGTAACCCTCGGGGTTGACGGTGCCGCCCCACCACTGGTTCTTGGCACCGGCGATGAAGTCCCAGAGCTGGACGATGGTGCCGTTCTTGTTGATGCTGTTGAGGTCCGCGTCCAGGTAGCGGCCGCTGGCCACGTTCTGGAAGCGGGAGTAGCCCTCGGGGTTGTCGGTGATGTAGAACGCCTGGTGGTCCGCGTTCAGGTTGCAGTCCCAGAGCTGCATCTTGGTGCCGTTGCGGTTGATGGTGTTGAGGTCGGCGTCCCAGCACTTGTTCGGGTTGAGCCCGGACGGGATGAGGTACATGTCCGCGTCGGCGACACCCGCGGCCTGCGTGCGCGCACCGGTCGAGGTGCGCTTGACCGGGATGAGCTTGATGCCGTGCACGGTGACCGTGTTGAACCCGTCGCCGGTGGGCTTCGGGGCCGCGGTCGCGGCCGGAGCGGTGACCAGGGTCAGGACACCCGCGGCGGCGGCGATGATTCCCGCCAGGCGCTTCATTTTCGTCATTTTCTTTCCCCTTTGTGGAAAGCGTTTTCTCCCAGTGAGCGAAGGGGAACGGCGGAAGACGACAGGCCGCGACGAAACGCGGCCCGCAGGCCAAGCCGGTGAATCCCCCTCGTGGAAGGCTCCGCGTAAACCCCCGAGAAGCGGGCCTTCTCCGAACATCATTCAGGTCTGAACCACGGTCGTCGAGGAGATTTCCGATAGCGGCAATAAGGCTGTTCAGCGATGTAACGGAATGGCCCGCCTCGCGATCACACGGCGACGACTTCGAGCAAGGCGAGGACATCCGTGCGCATCGAGCTGACGTTGCAGGACCTGACGCGCGTTCGGCTCGCGCCCGAAGCCGATCCCTTGGCCGAGCTGGTTTCGAGTCTGCAGATCCTGCAACGGCGCGACGCGGGTTCGGCGTTGTTCAACCGATGGCGGCATCGGGTCCGGCTCGGCCTGGGGGAGTCGGCTTCGGTGCTGTTGTGGTTGTGCCGCCCGTATGCGCCGATTCCCGCGTTCCTCGTGCCGGGCGTGGACGAAAGCGGTTTGGAGGCGGGGCTCGCGGAAGTCGCCCGCACCGACCCGCTGTGCTTGAAATCGGCGTTGCGGGATTTCCCGGTGAACCGGGAGCTGCCGTCGTGGGCGGCGGGATTACCGGACGGGGACACGGCCGGGCTGCCGAAGCTCGTCCAGGCGATGCAGGATTACTTCGAACTGTCGCTGGCGCCGGGCTGGGAGCCGGCACGGGCACAGGTGGACGCGGACCGGGGGATGCGGGCGCAATTGCTTCTGCACGACGGCGCCGACGCGATGCTCACCAGTCTGCGGCCGCTGGTGCGCTGGTCTTCGCCGGTGTTGGAGGTCGGCGACGGGATCGTCGGTTCCTGCGGCACGGACGGCGGCGGGCTGATCATCTCGCCGACGTACTTCGCGGTGTGCCCGGTGATCGTCCCGGCAGCGGGACGAGCACCAGTCCGGCTGCTCTACCCCTCGGTGCGGCAGGCGGCCCCGTCGACCGGCTACGGCCGCGACGTGCGGAGATCGCCGGACACCGCCCTCGCCGACCTGCTCGGCCCGACGAGGGCGGCGACGCTGGCGGTCCTGGGGGTCGGCTGCAGCACGTCGGAGCTGGCCGCCCGGTTGGGCGTGACCCCGTCGGCGGCCAGCAAGCACGCCGCCGTGTTGCGGCGCGCGGGGCTCATCACCACCGAACGGGACCGCAACGCCGTGCTGCACGCGCTGACGCCGCTGGGCACCGCGCTTTTGGGTAACTAGAGCCGGTAGATGGTGAGCGCGCTCGGCCGCGAACGGAAGCGGAAGTCGTTGCCGAGCGGGCCGACCTCGCCGTCGGTGGCGACCCGGCGGTTGCCGTTGAGCAGCCGGACGTGCAGCTCCGGGACATCGAGTTCCTGGTAGACGTGGCTGGCGTTGAGGCTGTTCGTGATCGTCGCGAGGATGAACCGCGCCCGCGAGTACGGCACGTCGGCGCGCAGGTAGCGCACGTCGAGGAGCCCGGTGTCGAGGGCAGGGCGACGTGAGGGCGCGAAACCCTTCGGCGAGTAGGTGCCGTTTCCGACGAACAGCAGCCAGATGCTGGTGTGCTTGCCGTTGAGGGTCACTTCGAGCGGCTTCGCGCGCCGGAGGGTGCGGGCGAGCGCGATCGCCGCGGACGGCCACTTCGGATGCCGCTTCTGCAGCTTTTCCCGGATGCGGACCATCTCCGGGTAGCCGCCGAGGCTGGCGGTGTTGACGAAGTAGCGGTGGTCATCGTCGTCGTTGATTTCGACCTCGCCGAGGTCGACTCCGACGGCGTTGCCCGCTTCGGTCGCGGCGTCCGCGTCGGGCATCGAACGCATGCCGACGTCGCGGGCGAAATGGTTGAGGGTGCCCGCCGGGATGAGCGCGAGCGGGAGGTCGTGGTCGGCCGCGACGGCGGCCACCGCGGCGACGGTCCCGTCGCCACCGGCGACACCGAGCGCGCGCACGGTGTTGTCGCGGGCGGCGATCTCGTCGCAGAGCTGATCGCGCAGGTCCCGTTTCGCGTCCGGGTACAGGATGGTGGCCTTGGGCCAGGCGAAGCGGGCTTCCTCGGTCGGGTCCTGGCCGTCGATCCCCGAATGCGGGTTGACCAGGACGAGCATGTCCTCGCCGTCGCGCATCTCCGGCGCCTCGGCGGTGTGCGCGGTGCGGCCGGGGACGTCGTCGTTCAGCGGCCACCAGTGCCGCGTCAGCAGGCCCGCGCCGACGCCGATGCCGATCCCCACCCCGACGTCACTGGGCCAGTGGACGCCCGTGTGGACCCGGGAGTAGGCGACCGCGGCGGCCAGCGGCACGAGGGCGGCACCCGCCTTGGGCGATTCCATCGCGACAGCCGTGACGAAGGCGGCCGCCGACGCCGAGTGCCCGGACGGGAACGAGGACGACGTCGGGCGCCGGACGAGGCGCCGGTGCATCGGCACCTCCTCGGCGGCGGGACGGCGGCGCGGGAACAGCGGCTTGCCGATCAGGTTCGCCGCCGCGCTGGCCCCGGCGATGGCGGCCACGCCGCGGAGCGCGCCCCGGCGCGTTGGGCCCTTCTTCGCCGCGAGGGCGATCGCGACACACCACCAGAGCTTGGACTTGTCCGCACTTTTGGAGAGTGAGGTGATCACGTCGTCGGCCCTGGTCCTCGGCAGGGCCGCACTGCGGGCCATCAACCGCCGATCGGTCCGTCCGACCTTGCGGAAAGGGCGTTTGAGCTGCTTTAACACGGGTTCCCCACTTCCGGGCCGGGACGTCATGCGCGTGATACCCGATCGGGACTTCCCGCACACCTTTCACCGAATGCAACGTACCGACCGCGTGTCGCCGCCCGAACGGCGCACCGTCAGTGGGTCCTCACCGCCTACTCTGGTGGGATGCAGCGGCGGATCTTTGGCATCGAGACCGAGTACGGGGTCACGTGCACCTTTCACGGGCAGCGCAGGCTCTCCCCGGACGAGGTGGCGCGTTACCTGTTTCGGCGTGTCGTGTCCTGGGGGCGTTCGTCGAACGTCTTCCTGTCGAACGGCTCGCGGCTCTACCTCGACGTGGGCTCCCACCCCGAGTACGCGACGGCCGAATGCGACGACCTCGTCCAGCTCGTCACGCACGACAAGGCCGGTGAGCGCATCCTCGAGGACCTCCTGGTCGACGCCGAGCGGCGGCTGGCGGACGAGGGCATCGGCGGCGACATCTTCCTGTTCAAGAACAACACCGACTCGGCGGGCAACTCCTACGGGTGCCACGAGAACTACCTGGTGACCCGTGCCGGGGAGTTCTCGCGGATCGCCGACGTGCTGCTGCCGTTCCTGGTGACCCGGCAGCTGATCTGCGGCGCGGGCAAGGTGCTGCAGACGCCGCGTGGCGCCGTGTACTGCCTGTCCCAGCGAGCGGAACACATCTGGGAAGGCGTCTCCAGCGCCACCACGCGTTCGCGGCCGATCATCAACACCCGCGACGAGCCGCACGCCGACGCGGAGCGCTACCGGCGCCTGCACGTGATCGTCGGCGACTCGAACATGGCCGAGCCGACCACGATGCTCAAGGCGGGCTCGGCGAACCTGGTGCTGGAGATGATCGAGGCGGGCGTCCAGTTCCGCGACTTCACGCTGGACAACCCGATAAGGGCCATCCGCGAGATCAGCCACGACCTCACCGGCCGCCGCCAGGTGCGGCTCGCCGGCGGTCGCGAGGCGTCGGCGCTGGACATCCAGCGCGAGTACCACGCCCGCGCCGTCCAGCACGTCAAGGAGACGGGTTCGTCGCCGCAGTCCGAGCGCGTCGTCGAGCTGTGGGGCCGGGCGCTGGAGGCGGTCGAGCAGCAGGACTTCAGCAAGATCGACACCGAGATCGACTGGGCGATCAAGCACCGGCTGGTCGAGCGCTACCGCAACAAGCACGACCTCGATCTGTCGAGCCCGCGGATCGCCCAGCTCGACCTGGCCTATCACGACATCCGCCGTGGCCGCGGCATCTTCGACCTGCTGCAGCGGAAGGGGCTCGTGCGGCGGGTCACCGACGACGGCGAGATCGAACTGGCCAAGGACACCCCGCCGCAGACCACGCGGGCGAAGCTGCGTGGTGACTTCATCGCCGCCGCGCAGGCCGCCGGGCGCGACTTCACCGTGGACTGGGTGCACCTCAAGCTGAACGACCAGGCGCAGCGGACCGTGCTGTGCAAGGACCCGTTCCGCTCGGTGGACGAACGCGTCGAGAGGCTCATCTCCTCGCTCTGAATTACTCCGTGAAGGCCATCTCGGAGGGCGCCGCGCGCTCTAAGGTGGCCTTCACGGATCTTCGAGGGAGAGGTGCGCCGATGCGCCGTGCGTTGCTGGTCCTGCTGGGAGCGGTCGTCCCGCTGGCGTTCACCGGCGTCGCGCACGCCGCGCCGGAGTGTCCCGATCCCGCGTGGGTGGAGACCCCGACGGGCACGGACGCCCAGCTTCGAGGGCTGTCCGCGGTGGATTCCCGTACGGCGTGGGTCAGCGGCAGCAGGGGCACCATCCTGCGCACCACCGACCGCGGCCGCACGTGGAAGCCTGTCGCTCCGGCCGGTACCGAGGCGCTCGACTTCCGCGACATCGAGGCCTTCGACGCCGAGCACGCGGTCGCCCTGTCGATCGGTCCCGGCGACGCGTCCCGGATCTACCGCACGGACGACGGCGGCGCGAGCTGGCGACTGTCCTTCCAGAACAGCGAGCCCGCCGCCTTCTACGACTGTCTCGCGTTCTTCGACCACCGGCGCGGTCTCGCGATGAGCGACCCGGTGGACGGCAAGTTCCGGCTGCAGTCCACTTCGGACGGCGGCCGCACCTGGAAGCCCATCCCCGCCGAGGGCATGGTCCCCGCGCTCGACGGCGAGTTCGGCTTCGCCGCCAGCGGTCAGTGCCTCACGACGTCGGGGCCGCGTGACGCGTGGATCGCCACCGGCGGCGGTGCCCGCGCCCGGGTTCTGCATTCCGGCGACGGCGGGAAGACCTGGGAGGCGGCCGACACCCCGTTGCCCAGCGGCGCATCCGCGGGCGTCTTTTCGGTGACCTTCCGGGATCCGCGGCACGGTGTGGCGATCGGTGGCGACTACGCGGCGCCGAACGCGCCCGGCCCGGCGGTCGCGCTCAGCGCGGACAAGGGCCGCACCTGGCGGACGCCGTCCGAGGCGCCGGTCGGCTACCGCTCGGGTCTGGCGTGGCTGGGGAACACGGTGCTCGCCGTCGGCCCCGGCGGAAGCGACGTGAGCCCGGACGGCGGGCGGCACTGGAAGTCGTTCGACACCGGATCGCTGGACTCCGTCGACTGTGCCCGCGGTGCGTGCTGGGCGAGTGGGGCGAAGGGGCGGGCCGCTCGCCTCGGGACGGCCTAAGCTCGAAGGACTATGACCGCACAAGCCGAACCGGTCCCGCAGACCACCGAGCAGCTGGTCGAGGTGCTGAAGGCGCTCGCCAACCCGATCCGGCTCCAGGTGCTCGGATGGCTGCGCGAGCCGGACCGTCATTTCCCGCCGGAGAAGGCGATCGCCGACCAGAACGAGGTCGGCGTCTGCGTCAGTCATCTCCAGGCCAAGCTGGGGCTCGCGCAGTCCACGGTGTCCGCGTACATGGCGTTGCTGCAGCGCGCCGGGCTCGTCGAGTCCACGCGGGTGGGGAAGTGGACGCACTACCGCCGCGACGAGCGGCGGATCGCGCAGCTCGTCGACCTGCTGGGGCGCTCCATCTGACCGCACCGGGAATAACATATCGAGAATCTGCGATACTTCGATATGTTGGACTCGACCTGAGGAGAGACAGATGGAACTGGGGCGTTTCGGGATCTGGACGTTCGACTTCGAGGATCAGCCCGCGAGCATGCTGCGGGATTCCGTACAGGAACTGGAAGAACTCGGCTGGCCCGCGATCTGGATCCCCGAACGGGACGGGCGTGAAGCGCTGACCCACGCCGGATTCCTGCTCGCGTCCACCGAGCGGATGGCCGTGGTCAACGGGATCGCGCGCATCGGCTCCCGCGGCGCGCGCTGGACCCACGGCGCGGCACTGCTGCTCGCCGACGCGTATCCCGGCAGGCATGTCCTGGGGCTCGGCTTCGGTGGCGCGCAGCCCGGGGTCAAGCCGCTCGACGCCATGAGCGAGTACCTCGACGAACTCGACACCGTCACGAGTGCGAACCCGTTGCCCGAGGCGCCGATCCGGCGGCTGCTCGCGGCGTACGGACCGAAGATGCTCGGCCTGGCACGCGACCGGTCCGAGGGTGCGCACACCTACCACGTGACGGTGCCGCACACCGCCCAAGCGAGGGAAGTGCTGGGGGAGAAGGCCTTCCTCGGCGTCGAGCACGCCGTGCTGTTCGAAACCGATCCGGGCAAGGCGCGCGAGATCGCCCGCGAACACCTGCACGACTACCTGACGTCGGAGTACAACGTCGCCAAGTTCCGTCGTCTCGGCTACACCGAAGCCGACATCGACGGCGGCCGCGGCAGCGACCGGCTCGTCGACGACCTCGTGTTCTGGGGCGACCTCGACACCATCGTCGCGAAACTGCAGGGACATCTCGACGCCGGCGCCGACCACGTCGGTGTCCAGGTCATCGGTGTCGAACCCGGCGAATCGGCCATGCCGCACTGGCGGCGGCTGGCCGAGTCCCTGTTGCCGCGCTAGCGGAGCTGGCCGGTCGGGCGGACCACGATCTCGTTGACGTCGACCGAGGGCGGCTGCTCCAGCGCGTAGAGCACCGCCCTCGCGACGTCGTCGGGCTCCAGTTTCGGCTTGGACTTCGAGTCCTCGGGGATCATCGAGGTGTCGACCAGGCCCGGCTGCACGACCGTGACCCGGACGCCGGTGCCGACGGCCTCCTCGCGGATGGAGCCGGCGAGGCCGGTCACCGCCCATTTCGTCGCCGAGTAGAGGTTGCCGGGCCGGTGGTAGCGCCCGGCGACCGAGCCGGTGAGCACGAGGTGCCCCTTCGACTCCGCGAGCGACGGCAGGGTCGCCCGCGCGGTGAGGGCGGTGCCGTAGACGTTCGTCAGCACCATGTCCCGCCACTGTTCGGGGTCCGCGCCGCCGTCGCCGAAGAACGAGACGACGACGCTCTGCCCCGCGTTGGCGAACACCGCGTCCAGCTTGCCGAAGGTGTCCTTCACCGTTTCGACCGCGGCGGACAGCGAAGTCCAGTCGGTGACGTCGGCCGCGAGCGCCAGCGCGCGATCCTCGCCGAATTCGGCGACGAGCGGGAGCAGCGCCTCGCGGTCGCGGGCGAGCAACGCGAGGCGGAACCCGGCCGCCGCGGCCCGGCGTGCGGTGGCTTCGCCGAGCCCGCGGGAGGCGCCGGTGATCAGCAGTACTCGATCGGTCATGCCTCCAAACTAGGCGGCGTGTAGGTGTCCCACTCCGGCACCGGTTCGCCGACGAGCGAGGCGCCCAGCCGGTCGAGATAGAAATGCCAGCCTTTGACGATGTCCGAGGTGTCCCAGTCGGTCTCGGGCAGCAGGTGCACGAATTCGAGCACCGTTCCTTCGCCGCGCTCGGTCAAGGTCAGCTCGACCCGCCACGCGGGCTGATCGGTCACGCCCAGATCCATCACCAGTCGCTTCGGCGGATCGCATTCCCGGATGACGGCCGGTCCCGGTTCGGAACCCTCCTCCGCGGTCATCGTCAGCATGATCGTGTTGCCGACCCCCGCCTCGCCCGTCCACGGGCCGATCCAGCGGGCCGTCCGGGCGGGTTCGGTGAGCGCCGACCAGACGTCTTCGATCGGGTCCGGGTACTCGCGCCGGAGTTCGAGCCGGGTCACGTCGTTGTCCATGCCGCGAAGATAACCGTGGACTTAATTAAGCGTCAACTTATGAGAACCAGCCGACCGCGGAGCCCGCCCGCCGCCAGGAGTTCGTGGGCTTTCGCGGCCTCGCCCAACGGCAGGGTGTCCGCGACCCGCAGAGCGAGCGTGCCGTCGTCGACCAAGGCCGCCAGCCCGGCGAGTGCGGTTCCGTCGGCGCGGATCCAGACATGCTCGACCGTGATGCCACGCAAGGGGATCGGCGCCGCTCCGGCCGCGAACACCACGAACCGGCCACGGCTCGCCACGGCGTCCAAGGCTTCGAGCCCGAGCAGGGCCGTGTCCAGTGCGGCGTCGACACCGCCGGGGATCACCGCCCGCACGCGATCGGCGAGGAAATCCCCGCGGGGCACGAAAACCTCCGCGCCGAACCCGCGGACCAGTGCCTCGTCGGCGGAGCCGGCGACCGCGACCACCCGGAAACCGCGTGCCTTGGCCAAGGTGACCGCGTAGCCGCCGACGGCCCCCGCCGCGCCGGTCACCAGAACTGTCGCTCCCGGCGGGAGATCGAGAAGATCGAGTGCCTGGACCGCGGTGAGACCGTTCAACGGCAGGGTCGCGGCCTCTTCGGGGGAAGCCGTCCGCGGTGCGGCGGCGAGCGCGTCCGCGTCGAGGACGACGAACTCGGCGTACGTGCCGAGCGCCGCCGACGGCCGGTCCCTCAAGCCGATCACGCTGTCTCCGATGGCGAATCCGGTGACGTCGTCACCTACGGCGTCGACCGTGCCCGCCACGTCCCACCCGACCCCGAGCGCCTCACGCGGCGGGACGATCCCCGCCTCGGTCAGGAAACCCGACCGGGTCCCGGCGTCGACCGGGTTGACGGCGGCCGCGGCCACCTTCACCCGCACTTGACCGGGACCCGGTGACGGCACCGGGACTTCGGCGAATTCCAGGACTTCCGGGCCGCCGAACCGGCGGACCACCACTGCACGCATCGTTTTCTCCTCCAGGGATCGTTCCCGGCGAACGTATGGGGAGTTACTCTCCATCGGGAAGTACGCACTTCGAGGTGCCCAACCCACACGGAGGTACGCGCACCGTGGTCACGCGCACGGCACAGGAACGGCGGGACGAGGAGAAACGGGCTTACGACGCCTATCTCGCGGCCTGCCCCGCCCGGAAACTGCTCGACGAGGTCTCGGGCAAATGGGTCAGTCTCGTCCTCGTGGCGCTCGGCGACGGGCCCCAGCGCTACAGCGACCTCTCCCGCCGGATCGCCGGTGTCAGCCAGAAGATGCTCACGCAGACCCTGCGGACACTGGAGCGGGACGGTCTGCTGACCCGCACCGTCACTCCGTGCGTGCCGGTGCGCGTGGACTACGAACTGACCGAACTCGGCCGGAGTCTCCGGCAGCTGCTGGCCGGGATCAAGGACTGGGCCGAGACCCGGTTCGACGAGGTGGAGAGCGCCAGGGATCGCTACGACGCGCGATCGGCGGCTGTCACCATCGGGTCGGACGGCGCGGGCTAGGGTAGCCGGGTGTCCACCGCACGCGCCGAACGTCTGGTCAACCTGGTTCTGGCCCTCCTGTCCACCCGGCAGTACCTCACCGCCGAGCGGATCCGGGGCATCGTGCCCGGGTACGCCGACGCGGCCAGCGACGAGGCGTACTTCCGCATGTTCGAGCGCGACAAGACCGAACTGCGCGAGCTCGGCATCCCGCTGGAGACCGGCCGCAACTCGGCGTTCGACGCGATCGACGGCTACCGCATCGCGCGGCGCGACTACGAACTCGGCGAGATCGACCTCGCGCCCGACGAAGCGACCGCGGTCGGGCTCGCCGTCCGGCTGTGGGATTCCCCGGAACTGACCGGTGAAGCCCAGGGGGCACTGGTGAAACTCCGCGCCGCCGGGGTCGAGGTCGACGACCACGCCCCGACCGTCGTCGAGCCCCGTGTCCGGGCCGAGCCGGCGTTCGGCCCGCTGCTGGCCGCCGTCCAAGCCGGACAGGCGGTGCGTTTCGAGTACCGGCGCAGTGGTTCGGCCGAGCGCAAGATCCGCACCCTCGAACCGTGGGGCGTGGTGTCGTGGAAGGGCCGCTGGTACGTCGTCGGGCATGACAGGGACCGTGGCGCGTCCCGCTGCTTCCGCCTCTCGCGCGTGACCGGGAAGGTCGACGCCTTCGGGGAAACCGGCGTCGTCGAACGCCCGGAAGGGGTCAACCTGCTGAAGATGGTCTCCGCCAGCAGCGGCGAGGACCCGTCCGCGCCGACCATCGCCAGCGTCTGGGTCGCCGACGGCCGGGCCGCCGGGGTCCGCCGCCGCGGCCGGGTGGTCGGCCGCAGCGACGCCGGGGGAGAAGAAGGCGACCTCGTGGAGATCGAGCTGTACTACCCGGAATCCGCCGCGGACTGGCTCACCGCCCACGGTCCGGACGTCCTCGTCCTCGAACCCGAGGTGCTCGCGAAGTCGGTCTTCAGCCGTCTCGAAGCCATCGCGCACGCGGGTGGTGCCCGATGAGCGCCACCGGACGGATGCCGCGCCTGCTCGCGCTCGTGCCTTATCTCCTCGCCCGGCCCGGCATCAAGATCGACGACGCCGCCCACGACTTCGACGTCACGCCCAAGCAGCTGCGCAAGGATCTCGAGCTGCTGTGGATGTGCGGGCTGCCGGGTTACGGGCCCGGCGACCTGATCGACCTCTCCTTCGAGGGCGACACGATCGTCGTCACGCACGACGCCGGCATGAACCGCCCGCTGCGGCTCACCGGCGGCGAGGCGACGGCCATGCTCGTCGCGCTGCGGGCGTTGGCCGAGACGCCCGGAGTGGTCGACGCCGACGCCGTTCGCCGCGCCATCGCGAAGATCGAGGCCGCCGCGGGGCAGGCGCAGCCGTCGGGGATCGTCGTCGGCGGGGGAGTGCGCGAAGGCAAGAAGACCGCCGGGACGCGCGAAGCCGTCCGGTCCGCTCTCACCGCCAAACGTGCGCTGCGGATCCGCTACTACACCGCGTCGAAGGACGAGATCACCGAACGGACCGTCGATCCCATGCGGCTGCTCATCGTCCAGGCGGTCGGCTATCTCGAAGCGTGGTGCCGCCGCGCCGAGGGCGTCCGGTTGTTCCGGCTCGACCGCATCGACGAACTGACCGTGCTCGACGAGCCCGCGGTCCCACCGGCACACGCCCGGCCCACTGACATTTCCGATGGTGTTTTCCGGCCGCGTCCCGATCAGCAGGAAGCCGTCCTCGTCCTCGATCCCGACACACGCTGGGTAGCCGAGTACTACCCCTGCGAGGAGCTCGACGAGCTCGACGGCGGGCGGCTGCGCATCCGGATGCGCTACGCCGACGAGTCGTGGATGGTCCGGCTGATCCTCGGCCTCGGCGGGGACGCGCAGGTCGAGAGCCCGGCCGCGCTGGGCGAGGCAGTTCGTCAGCGAGCGGCCGACGCACTGGCCCGGGCTCGTCACCTAACGTCAACCTACGAGCAGTAGGGTGACGCCGTGTCGTACCTGCCGAGCATCGCGCTCGCCGTCGCCGGGCTGATCCTGCTCTTCGTTTTGCTAATCAAATTACGCAGAGTCTTGCGCGTGCTCACCCATACGGTGAGCATGGTGGCTACGAACACCCGAAAACGGACAGGGCTCCTTCGTGCCCGGTCGGCCGCGCTCCGCGTGGCGATCGCGCAACGACGTGGGCTCGAAGACCGGTAACATCACACACGAGAGACTCGAGAAGGAGGCCGCAAACGATGAACGCGCTGCAGCCGTGGCACATCATCATCCTGGTGCTCGTCGTTGTTCTGCTGTTCGGCGCCAAGAGGCTTCCGGACGCCGCGCGGTCCATCGGCAAGTCCATGAAGATCTTCAAGGCCGAGACCAAGGACATGGCCGGGGACAAGGACAAGGCCGCCGAGACCGAAGAGGTCGAGACCAAGCAGCTGCCGCAGGCCACCACGCCCGCGCCCGCCGCGAGCGCGCAGGACAAGCAGGTCGCCGACCTCCAGCGTCAGCTCGACGAGCTCAAGAAGCAGCAGGCCGCCACGCCCGCTCCGGCCGAGCAGGCGCAGAAGAACGCCAGCTGAGCGGTCTTTAGTTAGCCAAGCGGAGCCTGTTCGCGGATGAGCGCGCCGACGTACCGGCGCGCTCATGGTGGACCCTGACGAGAACGGACTGTCCAGTGGCGGATTCCGCCTCCGGTGAGGAGCGCCGCGGCACGAAGCGGCGCAAGCGCAGCCGTCGGAGCAACCCCGACGGCACGATGACGCTCATCGAGCACATCTACGAGTTCCGGCGCCGTCTGGGCTTCGCACTGCTCGCTCTCGTCGTCGGCGGGATCTTCGGTTTCATCTGGTTCCAGACCACGCTGGGCCCCGTCCCCTCGCTGGGCAAGTTGCTGGTCGATCCCTACTGCGCCATTCCCGCGGACCGTCGGTTCGGCGGGAGCGAAGGCGAGTGCAAGCTTCTGCAGACCGTGCCCTTCGAAGCGTTCATGACGCAGTTGAAGGTCGGTCTCGCGGGTGGCGCGGTCCTGCTTTCGCCGGTGTGGCTCTATCAAATCTGGGCGTTCATCGCGCCCGGCCTCTACTCGAAGGAGCGCAAGTACGCGCTCACCTTCGTCGCGTTCGCTTCGGCGCTCTTCGCCGCGGGCGCCGTGCTGGCGTACCTCCTCGTCCCGCACGCTCTCGAACTGCTGATGAACTTCGGTGGCGACCAGTTCATCACCGCGCTCACCGCGGACAAGTACGTCTCGTTCATCCTGTCGCTGCTGGTGATCTTCGGCGTCAGTTTCGAACTCCCGCTGCTCGTCGTGATGCTGAACCGCGTCGGCGTCCTGAAGTACCAGACGCTCAAGAAATGGCGCCGCGGCCTGATCATGGTCGTGTTCGTCTTCGCCGCCTTCGCGACACCTGGTTCGGACCCGTTCTCGATGCTCGCCCTGGCGGGCGCGCTGGTGGTGCTCCTGGAGCTGTCCATCCAGATCGCGCGCTTCCACGACCGCAAGCTCGACAAGGAACGCGGCACCGAGGGCTGGGACCAGCTCGCCGACGACGAGGCCGCGCCGTTCGACTACACGCCGAGCACGATCGACGAGGAGCCGTCGGCCGCCACGAACGGCAAGCGCACCAGCACCGACGACGTCACCTGAGCCGGGGATGCACGCGGCGCTGGCCGTCCACCCCGCCTCGGGTAACGGGGCCGCGGAACGGTTGATGGAGTCGGTCGCGGCGCGGCTGCGGCCCGTCGTCGACCGGCTCGACGTCCTCGTCGCGCACACGGTCGAGGAATCCCGCGCGCTGATGACCGACTCGCGCGCGGCCGGGCTGGACGTCCTCGTCGTGCTCGGCGGTGACGGTGCGGCGCATCAGGGCGTTCAGTTCTGTGCCGAATCCGGTGTCGCGCTCGGGCTCGTCCCAGCGGGCACCGGCAACGACTTCGCCAGGGCGCTGGACATCCCCGAACGGCCGCACGCCGCCGTCGATCTCGTCGCCAGGCGGATCGCGGAAGGGAAACGGCGACGAGTCGATCTCGGGCGGGCCGGTGGCGAATGGTTCGCCACCGTGCTGTGCTCCGGTTTCGACGCGCTGGTCACCGAACGCGCCAACCGGCTGACCTGGCCGCGCGGCCCGCGCCGCTACGACGTCGCGATCCTGGCCGAACTCGCCGCGTTCCGGCCCCGGCCGGTGGTGCTCCGCACGGACGTCGAGACCCTTGAACTCGACGCCACCATGATCGCGGTCGGCAACACCCCGTTCTACGGCGGCGGCATGCGGATCTGTCCCGGAGCCGATCCGGAGGACGGGCTGTTCGACGTCACCGTCGTGGGCAACGCGACCCGGCGCGATCTGCTCCGCATGCTGCCCGGTGTCCGCTCCGGCGAGCACATCGCGCATCCGGCGGTCCGGACCCTCAAGGCCGCCCAGATCCACTTGGCGGGCAGCGACTTGCCCGTCTACGCCGACGGTGAGCCGCTGGGCGGGCTGCCGATCGACGTCACCTGTGTCCCCGGAGCGCTCACCGTCGTCGGGTGAGCCCGGCGTAGTCACCCGCTCGCCACACCTGCCCGCGGAACGCCGCGGGCGGCATCAGGTCGCCGCGCGGGAAGAACACCCCACCGCAGCGATGGCAGAACCACGCCTGCCGCCAGTACTCCAGCGCGTCCGGGATACCTCGCCGGATCCGCGCGTTGCGCCGTAGCCGGAGCACGAACAGCACGGCGAACAAGGCGACCAGCGCGAAGGCGCCGAAGGGGAAGATCGACGCTCCGATGACCTGCGCGACCCTGCCGTCCGCGGTCGGCGCGACGTTCTCGTCCAAGACGTCGTTGGCGAAGGCGAGGAACACGAACGCGGGGATCAGCAGCACCAACGCGAGCGACAGGAAGCACCCGCCGCCGCGAAGCACCGGATACGGGTTGAGCGACGCCGCGGTCGCGGTCACCGACACGCCCGTGTGCGTCGTCGCGGTGTAGACCACGCCGTCACCGGCGGGGATGGCCGTCATACCGCCTTGCACCCGGTAGGTCGTCTGCCCGCTCTGGAACACCGCCGGCACGCTCTGCACCTGGTCGACCTGCGCGCACTGCGGGCAAGCGATCTCCATGGCGTCCCCTCTCGATCACGAATCCGCCCCTTGGATGACAGAGGCGTGGCGGCCGTTCCCGAGATCGTCACACCGAGTGCGAACTGTCGGTGGGGTATGGAACCCTGACGAAGTGGTCAATAGCCCTTCTCAGACCCCGGCCGAGGCCTACGCGGCCTCCCAGCGCCGCGCTCGATACCCCCAGCTGACCCGCTTCGCGGCCGAATCGTCGTTCGAGTTCGACGACTTCCAGGTCCGCGGCTGCGAGGCGCTCGAAGACGGTCACGGTGTGCTCGTCTGCGCGCCCACCGGCGCCGGGAAGACCGTGGTCGGCGAGTTCGCGGTGCACCTCGCCCTCGCCGAGGGGCGCAAATGCTTCTACACGACGCCCATCAAGGCGTTGTCGAACCAGAAGTACGCCGATCTCGTCGGTCGTTACGGGGCCGACGCGGTCGGTCTGCTGACCGGCGACACGTCGATCAACGGCAACGCGCAGGTCGTGGTCATGACCACCGAGGTCCTGCGCAACATGTTGTACGCCGGGTCTTCGACCATCGGCGAGCTCGCGTACGTGGTGATGGACGAGGTCCACTACCTCGCCGACCGGTTCCGCGGCGCCGTCTGGGAAGAGGTCATCCTCCACCTGCCCGAGCACGTCCGCGTCGTCGGCCTGTCGGCCACGGTGAGCAACGCCGAGGAGTTCGGCGAATGGCTCGTCGAGGTCCGCGGCGACACCACCGTCGTCGTCGACGAGCACCGCCCAGTGCCGTTGTGGCAGCACATGCTGGTCGGCAACCGGCTGCTGGACCTGTTCGCCGGCCAGGAGGAACACGCGCCCGGCGCCGAACTGCGGATCAACCCCGGCCTGCTGCGCCGCACCGAGGAGATCGGCGGACGGTTCGCCCCGGCCGGATTGCGCGGACCACGCGGGCGGCGAGGCGCGCCGTCGCGGATGCCCCGGTTCCGGCCGACCTCCCGCACGGACACGGTCGAGCGGCTGGACAACGCCGGGCTGCTCCCCGCGATCGTGTTCATCTTCTCCCGCGCCGGCTGCGACGCCGCCGTCGGTCAGTGCGTCCGGTCCGGCCTGCGGCTCAACGGCCCCGAAGAGGTCGAGAAGGTCCGTCGGATCGTCGCCGAGCGCACCAAGGACCTGCCCGAAGGCGACCTCGGCGTCCTCGGCTACTGGGAATGGCGCGAGGCGCTCGAACGCGGTATCGCCGGGCACCACGCCGGGCTGCTCCCGGCGTTCAAGGAGACCGTCGAGGAGCTGTTCGTCCAAGGGCTGGTGAAGGTCGTCTTCGCCACCGAGACGCTCGCGCTCGGCATCAACATGCCCGCGCGCACCGTGGTGCTGGAACGGCTGGTCAAGTACAACGGCGAGGCGCACGTCGACCTGACACCGGGGGAGTACACCCAGCTCACCGGGCGGGCCGGGCGGCGAGGGATCGACGTCGAAGGCCACGCGGTCGTCGTCTGGCAGCCGGGGATCGACCCTAAGCAGGTCGGCGGCCTGGCCTCGACCAGGACGTATCCGCTGCGGTCGTCGTTCCGGCCCGGGTACAACATGGCGGTGAACCTGGTCGCCCAGGTCGGCGCCGACGCTGCCCGTGACCTGCTGGAACAGTCGTTCGCACAGTTCCAGGCCGACCGGTCGGTGGTCGGGACGGCTCGGCGGATCGAGCGGAACAAGGAGGCCCTACGGGGCTACACCTCCGCCATCACCGGCGATTTCGACGAGATGCTGGAGTACGTCGATCTGCGGGCGAAGATCTCGGCGCGGGAGAAGGCGCTGTCGCGGCAGAACACCTCCGCTCGCCGGGCCGGTACCGCCGAGTCGCTGGAGAAGCTCCGCAAGGGCGATGTCATCGCCGTGCCGGCGGGACGGCGCGCCGGGCTGGCGGTCGTCGTCGATCCGGGGCTCGACCCGATCCGCGAACCGCGGCCCGTCGTGGTCACCGAGGACCGTTGGTCCGGACCACTCTCGGTCTCGGACTTCCCGTCGCCGGTCGAGGCGTTGGGGAACATCAAGCTGCCGAAACACATCGAGCTCCGCTCGCCCAAGACAAGGCGCGACATCGCCTCCAGTCTGCGCAACGCGGGAATCTCCTTGCCCGGCAGGCAAAAACGCCGCGCCGGGGCCAATGAGGACGGTGAGCTGGCCGCGCTGCGGCGGGCGCTGCGCGCGCATCCGTGCCACGGTCTGGCCGAACGCGAGGCGAACCTGCGCTGGGTCGAGCGGTATCAGCGGCTCACGGCCGAGACCGAGCAACTGGAACGCAAGGTCGCCGCGACCACGCACTCGCTGGCGCGCGCCTTCGACCGCATCCTGCGGCTGCTCGGCGAGCGCGGCTACCTCGGCCCCGCGTCGAAGGGCGACGGCGAGGACCGGGTCACCGAACACGGCAAGCGGCTCACCCGGCTCTACAGCGAGTCGGATCTGCTCGCCGCCGAATGCATCCGGCACGACGTCTGGAAGGGCCTGGCCCCCGCCGAACTCGCGGCCGTCGTCTCGACGCTGGTCTTCGAGGCGCGCCGGGACACCGCGGGGGAGCCGCGCCTGCCCGCGGGCAAGGTGGTCGACGCCTGGCAGGCGACCACGCGCCTGTGGATGGAGCTCACCGAAGACGAGCGGCGGCACAAACTGGACCGCACCCGCGAGCCCGACGCCGGTTTCGCCTGGCCCGTCTACCGATGGGCGCGCGGCGAATCGCTGGAGAAGGTGCTCACCGCCGCCGAAGCGAACGGCCAGGAGCTCTCGGCCGGTGACTTCGTGCGGTGGTCGCGGCAGGTCATCGACCTGCTCGACCAGATCCGCGACGTCCTCGGCAAGGCGGATCCGGTCGGGGCGGCGGCTTCGGACGCGGTGAAGGCGTTGCGTCGCGGAGTCGTGGCGGCCGGCGGCGCGTGACCGGCCTCGTGAGTGGTGAGGACGGTTCTAACCGTCCCCACCACTCACGAGGCGTTGGGCTGACCGGCGGAACGGACGCGCCTCCGGTGTGAGCACGGTCGCGGGGAGTTGGCCCGACACCGGCCGGGAACAGTGGGCAGGGGCGCCGACCTGTGGTTGGATCGCCCACGACGGCCATGCAGGTCGGCCGGTGACGATGGCGGAACAGGCGGAGGCGAACGATGAGCACGCCGTATGGCGGCAACGACCCGCAGCAGCAGCCCCAGTGGGGGCAGCAGCCGGGCTACGGCCAACAGCCGGGCGGCGCTCAACCGCCAAGTGGCCCGCAGCAGCAACCGCAGTGGGGCCAGCAGCCGCAGTACGACCCGTCGCAGACCCAGCAGCAACAGCCGCAGTGGGGTCAGCAGCCCGCGCCGTACGACCCGTCCCAGCAGCAGCCCGGGTATCCGCAGCAGGATCCCTCCCAGACGCAGCAACAGCAGCCGCAGTGGGGCCAGCAACCGCAATACGGCCAGCAGCCGGGATATCCGCAGAGCGGGCCCCAGCAGCAGCCGGGCTACCCGCAGAGCGGCCCGCAGCAGCAGCCCCAGTACGGGCAGCAGCAGCCCGGCCAGTACGACTACGGCCAGAGCCAGTTCCCGGGCACCCAGGGCGAGGCGCAGGACAAACCGAAGTCCAAGAAGGGCCTCTTCATCGGCATCGGCGCGCTCGTGGTGATCATCGCCGCGGTCGGCATCCTCGGGTTCGTCACGCCGGGCTGGTTCAACACCCAGGTCTTCAACAACACCCAGATGCAGACCGACGTGCAGAAGCTGCTCACCGAGACCTACGGGATCAAGGAGATCAGCGCGGTCACCTGCCCCTCCGGCCAGGAGGTCAAGGACGGGGTGAAGTTCACCTGCACCGCCACGATCGAGGGCAAGCCGCAGGAGGTGCCGATCACCGTGAAGGGTGACACCGGCAACTACGAGGTCTCGCCACCCGCCACCACCAAGTAAACCGCGGGCGCCGGGCACGGTCGATCCTGCATGATCGTGTCATGAGCGACTTTTCAGTGCGGCCGTTGCGGTCCGACGAGGAACGGGCCGCGACGGATCTGTTCAGGCGGGCCTTGCACGTCAAGGAGATGACCGACGAGGAATGGTCGGCCATCGCCCCGTCGATGCAGCCGGATCGCGGGTTCGGTGCGTTCGACTCGGAGCTGATCGGCACCCTCCGGTCCTTCGACTCGGAGGTGACGCTGCCCGGTGGCGGCACCACGCCGCTAGCCGCGGTCAGCCTGGTCGGCGTCCGCGCCGATCGCATTCGTCGTGGCGTGCTGACCGCGCTGATGCGTGCCCAGTTCGAGGATTTCGCCGCGCGCGGGATTCCCGCGGCGATGCTGCACGCGTCCGAGGGCGCCATCTACGGCAGGTTCGGGTACGGCGTCGCCGTGCGTGCCAAGTCGATCGAGATCGACAAGCGCCGCGCCCGGTTCCGTCCCGAAGTGCCCGCCGGTGGGCAGATCTCCCTCCTCGATCTCGAGAACACCATCGAGCAATGGCCCTCGCTCTTCGACGCGCTCCCGCGCACCCGGCCCGGCATGATCGCGCGCAGCCCGCATCTGTGGCCGGGCTACGAACGCGAAGTGCGCCGGGCGACAACGCCGGTCACGACGGCGGTGCACACCGGCGCGGACGGCGCCGACGGATTCGTCACCTACACCGTCGAGCGAGCCCACTTCGGCGACCCGGCACGGCTGAAGATCCATTCCTTCCATTACGCGAACTCGGACGCGTTCGCCGGGCTGTGGCGCTACCTGCTCTCTGTGGACCTGGTCGACCGCATCACCGCCGAGAAGCGGCCACTCGACGAACCGGTCGAGCTGCTGTTCACCGACCCGCGTGACGTGGCGGTGAACAAGGTCCAGGACGAGGGCTGGTTCCGGTTGGTCGATGTCGAGACGATGCTCGGCGCCCGCACGTACCGGGGCGAGCCGGTCGTCGTCGAGGTCACCGATCCCTTCCTGGTGCACAACTCCGGCCGCTATCGCCTCTCCGAGGACGGCGCCGCCCGCACCGCCGATCCGGCGGATCTCGAACTGCACGCCGACACCCTGTCGATGGTCTACCTCGGCGGCTGGCGTCCCTCGGATCTCGCGTTCGCCGGACGCGTCCGCGCGACCGGGGAGACCGCACTGGAGCGAGCGGACCAGCTGTTCGGCACGCGGGTGAGCCCCTGGTGCGGTACCTTCTTCTGACGTTGGATGATCACACCGGTGGGGGTGCAGAAGCTTGAGCAGGCGAGCCGTCGCGACGGTCGG
This sequence comes from Amycolatopsis sp. MJM2582, assembly GCF_000754115.1. Lineage (NCBI taxonomy): Bacteria > Bacillati > Actinomycetota > Actinomycetes > Pseudonocardiales > Pseudonocardiaceae > Amycolatopsis > Amycolatopsis sp. MJM2582. The sequence goes on from NZ_JPLW01000002.1 coordinate 676,556, forward strand.
TCTGTGTGGTGCCGCTTTCGCGGTGCTGGTGGCGTGTTCGGACACCCCGGCGCCCGCGCCGGCGACGAAGACCGTCACGGTACCGCCGACGTCGAGAGCTTCGTCGAGCGCGCCCGCGACCTCCGGCGGTTCGTCCTCCAACGCTCCGGGCAGGGTCTTCGACCCGAGGACGATGCAGGCGGACGTGCGGAAGATCCTCACCGAGACCTATCAGGTGCGAGAGGTCGGCGACGTGCTCTGCCCGTCGAACCAGAAGGTCGAGGACGGCAGCACGTTCACCTGCACCGTGCAGGTCGCCGGCGAGGGCAAGACCGTCACGATCACCGTCACCGGTGAAGACGGCCGCTACGAAGTCGGCGCCCCCGCCTGAAAAACCGGTTGGGGCTCCCCGGTCCGGACGGCAGGATCCACGGTATGAGCGAATTACTTGTGCGTGCCGTGGCCGAAGGCGAACAACGAGCCTGTCTCGACGTCCTGTCGGAGTCGTTGCACGGCAAGCCCGCCACGGACGAGGTCTGGGCGAAGATGGCTCCGTCCTGGACCGCCGCGGGCAAATTCGCCGCGTTCGACGAGCACGGCGCCCCGGTGGGGATCGCGAGTTCGTTCGACGTCGAGCTGACCGTCCCGGGTGGACAGAAGCTGGTCACGGCGGCCGTCGACGGTGTCGGCGTCCGTGCCGACTGGACCCGCCGCGGGATCCTCACCACGATGATGGCCGTACAGCTGGAGGACTTCGCGGCGCGGGGTGTCCCGCTGGCCGCGTTGCACGCCTCCGAAGCGGTCATCTACGGCCGCTTCGGGTACGGCGCGGCGACCTTCGGCAAAGGCGTGTCGATCGAACGCCCGCGCGCCCGGCTCCGGGACGGCGTCGGCCGGACCGGCGAGGTCAGGTTCATCACCCCCGACGAAGCGGTGGAGCGCGTTCCCGCGCTGTACCAACGCTTCGAGGGAGCACGACCGGGCTTCGTGTCCCGGCCGCCGGCGTGGTGGCCGGGCTTCTTCGAGCGCGTGGTGAAGGGGGACGGCGGCTATCGGGTGGCGGTCCACAGTGGACCGAATGGTGACGACGGTTTCGTCGTCTACCAGACCATCGACGCACGCGACCGGCAGGCGCCGGAGCGTGGGGCGATCCTGGACGTCCGTGAACTCCATGCCGCCACGCCACAGGCCTGGGCGGGGCTGTGGCGTTTCCTGCTGTCGGTCGACTTGGTCTCGGAGGTCTCCGGTCGGGGCCGCCCGCTGGACGAGCCGATCGCCGAACTGCTCACCGATCCGCGCGCGGTGAACACCACCGAGATCATCGACGATCTGTGGCTGCGGCTCGTCGACGTCCTCGCGGCGTTGCGGGCGCGCTCCTACGGCACAGCCGAACCCGTGGTGCTCGAGGTGCACGACAAGCAGCTTCCGGACAACAACGGCCGCTACGCCGTCGGCCCGGACGGCGTGGAACGCACGACCGCCGAGGCCGATCTGCGGCTGGACGTGGCCGCCTTGTCGTCGCTGTACCTCGGCCACGGGCTCTTCGGCGATCTGGCCCTGTCCGGGCGGGTCGAGGTGCTGGACGAGGCGGCGGTCGCCCGGGCCGACGCCCTGTTCCACACCGCGCGCTCGCCTTGGTGCGGAACGTTCTTCTAGGCACGCGCGCCCCTCGAAGTACGCGAAGGCCCCCTTCCTTGCGCTAGACGCAGTGAAGGGGGCTTTCACGTACTTGGGAAGGGGCCCTTCACGCGCATCCGTTGTGGCCGCTGGGGCTGGTGTTATTGCTGAGGCTGCGGTGGCGATCTTGTAGTCCGTGAAGGCCTCCTTGCCTACCTTCAGGGTAGGGAAGGAGGCCTTCACGGACCTGCGGCCAGGCACCCACATCCAGTAGGTGCCTAAGGCAGCCTTGGCCCTAACTGTCTTTACCGCTTACGGGGCTAGGACGGATTCCGCCGCGGTTTGATCCGCACCTGCGGCAGCGTGGGCGCGGGCAGCCAAGCCGTGCCGCCTTGGTAGCCCTCCACCCGGCCGAACCGGTCCGCCTGTGCCTGCCAAGCCTCGCGGTACTCGGCGATGTCGTCGTGGCTGCGGCCCACGAAGTTCCACCACATGACGAGTTCCTCGGTGAACGGCGTCCCGCCGAGCAGCAGCACCCGAGCCGGTTCGGTGCCGGGGTTCACCAGCTCCAACCGCGCGGCGCCGGGCGCGAGGTAGGCGAGTTCTCCGGTGTCCAGCGCGACTCCGGCGACGGTGACGGAGCCGATGTCCTGCAGGACACCGTGTTCGAAGGCCGGATCGACGTCGAGGGTCAAGGTCGCGCCGGATTCGACGGTGAGTTCGGCGCCCAGCAGGGGAGTGAACGCCGGGACCGGCGAGGTGGTCCCGGCGAGGCTGCCCAGGAACACCCGCGCCGTGGCGCCGGGCAGATCGAGCAGCGGTGGCGCGTAGTGCCGGAAATCCCGTGCGGTGTCGCGATGTTCGTCCGGCAGCGCGATCCAGAGCTGGACTCCGTGCAGGGTCGCAGTGTCCGGTGTGGACACTTCGGAATGCGCGATACCGTGCCCAGCGGTCATCAGGTTGAGTTCGCCGGGCCGCACCATGGCGTGGGTGCCGATGCTGTCGCGGTGCTCGATCTCGCCGCTGAACAGCCAGCTCGCGGTCTGCAACCCGGTGTGCGGATGCGGTGCGACGTCCATCCCGCCGGACGCCGAAACGTCCTGCGGACCGTAGTGGTCGGCGAAGCACCACGCGCCGATCAGCGATCGCTGCCGCTGCGGAAGGGTGCGGCGGACCCGGATCGCCCGCGGGCCGCCGAGCGGGACGTCGCGCGGGGTCAGCACGGTGACACCTTCGCCCGGCCGTTCCCGGCACAGCAGCTCGGCCGGGTCGGCCTCGGTGTTGCTCATGACTTCGGGAGCGCGGCCAGCAGACGCTCCACCGAACGGCCGAGATTCCAGCGTTCCGCGAGTTCCGCGACCTTGTCCGGGTCGGCTGGCTCGGACGGGACGATGTCCGGGCGGGACTGCTCGACCGGCGCGTCGGCGGCGACCCGGACGACGGTCGGGGCCACCGCGAGGTAGTCCGCGGCGTCGGTCAGCCGCAGCCGGGTCTTGAGCGGAACCCGCGAGTCGCCCGCGTTCGACGCCTCGATCAGCTCCTGCAGCGAACCGAACTGGGTGATCAGCTTCGCCGCGGTCTTCTCGCCGATCCCGGCGACACCGGGCAGTCCGTCCGACGGGTCGCCGCGCAGCGCGGCCATGTCGGCGTATCCGGGGCCGGCGTTCCCGGCCGGGATCCCGTACTTCTCGGCGATCTCGTCCGGGCCGAGGACTTCGGCCTTGTTCCAGCCCTTGCCGACGTAGATGACCACAGTGGACGTCGGCTCGTGACGCACCAGCTGGAACAGGTCGCGGTCGCCGGTGATGACCTCGACCGGGGACTCCTGTTCGCGGATCGCGAGGGCGCCGATGACGTCGTCGGCCTCGTAGCCGTCCGCCTCGGCCGTCGCGATGCCGAAGGCCTCCAGCAGTTCGAGGATGATCGGTACCTGCGGGGTCAGGGTGTCCGGCACCTCCTCGACGTCGCTGCCTTCCGGGACCTCTTCGGCCACCCGGTGCGCCTTGTAGCTGGGCAGCAGATCGGTGCGGAACTTCGGCCGCCAGTCGGCGTCGAGACACGCCACGAGCCGCGAAGGGCGACGGTCGACGAGGATCCGGGCGATCGTGTCGGTGAACCCGCGCACGGCGTTGACCGGTGTCCCGTCCGGGGCGGTCATCGAATCGGGCAGTGCGTAGAACGAGCGGAAGTAGAGGCTCGCGGAATCGAGGAGAGCGAGTGGTCCGGTCACGCGGACAGCGTGCCATGTTCCGCCCCGGATGTCCGTGAAGGACCCGACCCCCAGCCGAGTCCTCCACGGACCCCGTCAGGCCGCGTAGGGCCGCACCTGGCGTGCGTCGCGGAGGGCGTTGGCCCACCAGTTCAGCTGGTTCAGCAGCGTGGTGGCCGCGGCGGACGCGCCTTCGAAGTCGTCGTGCGCGCCGTCCGGGCCGAAGTGGTTCCAGGCGTACGGGAAGCTCACGGTCTCGCGGATGGTGGCGGCGTGGAGCTCGGCGAAGACCGGGCGCAGGTGCTCCACCGCGCGCAGGCCGCCCGAGATACCGCCGTAGGAAACGAAGGCGACCGGTTTGCCGTGCCATTCGGGGCCGGTGGCGTCGAGCGCGGTCTTGAGCGGGCCGGGGTAGCTGTGGTTGTACTCGGGGACGATCACGACGACGGCGTCCGCGCCGGCGACGCCGGGGGAGAGGTCGCCTGGGGCTTCGGCGAGGTCGATGACGGACAGGGTGACGTCGTCGCGCTGTTTGGCGCGGTCGAGGAACCAGTTCGCGACGACGGGGGCGAAGCGGCCCTCGCGGACGCTGCTGATCACGACGGTTAGCTGGTAAGGCGAGTTCGTTGTCATGGCACAGACCGTAAAACCTAGAGTTAAGTTGAAGTCAAACTCCAGAATCGCCGCATACTGGGAACTAATCGCAGAGAAGTCTTTGCAAAGAGTCCTCTGCGGTCGTAGGGTGTCGGGTATGGGGAAGACCGAGCGCTATCTCGCGCGGGTCGACGGCCGCATCTTGCGGGCGTTGTCGCATCCGTTGCGGGTCGAGATCCTGGAATTGCTGCGAGAGGACGGTCCGGCGACGGCGTCCGGGCTGGCGAAGCGGGTGGGGGAGAGTTCCGGGACCACGAGCTGGCATCTGCGCCAGCTGGCCGAATCCGGGCTGATCGCCGAGGACACCGAACGCGGCAGCAGGCGCGACAGGTGGTGGAAGGCGGTGCACGAAGGCGATCAGATGAGCGCCGCGGATTTCATCGACGATCCCGACTTGGCCGGTCCGCTCAACGCGTACGCGCACACCATGATCGAGCGGCGTTACGCCGCCGAATCGCAGTTCGTGGCCGAAGTGCGGGACTGGGCCGACGACTGGATCGACAAGGTCAACTTCCACGACTCGTCGCTCCCGCTGACGCCCGGCGAGGCGGCCGCGTTGAGCGACGAAATCCTCGAGGTGATCAGCCGCTATCGCCGTCCGGAGAAGGACGGCGACACCCCGGTCCGGGTGCATTGGGCCGCGTTCCCGAGGAAAACCCGGCCGGAGACGCCATGAGCCGGATGCCACTGGGTGCCCTGGTCGTGGCGTCGGGGTTCTCCTCGGCCGGGGTGATGATGACGTTGCTCGCGATTCCCTGGTTCGTCCTGCAGAGCACCGGGAGCGGCACCAAGACCGGCATCGTCACCGCGGCCGAGGTGCTGGGCCTGATGGTCGCCGCGTTGCTGGGCGGGCCGGTCGTGGACCGGGTCGGCACGCGCCGGGCCAGCGTCGGTGCGGATCTGCTGACCACCGTGACGGTGCTCCTGATCCCGCTCGCGACAGCCACCACCGGCCTCAGTCTGCCCGGACTCATCGCGTTGTCGTTCGTGATGGGTGTTTCCCGCGGCCCCGCCGACACGGCCAAGCAGGTGCTGCTTCCCGGCGTCGCCGAACTCGGCGATGTCCGCGTGAGCCGGGCGGCGAGTGCCGTCGAGGCGGCGATGAGGACCGGCAGGATGGTGGGCGGACCCGCCGCCGGCGCCTTGATCGCGCTGATCGGGCCCATTCCGGTCCTGTTCGTCGACGCGGGCACGCTCGTGCTGTCCTCGGCGCTGGTGTTCGCGCTCATCCCGGTCGCGGCCGGTCCGCCGAGGCCGCCATCGGGCGGCTATCTCAAGCAACTGCGCGAAGGACTGGGATACGTCAAACGCGACGCGGTGCTGCGGGCGATCGTCGGCATGCTGATGCTCACCAACAGCCTCGACTTCGGGCTGCTCGGCGTCCTGTATCCGGCTTACGGCGACCAAGTCCTGCACAGCACCGCGCTGATCGGGGCCATGATCACGGCGGTCGCGGTCGGCGCGCTCATCGGCTCGGCGCTCTACGGCTGGGCGGGCCACCGCCTTTCGCGGCGGACGGCGATCATCGTCGCCGTCGGTATCGAAGGCGCGCCGAGATTCGCCTTGCTCGCGCTGGAACCGGCACCGGCCGTCTTGCTCGCCGGTCTGGTGGTCGCCGGGATCGGGGCGGGCGCGCTCAATCCGATCCTGCTCCCCGTGGTGTACGAACGGGTTCCCGAAGCAGTCCGCGGCCGCGTGCTCAGCCTTCTCGTGGGCGGCGTGCTCGCCGCGATGCCGCTCGGTTCGATGGCGGCCGGGTTGCTGCTGGACGGGATCGGGCTCGTCGGCGCGCTCGCCGTGTTCGGTGGTCTGTACCTGATCGCCGGTACGTTCCCGGCGATCTTCCGGGTCTGGCGCGGACTCGACGATCCCGCCCCGATCGGGGGTGACCGGCCGGTGAGCCAAGGGGCGCGGACCGACTAGGCTCGCCATCATGTCGCGCCGTTCCCTTCACAACCCAGCCCCCGACGCCGCCAGCCTCCGCGCCCGCCTCGACCGGGCCCGCGCCGCGGCGGCCGCCGCCGACACCGACGCCCTGCTGATCGCACCCGGCTCGGACCTGCGCTACCTCATCGGCCAGGCCGGGGGCTCCTTCGAACGGCTGACCACGCTGGTGATCCCGGCCGACGGCGTTCCGGCGCTGGTCCTGCCGAAGCTGGAGGCGCCCGGCTACGCCGACGTCCCCGCCGACGAACTCGGCATCGAGATCGTCACCTGGGTCGACGGCGACAACGCCTACGAACTGGTCGCCGACCGGCTGGGCAAGCCCGGCCGCGTAGCGGTCAGCGACTTCACCCCGGCGCTGCACGTGCTCGCCTTCCGCGGCGCGCTCGGCGACGCCGACCAGACGCTGGCCGGGCCGATCGTGCGCGAACTGCGGATGCGCAAGGACGCGGCCGAGATCCAGGCGCTGCGCGACGCGGGAGCGGCGATCGACCGCGTGCACGCCCGCGTGCACGAATGGCTCCGCCCCGGCCGCACCGAGGCCGAGGTCGGCGCGGACATCACCGCCGCCATCGTCGAAGAGGGCCACACCCACGCCGACTTCGTGATCGTGGGCTCCGGCCCCAACGGCGCCAGCCCGCACCACGACGTCTCCGAGCGGGTGATCGAGCGCGGCGACGTCGTCGTGGTCGACATCGGCGGCCCGATCGCCGAGGGCTACAACTCCGACTCCACCCGCACATACGCGGTCGGCGAGCCGCGTGACGCCGACGTCGCCGAGACGTACGCCGTGCTGCAGCGCGCCCAGAAGGCCGCCGTCGACGCCGTCCGCCCCGGTGCCACCGCCGAGTCGATCGACGCCGCCGCGCGCGACATCATCGCCGAAGCGGGGTACGGCGAGTACTTCATCCACCGGACCGGTCACGGCATCGGCCTCGACGTGCACGAGGAGCCCTACATCATCAAGGGCAACGCGCTGCCGCTCGAGCCGGGCATGGCCTTCAGCGTCGAGCCCGGTATCTACCAGCCCGGCCGCTGGGGCGCCCGTATCGAGGACATCGTCGTGGTCACCGAGGACGGCGTCGAATCGGTCAACCAGCGCCCGCACGACCTGATCGTGCTCGACGCATGACCGGTTCCCTGGAGCCGCTGGACCAGGCCATCGTGCAGGAACTGGCCGCCGACGGGCGGCGCAGTTTCACCGATCTGGCCGAACGGGTCGGGCTTTCGGTGTCGGCGGTGCACCAGCGGGTGCGCCGTCTGGAGCAGCGCGGGGTGATCCTCGGCTACACGGCGCGGCTCGACGGCGAGCAGATCGGCCTGCCGCTCACGGCGCTGATTTCGCTGACGCCGAACGATCCGGCCGCGCCGGACGACTATCCGCAGCGTCTGGAGCACATCAAGGAGATCGAGTCCTGTTACTCGGTCGCCGGCGACGAGTCGTACATCCTCCTGGTCCGGGTGGCGTCGCCGCTCGGCCTGGAGGATCTGCTCCGCCGGATCCGCGAGTCCGCCAAGGTCTCGACCCGGACCACGGTGGTGCTGTCGACGCCGTTCGAGGGGCGCTCGCCCACCCTGTGAGACGAGATGACGGGTGGGCTTGCGCGGCGATGGTACGATAAAAGGTATGGCAACACGTAAGGTCACTCTCTCACTCGACAGTGGTGCGCTCGAGTTCGCCGAGCGGGCCGCGAAGGCACACGGGATCTCGGTCTCGTCGTGGTTGTCCAAAGCGGCCCGCAGGGAGGCCGTGCGCACCGGATACACCCCGCAGCGCGCCCCGGTCGAACCGTCCGCCGAATCGGACGAGGCCGAGCTGACCGCCGCGGAGAAGGATCTGCGTGCACAGGGGTGAAGTCTGGACGTACCACCCCCCGACCGAACCGGCACGGCAGCGCACCGTCGTCCTGCTGTCCTCGGACGGGGTGAACGAATCCGAGCGGCCGTGGCTGCTCGGCACCGAACTGCTGGACCGTGATCCGCAGGACATCCTCGGTGTCGCCGTCGACGCGCGGTACTGGGTCTCCACGCTGAACCTCACGCGCCTGTACCGGCCGTGGTTCGACGAGAAGATCGCGGAGATCGACCAAGAGGTCCAGGAGCGCATCGACATCGCGTTGCGCGCCGCTCTCGATCTCTAGCGAGCGACCACCTCGGGTGCCGCGTGCAGTTTGCCGTCGGGGCCCGAGAGGCACGACGCGTTGCCCGCGCGCGCGGCGAGGAACTCGTTGAGGCAGTTCGCGATCTGCGCGTGGCCGTTGGCGTTGGGGTGGAAGGACTCCTGCAGCGCGTGGCTCGCGCGGTCGACCTGGCCGAGGTCGCGCAACTGCAGCGTCAGCCTGCTGAACCACTCGTTCGCCGGTTCGCTGCTGCACGCCTCGTGCCCGGCTCCGGCTCGCGAGAGGTCGAGGAATCGCGCGCTGGTCGCCCTCGAGGCCTGTTTGAGCCCGTCCGACAGGACGGAGACGCCGTCACGGCGCATCCACTCCAGATCCTCGGTGCGGAACGGGCAGCCGTTCAGGCTGCGCAGCGCCTCCGGGATCTGCGGGCCGACAGGCGAGGCGTACGACATCAGCACGAGCTGATAGTCCGCCGGGACGTAACCCGCCTGCGCCAGCACCTTCTTGACGTCGGCGACCGCGTTGGTCACCTTCGGCACCATGGCGTCCACTTTGGACTTCCAGGTGGTGCGAAGCTCCGCGCTGCACGGCGGGTTCTGCGGCGAGAACCACGCCTTGAAACACTCGTTGACCTGAGCGGAGAACTTCGGCTCGTCGTTCGCGCCGACCGCGATCACCACCGCGGCGACCCGGTGATCCTTGATCAGGTTCGCGAGCTGTTGCGCCTGCGACGGCTCCGTCCACTGCTTGGCCTCGCCCAAGGCGATCTGCTCCGAGGGCGCTCCCGAACACGCGAGATTCACGCGCGCGGTGACGTCCGGGATCTTGATCTGCTCGACGAAGGCGTTGGGGGAGCGGTGACACCAGTTGCCGCCCTGCCCGTTGGTGGTGGGCGTGTAGTCGCCCGCGCCCTCACCGGAAACGGTGCTGTCGCCGATGGAGACGACCGTCAGCGGCCCCGTCCCCGGCGGCCCTTGGCGCGGGGACGGCTGCCCTGGGCGGCTTTCCGACCCGGTAAAGGCAATGAACCCGACGAGAACCACCACGAACGTGAGCGCGAGAGCACCCCACCACCACCGGAAACGTCGCATCGTCACCGGATTCTACGGACCCCTTGGCCCGAGAGGGTGATCATGGCGGTGTGACGGTCGCGATGCCCGGTCAGCCTGCCTCCGTCAGATCCGTTCCGGCCGCCAGCTCCGTCACGATGTCGAGCACACCGGGCAGCGCGGGTTTGTCGTTTTCCGGCGACCAGGCCACCACTGTCCGCGCGGTGTCGCCCGTCAGCGGGATGAACACCACGCCGCTCCGGCGCAGGCTGCGCGAAGACCGGGCCAGCCTGGTCACGCCGATCCCCGCGGCGACGAGGCCGAGCAGTCCTTGTACGGTCGCGGCCCGCTGGACGACGCGCGGCGTGAAGCCCGCGGCCTCGAATTCGTGGTCGTAGCGGCGATGCCAGGGCTCCCAGGAACTTCGTGGCGTGAGCACCCACGGCTCGTCCGCCAGGTCCGAGAGTTTCAGCTCGATGGCGGACGCGAGCCGGTGTCCCTCCGGGAGAACGGCGCAGACCTCCTCGGTGATCAGCGTGCGGGTCTCGAAGCCCTCGATCAGTGGAGGCCGGGTGAAGATCAGGTCGTAACGGCCGCTGCCGAGTCCGTCGACGAGCGGCGCGATCTGGGTGTCGTCGGTGGTGAGGGTGAGACCGGGGAGGCGCTCGCGGACGGCGCGCACCACCGGCGGGAGCAGATAGTTGGCCGTGGTGGTGAGGAAGCCGAGATGCAGCGTGCCGAGTTCGCCGCGTACCGCGCGGTCCAGTACCGCCAGCGCCTCGTCGTTGCGAGCCAGGACCGCTCGGGCCTCAGGCAGGAACAGCGAGCCGATTTCGGTGAGCCGGGTCCCGCGGCTGTCGCGCCGCAGCAGTGTCGCGCCGAGAACCCGTTCCAGCACGGTGATCTGCTGCGAAAGGGACTGCTGGGCGATGTGCAGGCGCCGCGCGGCCTTCGTGAAGCTCGCGTCCTCGGCGACGGCGACGAAATAGCGCAACTGCCGCAACTCGGGGGTCACAGGCTCTGACTGTAGCCGCACCAGGGAACCGGTGTTGGCGGGACGGGCGCGGCCTTCGCAGGATGGGGCGTAGGAACTTCACTGGAGGAAACAGGAATGACGAAGGAAACCGACGGCCGCGTCTGGCTGATCACCGGCTGCTCGTCCGGGTTCGGCAGGCATCTCGTGCTGGCCGCGCTCGACGCCGGTGACCGCGTGATGGCGACGGCGCGCCGTCCGGAGACGCTGGCCGAACTGGAAGAGCTGGGCCAGGGCCGGGTGCGCACCGCGGCGCTCGACGTCACCGACCCGGCACAGATCGAGGCCGCCGTGCAGGCGACACTCGCCGGGTTCGGCCGGATCGACGTCCTGGTCAACAACGCCGGCCACGGTTCGGTCGGCGCGGTCGAGGAACTGACCATGGCCGAGCTGCGGTCGCTGATGGACGTGATGTTCTTCGGCGCCGTCGAGGTGACGAAAGCCGTCTTGCCGCATCTTCGGGCGCGGGAAAGCGGTGCGATCGTGCAGATGAGCTCGATGGGCGGTCAGCAGAGCCCGCCCGGCTTCGGGGCTTACTGCTCGGCGAAGTTCGCGCTGGAGGCGATGTCGGAGTCTTTGGCGGCCGAAGTCGCACCGTTCGGCGTGAAGGTGCTGATCGTGGAGCCCGGCGCGTTCCGGACCGAGTTCGGCGGCAGCCGGTTGCACCGCTCCCGGGTGATCGACGCCTATCGCGAATCCACGGGCGAAATCCGGGATTTCGTCGAAGGGATGGACGGTTCGCAGCCCGGCGACCCGGCGAAGGCCGCCGCCGCGATCCTGAAGGTGCTGGACAGCGACGACGCTCCGCTCCGGCTCGCGCTCGGCGACGACGCTGTCGACGGGCTGCGTGCCACGCACGAGGCGAGGGCGGCGGAACTGGCCGCCTGGGAAGAGCTTAGCCGCTCCACCGCCCTCTGAATCAGCGTTTGCGCCAGACGGAGACCTCCAGGTCGGTGATCTCGTACCGGTGCCCGTCGGCCTTGGTCAGGCTCGGCTCCGTGCTTTCCGACAGCAGCTCGAACGCCTCACCGAGGACGTTCGCGAGCTCGACGGCCGACGCCCGGGGGAGCGCCACGAGCAGCAGCCCTCCGGCGCGCAGGAAAGTCTCCGGGCCGGCGAGCGGGCGCAGGTAGCCCGCCGCGCCGCCGAGCCGGTCGAAGGCGTCCGCCACGACCACGCCGTCGAACGTGCCGAGCGCGGCGGGTGGGCGCCCGGCCTCGGCGAGGGTGAAGGACACGTCGCCGTCCGGCGCGATCGACGGCCGCCGCGCGTGCGGCTCCCCGCGCCCCGGCACCCGGTATCCGACGTCCCAGCCCTCGGCCAGCCGTTTCGCCGTCGCGACGAACGTCGGCCGGTCGTCGAGGCCGACGACGTCGATCGGCCGCCCGGCCAGCGAGAACGCCAACCCGCCCGCCGCGGTGGCGAGATCGGCGACCCGCCGCAGTTCGACCCCGGCTTCGTCGGCGGCTTCGAAGAGCGTCCTGGCCAGCCGCTCCGGATGGCCGACGGTCGCGGCCAGCGGATGACCGGCCCGGCCGAAGACCTGTTCGGCGGCGCCGTACTGGCTGAGCAGGGCCTGGTCGAGCTCCGTTCGGGCCTCACCGTCCAGAGTGGACTCCGGCGCGACGACCAGCCGGATTCCCGCCTGCTGCAGGAAATGCGGCCGGTAGAAGTGTCGCGCCCAGATACTGCCCAGCTCGCCGGTGCTGATGTAGGCGCCGCCCAGGATGAGCTGATGCTGACCGCCGTAACTGGGTACCGAGAAGTCCTCGTAGTAAGGATGCGGGGTGAAACCTTCGAGCGGGTTGAAGGTGTCCTCGCTCCATGCCCACAGGTTGCCGCCGGCGTCGTGCAGGCCCTGCGACGTCGTCGGCGAGTGGTCGACGGGGCCTTCCGAACCCCAGGCCAGACCCAGGTTGATGCCGGTCTCCCGCAGCTGTGCGCCGTCGAGCCGCATGACGACGTCGTCCGCGACGCCAGGACGTTCCGGAAGGTCGCGCAGCAGGAAGTACTCCGCTTCGGTCGGCAGCCGGTACTCCCGTCCGTCCTTTTCGGACCGCCAGGCGGCGAAGGCCTTGGCCTCGTGGTAGTTCACCACCACCGGCCAGTCCCACGGCATGTCGATCTCGTCGAACAGCGTCCGCAGCCGGAACGCGTGCAGGCCGGTCGGCCCGGTGGGCACCCAGAACCGCGGCCACTTGGTGTTGCGGAAACGACGCCACGCCTCGCCTTCCGCCGACCACAACTCCGGCCGCCGGTAGCCGCCGTCGGCGACGAAACCGTGGAACTCGCCGTTGCTCACCAGACAGCGGGCCGCTTCGAAGTCCGGCAGCTCTTGACGGCGTGAACCGTAGGCGCTGTCCCACCCGTAGGACGGGAAGGAATGCGGTTTGCCGAGCCGGGCCGTGCGGCCGGGCACGGTGACGGTTCCGTTGGCGGGCACGGAACCCTGTTCGGGCTTACCGGTCTCGGTGGTGCGCCGCAGCGGCGACGGCGCGGGCCACGCGGCGGGCCGCTCCACCAGGCTCGACCGCATCTCACGGACCAGCACCGAACTGGTCTCCAGATGGATGCGGTCGTGCTCGATCGCCAGCAGCAGGGCCCAGGCCTGGTCGTCCATCGTCACCGGACGCCCGAGATCCGGGGCGAACGGGGTGCTCTCGATGATGCCGACGACCGTCCGGTACACCTCGGCGCGGTAGTCCTTCACTTCCGAAACCGACGGCCACACCATGTCGTTCTTCGACATGTCGTCCCACGAGTTCTCGTCGACGCCCATTTCCAGGACGTGCTCGAGATAGGCGTCGATCGGCGCGTCCAGCAGTCCGGAGACCCGCAGCTTGTTGACGTACAGCGCGGTCGTATGCCCGTAATAGAAGATCATCGGGTGCCGCAGGTTGTGGTCCGGCGGGCGGTAGAACGCTTCCGCGCCCTTCAACCCGGCGAAGAGGACCTCGTGCAGCGTCCACGCGTTGTCGAAGTAGTCCAGCACCTCTTCGCGGCTGCAGACGGAGAGGTCGGGCAGCGGCAGCGCTCGGATCTCGCCGGATTCGGCCACGCCAGGGCAGCGGCCGGGTTCGGGACGGACCCCGGTGTACCACCACTGTGGATCGCGGGCTCCGTTCAGCCGCTCGTCGGAGTGCTTTACCGCGTTTCTCTCCCAAGGTTCCAAGGTGGACGTCGACGTCATGTGACCTCACTTCGGTTCTGGGGCACTGGGGGCGGGTGCCGAAAACCGTCGCATCTTCGAAAAGGTCATTTCCTCTCCATTCGTGCGCTGAATCGCCCGCCGGAAGAAGCCCGGCACGGGAGCGCAAGCGTGGAGATGCCCGGTGATCGCGGTGCTGGGACCGTCGGTGTTCCGATCCACCGGTTGAGAGGTGAACCTCTTGTCGACGAAGCCCTGTGTCGTGCTCGTGGACACCTACGAAACGGCCGACCACGGGTTGCCGCAGACCGCCCGGCACATCGCGCCGACGTTCTTGGCGCTGGGCGCGGAGTGCGTGCGCGTGCAGAGCGCGCCCGACGCACCGGGGCAGTACCGGAATTCCGCACCCACCATGAGCAACTATCGCGAGAACATCGTCCACGACGGCGACCTCGCGAAGACCGTGGACGCGCTGGCGGCGCACCGGCCGGTCGCGGTCGTGGCAGGCGGCGAGTACGCCGTCGCGTTCACCGACGAGCTCAGCGAGGCGCTGGGAGTGCCGTCGAACGGAACCGCGCTTTCCCTCGCCAGGCGCGACAAGGCCGCCATGGGCGAGGCCGTCGCCGCGGCTGACCTGCCCGTCGCGCGGCAGCTCTCGACCTCCGACGAGGCCGAACTCGCCGCATGGCACCGGCAGGTCGGCGGGCGGATCGTCGTCAAACCGAACCGCAGCGCCGGCGGCGACGGTGTGTCCTTTTGCGACACTCCGGAGCGCTCCGTCGAGGCGCTGCGCACGATCACCGGCCGCCAGAACGTGTTCTCCGAGGACAACGACCTCGTCATCGCGCAGGAATACCTCGCGGGCACCGAGTACATGATCAACACGGTCAGCATGGACGGCCTGCACCAGGTGTGCGACATCTGGAAGACCTCGCGTTTCGCCATCAACGGCGTGTCCGACCTGCTCGGTGCCTGCCAGATCGTGCCGAGGCGCGGACCGGGCCACGACGAACTGGTGAACTACGCGTTCGCGGTGCTCGACGCGCTCGGTATCCGGCACGGCGCCGCGCACGTCGAGGTCAAGCGGACCCCACAGGGCCCGCGCCTGATCGAGGTGGGGGCCCGCCTCTCGGGCGGCGACCTGCCGCATCTGGCGCGGCTCGCGATCGGCGAGTCGCAGCTGGACTGGATGGCGGACGCGGTGCTGCGGCCGGAGCGGTTCCGCGAACGGTGGGGCGAGGACTACCGGATCCGGCGGCATTACGCCTGGTCCGCGCTGCTCTCGCCGGTCGAAGGCACGCTCCGCCGGTACACGGTGCTCGACGAGATCGAGCGGCTGGAGAGTTTCCACGAGATGTTCGTGCTGACCCGGCCGGGGAAACCGTTGCGCCGCACCGTCGACGACACGACGTTCCCGGTGGTGGTCACGTTCATGCACGAGATCGAGGAGTACGTCCAGCGAGATCTCGGCACGCTGCGGTATCTCGACGGCGTGGGCTGCTACGAGCTCGAACCATGACGGCGCCGGGGTTCCTGCGGACCCGGCTCGGCGGGCTGCCGAAATCGTTCTGGGTGCTGTGGACGGGCACGCTCGTCAACCGGCTCGGCACGATGGTCCTCCCGTTCCTGGCGCTGTACCTGACCAGTGAACGTGGCCTTTCGGTGGCGACGGCGGGAACCGTGCTGGCGCTGCTCGGCATCGGCCAGGTGTTCTCGCAGCTGATCGGCGGCATGCTGGCCGACCGCATCGGCAGGCGGGCGACGCTGACCGGCGGCATGCTCGCCACCGGCGCGATCATGCTGGTGCTGGGGTACGTCGAACGGCTCGAACTGATCGCGGTGGCCGCGCTGCTGCTCGGGCTGGCGCTCGACGTGTTCCGTCCGGCCACCCAGTCGATCGTGGCGGATCTGGTACCCGGCGCCGATCGCACCCGGGCTTTCGGGCTGCTCCTGTGGGCGATCAACCTCGGCTTCTCGATCGCGATGGTGCTGGGCGGCACGTTGGCCCGCGCGGGATTCACGACGCTGTTCTGGGTCGACGCGGCGACGTGCGTGCTGTTCGGGCTGCTGGTGTGGCGGGCGGTGCCGGAGACCCGCGGTGGGGGCGGACCCAGGGAGCGCGGCGGCTTCACCGTCGTGCTGCGCGACCGGGTCATGGCCGGGCTGATGCTGGTCTCGCTGGTGGTCGCGTTCGTGTTCCTGCAGAGCCTGGCCACGTTGCCGCTGGCGATGCGCGAGGACGGTCTTTCCCCGGCGGGGTACGGGCTGGTGATGGCGGTGAACGGGATCGTCATCGTGGTCGTGCAGCCGCTGGTGGGGCATCGGCTGGGCCGGTGGGATCCGTCGCGGGTGCTCACGTTCGGGATCCTGTTGACGGGCCTGGGTTTCGGGGCCACCGCCTTCGCGTCGACGACACCGGCGTACGCGGCGTGCGCGGTGTTCTGGACCCTCGGCGAGATCGTCATCCAGTCGGTGGGCGTGGCCATCGTGGCCGAGCTCGCCCCTCCGCATCTGCGTGGCCGGTACAACGGCGCGTACGGCACGGCGGCGGGCCTCGCCGCGTTCGTCGCCCCGCTCGGCGGCACCCAGCTGCTGGTACTGGGCGCGCCCGTGTTGTGGACCGTCTGCCTGGGCTTGTGCCTGGCCGCGGCCGTCGGCCAGCTGCTGCTCGGCAACGCGGTCCGGCGCCGGATGGCCACCACGGTTCCCGTCGCGGTCGTCGGCTGACCGCGGCTCAACCGTCCATTCTGGACGCGAGGATCGCCGCGCCGGGACCGGAAAGTTCGTCCAACGCCACGTCCCGGCCGGCGATCGACAGCAGGACCGCCTCGCCGGGGCCGCGCACCTCCGGCCCGGATCCGGCCGACCAGTCCAGGTCCGTGGCGACGAGCCGGAGTCCGCGTGCGCGCTTGCCCGCCTTGACCGGCGGCGCGTAGCGGGCGAAAGCCAGTGCGTGACGCAGTCTCTCCGGCGGCACCTCGCGAGGAAACCCGAGGGGACGCCGGATGTCCTGGTGATGGAGCAGCCCGTCGAGCAACGCCACCCGTCCGCCGAACGCCGACGTCAGGCCGCGCGGTTCGAGGTGTCGCTCGATCCTCGCGATCAGCTCCTCCGGTGTCCTGTCCGGCTTCCGCGCGACGCCGAGCGCGTTCATCCGGTTCAGCCGCAGCCCGCCGCGGACGGCCTGGCCGGCGAGATCGCGGAAACGCTGGGCGTCGTAGTCGACGACGTGCGCGACCACCTCGCGAACCGTCCACTCCGAACACAGGGTCGGCGCGTCCCAGTGGCGAGGGGACAGCGTTCGGAGGAACGCGGCGAAATCCGCCCGCTCGTCCCTGGCGAGTCGCGCGACCGTTTTCATCGGCGGCCTCCTGTGGTCATTCGTAGTCGAGCCACCCGCAAACGTAGTAGTTCGTGTCCTCGTTCCGCTCGACGTACCAGGAATAGACGACGTCACCCGCGAGTCTGCCGGTGCGCGCGTTCCGCTGGGTGACCTTGGCCTGGACCGTCACGAACTCCTGTCCCGACGGGACGGAGTACGGCAGCATCTCCCAGCGCTCGACGTAATGCCCGTGGAGTTCGAAGCCGAGCAGCGTCGACCGCAGGCGCGGGCAGGTTCCGCTGCGCAGGGCGGTCATGTCGTGATTGGCCAGCCCGTTCATGTAGACCTGGAAGACGCGGTCGATCGCGGCGGGTTCGAGGCCCGGAGCGGAGGACGTGGACGACGTTGTCGGTGCCGACGTCGTCACGGTCACGGTGTGCGGCTCTGGCGGGGGAGACGTTTCGGGTGGGAGGTCGGAACGGGAGATCGGGAAGCCGCCGCGGCACGCGGAGAGCGCGATGGCGAGGCCGATCAGGAGCACGCACGCGCGGGCGCGCGAAGTCGAAGGTCTCACGGTCGCGACGCTAAGCGGCCTTCATGAAATTCGAATGAAAAGCTCCGTGGGGCGGGCCAAGTACGTGAAGGCCCCCTTCCTTGCGCCTGGATCTCGGAACGGGGCAAAGGTCGGGTGGCGTGCATAGGCGGGGTCCACAAAGGACACAAGTTGGCAGGTAGGTGTCCGTTTGATGCGTATAGGTGCGGTTTTCGAGGGGGTCGTGAGTGATAAAGAGCGTTAGAACGCTCTTTATCACTCACGACCCCCTCGGGAAACGCCCGAATCGGGCACGATCATCCCGAAAGTGTCCCCCATGGACGTCAGGTCACCTGGCAAGCCCTTCTGCCGCCCGCTTGACCAGTGGATAGACCACTTTGCCGGGGCCCAGGCGCCAGGCGCAAGGAAGGGGTCCTTCACGCGCGGCCGTTGTGACTGCTGGTCTTCATAGGGCTCGTGTGGCGCCACACCAGGCCGTGAAGGCCTCCTTGAGAGACCCAGAGTCTCTCAAGGAGGCCTTCACGGCCTGGCGACCAAGGCGGCCAGGTACCGAGCTGCGGCTCAGCAGTTCTCCAGGAAGTACCGCAGCACCCGCGTGCCGAACCTCAGTCCCTCCACCGGGACCCGCTCGTCCACGCCGTGCGCCATCGCCCGGTACGGGAAGCCTTCCGGCAGCAGCAGAGGCGCGAAGCCGTAGCAGTCGATCCCGAGGGGGCTGAACGCCTTCGCGTCCGTTCCGCCGCCCATGCAGTACGGGACGACGACGGCTTCGGGGTCCTCCGAACGCAGAGCGTCGGCCATCGCGTCGAACCACGGCGAATCGACCGGCGCCTGGACCGGCGGCTGGTGCGCGACGAACTCGCGGGTGACGCCTTCGCCGAGCATCGCGTCGATCTCGGCGAGCAGCTCCGGCTCGGCGCCAGGCAGGACGCGGACATCCACCTGCGCCTCGGCCGAAGTCGGGATCACGTTCACCTTGTAGCCGGCGTCGAGCATGGTCGGCGTCGTGCTGTTGCGGACCGTCGGCACCACGAGTGCCCCGGCGGGCCCGAGCCGCGCGATCGTTCCGTCCACATCGGACAGATCGACCGAGACGCCGAGCGCTTCCCCGGTGCGTTCGAGGAAGGCCTGGACGGTCGGGGTCAGCTGGACCGGCCAGCGGTGCGCGGCGATCTTGCCGAGCGCGGTGACCAGCCGGGTGACCGCGTTCTCGTCGTTGGGCCGCGAGCCGTGTCCCGCGCGGCCCTTGGCGGTCAGGCGTAGGTGCGCGGTGCCGCGCTCGGCCGTCGCGACCGGATAGAGGCGCACGATCCGGCCGTCGGCGGCGGGGATGTGGTAGGTGTACGCGCCCGATTCGCTGATCGCGGCCGCGCAGCCGTCGAACAGGTCCCGGTGCGCCGCGGCGAGCCAGTGCGCGCCGTACTCGCCCTTGTCTTCCTCGTCGGCCACGAACGCCAGGACGATGTCCCGCCGCGGCCGGACTCCGGTGGCGAGGGCGGCGAGCACCATCGCGCAGAAGTCCTTCATGTCGACGGCGCCGCGGCCCCAGAGGAACCCGTCGCGGATCTCGCCGGAGAACGGGTCCACCGACCAGTCGGCGGCGTCCGCCGGGACGACGTCGAGATGCCCCTGCACGAGCAGCGCGGGCAGGCTCGGATCGGTGCCAGGGACCCGGGCGATCACGTTCGCGCGGCGGGGCGCGGACTCGATGATCTTCGAGTCGATCCCGAGCCCCGACAGCAGCGATGCCACGTACTCGGCGGCCTCACGCTCGCCCTCGGAGTCCCCGTTGCCCCGGTTCGTGGTGTCGAACCGGATCAACCGAGAACAGACCTCGACTACATCAAGCTCAGCCATAGATACCCTGCACCGCCCCTGCCGCGATCGCCGTGACGATCTTGAACGCCTTCATCGCTTCGGTCATGTCCGGCGCGTCGAAGCCGACCCGCCGCACGCCGATCTGTTCCACCGTCGGGATCACCGCAGCGGCCTGCGCGAGATGGCTCGCGTCGAACTCGACCTCGATCCGGTGCGGAGTGGTGTACCGCTCGACCCGGCCCGCCCGGTTCATCGAGTCCGCCGCCGCCGACGACAGCAGTTCGGCCGTCCTGGCGGGTGGCAGGCAGATCGCGGCGTAGCGGCTGACGCACTCCTTCACCGTGACCAGTTCGGCTTCGGGCGCGTAGTCCTGCGCGTCGTCGCAGGCCTTGTCGTCACCGGAGACGACCAGCACCGGGACGCCGTACTCGGCGGCCATCGCCGCGTTGAGCCTGCCTTCGCTGGCGGGGACGTCGTCGAGCCACACGCCGGTGATCTGGTTCTCCAGGTACGTGTGGGACAGGACGCCGTCGAAACCCGCGCCGGCGTGGTAGCCGAGGAAGACGACGCCGTCCACGCCGCTGTCGATCCCCTGCATCATCGAGAGCGGCTTGTGCCTGCCGGTGAGCATGCGCGCCCGGCCGTCGAGGTCTTCGAGCAGCAGGTTCCGTTGCGAGGAATGCGCCTCGTTGACCAGCACGTCGGTGGCGCCGGAATCGAACAGGCCCGCGATGGTGGCGTTGACGTCGCCGGTGAACAGGCGGCGGAATCGTTGCCACTGCTCGGTGCCGGGGATGACGTCGTCGGTCCAGGTGACGCCGGTGGCGCCCTCCATGTCCGCCGAGATCATGATGCGCATGCGGGGCACCCTAGCCGAGGCTCTTTGCCCCCGCCGCCGGGATCAGGGCCAGGAACCGGAACGCGGGTAGGCCGCCCAAGCGCGCTCCCAGGCCGCGGCCCGCTGCCGGTCGAGCACCAGCCGGACGACCCGCTGCACCAGGACCAGCCCGGCGACCACCGCGAACCAGAGCCACAGGCCGACGAGCACGGAATCGAACACGGCCGTCGACGCGTTCCTCGGGGCGGTGGTGAGTTCACCGCGGGCGTCGATCCAGATCGGCATGGCCGATCCGGCGGGGCTGCCCGGCGCCGCGAGGACGCCACCGGTGTGCCGGGCGCCGCGCGAGTCGGTCCAGGTCGCCTCGGTGGTGGAGGTGTCGGTCCCGACGCTCTCGCTGTCGACGATGCGCACGGGCGCCGCCTCCAGCAGGTACGCGGTGGCGGGTGTGCGTCCGGTCGAGTCGGCGGCGGCCGCGGCGACCTGCCTGCCGTGGTTGGCCGAGCCGACGGCGGCCGCGACCGGGATGGCGAGCACCGCCGCGAGGATCACGAGCTTGAGGAGGAGGGCTTCGAACCGGTCGGAGCCACGAGCCAGCGAATTGTGACCAGGGAAGAGCCGTCGCCGGAAGCGGGCGATCGGACCACTGGACCCGTGCACGAGGAACCCCATTCCCTCAGACCGCGAAATACCTCCGTCGTCGATTCTCGTTCACCGGGGCGCCGCTGTCGCGGTATGGGGACACAGACCACTCTGTGAACCCGTACACAACCTTTTATTCGTTTTGCCCGTCCGGGTTCTCCCGCTACCGTCTTCGGCATGGGGATTTTCTTCACTCTGTGATTCTCGCCTTCGACGCGGCCCTGGCGTAGAGCCTTCGCTCCGCCGGGTCGCGTCCTTCCTCGTCTGCTCTTCTTCCCCGCGAGAATCAGGAGGACGCCCCTGTGCGTACCCCGCATCGAAATCCCGGAACACAACTCGTGCTCTCCGGTGTCACCAAACGCTTCGACGACCACGTCGTGCTCGACCAGATCTCCTTCACCGTCAAACCGGGGGAGAAGGTGGGCGTCATCGGCGACAACGGCTCGGGCAAGTCGACCCTGCTCAGGCTGATCGCCGGCCGCGACCGGGCGGACAACGGCACCGTGACCGTCACCGCGCCCGGAGGCGTCGGCTATCTCCCGCAGACGCTGGACCTGCCCGCCACCGCCACGGTCGGCGACGCGATCGACCTCGCGCTGGCCGACATCCGGGAGCTCGAATCCCGGCTGCGGACGGCGGAAAAGTCGCTCGAAACCGCCGAAGACCTGGCCGCGTACGGCGACCTCATGACCGCGTACGAAGCCCGCGGCGGTTACGAGGCCGACGCCAGGGTGGAGGTCGCCCTGCACGGGCTCGGACAGCCCGGCCTCGATCGCGGCCGCACGCTGGGGAGCCTGTCCGGCGGCCAGCGCTCCCGGCTGGCGCTCGCTGCCACCCTGGCCGCGTCGCCCGAACTGCTGTTGCTGGACGAGCCGACCAACGATCTCGACGACGACGCCGTCGCCTGGCTGGAGAATTATCTCCGCGGGCATCGCGGCCGGATCGTCGCGATCACGCACGACCGGACGTTCCTCAGCCGGGTCACCACGACGATCCTCGAGGTCGACGCCGACCGTCGTTCCGTGCAGCGGCACGGCGACGGGTACTCGGGTTACCTCGCGGCGAAGGAGGCCGCTCGGGCCCGATGGGTCCGCGAATACGAGGAGTGGCGGCTGGAGAAGTCCCGCTACGAACGGATGGCGGACGTCAACATCGACCGGTTCTCGGCGATCCCGCGCAAGGCCCCGGCTGCCTTCAGCGGGGCGGGCGCGTTCCGGGCCCGCTCCCGGGCGCACGGGGCGATGAGCCGGATCCGGTCGGCCGGCGAGCGGATCCAGCGGCTGGAGACGAACCCGGTCCCGCGTCCGCCGGAGCCGCTCCGCTTCACCGCGCGGATCGCCGCGGGGGAGACGGAGGCCGGTCAGTACGTGGTGAAGGCGGACGACGTGTCGGTCGACGGCCGTCTGCCGCGGACGTCGCTCAGCGTGCTGCCCGGCGAACGGATCCTCGTGACCGGTCCCAACGGGGCGGGCAAGACGACCTTGATGCGGGTGCTCGCCGGTGAGCTCGCGCCGTCGACGGGATCGGCGGAGCGGGCGGGCCGGGTCGGGTTCCTGCACCAGAACGGCGGGCTGGCCGCCGACGCGCGGACCGTCCTGACGGTCTTCGCCGGAAACGGCGACGAGGACGAGGCGGCCGAGCGGTTGCTGTCGCTGGGGCTGTTCCGGGCGCCGGATCTGCGCAAACCGGTGCGGGAGCTGTCCATCGGGCAGCGGCGCAGGCTGGAACTGGCCGGATTGGTGACGGCCAGGACCGACCTGCTGCTGCTCGACGAGCCGACCAACCATCTCTCCCCGGATCTGGTCGAGGAGATGGAGCAGGCGCTCGCGACGTACGCCGGCGCGCTCGTGGTCGTCACCCACGACCGCCGGATGCGGCGGACGTTCGAGGGCAGGCGGCTGGAACTGGTCACTTCAGCGGCGTGAGCGGTCCGTCCACTTTGGCCGGGTTGAGGCAACTGTTCAGCCCGTCCACGAGCGAGCAGAGTCCGGGCCCGCGCTTGAGCCGGTAGCCCTGCGGTACGCCGCCCGCGGTCACCAGATCCTGGTACGCGGGAACGGCGTCCGTGGGGCGCCGGGTCAGCGCGGGATCGGCGAGGGCGTCCACTGTGTACAGTCCGAATCGGGCGCGGTAGCTGCCCCATTCGTAGTTGTCGGTGAGGCTCCAGTAGTTGTAGCCGATGAGGTTCATCCCGTCGGCCTTCGCCCGCTGGAGCCAGTACACGGTGTCGCGTACGTGATCGCCGCGCGTGTAGTCCGCGTCGCGGAGCTTTCCGTTGTCGGTCGCCATGCCGTTCTCGACGATGTAGAGCGGCATGCGCGGGAAGCGGTTGTGGTAGCTGCGCAGCGCGTAGTAGATGCCTTCTGGCTGGAGTTTCACGTCCCAGAACTTGTCGCTGGCGGCGGCGAACACCGTCCAGTTGTCGATGCTGAGGCCGTAGTAGTAGTCGATGCCGATGAAGTCGAGCTTGTCCTTGACCTGGTCGAGGAAGAACCAGTCGGCCATTCCGTTGACCCCGGTGATGTAGGCCTGATTGCTGGTGACCTTCGAGGTCGGGTCGAGTTCGTGGATGAGGTCGTAGGCCCGGCGGTGCGCCTGGACGACGTTGGACTGCGCCGCGAAGTACCGCGTGGCGTCCAGGGCGCCGACCTTCTGCTCGTTCCGGAGGAAGATGAGCGGCTCGTTGAACGTCACCCAGAGGACATCCTGCCCGGCGTAGCGCTGGACGATCTTCCGGCTGAACTCCAGCCACGCGTCGGCTGTCCGCGTCTCGGCCCAGCCGCCCTGGTCGAGCGCCCAGCCCGGGTAGACCCAGTGGTTGAGCGTGATCATCGGCGTCATGCCCGCGGCGCGGACCTGCCGGAACACGTCGTCGTAGAAGGCCAGTTCGGTCTCGTCCCACCGGCCGGGCGAGGGTTCGACGCGAGCCCATTCGACACCGAAGCGGTAGGTGTTGACGCCGAGACCGGCGGCGAGACGGATGTCGTCGGCGTAGCGGTGCCGGAAGTATACGGAGTCGCGGTACTCGTCGACGCCGTCCTTGCCGGCGGAGCGGTCCACGAACCGCTTCCAGTTGCTGTCCGGGGCGTGGCCCTCGGATTGGTAACCCGACGACGCGACACCCCAGTAGAAGTCCCGGGACCAGTCGTCATCCTGCGATGCGGACGCGTTCACGGCAGAAAGTGTCGCGCATAGTGAGACGGCGACCACCGACGACAACACCCGGCGTAACCTTCTCCGATGCTCCGGCCACTTCGTCGATCGTTCACCGTCGTCCGCCATCTTCCGGACGTTAACGTGGGTGAACGGTGTAAACAAGCGGCCGTCCGGGGACTTCGACGATGACGTTGGGGAGATGATCGACTTGACCGGCAGCACGGTCCGCCATGCCGTCTATCTGCCGCCTTTCGGCCCGTTCGGTGAGCCGGGAGTGCTCGTCGACCTCGCCGTGCGTGCCGAGGCGGCGGGCTGGGACGGGTTCTTCCTGTGGGACCACGTGGTCGCGGACACCATGCCCATCGCGGATCCCTGGACGACGCTCGGCGCCATCGCGCACGCGACCAGCAGGCTGTTGTTCGGCCCGATGATCACGCCGCCCGCCCGGCGGCGCCCGTGGGTGGTCGCGCGGCACGCGTCGACCGTCAGCCGCCTTTCCGGTGGCCGGCTGATCCTCGGCACCGGGCTGGGTTCGGACGAATCCGGTGACTTCAGCCGATTCGGTGAACAGACCGACCTGCTGACCCGGTCGGCGATGTTCGACGAAGGGCTCGATGTCATCCGCGCGATCTGGTCAGGCAAGCGGTTCGACCACGACGGCGCGCACTACCAGGTCGCGCTCGCCGAGGCGCCGCCCGAGCCGTTCCCGATCCCCATCTGGGTGGCGAGCTCCACGGACAACCCGCGTGTCGTCCGGCGGGCGGCGCTGTGCGACGGGATCTTCCCGAACCCGGAGGACCACACGCCGACCGCCGAAGAGATCGCCGAGACCCACCGCGCGCTCGGGCTCGCCGGGCTGGAACCGGGCCGTCCCTTCGACGTCGCCGTGGCAGGCAACGCGAGCCCGGCGTGGGAGGAGCCGATCAAGGTCGATCTGCCCGCGCTGGGGCAGGCCGGGATGACTTGGTGGATGGAGTCGCTGATGCATCTCGACCCGCTGGAGCTTTCGCAGAAGATCGTGGACGCCGGTCCGCCTCGGTGGTGAGTGGCCGTACGGGGGCGAAGGCTCCTTTCGTCGCATCAGACTCGGTGAAGGGAGCCTTCAGCCCACACCACTCCTTGGCCGCGCGTGAAGGGCCCCTTCCCTCGGCTCAGCCGAGGGAAGGGGCCCTTCACGCGCGGCCGTCGTGACTGCTGGTGCAGGTGGGGCGTATGTGGCGATCATCGCGTCCGTGAAGGCCTCCTTGAGGGACTCTGGGTCCCTCAAGGAGGCCTTCACGGACGGGCCGGGACGCGGGTCTGTCCATAGTGGACCGGCACTGCGCCGTCCGTAGGATTCCGTTGCTCCGAACGACTTCATCGCCCTTGCGGGGCCGCTCGCCTTTGGTAGCGTCACCGCGGGCGTCCTGCGAACCAGTGACGCGCGGGGGAGGGGTCGAATGGTGGACGAGCCCGACGGGCATCACGCGATGCGGCTGGAAACCGGGGTCGCGCTGATCAACGCGTTGACCGGCGACCACGTCCACGGCAGGCCGAAACCCGCACTCAGTGGCCATGATCTCGTCCGCGTCGCCACCGAGACGCTCGGCAACGGGCAGATCGACCTGCTCACCGCGGAGCGGTTGCGAAATCTCGCGGCGCGGCTGCGGGAGATCATCGAGTCGCTGTCCCGGCGGGAGCACGACCAGGCGGCGGGCCTGCTCAACCGGATGCTCGTCGACAGCAAGGCCCGTCCATCCTTGCAACGCCACGGCGAACAGTCCTGGCATCTGCATTTCCACGGTCCCGAGGCCGACCTCGTCCAGCAGTGGGCGGCCGGGCTCGCGGTGTCGGTGGCCGCGGCGTTCGGCGAGCACATCCCGCATCGCGTCGGGTTGTGCGCGGCGCCGCGCTGCGATCAGGTGTACATCGACGCGAGCCAGGCGCAGATCAAGCGGTTCTGCGGGCTCGCCTGCCAGAACCGGGTGAAGGCGGCCGCGTATCGGGCCCGCCGGTCAGGATCATGAGCCGCGCGGCGTCGCGTCGACGTACCACTCGCGGTTGAACACGAGGCCGAAGAGCGGCGCCGGGAGCCGGGTCACGACCCGCATCAGCGGCGCCAGCCTGCCGTTTCCTTTCACCTGAGAGGAATGGGCGGCGATCGCGGCCTGCTTCTGGCGCGCGAACCGCCGGACGTCGAAGGTGTGCGTGATATCCGAGCGGGCGCTGTACGCGCGGAGAAGCGCGTCGGCGTCGTAGCGGAACGGGATCCGCGCCAGGCGCACGATCCTCACCAGGCGTGCGACGACGTCGCGGGGGATCGTCGCCTCCAGCAGCCGGACGTCGCCGGCGAGTTCCGCGGCGCGTTTGCCGACCTCGTGCACCTTGACGTGGTCGCGGTGGCCGTAGCCGCCGTTGCGGTCGTAGCTCAGCAGAACGGACGCCTTCTCCTCGTGCAGGATCGCCACGAGCCGCGCCGCCGCTTCCTCGGTGCTCGCGCGGACGAACCGGACCCAGCCCGGCGGATCCGGGTAGAGGATCGCGCCGTGGCCACTGCCCGCATAGCCGAGATGGATCACCCGCTCGACGCCCAGCACCTTCGCGCTCGCTTCGAGCTCGGCCCGGCGGGCCGCGTCGGTGCCCCGCATGTCGATGGTGGCGACCACGAGGACAACCCGGTGGCCGTCCGCGGCGGCGCGGGCGAGGGTGCCGCCGGTCAGCAGGGCTTCGTCGTCGGGGTGGGCGTGGAAGGCCACGATCGTCGTCACGCTCCGAGCATGCCCGAGGTCGCCGGAACCGTGGGTGGTCGGCTCTTGACCGTCCGTCGCCCCTGTGGGTAATCTTCCCTTTACTTTCCAATAGTAAGGAAAGTTTCCTATTTAACTCCGCCGCCCTGACCGTCGGCGCGCCAACGTCGGTGCCGTCGACGCGAGAGGAGAAGCCGAATGCGCTGGGACAAGATCCGACTCCGGGTGACGGCCGCACTGGCCGCCGGGCTGCTGGCCCCGGTCGCCGCCGCGAGCACCTCGATGGCGACCGAGACCGCGGCCGAACCCGCGACGCAGGCCGCCGCCGCGCTGCCGCCGGGCAGTCCGGCGGCGATCAACGGACAGCTGAAGGTCTGCGGCCTCCAGCTCTGCAACTCCGCCGGCAAGCCGATCCAGCTCCGGGGCATGAGCACCCACGGGATCCAGTGGTTCAGCCAGTGCGTGAAGACCGCTTCGCTCGACGCGCTGGCCAACGACTGGAAGGCCGACGTCCTCCGGATCTCCATGTACATCCAGGAAGGCGGCTACGAGACCAACCCGCGCAAGTTCACCGACATGGTGCACGGGTACATCGAAGAGGCCACCAAACGGGGGATGTACGCCCTGGTCGACTGGCACCAGCTCACGCCGGGCGACCCGAACGCGAACCTCAGCCGCGCCAAGACGTTCTTCACCGAGATCGCCCAGCGGCACAAGGACAAGACCAACATCATCTACGACATCGCCAACGAGCCCAACAACGTCAGCTGGGACCGCGTCCGCAGCTACGCGGAGCAGATGATCCCGGTCATCCGTGCCCAGGATTCCGATGGCGTCGTGCTGGTGGGCACCCACGGCTGGGGCTCGCTCGGCATCTCCGACGGGCGCAACGAGACCGACATCATCAACAACCCGGTGCGCGCCAGCAACTTCATGTACACGTTCCACTTCTACGCGGCGTCGCACAAAACCGAGTACTTCAACGCGCTGAGCCGCGCCGCGAGCAAGATCCCGCTGTTCGTGACCGAGTTCGGCACCCAGACCGCCAGCGGTGACGGCGGCAACGACTTCACCAACTCCCAGAAGTACCTGGACTTCCTGGCGTCGAAGAAGATCAGCTGGACCAACTGGAACTTCTCCGACGACAGTCGTTCGGGCGCGGTGTTCAAGCCGGGCACCTGCTCGGGCAGCTCGTTCACCGGCACGGCTCCGCTGAAGCCCGCCGGTGTCTGGATCCGGGACCGCATCCGTACCGCGGACAACTTCCCGACCTCCTGATCCCGGCAGCACGCACGTCAGGAAAGGGTCGTTCAGGACGGAAAACGTCTTGAACGACCCTTTCCTGACACTTCAGCCGAGCGGTTCGAAGTCCAGTGTGGCGAGGCGGTCCGGGTCGGCGAGGATGTCGATGGTCGCGATCTTCCCGCCCACGACGGTGAACGCGAAGACCGTCGTCGGTACGCCGTCCTTGCTGACGACCATCCCGGCCGCACCGTTGACCAGCGCGGGCCGCAGCTCCCCGCCCTCGCCCGCGGCCCGGAACATGAGCGCCTGGCTCGCGATCTTGGCGGCCCCGCGCACGAACCGCGAAGTCCCCGCCGGAGCCGCGCCGCCCTCGGCGCGCAGGATGACGTCCGGGTCGAGCACAGAAACGAGGGCGTCGAAATCGCCGCCCCGCGCGGCGGCGAAGAAGGCATCGACGACTTTCCGCTGACGGCCCAGATCCGCGTCCGGGACCGTCGGCGAACCCTGCAGACGACGGCGCGCGCGGCTGGCGAGTTGCCGCGTCGCCGCGGAAGACCGGCCGACGATCGGCGCGATCTCGTCGAACGGCAGGGCGAACATGTCGTGCAGGACGAACGCCAGCCGCTCTGCGGGGTCCAGCGTGTCGAGCACGACCAGGAGCGCCAGCCCGACCGAATCCGCCAGCAGCGCCTGGTGTTCCGGGTCGATCCCGCCCGCACGGCCGATGATCGGGTCGGGCAGCTGGGCGCCCACCGGCTCTTCCGGCCGGGACTTGCGCGAGCGCAGCATGTCGAGACAGATCCGGCCGACGACGGTGGTCAGCCAGCCGCCGAGATTGTCCACCTCGCCGGAATCCGACCGGCTCAGGCGCAGCCAAGCCTCCTGCACGGCGTCGTCCGCCTCGCTCAGCGAACCGAGCATCCGGTACGCCACCGCCCGCAAATGCGTCCGGTGCCCTTCGAAACGCCGCGCCAGCCAGTCGTGTTCGTCCACGGTCCCCATCCTTCATCGCTCAGTCGTAACCCTGACGCGTGGGGGAACGCAGATGTGACAGGCCTTCAACCGCGGGTGCCCGCCTGGATCGCCGGAGTCCGCATCGCCTTGGCCGCCGCGCCCACATGCGAACCGAGCGTCAAGACCACGGCTAGGGCGACGACGGCGAGGTAGACCCCGATCGTCTCGTCCGGCACCGGGCTCCCGGTCCTGGCGACGCTGTACGGGACGACGGTGACGACGGCGGAAAGCGAGCCGAACAGGACGCCGACCGCCACCAGGACGGTGCCTTCGGTGCCGACGAGCCGCAGGACCTGCGATGGTGTCGAACCGATGAGCCGTTGTTGCCCGAACTCGCGGCGGCGTCCGATGAGCGCGGCGACCACGGTGTTCACCAGCATCACGGCGGCGAACAGCGCGATCATGCCGACCACGACGTAGTTCAGGGTCTCGATGCTGTCCGCGATCGTCGCGGGCGCGGTGCCCACGGAGTTCTCGATGGCCTGCATGTACAGCGTCCCGGTCGCGATGCCGGTGAACAGGATGATCGGCACCAGCACCCCGGCCAGCTGACGGCCCCGGACCCGCAGGTGCGCCGCCGTGAGATGACCGCTGACGCCCGCGCGCCGCAGCGGAGCGGCCAGCACCGCGGCGATCGGGCCGAGCAAGGCGGGGGAGAGGAGTGCGAAACCGATCGCGGCGAGGATCGCGCCCTGTCCGGCGATCGCCATCAACGCGGGCTCCGTTCCGGTGAACACGGTCATCGTCAGCACTCCGCACCCGAGGCCGGCGGCCAGGGCGATCGTGGCGCCGGTCATCCGGAGCCGGCTGGTCGGCCGGGTGTCGATCCCCGCCTCGCGAACAGCCTCGATGGCTCCGCGCCGGGCTGCTTGCCGTGCGGCGACCGTCGCGGCGGCGAGTGCGGCGAGCAGGGTGATGCCGGTGCCCATGGACACCGCGATCGGGCCGAACCGTGCTTCGAGCCCGGCCGGTACGCGGCCCGTGTCACCGAGCAGCGTGACCAGCCACCGCCCGGCGAAGACCGATGGCACGACGGCCGTGGCCGCGGCGAGGACGGCGACGACCGCCGCCTCGCCGACGATCATCCGTCCGATCTGTGACGGGGTCGCGCCCGCGCTCTTCAGCAACGCCATCTCCGGAGCGCGCTGCCGGATCAGCAGGGAGAGCGTCGAAAGCGTCGCGAACAGCACGATCACCAAACCCCAGCCGCCGACGACACCCGCCATGATCAGCAAGGTCTTCGCGGTCTCCGGATCGGCGGCCGTCCGAGTGTCCAAAAGGGACGCGAACGTCATCAGGATCGTGGCGCCGAAGAACATCGCGACGAAGCTCGCGATGAATCCGGTGGGACGGTGGCGGAGTGACGAGAACGCCAGCTTGGTCGCGATCATGGAAGGTCCTCCCCAGGCTTTGCCGTCAGGTTAGGGAGCACGGACGGCGCCGGACAGGGGACAGGCCCCCGGGCATGGGGTAGGGATGGCCCTACCGCCGCGGGTAGCCGCCGTCGACCTCCTTCACCGGCTTGTGGGGGAAGCGGCGTTCGGCGTATGCCTTCGCCGGGGAGCCTTCCCGTACGTACAGCGTTTCCACCTTGTCCTGCAACGGTTTCACCACGGTTCCGAGGAAGCCGCGCCGGTCTTCGAGGTAAGGCCCGAGCACATCCTCGCCCGCCGGGCAGACCGCCATGCAGTACGCGGCCTTGTAGTTCGGTTTGAACGCGAGGCTCTGCCACATCGACACGTTCTCCGAATCGCTCACCCTGGACCGGAAGTCGGCGGCGTCCTCGCTGTCGGCCACGGTCTGCGCCCAGTCGGTGAAGCCGCTCATGAACTCGCGGTAGTTGTGCGTCGAGCAGGCGAGGAAGTCGAACTCGCCGGTCTTCGAGATCGCGCCGATCGGGCAGGCGGCGACGCACAGCTTGCACTCCAGGCAGGGGTTGTAGTCGATCGCCTCGCCGTAGGTGGACACTTCGGCGTCGACGAGCAGGGTCGCCAGCAGCACGAAGTTGCCGAATTTCGGGTGGATGACGTTGCGGTGCAGCCCCATGGCGCCGAGCCCGGCCGCGACGGCGACCGTCTTGTGCGCGACGACCCAGATCCGGCCGGGGTAGTGCTCCATCTCCATCGGGAACGTCGCCGACGGGTTGATCGCGCGGTATCCGGCGTCCTGCAGGGTCCGGACGATCGTGTGCCCGGCCTCGTTGATGATCTCGCCGGTGCGGTGGAACTCCTGGTTGGCGACGCTGCGGGCGGGGGAGCGGACGTCGTCGCGGTTCATCCGCACCACGAGCGAGACGAGAGTCTTGGTACCGGGCAGCGCGCGCTCGACGTGCTCGCGCTCTCCTGCGAGATCCGGGTGGTCGAGGGAGACAGCGGCCGCGTCGTCGGCTCCGGCGGCGAGGCAGATCTCCTTGAGCCAGGCGGCGTCGATGACCGGCGACGGTTTGTCCCGCGGTTTCGCGAGCACCGCCTGTACCGAAGGGTGCTCCTTCAGTTTCCTGGGGAGCCGGTCGGTCACAACGCCTCCAGGATGGTCGCGTTGGCCTGGCCGCCGCCTTCGCACATGGCCTGCAGGCCGTACCGGGCGCCGTGGTGGTGCAGCGCGTTGACCAGCGTGCCCATCAGCCGGGTCCCGCTCGCGCCGAGCGGATGGCCGAGCGCGATCGCGCCGCCGTGGACGTTCACCTTGGCCGGGTCGGCTCCGGTTTCCTGCTGCCACGCCAGCACGACGCTGGCGAAGGCCTCGTTGATCTCGAACAGGTCGATGTCCGCCAGGCTCAGCCCGGCGCGCCGCAGCACCTTCTCCGTCGCCGGGATGACGCCGGTGAGCATGAGCAGCGGGTCGGATCCGGTGACGGCGAAACTGTGCAGGCGGGCGCGCGGGCGGAGGCCCAGCCGGGCGGCGGTCTCGCTGGAGGTGATGAGTACGGCCGAGGCGCCGTCGTTGATCGGGCTGCTGTTGCCCGCGGTCACCGACCAGTCGATCTGCGGGAAACGCGCGGCCACGTCCGCGTCCTGGAACGCCGGGCGCAGTCTGGCGAGGGTTTCGAGGTCGGTGCCCGGCCGGACCGACTCGTCGGTGGACACCCGGCCCGACGGCGTCTCGATCGGCACGATCTGGCTCGCGAAGCGCCCGAGTTCGTGTGCCCGCGCCGCTTTCCGGTGCGAGGACAGCGCGAACTCGTCCATCGCTTCCCGGCTGAGCGACCACTTCGCGGCGATGAGTTCGGCGCTGATCCCCTGGGGCACCAGACCTTCCGGATAGCGCTCCGCGACGCCCGGGCCGAGCGGATCGGTGCCCGGCAGCACGTTGGACCACATCGGGACCCGGCTCATGGACTCGACGCCGCAGGCGATGACGACGTCGTACGCGCCGGCCATCACCCCTTGCGCCGCGAAGTGCACCGCCTGCTGGCTGCTCCCGCATTGCCGGTCGACGGTGGTGGCGGGCACCGATTCCGGCAGTCCGGCGGCGAGCGCCGCCCACCGCGTGACGTTCTGGGCCTGTTCGCCGACCTGGTCGACCGCGCCGCCGATGACGTCGTCGATCAGCTCGGGGTCGAGTCCGTTGCGCTCGACGAGCGCCCGCAACGTGTGGGCGAGCAACTGGACCGGGTGGATCTCGTGCAGGGCGCCGCCGGGCTTGCCCTTGCCGATCGGGGTACGGACGGCGTCGACGATGACCGCGTCGTGCACGGCTGCCTCCAGTAGTGAGTTGGTATCTCCAACTCACTGTGGCACCGAGTGGGTTGGAAATCAAGACTCACTGGGTTTACGCTGGTCGCATGACCGAAGGACCGAGGGACTGCTCGATCGCCAACGCGATGGAGGTGATCGGGGAGCGCTGGAGCCTGCTCGCGCTGCGTGAGGTGTTCTTCGGGGCACGGCGGTTCGACCAGATCGTCCGCAACACCGGGGCGAGCCGGGACATCCTGACCGCGCGGCTGCGGAAGCTCGTCGAGACGGGGATCCTCGAAAAACGGCTCTACGAGGAGCATCCGCCGCGCTACGAGTACGTGCTCACCGAAGCGGGACGCGCGCTGAACCATGTGCTGCTGAACCTGATGGCGTGGGGCGACGCGTATGTCACCGAGGGGCCGCCGCCGACGGTGTGGCGGCATTCGTGCGGTGAGGTGCTCGCGCCGGAGACCGTGTGCGCGCACTGCCATGAACCGGTGCGGGACAAGGATATGACGCTGGTGCGGAGCACGCGCCGCTCTTGAACTGTCCGTGAACGAAGACGTGACTCGCGTGATTGGAGGCCGCACTCGGGTGTTCCGTCTCTGATCACGCGAGTTGCGGCTTCAATCACGCGAGTGCGGAGCTAAGAGTTGCCCTTCCATTCCCGCGCGATCATCCGCATGAGCGCCGGATAGATGATCAGGTACCGGAACGGCTTGATGAACCCCATGTACATCCGGCCGAACAGGCCGTTGGGTTTGACCAGCACCGCCATCTGACCGCGGTACCCGCCCTGCCCGTCCTCGACCCACGCGATGTGCATGACGCCGTGCATGGTCCGGTTCGCCATTTCGGCGGCGAACTCGTCTTCGAGCCGGTAGAGCGGGGTGAACGGCAACCAGTCCTCATCCGGGCCGGTGGGCGTGTCGCGGAGTTCTCGCGGCAGCTTGCCGCGGAGCGATCCCACTCGAGTGTCGAGACCCGAACTCCGCTTGTCCAGGCCGAGCAGTCCGCCGAGCTTCCATCGCAGCGCCCACAACGCCCGGACGGGTAGCGGTGACCCGTCCGGGAAGTTCCCCGACGAGAACTGCTTCACCAGCTTGCCGAAGTCGTCCGGTCCGCCGGGTGTTTCGAGCGCCCAGACGTCTTCGAGGTCGAAGTCCCCGGCGATCTCGTGGATCCGCCACGCGCGGGTGGTGTGGGCCGTTTCCGCGAGTTTCATGCCGCCACCACGAATCCGACAGTCATCGTCGTAGTTCCTCCCAGTACTTCCGCCATCTGTACGGTAGCGTATATATCGTCCTCGTGGTGCTGGAGTGACGGGAGATACGGTGATCCCATGGCCGCCGAAACCCGGACCCCGCCGAGCGCCTGGATCGGCGCGGGGCTGACCGCCCTCGCCGCCGGAGGTCCCGACGCGGTCCGCGTCGAGGTTCTCGCGAAAGCCTTGGGCGTCACCAAGGGCGGCTTCTACGGCCATTTCGCCGATCGAGGCACGCTCCTGCAGGAAATGCTCGCCACCTGGGAACGGATGAGCACCGAGCTGCTGTTCGAAAGCGTCGAGAGCGAAGGCGGCGACGCCAGGGCGAAGATCCGGCGCGCGGGGTTGCTCGCCGGCGAGCGTCTGCTGCCGATCGACCTCGCGGTCCGTGATTGGGCCCGGCGCGACGAGGCGGTGGCCGACCGCCTTCGGCGGGTCGACAACCAGCGGATGGACTACCTGCGTTCCCTCATGCGCGAGATCTTCACCGACGAGGACGAGGTCGAAGCCCGCTGCCTGCTCGCGTTCTCGCTCCTGATCGGCAAGCACTTCATGGCCGCGGACCACGGCGGCCGGTCGCGGGACGAGGTGACCGAGCTGGCCGGGGCGCTGCTTCTCGGCGGCGGACCCGGTCATGGAATTTGAGTCAGGCCGACGGCTCCTCGCTTTCCTGCGCGAGCTTCACGTGGAGGAGGTCGCGGAATCGAGGTGGGAGCTCGGCGGCTCAGACTGGCGTGCCGTCGTGGACGTCGAGCCGCGCCGATGGCTCGGGCTGGCGTTCGAGGCACTGGACCCCGTGACCGGCAAGAGCGCCACTTACGACATCGACACCGACCTGTACGACCTGACGCGGGACGATCAGCGCGAGTTCGCGCAGGAGATCGAACGCGACATCATCGAGTTCCTCGACAACCTGAGAAAGGGAGCGGTGCTGCGGGGAAACGCCGGGTCGAAGTTCGTGGTCGTCTTTCCCCTGGACGGTGTCTACCTCCGGGTTGTCCAAGGACGCTTCATGGGCAGCGCGTCCACGTACCCTGATCTCACCGCGGCGCTGGCCGGCGGTGACTACGTCCCCCTCAGTCTTCTTCGTCCTCAGGAGTAGTCGGGACCTGCTTGCGCGCCACATAGATGAGCAGCCCGATGATCACCACGGGGCCGACGAAGATCAGGATCTCGTCCCAGCCGCCCTGGTGCATCATCACCACCCGCGCCGCGATGCTCATGAGCCGGAGACCAGCGCGATCCCGAGCGCGGTGTAGCCGATCATCAGCGCCAGCATCGGGTACTGGCCCACCTTGACGTAGTTCGCGCGCAGCACGCCGACGGAACGATCATGTGCCGAGGTTACGGCCAGCACGTGCCCGGCGACGATTCCGGCGATCTGCACCAGCGCGATCACGCCGGTCGACACGACCGTGTAGTCGATCGCGCGGCCGAAGCCCTGCTGCCCCGAGAACACGGCGAACGAGAAGTAGTGCGCGACCGTGTAGCCGACCATGATCGGGATCAACGACGGGGCGAACGCGGGATACGGATCGAATCCGCGGCGCAGGTACGGCCTGGTCAAGCTGATGGCGCCCGCGTAGGCGCCATAGGTGAGCGCGATACAGACCACGAGCCCGGCGGTGCCGCCGAGGACGCCGGCGTCCAGCGACGTCCAGAACGGGAGCCGGGTCAGACCGTCGAACGCGGTCGAGCCGAGCACTACCAGCACCAGTGCGGTCAGCCACGGCGCGGGGGAGACGGTGAGCAGGCCGTCCAGCGGGTTCCGGACCACCAGACGTCCGTCGGCCCGCCTGCCGAACGGGGAGAGGGCCGCGATCAGGCGAGCGTAGACCTCGAAAGCGTCACCGCGGTCGAACCAGCGCGGACCGAAGACCACGCCGAGCGCAATGTGTATAACGGCATACACGGTGCCGAAAAGAGCGATCGCGCGAGGCGAATCCGAGTGCGGGAACACCAGTTCCAGCCACAAAAACGCCAGGAGGCCGACGATCGCGGGCAGATAGCCGAGCCGGTCCGGGAGTTCGCGGTGCCGGGACGGGATGAGCGACGCAACCGTCCTCAGTGGATTCAACCGCCGCCAGGCCGGGCCGAACAGGAGTGAAAGCGGAACGAGTCCGACCCAGAACCAGACGTAGAACCAGGCGGGAGCCGGATTGTCGGCCGAACTGTCGGGGCCGCCCCACGCCATCGCCAGAAACCCAGCGAACAACACCACGCCGAGCACGCCCGACGCGACCCGCGAGAACGCGCTGTCGACGAACCGTTGCAGACCAAGGGGAAGAGGCCGTCCGGCGTCCGCGCCGCGCAGTTTGGGCTTCTTCCAGAGCACGGTGAGCGCGAAGAACGAGACCACGACGGCCGCTGCTCCCGCGTAGAGCGCGAGCCACAGCGGGACCGGCAGGTCGGACCGCCCGCCGAGTCCGTGCGCCAGGATCATCCGCTCACCCGGAGCTTGGTCACCGCCGCGCCGCTCTTGTGCAGTTCCACCTCGAAGATCCCGTCGATGTTCGCGGTGAAGGCGACCGTCCCCGGAACGCCGGGGGAGAGCTGGGCTGCCTTGTCGTAGCCGTGGACGTGGAGTTCGTCCGGCTGGTCGGAGGTGACTTCGAGCGCGACGTTCTCGCCGGTGCGCACCGCGACCTCCTCGGGGCCTGCCGTGCGCTTGCCCTCGGTGATCGAGAACTTGACGGTCCGGGTGCCGGTGGCCGGTTCGGGGCCGGTCGTTCCCGAGCAGCCGGTCACGGCCAACAGCGCGGCCACGGTGATCCCGCCGATCCTCCGCATCGAGGTCCCTCCAAGTCGTACGCCCCGGCTTGCCCGGCCGGGACCTTGCACCTATCGTGTTACCCCAAGGTAACAGTTACTCAGGTTAGCAGGAAGGCGAGACCGGTGTTCATGGCTCAGGAGAGCCCGCCTGCCGGCGGAGCGCAATTCGGGCAGATCGTCATCGCGGGCCTGATGTTCACGGCGGTCTTCCTGCCCTTGGCCCTTTTCGTGCTTCGCGAGCGCGCGGGGAAGCGGACGGTCTTCGGTCGCGTCGCGGACTGGATGGCCGGGCTCACCGGTCTGCCGCGCTGGGCGGCACTGCCGATGTTCGTCGCCTTCCTGTCCGGGATGTCGGCGCTGATCGGCGTCTACTGGGACGTGCCGATCCACATGGAACTCGGCCGCGACGAAGGCCCGCTCGCGAACCCGTCGCACTACCCGATCTACTTCGGACTGATGGGCATCTTCGCCAGCGGCGTGCTCAGCGCGACCCTGGCCACGAAGGATCTGCCCAAGCGCACGTTCAAGATCGGCCCGCACTGGCGGGCGCCGATGGGGTCCATCCAGATGATGGCGACCGGGCTGGTCGGCATCGCGGGCTTCCCGCTCGACGACGTCTGGCACCGCCTGTTCGGCCAGGACGTCACCGAATGGGGGCCGACGCATGTCCTGATGATCGGCGGCGGCGTCTGCGTCGTGCTGGGTCTGCAACTGCTGCTCGGCGAGGCGCGCCAGGTCGGTGCGACCGGACCGGTCGTGCGCCTGCTCGGCCCCGTCCTCGCCGGTGCCTGGATGATGGGCGCTTCGGCGTTCCTCATGGAGTTCGATCTCGGCGTCCCGCAGTTCCCGATGCTGTCTCAGGTCGTGCTAGTCGGCCTGATCGGCGCCTGGACGCTGACCTACGGCCGGCTTTCCTGGGGTCCCGGCGGGGCGCTGATCGTCCTCGCGGTCTTCCTCGCCTCCCGTGCTTCGTTCGCCGTCATCCCGCTGTTCGCCGACCTGCACGTGGCGTCGCTGCTGCCGTACGTCGCCGAAGCGGTGATCATCGAGGTCGTCGCCTTCGCGATGCGCAACCGGCAGGGCTATACCTTCGCCGCCGTCGCCGGTCTGCTCGTGGGGACGGCCGGGATGCTCGCCGAGGCGGCGTTCACCCGATGGCTGATGCCGAACCCCTGGCCCACGGCGCATCTGCCGCTGTTCGTCCTGTTCGGGACCGGCGCGGCGCTCGCGGGCGCGTTCATCGGGGTCTGGCAGTACCAGCGAGTGGAGGAGACGGCGACGCTGGTGCCTGCGGCCGGTCCTCGGCACGCGGTCGGGCTCGTCGGCGCGCTGGGCGCGGTCGCGCTGATGTCGGCGGTCGCCGTCCCGGCCGATCCGGAACCGGGGTTCACTGCGGACGTCCGGCTGACCGAGGCCGCGACCGGGTTGCCGATCTCGAACCCGCACGGCGGCGGCACGCCTCGCTGGGTCGACGCGACCGTCACGATCTCGCGGCCCGATCTGGCCGAAGACGCCGTATGGCTGAACGGATTCGCTTGGCAGGGCGGCGACTTCTTCACCGCGCCGCTGGAGAAGATCGGCGACGGGGTGTACCGCACGGCCCAGCCGCTGCCGGTGTTCGGCCAGTGGAAGACCGGGATCCGCGTGCACGTCCCGAACCGGGTGATGGGGCTCGCCCCGATCTACGCGCCCGCCGACCCGGCCGCGAACGCGCCGTCGATCGACGCGACGTCCGGCACGCGCCCGTTCATGTCCGAGATCGAGTTCCTGCAACGGGAGCGGAAGTCGGAGACGCCCGCGGTGCTGTGGACGGTCGCGTACGTGACCGTCGGGCTCATCTTCGCCGGGATGTGGGCGCTGTTCGCGTGGCTCTACGCGGCCGCGGCCACCGCGCGGCGGCGTGAGGTCTCCGTCGGCTGAC
This sequence comes from Amycolatopsis sp. MJM2582, assembly GCF_000754115.1. Lineage (NCBI taxonomy): Bacteria > Bacillati > Actinomycetota > Actinomycetes > Pseudonocardiales > Pseudonocardiaceae > Amycolatopsis > Amycolatopsis sp. MJM2582. Next base: position 715,257 of record NZ_JPLW01000002.1, read on the forward strand.
GCCCCCGCGTTTCGT
>NZ_JPLW01000002.1:715781-1054364 GCF_000754115.1 Amycolatopsis sp. MJM2582
CACGTATCGATTGGGCATCATCGCGCGCAAGACTTTTGCAAGCCCGCTTCCCTTGAATACCCAGGACACCGCACGTGTCGCCGGTTCGCGCGCCGAAACGGTGACGCACTGCAACGTCGGCGAGACGTAAAGTAGCTGTCGACCACGCGACGACATTCGCCGTGCACGATCGGTATTGGCGAGTCATTGCGCGGTTACCGCGACATGTGGTTACTTTTCCGCCTCGGGGGTTGGGTTACAGCGAGTTTCGATGGGGTGGTCTTCGTGCGCACAGAGCGTTTTCCGAGGCGACGGCGCGGTCTTCGCGTGGTCGCCGTCCTCGCCGCTTCGGCGGTCGCGACGGTGCCTTTCGTGCCCGCCGCGGCGGCACAGCAGCAGGGCAAGGTCCTCCGGGTGGCGCTCACGACCGGCATCGACCACCTGAACCCCTTCACCGCCCAGCTGGCGGCGTCGACCCAGGTCGGCCGGTTCAACTACGAGTTCCTGACCCTGCCTTCGGCCGAGGACACCCAGCCCACGGGCGGGATCGCGGAGTCGTGGAAGACGTCGGACGACAAGCTCACCTGGACCTTCACCATCCGTCAGGGGATGAAGTGGTCCGACGGCAAGCCGATCACCGCGCAGGACCCCGCGTACACCTTCCAGCGGATGCTCGACGACGAGAACGCCCGCACCGCGAACGGCAGCTACGTCACCAACTTCGCCTCGGTGTCGGCGCCGGACGACAAGACGCTCGTCATCAAGACCAAGGCCCCGCAGTCGAGTATGACCTCGCTCGACGTCCCGATCGTGCCCAAGCACATCTGGGAGCCGATCAAGGACCTCAACGCGCCTTCGACCGACGACATGGCCGTGGTCGGCGTCGGCAGCGGGCCGTACCTGCTGACCGAGTACAAGAAGAACGAGTTCGTGAAGTTCAAGGCGAACAAGGACTACTGGCGCGGCGCGCCCAAGGTCGACGAACTGCAGCTGCTGCAGTTCAAGGACGCCGAGGCCGCGGTCAACGCGCTGAAGCAGGGCGAGGTCGACGTCATCAACCGCCTCACGCCGACGCAGTTCGACGCGCTCAAGGGCGAGAAGAACATCACCACGAACAAGGCGCCGGGCCGCCGGTACAACGAGCTCATCATCAACTTCGGCGTCAAGAACGTGCTCGACAAGCCGATCGGTGACGGGAACCCGATCCTCAAGGATCTCCGCGTCCGCAAGGCGATCGCGCAGGCGATCGACACCAACACCATCGTCGAAAAGGTGATGAACGGCTACGGCCAGGCCGGGACCGGTGTCGTGCCGGCGATCTACAAGGCCTACACCTGGACCCCGTCCGACGCCGAGAAGACCAAGTTCGACATCGCGGCCGCGAACGCCACGCTGGACCAGGCCGGCTACGCCAAGGGAGCGGACGGCATCCGCGTCGCCCCCGGCGGCGCGAAGCTGGAGTTCCGCCTCGCCGGGCACGCGAACCGGCCGTTCGACCAGCGTGTCGCGCAGTTCGTCACCGGCTGGCTCAAGGACGCCGGCATCGGCGTCAAGCAGGAACTCGTCTCCGACGACGAACTGGACGACCGCACCACCGCGGGCAACTACGACCTCGCGATCTCCGGCTACGGCACCTCGCCCGACCCGGATTACGCGCTGAGCCTGAACACCTGCGCCGGCCGCCCGAACGCGGAGGGCAACGGCGGCAGCTCTGCGACGTTCTTCTGCGACCCGCGCTACGAAGACCTGTACAAGAAGCAGCTGACCGAGTTCGACCCGGCCAAGCGCGCCGAGCTCGTCAAGCAGGCGCAGGCCGTGCTGGCGGGCGAGTACGTCGACGTCGTCCTGGACTACGACAACGTGCTCGAGGCATATCGCTCGGACAAGTTCTCCTCGTTCACCAAGCAGCCGCAGCCCGACGGCGCGATCCTCGAGCAGTCCGGCTACTGGGGCGTCTACGGCGCCACCCCGGCCGACGCGGCGGCGGCCGGCGCTGAGGAGAGCAGCAACACCGGATTGTGGATCGGCATCGGCGCGGTCGTGCTCGTGGTGCTCGTCGGCGGCGGTGTGCTGCTCGGGCGGCGCGGCAAGTCGGCTGACGACCGGGAGTGAGCGCCGTGTTGGCGGAGCTGCGATGTACTCCGAGAAAGGGACAGAACGCGTGAACCCGCCCGGCCGAAGGCCCCGCTATTGCGGTGGCAGGGCGCCCTTCCTGCTCACCGTGACAGGGATGACCAGGTCGCGCTCTGCCGACGCGATCGCGGACGCGGGTTCACCAACAGAATCTGAAGGACCGCGTTGACCGAAGCACTCAGTTCCCTCGACCAGTCCTCGGCGCTCGTCGATCCCGACGAGCGCCGGGGCGGGACCGGCACCGCCCGGTTCGTGCTCTCCAAGATCGGCGGCGCGCTGGCGAGTCTCGCGCTCGTCGTCGTGCTGGGGTTCTTCCTGTTCCGGACGCTGCCCGGCGATCCCGTGCGGTTCATGGTCCGCGACCGGCCGACCGATCCGAAGATGATGGCGGAGCTGCGCGCCCAGATGGGCGTGGACAAACCCCTGCTGCAACAGTTCTGGGATTACGTCGTCGGCCTGCTCCAGGGCGACATGGGCGTCTCGTACCTGCAGCGGCGCCCCGTCTTCGACATGATCGGCGAGCGGTTGTGGCCGACGATCCTGCTCGTCGGCAGCGCGACGGTGCTCGCGGTCGCGCTCGGCCTGTGGCTCGGCATCCGCGCGGGCTGGCGCCGGGGGAGCGGGTTCGACAAGGCGCAGACCGGGATCGCGCTGACCTTGTGGTCGGTCCCGCAGTTCTGGCTCGGGCTCATGCTGCTCGTGGCGACCGACGGGCTCTTTCCGAGCCGGGGCATGCATTCCCCGGACGTCGCGCCCGGCTTCTTCAGCGAGGGGCTCGACGTCCTCCACCATCTGGTGCTGCCGTGCGTGACCCTGCTGGTGGTGTTCTACGCGCAGTACATGCTGGTCATGCGGTCGTCGCTGATCGGCGAGATGAACTCGGACTACCTCACCACCGCGCGGGCCAAGGGCCTGCGCGACGACCTGGTGCGCAAACGGCACGCCGTGCCCAACGCCCTGCTGCCGACGGTGACGCTGGTCTTCATGCAGTTCGGCATGGTGGTCTCGGGCGCGGTCTCGGTCGAGGCCGTGTTCAGCTGGCCGGGGCTCGGGCAATTGCTCTACGAAGCGCTCCGCGGACCTGATCTGCCTGTCCTGCAAGGAGTCTTCGTCACCCTCGCCGGTGCGGTGGTGCTGATGAACCTGCTCGCGGAGTTGCTCTACCGCGTGCTCGACCCCAGGGTGCGGACGGCATGACCACAGCGGAAAAACCCGGTTCGATCGTCTGGCGCCGCCGCCGCGAGGCCGTGGCCAAGCGCTGGCACGAGTTCACGACGAACAAGGCCGGTGTCTTCGGGCTCGCCTTCCTCGGCATCCTCACCGTGCTGGCCATCCTCGCGCCGGTGATCTCGGACGAGTCCGGCCTCGACGTCACCAAGGCCCACGGCGGTTCGCTGAACCCGCCCAGCGGGGAATTCTGGCTCGGCACCGACATCGACGGCCGTTCGGTGCTGCTGATGACGTTCTGGGGCGCGCGGATCTCGCTGCTCGTCGGGTTCTCGGCGGCCTTCCTCTCGGTCCTGATCGGCACGATCATCGGGATCGCCGCCGCGCATTTCGGTGGCTGGCTGTCCGGGCTGCTGCTGCGGTTCACGGACTTCTTCCTGGTACTGCCGTCGCTCGTCCTCGCCGTGGCGCTGGCGTCGGTGCTGGAGCAGGGCGCGATGACGGTGATCGTCGCCATCGGTGTCACCGCCTGGCCGAGCACCGCCCGGCTGGTCCGCGCGCAGACGCTGACGATCGAAGGCCGTCCGTACATCGAGCGCGCGAAGGCGCTCGGCGGCGGTCACCTGCACATCGTCGGCAAGCACGTGCTGCCCGGCGTCATGCCGCTCGTGCTGGCCAACACCACGCTGGTCGTGGGCAACGCGGTCATCGCGGACGCGACGCTGGCGTTCCTCGGTGTCGGCAATCCGAACACCGTCTCGTGGGGAGCCATGCTGCAGACCGCGCTGAACAACGGCGCGATCAGCAAGGGCGCCTGGTGGAACCTGCTGCCGCCGGGTCTCGCGATCGTCGTGGTCGTCCTCGCTTTCACCCTCGTCGGACGCGCGCTGGAGACCGTGCTGAACCCGCGCCTGAAGGGACAGCACTCATGAGCCCCTTGCTGGAACTGAAGAACCTCGGCGTCACATACGCCACCGGAAGCGGCGAGGTCGCCGCCGTCCGCGGCGTCGACCTCGTGCTCGAACCCGGCGACACCCTCGGCGTCGCGGGGGAGTCGGGGTCGGGGAAGTCGACGGTCGCGATGAGCGTGCTGCGGCTGCTCCCGCGTTCGGCGAAGGTCAGCGGGGAGATCCTGCTGGACGGCGAAGACGTCACGGCCATGAAGTGGGGCAGGCTGCGCGCGGTGCGCTGGGCCGAGGCCTCGGTCGTGTTCCAGGGCGCGATGCACGCGCTCAACCCGGTGCGGAAGATCGGTGAGCAGATCGCGGAGCCGATCCGGCTGCACCCGCCCGGCGGCAAGGCGCTGTCGGACGGTGAGATCCAGGCCAAGGTCAAGGAACTGCTCGAGCAGGTCGACCTGCCGCCGGGCCGGGCCGGGGCGTACCCGCACGAACTGTCGGGTGGCCAGAAGCAGCGCGTCATGATCGCGATGGCGCTGGCCTGCTCGCCGCGGCTGATCATCGCGGACGAGCCGACGACCGCGCTCGACGTCGTCGTCCAGGCCCAGGTGCTCGACCTGCTGGGCAGGCTCGTCGCCGAACAGGGGATCGGGCTGATCATGATCAGTCACGACCTGTCGGTGCTCGCCGCGACCTGCCGCCGGATCGCGGTGATGTACGACGGCGAGATCGTCGAGGAGCGGCCGAGCGCCGAGTTGATGAGCGCGCCGCACCACGAGCACAGCAAGGCGCTGGCGGCAGCGTTCCCGACCGTCGGCGACCCGGTGTCCCGGTTCGCGCCCGCGACCAGCACGCCACTGCCGCCCGAACCGGAACGCAGCGCCGACCAGCCCGCCTTGCTGGAAGCCGAAGACCTGCGCGTCAGCTTCCGCGATCGCAGCGGCAAGCGGATCGACGCCGTCGCAGGGGTGAGCCTGCAGGTGCGGAAGGACGAGATCGTCGCGCTCGTCGGCCAGTCCGGCTCCGGCAAGACGACGCTGGCCCGGACGCTGCTCGGGCTGCAGAAACCCGATTCCGGAACGGTGCGTTACGACGGCAAGCCGGTCCCGCTCGGTGGCGCCGGGCTCAAGGCGTACCGGCGGCAGGTCCAGCTCGTGTTGCAGGACCCGACGAGCGCGTTGAACCCGAACCACACGGTGTACGAGGCCGTCGCGGAAGGCCCGCGCATCCACGGAATGGGCGCGAACGAGCACGAGATCGTCGTCAAGGCGTTGGAAGCGGCCGAACTGCGGCCCGCGGAGAAGTTCCTCGACCGGCTTCCGCACGAGCTGTCCGGCGGGCAGCGGCAGCGAGTCGTCATCGCGGGCGCGCTCGCGCTGGACCCCGGCGTGATCGTGGCTGACGAGCCGGTGGCGTCGCTCGACGCGTCGGTGCGAGGGGAGATCCTCGCGCTGTTGCTGCGCCTGCGGCGTGAACTCGGCCTCGCCGGGCTCGTGATCACCCACGACCTCGGGCTGGCCTGGAACATCGCCGACCGGGCCGCCGTGATGTACCGAGGGGAGCTGGTGGAAGTCGGCACGGTGGAGGAGGTTCTGCTGGATCCGAAGCACGACTACACGAAGTCGCTGCTCGCCGCGTTGCCCGGTGGAACCGCGCGGGAAACCCCCATTGCCGCGCACTCGCACAGGCGCGGTGTGTAACCTCCAATCTCGAAATGGCGACCACGACAGACCCCCAGCAGACGCCCTCGGCCGGTTCCCTCGGCGAGCGGCTACGGGTGCCTTCCCGGTTCCCGTACCGCACCATCGCGATGGGAACCATCGGCAGCACGCTGCTGATGCTGGCGGCGCTCGGCGCCGGTGGCATCCTCATCCGTGACCCGATCCTGGGGCACGGGCCACTGTCGTGGATCCGCTACGGCCACGGCCGCATCCTCGCCAACGCGATGCTGTACACGGGTTTCGCGCTGATCATCTGGGCGTGGGTCCGGCTTGGCCGCTACGCGCTCGCCGGCCGGATCGGCAGCCGTCCGATCGTCATCGCCGCCGCCTGCTGGATGGCGCCGCTGCTGGTGTCGCCGCCGCTGTTCACCCGCGACGTCTTTTCGTACCTCGCGCAGGGCGCGCAGTTGCTCAACGGCCTCGACCCGTACGCCAACGGCCCGGCCGAGCTGGTCGTGCTGCCGGACGTCGTCCAGAACGTCCACCCGCTGTGGCAGACCACCCCCGCGCCGTACGGCCCGCTGTTCCTGCTGGTCGCCAAGGGGATCGTCTCGGTCACCGGCAACGACATGATCGCCGGTGTCATCGCGACCCGGCTGGTGCTGATGATCGGCCTGGTCGGGATGCTGTGGTCGCTGCCGCGGCTGGTCAAGCACCTCGGCGGCAAGCTGCCGATCACCTTGTGGCTCGCCATCGCCAGCCCGATGACGGTGATCCACCTCGTCGGCGGCCCGCACAACGACCTGCTGATGCTCGGCTTCCTCACCGTGGGCGTGCTGGCCGCGCTGGAGCGCAAGCACGTCGTCGCGATCGTCCTGGTCACCATCGGCATGCTGATCAAGCCGACCGCGGCGTGGGCGCTGCCGTTCCTGGTCTGGGTGTGGGCGAACCACCTGCCCGGCGACCGGAAGGTGGTCAACTTCTTCCGCGCGGGCGCCGCGTCGGTCGGGATCTTCCTGCCGGTGTTCGTCGCGGGCACCTGGCTCTCGCTCGGGTCGGTCAACCTGGGCTGGCTGACCGGCCTCAAGGCGCCGACGCTGATCGCGAACTGGATGAACTTCCCGACCGGGATCGGCGAGATCTTCTACTCGCTGGTGAACCTGGTGATCGACGTCGAGGTCTCGCCGTTCGTCACGGTGTTCCGGGCGATCGCGATGGTCGGCCTGTTCGTCTTCGCCGGCTGGCAGTGGTGGCTGGCGCGCGACGGCGGTTACCCGGCGATCCACCGGATGGCGATCGTCCTGCTGGCCGGCGCGATCGTCCCGCCGCCCTCGCTGCCGTGGTACCTGACCTGGGGCTTCGTGGTCCTGTCGGCCTTCGAATGGCGTCGCCGGAACCTCGCAGTCGTCGTCGCGGTGTCGGTGTTCGTGACGCTGGTCTACTACCCGACGGGGGAGCAGGCGCTGTACGACTGGTGGTTCATGGCCGGTGTCGTCGCGGCGAGCGTGTACGCGGCCGCTTCGCTGCTTCGGCCGGATCCGCTGGGGATCATCGCTGCTTGGCGGGGGAAGCCGGTGGAGCAGTTCCTGCCGGCTGAGGCTCCTCGGTCGTGACTTTCAGGTACCGGGGTTTGGCGCGAGCCTTCCGGTTCGTTCGGTGTCCCCAATGTGGCATTGGAGACGCTGGGTGTCCCCAATGCCACATTGGTGACACCGCCGGGGGAGGGCTGCGCGGTCGCGAAGGGCGAGTTTCCCCGGCTGAGCCGCGTGAAGGGCCCCTTCCCTCGGCTCAGCCGAGGGAAGGGGCCCTTCACGCGCAGCCGCTGTTACTGCTGTTGCACGTGGGACGCACGTGGCGATCACCAAGTCTGTGAAGGCCTCCTTGAGGGACCCAGAGTCCCTCAAGGAGGCCTTCACGGACTTTGCCTTCCAAAGTGTATAACGACCTATACGCCGTGGCGAAGGTCGTGTTGCCGTAAAACGGCAACACGACCAAAAAGCTCAGGAAGAGCGCCATCCCGTCCAGGAGTGGACGAGCGTGGTGACCACGGCGTGCGGAGGAGGCTGCGCTTCGTACTGCGGGTACTTCTCGCGCAGCAGCCTCACCGGCAGGGCCTGCTCGTCGGGATCCGTCAGAACCCGGGCGACGCCGTCCGCCCGGGCCCACCACAGCCCGGCCCAGTCCTCGTCGTAGCGGTCGGTCAAAAAACTGACCACCGGGTTCTCCGCGATGTTCTTCAGTCGCCGCAACGCCGTCGTGCTCTTCGGCTTGTGATCGATCGCGAAGGCGACAGAGTCGCCTTCGACGACGAACGTCACCGGCACGAGATGGGGGACGCCGTCCGCGCCGGCCGTCGCGAGCCGCGCGATCCGCTCGCCTTCGAACCGTGACCGGGCTTCGGCAGGCGACATCCGCATGCCATGACGGTACCTAGCCCGAGCGGCGCACGCGGAGCACGTTGTCCGACCGCGTTCCGTGCTGCCCCTCCGGACCGGGGAAGTCGTGCGTGATCACTTCCTGCCGCTCCACGGTCCATTCGCCGTCGGCCAACGCCAGCGCTTCGAGGACCTCGTCGGTCGTCGGGAAGCGGACGTCCTTGTGCGGCGGCTCGTCCATCCAGGTCGGCCAGCCCGCGTGACCGGCGACCACCAGGGTGCCGCCAGGTGCGACCGCCTCGGTGGCGCGGCGAAGCGCCTTGTCCCGCTCGCCGTCGACCGCGACAGGGGAGTGGAAGAACTGGGCTGAGACGAGGTCGAAACGGCCTTCCGGGAACGATTTCGCCAGGTCGTGGCGCTCCCAGGTGATGCCCTCGGCGCCGGCCTCGGCCGCGTGGGCGGCGGCGCGCTGGAGCGCGACGTCCGAGATGTCGACGGCGGTGACGCGCCAGCCCTGCTGGGTGAGCCAGATGGCGTCACCGCCCTCGCCGCAGCCGAGGTCGAGCGCGGTGCCCGGCGTGAGGGCGGCGACCTCGTTCACCAGGATCGGGTTCGCCTTCCCGCTCCAGACCTGGTCCTTGTCCCGGTAGAAGTCTTCCCAGAACTGCTGTGTCGAATCCATGACCGCAAGATGCCCTCGGTCCCGCCGTCTCCGCAAGTTCCGTTGCCGTTATGGCAAAAGTTGGAGCGTTCCCGCGTCGGCGTCGAGGGTGGCCCGTGCTCCGAGGGGGATGGTCGGCGAGGCCGGGACGTGTCCGACGCCGAAGTCCCACGCGATGGGCACGCCGAGCGGTCCGAGCCGGTCGAGCATCAGGGCGCGGATCTCCTCGGGGTCACCGCAGGACTTCCACGAACCGAGCACGAAGCCACGGACACCGTCGAGCCAGCCGGAACGCAGCAGCTGGGTGAGCATCCGGTCGATCCGGTAGAGGCTCTCGGTGACGTCCTCCAGCAGCACGATCGACTCGCGCGCCGAGCCCTGTTCCGGCGCGCCGAGACCGGCCGTCAGCAGGGCGAGGTTGCCGCCGATGAGCGTCCCGGTCGCGGTGCCCGGCACCAGCGGCGACGACGTCGGCGAGGTGATCAGCCGGACGCCTTCCGGTTCGAACAGCGAAAGCCGCAGGTGTTCGGCGGCCACCGCGTCGAACAGGGTGGTCGCGGGCATCGGGGAGAACAGCGTCTCCAGTCCCAAGTGGACGTTGACCGCCCGGTGCAGCGCGGTGACGTCGCTCGACCCGGCGAACATCTTGGGCCCGGCCGCCTTCAGCGCCGCCCAGTCGATCAGGTCGAGCATGCGCTGCGAGCCGTAGCCGCCGCGGGCGGCGAGGACGCAGGTCACTCCCGGGTCCAGCCAGGCCCGGGTGAACTCGGCGGCCCGGTCCTCGTCGGAAGCCGACAGGTAACCGGCGGAGGTCGCACGGACGCATTCGCCGACGTGGACCTCGACGCCCCAGCCGCGGAGCACCGGCAGCGCCTTCTCGACGAGGTCCGGCGGGACCGGGCCCGCCGGGGCGATCAAGGCGATCGTGTCGCCCGGTCGCGTGTTCGGTGGCCTCACCGGCTCAGCCGGAGCTTCGGCACGCCGGGTGTCTCGAAGCCGAAGACCTGACCGTAGAACGACAACTCCGCTTCGAGCGCGGCCACGATCGTCTCCGCCTTCCGGAACCCGTGCTGTTCGCCCTCGAACCGCAGGTACGCGTGCTCGATGCCGCGCCCGGCCAGTCCGGCGACGAAGCGGTCCGCCTGCTCGGGTGGGCAGATCTCGTCCTCCAGCCCCTGCAGGAACAGCAGGGGACCGGCGAGAGTGCCCGCGTTGTTGATCGGTGACCGGTCGCGGTAGCGCTGCTCGGTCTCCGGCAGCGGTCCGATCAACCCGTCGAGGTAGCGGGACTCGAAGTCGTGTGTTTCGCCGCCGTCACCGGTCCACTGGGTGAGGTCGAGGATCGGATACATGACGGTGCCCGCGCGATAGGTCGTCGTCGTGGTCAGGGACGCGGCGGAGGTGTAGCCGCCCGCGCTGCCGCCGCGGATCGCGAGCCTGTCACCGTCGACGGTGCCTTCGGCGGCAAGGGCTTCGGCGACGGTGACGCAGTCGGCGACGTCGACGACGCCCCACTGCTCGCGCAGCCGTTCGCGGTAGGCGCGGCCGTAGCCGGTCGAGCCGCCGTAGTTCACCGTGACGACGGCGATCCCGCGGCTGGTGAAGTAGGCGATCTCGTGATCGAGCACCGCGCTGTCGCGGCCGGTGGGCCCGCCGTGCGGGTACACGAACAGCGGTGGCAGTTCTCCGTCCGGCGCGGCGAAGTCGGGGTTCGCGGGGAGGTAGAGGAAGGCCGGGATCCGGTCGCCGTCGTCGGTCTTGAAGATCCGCTCGACGGGCGTCGACAGGTAGGCGGGCGAAGGCGGTTCGGGTGCCGAAGCCAGTTCGGTCACCGTCCCACCGGCGAGATCGACCTTGACGACGGCGGCTTCGCGTTTCGGGCCCGCTGCGACGCCGACGACGCAGCCTTCGTGGACGGCCAGCCCGTTGGTGGACCACGCGGTCAGGTCGGCGGCGGCCGCCACCGGGGTCAGTTCCCGCGTCGCCTCGTCGAGGACGGCGAGCTTGCCCGAGGCGATGACGGCGAAGCGGCCGCCTCCGAGTGGCGTGAACCAGCGGGCGCCGAGTTTCCACTGCGCACCGCCGATCTCCTGTTCGGCCGGGGCCAGGTTGGTGATGCCGCCGTCGAGCCCGACCCGGTGCAGGTTCCACCAGCCGTGCGGGTCGAGCAGGGCCAGCAGGCTGTCCGCCGACTCCCAGTCGACCTGGCAGACGGAGACGTCGGCCGCGCCGGCGAGTACGCGGTGCGGCCCGAAGGTCCCGTCTTCGCGGAGTTCGGCGACGCACAGTTCGGTGCCGTCCCAAGGCATCGCGGGGTGGTTCCAGCCGAGCCACGCCGCACGTTTCCCGCCGGGCGAGAGCTGCGGTGCGGTGAGGAAGTGATGGCTGGCGGTCAGCACGCGTTCCGGACCGCCGTCGAGGGGGACCGCGATGAGGTCGCGGGCGATGTCGACGCGGCGAGGGCCGGTGCTGCGCTCGCGGACCATCCACACTTCGCCGGGCAGGCCGGGCCGGAGGTCGCTGTAGCGGATCTGGTGCCGCGTCGCCGGTTCCGGGGTCAACGGCGTCGTCTCGCCGGTGGTGAGGTCGCGACGGTAGACGCGCTGATCCGTCCAGTGGGTGAAGACCAGGACGTCGTCGAGGACGAGCCAGGGACGGCCGCCGTACTCGTGGACCCGGTTCCGGACGTTCCAGGGAGCGGGAAGGATGTCTTCGACCGTGCCGTCGGCGCGGGACCGCACGAGGGTGACGCGGCCGCCTTCACCTGTTCTCGCTTCGGCCCACCAGACCTCGTTTCCCGCCGTTCCGAGCCATTGCGCGCTGACTCCCGAGGCCGCGACGTCGGCGGCCGACAGGGGAGACGTCCAGGTGCCGTAAGGGGCGATCTCAACCACAGGGGAAGCCTAGGTTCGGCTCTTTGCCTATGACGGCTCGGGGCGCAGCGGTTTCGCCCTGGGCTGAACCGTGGGGCGGCGGATGCCGATCATGGGGCCGTGGCCTAGGGTCAAAGGTGCCATGTCTCGCGTAATCCACGTCTTCCGCCAGCCCGACCGGTTCGTCGCAGGAACCGTCGGTGAGCCCGGCGACCGCACGTTCTACCTCCAGGCGTCCGAGGACGTCCGCACGATCAGTGTGACGATCGAAAAACAGCAGGTCGTGGTCTTGGCCGAGAGGCTCAGCTCGCTGCTGGAAGAGGTCGCCAGCCGGTTCGGCGCGGACGTTCCGGACGACGCGCCCGACGAGCTCCTCGACGTCGACCCCCTGACCGTCCCGGTCGAGGAGGAGTTCCGCGTCGGCACGATGGGGCTCGGCTGGGACGCCGACAGCAGCGCCGTCGTCATCGAATTGCTCGCCATGACGGAAGGCGAGGTGGACGAAACGGTCGTTCTGGACGACACCGAAGAGGGGCCGGACGCCGTCCGCGTCTTCCTGAGCCCCGGTGCGGCGCGCGCCTTCGCGGAACGGGCGGACCGGGTGGTCAACGCCGGCCGCAAACCGTGCCCGCTGTGCGCGGAACCGCTCGACCCGGCGGGCCACATCTGCCCGCGCCAGAACGGGTACCGGCGCGACGTCGACGTCCTCGAGGACTGACGAGGTGACGGAGACTTCGCGGGACCTGGTGACGCGCGGCAAGATCGACGTCGAAGGCAGGCTCGTCGACGCCTCCAACGTCACGTTGTTCTGCACGATCGAGCTCGACGGCGTCACCGGCAACGTCGTGTACAAGCCGGTTTCCGGTGAGCGGCCGCTGTGGGACTTCCCGGACGGGACGCTCGCCGGCCGTGAGGTCGCGACGGCGATGATCGCCGATGCCTCCGGGCTCGGCGCGATCCCGCCCACGGTGCTGCGCGACGGTCCGTTCGGGCCCGGCATGGTGCAGCTGTGGATCGAGACCACCGACGAGGAACTGGTCGACGTCCGGTCCCCGGACAGCGTGCCGGACGATTGGCGCGTCGTGCTGCACGCGCACGATCGTGACGGCGAACCTGCGGTGCTCGCGCACGCGAACCGGCAGGGAATGCGGGAACTGGCCGTACTCGACATCGTGGTGAACAACACCGACCGCAAGGGCGGGCACGTGCTCGCCGGCGCCGACGGCCGCGTCTACGGCGTGGACCACGGGATCTGCCTGCACACCGACCCGAAGCTGCGGACGGTGCTCTGGGGCTGGATCGGCGAGCGGCTGACCGACGACGAGATCGGCAAGCTGCGTGGCCTGCGTGAGAAGCTGGACGGCGAACTCGGTGACGCGCTCGGCGAGCATCTCACCGGGTTCGAGATCCGCGCGCTGGCCGAGCGCACCGAACTGCTGCTGGCCGAGGCTGTCTTCCCGGAGCCGGGCGATGACTGGCGTGCCATCCCGTGGCCGTTGTTCTGATCGACGACGAGGCGCGTGCGCGTCTGGTCACGCGGTTCGGGGCGGAGGTCGCGGCGTGGTGCGACGAAGTGCCCGCTCTCGTGGCGCGGCTGGCGGCACGGTGGGGGCTCACCGTCGTCGACGCGAAACCGGGTAACACCGGGCGGACCCTGATCTGTGCCGGGGACGACGGAGTGAAGAAGGTCCTCAAGCTGACGCCGGATCACGCGATCTCCGCGTCGGAGGCCGCCGCGCTGCGGGCGTGGGACGGCTGCTCGCGCGTCGTGCAGGTGCTGGACACCGCACTCGCCGACGGGGCGATCCTGCTGGAAGGCATCGACCCGGGCACGCAGCTGCTGGAGGCTGGGGCGAACGTCCCGTGGGCCGATGTCGGCGACCTGCTGGTCCAGATCCACGCGGTGACCCCGCCGCCGGAGTTCTCGACGCTGGAAGACCGTGTCGTCTTCATGTACGACCTGGCCGAGCGTGGGCTGCGCGGTTCGGTGGCCGAAGCCACGCTTTCGCTGAAGACCCTCGATCGGGCGAGGCGGCGGGCGCTCGCGCTGGCGACCGGCGGGGGAGGGCACGCGATCGTGCACGGCGATCTGCATCCGGGCAACGTCCTCGACGGCGGGCCTGGGAGGGGAGCGGTCGCGATCGATCCGCGGCCGAGCGTCGGTGATCCGTGGTTCGATCTGGCCGACTGGGTCACGTTGCCGATGCGCGACGGCGGAACGCTCGAAGACGGTTTCGACGCGATCGCGCCGTATCTGCCGGGTTTCGACGCCGAACGGGTACACGCGTGGTGCGTCGCGCTCGCGCCGCTGTTCGTGATGCGCCCGCTGGAGCGGGGCGAGCGGACCCCGTTCGTCGAAACGATGCTGCGGATGGCCGACTGACCGGCGTGGCGGGGAGACGCCGCCTCCGGGCGCCGCTAGCGTCGGGCGCCGTGCGCTCCCATTCGTACGACGACGTGCTGTCCGGTCCGCGCAAGCGGAAGATCCCCGAGGTGCCCGCGGAACCGGGGCTCGTGGTCGAAGACCCCGCCAGCGGCTACTGCGGTGCCGTGGTGAAGATCGAGTACGGCAACGTCGTGCTTGAAGACCGCCACGGCAAGCACCGCGTGTTCCCGCTCAACCCCGCGGGTTTCCTGCTCGAAGGCAAGCCGGTCACGCTGGTGCCGGCGAAGGCGGCCCCGAAGACCCCGGTCCGCCGGATCTCCGCGTCCGGGTCGGTGCAGGTCCAGGGACTCAAGGCCCGGGTCGCGCGCGATTCGCGGATCTGGGTGGAGGGCAAGCACGACGCCGAACTCGTGGAGCGGGTCTGGGGACACGATCTGCGCGTCGAAGGCGTGGTCGTGGAACCACTCGATGGTGTGGACGTGCTGTCCGACCGTATCGACGAGTTCGGCACCGGCCCAGGACGGCGGCTCGGCGTGCTGGTCGACCACCTGGTCGCGGGCAGCAAGGAGTCCCGGATCGTCGACGCCATCCGCGACGAGAACGTGCTGATCACCGGGCATCCGTACATCGACATCTGGGAGGCCGTGAAGCCGTCGGTGGTCGGTATCCGAGCCTGGCCGAAGATCCCGCGCGGCACGGAGTGGAAAGAGGGCGTGTGCGACGCGCTGGGCTGGGGCGAGCCGTGGGAGGGCTGGCAGCGGATCCTGGCGGCCGTCGGCAGCTACCGGGATTTGGAAACGCCGCTGATCGGAGCGGTGGAACGGCTCATCGACTTCGTCTCCGACCCCGGCGAAGAGTCCTGAATGACCGATTTGCGCGAGGTCACTCAAGGTCACGCGTCGGTCACGTCGGTTTCGCTTCCTCGGTATGAATCGACGCGATCTGGGAGCATGAACGCATGACAGGCGCTCTCATCTGGCTGATCGCCGGCATCCTCTTGATCATCGCCGAGCTGCTCTCGGGTGATCTGTTCCTGCTCATGGTCGGCGTCGGGGCCCTGTTCGGGGCGGGCTCGGCCGCCTTGACCGGCAACCCGTTCATCGACGTCGCGGTCTTCGCCGTCGTCTCGGTCGGGATGCTCGCGCTCGTCCGGCCGACCCTCAAGCGCCGGTTCCTCTCGGGGCCGGACATCAAGACCAACACCGACGCGCTGATCGGCGCGCGAGCGGTAGTAGTGTCCACAGTGGACGTCGAAGCGGGCCAGGTGAAGCTGGCGGGCGACGTCTGGTCGGCACGATGCATGGCCGAAGGGGAACCGATCGCCCCGGGGACATCGGTGACGGTCGTCGAGATCTCGGGCGCCACGGCGGTCGTCTCGGCCGAGTTGTGAGCCGGACGGCCGCACCGCAACAGGTTTCTACGTAAGGGGAAGGTAGTTGTCAGAGACAGTGGTGTTCATCGTCGTCGGACTGCTCGCGTTGTTCGTGGTCGTCGTCGTGGTCAAGGCGATCATGGTGGTGCCACAGGCGCAGTCAGCCGTGATCGAACGGCTGGGCCGGTTCCGGACGGTGGCTTCTCCCGGCCTGACGTTTCTGGTGCCCTTCCTGGACAAGGTGCGGGCGCGGATCGACCTCCGCGAGCAGGTCGTCTCCTTCCCGCCCCAGCCCGTGATCACCGAGGACAACCTGACCGTGTCCATCGACACGGTCGTGTACTTCCAGGTCACCGACTCGCGGGCCGCGGTCTACGAGATCTCGAACTACATCGTCGGTGTCGAGCAGCTGACCACCACGACACTGCGTAACGTCGTCGGTGGCATGAGCCTCGAGCAGACGCTGACCTCGCGTGACTCGATCAACAGCCAGCTGCGCGGTGTGCTCGACGAAGCCACCGGCCGCTGGGGCATCCGCGTCGCCCGTGTCGAACTGAAGGCGATCGACCCGCCGCCCTCCATCCAGGATTCGATGGAGAAGCAGATGCGCGCCGACCGTGAGAAGCGCGCGATGATCCTGACCGCCGAAGGTCAGCGGGAATCGGCGATCAAGACCGCGGAAGGTCAGAAGCAGAGCCAGATCCTCGCGGCCGAAGGTGCCAAGCAGGCCGCGATCCTGAGCGCGGAGGCCGAGCGGCAGTCGCGGATCCTGCGGGCGCAGGGTGAACGTGCCGCCCGGTACCTGCAGGCGCAGGGCCAGGCGAAGGCCATCGAGAAGGTCTTCGCGGCGATCAAGGCCGGGCGTCCGACGCCCGAGGTCCTGGCGTACCAGTACCTGCAGACCCTGCCGCAGATGGCGCAGGGCGACGCGAACAAGGTCTGGATGATCCCGAGCGACTACGGCAAGGCCCTGGAAGGCTTCGCCCGCGCGCTCGGCGCCCCCGGCGACGACGGCGTGTTCCGCTACGAGCCGCCGAAGGAAGACCCGGTCGAGAAGCCGGACCTGGAGGACGAAGAGGTCCAGGGCTGGTTCGACACCTCCAGCGACCCGAAGGTCGCCGAGGCCGTCGCGGCCGCGGAAGCCGTGGCGCGCAAGGAAGTTCCGGCGCTCGGTGTCGCGACGCCGCGGCAGGAGCCGCCCGCTCCGCGTCAGGTCCCGAAGGCCGCTCCGGCTCCCGAGCCGGAGGCCGCTCCGGAGCCTCCGCAAGCCCCGCCGCCTTCGCGGCTGCCACAGCCGCAGCCGCCCGCGGGTCCGCAGGGCGGTCCGTACCAGGGTCCGCCGTCGCAGGGGCCGGGCAGTGGGCCGTTCCCGCAGCAGGGTCCGTTCGGCGGTCCGCAGGGTGGTCCGCCGCCGCAGCGCTGAGCGTCACCTACTCGATTGCGCGTGAAGGCCTCCTTCCCTCGGCTCAGCCGAGGGAAGGAGGCCTTCACGCGCAACCCGGTGTTCGGGCGCTGGACCTCGATCGCGGTCGAGGTTGCAGGCTGGCCTCATGGACCGACCGATTCTCGCGGTACGAGAGCTTCTCGACGAGCCGCGCCTGCCTGCCAGTGTCGCCACCACCACCGACAGGGGGAATCCTGCGCTGGCGATGATGTGGTTCGTGGCCGAGGAGGGCAGGTTCTGGTTCCACACCCCGGTGTCGGACGGCCTGCCGTCACCGTTCCTGGCCGCGGCTCGCGACCATCGCGAAGTCGCCGTCATGGTCGCGACGTTCGATCCGCCTGACGACGTCCGGCAAGTGCGGACGAGCGGCCCCGCGAGGCTGGAAGCCAAGGACCTCGCCCGGATCCGTCGTATCTATGAGCGCTACGTCCCCGGCTGGTCGCCGGACTGGGTGAAGCATGCCGCGTCGCCGGACGCGCGGCTGTGGTCGATGTCCCCGGACCGGGGTATGGCCGTCGCCTACCCCGGTCTGGAGAACCGTCCGGTGTTCCGCTGGACGAATCCCGCGGACGCACCGTTCAGCTCCTGAGGAACTCGAGCGTCCGGTACTCGTCGACCACCGACGTGAGTTCGGCGATGCGGGCCTGTCCGGCGTCGATGAGCCGTTGCCCGGCGCGCGACCACTGCTCGAGATCGGGGGACATCGGCGGGATCTCGGCCAGGATCTCGGCGCTTTCGGCGAGGCTGAGCCCGACCCGCTGGGCGGCGACCGCGAGCCGGATCCGGCAGATGGCGTCGACCGTGAAGCGGCGTGCGTTGCCCGCGGTGCGCTCGGCGGTGATGACGCGGTAGCGCTCGTAGTACCGGACGGCGTTGGCCGAGACCCCGGCCTTGCTCGCGACCTCGCCGATGGTCAGGTGTGCACCGAGTGTCGTTGTCGTCATGCCGCGCTCCGTACCGTCGTGGGTTCCGCTGTCGGGGTGGTGGGCCGGGTCCGCAGCCTGACCACCAGGGCGAGCACCATGACCGCGAGCACGCCGACGAGGGTCAGACGATACGCGTCGACGATCTCCCCGGTGAGCGCCGGCGAACCGTTCACCGCGGCGAGCCCCTGTCCTCCGGTGGCACCCGCGATCAGCCCGGTGAACACCGCGCTCACCGCCGCGGTGCCGACCGCGCTCGCGATGGTGCTGGCCAGCGGGAGGATCGCGGAACCGGACGCGAGATCCGGGCCTCGCAGGTCGCGGCCCGCGCTCACGATGGTGGGCATCATGATCGCTCCGGTGCCCGCGCCTTGGACCACGCCCAAGATCGCCAGCACCGTGTACGGCGTGTCCGGTGCGAGGACGAGGACGGTCAGTGCGGTCGAGGCGACCGCCAGGCTCAGCCCGGTCCCGACGACGATCCGCGGGCCGAAGCGTTCCAGAAGGCGGGCGGCGAACTGGATGGCGATGCCCATCCCGATCGTGCCCGGCACCATCATCGCCGCGCTGATCAGGGCCGAGTCGCCGCGGATCACCTGGATGTAGGCGGGCATCAGCAGCATCGAACCGAAGTACGGCCCGGCGTACAGGACGAGGATGGCGGCGTTGCGCCCGAACGTCCGGTCGCGCAGGAGCCGGACGTTCAGCAGCGGTGCGCGATGATGCCACGAACGGCGCGTGAACACCGCCATGAGCGCCAGCCCGACGGCGACGATCGCCACCCGGAACTCGAAACCGGCCGTTTCTTCGCTGAATCCGTATGCCACCGCGACGACACCGGGGACGAGCAGCAGACCGCCGGCGACGTCGATCGGAGTGCGTTCGGCCGACGGGACGTCGGCGGGCACCCAGCGGAGCACCCCCGCGACGGCGAGCAGGGCGGGCGGAACGGTGATGAAGAACAGCGCCCGCCACGACATTCCGTCGAGCAGGATCCCGCCGAGCATCGGGCCGAGGATCGGCCCGATCAGCAAGGGAAGTCCGGTGATCGTGGTCATCCGGCTCCGGCGTTCCGGGGCCACCGCGCCGAAGCCGATGGTCATCCCCAAGGGGTTGATCAGTCCGCCCGCGAGACCTTGCGCGACCCGTGCGGCGATCAGCCAGCCCAGATCACCGGCCGCTCCGGCGGCCACGGACGCCACCGCGAACACGAGCAGCGCGGCCAGGTACACCCGGCGTGCTCCCCACCGTTGTGCGAAAGTCGCCGCGAGCGGCATCGCCGCGACCATGCCGAGCGCGTAGCCGGTCGCGATCCACTGGATCGTGGTGAGCGACGCGGAGAAGGTGGTCATGAACCGCGGCAGCGCGACGGCGACGATCGTGGTGTCGAGAACGGCCATCAGCCCGCCGAGCGCGATCACCACCGCGATGCGCAGCTCCCGTCCGGTCAGGCGGTTCATGACGCACTCACCTGAGCCGCCACGCGTCCGGCGCGCAGGGTGCGGGCCCACCAGCCCAACTCGGTCATCGTGGCGGCCAGCGCGCCGCGTTCGCCTTCGGTTCCCTCGTAACCGTTCGGGCCGAGGCGGGTCCACGGAGCGTTCAGCAGGACCGCGTCGCGGATGGTGGTGGCGCGCAGTTCGGGGAAGATCAACCGCAGTTGCTCGATCGCCCGGATGCCGCCCGATCCCGCGCCGTAGCCGACGAACGCGACGGGCTTGTACGCCCATTCGGTGAAGTGCCAGTCGATCGCGTTCTTCAGCGCCGCGGGGAAGCTGTGGTTGTACTCGGGGGTGACGACGAGAAAGGCGTCCGCGTCGCGCAGCCTGCCGCTGATCACCGTCTCGGTGCCGCCGGGCCGCGTTCCCTGCAACGGGAGGTCGATGTCGGCGAGGTCGATCGGATCGACCTCCACACCGTCGATCGTGGCGAGTTCGGTCAGCAGCCAGCCGGTGATGGCGTCGGCGAAGCGTTCGTGCCGGACGCTGCCGATGATGACGGCGAGGCGGATGGGGGACTGCGTGGTGGTTTCTGTGCTCATGACGACGACGCTAAAAGTTCGTCCATAGGCGAACTCAAGCCGTTGCGGCGCTGGTCACGAACCCTGGACCTCGATCTATGTCGAGGTAGTACGGCCGTCGAAAGTTGACATGTAGGAATTCTCCTACGTATGGTCGGCCCATGAACATCGACCGCATCCAGTTCCTCACCGTGCCGGTCTCCGATCTGACCGAGGCGCGGGACTTCTACCTCGGCAAGCTCGGCTTCGACTTGATCGTCGACGTCAGCGGCCCGCACGGTCCGTTCGTCATGGTCGGCCCCAAAGGGGCGGACACCGGGCTCGTCCTCGTCGATCGCGCGGTCGGCGGGCTGGATCACGACATGCGGGTGCATTTCCAGCTGACCACCACGGACGTGGACGCCGACATCGCGGAGCTTCGCGCCCAAGGCGTCGAGGTCGGCGACGCGGAGGAGATGCCGTGGGGGCGAGTGACGTCACTGAAAGATCCTGACGGCAACGCGATGGGGCTGCTCGAAGCTTCGGGCTACGGGAACTGGCCGCGCTAGTGCCGGTCAACGACGACGTCTTCGCTGCGCTCGCCAATCCGGCCCGGCGTGAAGTACTGGGAATCCTCCTCGACGGTCCGCGGGCGGCGGGGGAGATCGCCGAACAGTTCGACATGCGGCGGCCGAGCCTGTCGGAACACCTTCGGGTGCTCCGTGAGGCCGGGCTCGTCCGGGAAGAGAGGAAGGGCCGCAATCGCGTCTACTCTCTGGACGCCGTGCCGCTGCGAGAGGTCTCCGACTGGCTTTCGCCCTACGA
This sequence comes from Amycolatopsis sp. MJM2582, assembly GCF_000754115.1. Classification (NCBI taxonomy): domain Bacteria; kingdom Bacillati; phylum Actinomycetota; class Actinomycetes; order Pseudonocardiales; family Pseudonocardiaceae; genus Amycolatopsis; species Amycolatopsis sp. MJM2582. The sequence goes on from NZ_JPLW01000002.1 coordinate 736,479, forward strand.
GCGGTACTGGCGCGGCAAGCTGGGGAACCTGCGCGACCTGCTGGACGAGGAGGACTTCTGAACGACGACGATCCGACGGCCGTTCACGTCGACCAGTTCCTGGCGCATCCGCCGCGCAAGGTGTGGCGCGCGCTGACCGAACCCCATCTGCTGGAACGCTGGCTTCGGATGCCGAACGACATCAAACCCGTTGTGGGACACCGGTTCGAGCTGTTGGCGGATCCCGTTCCCGCCGCGGGTTTCGCGGGCGGCCCGGTCGCCTGCGAGGTGTTGGCCGTGGAGCCGGAGCGGCTGCTCAGCATCAGCTGGGGTCCGGAGTGGACGGTCACGTGGCGGCTCGAACCGGAGGGCCACGGGACCCGGCTGTTCCTCAGTCACGAGGGCTTCGACCCGGACGACGATTTCCAACGTATGTCGCGCCGGATCATGGGCGGCGGCTGGCGCACCGGCGTCCCGAAGGCCCTGGCGCGCGTGTTGGACGAGATGCCCGACTAGGCGCTCGACAACGGGTCTAGGATCCCCGCTGTGACGGACGAGAAACCGCTCCGAGCCGATGCCCGCCGTAACCGCACACGGGTGTTGGAGGCCGCGGAGCGCGTCTTCACGGCCAAAGGCACCAGCGCGCCCACCGAAGAGGTCGCCCGCGAAGCAGGCGTCGGCGTCGGTACGGTGTTTCGGCACTTTCCGACGAAAGAAGCCCTGCTGGAAGCGGTGCTCTTCGCGCGCCTGCACCGCTTCGTCGACGAAGCGGAGGCCACGGTGGCCGCTGACTCGGCCGACCCGGGCGCCGCGTTCTTCGGCTTCCTGACCGGCTGGATCGAGATGTCCGGCGCCAAGAACGCCTACTTCGAAGCCCTGTCGGCGGCCGGCGTCAGCGTGCCGTCGGCGGGGTCGGTCATCGGTGTCCGGCTGAAGGACGCGCTTGGAGTGCTGCTCCGCCGGGCACAGGACACCGGCGACGTCCGCAAGGACCTCGGCGTCGAAGAACTGATCGCGGTCATCATCGGAACCGCGAAGGCGGCGGAGCATGCCGGACCCGAGTTCCGGGCCCGGACGATCTGCATCCTCTTCGACGGGCTTCGGCCGCGTCAGGTGTAGGGGTCCATCGTCGGCCGCTTCGGCATGAGCGCGTCGCCCGAGGACTCGCCGCGCAGCCTGCGTTTGATCCACGGGACGGCGTGTTCCTTGCCCCACTGGAGGTTTTCGGTTCGACGCGCCTGCGGGCTCAGCGACGGCCTCGGCCCGAGCGTGGCGGGCGTCAGCTTGTGCGGCTCGCCGAGCGCGTCGAGGACGGCGATGGCGATCTCGTTGTGCCCCAACGAGTTCAGGTGCAGACGGTCCGGCGCCCACAGCCGCCTGTCCCGCAACTGGCGCATCGCCCACATGTCCACCAGCAGCGCTCCATGGCGCGCGGCGATCCCGCGGACGTGCTCGTTGTAGATCGCGACGCGGCCCCGGATCCTGCGGAACAACGCGTCTTCGACCCCGTCGACACCGGTGAACAGGATGACCCGCGCCCCGGTGGCGACCACCTTGCCGACCGCGTCGTCGTAGTCCTCGATGAGGGCGTCGATGTCGACCTTCGGCCGCATCAGGTCGTTGCCGCCGGCGTAGAGCGTCACGAGATCCGGGTTCAGCGCGAGCGCCGGGTCCAGCTGCTCCGTGAGGACCTGACCGAGGAGCTTGCCGCGGATCGCGAGGTTGGCGTAGCGGAAGTCCTCGTGGTTCGCCGCGAGCGTGCCCGCGACGCGGTCGGCCCAGCCGCGGACGCCGTTGGGGGACGACGGGTCCTCGTCGCCGACACCCTCGGTGAACGAATCACCGAGACAAACTAAGCGGTTGCCAGTAGTACAAAGCACGGGATAGATCCCCAAATCGGTGACGAAGTACCTCCAGATGTTACTGATCCGTAGAGGCCAGGAGAGTTCAGGGCCTCCTGTGCGCCGCGCACTGGAGATTCACCACGCCGCGATCCGGGCGGCCGTCTGGTGCGCTGACCCGGCTCCCGGCTACGTCGCGGCGGTGGTGGCGGTGACCGCCACGACGGCCGTGGACACCGCGATCGCCGCGGCCGTCCGCACCACGGCGGCGTTGACGGCCTCGGCACCCCAGTTGCCGTTCTCGATGTCCTTCGCGCGCTTGTAGACCTTCGCCGACCACGCGAGGGGCGGCCGGAGCGTGGGCAACGCACCGCTCGCGGACAGCAGAGCGGTCACCGCGGCGGTGCGCGCGTCGGGAGTCTTGTCCTCCACCAGCACGGCACGGATCTCGTCCCGGAGTTCCGCTTCATGCCGCGTGTCGGCCGCGGGCAGGCGGGTCACGGGGAACAGGCCGAGCACCCGCTTCTTCTCGCGCCGGATGAGGCCGCGTTCGATCAGCCTGTCAGTCAGTGTCTTCCAGAGGTCTCCGCCGATCGCGAGCAGCAGCGGCTGTACGCGCTGGGATTTTCCGGCGATCCGGTCGTACGCGGCCTGAAGCACCGGATCGGGTAGAGGCCCGTCACCCACCGCGATGATTTCGGGCCCGTTCAACGCGGACGGCTTCCCCGTCTCGACCCTGCCGAGCAGCGCGAGTTCGGCGAGCACGGCACCGCCGAGGGTGTACGGCAGCGTGCCCGCCGCCGCAGGCGTCCCGGTCTCGTCGTCGAGTAGCAGCAAGAGCAGATCCTCGACGATCAGCAGGTCGTTCCGCACTGTTCTCCCCGTTCTCGACACCGCCCACGGGAAGTGGGCGCCTTCCGATGGTCTTACGGGAGGGGCGACGGGACCAGTGACACCGCGTCATACGTCACCGGTTCGCTCGAATGGCTGGCGCCCGCAGGAGGGTGCCGGGCCGGTTCCGCCGCGCAGACGCGATCGTCCTGGGGACGCTCGCCCGTGGTGAGGAACGCGGTGACCGTGTCGTTGGCGCACTTGTTCGCGCCGATCAGGTAGGCACCGTGGCCACCCTGGTCGGCGGTGACCATCCGCGCCCGGTCACCGAGGGCGCGCCGCATCTGCGCGGCGCCCGCCTGTGGCGTCGCCGGGTCGCGGGTGTTCTGTGCCAGCAGCACGTTCGACGGGCCCTGGTCGCCGACCCGCACGGGCGGTTCGGCGGGCTCGGAGCGCCAGAAGGCACACGGGCGGATGTTGGCCCCGGACGCGCCGAACATCGGGTAGTGCTTCCGGTCGACGGCGACGTCGTGCAGGTAGCTGCCCACCGACTTCGGCCAGCGGGAGTCGTTGCAGATGACGTAGAGGTGGCTGGCCACCGCGTTCTCCAGATTCGGCTGCGCCTCGGCCGCGGCCGCCGGGGGTGGCGGCTGGTTCGTGTCGAGCGCCTTCCAGATCTCGGCCAGCGCGGGCATCCGGCTGTCGCGGTACAGGGAGCCGAAGGTCGCCAGCCGGAACAGGTTGCCGTCGTAGCCCTGCACCGGCGTCTTGTCCAGGCGGGCGGCGAGATCGAAGTACTTCGCGGTCACCGCTTCCGGGGTGGTGCCCAGGTCGTACTCCGGACGCGCCGCGGCGAACTTGGCGAAGTCCGGGAATCGCTTCTCCATGCCCGGACCGAACAGCCTGCTGCCCGTCCGGTCCAGGCCACCCGGGGCCAGGTTGCTGTCGAGCACGATCCGGTCGCCGCGGTCGGGGAACAACGTGGTGTAGACCGCGCCGAGATGGGTGCCGTAGGAGTAGCCGAGGAAGGAGAGCTTGTCCTCGTGCAGCGCCTCGCGGATCCGGTCCATGTCGCGCGCGGTGGCCGCGGTCGACACGTGGGGGAGCAGGTTCGCCGTCTTGGACTCGGCGCACTGCCCGGCGACGGTCTTCGCGTTCCGGGCCTGCGTCAGCACGTCGGCCGCGTTGCGCGCGTAGGGCGGGATGTTGCCCTTGTACTGCTGTTCGGTAGTCAGGTCGCAGGTGACCGGGGTGCTTCGGCCGACGCCACGCGGGTCGAAGCCGATGATGTCGTAGCTGTCCAGGACGCTTTGCGGCAGTTTGAGGTCGACGAGCCCGCCCGGGAAGTCGAGGCCGCTGCCGCCGGGACCGCCGGGATTGGTCAGGAGCACGCCCCGGCGCTTGTCGGGGTTCTTGCTCGCCAGGCGGGAGACCGCGAGCCGGATCCGCTGCCCGTCCGGGTCCCGGTAGTCGAGCGGGACTTCGATGGTGGTGCATCGCAGGCCGTGCTTGGCGACGTCGGTGGGACAATCGCCCCACTCCAGGCCGGTCTGAGCGAGTCCTGGTGGTGCGAACATCACCGCGGCCGTGGCCGCGGCGACGACGATGGTCAAGGCTCTCCGCATGGTTCCCCCTCGGGTGGCGCGTCGGGCGTCTGTCCGTTTCGAGTAGAGACCGTGCCCTCGGGGCATGGTCAAGAAAGACGTTCGCCGCGGGCGCCATCCGGTGATCTTCCTTGACTGTGCCCCAGGGGCATGGTGTCCACTTCGGGAGATGGCTTGGAGCACACGTGAGCTGGCGGACCTGGCCGGCACGACCCTGAAGACCGTCCGCTACTACCACCGGATCGGCCTGCTCGACGAGCCCGAACGCGGGGCGAACGGGTACAAGCGGTACCGCGTCACGCATCTGATCCGGCTGCTGCGGATCCGGCGGCTCGTCGATCTGGGGGTGCCGCTGTCCGACATCGAGGCGATGGAGGAGTCGGAGGGGAACGCGGAGCGGACGCTACGCGCGCTGGACGCCGAACTGAAGGCGAGCATCGAACGGCAGCAGCGGATGCGGAAGGAACTGGCGTTGATCCTGGAGCGCCGCAGCCTCGTCGACCTCCCGCCGGGCTTCGACGGGGACGTCGCCGATCTGTCCGAAGTGGAGCGTTCGATGCTGATGGTCTTCTCGCGCGTGCTGGACGCCAAGGCCATGGAGGCGGTGCGGGAGCTGCACGCGGTGCCGCGCTCTCCGGCACAAGCGGAGTTGGACGCGCTACCGGCCGACGCCGACGAAGTCACGAGGCGGCGAGTGGCCGAGGAACTCCTGCCGGTCGCGCGCGGTCAGATCGAGGCGCAGCCGTCCCTGGTGGACGCGACGACGCAGGCGGCGCTGGCCGCGCCGATGGTCGTCAGGGGTTTGGCGGAGCTCTACAACCCGGCCCAGCTGGACGTCCTGCGGCGGCTGAACGCCCTGCTCCAACAGGAAGAGAAAGGACCATGAAGAACCTCAAACGACAATGGCAGCTCGGGAAAGTCAGGCCCGGCGACGGGAGCGCGCTCCCCGAATACCGGCTCTGGCAACTGTTTTCCCGCTCGGTGCTCTTCCTCGATCTCGTGACGCCGTCCGGGGAAACGCAGGTGTACGCGGTCGATGTCCGGCACCTGGCCGAGGCGAAAACCCGGAAGCAGCACGAAGACGCGTCCGGGAAGAGCCCCGCCGCGCTGTACCGGGACGGTGCCCAGGTTCATCGGTCCAATCTGCCGACGTCGTTTCCGGTGCCCGGCGGCGTCATCGAGGTCGCCACCAGCGCGTTCGGGATGAAACGGATCCACTTCGTCGCCGACGACGGCACCGAACGCGCGCTGCGGCCGCACGATCGTTCGCAGGAAGGACTGCGGGCGCGATTCGGCCGGCGGTTTCCGCGTACGAGCGCCCTTGTCGGTGTGGTGAGCCTCCTTGTTCTCCTGACGGCGCTCGTCATCAGCCTCATGCACGGTGCCGAGGCTGTCACCCGGGTCCCGGCCGTCGCCGAGCACGTCGGCAGGTTCGTCTCGCCGGTCGATCTGCCGACGTGGGGGAACATCGTCCTGACCGTCGCCGGGGTGCTTTCCGCCGTCGAACGCGCCACGAGACTGCGGTTCAACCGGCTGCTCGACACCGTCTCTTCCTGACCTGGCCGGCCGCCACACACGACGGGTGTCACAAGTAGTAGCGCGTCACCGATTCCGCCGCACAGGCCGGTTTGGGCGAACCTTCGAGCTCGAAAGTGAAGGCACGCACCATCTGCACGCTCACCCATCACGTCGCGCGGATCGCCGATTCCGGTGTCTCGCCCAAGGATTACGCGACCGACGCGTCCATCGCGAAGTACCACGCGAGCGAGGCCGCGGTGCGGGTCAGCAACAACTGCCTCCAGGTCTTCGGCGGCTACGGGTTCATCGACGAGTTCCCGGTCGGCAAGTACCTGCGCGACGCCCGCGTGCTGACCCTCTACGAAGGCATCAGCCAGGTGCAGAAGCTGCTCATCGGCCGGGATCTCACAGGCGTGAACGCGATGCTCTGAGCGCGAGCGGGTCGTGAGTGGTAAGTGGCGTTCTAACGTCACTTACCACTCACGACCCGCTCGACCCACTCGGTACCGGCACCCCCGCCTCCTCGCTCGCCCCATGCTCCTTCGGGCTAGTCCTTTTGGCCGACCAAAGGCGATGAAGGAACCATTCGCGCGCTCGATGTGCGTTCACCGCCCGGCGAACAGGATGGGGATTCGCCAACAGATCGGAAGAGGGGTCTCGGATGAGAAAGACGTGGTCCATCGCGCTCGCGATCGCCATCCTGGCGGCGGCCGCCGCCGCGGCGGCACCGGCCGGGGCGGCACCGGAGGCGTCGCCGGAGACAGTGAAGTGGGGGCCGTGTCCGGCCGACGCCGCGGCACCCGGCCTGGAATGTTCGACGATCAAGGTCCCACTCGACTACGACGACCCTGGCGGCAAGCGGATCGACATCGCGATCTCCCGGCTGGCCAGCAAGAACCCGGGACAGCGTCGCGGCGTGCTGCTCACCAATCCGGGTGGTCCGTCGGCCGGGCTGAAGTTCCCCGCCGACCTGAGGACGGCGAAGCTGCCGCAGGCCGTCCTCGACAGCTACGACCTGATCGGGTTCGACCCGCGCGGGATGGCGCACAGCACGCCGGTGACCTGTGACCTGACGCCCGAGCAGAGCGCGGTGGGCAACGTCCCGCCGTATGCGCGCGACGCCGCCGACGTGGCGAAGCGGGCCGAGCAGTCGAAGGCCATCGCCCGGCAATGCGCCACCTCGAAGTCGGCGTGGATGCTTCCGCACGTCAGCACGGCGAACACCGCGCGGGACATGGACAGCATCCGGGCCGCGCTGGGAGAGAAGAAGATCTCCTTCGCCGGCTACTCGTGGGGCACCCACCTCGGTGCCGTGTACACGACGCTGTACCCGCAGCGCAGCGACCGGATCATGCTCGACAGCAATGTGGGCCCGGACGGCTGGGACTACGCGAACGACCGGCTGTACGCCCAGGGCTTCGACGACCGTTTCCCGGACTTCGCCAAGTTCGCCGCGGCCGGCTCGGCCACCTACGGTCTGGGCAGCACGCCCGAGCAGGTCACCGCGAAGTACTTCGACCTCGCCGCGCGGCTGGACAAGGCGCCCGTGCGGGACATCGACGGCCCGACGTTCCGGATGCTGACGTACGGCTTCCTTTTCAGTGACGCGGGAATGCCGCTCGTGGCCAAGATCTGGCAGGCCCTCGACAAGGACCAGCCGCTCCCTCCGCTGGGCCCCGGCGAAGTGCCCGGCGTGGAGAACCTGGTTTCCGGCCGCTACTACATGATCTGCAACGACTCCCGCTGGCCCGGCTCGGTGGGCACCTATCAGCGCACCGTCGCGATCGACCGGCTCCGGCATCCGATGTTCGGCGCCGCCGGGGCCAACGTCCAGCCGTGCGCGTTCTGGTCCGCGCCCGCCGATCCGCCCGTGCGCGTCGGTGACCGGGGCCCGTCCAGCGTGCTGATGCTGCAGAACCAGCGTGACCCGGCGACCCCGCTGGCCGGTGCCGAGAAACTGCGGCGCGCGTTCGGCGACCGGGCCCGCATGGTCACCGTCGACGCGGGCGGGCACGGCGTCTATCCCTACGTCGGCAACAAATGCGCCGACACGGCGGCGACCACGTTCCTGCTGACGGGTCAGCGCCCGAAGCACGACCTGGCGTGCGCGGCCGAACCACGATGAAACACCGGGGACGCCGGCGCATCCGGCGTCCCCGTCATCGCTGAGGCATGATGATCACCGGATCAGCGAACGAGGAAGGACGGCAGCGTGCTTCCGACCGCCACTCCGCCTCCGGTCCGCGGTCTGGTGATCGCCGAGATCGTGGTGCTGGCCGGGCTCAACATCGAACAGCTGGTGCGCCGGCTGATCCTGGACGGCCCGGCTCCGGCAGGTGAGATCCTCTACTTCGCGGCCGGTCTGGTGCTCGGGGCGTTGGCGTTGCTGCGGCGCCGTTTCCCGGCGCGGACGGCGACGCTGACCGCGTCGGGGATCGTCCTCTCGCTGGCTTGCAGCGCGGTCGGTTTCCTGTTCGAACCGGCCGCGGCGCCGAGCGGTGACGCCGAGGCGCTGGCGCTGGCTGTCCTGGTCGGGGCGGCGTGCCACCGGCTGCCGCGCGGTCACGCCGCCGTGCTCGCGGTGCTCGGGGGACTGACCATGGCCGCGGCTCCGGTCCTGCGCTTCACCGACACGTTCACGACGCTGTCCATCGCGGTGGTCTGGGCGCTGCTGTGGGGGTGCAGTGTCATCGTCGGGCTGATGCTGCGGGACGGCGAAGCCCGTCGTGAGGCGGCGCTGGCCGCGGCCCGCGACCGGGAGCGGCTCGCCCTCGCCAGGGAACTGCACGATCTGGTGGCGCACCACATCACCGGGGTCGTGGTCCGTACGCAAGCCGCCGGCGTCATCCTCGCGGACGGGCCGGAACAAGACTTGATCAAGGAGATCGAGCAAGCGGGCGCGGAAGCCCTCGGCGCGGTGCGGCGGCTCGTCATGATGCTGCGCAGCCCCGAACTCGCGTCGCAGGTCACCGCCGGCGGGTTGGTGGAGACCATCGAAGCGGCGGTCGGCGACGACGAGGGCGTCACGGTGCGGCTGGCGGACGGACTCGCCGAACTCGCGGTCGCGCCGGAAACGGTGTCCACCGTCCACCGCGTCGTCCTCGAGTCGCTGAACAACGCGCGCAGGCACGCGCCCGACGCCCGCAGCGTCACCGTGCTGGTCGAGCCGGTGGACGGCCGCCGGTACCTCCGGGTCGAGGTCGCCAACGACGGTCTCCGGCCAGGCCGGGTGCGCCGGTCGCCCGGCGGCTACGGCCTGATCGGGATGGCCGAGCGGATCGGGGCGCTCGACGGCACGCTGACCGCCGGGGCGGATGGCGAGCGCGGCTGGCGAGTGCTCGCCGAATTGCCTTTGCCGGGTGGCGTTTCGGCCGCCGCGGCGCCGGAAGGAGGAGCCGCGCGGTGACGGTGCGAGTCCTGCTGGCCGACGACCAGGCCTTGGTACGCACGGGTTTCCGGTTGATCCTGGAACGGGTGCCCGGGCTGGAAGTGGTCGGCGAGGCGGAGAACGGCGAGCAGGCGGTCCGGCTGGCCCAGCGGTTGCGGCCGGACGTCACGCTGATGGACATCCGTATGCCGCTCGTCGACGGTCTCGCCGCCACGCGGCGGCTGGCGGGCCCCGATGTCGAAGACCCGTTGCGCGTCCTGGTCGTCACGACTTTCGACCTCGACGAGCTGGTCCACGAGGCGTTGTGCGCCGGCGCCTGCGGATTTCTCCTGAAGGACGCCGGTCCCGGACTGCTTGTGGAGGCGGTGCACGCGGCCGCGAACGGTGAAGCGCTGGTCTCACCGTCGATCACCACGCGGCTGCTGGCCCATTTCACCGCCACCTCGGCCCGGCGCCGCGCCCGCCGTGCCGAGCCCGCGCTGACCCAGCGCGAACTCGACGTGGCCAAGGCCATCGCGCGCGGCCGGACGAACGCCGAGATCACCGACGAGCTGACGATCTCCCTGTCGACGGTGAAGACGCACCTCGCCTCGATCCAGCGCAAGATCGCCGCGCGCAACCGGACGGAAATCGCCGTGTGGGCCTGGGAATCCGGCCTCGTGCGCTGAGCGGGGGCCTCAGGCTCGCAGCAGCAAGCTGTCGTTCATGGCGGAGAACGCGCGCCGCACGTGGCCCGGCAGCTCGCCGGGAGCGCAGTCGGGCAGCCATTCGTCCAGTGCGCACCGCCAGGTGGCCACACAGAATTCGATGAGCATGCGCAGTTCGAGGTCGCGCGGATCGCCGAGCCGGTGCGCGACCTCGGTCTGGATCTCCGCGCAGTGCCGCAGCGAATGGCCGTTCAGCGAGGCCGACTGGTCGATCAACCTGAGCGTCGCGGGGAAGCGCTCGTACCAGTCGTCGTCCATACGGGCCAACGTGGTCAGCAGCGCGTCCCGGAAAACGTCCACAAGGGACCCGGACTTCCCGGTTTCGTCCAATGTGACCAGGAAATCGCTCCAGAGCTGCTTGACGGCGGTGAGGGCGACGTCCTCCTTCGAGCGGTAGTTGCGGAAGAAGGTCCGTCTCGACACCTCCACCGCTTCGAGCAGCGCGTCGAGCGGGGTGGCGTCGAAACCGTGTTCGCCGAACAGGACGATCGCCGTCTCCGCCAGGGCTTGGCGAGTACGCAGCTTCTTGCGCTCGCGCAGCGTCGCGGGCTCCCCGGAGGTCGTCATGGACCGAAGTCTAGCCGACCCGCCCCGAGCGAGCATATGCTTCAATGGAGCAAACGCCACACTGTGGCACTTTCACCGGAGGAGATCGGACCGTGCGCGCACTAGTCGTGGACCACACCGCGAAAGCCCATCTGTCCCAGGCCGACGTGGCCGATCCGGAACCCGCGCCCGGCGAGGCGCTGGTCCGGGTGGAGGCGGTTTCCCTCAACTACGGCGAGGTCAAGGGCGCGATCGATCCGTCCACTCCGGACGGATCCTTGATCGGCTGGGACGCGGCAGGCGTCGTGATCGAGCCGGCGCCCGACGGTTCCGGTCCCGCGGCCGGGACCAGGGTGGTCACGCTCGGCGAGACCGCCGGATGGGCGGAGCTGCGGGCGGTCCCGGCCAAGCGGCTCGGCGTCGTGCCGGACGGCGCCGACCTCGGCGCGGTGAGCACTATCCCGGTCGCCGGGCTGACCGCGTTGCAGGTGTTGCGCCGCATGGGACAGCTGCTCGGCCGCCGGGTGATGATCACCGGCGCCTCCGGCGGTGTCGGCCGTTACGCGATCCAGCTCGCGGCCCGCGCGGGCGCCGAGGTCGTCGCGATCAGCGGGAATCCCGCGCTGGAGGACGGCCTGCGGGCGCTGGGAGCGCACGAGGTCCACGCCGACCCCGCCCACGTGGAGCGCCCGGTGGCGGCGGTGTTGGAGAACGTCGGAGGACAGCAGCTCGTGGACGCGTTCGCCGCCGTCGAGGCGGGCGGGACGGTGGTGAGCGTCGGCCGGTCGTCCGGAACGGATTCGGTCTTCCCCGCCGCAGCGTTGACACCGACCGACGGACGGCACGACCGGTCGATCCGCACCTACTTCCTGCTCGCCGACCCGGCCGAAGACTTCTCCGCGGACCTGACCTGGCTCGCCGCCGAGATCGCCGCGGGCCGCCTCGACCCCGGGATCAGCATGCGAGCGCCGTGGACCTCCTACGGTGAGGCGGTCACGGCCCTGCTCGAACGGCGCCTCCACGGCAAAGCGGTGCTGGACATCGGCTGAGTGGGCTACTCGGCTTTGAAGTGGGGGTTGTGGATCAGGCCGACGAGGTTGCCGTCGGGAGCGCGGACGACGGCGCCCCCTGGAATGCGCGTGTCGTCCGTCCAGTCACGCGTGTCGTCCACGCGATCACGCGAGTTCGTGCAGAGGAACGCCATCGTCGTACGGGGCGGGGAAGGTGTGCTGCTCATCGATCCCGGCGTGCAGGACCACGAAATCGTGGTGCGTGCGACCCGACGGCAGCTGACCACTGTTGCGGGACCGCGAGACGTATGCGGTTGACCGCCGCTGTCCTCGATCGCGGTAAGGAGAGGTGAGGCAGATCCTGCTCGACGCGGTGCTCGCGGCACGCTCCGCGCGTGCTGACTGGGATCATGCAGGCATGTCCGAGTCTTCGACCGCCTTGACGAAGCTGTGGCCGCTGGCACCGGCCGGTGTCACAGATTGGTTACAGGCGGTGTGCGGCGACGGTCTGACCGGGTTCATGCCACCGGCGATGCCTGACGCGGCGTGGGTGCTCAACGCCATGTATGAGCACGAGCGAGGGCCGATGGAGACGACTCATCACGAGTACCACCAGGCGCGCCTCGAGGACAGAAGCGTCCAGCCCCACATCATCGGCGGCGTCGACCTCGACGCGATCAGCGTGACCACGGGAGGTGGGCTCGGCCGGGCCGAGCACCCCGGTCCCGGGTGGCGGCGCTTGCGCTGGGCGGAGCTTGCCCGGCGTACCGGCGCCCCTGTGGTTCCCGACGGATTGCTGCCCTCGTACCGATGCTTTCCCTCAGTCAGGAAGGAGGGCAGTTGGCCGCTCGGGCTCGTTCCGCCCACCGAGGGGAGCCTCGATCGCGAGACCTGGACGCGGCTGCTGGAGATCCTCACCGAACATGGTCCCGCAGGTCCGGTCACCCGCTGCCTGGCCTACTACAGCCCGCTGACGCTCGGGGCCAGCGACTTCGAGAATCTCCATGTGCGCGTGGGGAAGCTCGGTGACGCCGTGATCTTGTACGACGATCCTGAGACCGACTTCAGCCCGTCCAACCTGTGGGCTGAGGATCGCTCCTGGTGCCTGTGTACCGACTATGACCTGTGGGCCACCAAGGTCGTCGGCTCGCAGGTGCTGGTCGACGCGTTGGTGAGCGACTCCGAGATCGAAGCGATACGGCTACCCTGGACAACCACCTGAACACCCGGACGCGAAGCGCGCCGTGCAACGTCGGTCACGAAAGTTGCGGCTCTCCAAGGGATGTCCGGAGAACCGGGGCAGGCTCACAGCCTGCTCAGGTGATTGTGGCCGTGACCGGCCATGCCCCACGGCCCACAAGATCAAGGACGAGTGCGGCGATGTTCCACGCGTCGTCCTCGCCGCGGTGATGGCGTCCTCCAACGGTAGTCCGGCGATTTGCAGAGCGCGATCCATGCCGGGTTTCTTGCGCAGCCCGTAGGCCGCGGCGAACACGGCCTTGGCGTTGGTGTGGGTGCGCTCAGTCGGATAGCCGAACGGGTAGGCCACCCCGTCAGCGTGACTTTGCCGCGCGAATTGCCGACGGTCGTACTCGCCCCAACTGGTCCAGGGGCGCTCCCCAGCCCCGTACTCCTCGACGAGGATTCGGCATGCCTCGCCGAAGGAGACGCCCCGCTCCACCTCGGCTTGCGTCAGTCCGGTCAGTTCAGTGCAGAAGTCGCTCACCGTCGACCGGACAGGCCGGATCAAGACACGATGCCGGGACACACGGCGCCCCGCCAACACATCCACGACGGTGAGACCAATCTCGATGATCTCGTTCACCGAGCCGGGCGGCGGCTGCCCGTCCCAGCAGGTGGCTTCCACATCAATGACGTTCAGCAGCGCGGACTCTTGGTGCATGGGGACGACGGTAGGGATGCTCGGCCTGTCTTGGCACCTCAATTTCCGCGTGTCCACGTTGAGCACAATCCGCGCGCTCGGAGCGCCGGGTTCCTGGCCGCTTCAGACGCCGAGGACTTACTCGCCGACATTCGGGTTCCCGAACCACTTTTGGGCGAAGCCGTTCACACACAGAGGGGAAGAGCAACCGAAAACCGTTTAAGTGATGGCGCGGGAACCTACCACTCGATCATGACCGAACACAGGAAAATACGCAGTCGTATCGTCGTCGCGGCCACGGCAATGCTTCTGGCCGTCCCATTGACCGTGCAAACGGCATCCGCTTCCGCCGCACCAGAAGAAAACCTGGTGGAGAACGGGACCTTCGTGACCGATCCCACGTTGTCCGGGGTCACGTGGCGCAACAACGGTCCTGCCGCCCCGTGGCAGAAGGCCGGCGCCGGCTATGACCTGCTCAGCGCAGACTTTGCCCAGCACCCCAATGGCTACCAGGCGGTGGATCTCGGCCCCGAGTTCACCGGCGGCGGTATCCAACAGCGCCTCACGCCCGACCCGGGCGCCTGGTACCGGCTCAGCTTCCAGCACAGCCCCGACGCTTGGGGCAACTGCGTCGGCCAGAACGTCGACTTCACCGTCGAATTCGCCGACGACGACGGAACAACCGTGCTGTCAGCCGACATCAAGCCACATGACGCGGACGGGAAGGCGCACTGGCGAAAGGCAGTGCTCCGTACCTTCAAGGCGTACACCGACACCCTTTTCCTCAAATTCAAAGGCAACACCAGCACCTCGTGTCAGGCCGCAATCACCAACGTCAAGGTGATCGAGGTCGGGTAAGTTGCCGCTCAGGCCGACTCTTACCGGCCAGCCACGTCGGATTACGGCACGTTCCACTGCTTCGGGTGCGGCGCCGGGGGTAACGCACCGATGTTCGAGGCGCAGATCGGTCGCCTGCGGGAGAACCCGGACGGCTAGCGCCCCCGTGTCCCCCGGGAAGGGGCCCGGAGGTCAGGGCAGAGCGATGCGGTAGTCGACGCTGTCGCCGTTCCCGCGGTGGCCCAACAGGCCGTCCGGAGGCTCAAGTCGTTCAGGCAGGCCATCATGCTCATCCGCACCGTGACGGGCAGGCAGTCGAGGAACTGCTCGGGGGTCACGAAGCTGGTGCCCGGTGCGGCGTGCTCGGCCGGATCCCAGGGCGTTCGCGATGCCGGCAGCTGGCTGACGTTGTTCACGTCGATCGCATCGTGCCCGAGTTGGGACGGGCCGAGCCAGACCGCGGCGCCGAGGTCGCTGCCGCGCGTGACCGGGAACGCTGGCCAGATGCCGTTGTCCACGCCCTCCAGCGTCCGCCGCGCCGACGACACTGTCCACTCAGGACACGATGGGACGACTCCCGGGAAGGAGGCCCCTGCGGCCTGTGCGGAAGGCGTGGCTTCACCGCGTCGGGTGTGCGAATCCCTCCGTTTTGCCGGCGCTGGTGAAGCGGGTCCGCGGAGACTCAGCGCAAGCCCTTGTGGGGGATCATGAAAATGTGGCTCATGTCGGCGTTGTGCATTGTGGTGGATCCGCGTGAGTCGGTCAGGTCTTCCACGGCGCCCTGTACCGCGCCGTCCATCCCGTCCACCCACTTCACCATGACGTAGGCGCTGAACCGGGGGTCACAGTCGGCGCGGATGGTGAAGTCGGGCAGGTGCAGTGGTACGTGGTGGCGGTGCACCATGTGGGACATCTCGCGGAGTTCCCCGGTCGCCCGGTTCTTGTGGCAGACCTCGTTGCCCTTCCACTGGGTGACGTACAGCGTGAAGGTGGCCCTCGACGCGGTCGGGTCAAACGTGTCGCAGTGCTTGCCCTTCTGCGGGTAACAGGTCTGGTATTGGGTGTCGGCGACGACGCTGAGGTGGGTGAATCCCGGTGCGAAGGTGACGGACCTGAGTACCGGCTCCCGGGCGATCATGCGTGGGTCCGGTCCCACGTGCAGAAGGCCACGCGGCACCGCACCCTGGGCCGGCGCGCCTGTGGTCGTGTTGCCCACGGACGTGTCGGCGACCTCGATCCGCCCGCTGTCCAGCCGGAACTGCGCGTCGAGGTCTTCCCTGAGGGTGGCGGCGCGGAGATAGGCGGTGCAGGCGACTTTGGTGGCCACACCGGGATGCAGCAGGAAGCGGGTGGTGAGCTGGACCTCTTCCTTCTCCCGCTCCGACGACGCGCCTTCCTCCAGGATGTTCTGCCCGGTCACGAAGTTCTGCTCCCCGCCGGGCCACCTGCACCGGACCTCGTTGTCGAACAGCGAGAGGTGGGTCGCCGAGCTCGCGCGCATCACCGATACCACGTACGCGGTCTGGGTCGTCGCCATCTCGAGCTCGACGCTGCCCAGCGCCACCACCTCATGATCGGGCTTCCGGGATTCGCCCGGCATTGCCTTGGGCATCCGCGGTGCGAGTATGCGACGTGGCGTGAAGTCGTATCGGATGACGGCGTCGGCGGGAGCGGCGGCGGGCGCGGGGGTTGAGGGGTCTGCATCGTTGAATGCCGTGCTCGACGGGATCACGGTCGCCACGAGGATCGCAGCGGCGGCCGCGAGTGATCGTGGGCGCCGCTGGCGAGAGCCGGAGGACAGGTCCGGAGTTTCGGCTGCGGAAACCGGTGTCTCCGCGGTTATTTTGCCGTTGGCCACCTGCCAGTGCCGTAGCAGATCGGTGAGGTCTTGGTCAGTCGCCTCACAGGCGGTGGCGATTGCGGCAATCGTCCGGTAATCGGGTGGAACTGTTACTCCGGAGCAGTATCGATGCAGGGTTGAACTGCTGATATGCGACTCTCGGCCTAGCTCTGAATAGCTCAGGCCCCTGCGCTCCTTGAGTGCGGCGAGAAGTCGCGCAAGCTCGCTGCGCGCGCTCGACACATCCATCGACCCTCCCCAAGTCTCCGGTGCCGCAAGCCAGTATGGCACCGTCCCACACCCTTCGGGAAACCCCTGTTCAGGGCCGTTTCACGCATGCCGGGACGACACATATTCCGGTATCCCTTGCCGCCGCTGCCTGTTACGCGACATGGTTGTTCCGCACCCCTGGTGGGCCGTGAATCAGTTTCACTTCAGGAGTATCCGTACCCACCGAAACACCACCTCGCCTCTTAACGAAGCGGCCATGTGTTATCGCCGAAATAGTTCGTCACGCTAAATTCTCACTGGTGAAAGGAGACCTCGGTGAGGCGAATCCTGTCCTTCATTCTCGGTGCCGTGGTGCTGGTCGTGCTCGCGCCGGCGGCGACCGCGAGCGACGCCACCTATGTCAAGTTCACGCCGCAACAGGTGCTCGCGCCGAAGGTGCCCGAGACGAAGCCGGGTGAGCCGGTGAAGTTCGACCAGGAGGTCAAGGAGCTGGGCAGCGTGTACCTGCAGATGTCGGCGACGCAGACCGCCTACGTCAGAGCGGTGATGCGCGCGAACTCCGCCACCTACCGCTCGCTGTTCGACAACGAGGTGCGGTGCACCTGGCCAGGCGGTGAACAGAGCTTCGTGACGGGACAGAACATCCTGCAGAAGGGCGCGTCCCTGGAGCCGGAAAAGGAGGACGTCCAGCTCACCACCCGCTTCCTGGTGCACCCCGGTGTCGACACGAAGGTCACCTGCACCGCGTACGTCCGTGCCGCCACGATGCGCACGGAACTCGACGCCCGGTTCCAGTTGCACGACGGATTCCTCGAGTTCGCCGACACGTCCGTGGCCAACACCGCGAACGGTCTGCCCGCCCAGCGGGCCACGCCCCGTGGCCTTGTCCGTGTCGGGCCGGATCCCGAGGTCGTGGCGCGCGAGCCCGCGTTGCCGTACTTCACACTCGCGCCGGGCTTCGCGAAACTCAGTGTCTTCGCCGACACCGAGTACAAGACGTGCTACCCGGTGAAGGACAAGGACTGCACCAAACCGCCGGCCTCGACGGCCACCTTCACCCTCTTCGTCAACCAGTGGAACGGCGACAAACTCTGCCAGACCGGCAACGCCACCACGACGACCCGCCAGATGTCCTATTCGGTGCACCACCATTACGTGCCACTGCACCTGCCCGACTTCACCGTCCGGCCCGACTGCGAACAGCGGTTCAACGCCTACGTCCTGGTGAAGTGGAAAGACGGCATGGACGGCGGAGTGCAGGGCACCGCGGTAGGCCTGACCGACTCACGCGGGTCGACCACGACCCACAACGCCGGCATGAGCCACGTGTTCGTCGTCCCGGCCAAGAGCTGAGGACCGGAAATCCGCGCCGCCACAGACGACGGCGCACCAACAACAAATAGGAGATGAAATGAAGAAGCTCTTCGCCACGATCGCCGCTGGTGCGGCCTTGTCCGCCGGCGTGGCATTCGTCGGAACGGCAAGTGCCGAAACGACGGCAGGCGCCGCCCCAGCGTCGCAAGAAGGTGGCGTGTCGATCACCGCCTACTCGGATTGCCCGTCCGGCTGGTTCTGCGCGTGGGAGCACGCCAACGCTCAGGGCCGAATGGTTCGCTTCCAGACCGGCTCCGCCAATCTCCAGGGGCAGAACTTCAACGACCAGATCTCCTCCGTCTACAACCGCACCAACAGAATCTGGTGTACCCACACCGACGCCGACTATCGCGGCACCCTGTGGCGTGTTTCCGTCGACTGGCGAGGAAACGTGCCCGCCCACATGAACGACCGCATCAGCTCGCTGCGCGGCTGCTGAGCAGTCGAGTCGATGCCACACATGGACAAGACGATCAGCTCCCTGCTTAATGGCTGCTAATCGGACACGCGTCCGCACTGCTGGCTTCGAGTGCCTGGACTTGAAGCCAGCAGCGCCGACCCCGGCGCAGCATCGTGAAGGTCGACGTCATCGTCGCCGACACGCCCGAGATCGGCCCGCACCACGCGCCGCGAGTTGGCGTGCCTGGCCGGGTTGGCGATATCGATCGCTTCCAGCAGGACCGCGGCTTCGATCCTCACCACCTTGTGGTCATGCTGCGTCGCACTGAGCGTCGATTCTCGAGCCCCGCAATGACGCCTCGACGCTCTACAACCTGTCTGGCATCTACCAAGCGCTGAACTCGCTGGGCTGTCAGGACCAAGTGGTGGGTGGGGAGACGTCCCTAGAAATGTTGGCTCAGCGGTTGGTCGCGCCAGGATGTTACCGGCGCGGCGCCACGTGACGACCGACACCTACCGCCGAGGTCGTGATGCGCAGCGACGCCTGGGCGGCGTCGAGGGTCCGCGCGCATTCGGCGATCGAATCGGCGACCGCGGTGACATAGGCGACCCGCCCCCAGACCGTCCCTTTCGGCGGAGGGGACATCACGGCGCCGGGCTTGGCGATGGTGACCGCTTGATCCACGTTCGACGGCAGGGTCGTCGGATCGAAGCGGATCGCCGCGATGGCGGTGTCGTCCCGGTCGACGTAACAGAACCGGATCCCGGTCACTCGCCGCCGGGTGGGCCGGATGTCCAGCTCGTGACCGCAGGCCGCCGCGGCGGCGAGGACGCCGGGATCGATGCCGGTCGCCAGCTGGCCGAGGTAGGGGATCAGGTCGCCGCCGAGCCTGCCGTTGACCTCGATGAGTTTCGGGCCCGTCCCGGTCAGCATGTACTCGGTATGCGTCCAGCCGTCGCGGAAACCCAGCGCGGTGTGCGTGGCTTGCAGGATCGAGGTGAACGCGGAGTCGGTGAGCAGGGGATCGTCCGCGTCCACGTAGTGGCCGATCTCTTCGGCGTAGGGCGGGAACCCGACCACCTTGCGGGCGAGGAAGAGCGGCGTGACCTTGCCGTCCGCGACGACCGAATCGACGCTGACCTCCTCGCCGGTCACGCACTGCTCGACCAGGACCGGATGGTCACTGCCATAGACCACCGGATCGGGTGCCTTGGTGTCGTGGGTGAAGGCGAACATCTCGCGGAGCCGCTCCGGGCTGTCGACCCGGACCACACCGAGGCTCGCACCGAGGCCGCGCGGTTTCAGGATCGCCGGGTAGCCCACCTCTTCCGCCGCGGCCAGCGCCTGCGCGAGGGTGCTGACCTTGACCGACCGCGGCTGGGGAACACCGGCTTCGGCCAGCGCGGCGCGCGTCTGCGCCTTGTCCCGGAGCCGCCAGATCATCGCCGGGTCGCCGCACCGCAGCCCGAGCGCTTCGGCGACGTGGGCGGTGGCGTGGATGCGCCCCTCGTCCCAGCACAACACTCCGTCGAACGGCTCGGCCTCGTGCAGCCGGACCGCCTCGCGGGCCATCGCGGGACCGTCGATGGTGCTGGGCAGCACGGTCCAGCCCGTGATGTACTCCCGTTCCCAGGTCGGCTCCGCGGTGTGGAACAGGTGCACCCGGAACCGGGTGCCGATCGACCGCAGCAGGTATTCCCGGAACACCTGCCAGCCGGTCGCGATCAGCAGCAGTCGTGGTCGCTCACTGGACATGGAACCCCTTCTCCCGTACGCGTTCCTCCTCCGTGACGGCGATCCGGCCCACCGCGCGGCGCAGGGTCGGCGGCGCCATCAGCGAGGTCACGATCGCCACCAGCACGATGATCGTGTAGGTGGCGGTGGTCAGGACGCCGAGCCGCAGGCCGACGATCGCGACGATCACCTGGATGACGCCGCGCGCGTTGAGACCGCTGCCGAGCGCCAGTCCCTCCCAATGACTGAGCCTGCCCACCCTGGCCCCGAGGTAGGCGCCGGCGAACTTGCCGATGACGGCGACCGCCAGCACCAGTACGGCCGAGCCGAGCACGGCGGGGTCGCGCAGTGCCGTGAGATCCATCCGCAGCCCGGCGGTGGCGAAGTAGATCGGGGTGAGCACGGCAAGCACGATCGTGCGCAACGGGGCCAGCCGCGCGAGGTCGGCGTGTTTGGACGACCCGATCAGGATGCCGCACAGCAACGTCCCCAGCACCGGTTCCATGCCGATCGCGTGGGTGCCCGCGGCGGCCAGCAGGAGCAGGACCACGACGGTGGCGATCCCCGGCCCCTGCTCGGACGAACGGCTCGCCAGGCGCAGCGACGCGTTGACCAGCGGCCGTCCGGCGACGACGGTGAGGACCAAGACCACCAGCAGGCCGGCGATCGAGAACGCCACCTGACCGGCGACCAGCCCGGTGACGGCCAGCGCGGACACCACCGACAGCAGCAGCCAGCCGACGATGTCGTCCACGGCCGCGGCGCTGACGATCAGCTGGCCGATGTCGCGATGCAGCAGCCGCATCTCCAGCAGGGTCTTCGCGATCACCGGGATCGCGCTCACGCCCAAGGCCACGCCGAGGAACAGCGCGAACACGGCCCGGTCGGTCCCCGCCGGGATCAGCGACGCGGGCAGCACGAAGCCGAGCCCGATGCCGAGTCCCAACGGCACCAGCAAACCGCCCGCGCTGGTCCAGGCGGCGGGTCCGCCCTTGCGGCGCACCAGCTTCAGGTCCATGTGCATGCCGGTGATGCCGACCAGCAGCAGGACACCGAGCTGCCCGACGGCGTCGAGCAGATTGAGCTGCGTGGCGTCGTGCGGCAGCAACCAGGCCGACAGACCTGGCGCCAGATGCGCGAGCACCGACGGTCCGATGAGGACACCGGCGGTCAGCTCGCCGACCACCGCCGGCATCTTCAGCCGGATGGCGAGCCGTCCGAGGGCGAAGGCGAGCCCGAGCAGCAGTCCCAGCTGGAGCAGGAACAGCAGCATGGCGTGCGCGCTGATGGGGGCGACGGGGTCAGCCATCGACGTAGTACCAGTTCTCCGGGCTGATCATGCCGAACGGATTGACCGGTTCGAAGCCGCGCAGGGAGCGGGCGACCTCGAACAACCGGATCGGGAAGTTGGGGTTGAAGACGACCGGCACCTGCTCGGCGATGTAGTCCTGGTACTCGTAGAGGACGTCCGGATCGTCGGTGGTGACCGTGCGCTCGATCAGCTCGTCGGCCACTGGATCGTGGTAGTGGCCGAAGTTGCCGCCCGCGTCGGTCCTGAACAGGATCTCGCCGGTCGGGTGGTGGTAGACCCAGCCGCCGTTCCAGCAGCACATCTCCCAGGTGCACGGGGTTTCGTCGGTGGGGTAGCAGGGCGCGTCCTCCGCGACCAGGATCGAGCCGTAGACCTCTTCGAGCCGCAGCTCGATACCCGCGGCTGCGGCGTCACGTTTGTACTGGGTCATCAGCCGGGTCAGCGCCGGGCGTCCTTCCACGTAACGCAACCGGAAGCTCAGCTTCGTACCGAGCGGGATCCCTTCGCCCGCGAGCTCCGGGTCGACGCACACCGCGGGCGTGACGCTGGTGTCCCAGCCGTTTTCGGTCAGCAGTTTCTTGGCCCGCCCGGGATCGAAGGGCAGCGGCCACGCTCCGCCGCGCTGCGGCGGCGACACCAGGTCGGTCACCGGGAGCATCGGCATCGGCCCGTTCTGGCGGTAGGCGTAACCCTGGTAGATGTCCCGGACCGCGGCGTCCTGGTCGAGCGTGCACTGCAGCGCCTGGCGGAGGTAGGTCTGGGCGAACATCTTCCCGACCACGGTGGGATTGTTGAAGTTCAGGCTGGTGTACCGGATGCAGTACGCCACCTGCGGCACCATCGTGTAGTGCTCCGCCAACGGGTTGACGCCGCCCTTGGTGGGATCGTCGGTGTGCCCGGTGGCGAAGCTCAGCGGCAGGTAACCCACCTGGACCGCGGCCTCGCCGTCCGGCCCGTCTTCGAGCCTGCGGTACTCCTCTTCGTCGGAGGAGAACGGGATCTGCCGGAATTCGTCGAGATACGGCTTGTTCGGGCCGGAGTAGTGCTCGTTGGGCACGAACGTCACGACCCCGTCCAGGGTGTAGCTCTTCAACCGCCACGGCCCGCTCACGACACTCCACACAGGACTGTCGGCCCAGCGGGTGCGGTGCTCGTTGCCCTCGTCGATGATGTCGCCCTGCTCGGCCATCAGGTAGTCGTAGACCGCCTCGACGTCGGCGAGGTCGCCGGAGGCGTTCGCCGGGCCCGCCGCGGTGCGATCCCACGCCTTCGGCAGCGGGATGATCAGGCTGAGCTGGTTCATCAGGACCCAGCGCCGGGAGTAGACCTTGTCGAAGGTGAAGTAGCAGGTGTCCTCGGACAGCTTGCCGTAGTCCGTGCAGTTGTCGGGGAAATAGCCGGGGGTGTATTCGCCGTACCGCTCGCCCTTGACCTTGAGCAGGTTCACCCAGAACAACACGTTGTCGGCGCACAACGTCTCACCGTTGGACCATTTCCACGGTTTGACCTTGACCGTGACGGTCAGCCCGTCCTCGCTCCACACGGGAGGCTCGCCGATGCTGGAGGCGTAGTCGACCTCGGGTGTGCCGTCGCTGCCGAAGAAGTACAGGGTGCGGTACATGAGGGCCTGGAACTCCAGGACGTTGCGCATGCCCATGCGTTCCGCCGGGGTGAACGGGAAGATCACCGCCGGCGGGAAGCCGGGCGCGCAGGCCCAGGTGACCGTGCCGCCGCGGCGGGGCTCGCCTTCGCGGACCGACGGCATCGCGCTGGTGCGGGTCATCGCCGTCACCGGATCTCTTGCAGGCGGGAGACCCCGACGGACTGATGCGGGCCGTAGCGCTGCCACACCTCGTCGAGCTGGATCCGGCCGTCGTCGAGGATCCGCGGGATGCTCGTGCAATGGCCGGAGATCACCTCGCCGCTCTCCAGGACCATGCAGTACGCGAAATCGAGTTTCCCGTCGGGGCCGCAGGTCCCGGTCAGCGAACCGTGGCGGGCCTTACCGCCGGAGAACTCGCCCCAGATCAGGTCGCCGTTCTGCCGGTAGACCGCCACCCGGTCCTCGCTGCCGTCGTCGGTGCCGTCGACGGCGACCGGACTGAACCGCCGTCCTTCGTAGTTGATCATGATGGCTCGCGGCGCCTTTCTGTGGAGGGGAGGGGTTCGCGGAGCTCCAACGCGCAGCATTTGGCCGCGCCACCTGCCTTCAGGAGTTCGGACAGGTCGACGGCGATCGGGGTGAAACCGGCCGCCCGCAGGCTTTCGGTGAGATGGACGGCGGACTGGGGGAGCAGCACGTGCTCGCCGTCGGAGATGGCGTTGAGGCCGAAGACGGCGGCGTCCGCCTCGTCGGCCAGGATCGCGTCCGGATACAGCTCCCGGAGCACTGCCTGGCTGTCTGGCGAGAAGGCGCCGGGGTAGTACATGATCTCCTCGTGGTCGAGCACCGCCAGTGCCGTGTCCAGGTGGTAGAAGTACGGATCGACCAAGTGCAAGGTGACCACCGGCAGCCCGAAATGGTCCGCCGCCTCGGCGTGCGCGCGGTGGTCGGTGCGAAAGCCGGTGCCCGCGAGGATCCGGGCGCCGGTGGGCAGCATGTCGCCCTCGCCCTCGTTGACGAACCCGGCCTGCCGGACCGGATAGCCGTGCTCGGCGAACCAGGCCTGATACGCGGGTTCCTCGCCGGACCGCTGCGGATGGCGGTACCTGGCCGCCAGTACCCGCCCGTCGATCACGGTGGCCGCGTTGGCGGCGAACACCATGTCGGGCAGGCCGGGCCGGGGCGGCACGACGTCGACCCGGTGGCCGAGCGAGACCAGCCGGGTCCGCAACCGGTCCCATTGCACCAGCGCCAGCGGCGCGTCGGTCGGTTTGTCCGGCTCCATCCACGGATTGATGGAGTAGCTGACCTCGAAATGTTCCGGCGGGCACATCAGGAACCGCCGCGGACGGGCTGTTCTCACCGGTCACCTTCCAAGGTGACGGTGATCTTCCCGGCCAGCTCGGTCATGAGCCCGAAAGCGTCCTCTTTGGACGTTCCGGTGGTGCCGAGGAAGCCGAAGATGGTGTTGCCGTCGGGCGGTCTGAGGATGACGTCGCCGGGACGGGCGGTGATCTGCTGGAGGAAGACCCGATCGGACTCGGTCACCTCGGGCGGCACCTCGATGTTCTCGACCACGCCGCCGTCGCAGATCAGGCACATCGCGGTGATATGCGTCCCGGTCGGCCAGTAGTGGCGGACGGGCGGTTTGACGCCCCGGCCGACGTCGACCACGGACCGGATCGGGTCGTAGTCCGCGGTGATCCGGGCGATGGTGTCCAGCCCGCCGCCGCCCACCCTGGCCGCGATCTCCAGCAGATGCGGTTTGCCCTCGTGGTAGCGCACTTCGGCGTGCATCACGCTGCGCCGCAGGCCCTGCGCGCGGGCGGCCGCCTTGACCGCGTGGTGCACCCTGGCCAGTTCCTCGGCGGGCAGGGAGGTCGGCGCGTGGTGCACGTCGTCGTCGAAACTCCTGCCCTCCGCGGTGATCCGGTCGACGACCGAGCCGAGGTAGACCTCGTCGTCCCAGGCGAGCGCCTCCATCAGGTACTCGGGTCCGTCCAGAAAGGACTCGACGAGCAACCCGATCGGACCGAGGTCGACGTCGTCCGCCTCGGCGTTGATCCAGAACATGTTCCGCAGGCCCTCGCTCGCCGTGGCGAAGTCCCGCGCCATTTCCTGCGGACCGTCCACCCGGTAGACCAGATGGCTCCCGGCGCCCAGGGTGGGCTTGAGGATGACCGGATAGCCGAACTCGGCTCCCGCCGCCAGCGCGTCGTCGAGTTCGGTGACGTACCGGAAGGCGGGGATCGGCACGCCCGCCCGTTCGTAGGCCTGGCGCATCAGCAGCTTGTTGCGGCTGTTGCGTGCCGCCTCGACGCCGATACCCGGCAGCCCGAGCGCCTCCGCCACCGTGGCGACCGCGATCACCGCCGCCTCGGAAAAGGTGATCACCCCGTCGAAATGCTCGGTGGCGTGCCATTCCTCGGCACAGGCGACCATCTCGTCGATCTTCTTCGAGCCGACGAGCCGGTAGTGGTCCGCGGGCCAGAAGTCCGCCGTCCCTTCACCGTTCATCACGTACAGATCGACGCCGAACGCCTGCACCTGCCGATAGCGGGAGTGGTAGTAGGTCAGGTACTGACGGGTCTCGATGGTCAGCAGCTTCATGGCCAGCCTCCTCGGGCAGCCGCGGGAGTCGGAACACGGGAACGGAAGTGGGCGTTTCGGCCGTGAGGGACAGGTCGGCCCCGGCCGCGGCCGCCGCGCCGCCCGCGTCGATCAGGATCGGGGCGGCGCCGGCCAGCAACGTGCGCGCCTCGAGCATCAGGTCGCCCGCGGCGATCGCCGAGCCGGCGGCCAGGTCGCGCAGCCGGTTCAGATGGGTGAGCACCGTTTCGGCGGCCCGGTTCATGCTGTAGCCGGGCAACTCGTAGCAGCCGCGGAACCGCTGCACCATGGCCGCGGCGCGCCGCCGCCCGTCCGGAGTCACCGGCACCGCTCCGGAAAGCCCGCGCGCCTTCTCCGAGATCGCCTCCGCCAGCGCGTTCCACGGCGTGCTCAACCGCCGGTACCCGTTGTCACGCAGACCTTCCCGGGTGAAACCGGTGCGCGACAGCTCCGGCGCGGTATACGCCAGATGGAACCGGACGAGGTCGCGCGGGACCTCGGCGAGCAGGTCGGCGGTCCAGATCAGATGGTCGCGGCTGGTGGAGAACTTCTCGCCGGCCAGGTCATAGAACTCGTTGCAGACGTTGGCCGACGGCGTGACGTACCGGTCGCCGTGGGCCAGCAGGAACACGAGATCCATCAGGCCCCAGTGGTAGACGTTGTCGTAACCGTGGAAGTAGACGACGTCGGCCTCGTGTTCGGCGCGCCAGTGCTCGTCGAGCGGCAGCGTGGTGTCGCCGACCGACCACCAGGTGCTGTACATGACCGCGGGCATCGCCTCGATCCACGGGTACAGCATCTGCCCGGGGGTCTCCGGGAACGGCGCGGGAATTCCCCACGCCGCCGGGATCGTCACGGGTACGTCGGGCAGCGGCTTGGCCAGCAACTCCCCGATGAGCTGCATCGCGTGCGGCCGCCACCGTCCCGCCTGCGCGGTGTAGTAGGCGGTCAGCCGGTCCCGGTACTCCTCCATCGGCAGCACCAGGATCTCCGTGTCGCGGTAGGCGACGGGGTCGTCCGGGTCCATTGTGGAGTGCGGGTCGAGCAGCTCGTCGTAGTTGTTCGGGTGCCCGCAGGCCTCGCACACCCCGCCGCTGCTGCCCGCCAGGCATACCGGGCAGGTGCCGCTGACCAGTCCGTCGAACAGGCAGGTCCCCGAACGCGTCGCGACCGGCAACCGCACCGTCCGCTTCCGGAACCGGCCCGCGTCGTACAACGCGGTGACGAACTCGAGCACCGCACGCCGGTACACGTCGTCGATCGGCGGCAGACCGGTCGTCGAGATGCCCATCGCGGAGAGCGAACGGGCGATCGCCTCGGTCGACCCGGCGCACAGCTCCCGCGGCGTGGTGCCCGACCGGCGCGCGGTGGTGACCACGTAACTCTGACTGTCGTCGGTGCAGGTCGTGTAGATCACCGAGGCGCCGGTGGCCCGCAGATACCGGGCGTACACGTCGCCCGCCAGGTACGGCCCGGCCATATGTCCGATGTGCAGGTCGCCGTTGGACGTCGGCGTCGCGGCGACCACGATGGTCGTGGACATCTACACGCCGGCCTCGTCGCGGGTGGTGAACCGCCCGGCCATGTCCTTGTCCCACCAGACCGCGTACATCCGGAACTCCTCGGATCCGCTGTTCACCACCTGGTGGTGCGAGCGCGGCGGGAAATGCACGATGTCCCCGGCGGCGAACGGCGTCCGGCGCCCGTCGCAGACGATCTCCGCGGATCCGGCCATGGCGACCCAGATCTCGTACTCGTGGTGGCTGTGCGCCCCGGACTCGGCGCCCGGCGGCACCACGCACCAGGAGCCTTCGAAGGGCGCGTTCAGTTCCGGCCACGGCAGCAGCCGCGTGGCGGCCAGACCGTTGTCCGGCTTGAGCCGCGTGCTGTCGAACTTGCGGATCTCCATCATGGTCACTGCGCTCCTTGAGTTGCGGCGAGCGGGCGTTCGGCGCTTTCGGTGACGGCGGGCAACGGCGGCATCCGGCGGTCGGCGAGCAGATCGGTGACGATCTCCGCCGCCCGCGCGGCCAGCACGCTGAGCAGCGAATCGGCGATTCCGTGGGTGGCCTCGTTGACCCCCTGCAGATGGCAGGTCCCGCTGAACGACGGCGGCAGGCTCATCCGGTAGCTGCGGTTGACGGTGATCTCGTCCACCCCGACCGCGGACGCGAGATCCTTGACGATCCCCGGCATCCGTTTGGTGAAACCGGTGCCGAGCAGCACTACGTCACAGCGCTGCGTGAACCGGCGGCCGGATTTGCGGTCGACGAGGGTGAGCACGATCTCGCGGCCGTCCATCTCGGCGCCCGCCACGTCGACCATCGGGATCATCTCGATGCGCTCGGTGCCGGTGAGCCGCTCGATGTACATCTGGCGGTACAGCGTGTCGAGCATGTCCGGGGCGAGCCCGGCGTAGTTGGTCCGGTGCATCTCGCGCAGCAGCTGCGCCCTGGCCTCCGGCAGCGCCGAATGGAATTCGTCCACAAAGGACGGGTAGTACAGCTCGTTGGTGAACTTGCTCGCCTCGTAGGCGTTGAGGCCGATCGAGCGCATCACCATCGTGCACCGTGCCCCGGGGAACGTCTGGTGTGCTGTCCAGAGCATCTCGGCCGCGCTCTGCGCCCCGCCCACGACGACTATCCGGCGCGTCCGTTCCGGATCGAGTTCGCCGATCCTGGCCGCGAACTCGGTGCTGTGGATCATCAGCTCACGGGGGATGGACGAGAAGGTGTCCGGGACATAGGGATCCCGTCCGGCCGCGACCACGAGATGACGGCACACCACGGCACTGCCGTCGGCCATCTGGACCAGCCACTCGCCGGCCCCGTCCGCGACACCGAACGGCCGGACCGAGACACACCGCCGCCCGTAGTCGATCCGCACGTTCGGCAGGGATTTGGCCACCCAGCCCAGATATCCGGAGATCTCCATCCGGTACGGCGTGAAGCTGCCCAGGTTGATGAACTGGTCCAGCCGTCCCACCGAGTGCAGGTAGTTGACGAAACTGAAGGCGCTGCGCGGATTCCGCTGGGTGACCAGGTCCTTGAGGAAGGAGACCTGGCTCTGCGTCCACGGGATCAGCATGCCGCGCTGCCAGACGACGTCGTCCTGCTGCTCGACGATGAGCGTGTCCTTCGCGAGCTCCGCCTTCGCGAGCTCTTCGACGGCGACGCCGAGGGCGAGGCCGGACGGTCCCGCCCCGATCGCCAGCAGCTCTACTTCTTGAAATCGCACCGCAATCCTCCCCGGTTATCCGCGCCGTCCGGCGCCAGCGTTGGTCGTCGCGGCGGCCGCGACGAGGTCGATCAAGGCCGTCACCGTGTGCGCGGCGTGGTAGGCGCGCAGATCGAGCGTCACCGCCAGCCTGCTTTCCAGCCGGGAGAGGGCTTCCAGCGACGAGAGGCTGTCCCAGCCGTGTGTCGCTAGCGCCTCGCGGGCCCGCAGTTCGCCGATCGGCTTGCCCAGCACTTCGCTCAGCGTGTTCAGCACGACGGAGGCCGTGTCATCCAGTTCGGTCATCACTCGTCTCCGGGGTAGGCGATCCAGGTGGGCAGGCAGGTCGGCGCGGTGGCGGGCACCACGGTGTACGTGCCGTCCTCGTCAGACGGGGTGAAACCGGCCTTCTCCCAGAAGCCGTCGGCCACCTTGTTGCGCTCGCTCGGCACGTAACGGCCGGCCACCGCGGTGGCTCCGGCGTCGCGGGCCCGTCGCACGATCCAGTCCGCGATCGCGAATTCGATGCCCCGGCCGAACACCCGGCAGCTCAGCACCAGATTCAGCACCCACCACACCCGGCCGCGGCTCTCGATCCACGCGGCGCCGACGATTCCCTCGTCGCCGAACCGGTCCGACACCGCGAACGAGGCGACCAGCCGGTCCGGGTCGGCGCACATCGCGGTCGTGGCGCCCTCGTCGAACCGGATCCCGGTCAGGTTGAACTGGTTGGTGCGGGCGGAAAGCTGGGCGACCCGGCCGATCTCGAACGTGGTGACCGGATGCGCGATCAGCCGCGTCCCCAGCGCGTGCAGGTAGTCCTCCGAGGAGGCGAACCCGGTGGAGAAGCCGGTGCGCAACGCCCGCGAGCGGTACAGCGCCGGACGTTTCAGGTCGGTGTCCGTCAGCTCCGGTACGTCGAACCAGCCGGGACGCAGCAGCGAGCGGACCAGATGGGCGGGGTCGCCGTCGGCCGCCACCACGGCCATCTCGGGAAGTTCGGCGGCCACGTGCCCGCGTTCGAACGGGGAGTCGTCCATGAAGACGAACGCGTTCGCGGCCAGGTTGAGCGTCTCGGCGGCGTGCCGCAGGTTGTCCGCCTTGGCCGACCAGTTCACCGCGCGGACCGCGAAATCGTCGGGCCGCAGCAGCATCTCCGGATGGCGGGTCAGCACCTCGTCCACCGGCCCGGCGTCGTTCTTGCTGGCCAGTACGAGGATGACGCCTTGTTCGCGCATACGGCGCACGGCTCGCTGAAGGTCCTGATAGCAGTTTCCCGGGTACAACCCGCCGAGCTGCAGCCCCGCCTCGCCCGCTTCCCCGAGCACGCCACCCCACAGGGTGTTGTCCAGATCGACGGCGAGCACCTTGCGGGACAACCCGGATCGGGCCGCGGCCACCCTGGCGACCCGCCGGGCCAGCGTGAGCAGCGCGCCGTCGGTGTACGGCAGGTCGGCGTACCGGTGCAGCCGGTCGTCCCTGGCCGCGACCGCGACGTCGGAGAGTTCGCCCGCCAGGTCCACGACCGTGATCCGGCCGTCCTCCTCCGCGAGACCGAGGAGATCCGCGTTGAGCCGGTGCCAGGCCCGCGCGGCCGCGGCGCGCGCCCGCCAGCTGATCAGCGAATCGCGCAGCCCGGCCGGGACGGGCACGGTGTGCAGCACGAACGTGCCCGGCGTACGCCGCAGGCAGGCCAGGATCGCTCCCCGGAGCTCGGCGAACCGGGCCTCGATGTGCGCGGCCAGGCCTTCGGTGTCGACGGCGCTCCAGTCGCGCGGCAAGAAGTACCGCTCGTCCACCAGGCACGTGACGAGGTCGGGGGAGCCGTCGATCTCACCCGCGGCCAGCGTGAGGTCGAACGTGCCGTAGTCACCGAGGAGCAGGGTCGGCTGCGCGCCGACGGCGATCATCGCGGCGCGCAGCAGGTGTTCGAACGGGCCGATCGTGCAGGTGGCCAGCACGGTCACCTTGACCGGGCGGAGATCCGGCGCGACCGAGGGGAGATCGGCCAGGAGGTGGCCCGCGCGGCGCATCGTCGCGGGGTCCTCGACCTCCGCCAGGAGCCGGCGCACCCCCGGTGCCGGTGCCGTCCGGCCGTCGACCGCGGCTCGCAGGCCGTCGAGCAATTCCGTGAAATCGTTCATCGACCCCTGCCTAGACTCGGAAAATCGTGCAATACCAGCGCATGCCGATGGAGATTCCGGCGAGCGCGACGAGATCCCCTGAATTCAGTTCCCCGCGGTCGAGGTAGGTCCCGAGCGCGATCAACTGGTCGGCCGCTCCCATATGGCCGTGTTCGGCGGCGAGATCGTGGTTCGTCTTCGCCAGCGGGATATCGATCAGGCCTGCCAGTTCGGCGATGCCGTCCGGATCGTTGATGTAGACGAACCGCGCGAGATCCGCGCGCCGTACGCCCGCCCGACGGCAGGCCCGGTCGATCACCTCGACGACCCGCGCGTTGAGTTGCTCGCTGAAGTGCGCGAGCCGCCGGGGATCCTTCCGGAAATGAGCCTGCACGCGTTCGGTCCCGCTCGGTGCCGTCGCGCTCGACCAGCCGGGCGGCGGTACCGGCGTGACACTGCCGCCGACGTCGGTGCGGAACCAGTCGCAGAAGTCGGAATCCGTGAACTGTTCGGTGGCCAGCCAGGTGACGCGGTCGTGGCCCCGGCGCAGCACCACCGAGACCGCGCCGTCGCTGTGCACCGCGTTGTTGACGTTCATCCGGTTGCGGTGGAATTCGCTGACCCGGTTGACGGCGGTGAACAGCACCGTGCGGAGTTCCGGTTGCAGTGTCAGCTGTCCGGCGACGGCGCCGAGTCCGGTGACCCCGCAGGCGCAGCCTTCGGTCAGCAGCATCGTCTGCCGCTCCCGGATCTTCAGCTCCCTCGCCAGCGCCGCGGAGGAGTCCCAGTACGGGTACTCCGCCAGCTCGGAATTGGCCACCACCACCAGATCGACGTCCTCGGGGTCCACCGACGCCCTGGCCAGCGCGTGGCCTGCCGCCTCCGCCGCCAGCGCGGTCGAGGTCACGCCGTCCGCGGCACGGTGGAAGGTCCGGTAACCCCAGCCGACGACGCGTTCCGGGTCGGTGACGTAGGAACCGGCGGTGCGTTCGACGTCCTGGTCTTCGCCGAACGCGTAACCGAAGCCGGCGATGCCGAATTCGGCGAGCGGTGCTGCCATTTCTTCTCCTCATACCGAGCCGGTCTTCCGATGAGAAATCATGAGCCGATGTCGCGGGCGGCTGTATTCGAAAATCGCCGCACGCCATTCAAGGACGACGGGAGTTCTCGGGCAATGGTGGTCACTTTTCGTGGCCTGGCGCGGCGCGGTTTCCGAAAGTGTTTCGGCCACAAGGCGTGGTGTCCGGGAATAGTGCCGCACGCTTCGCGCGCCGACAACTGCTCGATGTTCAACTGCGTCCCCGGTGCCCGGTTGAACACCGGTCGTATTCACTCGCGGTATCCGGGTTATGACTTCTGCGTGCCGACCCGCTGTTCCAGTTGTCGCGCGAACTCGATCCACTCGTTGGCACACCGGCGGGCCAATGCGGCGAGGACGTACACGCTGTGTGGCGGGACGGTGTCGACGAGTTCGCGCCACTCCTCCTCGGCGATCACCCGGTGGACGAGCCAGCGCAGGGTCCGGGTGCCGGACTGGGCGAACCGCAGCGACGGATCGCGTTCCAGGTTCCGAAGGACCGCGTTGCGCTCCTTCGTCGAGAGACGCTCGGTGTGGTCGTGCGCGGGCGGGCCGGCGTCGCGGCGGTCGGCCACGGTCTCCCGGACGGCGCGGGGACGGCGTGGCGGCACCGGGTCCTCGCCGCGCTGGATCCGCTCCCGCACGTCACGGACGGTGGCCGGGGCGATCCCCGCCGCCCGCGCGATCGAGCGCAGCGACGCGTCGGGGAAGGCCGCGATCAGCTGGCTCGCGACGCGACGGCCATCGGTGCTGTCCAGCGGGCGGACCCTGCCGTCGCGACCGAGCCGGGCCGTCGTCCGCGGCAACCCGTCGATCCGGCCGCGAACCGCGGCGACGGTCCGGGGACCGAGGCCCGCGGCCGCGGCGATGGCGCGATCCGACCAGTCCGGATGGGAGATGACGATGCGGGCGACCGCGGCCTCACGGTCCGCGTAGGACAGCGGCAGTCCGTGCGCGACGTTGGCCTTGACCGCCAGCACGAACGCGTCTTCCTCGCTGCCGTCGAAGAAGACCACGTCGATGGTGCTCTGGCCACGCAGGCGGGCCGCGCCGAGCCGGTGCATCCCGTCGATGATCCGCATGGTCGACCGGTGCACCAGGATCGGCGGCAGCGCCCGGTCCGGTTCGGCCAGCACCCGGATGTGCTCGGCGTCCTCGCCG
Organism: Amycolatopsis sp. MJM2582; assembly: GCF_000754115.1. NCBI lineage: Bacteria > Bacillati > Actinomycetota > Actinomycetes > Pseudonocardiales > Pseudonocardiaceae > Amycolatopsis > Amycolatopsis sp. MJM2582. The sequence goes on from NZ_JPLW01000002.1 coordinate 769,304, forward strand.
ATCAGCCGCGGCGAGTCCGCCGGCCGCAACGCGGCCACCGGGACGCTGTAGGTGACCTGATCCGCCTTCGGATACCCGGTCGACGGTTCGTCTTGGTCATTCGAATCAGCCGAATGTTCCTGGCTCGAGGCGTGGTCAGCTTGCCCGGTCAATGGGCACCCCCGTCGGGTTGTGTACGGCAAACCTGCGACTTACTCTTCAATGAGTCCTGGGCGCCTGAACCGATTACCGAATATCGACTCTTCACTGTTTTCGGGCGAGGTCGCCTCGGACCGGAAAGTTCGATTTGTACGGCAGTGCGAGGATGTCGAATCAACGACCGCCGCGTCCCCTCTGAAATGTCCCCATTGGATCGGCGTCGTTCAACTCATGAACTGCGTGATCACTGTTTCCCCTCCCCGCGCTCCTGGTCAGAGGGTATGTCGTCGGTCGACGGTGAACTAGGTGCTCAACTGAGTCCCGGCCCCGCTGTATCGGCGTCCGAGCGCGGTGCGGTGTTCAACTGGATCGGGCGGCACGGTTGCGCGGGGAATGCGCTGTCCGGCGGCCGGGTGATTGTCTATTCGGCGGCCGCCTGAGCTGTTCGGCGGCCGCGATGCAGCTATTTGGAGGGCCGAGGAAATGCCCAGTCTGACGCAGGCCGAAGCGAAAGAGCGCGGCGCATTGCTGCGGATCCGGTCGTATCGGGTGGATCTCGATCTGACGACCGGCGACGAGACCTTTCGATCGACCACGAGAATCCTCTTCGACGCGAGCCCCGGTGCCACGTTCCTCGACGTGCGTCCCCGCGAGCTGCGCTCGGTGATCCTCAACGGCCGGGAACTGGACCCGGCCGCACTCGACGACGGCCGGTTCCCGCTCGACGGCCTCGCCGGGGAGAACGAGCTCGTCGTGGTCGCGGACATGTCTTACTCGCGGGAATGCGAAGGGCTGCACCGGTACGTAGACCCTGCCGACGGCCGCGTCTACCTCTACGCCTACGTGTTCATCGACAACGCGCCGCGGATCTTCGCCTGCTTCGACCAGCCCGATCTCAAAGCGCCCTTCACCTTCGACGTCACGGTCCCCGACGACGACTGGCAGGTGCTAGGCAACGCGCCGTCGACCCGGCTCGGCCCGGGACACTGGCGGCTGGCCGAAACCGCGCCCCTCGCGACCTATCTGACGACGCTGGTCGCGGGCCCGTACGAGTCGTTCCACGCCGAGCACGGCGGAGTGCCGCTGGGCCTGCATTGCCGTGCGTCGCTGGCGGACGGACTCAAGGCCGACGTCGAGGAGGTCTTCGAGATCACCGGGCAGTGTCTCGACGAGTACCGGCGGCTGTTCGGCGTGCCCTACCCGTTCGAAAAGTTCGACCAGGTCTTCGTACCCGAGTTCAGCGTGCTCTCCCTCGACCATCCCGGTTGTGTGCTGCTGCGCGAGCTGTACCTCTTCGGCTCCGCGGTGCCGCGGAGCGAACGGGAGACCAGGGCCGTGGTGATCGCGCACGGCCTGTCCCTGATGTGGCTCGCCGGTCTGGTCACCAACACCTGGTGGGACGACCTGTGGCTCGGGCAGGCCTTCGCCGACTACATGGCCCATCGGGTGACCGGCGACGTGACGAGGTTTTCCGGCCCGCTGACCACGTTCGCGGTCCGGCGCAAGGCCCAGGCCTACGTGGCCGATCAGCGGCCGTCGACCCATCCGGTGAGCCTGGCCGGACCGGACGTGCGGACGGTGCTGCTCGAACTGGACCGGATCTCCTACTTCAAGGGCTCGTCGGTCCTGCGTCAGCTGGCGGCCCGGGTCGGTACCCCGGCGCTGCGCGCGGGCCTGAGCACCTATTTCACCCGTCACGCGTACGGCACGGCGACATTCACCGACTTCCTCACCGCGTTGAGCGAGGCCGCCGGCGCAGACCTGACGGAATGGGCGCGGGTGTGGTTCTCCACCTGCGACGTCGGCACGCTGACCCCGGAGATCACGGTGTCCGGCGGGGTGATCACGGCGGCCGCCGTCCGCCAGGACGTCCCGGAGGAGCATCCGGTGCCGCGGCCGCACACCCTGGACATCGGTTGCTACGGCGAGGAGTCCACGACGATCCGGGTCACGATCGACGGACCGCGGACCGCGCTGCCGCAACTGGTGGGCCGTCTGGCGCCGGACTTCCTGCTGCTCAACGACGGCGACCTGACCTACGCGAAGATCCGCTTCGACGATCGTTCCCGCGCCGCGCTGCCCGGGTTCCTTCCCGAGCTGTCCCCGGTCAACCGCGCGATGGTGTGGTGCGCGCTGCTGATGGCGGTGCAGGACGGCGTGTACCCGGCCGCGGATCACCTCGAACTGGTGACCGGGATGCTCGCCGTCGAAACGGATCCGTCCATCGTCGTCGAGGTGCTGGAGCAGGCCCGAGTCGACGTCGCCGACCGCTTCCTGCACCCGGAGCGGCGGCCCGCCGCGCTCGCCGCCGTCGCCGACGCTCTTCGTGACCGGATCGCCGAGGCCGAGCCGTCCGACGAGATCTGGCTGTGCCTGTGCCGGGGACTCGTCGAATTCAGCACCGACGTCGACGAGCTGCGTGGCTGGCTCGACGGCACCCGGCTGCCGGCGGGACTCGTCCTCGACCCGGATCTGGCCTGGCGCACCAGATACCGGCTCGCCGTGCTCGGCGCGCTCTCTGAGGACGAGATCGCCGCCGCCCACGCCGCGGATCCCGGCACGCGCGGCGAGCAGTTCGCGGCGAAATGCCGGGCGGCCAGGCCGGATCCGGCGGCCAAGGAGGCGGCCTGGGAGGCGATCGTCGGCGACACCGAGATGTCCAGTTACGGGCTCTGGGCGCTGGCGGAAGGATTCTGGCAACCGGAACAGGCCGAGCTGACCGCCGGCTACGTCCCGCGGTTCTTCGCCGAGATGCCCGCGGCCGCCCGATCGCGCGGCGACCTCGTGCTGGACGTGCTGGTGCGGTTCCTCTACCCGCGCTACGCCGCCTCGGCGGAGACCTTGCGGCTGGCCGACGAACTGCTCGCCCGCCCCGATGTCGAACTGCCGTTGCGCAGGCGGGTCGCGGATTTCACCGGCGACCTGCGCCGGGCCGTGGCCGCCCGGGCCGGCGTCACCGGCTGAGCCGGGGAGGGAGGTCACGGTGCGGGTGGGAATCGTCGGCGGCGGCGTCGCGGGCGCGCTGCTCGCCTGGCGGCTGCGCCAGGCGGCGCCGCGGAGCACGATCGACGTGTACACCGCCCGGTCGACCGACGGCGACGCGACGAGCGCGTCCGGCGGGCTGGTCCGCGGCTTCGAGCGGCTGTCGCCCGCCGGACGGCTGGCCGCGACCGGTCTCGCCGAACTGCGCGCCAACCCGGCGTTGCGGGCGGCGTCGGACTACCGGGAGGTCGGATCGGTGTACCTGGCGCTCTCCGGGGACGGGCTCGCCGATCCGGTCCGGGTGATCGAGGAAGCACTGCCCGGTTCGGCGACCCTGCTCACCGCGCCCGAACTGGCCGCCCGATATCCGTTCCGCGGCCTGCCTTCCGGGGTGACCGCGGTGGTCGAACGGCACGCGGGATTCGTGTCGCCCGCCGGGCTGCGGGACGCCGTGCTGGGCTGGCTCACCGACCGCGGCGCCACGGTCCGGCGGATGCCGGTGGCGACCGTGGACCCGGCCCCGGCGCTGCGATTGGCCGACGGCACGACCGCGGGTTACGACGCGGTCGTGCTGGCCGCCGGTCCGTGGACGCCCGCCCTGCTGGCGGCGAGCGGGCTGCCTGCCGGAGGGCTGCGCGTCAAACAGATCCAGTACACCGTCTACGAAGGAGGGCCCGCGGGGCTCGGCACGTTCGTGTGGGAGGGCACCGGCATGTGGGGCCGCCCGGCGGGCGACGCGGGCTTCCTGCTCGGTCTGCCCGGTGACCGGTGGGACGTCGACCCGGCCGGTCCGCGGCCGGACGTCGCGCTCGTCGACCGGGTCGCGAACGAGGCCCGCCGCCTGCTCGGGCATCCACTCGCCGAGCACTGTCCACATCGGACGACAGTTTCGTCCGACTGCTACCACGATCCGCCCGGCCTCGAACTACGCGAGGTCGTGCCAGGGGTGTTCACCTTCACCGGCGGATCGGGCGGTGCGGCGAAGACCGTGGTCGCGGCGAGCCGGGTGGCGGCCACCGCGTTGCTCCGATGAGCTGCTATCTCGGTACTGGACCAGTTCCACCAGCAGACCGGCGGGCCGGGCCAGGTAGGTGAAGGCGACCAGCATGCCCGGCCGCGCGCCGGCGCAGGGTTCGCGGTCGACCGGGGTGAATCCCGCGTCGCGCAGGCGGTCGAGCTCCGGTTCGAGGTGATCGACCTCGAAGGCGATGTGGTGCAGACCGGGGCCGGATCTGGCCAGGTGGCCGTCGAGAGCCGAACCGGGTCCGGCAGGGGAGACCAGCTCGATCAGGGGGCGGCCGCCGGGTCCGGGTGGCTGCCAGAACTCGCACGCCACCCGGTAGGCGGCGGCGATCCCAGTGTCCATTTTGGACATCCCGAGTGCGGTCATTGCGGGAACGAGTCCCGCGGGTTCTTCGGTGACGAGTCCGATGTGGTCGATACCGAGCAACATGGCCCGAGATTAACGCCGCCTCCCGGCGTTCGATTCACCGTGCAGCTGACCGGGTCTTTTTCCGGCCGCCGCGCCGTACGATCCGATTCATGAAGAACAATCTTCCGACGGAGGCCGAATTGAGAAAGGCCGTCGAGCGGGAAATGGCCCCGGCGCGCGCCGATCTTGAGAACTTGGTCCGCATTCCCGGAATAGCCTTTCCCGAATTCGACCACGCGCAGGTGGACCGTTCCGCGGAGGCGGTGGCGACGGTGCTGCGCGGCTGCGGACTGGAGACCGGCGTCGTCCGGGCCGGTGGGCAACCGGCCGTCATCGGCCGCAAACCCGCGCCACCCGGCGCCCCGACGGTGCTGCTCTACGCCCATCACGACGTCCAGCCGCCGGGAGACGAGGCGCTGTGGGACAGCGACCCGTTCGAGCCGGTGGAGCGCGACGGCCGGCTCTACGGCCGGGGCGCCGCGGACGACAAAGCCGGGCTCATGGCGCATGTCGTGGCGCTGCGGGCGCTCGGTGACGCCCTGCCGGTCGGGGTGGTGGTGTTCGTCGAAGGCGAGGAGGAGTACGGCTCGGCGTCGCTCTCCGAGCTGCTCCGACTGCATCACGACAGGCTTCTCGCCGACGTCGTCGTGATCGCCGACTCGGCCAACTGGGACGTCGGGGTGCCCGCGCTGACGACTTCGCTGCGCGGGATCGTCAACTGCGTGGTCGAGGTGCGTACCCTGCGCGACCCGGTCCACAGTGGAATGTTCGGCGGCGCCGTGCCGGACGCGCTGACCACGCTCGTCCGGTTGCTGTCGACACTGCACACGGACGACGGCGACGTCGCGGTGGAGGGTCTCGCCGTGGGGTCGGAGTCCACTGTGGAGCTTCCGGCTGAGCGGGTGCGGGCCGAGGCGGGGATGGCTGAAGGCGTCCGGTTCACCGGCACCGGTTCGCTGGCGGATCGGTTGTGGACCAGGCCTTCGCTGTCGGTCCTGGGTGTCGACGCGCCGTCGGTCCTCGAGTCAGGAAACGCGCTGGTCCCGGTGGCCAGGGCGAAGATCAGCGCCCGGCTGGCTCCCGGCGACGATCCGGTCAAGGCGTTCGCCGCGCTCCGGGACCATCTGGAGGCCTACTGTCCTTGGGGCGCCACCATCTCGGTCTCCCTGGACGGTGGCGGAGCGCCGTGCGTCATCGACACCACCGGACCACGGTATGAGACGGTCCGGTCCGCGTTGCGTACCGCGTGGGAAGGGGTTTCGCCGGTCGAGATCGGTGTCGGCGGCTCGATTCCGGCCGTTTCGACGTTCCAGGCGGAGTTCCCGGACGCCACGATCGTGGTGACCGGCGTGGAGGATCCGCACACCCGGGCACACGGTCCGAACGAGAGCCTGCACCTCGGCGAGTTCGCCCGGGTCTGCCTCGCCGAGGCGCTCATGCTGGCCGGGCTGGGCCGCCCTACCGGATGAGCCGGCCCAAGTCCTGCCCCGCGGCGAACACCGACGTGTCGTAGTCGTCGATCATCGACGAGACCGGGCCGTCGTATTTCGCCAGCCATTCGTCCGTGGCGTAGAGCGACTGGGATCGTTCGACCCGCTCTTCCTCGGACGGAAAGGCGCGAAGCAGGAAATAGCCGTTTTCGTTGTTCAAGGACGGGCCGTGCGCGAGGACCGTGATCCCCAGGCTGCGCATCAGCGGAATGGTGCCCTCCCGGCTGATCCGGTCGAATTCCGCCCGGGTTCCGGGCTTCACCTTGAACAGCCGGATCTCCAGCAACCATGATTCAGCGTTATCCATCCTGCACCTCACCCTCGGTATTCCGGAAGGGCGAGTAGAGCACCGGAGAATGGTGGTCGTCAATTAACGGCGAAGCGAACGAGTCATCGTCACCGGCCAGGTTCCGGTACCTCGGCCCGCTCGAATTCTTCGACGGCGGGCAGTGGTCCTCGATCGGTGCGCCGAAGCAACGCGCACTGCTGGCCGTCCTGCTGATCAACGCCAATCGCGTGGTTTCGGCGGATCAGCTCATGGCGGAGCTGTGGGGCGAGCGTCCGCCGCCGAGCGCGGCCGGTCTGCTGGCCGGCTACGTCTGGCGGCTGCGCAACGGCCTCGGCGATCCGGGAGGCCGGATGCTGAGCACGAGGGCACCCGGTTATCGGCTCGTGCTGCCCGCGGGCGCGACCGACGTCGACGAGTACGAGAAGCTCGTGACGGCGGGCCGGAAGAGCCTCGCCGAAGGTGATCTGTCCGCCGCGGTCGGCACACTGACCGAAGGGCTCGGGATGTGGCGCGGCACGCCGATGGCGGACGTGGCCATGGTCCCGTCCGTCCTCGCCGAGTCCGCGCGGCTGGAGGAAGCACGTCTGGCGGTGGTGGAAGCGCGGATCGAGGCCGAGATCGGGCTCGGCGGACACGAGACGCTGCTGCCCGAACTGAAGCTGATGGTCTCGCAGTTCCCGTTGCGGGAACGGCTGCACGCGCAATTGATGGTCGCGCTGTACCGCTCGGGCCAGCAGGCCGAAGCCCTTGGCGCGTACCGGGATCTGCGCGGGCTGCTGGTCGAGGAGCTCGGTGTCGAGCCGAGCAAACCACTGCGGGAGCTGCAGGGCCGTATCCTGCGGGACGACCCGCTGCTGCTGGAGACGCCGCGGCGCGCGACACCCGCGACCGCGATCCTGCGGCCTGCCGTGCCGCGCACCCTGCCTCCCGACGTGCCCGCTTTCATCGGCCGGGAGCGGGAGCTGGCCTGGATCACCAGCCGGCTGGCGAGCGGGGAGCAGCGCTGCGCGGTGCACGGTATGGCGGGCACCGGCAAGACCGCGCTGGCGGTGCACGCCGCGCACCGGATGACCGGGTCCTTTCCGGACGGTCAGGTGTATCTGGGGCTCGGAGCGTCCGCGGCGCACGGTCCGGCGTCGCCGGCGGACGCGATCGGGCGGCTGCTCGCCGCGCTGGGTGTACCGGCCGCGGACATCCCGCCGGAGGAGGAAAGGGCGGGCGCGCTGCTGCGGACCGTGCTGGCCGATCGACGGGTGGTCCTCGTCCTCGACGACGTCGCCGACTCCGCTCAGATCCGGCATCTGCTGCCCACCGCGCCGGGCTGCGCGGTGATCCTGACGAGCCGTCCGGCCTCCACCGCGGTGGACGGAGCGGGGCTGCTTCGCCTCGGCAGGCTCCCGGCGACGGCCGCGACGGCGCTGATCCGCCGTTACGCCGGCGCCGCCCGGGTGGACGCCGACCTCACCGCCACCGTCCGGCTCGCCCGGCTCTGCGACCATCTGCCGCTCGCCTTGCGGGCCGCCGCGACCCGGCTCGCGCGGCGTCCGGAGTGGACGGTCGGTGAGTTCGTTTCGCGGCTGAGCGATCCCCGGCGCCGGTTGGACCAGCTGACCTGCGACGGGCTCAGCGTCCACGCCGCGCTGCGGGCCGGCGTCCGTTTGCTGCGGCACTCCGCCGATCCGATGCCGACGCGCGTCCTCGGCAGGCTCGGGGTGCTGGACCTGCCGGTCGTCTCGACGGCCGTACTCGCCGCCGCGCTCGACATTCCCGTCGCCTCGGCCGAATCCGCCGCGGAGCGGCTCGTCGACGCCGGACTCGTCGAGACGCTGCGGATGGACCGGTACCGGGTGCCGGGGCTCGTGCGGCTGTTCGCGCTCGGCGAGTACGTCACGGCGGACGAGGAACGCGCCGCGACGCACCGCGTCCTCGGATACTACGAAGGCGCGGTGCGCGACCAGCTTTCCCGCCTCGCGGCGAACCGCGGGGCCGGCCTCGCTTGGTATCGCGAGGAATGCCTGACCCTGCGGGCGCTCGCGGCCCGTGCATCGGGCACCGAATTACCCGGCCTGATCAGCAGGCTCTCCTCGGAGCTCAGCGGAGCATCGACCGGTCGGTGGGGGTGAGCAGCAGCCGCTCGATCCGGTCCGGGAGGCGAGGCTCGACGTCGTCCCGCCACTCGGGGAGCGCGGCCAGCCGGCCGATGTGCTCGGCGTAGGCGTCCTGCCCGGGGAACGACGCGAGCACGACGAGCACGTGCTCACCCGTGCGGACCGGCAGACCGGTGAAGTCGTTCTCCGCGTACTCCGTCCGCAGCAAGGCGAGCGGTGTCGCGCCGGCCTTCGCCAGCAGGGGGAGAACGGTCTCGTCGAAGAACCGGACGAACTCTTCGTCCGGCGGCGAAGGAAGATAGTGGATCGTGGCCGTGACCAACGACGAAGCGGGCGTGTCCCGGACTGCCGGGTCGAGGCCGGGCAACACGCCCTGGCGGACCGGCCGCAGCAGCAGCACGTCATCCGTGTCGATCATGGTGGCGTTGGCCGCCGCCGAGTTGGCCTTCCAGGTCGGACCGGTGTAGAAGCTCGTCAGGGCCTGGAACCTCGCGGGCATGCCGGGGAAACCCCGCAGCCATACGAAATGGTCCGGGCGGTCGAGGTCTCGGAACTGCCCGAGGACACGCATCCCGGTGGCTTCCTGGGTCTCGACGAACTCCCGGTCGAACAGCTCGATCAACACCTCGCGCTGTCCCGGCCGAAGGGTGTACTGCCGCAGCTCGATAACGTCCGTCACCCGAAGAACCCTAAGGCATTCAGACGGTCAGGCGTCGAGGAGTTTGTCGAGGGTGATGGGGAGGTCGCGGACGCGGCGGCCGGTGGCGTGGTGAATGGCGTTGCCGAGGGCGGCGGCGATGCCGACGGTGCCCAGCTCGCCGATCCCGCGGACGCCGAGGGGGTTGAAGACGGTGTCGGGATGGTCGAGGAAGCGAACGTCGATCGGCGGGATGTCGGTGCCGACCGGGACGACGTAATCGGCGAGGTTCGCGTTGGCGATGCGGCCGGTATCCGGTTCGACGTGGGTGTTTTCGAGGAAGGCCTGGCCGACGCCGAAGATGACGCCGCCGACGATCTGGCTCCGCGCGGTCTTCTCGTTGACGATGGTGCCGGCGTCGATGACCGTCGTCACGCGGCGCACGCGGGGTTCCCCGGTCCAGCGATTGACCGCCACTTCGCAGAAGTGCGCGCCGAAGGAGGTGAAGGCGAACCGCTCGCGTTCGGGCCCGAGCGCCGAGGTTTCGGTGGCGTCGATCCCGGCGCGATCCGTGATGCCGAGCAGAGTGCCGAAAGCGATCCGCCGCTGGGGGCCCACGACGTCACCGCGTTCGTAGCGCACCTGATTCCGGTCCATGCCGTGGAACGGGGATCGTTCGTGCGTCACGGCGAGATCGAGGAGCGCGCGTGTCGCGGACAGCGCGGCCGCGTGAACGGCCGGGCCCGAGCTCGCCGTCCCCGCCGAGGCGAACGCGCCGGGGTTGTCGGCCAGCGCGGAGTCGCCGAGCGCGGAGCGGACGCGGCTCACCGGGATGCCGAGCGCGTCGGCGCCGATCATCGCCAGCACCGTCCACATCCCGGTGCCCAGATCCGAGGTCGCGGTCGACACCACCGCCGTGCCGTCCGCTTGCAGCCGGACCTTCCCCGTGGTGCGGTACCGCGCGGCCGGGTAGGCGGCGGTCGCCATCCCGGTGCCGATCAGCCATTCGCCGTCGACGACCGCCCTCGGGATCGGGGCCCGCCGGGACCAGCCGAACGCCTCCGCGCCGACGCGGTAGCACTCGTCGAGATGTTTGCCGGACCACGGCACGCCGCGTCCCGGGTACGTGGTGGCGTAATTGCGCAGGCGTAACTCGACCGGGTCCACGCCGAGCCGGACCGCCAGTTCGTCCATCGCGGTTTCCAGCGCGAACGAACCGGCCTCCGGACCGGGCGCCCGCATCGGTGTCTGGGGCGGGACGTCCAGCGTCACCAGCCGTTGCCCGAGATGGATGTTGGGGGAGGCGTAGAAGTAACGCGAGGTGGTGTGTGGCGCGGCTTCGTAGAGGTACCCGTCGCCACCACTCGAAAGGCCGGCGTAGGCGTCGTGCTTGACGGCGACGAGACGGCCGCCGCGGTCGGCGCCGAGGGAGACCGTCTGGGACATCGCCGAGCGGTGACCGGTGACGCCGAAGGTCTGCTCCCTGGTGAGCACGATCCGGACCGGACGGCCGAGAGCCTTGGCCGCCGCGGCGGCGAGGACGGGATGCCCCCAGGTGAGGATCTTGTTGCCGAACCCGCCGCCGACGTGCGGGCTGAGCAGGTGCACACGAGAAGGGTCGACGCCGACCGTCGCCGCGATCGTCCCGGCGGCGAGCTGCGGGGCCTGTGCCCCGGAGTAGAGAGTGAGGTAGCCGTCGCGCCAGACCGCGATGGCGGCGTGGGGTTCCATCGCGCTGTGGTACTCGATCGGCTGGGTGTAAGTGGCGGTGACGACCACTTCGCTCGCGCCGAGGGCCTGGTCGATGGACGCGACCCCGTCGGCGAGGAGATCGAGCAGCGGCGGCTCGCCGTTGACGTCCTCCGGCAGGGTGGCGCCGGGCATGCCGTCACGCAGCGACGTCCGCGGCCGGACACTCGCGTAGTCCACCCGGACCAGCGCGGCGGCGTCGCGGGCCTGCTCGAAGGTTTCGGCGATCACCAGGCCGATGATCTGCCCGTGGTAGCGAACCTGGTCGTCCCGCAGGGGAAGCCAGTTGTGGCCGATGCCGGATTCGGCCCCGCCGAACAGGGGCAGCGGGTTAGTGTGCGTGTACACGGCGAGGACGCCGGGGGAGCGGCGCGCGGCGGTCGTGTCGATGCCGCGGATGGTGCCGCGCCCGATCGTGCTCAGCACCAGGTAGCCGTTGGTGAGACCGTCGACCGGGTAGTCGGCGGAGTAGCGGGCGGCCCCGGTGACCTTGAGCCGTCCTTCGACGCGGGAAATCGAGGTCATGGCCGGTCCGCCAGCTTCATCAGGGCACGGGTGATCGTGCGTTTCAGCAGAGGCACCTTGAAACCGTTGTGGGCCAACGGACGGGCTCCTTCGGTGGCCGCGGCGGCCTTTTCGACGACTTCGAGCCGTAACGGCTTGCCGCGCAGCGCGTCCTCGACCGCGGTCAACCGCCACGGCCGGGTGCCGACCCCGCCCGCCGCGAGCCGCACGTCCCGCACGACGCCGTCACGGACCAGCACCGCGGCGGCGACCGACACGAGCGCGAACTCGTAGGAGGCCCTGTCCCGCACCTTGACGTAGGCCGACCGATCGGCCCAGACAAGCCGGGGCACGGTCACTTCGGTCACCAGCTCGCCCGGCCGGAGGTCGTTCTCGAGATGCGGCGTGGTGCCGGGCAGCCGGTAGAACCCGTCGAGCCGGACGTCGCGTGAGCCTCCCCGGCCGGTGAGCCGCACCGAGGCGTCCAACGCCACGAGGGCCACCGCGAGGTCACTCGGATGCGTGGACACACAGGCGTCACTGGTGCCCAGGATGGCGTGCGAGCGGTTGGCGCCCGTGATCGCCGGGCAGCCGGAGCCGGGGGTTCGTTTGTTGCACGGCGTCGCGGTGTCCCGGAAGTAGCCGCATCTGCTGCGCTGCAACAGGTTCCCGCCGATGCTGGCCATGTTGCGCAGCTGAGGTGAGGCACTGGCCAGCAGCGCCTCGGCGAGCACGGGATACCGCGCACCCACCAGCGGATGCGCGGCCACGTCGCTCATCCGCTCGAGCGCGGCGATGTGCAGCCCGTGCCGGTCCATCCACACCCCGGTCAGCGGCAGGCGGTTGATGTCGACCACCCGGCTCGGTGTCAGCACTTCGAGCTTCATGAGGTCCACCAGCGTCGTGCCGCCCGCGAGATAGGCGGCGCCCGGCGCGCCACCGCGGTCGAGCGCCTCGGCCACCCCGCGGGTGATCGCGAAGTCGTAGGGCCGCATCAGTCCGCCGCTCCCACGGCCCGGATCGCGTCGACGATGGGGCCGTACGCGCCGCAACGGCAGATGTTGCCGGACATGAGCTCCCGGATCTGCTCCGGCGAACGTGCCTGTCCTTCCCGAAGGACGGCGACCGCCGACATGATCTGCCCGGAAGTGCAGAAGCCGCACTGGAAACCGTCGTGGTCGAGGAACGCCTGCTGCACCGGATGCAACGCGGAGCCGCGCGCCAACCCCTCGATGGTGGTGACCCTTCGACCGCTGACCGAGCCCGCCAGCGTCAGGCAGGCCAGCACCCGCCGTCCGTCGACGTGCACCGTGCACGCCCCGCACTGACCGCGGTCGCAGCCCTTCTTCGTCCCGGTCAACCCGAGCCTGTCGCGTACCGTGTCGAGCAACGTCACCCGCGGATCGAGCCGAAGCCGCTCCACGCGTTCGTTGACCCGCAACTCCACGTCGACGAGACCGTCTCCCCGGCCGTTGGGCTCCGCGCCCGCCGCGTCCGGTCCGGCGACGGCCAGCGCGGCGGACGCGGTCGCTGTCCGCGCGAGGAAGCCGCGGCGGGAGATTCCGCCCTCGTTCGAGTCGTCACTGCTCACTGAACCCTCCAGAACCTGCTCGGCGGTCAGGGGATGGAGTCTCGTGGATCGCCTCCCGATCCGACATCGCTCAGGTGAACAGGCGCCTCGGGTAGAGTCCGCGGAATGCTCGAGATCAGGCCGAACTGCGAGTGCTGCGATCGGGATCTGCCGCCCTCGGTGGACGCGCGGATCTGCACTTTCGAGTGCACCTTTTGCCCTGGCTGCGCTGAAGACCGCTTCGGTGGCGTGTGCCCCAACTGCGGGGGCGAACTCGTACGGCGTCCCGTGCGGCCGGCCGCTCTGCTCGAACGTCACCCGGCGTCGGCGCGGCGAGTGGTCAACGCGCACGCTTCCTGCACGCACGAGGTTCCTTGAAGTACATGAAGGCCCCCTTCCTTGCGGTAGACGCAAGGAAGGGGGCCTTCATGTACTTGGGAAGGTGTGAAGGTCGCGTTTCCTCGGCTGAGCCGAGCAAAGGGGTCCTTCACGCGTGACCGCTGGTGCATATGGGACGCACGTGGCGATCATCCAGTCCGTGAAGGCCTCCTTGAGGGACCCAGAGTCCCTCAAGGAGGCCTTCACGGACCAGCCCCACGAGCCGCCCGCTACTTGTGGTCCACCCGGATCCGCATCGAAGTACCGTGCTGCGAAAGCACCCGGATCGTGGTCCCGGTGGCCGGCAGGAGCACACCCGCGTTCGGCTGCTCGGGGAACAGGAACGTCCCGGTGTCATTGAACAGCGGCACGGCGTTCTGCCCCCGGATGTAGCTGGGCTTCCCGTTGACGTGAAGCGTGAACGAGTCGGCCCTGCGGAGCGAGAACGGCATGTCGTAGCCGGCGATCCGGGATCGCCACGGCACCCCCTCGATGTTGTAGATCGGCGCCGGATGCGCGTCGATCGGGAGGATCAGCCCGGAGCCGAGATGCTCACTGGTGTTGTTGTCCATTTCGGACGTGTCCCAATAGGACACCACGAGCCCGGTCTGATACGGGAAGTGCTCGACGAACGCGGGCCGGTCGGGGAACCCGAAGTTGTAGGGGCCCGTGCGCAGATATTGCCCATAAGACTCGTAGGTACGATTCGACGCGAGGTAGAAGTTGTCGAACGAGCGGGTCTCGGTGGCGCCCGCGGTCCGGAAGCCGTCGAGCTGCCAGCCTTTCGCGCCGTTCTCCGCTCCGTCGGCCAGCAGCGGCGCGCCGTCCGCGACGATCAAGATCTCGTCGGCGAAGAACCCGTTACGCGCCAAAGCGCCGTCGGTTCGGTACTGGAAGCGGACGATGGCCTTCTTGCCCGCCACGACATCGAGCGGAACGGCCATATCCACCCAGTTTCCGCCCGAGCTGCTGGACAACCCCGGCTGGCCACCGAAGTCCCGTTGGAACGGCGCGCCACCGGCGATCCCGTCCAGTGAGGTCCACGTGACGCCGCCGTCCGTCGACACCTGCGTGTAGAGGAAGTCGAAATCCGGCTGAATGTCGAAACGGGCCTTCAAGGTCAGCGACGCCGACGTCTTGCCTGTCAGGTCGATCTGCCGGGTCATGGTGGTGGACAGATTGTTGCCCTTGGTGCTCCACCACTGGTTCGGCCCGGCGAACGGCTGTCCATAGTGGAACGTCTTCTGCTTGTCGGGCAGCACGACCACGACACCTTGGGCCTTGGCCGAGTTGTATTCGTGCGGGCCGAGTTCGAGGGTGCGGGTCCGGCCCGCCACCACGACCTCGTAGTCGAGCCAGCCGAGCTGGAGTTTCGACCACGCGTCCAGATCGTTGATGCGCGTGCCGATGACCTCGCCGGGCCCGGAGACGCGTTGCTGCGCCATCGGCGACCACCAGCTGACGTTGTTGGCGCCGCCGTTGGTGTCGTACAGGTCGGGCAATCCGAGGTCGTGCGCGAATTCGCGGCAGAACACGCTGATACCGCCGTTTTCCGGCTGGATGGTGTAGTTGCCGACCCAGATTCCGCTGTCACCGATCTGGGTTCCGCCCCGGCGGTTGCCCTGTGGGCCGGTGGTGGTGTTGGCGAACGCGTAGGCGCTGTGGCTGTAGATGGCGTCCTCGCCGTGCACCCGGTCACCGTCGGCCTGATCGGCCCCGGCGTGCACGATCTGGAAGTGGTCGAGGTAGCCGTCCGGTTCGTTGAAGTCGCCGTCCCGGTCGAAGTCGTCGCGGTCCCAGACGTCGAAGGTGGCGAGTTGGGCCCGGATCTGTTCCGGCGTCCGGCCGGCCGCGCGTTGCCCCTCGTACCAGGCGTTGGCGGCGTCGGTCACCAGCTCGAAGGCGTTGGCGCAGACGACGCCCGAGCACGGGAAACCGTTCGACCGTCCGTACCGGGCTTCGTTGTAGGGCACCGTGGTCCAGTCGGTGACCATGCCCTCGACCGAAAACCGGCCGGAAGACTGCTTCCGGTAGTAGTTGGCGACCGAGTCGGCGCCGGGAGCGGTGGAGAAGTACAGGTCTTGGTAATGGCGGCGGTCATAGGCCGGTTGCCAGATGGTGGTGTTGTCGACGCGCCGGTCGGGCTCGGGGATCTGGTCGCGACGCGGGCCGTCGAAGTGCACCGGGCCGGGAATGGCCGGGTCGGTGTCGACGTCGGGATAGGACGGATGCCGCCGGTCGCCGAACTCGGCGAGCACCACGAAGATCCGGTCGGTCGATTCCCGCGCCAGCTCGACGTACTCGTCGACACCGCCGCGGCGCGTCTTCGCGATGGTGCTCGCGCCGCGTCGTTCGGCGACTTCCTTGCCCTTCAACACCTCCGCGAGGGCCTGCTGCCGCAGTTTCCGGCGCTGGACGTCGCCTGGGCCGGGCAGGTCGTCCCCGCCGAGGGGCTCGGCGGTCACCGGGGCCGCGGGTGCCGCGGTGGCGGCCGGGATGTCGGCTGTCAAGCCGGAGACGAGGACGACGGCGCACAGGCCGGCACAAAGTCTTCGTAGCAAGGAAAATCACCTCTGGAGGTTACGGTCTCGATTCGGCCGGGTGGGTCGTGAGTGGCGATTCGTGTTCTAACCCGAATCGCCACTCACGACCAACCCGGCCAACCGCGGACCGGCAGCGTTCAAGGGAGAGAACACCTTGCGCCACAAGCCGTTCCCGTGAACCATCGGGCTCCTTCGTTCAACTGGACCCGGAGCGGCAGTTGAACGGTCGAATCCAAGGAGACTGACATGACCGAGAGCGGTCGCCGCTGGCGGATCGTCGTGGACCAGGACTCGTGCATGGGTTCCGGGGTGTGCGTGGGAGATCTTCCGCATCGGTTCCGGATCGTCGGCGATCGCTCGCAGCCGGTCGACGCCGAGATCGGTGCCGACGAGGAAGTGCTCGCCGCGGCCGATTCCTGCCCACGGGAGGCGATCCGCGTCGTGGACGTGGCGACCGGCGAGGTGCTGGCGCCCCTCGAATGACCCTGCCTCGAACAAGACACCGTGTCCGGCCCGCCGGACGCGTGGAGGACGTTGATGCAAAGCCGTCGAACGACGAACGTCGAAAGGCTCTCGGCCGACTTCGTCCAGGATTCCTACACGTTGTACGCGCGGTTGCGGGAAGCGGGCCCGCCCCGGCAAGTGATGATGCCGCACGGCATCAAGGTGTGGATGGTGACCCGCTACCACGACGCCCGCGCCCTGCTGGCGGACCCGCGGATCAGCAAGGACGGGCGGCGGGTCAACGAGTTGTTCGCCCGGCACGCCGAGTCGCCTGACAAAGCACCAGCGTCGGTCGACGACGAGCTCGCCGCGCATATGCTCAACAGCGATCCGCCGAATCACGTCAGATTGCGGAGACTGGTCGGCAAGGCCTTCACCGAACGCCGGGTGAAGCTCCTGCGGCCGCGGATCGAGGAGATCACCGGGGAACTGCTCGACAAGATGGCCGGTTCGCGGGAGGCGGAACTGATCGAGGATCTCGCCGCCCCGCTGACCATCACCGTGCTCGCCGAACTGCTCGGCGTTCCACCCGAGAACCGGAAAGTGTTCCGTACCTGGACGAACACGCTCGTCGGCGCCAACCACACGCCGGAGGAAGTGGCCACGGCTTCGGCCGCGGTCGCCAAGTTCACCGAAGACCTGATCGACGCGAAACTCGCCGACCCGGGCGAAGACATGTTCAGCGCGCTGGTCCAGGCCACCGAAGAAGGGGACAGGCTCAGCAAGGACGAACTGGTGGCGATGGTATTCCTGCTCGTGGTGGCCGGGCACGACACCACGTTGAGCATGGTCGGCAACGGGGTATACGCCCTGCTCCGCCATCCGGACCAGCTCGCCCGGTTGCGGGCGGATCCCTCGTTGCTGCCCGCCGCGGTCGAGGAACTGCTGCGCTACGAGGGTTCGGTCAGCCTGGCGACGTTCCGCTTCACCACCGACGACATCGCCCTGGACGGCGTGACCATTCCCGCCGGCGAGATCGTGGTGGTGGCGCTGGGGTCGGCGAACCGGGACACGGAGAAGTTCCCGAACGCCGACAGCCTGGACATCACCCGCGGGCTCGGCAGCCATCTCGCCTTCGGACATGGCATCCACTACTGCGCCGGCGCGCCGCTGGGCCGATTGCAGGTGGAGATCGGCATCGGCAGGCTCCTGGAACGGTTTCCGGACCTGGCGCTGGCCGTGGAACCGGAACGGCTTCGCTGGAAGACCAGCACCATCATGCACGGCCTCGTCTCGCTACCGGTGTCCCTCCACGGCTAGATCGCGTCCACACGCCCCGCCGCGAAAGCCCAAGGCCTTCGCCGCGGGGCGTGCTACCGTTTCCGCATGGGCGATTTCGATTTCCTCGTAGGCTCGTGGAATGTCCACAACCGCCGCCTCGCCAAGCGATTGGCAGGCAGCGACGACTGGGTCGAATTCACCGCACCCGCGAAGTGTTGGAGCCTTTTCGAAGGAAAGGCGAATGTCGACGAGATCGTTTTCCCGGACGGCGTGCGAGGCCTGACCCTGCGCCTGTTCGACCCCGCGACCGAGAAGTGGTCGCTGAACTGGTCGAGCAGCGACACCGGGAGGCTCTTCCCGCCTGTCGTCGGCAGTTTCAGCGACGGCCGCGGGGTCTTCCACGGCGACGACAACGAGGGCGGCACCCCCGTGCGGGTCCGGTTCGTCTGGTCGGACATCACCGAGGATTCGGCCCGCTGGGAACAAGCCTTCTCGGTCGACGACGGCGAGACGTGGGAACTCAACTGGATCATGGATTTCCGGCGGGCCTGACGATCATATTTCCGTGAGCGGCGATTCGCGGTGTGCAATCGTCGCCGCGTGACCGGAGCGGTCGCGGTCTGCTTCTCTGGCCCGCATGCAGCAACGCATCGAAGCCTCTCAACTGATTCCCGGACGCGGCGCACCGATCGTCGACGGTGTCGTGATCGTCGAGGGCGACAGGATCCGCTACGCCGGTCCGCGTGACGAGGCGCCGTCCACTCCCGGCGCCGACGTCACCCGCGGGCATACCGTGATGCCCGGAATGTGGGACTGTCACGGGCATTTCATGGGCCTGCGCAGCGCGGACCTGCACGATCTGATGCACGAGCCGATCGCGTTGCGGTCGGCGCGGTGCGTGTCGGACCTGCGGGCCTGCCTCGACTCGGGCTTCACCTCCATTCGCGAGGTCGGCGGTCTCGGCATCCACCTGGCCCGCGCGGTCGCCGAGGGCACCATCGAAGGACCGACGATCTACAGCGCGGGCACGGCGTTGTCGACCACCGGCGGGCACGGTGACGTGCACGGTTTCCCCGTCCCGTGGATCAACGACTTCGGGCATCTCGGCGGCGAACTGCGGCTCGCCGACGGCCCCGCCGAATGCGCGCGGGCCGCTCGCGAGCAGTTGCGCAACAACGCCAGGCTCATCAAGGTCTTCGCCTCCGGCGGGGTTCTGTCCGAAGTGGACCATCCGCATCACCAGCAGTTCACCGACGCCGAACTGGCGGCGATCGTCGAGGTGGCCGGCCAGGCCGAGCGGGTCGTCGCGGCGCACTGCCACGGCAAGCCGGGCATCATGGCCGCGTTGAAGGCGGGGGTGCGCACCATCGAGCACGGTACCTACCTGGACGAGGAAGCCGCCGCGGCGATGCGCGAGACCGGCGCGATCCTGGTGCCGACCCGCGCCATCATGCATCTGCTCCTCACCAGCGACCTGGTTCCGCCGTATGCCAAACGAAAGCTGGAAGAGGTGGCCGGGCGGCATCTCGACGCGATCGCGCTGGCCCGCGAGGCGGGCGTCACCATCGCGTTGGGCACCGACCTCGCGATGACCGGCCCCGACCGGCCGACGCAGTGGGGGAAGGGCGGCATCGAGTTGTCGCTGATGGTCAAGGGCGGCGCCACCCCGCTGGAAGCGATCGAGATGGCCACGGCCGTCGCGCCCGACACGCTCGGCCCGCAGGCGCCGCGCTCGGGGCAGCTGCTGGCCGGCTACGACGCCGACGTGCTCCTGCTGGACGCGGATCCGGTGCTGGACATCGGTGTCCTCGCTGATCCGGCGCACGTGACCGACGTCTGGAAGTCCGGCCGCCAGGTGAAAGGCGGCGAATCCGGGCAACAACAACGGCTTTAGAACCCGAGTACATCGAGAGAACAGCCGCGACGGCGATGGTCTCGGTGACGAAGCCCCGGCCCCATGGAGAAAATGCCCATGAGTGACACGATTGTCGATTTCGACGCGATCATCACGCGGTACGCGACCTTCACCTTCGACGACTCGACGCCCTTGCTCGACGCGGGCCTGGAATCACTGGCGTTGCTGCGTCTCGCGGTCGACGTGGCGGGCGACGACGACGCCGAGATCGACGCCACCCGGCTGGTCGATCTGCACACGGTCGCCGACTTGAAACGCTGGCTGGCCGATCTGGCCACCGCCGGCCAGGACGGGGGTGCGCGATGACGACACGCAGGCTCTTCGACTGGTTCGGCGACACGGTGGCGGGTTCCGGCTCCTCGACGGCGATCGAGGTCGCCGGGCTCACCTTGACCTATGACGAACTGCGGGCCGCCGTGGAGCGGATGGCGGTACGCCTGGTTTCGGCGGCGGGCAGGCGGCCGGACCGCGTCGGCCTGCTGACGTCACGCAGCCTCGCGAGCTACGTGGGTTACCTGGCGATCCAGCGGCTCGGCGCGGCCGTGGTGCCGCTCAACCAGGGCGCGCCGGTCGCCAGGAACCTGGTGATCACCAAGGACGCCGGCCTGGACGTGACGATCGTCGACGACACCTCGGCCAAGCAGTTGCCGGAGTACCCGCGGCAGTCGGGGATCCCGATCGTCGACCTGACCGGTGACCGGTGGCGTGCCCTGTTGGACGGTGGCGAGCCGCTGCCCGAGATCGGTTCCGGCGACGGCGACGTGGCCTACATCATCTACACCTCCGGCTCGACGGGGAGCCCCAAGGGCGTGCCGGTCACGCATGAATGCGTCTCCTCGTTGCTGGAGGACAACATCCAGCGGTTCGGTTTCGCCGACGACTGCCGGGTTTCGCAGACCTTCGAGCTCTTCTTCGACGGTTCGATCGTCGAGCTCTTCGCCACCTGGGGGACCGGCGCGACCCTGTGCGTTCCGCAGCACAGCGAGGTGTTCACACCGGTGCGTTTCGTGAACGAGAAACGGCTCACGCACTGGCTTTCGGTGCCGTCGATCATCTCCTTCGCCCGCAGGCTGCGCGCTCTCGCCCCGGGCAGCATGCCGAATCTCCGCCGCGGCATGTTCGGCGGCGAGCCGCTGAACCTCGAACAGGTCGAGGTGTGGCGCGCGGCCGCCCCCAACGCGAAAATCCACAACTGTTACGGGCCGACGGAACTGACGGTCATTTGCACCGGCTACGAGGTGCCCGCCGAGCGCGCGGACTGGCCGGTCACCTCGAACCGGTCCATGCCGATCGGCGAGATCTTCCCGCATCTGGACTACGTCCTGCTCGACGAAGACCTGCGGGAATGCTCGGACGGTGAGCTGTGCGTGCGCGGCCCGCAGCGTTTCCCCGGTTATCTGGACTCCGGTGACAACGCCGGGCGCTTCCTGTCCTTCGACGGCGAGCGGGGCGCGGTCTACGACGGCACCGAGCCGCTGACCCCGGCCCACTGGTACCGCACCGGAGACCGGGTGCGCCGGGAAAGCGGTGAGCTGGTCCACCTCGGCCGCGTCGACGACCAGATCAAGGTGCGGGGCAACCGGGTCGAACTGGGCGAGATCGAATCGGCGCTGCGGCGGCATCCGTCGATCGCGGAGGTGGTCGTGGTGGCGCTCACCGCGGCCGACGGCGAGGTGGACCTGCACGCGGTCTACGCGGGCGACCCCGTGGACGAGAGCGAGTTCGTCCGGCTGCTCGACGAGCTCCCCGTCTACATGCGCCCGAGGGGCTATCACCAGCGCGACAGCATTCCGTTGGCCGCCAACGGAAAGGTCGACCGCAAGGGCCTGACCGAAGAGATCCTGCCGATCGTCCGCCGATAACCGGAAAGGAATTCCGTTGAACGCTCCCGTCGCGACGGACACCGGCATGTTCCCGGCCAGTGCCCTCATGGAGATGCTCTGGTGGATCCACCAGAGGGCCAAGAACAAGTCCGTCTACAACCAGACCTGGCCGCTGAAGGCCGACCGGCCGCTGGACTTCGACGCCCTGGGGGTCGCCTGGCAGGCCGTGGTGGACCGCTACGAGGCGATGCGCGCGAGCCTGCACCACCGTGACGGCGCGATCATGGTGTCCATTGTGGACCATGTCGAGGTCGAGCCGCAGCGGATCGAGATCGAAGACCCCGGTTCCGTGTCGGTAGAGCCCCTGCTCCGGTCGATCGCGGGGGAGATCCAGGAGCGTCCGCTCGCGCTGGACGTGGCCCCGGCGGCGCGGCTGGTGGCGGTGACCGTCGGTGACCAGCACGAGTTGCTGGTCACCGTCCACCACGCCCTCGTCGACGGCTGGGGAATGCAGTTGCTGATGGACGACTTCGCCAAGGCCTACGCGGCCGCGGTGGCGGGCGAGGAGCCGGATTTCGGCGGCGAGCCCCAGGTGTCCTTCCGCGAACACATCCTGGCCTCGAACGCCGCCCGCACCGACGGTCGCTGGGACGCGAGCCTGAAGTACTGGCGCGAGAAGCTCGACGGCGCGGTGACCACGACCCTGGTCGCGGACCGGCACACCTACACCGGCACCGGCAACAAGGGCGGGATGGTGCGGTTCGTCTTCAGCAAGGAGGCCGTCGACGGCATCGGAACCCTGGCGAAGCGGTACTTCACCACGCCGTTCAGCGTGCTGTTCGCCGCGCTGCAGACGGTGCTCGCCCGGGGCGGTGCCGGCCCGGAGGTCTGCACGGGCCTGGTCAGCGCCAACCGGATGACACCCCAGGATCAGGCGCTGGTCGGATATCTGGCCAACGTCCTGGTCACCAGGACCGTCGTCGAGGACGGCGATTCGTTCGGCACGGTGGTCGAGCGGGTCCGCGACGGTATGTGGGACAGCCTCGCCCACCAGACGGTGCCGTTCTCGTTGGTGTACGGCGCGCTCACCGAATCGGCGCAGGCGCGGCTGCGGGACGCGATCCCGATCCTGGTCACCTGGTACGGGTCGATCGGGGTCGGGTTGCGGCTCGGCGACGTCGAACTGACGCTGCAACGCGCGCCGAACCGGGCCGCCCGCACCGATCTCGGGTTCGGGGTGTTCGACTTCGACGGCGAATACATCGTCGAGTCGGAGTACAACGTCGGCCGGTTCGACCATTCGACCGCGCGTCGGCTGTTCCAGGACATCGACCGGGTCCTCGCCGAGGGCGGCCTCGACCCGGAGCTGCCGGTGGGCACCATCGAGGTCGGGTCCAGGACGGCGCCCGCCTATCTGGAGCACACCATCACGACGGCGGATCTGGACACCACGGAGATGCCGGAATCCGCGTCGCTCGAACAGGTTCGCCACGTTTGGACCGAAGTGCTCGGCACCCCACCGACCGGAGCCGACGAGGATTTTTTCGCCACCGGCGGCCGGTCGCTGAAGGTCGTCCAGTTCGCGTCGGCCCTCGAAGCCGAAAGCGGCGTGACGCTGGACATCACCGGATGGCTCACCGAGCCGACCCCACGCAAGGCGGCCGAGCAGCTCGACGGTGGCGCCGCCGTCGACGATGGGAGCACGTTGGTCGTCCTCCAGGACGGCGAAGGCCCGCATCTGCATCTGCTGCCCGGCGCGGGCGGCACCGTGCGGGACTACCGCGAGCTGGTGGCCGAACTGCCGTCGGACTGGCGGGTTACGGCGTCGCAGGAACGCGCTCCGCTGGACTCGATCCCGGCCATGGCCGCCACATTCCGCGCCGATCTCGACGCCGAGGACCTGCGCCCCGATCTGCTCGGCGGCTGGTCGATGGGCGGGCAGATCGCGTTCGAAATGGCGGCCACCGGCCACGGGACCCCGCCACCGGTGGTGCTGCTCGACTCGACACCGCCGGTCGAGCACGACATTCCTCGCGAGGTGCGGGACGCGGTGGTGTACGAGGTCTTCAGCGAGAACATGGCCGTGACCTTCGGCGCGACCCTCGACGGCACGGCCGCCAAGACCACGCCGGGGGATCCCGAGCTGGCGATGCGCGTACTGGCCGCCCGGCTGGCCACGGCGAGCGGTCAGCCGGTTTCGGTGGCGATGCTCCTCGAGCGCTGGACGACGTTCAACCGGCACACGGACGCGGTCGGTTCGTACGTCAGCGAACGCCCGCTCGAAGCGCCCGCGCTGCTCGTCCGGGCGGAGCTGGCCGACCACCAGGTGGATCAGTGGACTGGTCGGTTCTCCGCGCCACCACGGCTGATCCAGGTCGAGGCCGACCACTACGGGATGCTCCGAGCCCCGGCGATCGCGGAGATCGCCCGCGCGATCGTGGGGCTCCGGACCACCACCACACCGTCAGCGTGACCTTGGAGGAGCTGTGTCCGAGCGACCCTCGACCGTGCCCGCCCCCACGACCGGGACCGGGCCGTCGCCGCGGCGCAACGAGTGGCTGCTGATCTCGTTCACCGGCACGACCAACACCGCCGACGCGGTGATGCGGGTGGCGCTTCCGTTGCTGGCCACCACGGTGACCGACTCACCGGCGTCGATCGCCGCCGTGGCGATGATGCTGACCCTGCCGTGGCTGATCACCGCGCTGCATATCGGTGTGCTGGTGGACCGCAAGAACCGGCGGTCGCTGATGGTGGGCGCCGAATTCGCCAGGATGGCCGCGATGGCGGTGATGCTGGCCGCGGTCGCGATGGACGTCGTGAACCTGCCGCTGATCCTCGCCGTGGCACTGGTGCTGGGCGTCGCCGAGGTGGTCGCGCAGCTGTCCGCGATGTCGATCATTCCGTCGGTGACCCCGAAGAGCCGATGGCAGGCGCTGAACGCGCGGCTCACCGCGACCGAGTACGTCACGTTCAGCTTTCTGGGCGCGCCGATCGGCGGATTCCTGGTGGCCGCCGGGTTCGCCGTCGCGCTGGGGGCGAGTGGCGCGGTGTACCTGTTCGGCGCGTTGCTGTTGACGCTGCTGGTCGGCGACTTCGCGGTGAAGCAGCAGAAGGAGCGCCGTCCGGCCAGGGCGGAGATCCGTGAGGGCCTGGTCTTCCTGTGGCGGCACCGGTTGCTGCGGACGATGGCGGCGCTGATCACGGGCATGGCCGGCTGCTGGGCCGCCTGGTACGCGCTGATCCCGGCGTACGCGGTCGGCGGTCCGCTCGGTCTCACCCCGGCGCAGTACGGGTTCCTGCTGACCAGCCTAGGCGCCGGCGGTGTGCTCGGCACGGTGCTGGTCGGCCCGGTCAACCGGCTGATCGGCAGGCGCTGGGCGATGTTCGTCGACATCGTCGGCACGGTGCTGATGGTCGGGGTTCCCGCGGTGATCCCGGCGGGCCCGGCCGCTGTCTGGCCGGTCGGGGTCGCCGCGTTCCTCGCCGGCGTCGGCGGGACGATGTGGACGGTGAACTCGCGGGTGATCAGCCAATCGCTGGTACCCAACGAACTGCTGGGCCGGTTCGGTGCCGCGAGCAGACTGCTCTCCTGGGGAATGCTCCCGGTGTCCGCGGCCGTGGCGGGCGGTCTGGCCGAACTGTTCGGGTTCCAGATCGCGTTCGGGGTCTTCGCGGTGGTCTGTCTGCTGATGGTCTATCCGTTCCTGCGGGTGATCACCGCGGACGCGGTCGCCGAGGCCGATGCCCCCGCCGCGGAACGCAGCGGGAAGTGATCGATCCACAAGGGACGATGTACGGCTGGTTCCTCGACACCGTACGGAGATTCCCCGATGCGACGGCGATCGAAGTCCAGGAGCACGCCCTGAGCTACCGTGAACTCCGGCTGCTCGCCGAAAGGCTGGCGGCCGGGCTGGTGCGGGCGGTGGGCGGGCGTCCGCACGCGGTCGGCCTGCCCGCCACGCGCGGCCTGGCCACGTACGCCGGTTACCTCGCCGCGCTGCGGCTCGGCTCGATCGTCGTCCCGCTCAACCCGAAGTTCCCGCCTGAGCGAAACCGGGCCATGTGCGTGGCGGCCGGGGTCGACGTGGTGATGGCCGATGACGTCGGCGCGGCGGAAGTGGCGGACGGCACCGGTGCCGTCGCGCTGCCTCTGCTCGGCGACTGGCCCGATCGGCTGCCCGAACCGTGGAGCCCGCCCTACGAAGGCGATCCCGACGCGGTGGCGTATCTGCTGTTCACCTCCGGGTCGACCGGGACACCCAAGGGCGTGCCGATCCGGCACCGGAACGTGGCCGGCTATCTGGCACACTGCGTCGAGCGGTACGAGGTCGAGCCCGGCTGCCGGCTGTCCCAGACGTTCGACCTGACCTTCGATCCGTCGGTGTTCGACCTGTTCGTCTCGTGGAGCACCGGCGCGACCCTCGTGGTGCCCTCCGAAGCGGAGGTGCTCACCCCGGCCCGGTTCGTCACCGGCAAGCGGATCACCCACTGGTACTCGGTTCCGTCCGTGGTGTCGCTCGCCGGGCGGCTGCGCGGGCTGCGCCCCGGGGCGATGCCCGATCTGCGCTGGAGCGTCTTCGCCGGCGAGCAGCTGACCATGGATCAGGCCAGGGCCTGGGCCGCGGCCGCGCCGAACAGCGTGGTGGAGAACGCGTACGGTCCCACCGAACTCACCGTCACGGTCACCGCGTACCGGCTGCCCGCCGATCCCGCGTCGTGGCCCGAGACGTCCAACGGCACCGTGCCGATCGGCCAGGTGCACGACGCGCTCGACGCGGTGCTGGTCACCGAAGACGGGCGCGCGGGCGAAGACGGCGAGCTGTGCGTCCGCGGCGGCCAGCGTTTCGACGGCTACCTCGACCCGGCGGACGACCAAGGCCGGTTCTTCCGCGGCGAAACGTCGTTCGCCGTGGCCGACGGCGCGCCGCGGGCGGGTGACTGGTACCGCACCGGCGACCGGGTCCGGCGGGAACACGGCGAACTCGTCCACATAGGACGGTTGGACGATCAGGTCAAGATTCGCGGCTACCGCATCGAACTCGGCGAGATCGAGGCCGTGCTGCGGACACATCCGGGCGTGCGCGACGCGGTGGTGCTCGCCGTGCCGTCGCGGGGTGGGGCGACCGTGCTGCACGCCTTGCACACTGGAGAGCCGGTCGATGCCGATGAGTTGATCGCTGCCGTCGCCCGGCGCCTTCCCGAGTACATGGTTCCGGTCTTTGTGCACCACGTGGACACTTTTCCCGTCAACGCGAGTGGGAAGATCGACCGGCGGCGGTTGGCCGCCGAGGTGGGGGAGGCCGGTCGGTGACGGGGTTTGATGTCCCCGCAGATCGCGCGTGAAGGGCCCCTTCCCTCGGCTCAGTCGAGGGAAGGGGCCCTTCACGCGCGAATCCTGTGGGGCACTGATTTCCTGAAGGCCACCATTGAGACGTCCAACGTCCCCAGCGAGGCCTTCACGTGCCAGCCGCAGGGCGAGTGCCGCGGTACCGAGTGGGTTGCGGAGGCCTCGCCTTCTTCACCTGCAGGTGGGAAGGAATGCCTATGCGGTGTGAGTTTTGAGCTGGCGATGTGGGCAGGCCGATCCTGAGTGTCCACAAGGGACATCTCACGTCGATCAGATGCCCGATTGATCCCGATATATCCGTTCTGTTCGGAGGTCGTGAGTGATAATGAGGGTTAGAACCACCAAAATCACTCACGACCTCCGAAAAAATCTCCCATATCGGGCGCGCAGGGCGCCTTATATGTCCTTTGTGGATAGCGAGAGGGAGCCTTCAATCCAGCCAACGAGCACACCAGGTTTGCCTTACCCAACAATAACCGTCCTGGCCACTCACGAGCACCCTCAACCAGCCATTCGCCGGGCGAAGGTCGCACACAGCGAGTCGATGTCCCGCAACGCTTCCGCAGTCAGATCCTCATCGCCGAGTACCACTCCCAGTCGACTCTCGGCCCGCTCGATGATCTCGACCAGCCCGAAGGAGTTGTAGTTCGGGAGCTCGCGCAGGCTGGTGGCGCCGCGGACGGTGGCGTCGTCGATTCGCAGCACCTCCTGGATCGCGGCGAGCACCGCCGCCCGTGCGGCGAGCCGGGCGGCGAGGGCGACGTCCTCGTGGAGCAGGCGGCCGAGGTCCGCCAGCACGGCCGCGGTCGGTGCGCCGTCAGGGGACCGGCGGGCGGCCACGAAACTTTTCGAGGCCAGCGTGAGCCAGGCTTGGACGTGCGCGTCGACCTCGGGGCTCGGCCGGTCGTGCCGGGCGAGCCAGGCGGCGTGCAGCAGGCGTGACCGGCCGAGCAACCAGATGTCGAGCACCAGATCTTCGCCGTGGTCCGCCGAAAGGTAGGCGTCGATCGCCGGGACGGCGTCGGCCATCGCCCGCGCGTTGGCGGTGAGCACGTCCGGCGGTTCGGCGACCGGCTCGGTGGTGAACCGCAGCGCGGTGGCCGAGGCCGGCAGGGCGTCCAGTTCGGCGGGGGAGAGCCGCCATACGCCGGGACGGCACGGACCCCACGGGGTCTCGTCGTGGTAGGCGTCGACGACGATGTCCGATGTGGACAGAAGAAACGTGTGCTCGGTGTGACGGCGGCCGGCGTACGGCGTCCATGCCAGGTCATAGGCGTCGGCGATCACGTACAGCGGATCGGCCCCGTCGGCGAGCTCACGCAACCGGGCGCCGTTGACGCCCTCCCATCGGCCCGCGACCCGCAGGCCCAGTTGCTCCTGTGCCGCGGCCAGCCGATAGGAGACCGACGCGGCTACCCGCGGTCCCGGTTCGAGGTCGAAGCGCAGCGGGGCGCCGAGGGCTAGGTGCGCGCCCTCCCCGCCGTGCCGGTCGGCCAGCACGGCGAGGTTGGCTTGCACGCAGTCCAGCGCGTCCGCGCGGACGGTCTCCAGCAACGGCGACCAGACCCGGTCGTACGTCTCGGCCGCGGCGGTCACGATTCCCTGCCGAGGAACACGTCGATCTCGTTGGTGAGCCGGTCCAGGTGCCGCGGCTCGAACACCTCGTAGTGACCGGCGTCCAATTCCGCCGTCCGCAGGTCCGGCGCGAGTTCCTCCCACCGCCGCAGCGCGGCTGCCCGGCCCGAGATACCGTCGTCGGCGTCCGCGCACATCAGCAGCAGCGCCCGGCCCGGGTATTCGCGTTCGGTGGCGTACTCGGCGAGCGCGCGCACCTGCGCCCGGAACGCGTGCTCCACGCGGGCGACGGTCTGTTCGTCCGGCCGGGGCCCGAGACCCGCCAGGATGAGCTTCCTGATCCGTTCGTCCTCGTCGGACGAGGCGTGCCGGGGCAGCGGCGAACTGTCCACGATCACCAGATCGGGCCGCTGCCCCCGGTCGGCCAGGCGCACGCACAGCTCCCAGCCCACGGTGCCGCCCAGCGACCAGCCGAAGACGAGGGCGGGGGAGCGGCCGTCGAGCGCCGCCAGCGCGGAGTCGGCCATCTCCGCGACGCTGTCCTCCGGCGTGTCCCCGGGTACCAGCCCGGCCGCCCGCACGGCGTAGACGCTGTAATGCTTGCCCAGGTGGGAAGCCAGCCGCAGATACGGGTTCAGGCCACCGCCCGCTCCGGGCAGCATCACGCACACCGGCCGGTCCTTGCGGCGCACCAGGGTGACCAGCCGTTCGCGTACCGGCGCGCTCATTGCCGCACCAGCGTCGCCAGGGTCGCGACGGTCGGCGAGCGGAAGAACTCGACCAACTGCACGGCCACTCCGTACCGCTCCTGCACCTGACCCACGACGGTGAAGATGTTCAGCGAGTGCGCGCCGTACTCCAGCACGGGGCGGTCCCGCTCGACCTGGGGAACGCCGAGCACCTCGGCCCAGATCGCGGCCAGCTCCCGCTCCAGGTCGTCGGCGTACTCCGCGGCGGGAGCGGGCGACTCCGCGCGCCGCGCGCTCACCTGCTCGGCCAGCGCCACCAGCGCCGCCCGGTCGGTCTTGCCGCTGCGGGAGGTCGGCACCGACTCGATGTCGACGATGTCCGCGGGTGCCATGTACGACGGCAGCCGTTCGGCGAGCACGGTCCGCACCCGCTCGTGGTCCGGTGTCACGCCCGGTTCGGGCAGGAGGAACAACAGCGGACGCCGATCGATCCCGTCGCCGCGCACCGCGGCCACCGCCTGACGGACGTCCGGCAGGCCGGCCGCCACGGCCTCCAGCTCACCGAGTTCGACCCGGTAGCCGCGGATCTTGACCTGCGTGTCGTTCCGGCCGAGGAAGATCAGGGCGCCGTGTTCGTCCCGCACCACGTGATCGCCGGTGCGATAGACGGTCTCGCCCGGCGTGAAGGTGCCGGGCTGGAACCGTTCGGCGGTGCGATCAGGATCGTTGACGTAGCCTGCCGCGGGGGCGTGGCCGCCGAGCAGCAGCTCACCCGGCACCCCCGCCGGCGCGAGATGGCCGGTGCCGTCGACGACGTACGCCGTCACGTTCGGCAGTGGGAGACCGATCGGCACATGGCGTGCCCACGCCGGGTCGGCCGCGGTCAGCCGCCAGGTGGTCGCGGCGTTGGTCTCGGTCGGACCGTAGTGATTGACCAGGGTGCACTGTGGATGGTCGTCGACGAACGCGCGGATCTCGTCGTCCGCCAGCAACTGCTCGCCGGACACGCACAGGAACCGCAATGCCGGGAGATGTTCCCTTCTGGCGCGCACGGACAACACGAACGGGCGCAGCGCCGCGACCGGGAGATAGAGGTGGGTCACCTCGGTGTCGGCGACCCGGCGCACCAGTTCGGGGAAGTCGCGCCGGTCGGCGGGTTCCCTGGACACCACGGTCCCGCCCGCCAGCAGCGTCGGCACGATCTCCTGGAACGACACGTCGAAACCGGCGGGCGCGTACTGCAGGAACCGGCTGTCCGCGGTCATGTCGAGCGCGGAGATCTGCCAGGCGGCGAGGTTCAGCAGCGGCCGGTGACCCATGAGCACGCCCTTGGGCAGGCCGGTCGAGCCGGAAGTGAACATGACGTACACGGGGGCGTCGGCCGTCGCGGCGCGTTCGGTGTCCACATCGGACTCGAAATCGGCGGCCGGTGCGACCTCGACCCCGTGCAGCGTGACCCCGGAGCCGATCACGACCCGGCAGCGGGACTGCCGCACCATGTACGACATCCGGTCGGCGGGCAGACTCGGTTCGAGCGGCAGGTAAGTGGCGCCACGCCGCAGAATCGCCAGGATCGACGTGACGGTCTCGGTGAGCGAGTCCAGCCGCAGCCCGACGACGTCCCCCGGGCCGACTCCCCGGCCCGCCAGCCCCGAGGCGATGCGCTCGGCGGTCAGGGAAAGTTCGGCATAGGTGAGCGTGCGGCCGGGTTCGGTGACCGCGACCGCTTCCGGGGTCCGGCCCGCGGTCTCGGTGAACCATTCGTACAGCGTCGGGGCCGGTACATGCGCCGGATACCCGTCGTGACGTCTGCTCGGGACGGCCGAGGCGTCGTCGAACAGTTCGGCCAGGGTCAGGGAGCCGTCGGTGACCGCGCGGGACAGGGCTGTCCGCAGCGATTTCAGCAGTCCGTCGGCCACCGCGGGCGGGATCAGCGCGCTGTCGTACTCGAGTTCGAGCAGCCAGCGGCCGTCCATCAAGGTGGCACCCAGCCAGAGGTCGAATTTCGCCGTGCCGTTGCCCGGCTCGTACGCGCCGACCACCGCGCCGGTCCCGGTCGCCGGATCGAACGTGTCCTGCATGGCGAGCATGCAGGAGAACAGGGGATTGCGGTCACTCGGCCGGTCCGGCTGCACCTGCGCCACCAGCTGGTTGAACGGAACGTCGACCGCGGCGCGGCAGTGGTCCACCGCCGCGCGGACGGTCTTGTCGAGATGCTCGTCGACCGTGCGGGTCCAGTCCACGTCGACGGTGACCGGCAGCGTGTTGACGAAGAAGCCGCACAGGTCGTACGACCCGATCGTCCGGCGCGCGGTGAACGGGCTGCCGATCAGCACCTGTGGTACCCCGCCGTGCCGCGCCAGCACCGTGCCGTACACGGCGGAGAGCAGCACGAACGGGCTGACCCCGAGACGTTTGCAGGTGGCCTGGAACCGCTCGGATTCCGCCGCTCCGAGCGTCCAGGAGATCCGCTGCCCGGCGAATTCGGTCTGATGTGGACGGTCGGGGCGCGGGTACAGCACGAGCGGCGGGACTTCACGCAGGCTTTCGGCCCACGCGGTCACCTGGTCGGCCGTCCGCGTCGAGCCCGCCGCCCGGTTCTGGGCCTTGAGTTCCTTGACCAGCGCGGCTTCCCGGCTCACCCGCATCGTGTCGACGTCGATCGGGCCGGCGAGGGCGCGGTCCAGGTCGCGCACGATGGGGCCCATGGACACCCCGTCGCCGACGAGATGGTGCCCGCAGATCAGGATCGCCGCGGCGCTGTCATCGTCCGCGCGTACGAAGCCGAACCGGTGCACCGGCCCGGTCTCCAGATCGAACGGCGCCCGGCCGATGTCGCGGCCGAGCGCGGCGAGGGTCGCGGCGTACTCGGCGGGCGGCACGGAGACCGACTCCAGGGGGAGCTCGTCGGCGGTGGGCGGGGGACGCAGCACGGCGTGCATCTCCGGATGCAGCCGGAAGACCTGGCGCAACGCCGGTTGGACGGTGACCAGGGCGACCAGCGCCCGGGTCACCGTTTCGGCCAGCGGGGCGACGCATTTGGCCGGATCGAGATCGAATTGGATGACCTGGTTGTAGATCTGCTTCGTCGGCACCAAGCTGTCCACCACCAGCAGTCCCTTCTGGGACTCGGTGAGCGGCAGGGTCGCCGTGTCGGCCAGCTGGAGTTCTGCTGTCATGCCGAGAGAGTCGCCGGATCCGATGTACCGGCGATGTTCCGGAGATGCAGCCGTGCTGTGCCGCGACACGCCACGGGGCGGTACACCGGCGGCGTATCGCGAACACATCGGTACTACATCGGCGGCGGTGAGCATCTTCCCCATGTCGACCAACAGCTTGCCCGTCACCGCGACACCTGCCGAAGACCTGGTGCCGCAGGAGGGCCGCGTGGTGCTCAAAATAGGCACGTCCTCGCTGATCACCGACGGCGGACTGGACCCGGTCAAGCTCGACAGGCTGTGCGAAACCGTCCACAGAGGACTGCTCGCGGGCCTGCGCCCGGTGCTGCTCGCTTCCGGGGCGATCGCGATCGGCCGTCACCTGCACCCCGCGCTGGCCGTGGACGATCCGGTGGCACTCCAGGTTTCCGCGGCGCTGGGCCAGTCACAGCTCTATTCGGCCATCCACGCCGCGTTCGCCGAACGCGGCGTGCAGACCGGTCAACTCCTGCTCACGCCCCCCGACCTCGTCGACGACGACCGGGGCGGCGGTGTCCGGCACACCCTGCACACGATGCTGGCGCTGGGCATGGTGCCGGTGGTCAACGAGAACGACGCGCTCGGCGTGCGCAACAACGACGTGCTCGCCGCGCTGCTCGGTGGTTGCCTCCAGGCCGAACTGCTGCTGTTGCTGACCAACGTGCCCGGGCTCTACGACAGCAATCCGAAACTGGCCCCGGGCGCCCGGCACATCCAGGAAGTACCCGTGCTCACGGCCGCGACCGAGCGGCAGGCGGGTGGCGCGATCGGCGACGGCGGCACCGGCGGCATGCTGACGAAACTCGGCGCCTGCTGGATCGCCACGTTCAGCGGGGTCCGCACCGTCATCGCGGAGAGCGCGGACCCCGACGTGCTGATCGCCGCGCACGGTGGCCGTCCCACCGGCACGGTGTTCCATCCGCGTGCGGTCACCGGCGCGACTCCCGGCATCGGAACGCTCTGGCGCGCGTTCCGGACCCCGCCGTCCGGGGCGCTTCACTGCACCCCGGACGGCAGGGAAGCCGTCCTCCGCGGGGAGCCCGTATGCCATCACCACGTCGCGGCGGTACACGGGGCCGCCGCGCCGGGCGACGTGGTCGACATCTGTGACCGGCAAGGACGGCCGCTCGCCCGCGGCCCGCTGAGCCGCGCGATCGAGCCCGGCGGCCCACCGACCGCGCCCGTCGTCGAAGGCGGCGACTACGTACAGATCATGGAGGATCTGCCATGTCAGTGACCGACGTCTGCCGCGCCGCGGCCGAGGCGTGGACCGAGCTCAAAGGGCTGACGACCGAACGGAAGAACGCGCTGCTGCTGGACATGGCCGGCGCGATCGAGGAGCACCGCGGCCGGATCATCGCGGCGAACGAGGCGGATGTCACCGCGGCCCGTGAGAACGGCGTCTCGGCGACGCTGGTCGACAGGCTGACCTTGACCGACCGGCGGATGGCCGGCCTGGTGTCGGCCATCCGGACCATCGCGGATCTGCCCGATCCGGTCGGTCAAGTGGTCGACGGCTGGACCAGGCCCAACGGCCTGCTCATCGAGCGCGTCCGCGAGCCGATCGGCGTGGTCGCGGTGATCTACGAGGCGCGTCCGAACGTCACCGCCGAGGTCGCCGCACTCTGCGTGAAGTCGGGCAACTGCGCGGTCCTGCGCGGTTCCTCGATGGCCATGGCGACGAACACGGCGGTCATGGCCGCGCTGGACAGCGCGATCGCCAGGCACGACGCGGTGCCCGCGGCCGCCGTCCAGCTGGTCACCGATCCGTCCCGCGACGCCGCCCAGGAACTGATGCGCGCCAAGGAGTTCGTCGATCTGCTGGTGCCGCGCGGGGGCCCGGAGCTCATCGCGTCCGTCGAACGTCACGCCACGGTGCCCACGGTGATCGACGGTGCGGGCAACTGCCACGTCTACATCGATCGTTCGGCCGATCCGGCGATGGCCACGGCGGTCGCGATCAACGCCAAGACCTCCCGGCCCAGCGTGTGCAACGCCATGGAAACCCTGCTGGTCCACGAAGAACTCGCCCAGGATTGGCTGCCCGGCGTACTCGACGAGCTGGCCGCCGCCGGCGTGGAGATCCGCGGTGACGCGACCGTCCGCGAGGTCTGGCCCAAGGCGGTGGCCGCGAGCGAAGAGGACTGGGGAACCGAATACCTCGATCTGGTGCTGGCCGTCCGGGTGGTGCCGGACTTGGGCGCGGCGATCGCGCATATCGACCGATGGGGCACGTCCAACGCCGAGGCGATCGTCGCGCGGGACATCGACGTGGCGCGCCGGTTCGCCCGTGAAGTGGATTCCGGCAGCGTGTTCGTCAACACCTCGACCCGCTACTCCGACGGCGGCGAGTTCGGCTACGGCGTCGAGATCGGCGTGTCCACCCAGAAACTGCATGTCCGCGGTCCGATCGGGCTGACCGCGCTGACCACCGTGAAGAACGTCGTCTGGGGTACCGGACAGACGAGGGTCGTGTAGGGGAGCGAGTCCATTGTCCAGTGTCCGAACCGAGTCGCCGATCCGCCCGTCGTCCCTTGTGGACAGTACGGCGCAGGCGCTGTCCATCAAGTACAACAACCTGGTCTACGAGCTGAGCGCGGCCGGGCGGGACATCATCACGCTCTCGCTCGGCGAGGCGTTCTTCGGCCTGCCGCTGCCCCGCTTCGACGATCTGGCCGCGCACGGCCTGCATCACTACTCGCATTCGCGGGGGCTGCCGGAGCTGAGGCAGCGACTCGCCGGGTACTGGGCCGATTTCGACGTCCCGGTCGACCCGGACACGGAGATCGTCGTCACCGCCGGTTCCAAGGTGGCGATCTACATGGTGCTGCTCGCGCTGCTGGAACCGGGGGACGAGGTGATCGTCCCGGAGCCGTTCTGGCTGAGCTACCCCGAACAGGTGCGGCTCTGCCGTGGCGTTCCGGTGATGGTGCCGCACGACGTGAGCGTGTTCGACCTCGCTCGTTACGTCACGCCGCGGACCAGGGCCATCGTGATCAACAACCCGAACAACCCGTCCGGCCGGGTGCACACGGACGCCGAGCTGGAGTTCGTGCACGATCTGGCGGACGCGCGGGGCCTGGTGGTGATCGCCGACGAGGCTTACCACGAGTTCGTGCCGCCGGAGACCCCGTTCCGGGCCTGCGGTTCGTTCGACCCTGAACTGCGGCACACCGTCACGATCAACTCGATGTCCAAGAACTACGGGGTTTCCGGCTGGCGGATCGGCTATCTCATCGCACACCGCACGCTGATCGATCAGGTGCTGAAGATCAACCAGCATCTGATCACCTGCGCGCCGACCATCCTGTCCTGGTACCTCGCCGAACACTTCGACGACATCCTGGCCGTCACCCGGCCACAGATCCGCCGGGTCGTGGACCTTCGCCGCGAGGTCGCCGGGCAGCTCGCCGACATCGGCATCGAGACCTTGCCGGGCTCGGCGACGTTCTACCTGTTCGCCTCGCTCGGCCGGTCCACTTTGGACTCCATGGAGTTCGCCACCCGCCTGCTGCGGGAAAGCTCCGTCAGCGTCGTCGCGGGCATCGCGTACGGCGAGTCGTGCGACCGGCACATCCGCGTCTCCGTGGGCACGGAGTCGCCGTACCGGGTGGCGAGGGGTATCGCCGCGATCCGGGACCTGATCGACGCGACCACTTCTTGACAGTTCCCGGCGTCGTTCATACATTCATACAGCCAATGTCAATCTGTATGAATGACGCCGGGAGTTGGTCCGCATGCGACTCGGCAAGACCGCCGTCGTCCTCGGTGGCAGCGCCGCCGGTCTCTGCACCGCGGGAGCGCTCGCTCCGTACTTCGACCAGGTGGTGGTGCTCGAACGCGACGAACTGCCCGCCGAGGCCGAACATCGGCGCGGGGTGCCGCAGAGCAAGCATCCGCATTTCCTGCTGAACTCGGGCCGCCGCGCGATCGGTGCGCTGTTCCCCGGCTTCGAGGACGATCTCATCGCGGCAGGCGGACTCCATCTGATGCCGTCCATGGACGCGGCGTATCTCGACGGAAAGGGCTGGTCGGCGCGGAAACGCAGCGCGATGACGATGATCTACGGCTCCCGGATCCTCATCGAACGCGTGCTGCGCGACAAGGTCCGGGAGCTGCCCAACGTCCTGATTCGCGACGGCGTCGCGGTGAGCGGCTTGACCACCCGGGACGGCGAAGTCACCGGGGTGACCCTCTCCAAGCGCGACGAGCGCATCGACGCCGACTTCGTGGTCGACGCGATGGGTCGCGGTTCCTCCGTCTCCGCCTGGCTGGTGGCGGCGGGCTGGCCCGAACCGGAAGTCAGGACCCTCGACGCCAAAGTCACCTACACCTCGCGCTGGTACGACCTGCCGTCTCCCGAGGAACGGCCGCCGTCCTGGTGGTGGCGGCATCTGGTGATCATGCCGACCCCCGACAAGGGCGCCCACCCGGACGAGCACGAGTTCCTGGTGAACTTCTTCCCGATCGAGGACAACCGGGTCATCGCGTGCATGGGCTCGTGGGGGCTCGAAATGCCGCGCACCACCGAGGCGTTCGTCGAGTCGGCCCGCCGCGTGCGGGCGCCGTTGTTCGCGGCCGCGATGGACCGGTCCACCCCGACCTCCGAGGTGCATCTGACCCGCTCGACCGGGAACAAATGGCGCCGCTACGACCGGCTTCGCACCCCGCCGCGGCGCCTGGCGTTCGTCGGCGACTCGATCTGCGCCTTCAATCCGTTCTACGCGCAGGGCATCAGCTCCGCCGCGGGTTCGGCGCTGCTGTTGCGCGAGCATCTCTCCCGCGCCGAGCGGCTGGGGCCCGAGTTCTCCGCACGGTTCCTGGCGGCACAACGAAAGCTGCTCAATGTGCCGTGGAGCCTGGCGATGGCGAGGGATCAGGGCTACGCCTGCGCGGTGGGCACCGAAAAGGCGCCGGAGTGGAGGCGACGGCTGCTCGAAGCCGTGTCCGGCCCGGCGTTCAGGCTCATCGTCGGTGCCGCCCGCGAAGACGACGTCGTCGACGAGCATTTCGCGAAGGTGTTCAACCTCGACGAATCGCTGCGCGACATGATGACGAACCCGCGGGTGATCGCGGGACTCCTGCGCTACCGGATCCGGGCCGCGCTGGGACGGCACCGGGTCCCGTTCGACTTCGACGCCCGGGCCGAACCGCCGGTCACGGACTACTCGCCGAAAGGCGCCGCGCAGCAGGCGGTCTCCGGGTGAGCGCCGTATGCGGGCCGGACGCGGAAGCCGTCACTCGTGGACTCGGCTTCGACTGCCATGACGTCTCCCCGTGGCTCTCGGTCCGCGCACCGTGGGCGGAGGCTCACTGGACGATGCCGCTGCTGGAACTGCTCGTCCTCGGTGGAGCCGTGTTCGCGCTGGTGCACGCCGTCCGGCGGCACCGCCAAGGTGACTCGACGAACCTGGCGCTCTGGTGCGCTTCGCTGGTCTACCTCTTCGTCATCGAACCGCCGCTGTACTTCCCCGAGTGGTTCGGCCTGGAGCGCCAGTACGGGTTCATCTTCGCCCACAACCGGTTCACCGTGCAGTTCATGTGGGATCGGCTGCCGCTCTACATCGTGGCGTTCTACCCGATGATCAGTCAGCTCGGCTACGAACTCGTCCGGTCGCTCGGGATCTTCCGCGCCCGCGGAGCCTTGATCGGGTCGGTGGCCGTTGCCTTCGCCTGCCAGGTCTTCTACGAGGTCTTCGACCATCTCGGCCCGCGGCTGAAATGGTGGGCCTGGAACGACGGCAACCGGATCGTCAACCATCCGGCGCTGGATTCGGTCCCCATGACCAGCATGCTGCTCTTCGCGTCCGTGTCGATGGGCGCCATGACGTATCTGGTGGTGCGGTTGGCCGGCGGAGCGCGGCGAGGGTGGTCGCTGGCGGCCCGCATCGGGCTGGCCGGGGTTCTCACCCCGCCGAGCATGGCGATCGCCGGGCTCCCGTCGAGCCTGCTCGACGGGAACGTGACCGCGCAGGCTTGGGTTCTCGCCGTCGAGCTGGGCCTGCTGTGGCTGGCCGGTATCTGGATCTTCGTCCGGTACAGCCGTCCCGACGAGCCTTTGGCGCCCTTCGCCCGGTTCTATCCCGCCGTCTATTTGGGCGGGATGGCCGTGTTCTGGATAGGCGGCGTCGTCGAAAACGGCACCTCGATCGGGAGTGGCTTGTACGCGCTGGCCTGCTTCGTGGCCGCCGGACTGATGCTGACCGCGCTGTACCGCGTGCGCCGTGTGGCACCTGCCACCGTCTGAGATTCCCTGTTCGGGGAAGATGAGCCGCATGGGGCACCACGGATGGCGGGGGAACCCGCCCGGAACCGAGCGCGAGGCGCGCCGCCGGATCGTCGAGGCGGCGACGGCGTGCATCGATCGGGTCGGTCTCGCCAAGACCAGCCTCTCGGACGTCGCCGC
Source organism: Amycolatopsis sp. MJM2582 (assembly GCF_000754115.1). Taxonomy (NCBI): domain Bacteria; kingdom Bacillati; phylum Actinomycetota; class Actinomycetes; order Pseudonocardiales; family Pseudonocardiaceae; genus Amycolatopsis; species Amycolatopsis sp. MJM2582. The sequence goes on from NZ_JPLW01000002.1 coordinate 807,804, forward strand.
GGAAGCGGGCGTGACCCGGCAGACCGTCTATCGCTACTTCCCGAGCCTCGCGGACATCCTCAGCGCGGTCGCGCTGGACCGGGTCGAGGAGTTCGCCGGGCGGATGGAACGGCATCTGGCCACGTTCGCCGACCCCGTTGAGGTCGCCGTCGAATCGGTGGTGTTCGGCGTCCGCGCGGTCCCCGACGAGCCGTATCTGGGGCTGCTCCTGAAAGCGGGGGAAGCCGACGTCTTCACCGTCGCGGTCACTTCGGCGCAGTCGTTCGCGCTCGGCGCGCGGATCCTCCGGAACGTGCCGGTCGACTGGGCGGCGGCGGGCGTCACGACCGACGACGACTTCGAGGGGCTCGCCGAAATGCTGATGCGGCTGTTCCTGTCGTTCCTGCAGTTCCCGTCGACGCCGGCGCACACCGACGAGCGGCTGCGCGCCATGGTCCGCCGCTGGATCGGCCCCGCGCTGACCGCACGGCCGTGACAATCGAAGTCCGTGAACTATCAACGCGGATGGTAGTTATTCACCGACAATAGCCGGGGTTCTTGTCTGGCCTTCACGATGCTGCCACCCTCGCCGAAGACGATCATCGGCGAAAGGGGAGTGCATGGGATGGTGGTGGCAGGCGTTCTCGGCCGCCGCACCGTGGTCGCTGCTCGTCGCCGCGGCCGGTGCGGGCGTCGCCGAATTCATCGCACGCCTAGGCGGAAAACGGCGCGGCCCGTTCGTGATCGCACTGGACTTCGCTTTGCTGGCAGCGCTTTCGGCGGTACTTCTGATCGTCTTCGTGCCCGCACCGACGGCGGCGCGTGGTTCGTCGGTGAGTCTTCACCTGCTGGCGGACGTCCTGCCCGTCTTCAGCGATCGTCCGCAACTCGCCTTGTTCCAGTTGGTGGGCAACGTCTTCCTGCTGATGCCGCTCGCGATCCTGGTGCCGGTGCGCTTCGGCTGGGCGAAGCCCGTGTCACGGATCGTTCTGTCGGCTTTTCTGGTGTCCGTGTCGATCGAATGCCTTCAGGTCTGGCAGGACGCCGGCCGCGTGGGCTCGCTGGACGACGTCCTGTGCAACACGGCGGGGGCCGCGCTCGCAGCCTGGTGTGCGAGCCGGTGGCGCGGCCGGACGACGACGGCGGGCAACGTCCGCGTATGGCATCGGTCGGGGATCGAGGTCCGGCGTTCCGGTGTGGTGCACGCGCGCCGCGGCCAGCGGCTGATCGGCCGCGTGACCTTGAGCGACCTGCCGCCGCTGGCCGAAGGCGCGACCCTCGAGATCACCCTGTCCGAATCGGACGGTGGAGCACTTCTCGTTTCCGCGCAGGCGTCGGTGGCGGCGTGAACAGCGGGCGCTACCGCGGCCGGACGGCGGCGAGGACCGCGTCCAGGCTGGGAAGCCAGCGCTGCCGAGGGTCCGGCGCCGAGAGCCATTCGGCGTGGGCCTCGGCGCGCCCGGAGTCGGTGGGCAAGGGGAGCAGCGTGCCCCAGGCGAGTACTTCGACGTGCTGCGGGAGGGAGATCCGCGGGGGAATCAAGCCGTCGGTCTCCGCGAGGATGGCCACGCGCGGGCCTTGCTGGGTCAGCACCGCCAAGGCGGGACCTCCGCAGCCGGTGTCGGCGAGCCGGGAGAGAACCTGGGCGCCGTTGATCTTGGGAAGCGTGACCGCGCAGATCCCGCCTTCCAGCACCAGGAACGGCTGCGGGCCCCGCCATTTCAGCGACCAGCCGAAGAGGCGGCCGTAGAAGGCGTCGCCGCGGGGGCGGATCGAGCGTGACTCGACCGGAAGCACTTGGTGGTCCAGCGACATCATCGGCGCCTTCCGATCGGGGGAGTGGGTCTCGGCACAGCCTAACGGCACTCAGTGCCACTAGCAAGTGGCTGCTACCGTCCCGCTATGACCGATTCGCCGCGCCGAGCGCCGGTGACCCGAGCCGGCGCCACCCCCGCGGGGAGGCGCAAACTGCGTCGTGCGCTCGCCGCGGCGGCCGTGGACCTGTTCGTGGCCAAGGGCTACGAGGCCACCACGGTGGACGAGATCGCGGCCGCCGCGGGAGTGGGCCGCCGGACGTTCTTCCGGTACTTCGACGCGAAGGACGACGTGCTCTTCGCCAACCACGACGAGATCGTGGCCGAGATGGAGGAGACGTTCGCCGCCGCGGACCCGGATCGCGATCCGGTGGAGGTGGCCTGCGAGGCCGTCGGTCTGGTTCTCGACTCCTACGCCGCCGAACTCGACGTGTCGCTCAAACGGTTCACCCTGACCCGGACGGTTCCGTCCCTGCGGGACAAGGAGGTCGCGACCGTCGACCGCTATCAGCGCGTGCTCGCCCGCTACCTGCGGGCGCGGTTCGCCGAGCAGGGTGACGAGACGGCGAGCCTGAGGGCGGCGGTGGCCGCCGCGGCGATCGCGGCGGCCAACAACCATGTGCTGCGGCGTTGGCTGCGCAGTGGCGGGCAGGACGACATCACCGCCAGTGCGGCGGAGGCCTTCGCGCTGGTGATCGACGCGTTCAGGGGAGAGGAGCCCGCGGCCGAAACGACGGTGGTGGCGGTGATGACCACGGCGGCGCCGCTGCACGCCGTCATCGCGAAGGTCAACGCCGCCTTGAACGAGTCGTAGGTCTTATCTGGCACTCAGTGCCATCGATAGAGGTACACCTGAAGGTTTCCTCTAAGTGTATAACGACCTATACCGTTGGGCGGCGTTGAAAACCCCAGCTATTCGGCAAAGCCGAAGAAAAAATCTTTGATGTCGGCGGCCAGCAGATCCGGAACCTCCATGGCCGCGAAGTGGCCGCCACGGTCGAATTCCGACCAGTGCCTGATGTCGAACAACCGCTCGGCGAGTGGACGAACCGAGCGTGTGATGTCATACGGGAGCACGGCGACGCCGAGCGGTACGCGGCAGGGGAGAGCCACCTTTCCGGCGTCGTGGTGCAGGCGTGCGGACGAAGCCGCGGTGGCGGTCAGCCAGTACAGCGAGATGTCGGTGAGCATGCGGTCGTCGTCGACCGGTGTGCGCGGGTCCGTCCATTGCGCGAAACGCTCGGCGATCCAAGCCAGCTGGCCGACCGGCGAGTCGGTCAACGCGTAGCCGATGGTCTGCGGGGTGGCGACCTGCAGGGCCTGATACGGCGGCCGATTCGCCATGAGCTGCTTGACCTTGTCGAGGCGTGCTTCGTCCTCTTCGGACAGTTCGATGCCGGCTTCGGGATCCGGTCGGGTCGGCAGGTAGTTCACGTGCACGCCGACGACGTGCTCCGGTGCCACCGCGCCGAGCGCTGTCGAGATACCTGAGCCGAAGTCGCCGCCTTGGGCGCCGTAGCGCTCGTAGCCGAGGCGGCGCATCAACTCGGCCCAGGCCCGGGCGATGCGCTCGACGCTCCAGTCGCGTTCCCGGGTCGGCCCCGAGAAGCCGTAACCCGGAATCGAGGGGATCACCAGGTGGAAATCGCGCGCCAGCGGCTCGATCATGCCCAGGAACTCGAGGAACGATCCGGGCCATCCGTGGGTGAGGACCAGTGCGAGGGCGTCCGGGTTCTCCGATCGGACGTGTACGAAGTGGACGTTCTGGCCTTCGATCTCGGTGGTGAAGTGCGGCAGCTTGTTGAGTTCGGCTTCGTGGGCGCGCCAGTCGTAGCCGGTTCGCCAGTATTCGGCGAGTTCTCTGAGCCGGGGGAGCGGGAATCCGTAGTCCGAGCCCGCGTCGGCGACCTCGTTGGGCCAGCGGGTGCGGGCGAGCCGGTCGGCCAGGTCGTCGAGGTCGGCTTGGGGGATGTCGATGCGGAAGGGCTTGATCACGGCGGATCTCCTCGTTTCGTTGGGGCGCTAAACGTTTGGTGACCCAACAATACCGCAATCGTTCGGTCGCCCAACGATTCGTTATGCTCGTCACATGGACGACCCCTCGGAGCCGCGTGGCGGCTGGCGAAAACTGCCCAGCTGGCTGCTCACCCAGACCGCGAACCATGCGCATCGCCTGGTGACCGACGGGTTCTCCGCGGCCGACGCCCGCGGCTACCACTACCGCGTGCTGGCGACGCTGGACGAGTTCGGGCCTGCCAGCCAGGCGACGCTGGGCAGGCGGAGCGGCATCCACGTGAGCGAGATGGTCGCGACGATCAACGAGCTGGCCGAGCGCGAACTGGTCGAGCGTGCCCCGGATCCGGCTGATCGGCGGCGCAACGTCGTCTCGCTGACCACGGCGGGCAAGCGGCAACTGCGACGGCTGGAGAAACAGCTGGCCGAACGCCAGGAAGAACTGCTGGCACCGCTTTCGTCCGACGAGCGGAAGCGGTTCACCGAGCTGCTGTCGAAGCTGCTGGATCACCACGACCGGCGGAGCGGTGAGGCCGGCTAGAACCCCTGAGCGGAAGCCAAAAAAGCCTGACGGGCGTCAGAAGTGCTGTGCTGGGGCCAAAGGGCCTGCAGTGGTACGTGGACGGCCGGAAGCAACTCCCGGACGAGGACGGCGCCGCCCGCCGCCGGGCCTGGTGGCGCGGTCACGAAGGCGACCGCGTCGCTGTCGAGGACGGCGGTGACCGGTGGTGTCCCTTGGATGGGGTTGCGGCGGACGCGTGGTTCGAACCCCGCGTCGCGGCAGAGGTTGACGAGCAGGTCGGTGTAGCCGGACCGGCCGGGATGGCCCCAGACGGTGATCTCTTCGCCGTCGAGGTCGCTCAGCCCGAGATTCTCGCGGTCGGCGAGGCGGTGACCGGCGGCGACGGCGACGTTGAGCCGCTGCCGGATCAGCGTGGTCCCGACCAGGCCGTGCGCGAGGGTCAGCGCGCGGCCGAGGCCGAGGTCCAGTTGTCCGCCGAGCAGCTGCGCGACCAGTTCGTCGGGATAGCGCTGGTTGACGTCGATGACGAGGTCGGGGTCGGGCTGGTGTTTGCGCAGCAGGGCGGTGACCTCGTCGCCGGTGACGGCGGGGGTGTGGCCGACGCGGAGTCGTTCCGGCTCGCTCCGGCCGATACGGCGGGCGCGCTGGACGGCGGAGTCGGCGATACCGTGCAGCAGGTGGGCGTCGGCGATCAGTGCCTGGCCGGCGGGGAGCACGGTGACCCCGGTGGCGCTTCGCTCGAGCAGGGGGACGCCGATTTCCCGCTCGAGCGTGCGCACCGAGGTCGACAGCGCCTGCTGGCTCAGGTGCAGCCGGGTCGCCGCGCGGGTGAAGCTGCCTTCTTCGGCGACGGCGATGAGGTGGTTCAGCTTGTATAGGTCCAGGCCCACCCCGGTGTTCCCCTTCGTTTCCGGTCCACGGCGTCTTGGCCAGGGTAAGGGTCAGCGCGTGGTGTAGCCGCCGTTCGGGAACATCGTCTGGCCGGTGAACCAGCCGCCGTCGGTGGCGAGGAAGCGGATGATCGGCACGATGTCCTCGATCTTCGTCAGTCGTCCGCCCTTGGCCTGGGACTTGTGGAATTCGACCCGCTCGGGGGTTTCCTGCGGGTAGAAGAACGGGGTGTCCATCGGGCCGGGGGCGACGACGTTGACCGAGATGCCGCGGTCGGCGAACTCCTTGGCGGCGGCCCTGGTGAAGTGTTCCAGCGGGGCTTTGCCGCCGGCGTAGGTGGAGTAGCCGTCGGTGAAGGCCGCGAGCAGTGAGGTGCCGAGGCTGATGATCTTGCCGTTGTCGGCGAGGCGCCGTCCGGCTTCCTGGATGAAGAAGTAGGCGGCTTTCGCGTTGACCGCGAACATGCGGTCGTAGTCCTCTTCGGTGGTTTCGAGGATCGGTTTGCGCAGGACCATGCCGGTGGTGTTGACCGCGATGTCGGCGCCGCCGAAGGTGTCGACGGCGGTGTCGAAGAGGCGGCGGACGTCGGCGACCTTGGTGAGGTCGCCTTGGACGGCGACGGCTTCGGAGCCGGAACCGCGGACGGCCTCGACGGTCTTGTCGGCGTCGGCCGCGGAGGCGTCGCCGTGGTAGTGGACGACGACCTTGGCGCCGGCTTCGCCGAGGGTGGTGGACAGGAGTCCGCCGAGGTTCTTCGCGCCGCCGGCGATGATCGCCACTGTTCCGTTCAGGTTCTGTTCGCTCATGACTTCGAACGTAGGAGCCGGGGGCGGGGGCTGGGAAACACAAGATCGAGGTGGGGTCACAAGCGGGGTTTGTGGGCTTTCCCACCTGCGTGGAGCCGGGAATCTTCGTGATCGAACGGCGAGCTGACTTCACATTGTGGACACTCTGATCGTGCTCCGAGAAGTCGACGACCTTGATCAGCCCGCTGCCCCCGAGGAGGCGTCCCGGCAGGGGCGTCCGGCGCGTGTGTTCGAGAGAGTCCTCGACAGACTGGCGCGGTCGCCTTATCCGAGGGCGATCCTGCTGTATCTCGTGATCCGCACGGCGAGTGTCCAGTTGCTCGACCTGCTGGCCGCCCGGCGCGGTGCGACGTTGACCGATCGGCTGACGGCGTGGGACGGGCAGTGGTATCTGCGGCTGGCGGTGCACGGGTACGCGGATCTGCCGGGGACGCTGGACGCGGCGCGGCAGCCGTATCCGGACGCGCCGATGGCGTTCTTCCCGTTGTATCCGAAGCTCGTCGGTGCGGTCATGTGGCTCGGTGCCGATGTCGTGACGGCGGCGCTGACGGTGTCGGTGCTGGCGGGGCTGGTGCTGGCGTGCGGGTTGATCCGGATCGGGCGGGCGGTGTCGCCGGATCGGGGTGACCGGACCGGGTTGCTGCTGGTGGCGTTGTGGGCCGGTGCGCCGATGGCGATCGTGTTCTCGATGGCTTACACGGAGGCGGTGTTCTGCGCGCTCGCCGTATGGGCGCTGGTGGGGGTGCTGGAACGGCGTTGGTTGCTGGCCGGCTTCTGTGCTTTCGGGGCCGGGTTGTCGAGGTCGACGGCGGTGGTGCTGGTCGCGGTGGTGGTCGCGGCGGCGTTGATCGAGGTCTTCCGGCGTGGCGAGAAGCGCTGGTGGGCGCTCGCGGGTGCGGTGATCGCTCCAATGGGGGTGGCGGGGTATCTGGGGTTCGTCGCGTACCGGACGGGGAGTTGGACCGGTTGGCAGGACATCGAGTTGCGGGGTTGGAACACCGAGTTCGACTTCGGTGCGGAGACCGCGGCTTCGGTGCTGGCGCGGTTGACCGGTGACGAGTCGGTGTTCAGCACGCTGACGGTGTTGCTGCTGCTGGGCGCGGTGGCGTTGGTGCTGGTGGCGGCGTTCATCCGGGTGCCGTGGCCGTTGACGCTCTACGGTGCCGGGGTGTTGTTGCTGGCGATCGGCACGCGGGGGCTGCCGGACGCGAAGATCCGGTTCATCCTGCCCGCTTTCCCGGTGCTGGTGCCGATCGCGATCGGGTTGTCGAAGCGGCGGACGGTGACGGCGGTGGCGGCCGCGGTGGCATGGGTGGTGCTGGGTGCGTGGTTCTCGGCGCACGCGCTGACTGCGTGGCGGTACGCGATCTAGGGCGTGTTTCACGAGTCTGTTCGATGGGCTTCGTGATCCAGGTGGTTCCTGGCGGTGCGGGCGGATCGGCCTCGTACCGGGTTGTACTCGGCCGCATCCGCCCGTGCCGTCAGGGGCCGCCTGGGCGCGAAGACCGCGAACTTGGCTCGTGAAACACGCCCTAGCTCGCCTGCCGGGTGCGGTGGTCGGCTACGTGGACCCTGGTGGCGCAGCGGGTCGAGCAGAACCGTCGGCGGCCGTTGCGGGAGACGTCGACGTAGACGGTGTCGCAGCCTTCGCGTGAGCAGACGCCGAAGCGGTCCGGGGCGTCGCAGACGAGGTGTGCGAGTCCGCCGGCGGTGTAGGCCCGGACCCGGGGTGCGGTGCCGGCCTGTGCGTCGACGTAGTGCAGGTGGGGTGCTTTGCCGTCGTGGGTGGAGATGTAGGGCTTGGACGCGGAGTCGTGGAGCAGGGCGTTGACCAGGTCGACGCGGGTGTCGGGGTCGGCTTCGAAGACTCGTCGGAGTCTCTTGGTCCAGGCGACGATTTCGGTCGCTTCGTGGTCCTGTACGGCGGAGACGGTCATGCGGTCTTTGAAGATCGCGGTGAGCGTGGCCGGGTCGGCGGCGTCGCCCAGGTTGACCAGCTCGGCGGCGATCTGCGCGGCCGCCCCGCCGTAAGGGTTGAAGTGCATTGACTCATTACAGCACGATCGGGGTATGGAAGCGAACAAGTGCCCGCGGTGCGGCTGGCCGCTGGCCGAACTGCCTGGAAGCGCGACGACGTCCCAGCGGGTCTCCCAGGGGAGGCTGGAGTACGTCCGGTGTCTGTGCGGGAGCTGGCTCGCGCGGGTGGACGGTGTGGTGATCGGTGCGACGAGGTCGCAGCTGGGGTCGGCTCGGCTTTGACGGTGACCACTCACGAGACGCGCCGCTGCAGCGCGTGAAGGCCCCCTTCCCTCGGCTCAGCCGAGGGAAGGGGGCCTTCACGCGAATCTGCTAGGGCTGGTGGTGCCACTGTGGCTGCGGTGGCGATCGTGTAGTCCGTGAAGGCCTCCTTGCCTACCTTCAGGGTAGGGAAGGAGGCCTTCACGGACCTGCGGCCCGCCTCTAGGTGTAGTAGCCCTCGACCGGGACGCGGGCCTCGTCGTACAACGCCGGACCCTCCAGCCGAACCGGCGGCGCCGTGGCCGGCGGTTTGAGCGCGGTGACCTGTTCGCCGGAAAGGGCGAACACGACGCGGCCCAGGCCGGAGCGTTCGATGGCGCCCTGGCACATCCCGCACGGCTGGCAGCTGGTGTACATCGTGGTCGCCGCGGCGACGGCGGGTTCGAGTTCGCGCGCGGCCCACACGGCGAGTTTCAGTTCCGGGTGCAGGCTGATGTCCGATTGCGACACCGTGGTGTTGTGGTCCTCGGCCAGTACCGTCCCGTCGGGGCCGACGAGCAGCGAGCCGAAGGGTGGATCGCCGTCGGCGCGGGACTTCGCGGCCAGCTCGATGGCGCGGCGGAGGAACTTCTCGTCTTCGTCGGTCATGATCAGTCCTGTTCGGTTCGGTATCGGCCCAGTTCCCAGTGGGCGGCGACGGTCGCCAAAGCCTGCCACGCGGATTCCGGCCGCAGGGTCTCTTCGGGATCGCCGGAGAACGGGTCGAGTACGACCGTCTCGGCGCCGAGGTGGCGAAGCCGGTCGAGGTCGTCGATGATCTGCTCGATCGTGCCTTCCCCAGCCGCGCGATCGGGTGTGGTGACCGGGTGTTCGGTGACGTTCAGCAGGATCCGCGGCGCGAACGCGGGGACCGGCCGGTCGTGCGCGTCGGCGATGGCCTTGACCCTGGTGAGCGCTTCGGTGAGCCAGGGGAGGGTGGCCCGCAGCGGATGCCAGGCGTCCCCGATCCGGACGGCGCGGCGGATGCCGGCGTCACTGTTGCCGCCGACCCAGATCGGGATCTCGCCGGCGCGGTAGTCGGCGTCGTCGGCCCAGGCCTTCCGGACGGCGTCGAGGTGATCGTCGGTCAGCCGTCCCCGTTTCTCGAACGGGACGTCGAGTGCCTCGAACTCCTGGCGTGCCCAGCCGGACGCGACGCCGAGCACGAGCCGTCCGCCGCTGAGCTGGTTCAGATTCGCGGCCATGCGGGCGATCAGCAGTGGATGCCGGTACGGGACGATGAGCACGGTGGTGCCCAGCCGGATCCGGGTTGTCACGCCGGCGAGCCACGACAGCGTCGTGAACGGTTCGTAGAACGGCGCCGGGTACTGCTCGGCGACGTCGGGGGTGATGGCGACGTGGTCGGACACCATGAGCAGGTCGTAGCCGAGGCCTTCGACCGTGGTGGCCCAGCCGCGGAGGATCCCGGGGTCGGTCCCCGGGCCGAAGTTCGGGACGTTGACACCTATTCGCACAGGTCAAGGCTATCGGCGAGGCGGAAACCCGGGAAGGGATCTTTCCCGGCGTATGGCGGCTTCCGCCGTGGATCTGCCGGTATTCTCCCCGGATGGCCGAGACTCTCGACGCGACGGACTGGGCGATCCTGGTGGAGCTTCAGAAGGACGGACGCCTCCCGCTCACCGAACTGGGGAAGCGGGTCAGTTTGAGCGCGTCGGCGACGACGGAACGGGTCAAGCGGCTGGAGTCGGCCGGGGTGATCACCGGCTATCGCGCCGAGGTCGACCTGGAGAAGGCCGGGTACGTGGTGCTGGCGGTGGTGCGGTTGAAGTATCCGGGCAGCAAGCACGCGCCGTTGCACAAGCTCCTGGCCGAGCGCACGGAGATCCTCGAATGCCTCCGCACGACCGGCGATGACTGCTATTCGCTGAAGATCGCGGCCCCGTCGATGGGGCGGCTGGAGGAGATCGTCAACGAGCTCGCGCTGTTCGGGAGCACGAACACCAACATCGTCTACAACCAGACATTGCCCTATCGCGGGCCGCAGGGCCCGTGACCGTATCGGCCACGGGCCCCTGGGCTCACGCGGTCTCCCAGAGCCCCATGACGTTGCCTTCCGTGTCCTTGAAGTACGCGGAGAAACCCATGTCGCCGACCGCGGTCCGGCCGACGAGCGTCGAGCCGCCCTGCTTCTCGATGATCGCGAGCGTGTCTTCGACGCTGTCGACGTCGAGCACGATCACTGGGCCCGACGCGGGGCTGAACTCCTTCGCCAGCATGCCGCCGTTGATGTAGCCCGGCTCCGAAGGCATGCCGGTCTCGGCGGTCGGCCCCGAAGCGACCATCGTGTAGTCCATCCCGGGCATCGTGTCGGCCTTCCAGCCGAAGACCTCCCGGTAGAAGCCGCGTGCGCGTTCGCCGTCCTCGAACGGAATCTCGAAATGCACGACCCGTCCGGCCATGGTCATCAACTCCTGTCGTGGCGTCGGATTCGGAACGCCACCAGCCAATAACCGCCGGACCGGGCGCGCTAGAGGACTTCGCCCTCTCCGAACCACCGGCGCAACGCCTCGGCCAGCTCGTCCTGGTCTTCGCCCACCCAGGCCACGTGTCCGTCCGGGCGCAGCAGTGCCGCCGGTACCTCGAGTTCCTCGCTGGTGTCGACGACGTGGTCGACCCGATCCGCCCAGCCCCGCACCGAGAGCGAGCCGGTCTGGTCGAGCAGCAGGCCGCGGCCGCCGCGGGTCAGGCCGTAGAGATGGCCTTGTTTGAGTTCCAGGTCGCGCATGCGGCGGCCGAGCAGTTCGTGTCCCTCGCCGAAGTCGTAGCGGATCGCGGTCGCGGTGATCTTCTCGGTCAGGTACCGGCTGACGTCCTCGAAGTCCATCAGTTCCGCCAGCAGCCGCCGGACCGCCTGCGAACCCGGATCGAGCGACATCAGCTGCATCTGCGCGCGGGTGTTGTCCAAGACCGCGGCGGCAACGGGATGCCGTTCGGTGTGGTAGGTGTCCAGCAGGTCGTCCGGCGCCCAGCCGTTGACCGCGCCCGCGAGTTTCCAGCCGAGGTTGAAGGCGTCCTGCACGCCGAGGTTCAGCCCCTGCCCGCCGACCGGCGGGTGGATGTGCGCCGCGTCGCCCGCCAGGAACGCGCGTCCCGCCCGGTAGCGCTCGGCCAGCCGCGTCGCGTCGCCGAAGCGGGAGAGCCAGCGCGGCGAGTGCACGCCGAAGTCGCTTCCGGCCACCGCTTTGAGCTGTCGTTTGATCTCGTCGAAGGTCGGCGGGATCCGCGGGTCCTCGGCGAGGCCTTCGGCGGGTACGCCGACGCGGTACACCCTGTCGCCGATGGGGGAGAGGCCGAACCGCAGCTGGGTCTTGCGGACCTCGGTCATCACGGCGAGCACCGTCTCCCAGTCCTCGGTCAGTTCCATCTCGCCCAGCAGTGTCTCCGCGGTGGCGGGCTCGCCGGGGAAGTCGATCCCGAGGAGCTTGCGCACCGTGCTACGGCCGCCGTCGCAACCGACGAGGTAGCGCGAACGCAGCCTCGTCCCGTCGGCCAGCTCGACGTCCACGCCGTCCTCGTCCTGTGCCAGGCCGACCACTTCGCAGCCGCGCCGGATGTCGACGCCGACCTCCGCGGCGTGCTCGATGAGCAGGCGGTCGGTCACGGTCTGGGGAATGCCGAGGATGTAGGCGTGCGCGCTGTCCAGCACCGGCGCCGGCTTGATGATGCCCGCGAAGGAGCCGCCGACCGGGTACTTCTTGCCGTGTTCGAGGAAGCGCTCCAGCAGACCGCGCTGGTCCATCACCTCGATACTGCGCGCGTGCAGGCCCATCGAACGGACGACCTTGGACTGTTCCAGATCCTTTTCCAGGACGACGACCCGCACGCCGTGCAGCCGCAGTTCGGCGCCCAGCATCATGCCGGTCGGTCCGCCGCCGGCGATGATCACGTCGATCAAAAGTTCCCCCGATTGTCGAGCTCGTGTGGTCCGGCGGGGGATTCTGCGGCATGACCGGGGTCTTGCCGCAAGCCCCCAGGTGCGTTATACGTTAGAAGTGGCAGGGAGAGTCGATCTCTCTGCCGTCGTCGTTTTCAGTCCGCAGTGGACGGACAAACCCCCGTTAGAGGCAGCAGCACACCGCTGTGACCTGTGACGAACTTGTTCGTAACGAACATGTTCGTTACAGTGGTGGCATGGCACCTGCGAAGAGCCGCCGGGAACGACCGGCCAAACCCGCGCTGACCCGCGACGGCATCGTCGCCGCCGCGGTCGCGATCCTGCGCGAGGAAGGTCTGCGGAAGGTCACGATGCGACGGCTGGCGCAGGAACTCGACACCGGCGCGGCCTCGCTCTACGTCTACGTCCGCAACACCGCGGAACTGCACGCGGCGATCCTGGACGAACTCCTCGGCACCATCACCGCGCCGCCGGCCGAAGGCTCCTGGCGCGACCGGCTCGAACGGCTGCTCACGGCCTACACCACGACGCTGCTGGAGTACCCCGGTCTCGCCCTGTCCGCGCTGGTGGCCCGCCCGAGTGGCGAGAACTACCTCGGCCTGGTCGAGAACCTGCTCGCCCTGCTCGCCGAGGGCGACGTGCCCGCCGAGCGGCGCGCCTGGGGGATCGACATCCTCCTGCAGCACGCGACATCGACCGCGGCCGAGCACGCCGAGCAGGACTCGCCGGACGACTGGGACGCACTGATCCGCGCCGTGCGGGACGCCGACGAGACGACCCACCCCCAGATCGCCGCCCACGCGGCCGACCTGCTCACCGGACGGCCCGAGCAGCGGATGTCGTGGGGACTGCGGGTGCTGATCACCGGAATCACGCACACCGGCCTGCCGCCGGAAAGGAACCCGACATGACCACACACCACCCCATCGCGATCATCGGCGCCGGCCTCGGCGGACTCACCCTGGCCCGCGTCCTGCACGTCAACGGCATCGAAGCCGCGGTCTTCGACCTAGACGCGTCGCCGTCCGCCCGCACGCAGGGCGGCATGCTCGACATCCACGAGGATTCCGGACAGGCCGCGCTGCGGGCCGCCGGGCTCCACGACGAGTTCCGTGCGCTCGTGCACACCGGCGGCGAGGCCATGCGCATCCTCGACCGGCACGCGGTCGTGCACCTCGACGAGACCGACGACGGAGACGGCGGCCGCCCCGAAGTCGCCCGAGGCGACCTCCGCGACCTGCTGCTCGGCTCCCTGCCCGACGGCACCGTGCGCTGGAACGCCAAAAGCACCGGCGCACGCCCGCTCGGCGACGGCAGGCACGAGGTGACCCTGGCCGACGGCACGTCGTTCACGACGGACCTGCTGATCGGTGCCGACGGCGCGTGGTCCAAGGTTCGCCGCCTGCTCTCCGACGCCGAACCGGCCTACGAAGGCATCTCCTTCGTCGACATCCACCTTCACGACGCCAAGGAACGCCACCCCGCGAGTGCCGCGCTCGCCGGCGACGGCATGTTCTTCGCACTCGTTGCGGGCAAAGGACTTCTGGGGCATCACGACAGCACCGGCAGCCTCCACGTCTACATCGCGCTCAAGATCGCCGAGGACTGGATCTCCACCATCGATTTCCGCGACACCGTTGCCGCGAAGGCCGCCGTGCTGGACCACTTCGACGGCTGGGACCCCGCTCTGCGCGCGCTGATCGCCGACGCCGACGGCGAACTGGTCCCTCGGCTGATCCACGCGCTGCCCATCGGTCACCGCTGGGATCGGGTACCCGGCGTCACCCTTCTCGGGGACGCCGCCCACCTGATGTCGCCATTCGCCGGCGAGGGGGCCAACCTCGCGATGCTCGACGGTGCCGAACTCGGCCTCGCTCTCGTCGCGCATCCCGGCGACGTCGAAGCCGCACTGAAGGCCTATGAGACGGAATTGTTCCCGCGTAGTGAGGCGTCGGCGGCGGAGTCTGCCGAAAGCCTCGTCCTGTGCTTCGCCGAAGACTCCCCGAAGCCGTTGCTGGAGCGCTTCGCGTCCTACCGCTGAGCCGACGCCGCCGGTTGCGAGCGCCTGGCGTAGGCGCGGGCGGCACGGGCCCGGTCGCCGCAGCGCACGGAACACCACTGGCGCCGTCCGTTGCGCAGGAAGAACCGCGTGCACGGCGGGGAACCGCAGGCCGCGATCCGCTCCGCGTCCGGCCCGGTCAGCAGATCCGCGGCGTTGGCGGCGAGGGTCGCCAACGCGTGCTCGACGATCTGGGTGATCGGATGCGACGCGGTGCGGTATAGCCCCCGGGCCGGGTCCCAGCGCAGGAGTTCGGCGGTGGGTGCCTTGCTCAGCGCCTCGTTGACGGCGTTGAGCGCGCTCTGCGGAACCGGATCCGAACAGGCGCGCGACGCGAGAAGGATCCGAACCTGCTCACGCAACGAGCGGACCAGGCCGGCGCACAGCTCCTGAAGACCGGCGTCGACCGGGGCGAGGCCCCGTTCGGCGAGCCAGTCCGTCGCGGCGGCCGGAGTGCCGAGCAAATCGGTGAACTGTCCGCCGGGCAGCGCGATCGTGGTGTTGGCGAGCGCCAGCGCGACGTACTGCTCGGCGCCCGGGGCAGGAGGAAGGGCAGCGGTGTCGTCCACGTTCTCATGGTAGGCGCTGACTTCATCCATGAGAAACTCTCACGGAAGTAGTTGCGGTCTTCCGTGACAACTGGATAGGGTCGCTCACGGAAAGAACAGTACCTATCCGTGAGGTGGATGATGAACCAGATCAGCGACCAGCTCTCCGTCCAGGTCTTCGGTGGGCCGACCGCCCTGATCGAGTACGGCGGTCTGCGGTTCCTGACCGACCCGACCTTCGACGAGCCCGGCTACTACCCGAGGCCCAACGGCAGACCCGGCCTCACCAAGACGGCGCCGTCGTCGGCGAACCCCGCGGACCTCGGCCACCTCGACGCCGTCCTGCTCTCCCACGACGAGCACCCGGACAACCTCGACCACTCCGGCCGGAAACTGCTCGCCGACGTGCCGCTGACGCTCACCACGGCCAGCGGGGCGGAAAGGCTGGGCGGCACCGCGAAAGGGCTGGAGAACTGGGAGACCGTCGAACTGGACCGGCCGGGCGGAGGAGTCGTGACCGTGACCGCCGCACCCGCGGTCCACGGACCTTCGGCGGACAAGGTCAGCGGTGACGTCGTCGGCTTCGTGCTCACCGGCGACGGCCTGCCGACGGTCTACGTCAGCGGCGACAACGCCTCACTCGACGTCGTCCGGCAGGTCGCGGAACGATTCGGGCCGGTCGACACCGCCGTGCTCTTCGCCGGGGCCCCGCGTCTGAAGCCGGTCTTCGACGGCGCCCTGCTCGTCCTCGACAGCGAGCTCGCCGCCGAGGCGACACGCATCCTCGGCGCCCGCACGGTCGTCCCCGTGCACATCGACAGCTGGAACCACTTCACCGAAGGCCGCGACGAGCTGGTGGCCGCGTTCACCTCGGCCGGGCTGGCCGATCGGCTGCGCCTGAGCCGGGCTTGATCGTCTACGTTCGGGGTACGCCGACGAGAAAGCGAGCACCGCCATTCCCTCCACCACACTGAGCATCCCCACATCCGACGGCCGGTCCGACGCCTTCGCCGCCTACCCCGAGGAAGGCGGAACGCATCCGGGTGTCCTCCTGTACCCGGACGCGTTCGGGCCACGCCCCGTCCTGTGGGACATGGCCCGCGAACTGGCCGATCACGGCTACTACGTCCTGGTTCCCAATGTCTTTTACCGGCACCGCCCGGCGCCGGTGTTCGACCTTCCCGAACACATCACCGCCGAACACCGGCCCACGCTGTTCGGCCAGATCATGCCGCTCATCGAGGCGCACACCACCGAACGCGCCCTGAGCGACGCCGGCGCCTACCTCGACTTCCTCACCGCTCGGCCCGAGGTCGGCGCCGGGCCCGTCGCCGCGATCGGTTACTGCATGGGCGCGGTCCTCGCGATGCGCACCGCGACGGCCCACCCCAACCGGGTCGCCGCCGTCGCCGGATTCCATCCCGGCGCGCTCGTCACCGACCAATCCGACAGCCCGCACCGGCGGATCCCGGACCTCGCCGCGAAAGTCCACCTCGGCCTCGCCGAGGGCGACATGACACCCGAGGCGATCACCGAGATCAGCCGCGCGTTCGACGCCGCCGGGGTCGACTACAGCTGCGAGATCTACCCCGGCACCGTCCACGGCTACACGATGTCCGACACCGACGCGTTCGACGCCGCCGGATCGCGGCGCCATTGGGAGCGGCTGCTCGCTCTCCTTGAAAGCACCTTCAAGGCCTGAGTTCTTCTGGCATTGGGGGTGAAGGGGGCTTTAGCCGCATATGACGCGGGCAAAGCGTCCCTCATCGCGTGATAGGAGAGGCCCGCGCGGTTCCGGGTGTGGGTCGTGAGTGATAAAGGGCGTTAGAACGACCAAAATCACTCACGACCCCTGGCGGGCCCGCGCCTTCCTCGTGCCGGGTCAGGGCGCGGCCGACGGGAGATCCATGATGCCGGTGGCCTGAGACCAGACACAACGCCACATGCCGCCGGCATCGGTGTACACGTCGCTGTGCCAGGCCTCGTGCGGCGGGATGTCCGCGCCGTCGACGGTGAGTTCGATGACGCACCGGTAGCGGAGGACGACGATGTCGGTGCCGACGATGGCGTCCACATCACCGACCAGCCTCAATTCCCGGTAAATGACGCGCCCGGTGGTGAGGAGATCCAGGTACTCGGCCTTCGTCCACACGGTGCCGGTCGGGTTGCACAACCGGTACTCCTCGGCGTGCAAACGGTCGTAGGTGTCGCGATCCACGTCGAGGAGACATCGGATCCGGTCCTGCTCGGCCTTGATCACCCGGCCGGCCACGTCGTCGGTCACACCCGCTCCTGTTCACTCGTTCCCGGTGACGGCGAGGATAATCCGGTCGGCGGCCCACAGTGCGACGCCGACGACGGCGGGCCAGGTCAGCCCGACGGCGATCAACCCGGCTCCGACGCCCAGGAACAGCGCCGTTTCCAGGACGAACCGGACCGGCTCGGCCAGCACGACGCGTGCCTTCTCGGCGAGGAACAGTCCCCAGAACACCGCGACGGCGAGCGGTGCGAGGACCACGGCCGCCCACCGCCATCCGTCCGGCCCCAGCCGCCAGGCGACGACCGCCGCACCGGTCAGCAGGGCGAGTTCGAGGAGGAACCGCACGAGCAGCGCGGCACCGCGCACACCATGGAGTGGTTCGGACAGCTGCTCGCTCATGGCTTCCCCCGTGTCCTCAGCCGAGGTGGACAACGGTACCGAGACCTTCCGTCCGGGCCTGCGCGGAGACCGCCGCGTACAGCGCGACGTCGAGGACTCCCATGCCGAACGGGTTCAGCACCACATACGGCGACGCGACCCCGTCCGCGCTGTGCCGTCCCGTGAGGATTCCACCCAGCGTGCCGTCGAGGGGACGCGCGGACCCGCCGGAACCCGGGCGCGCGAACATGCCTTCCGCCATCAGGCGGCCCAGCGGCCGGCGCGGGTTGTCGGCGACCAGGTCCACGTCGTCGACGTACACCGCCGCCGCGTCGCGGAACGCCGCGTCCGTCAGGTCGCCGAGGGAGACGTTGATCAGCAACGCGCTCGGCGACGCCCAATCCGGCTCGACGTAACCCACGTCCATCGTGGTCGTGAACACGGCGATCCCGGCCGCGGACACCGCCTCCCGCGCGGTCGGGCAGACCCGCGCCGAAATCCCCGCCGGCAGGGTGGCGGCCAAGGCCCGCGCGGCCTCCGGAGACCGGTCGTACAGCGTGACCTCGCGCAGTGACGGCAGCCGTTCGGCGAGCAGCGCCGCGTGCATCCGGCCCTGCGCGCCGCATCCGACGACGGCGAGCGAAACCGCGCCGCCGTAGCCCAGCGCGTCCACCCCCACCGCGCTCACCGCCGCCGTCCGGACCGCGCTCAGCAGACCGGCCTCCATGATCGTGGTGATACGGGCGGTCTCCGCGTCGAAGCACAGGCCGATCCCGCCCGCGCGTTCCAGCCCGCGGGCGGGGTTCGACACGCTGGCGTTGATGATCTTCATGCCGTACGACGACCGCACCGCGCCCGGCATCCCGATCGACCGGGTGTAGGCGCCTTGCGAGTTCTCCCAGCGCAAGTACGCCTCGGCAGGCAGGAGACCGACGCCGCGGTCGTGGTCGGCCAGTGTCTCGCGGACGACGCCGACCGGGTCGAGGTTCGTCAGGCACTCACGGACCTCTTCGCGGGACAGCATCGTCACCTCGCCCGCACCGGACAGGCCGCTGTCGGCCACGTCGAACCAGCTCATGCCAGGTCCTCCCCGCCACACCACTCGAGCGCGGCCATCGCGCTGTACAGCTTGTTCTCCGCCTGGGCGAAGGCGATGGAACGCGGCCCGTCGAGCACGTCGGCCGTGACCTCCTCGCCCCGGTGTGCGGGCAGGTCGTGCAGGAACACCGCGTCCGGGCTGGTCCGCCACAGATCCGCGGTCACCTGGAACGGCGCGAACACCGTGCGCCAATCGGGGTCCGGTTTGGCGGTTCCCGTGGTCTGCCATCGGGTGGTGTAGACGATGTCGACGCCGCCGGGCAGGTCGAGGACGTCGTGTCGCTCCACAAGGGACGAACCATGCCGGGCGGCGTGCTTGCCCGCGCGCTCGAGGACATCCGGGTCGACGCCGTAGCCCGGCGGGGTGCGAAGGTGCAGTTCGGTGCCGGGGAACCGGCTGAGCGCCAGCGCCAAAGCCGCCGCCGTGTTGTTTCCTTCACCGACGTACAGCATGCGGACGCCGTCGACGCGGCCGAAGCGCTGGACGATCGTCGTCAGGTCCGCCAGCGCCTGGGTGGGATGCTCGTCGGCGCTCATCGCGTTGACGACCGCCATCCGGTCCTGCGCCGCGATGGCCCGCAGCTCCGCCGGATCGGCCGCCGTGCGCGCCACCAGGAAGTCCAGCATCGACGACAGCACGCGTCCGGTGTCCTCGATCGACTCCCCGGTGTTGGTCTGCAGATCGTTCGGACCGTACGCGATGATCCGGGCGCCCAGCCGCAGCGCGCCCGCGGAGAACGCGGTACGCGTGCGGGTGGAGGTCTTGCGGAAGTGGATGCCGACGACCGCACCGTCCAAAGTGGAGTACGTCGCGCGCGGCCGTTCCGCCAGGCTGACGGCACGGCGGACGATGGCGCGGAGGTCGTCGTCGGTCAGGTCGTCGAGTGAGATGAGGTGACGCAAGGGAAGGCTCCTCAGGAGATGGTGGCCAGGGCGCGGGCGGTCACGTCGGGCACTTCGCCGAAGTGACCGCGGACCCACGCGTCGGAGTAGATGGTGTCGAGATAGCGGTTGCCGTCGTCGGGGAAGACGAGTACGCACCGGGAGCCGGGCGGGATGCGGTCACGCAGCTTCGCGAGCGCCGCCACGGTCGCGCCTGAGGAACCGCCCGCGAGGATGGCTTCGCGCGCGACGAGCGTCCGGCAGGCCCGCACGCATTCGAGATCGGTCACGTGCACGACCTCGGCCACCGCGGACGTGTCGACCAGCGGCGGCCTCCGTCCGGCGCCGTGGCCTGGGATCCGGCGTTCCTCCGTCGGCACGTGGAAGATCGCGCTGCCGGCGGCGTCGACCGCGATCAGCTTCGTGCTCAGCCCTTCCCGCCGGATGTGGTCGGCGCAGCCGCGCATCGTGCCGCCGGTGCTGACCGCGCAGAACAGATAGTCGACACGGCCGTCGAGCGCGTCCGCGATCTCGCGCATCGTGTGCTCGTGCGCGGCCGGGTTGAGCGGATTCGCGTACTGATCGGGCCAGAACGCGTCCGGCAGCAGCGCGAGAAGCTCCTGTACCCGGGCGATCCGGGCACCGAGCAGATCGCCGTCCACCGGGGCGCTGACGACCTCGACCGTGGCACCGTAGGCCCGCAGCAGCGCGAGGGTCTGCGCGGTCGTGCGGGTGTCGACCACGCACACCAGGTCGAGCCCGAAGTACGCGCACATCTGGGCGAGGCCGACACCGAGATTGCCCGACGTGGACTCGACGACCACCGATCTGCCCGGCACGAGCCTGCCGGAGCCGATCTCGCCGCGCAGCATGTTCAGCGCGGTCCGATCCTTCACGCTGCCGCCCGGGTTGAACTTCTCCAGTTTCGCGAACACCCGGGAACCCGCCAGTGGGACGACCCGGTCCAGGGCGACCAAGGGAGTGTTCCCGATCGTGGCGAGCACACCGCCGATTTCAGCCGTGCTCAACGGACACCTGCTCTCTCCTTGCCCCCAGTGGTGGCGCGGCGACGTTCCCGCCGGAGACGACGGCGACCGTCGCCCTTCCCGACGACCCGGCGCGCCCGGTCAGATGGGCGGCGGTCGCCACCGCACCGCTCGGTTCGGCGACCACGCCGAACCGGTCGAACAAGAACGCCTGCGCGGCGACGATGCTCTCCTCCTCGACCGTGACGACGTCGTCCACGAGCGTCTTGACGTGCTCCCACGCCAGCTCGCCGAGCACCGGGGCACGCAAGCCGTCGGCGATCGTCCGGTAGGTCCGCGAGACCGGCCAGCGCGTCAGGCGGCCGGTGCGGAACGAGTCGGCGGCGTCCGCGGCGAGTTCGGGCTCCACACCGACGACCCGCGTTCCCGGCGAGTACGCCTTGACCGCGACGGCGACGCCCGCGAGCAGGCCGCCGTTGCAGACCGGGACCAGGACCGTGCCCGCGTCCGGCAGATCCGTGACGATCTCCGCGCCGACCGTGCCGTGGCCGGCGATCACCGCGAAATCGGCCGACGTGATCAGGGTGGCGCCGGTGCGGGCCAGCAGTTCGGCCGTCGCGGATTCCCGTTCGCCCGGTGGCACGACGACCACCTCGGCGCCGAGCGCGCGGACCGCGTCGACCTTCAGCACGGGCGCCGTTTCGGGCAGCACCACCGTGGCCTTCACCCCTTGGCGGGCCGCGGCGTAGGCGACCGCGCGACCGTGGTTGCCGGACGACTGGGCCAGCACGTGGCCCGTCAACCCGTCGACCGCGTTGAGCGCGCCACGGACTTTGAACGAACCGGTCCGCTGCCGGTTCTCCGGTTTGATCCACAGTCCGTCGACCGGCCCGAGTACGGGGGTGCGGCGCACGGAGTACCGGATCCGGTCGGCCGCCCGCACGACGTCGGCCCCGGTCACCAGGCGCGTCATCGGGCCACCGCCCGGTCGGCGAGCGCCTGGACACGGTCGAGGTCGGCGTCGACCTCGGTGGGCGGGGCGGCGTCCGGCAGGAGATCCTCGATGTCCCGCAGCCGCCGGTACCGCAGCCCGAGCACACCCCAGACGACCAGGACGATCCCGGAGAACACCATCAGCGCGGCGACCCCGGCGTGGGCATCGTTGGCCGTGACCGGATCCAGCGCGCCGAACCCGCGGGCGAGCGGGCCGAACCAGTCGGACAGCGCGCCGGCGGTGAGGAACCCGAGCGGCGACATGGCCGTGGCCAGCATGACGTTGATCGCGAGCACCCGGCCCTGCAGATGCTGGCCGACCTTCGTCTGGATGATCGACAGCCAGTGCGCGTTGCCGATGCTCATACAGGCCAGCCGGATGAACAGGCCCGCCGCGATGACCAGCGCCGACGGCCAGACCCCCATCAGCAGCACCCCGAGACCGGAGCCGATGACGAACCCGATCATCCCGGTGGCGCGGCGTTTCGTTCCGCCCCACCAGATCACCACCACGGCTCCCACCGCGGCACCGACACCACCCGCGGCGCTGACGAACCCGAGCTCGCCGGGTGTCCCGATCGACAGCACCAGCGGCGTGATGACCACCCACATCAGCGCGGTGAAGTAGTTGACCACGGCGAAATAGCCGACCATCGCCAGCAGGGGTTTGCGGCGCAGCACGAACAGGAAGCCGCCGGTGAGCGCCTTGCGGAACGGCTCCTGCCGGGTGAAGAAGAGCCGGTCGGGGAAGCGCACGGCCAGAAGTGTCACGACGCCGACGGCGAAGGTGGCGGCGTCGACCACGACGACCGACGTCAGGCCGGACAGTCCCATGAGGACACCGCCGAGGATCGGGCCGAGCACGGTGCCGAGCCCGATCCCGATATCGGCCAGCGCGTTCGCCTGCGGCAGGTACGGCTTCGGCACCAGCTGGGCGATCGCGGCGAGGTACGCGGGCCGGTGGAACGCCGACGCCAGCGACGTCACCCCGACGATCACGCAGACCGTCGGCAGGTCCAGCCGCCCGAGCGCGACGAGGACGGCGAGCGCGACCATCGCCGTCCCGCTCACCAGATCGCAGGCCAGCATGATCCGGCGGCGGTCGAACCGGTCGGCCAGCGCGCCGCCGACCGGGGTCAGCAGCATGCTCGGCAGCCTGGCCAGGAGCACCACGAGCGCGAGGTCGAACACCCGCCCGCTGCGTTGGTAGGCCCAGACACCGAGGGCGAACGAGCTGAGTTCGTTGCCGATCATCGACATCGCCTGGCCACCGGCGACCGTGTAGAAGGCCCGCAGCCCGCGGCGGCCGGCGGCCACCGGGACGTCGGTCACGCGCGGCGGCAGTTCCCCGGCCGCCCACTGGGTGAGCCGCGTCCGCAGAATGGCGGCGACCTCCGCGGCCTGGTGTCGAAGGAAGTAGTGGCCCGCCTTCGGGAGGACGGCGAGATCGACGCGGTCGGCGAAGGCACCCCATTCCCGGTGGCGTTCCCGGTACAGCTCGGTCGCCGGGTCGCTCGCCCCGACCACGCACAGGATCGGCGCGGACAGCCTGGTTTCGGTGCGGAGTTCGCGGCCGAACCAGGCCTGGGCCTGCGCGGCGTCGTGCCGCAGGCCCCGCAGCATCGCGGTGCTCGCCTTCTCGTCCATGTCGTCGAGAAGGCCGCCGCCCGCGCGGAGCGTGTCGCGGTAGAGCCGGTCGGACACCCACCGCTCGCGCGGGAATTTCCGCTGCAGCCAGGCGGAGAGACGGCCCGGCAGGCGGGCGGCCGGGAAGCTGCCCGCGACGACCACACCCAGGACGGTCCGGCCGTCGGCCTCCAGCCGCGCGGCCAGCGCCGTGGCGACCGCCGAACCGACGCAATGCCCGTACACCGCGACGGGCCCGGTGACCGTCCGGCCGATCTCGTCCGCGAGGGCGGCCACGATCTCGTCGATCGTGCCGAACTCCTCGTCCGGGCGGGCGACGTCGTGGCCGGGCAGTTCGACCGCGCGGACGTCGACGCCGTCCAGCTCGTTGGCCAGGGGCTGGAACACCGCGGCCGAGGCACCGCCGTACGGCACGCAGATCAACGTCACCTCCGCCGCGCCCGCCCGCGCCGGGGAAAGACGGTGGAGCATGCCGCCGGTCTCCTCGCCCGCGTCGAGGTAGGCGGCCAGTTCGCGGACGGTCGGGCGCAGGAACAGGTCGATGACGCGCAACCGCTCGTCGAGCAACCGCACCGCGCGCACCGCGGTGAACGAATGCCCGCCGAGCGCGAAGAAGTCGTCGTCGACGCCGACCTCGGGCACCTCGAGCACCTGCGCCCACACCTGGGCGACCCGCTGTTCGGACGGTGTCGCCGGGACGCCGCCTCCTCGCTTCGCCACGGCGGGGACGACCGTTTCGCCGGGAACGACCGTGACGCCGACCGTGGCGTCCACATCGGACAGAAGGACTTCGAGCAGGTCCTGGAAGTCCGCGACGATCCGTTCGGCGGTCGAGGCGTCGAAGAGATCGGTCCGGTAAGCGAGTTCGCCCGAGTAGGTGTCGCCGTCGTTGACCAGCGCCATGCTGAGGTCGAATTTCACGCGTTCGGTGGCCGAGGGCAGCGGCGTGACGTCGAGACCGGGGATGACCGGTTCCGGCGCGGGCTGGTCGAGGACGTTGAGCAGCACCTGGAACAGCGGCGTCGCGGACATCGTGCGGTCCGGTCTGAGCCGCTCGATGATCGCTTCCAATGGCGTTTCCGCGTGCGCGAACGCGCCGAGCACGGTCTCCCGGACCCGGCCGAGGAGTTCGCGCACGGTCGGCTCGCCACCCAGATCGGTGCGCAGCACGAGCGTGTTGACGAAGCAGCCGACCGTGGCTTCGACGCCCGAGTGGTGGCGTCCGGCCTCCGGCACACCGATGGCGACGTCGTCGGCGCCCGCGAGCCTGCCGAGCAGGACCTGCCAGCCGGCGAGCAGCATCATGAACGGGGTCGTGCCCGTCTCGCCGGCGACACGACGGAGCGTCGCGGTGAGACCGGCGGAGAGCGTGTAGCGGACGTGCCCGCCGGACCAGGCGGCCACCGGCGGCCGGGGCCGGTCGGTGGGCAGGGTGAGCAGGGGTGGAAGCCCGGCGAGGCGTTCGCACCACCAATCGAGGTCTTCCGGACGTTGCCGCGTGGCCTGCCAGGCCGCGTAATCCGCGTACTGGACGGGAACCGGGTTCTGCGTCCGGCCGCTGTAGGCGTCCGCGAGGTCGGTGCCGATGATGCCCCGCGACCAGTTGTCGGTGGCGATGTGGTGGATGGTGATCGCCAGGACGTGGTCGTCGTCGGCGACGCGGAACAACTTCGCCCGCCACGGTGGCTCACGGTCGAGCGCGAAGGGCCGTTCCACCTCGGCCCGATACGCGGCCACGACGTCATCCGTATCCACAAGGGACAGTTCGATCGCGTCCGGGGGCAGTGGGACGGCCATCGGTGTGCCGTCGCGGTCTTCGATCACGCTGCGCAGCACCACGTGCCTGGCCGCGACCTCACGCACCGCGCGGGCCAGGGCGTCGGTGTCCAGTTCGCCGCGCAGGCGCAGCACGATGTCCCTGTTGTAGGCGGATCCGGGCTCCAGCAGATCGAGGAACCACAGCCGAGCCTGCGCCGAAGACAGCGGCGCCGGAGCCTCGGGATCGGGGCGCACGGGGATCGGCGCGCCGCCGGACACCCCGCCGGTGTCGGCCTCCAGCACCGCGGCCAGATCCGCGAGCACCGGGTACTCGAACAGCGTCCGCACCGACACCTCCCGGTGCAGCGCCTCACCGAGCCGTCCGGCGACCCGGACCGCGGCGAACGAATGGCCGCCCACGGCGAAGAAGTCGTCGTCCGCGCCGACGTCGGACCGGTCGAGGACCTCCGTCCAGACGCGGGCGACCAGCCGTTCCGCCGGGGTGGCGACCGGGCGGCGCACCGCCGGGGCGGGCGCGGAAGCTTGAGGAAGCGCGGCGCGGTCGATCTTGCCGTTCGCGTTGAGCGGCAAGCGATCCAGCACGGTCAGCGAGGCGGGAACCATGTAGTCCGGCAGCCGTTCCCGCAGTGTCCGGCGTACGGTCGCCACGTCGAGCCCTGGTCCGACGAGCCAAGCGGCCAGGCGCCGGTCGAGGCCGTCGCCCACCGGCAGCACGACGGCCTCGGCGACGCCGTCGA
This sequence comes from Amycolatopsis sp. MJM2582, assembly GCF_000754115.1. Lineage (NCBI taxonomy): Bacteria > Bacillati > Actinomycetota > Actinomycetes > Pseudonocardiales > Pseudonocardiaceae > Amycolatopsis > Amycolatopsis sp. MJM2582. The sequence goes on from NZ_JPLW01000002.1 coordinate 833,390, forward strand.
CGTCCCGCAGTGCCGCGGTGACCTCGCCGAGCTCGACCCGGTTGCCGCGGACCTTCACCTGGTCGTCGGCCCGGCCGCGGAACTGGACGGTGCCGTCGGCGCGCACACGCAGCAGATCCCCGCTGCGGAAGCACCGGACACCCGCGCCGAGCGGATCCGGCCGGAACCGGTCGGCGGTCTGGGTGTCGTCGCCGAGATAGCCACGCGTGATCTGCGGACCGCCGATCACCAGCTCGCCGGTCATCCCGGGCGGCACCACCGCACCGGTGCGGTCGACGAGATAACCGACCACGCCGGGCAGCGGGGTGCCGAGCGGTACGTAGCCGTCCCGCTCGTGGCCGGGGATGGCGGCCACGTCGCAGGTCATCGAGATCATCGTGCTCTCGGTGTGCCCGTAGTGGCTCTGCACGCGCAGCCCGGGCCTGGCCGCCTCGACCCGCTCGACGAGCGACCACGGGCAGGCCTCGCCCGCCAGGATGAGCAACGCACGCGGCAGCACCGAGGCCAGATCTCCGTGACGCGCCAGGAGTTCCAGGTGACTGGGCACGCACTTGAGCACGTCGACCGGATGCTCCGCCAGATAGCCGGCGAACGCCTCCGGATCCATCGCGGTGTCCCGCTCGACCAGATGCACGGTGCCGCCGGTGGTCAGCGCGCCGTACACGCAGGTCAGGCCGAAGTCGGCCGCAGGCGTGGAGACCACTGCGAACGACGCGCCCGCCACGTCGCCGAGCCGGGGCAGCATCCCGGCGAGGTAGTGCGCGACATTGCGGTGCTCGACCGCGACGCCCTTGGGAGAGCCGGTCGAACCGGAAGTGAAGATCACGTGGATCAGATCGTGTCCCGCCACTGCGACGTCCGGCCGTGTGGCGGGCTGCCCCGTGACGGCGTCGTCGACGGTCAGGACGGTCACGCCGGGAACGGTGGCGTCCAGACCTGGCTGGACGAGCAGGATCCGGGCATTCGCGGTGCGAAGGATGGCGGCCACGCGCGACGGCGGGTAGGTGGTGTCCATCGGCAGGTACGCCCCGCCCGCCTTCATGATGCCGAGCACCGCGACCGCGACGTCGGTGCCCTGCTCCAGCAACATCCCGACCGGTTCGTCCGCGGTCACGCCCAGTTCGCGGAGCCGATGCGCGAGCCGGTTGGCCCGCTCGTCGAGCTGCCGGTAGGTGAGCGAACCGGTCGAGCCGACCACGGCGACGGCGTCCGGGACGCGGTCGGCGGTCCGCTCGATGAGCACGTGCACCGGCGGGTATTCGGCGGTTTCCGGTGCGGGCCCGACGAGCACGGGGCCGGTCACCGTTTCGAGGGGGACGCCGGCGACCGGCCGGTCGAGGTCGGCGGTGACGCCGTCGAGGAGCGCGACGAACCACCGGGCGATCCGTTCGGCCGTGCCGGGATCGAACAGGTCCGTGCGGAAGGACAGCCCGCCACGGTAGGCACCGTCCACTCGGGACAGTGCGAGATTCAGATCGAATTTGACGCCGCGCACCGGCGCCGGGAGCACCCGCGCGTCGAGCCCTGGCCACTCGGGCGTGCCCGGCGGGTCGTCGAGGACGTTGAGCATGACCTGGAAGATCGGCGAGGCGTCGAGGCTCCGCTTGGGCGCGAGCCGTTCGACGATGCGCTCGAAGGGCACGTCCGGGTGCGAGAAGGCGTCGAGCACGGTGTCGCGGACGGCGGAGAGCAGGCTGCGGCCGGTGGTGACGCCGGAGAGATCGGTGCGCAGCACGAGGGTGTCGACGAAGCAGCCGACGACCCGTTCCGATCCAGGCTGCCGCCGTCCCGATTCCGGGACACCGACCGCGACGTCGTCTGTGCCCGCGAGACGTCCGAGCAGTGCCTGCCAGCAGGCGAGCAGGACGGCGAAAGGCGTGCAGCCGGCCTCCCTGGCGACGTCCTGGATCCGGTCGGTGAGCGCCGGCCGGATCTCGACGGGCACCTCGGCGCCTTCGCCGGAGGCGACGACGGGACGCGGCCGGTCGACGGGCAGTTCCAGCACCCCGGTCCCCGCGAGCTGCCGGCACCACCAGGCCAGATCGTCCTCGTGCGGGTGGGGAGGCGTGAAGTCCGCGTACTGGCGGTCCGGCGGTTCGGGCGCGGGACGGAGGCCGAGCCGGGCGGCATAGCAGGCGGCCAGATCTTCGAGCACGACGTCGACCGAGGCGGCGTCCATGGCGATGTGGTGGAAGGTCAGTTCCAGCAGGTGGCGGTCTTCCGCGGCCTGGAAGAGCGTGGCTCGCATGGGCGGCTCGTCGGCGAGGGCGAACGGCCGGTCGGCTTCCGTGCCAAGGACGTCCACAGTGGACACTGGAACGTCATCGGCGGACCGGGGAACGGCGCGGGGTTCGCCGTCGATCTCCCGATGGACACTGCGGAGGACGACGTGCCGCCGTGCGACGTCCCGGACGGCGGCGAGAAGCGCGGTGGTGTCGACGGGTCCGGTGAGTTCGAGGGTGACGGGGATGTTGTAGGCGTGCCCGTCGGGTTCGAAGCGGGCGAGGAACCACAGCCGGGCTTGCGCGGGGGAGAGCGGCGTGGGGCGCTCCGTGGTGTCGCCGCGCAAGGCGGCTGCGGCGCGCTGCGCGAGAAGACTGGAAAGGTGCGGTGCCGCGGTCATGTGGTGCCTTTGGTCGATGGTCATGCCGTGCCGCCCGTGGGCACGGATTCGAGGGCCGTCATGGCCATGGCGTTCAGTGCCTTGGCGAACTCGCGCAAGACCGGGTGCTCCAGCACGCTCCCCGCCGGGATCGGGAAACCGAGCGCCGCCGACAGGCGGTCCGCCACCTGGGCGGCCTTCGCCGGATCACCGCCGAGTGACGGGAAGTCGTCCAGTGCGCCGACCCGGTCGTGGCCCAGCGTCTGGGCCCAGACGACCGCCACCAGTTCTTCGACCGGACCCGCCGGTTCCGCGCGCAGGCCGCCCAACTGGGCGGTGAAGTCCGACAGCACCGGATGGTCGAACAGCGTCCGCACGGTGATCCGGTGGACCGCCCGCTCACGCAGCGTCCCCACCACCCGCGTCGCCGCCAGGGACCGGCCGCCGAGGGCGAAGAAATCGCTGTCCGGGCCGATCTCGCCGACGTCCAGGCAGGATCGCCAGACCTCGGCGACCACTTCCTCGTCCGCTGAGAGCGGGGCCGCCGCGGCGGTCGTGGCGGACGGCACCGGAGGCAACCCACGCCGGTCGAGCTTCCCGTTGGGCAGCAACGGAAGCGCGTCGAGCGTCAGCCAGCGGCTCGGCACCATGTATCCCGGCAGCAGCCGTCCGACGTGTCGCTGGGCGGCCGACGGGTCGGCCGACGCCGGCGTGAGGTAGCCGGCCAGGTGGGCGTCGACGCCGTCCGCGATCACCGCGACCGCCGCGTCGTCCACATCGGACAGTGACCGCAGGGCGGCCTCGATCTCGCCGAGCTCGAAGCGGTTGCCGCGCACCTTCACCTGGTCGTCGGCGCGACCGAGGAACTCCAGCGTGCCCTCCGGCCGCCATCGGACGAGGTCGCCCGTCCGGTACCAGCGATCGTCCTCCTCGGTGACGAACGCGGCCGGCTCCGGGTGCCCGCGGTAGCCGCGCGCGACGCCGCTCCCACCGATCCACAGCTCACCGATCGCGCCCGCCGGAACGGGTCTGCCGCCGGTGTCGCGTACGGACAGGCGGGCGCCGGGCGTCGGTCCGCCGATCGGCACCCAGGTGTCGCCGGGAGTGACGCGGTGCGCGGTCGCCGCGACCGTCGCCTCGGTCGGGCCGTACCCGTTCCACAGCTCGCCCACCAGCGGCAACACCCGTGTGGCGAGGTCGGTGTCGAGCGCTTCACCGCCGAGCAGCAGCCGCAAGGACGGGTCGCCCGGCCAGTCCGCCGCGAGCAGCATCCGCAGGCTCGTCGGCGTCAGATCGGCGACGGTGACGCCGTTTTCGGTGATCCACCGGGCGAGCTGATGGCCGTCGACGGCCTGGTCGCGGTCGGCGATCACGCACCGTGCGCCCGAGGCGAGTGGCCACCACAGTTCTTCCACGGAGACGTCGAACGCCAAGGGTGCGATCGCCGCCATGGTGTCGCCCGGCGCGATGCCGTGGGACAGCCGGCGCGATCGGACGAAGGCGTGCAGGTTCGCGTGCGTCACCTCGACGCCCTTCGGCCGCCCGGTCGAGCCGGACGTGTAGAGCACGTAGGCCAGCGAGTCACCGCTCGGCACGACCAGCTCCGCCTCGGCGTCAGGGACAGAATCGGCGTCGAGCACCGTGCCCGGCAAAGCGACGTCGCGGGTGCTTCCGCGCGTGAGGACGACCTCCACACCCGCCTCGGTGACGAGCTGGGCGAGCCGGGCGGGCGGCAGGTCGGGGTCCAGCGGCAGATACCCGGCACCCGCCCGCCACACGGCCAGCAGCATCGCGGGGAGCAGTTCGTCGCGGGGCAGGCACACTCCGACCGCGTCCCCTCGCCGGACGCCCGCCGCGACCAGGGCGCGGGCGACCCGGTCGGCACGGGCGACCAGTTCGCGATAGGTCAGCGTGGACACCGCGAGCGCGTCCGGTGCGCGTTCGGCGTGGCGCAGGACCGCGTCCGGGACGCTGACCGCCTCGGACGGCGGCAGCGGGGCGCCGGTGCCCCATTCCGTGAGCTCCGCGCGTTCGTCGTCGCCGATCAGGTCCAAAGTGGACAATTCGGCGTCCGGAGTGGACAGTGCGGACCGCAGGATGTGCAACAGGGACCGGGTGAACCACTGCGCACGGGCGGGGGAGAGTAACGCCGGATCGTGCTCGAGGATCAGCTCACCGCCGTCGACGTGCTCGTTGACGAAGACCGTCAGCGGGGCGTGACTGCCGCCGGTGGGCAGTTCGCCGAGCAGGTCCAGCCGGGTGCCCGGCCCGTGTACCGACACCGGCAGCCCGGCGGGCTGCACGGAAAGCGACACCGGGGTGAGCGGCATCCCGGCCGGACGGTCGCCGCCCCAGAGTTCGGTGAGCTCGCCCGATGAGAGGCCGCGGTGGTCGATGGCCCGCACGGTGGTCGTCATGGCGGTGCGCAGCAGGTCGCGGAACGAACCGGCCGGATCCGGGCGCAGCCGGACGGGGAGCACCTCCACCAGCGGACCGACCGTATGGGTGAGATCGGCGGAATCCCGGCGCGCCGCGGCCGTCCCGAGTAGGACGTCCGAGCCGTTCACCAGCGAACCGGTCAGCACGCCCAGCGCGGACAGATAGACCGCGAAGGGCGTGACCCCCGAGGTCGAGGCGAGCCGGTCCACCGCCGTGCGCAGGGTTTCGGGCAAGGGGACGGTCACCCGCTCGCCGAGGAACCGCTGTGTTCCGGGGGCGGGCCGGTCGAAGAGCGCGTCGGGCGGGACCGCTCCCGCCAGTTCGGCCGACCAGTACCGCGTCAGCCGGTCGTCTCGCACGAGTGCCTGTTCGCGGAGGGCGACGTCACCGATCTGTGCCCCCGGCTCCGGCGCGTCCGCCCCCGCCAGACCGGTCATGAGCTCGCCGATCGAGACGCCGTCGGTGGCGATGTGGTCGGAAACGACGATCAGCTCGGTGACTTCGTCGGCGACCCGGAGCGCCGTGATCCGCAGCAACGGGGATTCGGTGCGCAGGTCGAACGCGTGCCGCGCCGCGGCGGCCGATTCCTCACCTGCCTGGAGGACCTCGAGAGGAACCGGGGCCGGGGGGCCGATGACGAACCGCGGCTCGCCGTCGTGATCCTGGACCGTGCCGCGCAGCGCGTGATGCCGGGCCACCAGCGCGTCCGCCGCGCTCTGGATCGCCTCGCGTGAGAACGGGCCCTGGTGACGCAGGCGCCAGGCGGCCGTCGTGGCGGTGCCCGTCGGGCTGAGCTGGGCGAGGGTCCACAGGTCGCGTTGCGTGTGGGTGAGCGGGAAGACCTCGCGGCGCGGATCGCTGACCGGTTCCGCCGCCGGTTCGACGACCGGGGCTTCGTCGAGCCGCCGCGCGACGGCGGCCACCGTGCCGTCGGTGAGGAAGTCCTCCAGGCTGATCACACGGTGAGTGGTTTCGCGCAGCCGTGCCACCGCTCGCGCCGCGGCGAGCGAGTGACCGCCGGAATCGGTGAACCGGTCGTGCACGCCGATGTCCGCCAGCCCGAAGGCCGCCGTGACGGCTTCGGCGACCAGCCGTTCGGTGTCGGTGCGCGGAGCGACGAACTCGGCCGAGGCGTCGCGATCGAACACCCAGGCCGCCAGTGCCACCCGGTCGGCCTTCCCGGTGGTGCCGAGCGGGATCGCGTCGAGGACGGCGATCCGGGACGGGACGAGGTGTCCGGGCAGTCGTGCGCGCAGCCAGGCGAGCAATTCCGCTTCGGTCGGCCGATCGCCGTCCGGTTCGGCGAACCCGATCAGCCGTCGTTCCCCGGATTCGTCGGCAGGGGCGAGCACGACCGCGTTGCCGACCGCTGGATGGGTCAGCAGCACCGCCTGAACCTGGCCGGGTTCGACCCGGAACCCGCGGACCTTCACCTGGTCGTCGACACGGCCCGCGAAGTGGTAGACGCCGTCCTGCCGCCGGACGAGGTCGCCGGTGCGGTAGTGCCGGACGCCGTCCTCGGTCACGTACTTGCTCGCCGTGAGCTCGGGCCGTCCGAGGTAACCCCGGGTCACGAGCGCGCCGCTGACCCACAGCTCGCCGGTTTCGCCGTCACCGAGTGGACGACCGTCCCGGTCCCGTACGGAGAATTCCGCGCCGGGCAACGGGGTCCCGATCGGCGGGTCGGTCCGTTCGTCCCGCCCGACCTCGTACGACGAACAGTTGACGGTGGCCTCGGTCGGGCCGTAGCAGTTGACGATCCGCCGGACACCGTCGTTGCGGTGGATCCGGTCGACGAGCGCGCGGCTCAGCGGTTCGCCGGCGATGGCGACGGTCCGCACGGAAGGCGGCAGCGGTGTGCGGGCCAGGACGGCGAGCACGGACGGGACGCCTTGCACGAACGTGACTTCGTCGCGAAGACCGGGCAGCGCCAGCAGATTCTCGGCGAGGACGAGGCTCCCGCCGGTGACCAACGGCGGGAACAACTCGGCGACCGACGCGTCGAAACACACCGAGGCGGCACCGAGCACACCCCGCAGTTCGTCGTCGGAGTAGGTGGCGGCCGCCCAGCGCAGCAACGCGAGCACGTTGCGGTGTTCGACTTCGACACCCTTGGGCCGTCCGGTCGAGCCGGACGTGTAGATCACGTAGGCGAGGTCCGAACCCGCGCCGGTGACGCCGGGGGAGGTGGTGCGCGTGACGTCGATGTCCGTGACGGCGAGGGTCGGAACCGGTTCGTCCGCGCCGGGTTCGTCCACCACGACCAGCCGCAGCCCGGAGTCCTCGACGATGTCGGCGATCGCCGCACGGGGGGCGGCCGGGTCGAGCGGCACGTACGCGCAACCGGCCTTTAGCACGCCGAGCAGTACTGGCACGAGCCACGGTCCGCGACGCAGGCGCACGCCGACCAGGGCGCCGCGCGACATACCGCGTTCCAGCAGGGCGTGCGCCACGGCGTTCGCGGCCTCGTCCAGTTCCCGGTAGGTCGTCCGCCGGTCTCCGGCGACGACCGCCACGCGGTGCGGGGTCCGGCCCGCCTGGTCCTCGAACGCCTCGTGTACCCGGCCGGCCCTGCCCAGTTCTGCCCGCAACTCCGCCGAACTCCTTTACGCCCCAGTCGGTCCGAAGTGGACCTCGGCCGATTCAACTGGGGCCGGACCGGCACGGTCCATGAACAACCGACCGGAACTTCGACGCCGGAAGTTCCGGTCGGCGAACCCCGCTCACCAACCGGAACCACAGGCACACGGACCGCGATCGAAGACGTGACTCGCGTGATTGAACGGCGATCATGCGTGATCAGACGGCGATCTCGCGTGATCAGAGGGCGATCATCGTGTTCGCCGTCTAATCACGCGAGTTCCGCTTCCAATCACGCGTGTGCGCCTTCTGATCACGCGTGATCGCTTATCGCTCAGCCGGGGATGCCCATGGCGTCGTACAGGGCGCGTGCGCGGTGGCGGTACGGACGGGCCTTTTCGGTCTCGCCGGCGTCCTCGTAGGTCGCCGCGATGCCGTCCAGCGCCCGCGCTTCTTCGTGCTGCTCGCTGGTCAGCTGGGCGACGTCGCGGGCCCGCAGGTAGTGCGCCAAAGCCGCCGCACGGTCGCCGCCTGCCCGGGCGTTGTCGCCCAAGCCGTTGTGCGCCAGCGTTTCCAGCGGACGGATACCGGTCGCGGCGGCGATTTCGAGCGCCTGCTCCTCGTACTCGCGCCCGGTCACCGGGTCGCCGAGGTGCAGGTGCACCAGCCCGAGATACACCAGCGCGTAGCCCTCGGCCTCGCGGTGGCCCGCCGCCCGGCTCACGATCAGCGACCGGTCGAGGTGCTCGCGTGCTTCCTCGTAGCGGCCGAGCGCCCGGTAGACGTCGCCGAGGTTGTGCAGGGAGATCGCGACGGCGGCGTTGTCGCCGATCCGCTCCGCGATGTCCAGCCCCCGCTGATAACTCCCCAAGGCGGCGTCCAGCTCGCCCAGATGCTCGTGGACGAACCCGAGATTGCCGTACGCCCGGCCTTCGTTGAGCGTGTCGCCGACCTCGCGGGCCAGTTCGACGGCCTCCCGGAGGTGCTGGGCCGCTTCCGGGTACCGGCCCAGCTGGGCGTACACCGTGCCCAACGTGGTGAGCGCGCGGGCGGTCGCGGTCCGGCTGCCCGGTACTTCGAGGCAGGCGGTGAGCCTCTCGACGGCTTCGTCGTACCGGCCGACGCGGGCGCAGATGGCGGCCACGTCGGTCAGCGCCTGCTGTTCGCCGAACGGGTCCCCGGCCCGTCGTGCCTCGGCGAGCGCGAAGCCGTGCAGCGTGTGCAAGGCGTCGTAGTGGCCGTGGAGCCGCAGTGCCTGCCACAGCACAGTGGACAGGTCGCGGGCGTACGCGGTGCCGCCCGCGCCCGCCGACTCCTCGGCGATCGCGAGCAGCGTGGGCAGTTCGGTCGCCAGCCAGGAAGCCGCCTCCTCGGGACTCTCGAACGTCCGGCCGCCGACCTCCGGGGTCAGCAGCGGCCGCCGGTTCGGATCCCTCGCCGCGATCGCGTCCGCGGCGGCGGCCGCGCCGGACAGGTAATGCCCGGCGAGACGGCGCATCGCGGCCGGCCGCCGACGATCGGCGAGGCTGCGCGCGTAGTCGCGGACCAGGTCGTGGAATTCGTGACGGCCGTCCACCCGGTGCTCCAGGAGATGTCCGGCCACCAGCGCCCGCAGCAACCGCCGCGTCTCGGCCGCGTCGGCGTCCAGCAACACCTCCGCGGCGGTCGCGTCCCAGTGCTGCCCGGGGTGCAGACCCAGCAGCCGGAACGCACTCGCGACGTCGCCGGGCAGTGCTTCGTACGACCACGACAACACCGCCGGCAGCGACGTCCTCGCCTCCTCGGTGGTGAACGCGTCGAGCCGGTCGTTCGTCGACCGCATCGCCGCGGCCACCTCCGCCAGGCCGCGGTCGTGCGCCAGCCGTTCGCCGACGATGCGCAGCGCGAGCGGCAGCCCGCTGCAGCCGGACACGACCTCGGCGAGCGCGGTCTCGTCGGCGCCGAGCCGGGCCCTGCCGGTGAACCGGCCGAGCAGCGCGACCGACTCGTGTTCGTCGAGCGGTGGCACGGTGACCCGGTGAGCGTCGTCGCTGACCGCCAGCCCCTGCAACGTCGAGCGGGTCGTCACGACCACGACGCAGCCGGCGTGCCCGGGCAGCAGCGGCCGGACCTGGTCCGCCGACCGCGCGTTGTCGAGGACGACGAGCACCGAACGCGTGGCCAGCACACTGCGCAGCAATGCCGAACGGCCGTCGAGGTCCGCCGGCACCTCCGCGCCCGGCACGCCGAACGCGCGCAGGAACGAATGCAGCACCTCGGCCGGGTCGGCAGGCGCGCCCGGGCCGTAGCCACGGAGGTTCGCGAACAGCTGACCGTCCGGGAACTCCACGCGCACCGACTGCGCCCAGTGCACGGCCAGCGACGTCTTGCCCACCCCGCCCATACCTTCGAGGACGGCGACGACCACGGCCCGGTCACGGCGGGCGGCGAGGTCGTCGAGTATCGCGAGCTCGTCATGCCGTCCGGTGAACGACGTGCTTCCGGACGGCAGCTGGGCGGGCACGGAAGCCGAAGGCGGCGCACTGGCCGGCCGCGGAGCGGGGTCGGCGTCCGGCAGATAATGCCGCACGAATCCGGCGATCTGGTCGTTCCGCAGCCCCAGCCCGCGGGCCAGGGCCTCCAGCGACCGCCGCCGCGGCCGGGCGACACGGTCGCGTTCGATGTTGCTGATCCCGCGCACCGTCAGCCCGGTGCGTTCCGCCAGTTCCTCCTGCGTCAGTCCGGCCACACGCCGCAGTTCTCCGAGCAGGTTCGTCCCAGGCTGACCGTCCACTGCGGCAGGCTAATCCGCTTTCGCTGCGAGACAGGGGAAAACGGGCCGATCCGGCCGCCGCGTGACCGTCCGCAGCCGGTCCGGCACCGTCAGCCCGTGACTTTCGACGGATGCGCCGCCAAGGGTGTGACTTCGATGTCCATATAGGGAAACAACGGCAAACCGGACAAAAGTGTATGCAGCTCGTCGTGATCCGCGACGTCGAGGATCGAGAAGTTCGCGTATTCGCCCGCGATCCGCCAGATCTGCGGCCACTTACCTTCGCGTTGCAGCCGCTGGCTGTACGCCTTTTCCCGCGCGATGATGTCGGTCCGTTCCGCCGGATCGAGGTCCGGCGGCAGGCGAACGTCCATGCGAACGTGGTAAAGCATCGATCACTCCAAAAAGGACATTCGGGTCAGGGACGTTCGGGGTCGAGGACGAAGCCGTACTCGATTGCCTCGCCGTCGCCCGACGGACGCGGGTCCAGCACCAGTTCCGGTTTGACCGCCGAAGCGATGTCGTCGTCGTTGTGCTCGTCGCCGGGGAAGTACAGCTGCGCGGTGAGCAGTTCGTGGCCGGGCGCGGAAACCTTGACGTGCAGATGTGCCGGACGCCACGCGTGCCAGCCCGCCGCGGCGATGAGCTTGCCGCAGGCGCCGTCGGTCGGGATCTGGTAGGGGGCGGGGCGCACAGTGTGGATCTCGAACCGGCCGTCGTCATCGGCGGTGAAGCTCGCGCGCAGGTTCCACTCCGGGATGTTCGGCGCGAACTGGGAGTAGAAGCCGTCGGCGTCGGCGTGCCACAGCTCGACCTTCGCTCCCGCGAGCGCGGATCCGTCGGTCGAGGTGACCCGGCCGGTCCAGACGAGCGGCGTACCGGGCTCGTCCTCGCGCATCGGGACCGAACCGCGGGCGCCCTGCTCGGGCGCGTCGGGCACGTAGTACGGACCTTCGATGGTGCCCTTGTTGCCCTCGCGGTGCTCGGTGGCAACCTCTTCGACGACGTGCTCCACCCACACGTCGAGGAACAGCGGCCACTCGCCGTCCTCGCCCACGCTGATCAGCCACGCTTTGAGCGCGTTGTACTCGTCGTAGGTGACCTTGTGCTTCCGGATCGTGCCGTGCACGGCCTCCAGCACCTCGCGAGCCAGCAGGCTGACCCGTTCCTTGGGCGTTCCGGCGACCCCGGCGAACTTGTCGCTCTTGAACCGTTCGGTCGCGTTGGCGCCGGACGCGGCCGCGGTGGCCGTCTCGTGGATGGCGGTCATGAATCCTCCTTGATTCGTGGTGGGCGTCAGTGGTCCTGGCGGTAACGCCGGAGCTTTTCGGGATCGATCTCGGCACCGAGGCCGGCACCGGGACGGACGGTGAGTTCGCCGTCGGTGATGCGCAGCGGCTCGGTGAGCAGGTCGTCGCTCATGTCGAGGAAGTTCGACAGCTCGCCGGGACGACGGGACGTCAGCTCGTAGGCCGAGCCGAACGCGACCGTGCACAGCGAGCCGAGCTGGCCGTCGATCTGGTTGCCCATCACGACTTCCAGGCCGAGTCCCTCGGCGAGGTGATGCGTGCGCTGCGAACGGGTGAAGCCGGTGCGGGCGGTCTTGATGCTGATCGCGGTGGCGGAGCCGCCGAGCACCTCACGGGTGACGTCGGCCGGCGTCACCGCGGATTCGTCGGCGATGAACGGAACGCCGATCTGCCCCACGAGCCAGCGCCTGCCGAGAACGTCGTCGGCCGGGCACAGTTCCTCGGCGAAGAGGAGGTCGAGGTCGGCCATCTCCCGCATCGCACGGGCGGATTCGGCGGCGGTCCAGCCGCGGTTGCCGTCGATGTAGAGGTCGACGCCGTCGCCGAAATGCTCCCGCAGCGCGCGCACGACGGCGGTGTCGAGCGACACGGGACGGCGGCCGACCTTGACCTTGAAGGTGCTGATGCCGTGGGTGTCGCGCATCTTCTCGGCTTCGGCGACCATCGCGGACGGCTCGTCGAAGCCGAGCATGTGGGACACACGCATGCGATCGGTGTAGCCGCCGAGCAGTTCGGTCACCGACACGTCGAGGCTGCGGCCGAGCGCGTCCCAGATGGCCATGTCGATGGCGGATTTCGCGGTCGGGTTGCCGACCGTGCGGGCGAGCCGGGTGTGCACCGTTTCGCGGTCGAGCAGGCTGAGGCCGACGATCTGCGGGGCGAACAGGGAGTCGATCACCGCGACGATGCCCGCCTGGGTCTCGCCGTAGGTGAACGGCCGCGGGGGTGCTTCGGCCACGCCGACGATGCCGTTGTCGGCGTGCACCCGCACGAGGACGTGCTCGGCGACGTGCACCTCTCCCGAAGCGAACTTCAACGGCTTTCGGTACGGGATGGCGAACGGGATCGCCTCGACTCGGGTGATCTTCATCAGGTGCCCCCTGTGGACGGTGCGACGGATGGAAAGACGTCCTCGAGCGCGTCTAGGACGGTCTTGACGAGCGGGGACGGGGTCTCGCGGTGCCAGGCCAGCGCCAGCTCCACGGTCGCCGCTCCGGCGAGATCGCGGAACACGACACCGGCCAGGGGGAGGGCGCGGGCCGAGGCGGGGACCACGCCGACGCCCAGCCCGCCGGCGACCAGCGCCAGCAGGACCGCGGTTCCGGAGGCTTCGTGCAGCTGATGGGGCGTGATCCCGGCCTCGCGGCAGCTGCGCGCGACGGCTTCGTACACGACCGAGTTGCGCCTGTCGTAGGTCACGAGCGGTTCGGTCCGCAGATCCGCCATCGCGACGAGGGGCTCGACGGCCAGCCGGTGGTCGGCCGGGACGGCGAGGATCAGCGGTTCGCTCTCGATCACCCGGAAGTCGATGTCGTCCCCGGTGACCGGCGGACGGAGCACCCCGATCCCCAGCGTGCCCGTGCGCAGGCGTTCGCACTGCTCGGCGGTCAGCAGATCGGCGCGGATCTCGAGCTCCACCTGTGGCACCCGCCGCGCGAGCGCCCTGGCCAGATGCGGCAGATGGGAGAACGCCGCCGTGCCGGTGAACCCGACCCGGAGCAGGCCCAGCTTGCCTTCGCCGATGCGCCGGACCCCGCGGACACCCACGTCCAGCCCCGCGAGCACGCGCCGCGCTTCGGCGAGGAAGAACTCGCCCGCCGACGTCACCCGGACCTGCCGGGTGGTCCGGGCCAGCAGGACGACACCCAGTTCGTCCTCTAATTGCCGGATGGTGTGCGAGAGCGCGGGCTGCGCGACGTGCAACTGCTCGGCCGCCCGGCCGAAGTGACATGTCTCGGCGACGGTGACGAAGTAACGCAGGTGACGAAGCTCCATGAGACGTCTCCTCCCTGCCTCTGTCGCCGATGCGTTCACGGTAGGAAGCAAAATCATCGAAGACAAAGACTTTATTGCGGTCTATTGATAAACAGCGATTATCAATAGCACCCTAGGTCAGATCTAGGCAGATGTCCGGTGTGACCGGCGGCACCGCCTGTCAGGGTTCTTGGTCATGCCCGGCGACACGAGTCGCCGCCGGCCGATCCGCGCCGCTGGAGGATCCATGACCGAGATGCTGGAGCACGTTTCCGCCGTCGTCGCCGATGCCGTCGTCGAAGACCCCGAAGCCGGCGTCTACCGCGCCAACCGGCGGATCTTCACCGACGAAGAGGTCTTCGAACTCGAGATGAAGCACATATTCGAGGGCAACTGGATCTACCTCGCCCACGAGAGCCAGCTGCCGAACCCCGGCGACTACTTCACCACCTACATCGGCCGCCAGCCGGTGGTGATCACCCGGGACAAGAACGGCGAACCGCATTGCCTGATCAACGCCTGCGCCCACCGCGGCGCGATGATCTGCCGCCGCAAGACCGACAACCGGACGACCCTCACCTGCCCGTTCCACGGCTGGACCTTCCGCAACGACGGCAAGCTGCTCAAGGTCAAGGATCCCGACGGCGCCGGCTATCCGGACAGCTTCGATTCCGGCGGTTCCCACGACATGACCAAGGTCGCCCGGTTCGATTCCTACCGCGGCTTCCTGTTCGCGAGCCTCAACCCGGACGTCTCGTCGCTGGAAGACCATCTCGGAGACACGACGAAGGTCATCGACATGCTCGTGGACCAGTCGCCCGACGGGCTGGAGGTGCTGCGCGGTTCGTCGACCTACACCTACGACGGAAACTGGAAGGTGCAGGCGGAGAACGGCGCCGACGGCTACCACGTCACCGCGACGCACTGGAACTACGCGGCCACCACCGCCCGCCGGAACACCGGAGAGTCCAAGAACAGCACCAAGACCCTCGACGCGGGCAGCTGGGGCAAGTCCGGCGGCGGGTACTGGTCGTATCCGAACGGGCATCTCTGCCTGTGGACCTGGGCCGCCAATCCGCAGGACCGTCCACTGTGGAGCCGGATGGACGAGCTGAAGGAGAAGTTCGGCGACGCCAAGGGCGAATTCATGGTCCGCGGCTCCCGGAATCTCTGCCTGTACCCGAACGTGTACCTGATGGACCAGTTCTCCACGCAGATCCGGCATTTCCGGCCGATCGCGCCGGACAAGACCGAGGTGACGATCTACTGCATCGCGCCGAAGGGCGAGAGCGCGGAAGCACGCGCTTGGCGGATCCGTCAGTACGAGGACTTCTTCAACGCCTCCGGGATGGCCACCCCGGACGACCTGGAGGAGTTCCGCTCCTGCCAGCTCACCTTCCGCGCCACCGCCGCGCCGTGGAACGACATGAGCCGCGGCGCCCAGCACTGGCTCACCGGCCCCGACGAGGTCGCCGAAGCCCTCGACATGAAGGGCGTCATCTCCGCGGGCAAGAAGAACGAGGACGAAGGCCTCTACCCGGTCCAGCACGGCTACTGGCGCAAGACCATGCAGGCCGCCATCGCCGCCGAACGAGCCGAAACCGCCTGAGGGGAACCCGATGACCGCCACCACCGCGAAGACCGTCACCCAGCACGACATCGAACAGTTCCTCTACCGCGAAGCGCGCTACCTCGACGACCGCGAGTTCGAGAAATGGCTCGAGTGCTACGCCGACGACGTCGTGTACTGGATGCCGTCCTGGGGCGACGACGACCTGCTCACCGAAGACCCGGAGACCTCGATCTCGCTCATCTACTACCCGGACAAGGGTGGGCTGGAGGACCGGGTGTTCCGCATCCGCACCGAACGGTCCAGCGCGACGTCGATCCCGGAACCGCGGACCAGCCACAACATCACCAACGTCGAGGTGATCGAGCGCAGCGGTGACGTCGTGGACGTCCGGTTCAACTGGCACACCATGTACTTCCGGTACAAGACGGTGGATCCGTACTACGGGACCTCCTTCTACACCATCGACTTCTCCGGCCCGTCGCCCCTGATCCGCCGGAAGACCGTGGTGCTGAAGAACGACTACATCCACCACGTCGTCGACGTCTACCACTTCTGAGCGGAGAACGGTCATGGCCCACCAGGTCGCACTGTCCTTCGAGGACGGGGTCACGCGGTTCATCACGTGCGCGGAGGACCAGACCGTCGCGGACGCGTCCTACCGACAGCGCGTCAACATCCCGCTGGACTGCCGCGACGGCGCCTGCGGGACGTGCAAGGCGTTCTGCGAGTCCGGCGATTTCGACGGCGGTACCTACATCGACGACGCGCTCACCGAGGACGAGGCCGAACGCGGTTACGTCCTGCCGTGCAGCATGAAGCCGAAGTCGGACCTGGTGCTGCGGATCGCGAGCACGTCGGCGGTCGCGAAGACCGAGGCGGCGACCTACACGGCCACCATCACCGGCTTGGAGCGGCTTTCGCCCACCACGGTGGCCGTCACCCTGGAGACGCCGGAGCGGGACAAGCTGGCCTTCCTGCCCGGCCAGTACGTCAACATCGCCGTGCCCGGCACGGAAGAGAGCCGCTCGTACTCCTTCAGCAACGGCCCCGACGACAAGTACCTCACGTTCCTGGTCAAGCTCACGCCCGGCGGCGTCATGTCGGATTACCTGACCGGCCGCGCGAAACCCGGCGACGAGCTGACGTTCACCGGCCCGCACGGCAGTTTCTTCCTGCGCGAGACCGAACGCCCCGTGCTGCTGCTGGCGGGCGGGACCGGACTGGCGCCGATCCTGTCCATCCTGCGCACGATGCGAGCCGCCGGCTCCACCCGGCCCGCCCATCTGATCTACGGCGTCTCGACCGACGACGACCTCGTCGAAGTCGAGACCCTGCGCGATCTGGCCGCCCAGGTCGAGAGCTTCACGTGGGATCACTGCGTCGCCGATCCCGGCAGCACGGCCCCGAACAAGGGCTACGTCACCAAGCTGATCCGCGACGAGCACCTGTACGAAGGCGACGTCGCGGTCTACCTGTGCGGGCCGCCGCCGATGGTCGAGGCCGTGCGGAAGCATTTCTCCGACGACGGTTTCGAACCGACCGGCTTCTATTACGAGAAGTTCGCCCTCGCCGCGGGCACCCTCGAACCGGTCGAGTCCGAACCGGTGGTCGCGGACGAAGCCGATCCGGCGGTGGAGCAACCCGGTGCGAGCCGGGACCTCGCCGGCCAGAACCTTTTCCCGGCGGCCACCGTCGCGCCGCTCAACGGTGGTGTGGCGCGCTCGGCGGAGGAGGAAAGCGCGATCGCGCGCAGGATCGCGGGACAAGAGATGCTCCCGGCTCAGTCCGCCCCGGGTCACTACGAGATCGGTGAAGAGCATCCCTCCGTGCACGAGTCGGACGCGGTGTTCGAGGCGCGCCAAGCCCTTGAACTGGGGGCGCTGGAGATCACCATCGGCAGGCTCAACTCCGGGCAGCTCGCCGGTTACCGGCTGCTGGCCGAATCGACCGTGCCCTATGTGGACGGTGACCGGTTCCTCGACGCGGCCGCCTACACCGAGACCAACGCCGCGTTCCACGACTACCTGTTCACCCTCACCGGCAACGAGCATCTCCTGCAGGCCTACCGCGCGCTCGGCGTCAAAGGCCACATGGAAACGACACTGCGCAACGCGACCTGGTGTCATCCGCGCTGCACCCAGGACCATCTCGACATCGTCTCCGCGTTCGAAGCGGGGGATCGCGCCACCGCGCGGCGGCTGGTGGCCGAACACGCCGACCGGTCGAAGATCACGACCCGGCGGGCCATGGCCGACGTCGACGAGGCCAAGCGGCCGCGTTTCGTCACGCCCGGCCGGTTCGCGGGCAAGGTCGTCGTCGTCACCGGCGCCGCTCAGGGGATCGGCGAGCACACCGCGCGGCGGATCGCCGCCGAGGGCGGATCGGTCGTACTGGCCGACCGGTCGGATCTGGTCGGCGGACTGGCCGACGAACTCCCCGGAGACGCGATGCCGGTGCTCGCCGACCTGGAGACGTGGGAAGGGGCGCAGGCCGTCGTCGAGGTGGCGCTCGCCCGGTTCGGCCGGATCGACGTCCTCGTCAACAACGTCGGGGGAGCGATCTGGTTCAAACCCTTCACCGAGTTCTCCCCGGCCGAGATCGAGACCGAGATCCGGCGCTCGCTGACGACCACCTTGTTCTCCTGCCGGGCCGCGCTGCCGTCGATGACGGCGCAGGGCCACGGCGTGATCGTCAACGTGTCGTCGGCGGCGACACGCGGGGTGCACCGCATCCCGTACTCGGCGGCCAAGGGCGGGGTCAACGCCATCACCGCGTCCCTCGCCTTCGAATGTGCCGACGCCGGGATCCGGGTGGTCGCGGTCGCGCCTGGCGGGACCGAGGCTCCGGCCCGCCGGATCTCCCGCGGCGGCTCGGCGCTGGAGACCGAACAGGAACAGGCCTGGTTCCAGGCGCATATCGACCAGACCATCGGCACGTCGCTCATGAAGCGCTACGGCACGCTCGACGAACAGGCCGCGGCGATCGCGTTCCTCGCCTCCGACGAGGCGTCCTACATCACCGGCACCGTCCTGCCGGTCGCCGGCGGCGACCTCGGCTGACACCTCGCTTTCCGTCCCTATCCGACCCATTCCGGGAGTCCTCATGTCCGAAACCGATGCGACGACGCAGCGGCGCACCGTGTCCTGGGTGGTCGCCCTCTCGGCGATCGCGCTCGTGTTCGACGGGTACGACCTCGTCGTGTACGGCACCGTCCTGCCGACGCTGCTCGCCGACCCCGGCCAGCTCGGGACGATCACGCCCAGCCAGGCAGGCGCGCTCGGCAGCTACGCCCTCGTCGGTGTTCTCGTGGGCGCGCTGGCCGCGGGCGGCCTCGGCGACCGGATCGGGCGCCGCAGGATCATGCTCATCAACCTCGCGTGGTTCTCGATCGGGATGGGGCTCACCGCACTGACCCAGAGCGTCACCGCGTTCGGGCTCGGCCGCTTCGTCACCGGTATCGGGGTGGGGGCGCTGGTCGCGACGGTCGGGGCCATGGTCGCGGAATTCGCGCCACCGGGACGACGCAACCGGCTCAGCGCGATCGTCTACAGCGGCGTGCCCGCCGGTGGTGTGCTGGCCGCGTTGCTTGCGCTCGTGCTGACCGACACGATCGGCTGGCGTGGCCTGTTCTGGATCGGCGCGCTGCCCATCGTGCTCGTTTTGCCGCTGGCCGCGGTGAAACTGCCCGAATCACCCAAATGGCTCGCCTCCCACGGCCGGAGCGACCAGGGCGAGCCGGCCCGGGTGGGCTTCCCCGCGCTTGCGACCAGGACGCTGGCGTGGCCCACGCTGCTGCTGGGCCTGATGAGCTTCGCCGGGCTCCTGCTGACCTACGGGCTCAACACCTGGCTGCCGAAGATCATGGCCGACAACGGTTACGGCAAGGGCTATTCGCTGACGTTCCTGCTCGTGCTGAACCTCGGCGCCATCGTGGGCGGCATGGCGGCCTCGCTGTGGGCCGACCGTGCCGGGGCCAAACGTGTGGTCGCCACGACGTTCGTCCTGGCCGCCGGCACCCTCGCGCTGCTGCCATTGAGCCTTCCGCTGGGGGTGCTGCTCCTGGCCGTCGCGGTGGCCGGCGTCGGCACGATCGGCACCCAGGTGCTCATCTACGGTCTGGTGTCCAACTACTACCCGACCAGGGCCCGCGCGGCCGGCGTCGCGTGGTGCGCGGGTTTCGGCAGGCTCGGCGGCATCGTCGGGCCGGTGATCGGCGGGGTGCTCGTCGGCGCGGGGCTGGGCGGCACCACGGCGTTCTACATCTTCGCCGCCATCGCCGCCGCCGCGGCCGCGGTGACCCTGCTGGTGCCCGGTTCACGCCACGCCGACGACGAGGTGCCCGTGGTCGCATCGGCGGCCGGGAGCCCGCATCCGGCTTAGGCTCGGTTCACCACGAGACGAGGTGGACGTGACCAGAGCCGCGGAGTCGCTGATCGGGCGAGCGGAACTCGTGGCCGGTCTGGAGAAAGACCTCCAGACCGGCCACAACCGGCTTGTGCTGCTCGCCGGTCCACCCGGGATCGGCACGTCCGCGATCGCCGCGCATCTCGCGCGGCGACACCAGGGCCCGACGCACCGGACGACCGCCGCGGCTTGGGAATCCTGCCAGGCGTATGCCCTCCTGACCCAGGCGTTCCCCGGGTTGCCGACGTCCGAGCCTCTCGGCACCGCGGCCCGGCTCGTCGAACGGCTAATCCCCGGCACGCTCCTGGTCATCGACGACGCGCAGCTCGCCGATGAGGCGTCGTTGCAGACGTTGGCCTCCGTCCTACGTCATCACCCGGAAGCGCGGCTCCGGATCCTGGCGACCTCCACCATCGGCGACTCGCGGGCCGCCGCCTCGGTCCTCGATCTGCTGCCGCGCATCGCGGACGACCGGCCGCGGACCCCGCCGCTGGACGCCGCGCAGATCAGCGAACTGGCCGCGTCCTATGGCGTCGCGCTCCACCCCTCGATGGCCGAACGGCTGACGCGCCACAGCCTCGGCAGGCCGAAACCCGTGGTGGAACTGCTGACCGAACTGCCCAAGGCGACCTGGACCCAGTTCGAACCGACGTTGCCCGCCCCGGCCACCGTCGACGCCCGTATCCGCGAAAGCCTCGCGAAGTGCTCGCCCACGGCACGCCGGTTCGCCGAGGCGGCCGCGGTACTCGG
This sequence comes from Amycolatopsis sp. MJM2582, assembly GCF_000754115.1. Taxonomy (NCBI): domain Bacteria; kingdom Bacillati; phylum Actinomycetota; class Actinomycetes; order Pseudonocardiales; family Pseudonocardiaceae; genus Amycolatopsis; species Amycolatopsis sp. MJM2582. The sequence continues at coordinate 853,774 of NZ_JPLW01000002.1, forward strand.
CACCGATACGCCGGTCCAGGACGTGCTCGCGCTCGCCGGACTGGAGGGCGATCCGCTCGGACCGCTGGACGAAGCCGCCGGTGCCGGGCTGGTCCGGCTCGCACCGCGCGGGCTCACCAAGGTCGGCCCGCCCGACCCGATGGTGCGGGCCGCCGTCTTGACCGGTCTCGGCCCGGCCCGGCGCGCCGGACTGCAGCGCCGGGCGGCGGATCTGGTCACCGATCCGGTCCGGTCGCTGCGGTTGCTGGTGGCCGCCAGCCCCGTGCCGGACGCGGAGGTCGCGGCCCGTCTCGACGACCTCGCCGGGGAACGGGCCGCCGAAGGAGCCTGGGGCACGGCCGCCACCTTGCTCAGTGACGCCGGCCGGCTCACCGAGGATCCCCAGCTGCAGCAGGCACGGATCACCCGGGCCGTCGACGCGCTGATCGGGGCGGGCGACGTCTTCCGCGCGGCGGCGTTGGTCCCGGAAGTCGAAGGGATCCGCGAAACCCCGCTGCGGGACGCGGTCCTCGGTTATCTGGCCGTGGTCCGCGGCCGCGCCACCGAGGCGGGCACCCGGCTGCGCCGGGCTTGGGAGATCGTCAACGCGGAGCGTGATCCGGAGATCGCGGCTCTCATCTGCCAGCGTTATGTGCTCGACGCGCTCGCGCGGTACGACGGCCGCGAACTCGTGCGCTGGGCCGACAACGCCATCGAACTCGCCGGTGCCGACACGCCCCCGGCGGTGGAGGCGGCCGCGATCCGTGGTCTCGGTTTGGCCGCCATCGGCCGCGCGAAGCAGGCGCGACGCGACTACGAGCAACTCACCGGCCGCCTGCGCCACGGCGCCCAGGCCCAGCGCGCGATGCTGGCGCGTGGCTGGCTCAACCTGTTGACCGACCGGGTCGACGACGCCCGCGTCGATCTCGAAAGCTCCGTGCCGACCAGCTATCTCGGTGGTTCGGCGCGGATCTCCTTGTGGGCACGGGCGTGGCTGGCTCGCACCCAATTCCTCACCGGCGAGTTCGACGGCGCGCTCACCACCGTGCGCGACGCCCTGGAATTGCAGGAACGGTCCGGGATTCTGCTCACCGGCCCTTTGGTGTCGTGGACGGCCGCGGCCGTCCACGCGCTGCGTGGTGACTGGGAGGCGGCGGAGGCCGTCCTGCTGCAGTGCGCCACCGACGCGAGCGATTACCCGATCATGCGGATCCCGGGCCAGCTCGCGCGAGCGCAGGTCGCCGAGGCTCGCGCGGATTCCGCCGGGGTGCTGCGGGCGCTGTACCCGTTGACCCGTCCGGCGCCCACGTCCAGTGCCGACGAGCCCGGCCACTGGCCATGGCAGGATATGTACGCGCACGCGCTCGTCCTGCTCGGCAGGCTCGAAGAAGCCGACGAATTCCTTGTCCCGCACGAAAAACTGGCACTCAAACGCGAACACGTGTCGTCACGCGCCCGCCTCGCCGCGGCCCGTGGCCGCCTCCACGGCGCCCAGGGCGACGTCGCCGCCGCGACCACTTCGTTCGACGAAGCCCTCGACCTGATCGGCACCGTGCCGTTGCGCTACGACCAGGCACGGATCAACTTCACCTACGGCCAGACGCTGCGCAGACTCGGGCGCCGGGCCCGCGCCGACGTCGTGCTCACCGCGGCTCGTGACGGCTTCGCGGCGATGGGCGCGACGACCTACGTGGAGCGCTGCGACCGGGAACTGAAGGCGGGCGGCGTCCACCTCGCCCGCTCGGACGCGACGTTGACTCCCCAGGAGGACGCCGTCACCCGGCTGGTGGCACGAGGGAAGTCGAACAAAGAGGTCGCCGCGGAGCTGTTCCTGTCCAGCAAAACCGTCCAGTACCACCTGACCCGCATCTACGCGAAGCTCGGCATCCGCTCGCGGACCGAGCTCGCGGCGCGGTACAACACCGTCGCCGACGGGACGCGCTCGGAGGACTGACCGGGACGGCAGCGGGGTGCCGGTCAGTCCTCCGCAGGCGTGCGGCGGAGGACTCAGCACACGCTCGTCACCCCGAGGGAGGCTCCGCCGAGATTTCGGCGGCCCACCCGGCTCACATCCGGCGGGGCGGTTTCGTCGTAGTACCGAGAACGCTTTCCCTCATCCCGTCAGGAGCCCCAGCATGACGACCGTGACCCCGCTCAGCGAACTGACCGGCGACTACTCGCTCGACGCCGCCGGTACGACGCTCGCCTTCATCGCCCGGCACACCATGGGAAGCCGGGTGCCGGGCCATTTCGACGAATTCGAGGGCGGCGCCCACTTCGACGGCGACGATCCGGCCAGGTCCAGCGTCCGGCTCACCGTCAAGGCCGCGAGCATCGACACGGGCAACGAGAAGCGCGACGACCATCTGCGCACCGCTTTCTTCGACGTGGCAGGACATCCGGTCATCACCTTCGTCTCGACCGCCGTCCGGCACGTCGGCGGCAGCGGGTTCGAGGTCGCCGGTGACCTGACCATCCGAGGCGTCACGAAACCGGTCCGCATCGCCGTCGAACTGGTCGACGCCAGGCCGGGCCCGGACGGTGTCCGGACCGGCTTCACCGGCGCTGTTTCGCTCAACCGCCTCCACTGGGGTGTGAACGAGAACCTCGCCACCCGGCTCATGGTCGGCTCGAAGGTGACCCTGCAGCTGACCGTCGCCGCGAGCCGTCGTCCGGCGCGCTGAGCACGCGGGAGTCGAACAGGCCGAAACCTGCTCAGGAACACGGCGGGCTGTACGGCAGCTCAGCCGACACGAACTCGTCCCACATCTCGCGAGTGAGGGTGTTTCCCGTGATGGCACAGATGCTGTGGATGGCCCGGGGCACGGTCATGTCCCACAGCCGCACGGTGTGGTCACGGCCGCCGGTGGCGAGGGTGGCGCCATCGGGGCTGAACGCCACCGTGTCGACGTCGGCCTGGTGCCCGGTGAGCGGCTGACCCGCCGGCGTCCGGTCGGTTGTCCGCCAGAGCCGCACGGTGTTGTCGCTGCTGCTGCTGGCCAGCGTCTGTCCATCCGGGCTGAACGCCACCCCCGAGACGGGGTTGGTGTGGCCGGCAAGGGGTTCGCCGAGCGGTGTGGCGTGCGCCGGATCGGTGACGTCCCACAGCCGCACCTGCTCGTCGTCGCTGCCGCTGGCCAAGGTCCGCCCATCCGGGCTGAACGCGACCCGGCGGATGTCGTCCTGGTGCCCTTTGAGGGGGCCGGTCAGCAACGTGGGCCTGGCCGGATCGGAAATGTTCCACAACCACACCGCGACGTCGCTGTATTCGGTGCCCGTCGCCAGGGTTCTTCCGTCCGGGCTGATTGCCACCGCCAAGGCGTTGGCGTCCGGTCCGATCACGATTCTGGCCAGCGGAACGGGTTTGGCCGGGTCGGCGACGTCCCACAACCGCGCGGCGTTCTCGTCCTTCACATCGCCGCCGGTGACCAAAATGCGGCCGTCCGGGCTGAACGCCATCGATCGGACGCCGTCGGCGTGCCCGGTGATCGGTGCGCCGATGGGTGTGGGGTGGGCTGGATCGGCGACGTCCCACAGCCGCACGGTCCGGTCGCCGCCGCCCGTGGCCAGGACGCGGCCGTCCGGACTGAATGCCAAGGCGTTGATGTCGCCCTGGTGGCCGGTGAGCGGTCCGCCCAGTTGCCGCCGATCGGCCGTCGTCCACAACCGGACGGTCCGGTCGCCACCGCCGGTAGCGAGGACGCGCCCGTCCGGGCTGAACGCCAACGCTTTGACTTCGCTCGTATGTCCGGTCAGGACGGTGTCGGGGATGTTCCACAGCCTTACCGCCCGGTCGCCACTGGCGCTGGCCAGCACGCGGCCGTCCGGGCTGAATGCCATCGATCGGACGCCGTCGGCGTGCCCGGTGATCGGCGCGCCGATGGGCGTGGGGTGGCCGGGATCGGCGACGTCCCACAGCCGCACGGTGTAGTCGTCGCCGCCGGTCGCCAGCGTTCGGCCATCAGGACTGAACGCCGCCGACCAGATCGCGCCGGCATGCCCCGTGATCGGCCGGCCCAGTACCACCGGGCGCGCCGGGTCGGTGACGTTCCACAGCCGCACCGTCCGGTCGTTGCTCGCACTGGCCAGCGTCCGCCCATCGGGACCGAACGCCACCGAATGAATGGCCCCGGTGTGTCCGGTCATCGGTGGCCCGAAGGGTCCGGCCCGGTCCGGCGCGGCGATGTCCCACAGTCGCACTGTCCGGTCATCGCTGCCGGTGGCCAGCGTCCGGCCATCAGGACTGAACGCCACGGAGTAGACGGTGTCGGTGTGCCCGGCCATCGGCGGGCCGAGTCCCGTGTGCCGAACGGGGTCGGTGACGTTCCACAGCCGGACGGTCCGATCGTCGCCCGCGCTGGCCAGCGTCCGCCCGTCAGGACTGAACGCCAGCGACCGGATCGTCTTGGTGTGCCCCGTGATCGGCGGGCCGAGCGCCGCAGGGCGGGCGGGGTCGGTGACGTTCCACAGCCGCACCGTGTTGTCGGCGCCGCCGGTACCCAGAGTGCGTCCGTCCGGGCTGAACGCGAGCGCGCGGGTCGCTTCGCCGTGACTGATGGTTTCGTTCAGCAGCACCGGGCGGGCCGGATCAGCGACGTTCCACAACCGCACGAGTCTGTCACCGCTGCCGCTGCCGGTGGCCAGCGTTCGCTTGTCGGGGCTGTACGCCACGACACCGGCGCCCTTGCTGCCCGAGGGCACCATGGCAGACAACGGCGCGTTCGCGTCGACGATCAAGTGGGTGCCCGTGTCCGGATCGGCCGGGCGCATCCGGTGGGCGACGAGATCGAGCTGGGCCGCGAGCGACACGTCTATGGCTCGTATCTGGTTCGCCTCGGCGGTGACCTTGTTGAAGATCGCGGCGTCACGTTGTTCGTGGGCGATGTCGCGTTGCCGGAAGGCGTAGACGGCGGCAGCGGACGCGACGAGGCCGAGAACGGCCAGCATGGCGACCGCGGTTCGACGGACTCTTGTCCGTCGGCTCTCGTGCCGGGTCGACGCGTCGAGGAAGGCCGCTCCGAGCGGCGTGAGGGCGGCGCGGTGCTCACTTCTGGACTGCCACCCTCTCGCGACGGCCAGCCGATCGCCGCGATACAGCGATCCGACCGGTTTCCCTTCTCGCTCCCATTGTTCGGCGGCCTCGATCAACTGCTGCCGAATGACCTGATCGTTGCGGCCCGTCTCGATCCAGGTGCCGAGCCGCGGCCACGCCCGCAGCAACACTTCGTGCGAAAGCTCGACGGCGTTGTCGTCCAGCATGACCAGACGTTTCTCGATCAGCCAGCCGAGAACCGTCTCGGCGGTCCGCGGTGCGTCGAAACCCTTGACGAGGTCGGCCGGATCCGCGCGCCGTCTGGCAGGCGGCGCGTCGTGCCTGACCACGACCAAGTGCATGAGGATGTGCTGGAAGATCACGCGCTGCTCGGCAGTGGAGCAACGCGCGTAGGCCTCGTCCGCGGTAGCCGCGATCGCGCCTTCGATCCGGCCGGTCCGGTCGTAATCCGCCAAGGTCAGCTTGTCGCCCGTGCGCCGCTGCCAGGTGACGGCCAACGCGTGGGCCAGCAGGGGGAGCCCGCCCGCATCCGTCCCGGCCTCGTGCAGGAGGACCTCGACCAGGCTCGGCTCCACGTCGACGCCGATTTGCCGAGCCGGCCGCTCGATGGCCGCTCGCAACCCGGCCGGAGTCATCGCCTGGAGGTTGAACTGGCTTGCCGGCAGGAACTTCGCGAGCTGATCGTCGGCGAGGCAGTGGTCGTAGAAGTCGCCCCGCACCCCGAGAACGGCACGCATCGCGATCAGCGCGGCGATGAAACGCCGCCGCTCCGCCTCGCCGGCGCACAGGGTGAACACCTCTTCGAACTGGTCCACCACGACGACGGTCCCGTCAGGCAGCATGCTCGCCAGGAGAGCGGGATCGGATCCGACCGCCGAGAGCACGGCATCCACGCTGTCATCGATGAGCCGCGCGACCTGCTGTGCCAGTGTTTCGCAGGGCTTCTTCGCCGGGGTGAGCAACAGCCACGGGCGTCCACTGTCGGCCACCGCGGTCGTCACGCCCGCTCGAAGCAGCGACGACTTGCCGGCACCGGACGGTGCGACGACGAAGACCGGCCCGCCGCGGTGATCGATCTTGTCCATCAACACCGACAAGGTCGCCTCGCGGCCGAAGAACCACCGCGCTTGGTCAGGTTGGAACGCACGCAGACCCGGATAGGGGCAGACGTCCTCCGGCCACTCCGCCTGGCTGACGTCGGGCGGGTACGGGTCGTCCGGCAGGCAGATCCACCCCAGTGTCTCCGTTTCCTTGACCCGGATGCGTTTGGGCCGATAGCGGGTCTCGTCGGCGGCGCTGTGCCAGACAACTTCACGGAACAGCCAGTCGGAGGTGATGACCGCGAGCACGCCGGCCGACCCGGCGAGGGCGTCTTTCAGTGGCGACGCGTCGAGCAACCGGAACGTGTGGTTGATCGCGACGCCGGTCGCGCCGTGCGCGTCGAGCAGAACCTCCCCGGCGTGCACCGCCATCCTCAGCCGGATCTGCTCGCCGGTCCCGTGCGCCCGGTTGTGCCTGTTCAACGCCTTCACCAGGCGACCGGGCACCTGCTCGACGAACAGCCGCTTCGGAACCTCCGCCGGCGCCAGAAGAAGCACACCGTCGCCCCGGTCTTCACGATGGCAGGTGTTCCAGTGCGAGCCGAGCGCATGAGCCAGGGCCGCATAGAGGGCGCTGCGCACGTTCCTCTGTTCCGGGTTCTTCCGGCCGCTGAACCGCTCCACGTCCACGACCAGAACCGTGCGATGCAGTGCATCGGGCGACACGAAACCTCCGCAGATCACGTCACTCGGCCAAAGATGCCGCCCATAGTCCTCGCAGCCGCACAGAGCCCGACGAGCTTTCACTCGTTCGCGTGAACCGCTCGACGTTCAGCGAAGCAAAGGGGGCGTTCAAGCTCGTATGAGCCTGAACGCCCCCTCCGGGACTTACCTGATGAACTGGCCGGTCAGGCCATCGGAGGCTGCTCGCGCCACCAGCGCTGGCCTGCTTCGGGCAGCGTCGAGATCGGGTCGTAGTACGGGTACCGACGCTGCAAGGCTTCCGGGTCCTCGTGCTCGATCCCGGTCCGGTAGTTCTTGGTCCAGTAGGAAATCCCGAGCTCGCGTAGCCGGGCAGGTAGCCCATGATCGCGTGCTGCAGGTCCTGCGCCTCGTGCACGGAAACCCGCCAGTGCTCGGCGTTGGGGATCATGTCGCACTGAGCGAAGTTTGGTGTAGGGCGTTGCCTGGATGCACCCGTCACCTGCACAACGCCGTCGACGACCTGCCGCCTGGCTATCCCGGTAACAAAATTCCATAGTTTCTCGGATCGCTTACAACTTCGCCAGTTCGAGTCGATCACGAGTGTGACCAGGGCTTGCCGCCGAGCTGCTCCCGTTGCACCGGGACGGCGCAAGCCCTGGTCACACCTACAACACGATCAACTTTCGTCGACGAGGATCTTCTCGTCCGGCTCGAACCGTTCCACGTACAGGCGCCCGAACTCGCGCCAGTCGCTAACCGTGGCGCGGTCGTCGGCGAAGTCCTCCAGGCAGTCGTCGAGTTCGTCGAGCGATCATCCTTCATATAAGTACGGTCGGACCCAGCGGCGGTCGTTCTCCCCGGCAGCCGTGGCCCACAGGCGCCCGGCTGATCGGTGAAGGCCTCTCCAGAACAAGTTGCCCGGATCTCCGCCGAGCAAGCTCGAGAAGCCGCCGCGGGAGACCATCGTCGCCACGCCTGGTTGAAGCTCAGCTCCAAGGCCATCTTTGTACTGGTCAACGCCTCGACTCCGGCCGCGAGGACGCCGAGCGCCATACCCTCAACGACATGCTTGACCCACTGATCCTTGTTTGCTGCAGCCATGAACCGACAGTAGGCATGCACCGCGGTCGATGCCCAGCGACGCACCGCAGGCGCTGAGCCCCGTGGCTCACAGGCCTCGATCGACGAACCGCTCGCACGACGGCAAGAACTCACTGCAGCGGCCAGTCGAAACGTTCCCGCTACGTTCCGCGAAGATGATGGTCATGACCGACGACCCGCGGCCCCCGGCCGCCAGCAGTCTGCCGCTGGGCCTGACGTCGCCGGTGCGACGGTCTGCCGAAGCTGGCCCGGGGTCGGTGACGCTGACGACGACGTGTGAGGTGCGGCCAGTGTTGCGGCCGATCCCGGGCTGGGTGATCACCTTGGGGATTCCGGTGATGTTGCTGGTCGCGGTCGGTGCGGTGTGGTTGATGCTCGGCATCGGCATCGATAGTACGAAGCTCGAGGTGATTCGCACCGGTGGCACCCTCGGCGTTGGCCTCGGCGGCGTGCTGGTCCTATGGCTGGGCATCCGGCGCCAGCGCTCAACCGAACTCGACCTCTTGGCCAAGTATGAGGCACACGAGCTGGCCGAACGCACTGCCGCGAACACACTCGCTCACCAGGAACAGGTCGCCTCCGACGCCCGCGCCGACGCCGCGGCTCGCCGGATCACCGAGCTCTACACCAAGGCCGTCGAGCAGCTCGGCTCGGACAAGGCCCCAGTTCGGCTCGGCGGCCTCTACGCGCTCGAGCGCCTCGCCCAGGACAACGAATCCCAGCGGCAGACCATCGTCAACGTCCTCTGTGCCTACCTCCGCATGCCCTACGAACTCCCCGAACCCTTGCCCGACGACGCCGACACCGATCAACGCGAGCAACACCGCGCCCTCGTCCAGGAACGCGAAGTCCGGCTCACCGCGCAGCGCATTCTGACCGGCCATCTTAAGCCCGACCGCGGCGAGCCTTACTGGGGTGAACGTGACCTCGACCTCACCGGCGCCAAACTCATCGATTTCGACCTGGTCGAGGCGCGTATCGGAAGCAGCACCTTTCGCTACGCCACTTTCACTGGAGTCGCTGTGTTCTACCAGGCAGCCTTCATCGACCACGCCGTATTCGACATGGCAGACTTCACCGACACCGCCACGTTCTTCAAAGCGACCTTCAGTCGCATCGCTCGGTTCGAGGAAGCCAACTTCAATGGAATCGCCGTATTCGACGAGACAGTCTTCGCCAGAAAAGCCTTGTTTCGCAGAGCATCCTTCGCCGAGTACGCCATATTCAACGAGACCACCTTCGAACACAGTGCCCTATTCACAGACGCTGCCTTCGCCAGCGGAGGAAAATTCAACAATGCAGTCTTCAATGGCAACGCCAACTTTACCGGTGCCACCTTTACTCACAACGCCGAGTTCAACTCGACCACTTTCGCCAGCGACGCCGTCTTCAACGAAGCAACGCTTGACGGCAAACCCATACTGCCCCTGGAAAGTCCGTAACCATCTCCGGCTCGACCGAATCCCTGTCGGGGGCCCGAAACGTCTCGGCTGACTTCCGCAACGATCAAGAATATGACCGGGGACCCACGGCCCCCGGTCGCGTCACCAGCCTCGTCGCCGAGCCTAATGTCGTCGGTGCGGCTGTGGGACGGCTTTCAGAGCGTTGATTCGCGCTGCAACCAATTCTTCGTCGTTCGGCTTGGAAGTCTACTCTGGATCTTCTCGTCCGTTCCCGGGCTGTTTCGCGATCGGTCGCAGTGACACCTGTCCTCCTTAGGTTGTCACAACTGAAGATCTAACCCGTAGGCCGCACGGAGTTGGGTGCAGGTGTCCGATATCTCTCGGTGGCTCTACCAGCGCATGGCCAAGCAGGATCTCTGGGGCAAGTTGGAGTCAACGTCGACCCATGCTGGCGACGTCTGCGCTGCTCAGGGCATGAGATGTCTCAGTTGTACTTAGCCAACCTGCAGACCGGGCGTGTCCGGCTGAAAGCCAGTCGGTCTTCACGTGCGAGGCGTTGTCTGATTTGTCTACGGCTTGCCGTTGCCGGTGGTCCCGAACGACGGTTCGGGACCACCGGTTTCATCTAGGAAAATGTAGAAGTCAGCCGTGCTGGCTGGCCCACCATTTCTGGCCGGCCTCGGGCAGCGTCGAGATCGGGTCGTAGTACGGGTACCGACGCTGCAAGGCTTCCGGGTCCTCGTGCTCGATCCCGGTGCGGTAGTTCTTGGTCCAGTACGAGATGCCCAGCTCACGGTCGTATTCGGCGAGCTGGTGGACCCAGCGCTTCCCGACGTACGGCACGTCGCAGACGATCCGCGGGGTCGCGTAGCCAGGCAGGTAGCCCATGATCGCGTGCTGCAGTTCCTGGGCCTCGTGCACGGAAACCCGCCAGTGCTCGGCGTTCGGGATCATGTCGCACATGTAGAAGTAGTACGGCAGGATGTTCGCCTCGCCCTGCAGCGCGAAGCACAGGTCCAGCAGGTCGGCCGGAGTCGCGTTCACGCCCTTCATCAGCACGCCCTGGTTGCGCACGTCGCGGACGCCGACGTCGAGCGCGGTCCTGGCGGCTTCCGCGACCAGCGGGGTCACCGACTGGGCGTGGTTGACGTGGGTGTGGATCGCGAGGTTGACGCCGCGGCGCTGTGCGGTGCCGGCGACGCGTTCGAGGCCTTCGACGACCTTCGGCTGGATCCAGTGCTGCGGCAGGGCGGCGAGCGCCTTGGTGGCGAGCCGGATGTCGCGGACGGTGTCGATGTCCATCAGCCGCATCAGGAACGATTCCAGCTGCGGCCACGGCACGTTCGCGACGTCTCCGCCGGAGACCACGACGTCACGGACGCCGGGGGTCTTCTTCAGGTACTCGATCATCGCGTCCTGGCGATCGACCGGTTTGAGCGAGAGCTTGTGCTTCTCGACCTGTTCGGTGGAGTTGCCGACCAGGTCCATCCGGGTGCAGTGCCCGCAGTACTGGGGGCAGGTGGAGATCATCTCGGCGAGGACCTTGGTGGGGTATCGGTGGGTCAGCCCCTCCACGACCCACATCTCCGCCTCGTGCAGCGAATCCCGCTCGGAGTGCGGGTGGCTCGGCCACTCGGTGTCGCGGTCGCTGCGCACCGGGAGCATGTAGCGGCGGATCGGGTCGGCGTACCAGGCCTCGGTCACCTTCGCCGGGTCGGTGCCCGCGTTGGGCGCCATCGTGTTGATCATCTGCGGCGGCAGGAGCATCGACATCGTGGCCATCTCGCGCTGGTCGGCGAGCATGTCCTCGTAGAAGCGCTCCTCGAGCTGATCGCCCATCAGGGCACGCAGCTGCTTGGCGTTACGGATGCAGTGCACTCGCTGCCACTGCGCGTCGCGCCACTCTGCCTCGGTCACGTCGTGCCAGCCGGGGAAGCGGCGCCAGTCGGGTTCGATCAGTTCGACCCGGGTGTAGTCGTAGGGCTGATCGTAGGCGGCCACCGGCGAGGTCGGTTCCTGGATCGCAGTCACTTGTACTCCTCGTCGTCGGAAACGCGTGAAAATATCCTGTCACATCGTTCGGAAGACGTAAATATTCCTGTCCTGCGTGGTGTGTCGAAATCTTGCCGACCCGCCGGTCACGTGGGCTTCCGCACGCTGCAAACTCAGGAGGGTGACGAACGCGCGAACGACGCTCCTGCTCGGCGGGCGCATCTACAGCCCCTCGGCTCCCGACGCCACCGCCATGGCGATCACCGACGGCATCGTGGTCTGGGTGGGACAGGACGGCCCGGCCAAAGCACTGCATCCCGACGCCGAACCGGTCGACCTCGACGGCGCCTTCGTCGCCCCGGCCTTCGTCGACGCGCACGTCCACGCCACCGCGACCGGCCTGCACCTCACCGGCCTGAACCTCGCGAACGTCCGCGGCGCGGGCGAACTCCTGGCCGCGGTCCGCGACGCCGTCCGGCCCGGCCAGGTGCTGGTCGCGCACGGCTGGGACGAATCCCGCTGGAGCGACGGCAGGCTGCCCAGCCGCGCCGAGATCGACGAGGCCGCGAACGGCGCTCCGGTGTACTTGAGCCGGGTCGACGTCCATTCGGCGCTCGTCTCCAGCGCGCTCGTCGCGCTGGCCGCCGGTGTGCACGAGGCGCCGGGCTGGTCGGCCGACGGACCGCTGACCCGCGACGCCCACCACCTGGTGCGGGCCGCGATGCGCGACGCGATCACCCCGCGGCAGCGCCGCGAGGCCCAGCGTGCGTTCCTCGCCGAAGCCGCCGCACGCGGTGTCGTGAGCGTCCACGAATGCGCGGGCCCGGACATCTCCGGTGCGGAAGACCTCACCGACCTGCTCGCGCTCGCGTCCGAGCCCGGGCTACCGGAGGTAGTCGGCTACTGGGGTGAGCGCGGCGGAGTCGACACCGCCCGCGCGCTCGGCGCCAGGGGAGTCGCGGGCGACCTGTTCGTCGACGGTGCACTCGGCTCCCGCACGGCCGCGCTGCACGAGCCGTACGCCGACGCCCACGGCACCACCGGAACGCTCTACCTCGACGCCGCCGCCATCGCCGAACACGTCGCAGCCTGCACCGAGGCCGAACTACAGGCCGGTTTCCACGTCATCGGCGACGCCGCCGTGGCCGAGGTCGTCGAGGGATTCCGGCGCGCGGAGAAAACCGTCGGCCGTCGAGCGCTGGCCGCCCGCCACCACCGGCTCGAGCACGTCGAGATGATCGACGCCGGCCAGGCGAAGGAACTCGCCGGCTGGGGCGTCGTCGCGTCGGTCCAGCCGCAGTTCGACGCGGAATGGGGCGGCGAGCACGGCATGTACGTCGACCGTCTCGGCGGCGAACGGGCTCCGAAGCTCAACCCCTTCGCCGCCATGGCCGCCGAAGGACTCCTACTCGCCTTCGGCTCCGACGCTCCCGTCACGCCTGTCGACCCGTGGGCCACCGTCCGCGCCGGGACTTATCACCGCACGCCGGGCTCGGGGCTGTCCGCTCGCGCGTCCTTCACCGCCCACACCCGCGCGGGACATCGCGCCGCCGGGGTGAACGACGGCGTCACCGGCAGCCTCGTCCCGGGCGCTCCCGCGCACTACGCGATCTGGGACGCCGAGGATCTCGTCGTCGCGACGCCGGACTCGCGGGTGCAGCGCTGGTCGACCGACCCGCGCGCGGGGGTGCCCCCGCTGCCGAACCTGGCCGAGGGGGCGACGCTGCCCCGGTGCCTGCGCACGGTCCGCGGCGGAGAGGTCATCCACGATGTGTTCACCCGCACGGCCTAGGGTTCAGGGGTGTCCTCGACCGTGACCGATCCGGACCCCGAAGCGGCGCCCCGGAAGCGGTTCTCCCGCGCCTGGCTCCTGCGTTTCCTCGTCGCCGCGGCGTCGGGTTTCACGCTGTACCTCAGTTTCGCGCCGCGTCCGCTGTGGTGGCTCGCGCCGCTGGCGTTCACCGGCTTCGCGCTCGTGGTGCACGGACGCAGGTTCCGGGGCGCGTTCGGGTACGCGTTCGTGTTCGGGATGGGGTTCTTCCTGCCGCTGCTGACGTGGCTGCTGGACTTCCTCGGCCCGGATTTCGGGCCGTGGCCGTGGATCGCGCTGTCGATGGCGCTGTCGGTGTACCTCGGTTTCGGCGGGGCGTTCGCCACCGTGGTGTGGCGGCTTCCGCTCGGACCGCTGTGGGCCGCGTTGGTGATCATCGCGCTGGAGACCCCGCGGGCCTGGTTCCCGTTCGGCGGCTTCCCGTGGGGCCGGGTGGCGTTCAGCCAGCCCGAGGGCGCCTTCGTGTCACTCGCCTCGATCGGCGGCGCACCGCTGGTCGGTCTCGCCGTCGTGGCGACCGGTTTCGGGCTCGCGGCGCTGTGCCTGCGGCTGAGGGGCGCCGATCCGCGGCGTTCCCTCGTGGCCGCTGCCGCGGTGACGCTGGTGCCGGTCGTGGCGGGTCTCGCGGTATGGCCGACGATCGGCACCGAGGCGCAGAACGGCGAACTCACCGTCGCCACGGTGCAGGGCAACGCGCCGGACATCGGCCTGGCGCTGGAAGGCCGTCGCGACGAACTGCGGAGCAACCACCTCGCCGAGAGTGCCCGCCTGCTGGAGAAGCTGAAGGCGAGCAACACCAAGGTCGATCTGCTGGTGTGGCCCGAGACCGCGATGGCCATGCGCACCGGGGACGCCGGTGTCGACCGGATGGTCCGCGACTACGGCACGCAGGCGATCATCGGCGCGCTGGTGCGGCTGCCCGACGGCACCGCCCAGAACTCCGCGCTGGTCTGGGATCCGGCGAGCGGCCCCGGTCAGCGCTACGCCAAGCAGCAGCTGGTCCCGTTCGGCGAATACGTCCCGGCCCGCGAGGTCGCGAAGCTGGTGACGCCGTTCGTCGACAGCGTGGCGAACATGACACCGGGTGACGGCGCCAACGCCGCGCTGTCGGTCGCGGGCACCAAGGTCGGCGTCTTCATCTGCTACGAGACCGCGTTCGACTACCCGGCCCGCGAATCGGTCGCCGACGGCGCGGAACTGCTCGTCGTGCCGACCAACAACGCCTGGTACGGGCCGGGGGAGATGAGCTACCAGCAGCTGGCGATGTCGCGGCTGCGGGCGGTCGAGCACGGGCGCGCGGTGATCGTTTCGGCCACCAGCGGGGTCAGCGCGATCGTCGCGCCCGACGGTTCGATCAGGGCCTCCACCAGCCTGTTCACCGCAGACTCCCTGGTGGGGCGCGTACCGCTGAGGCAGCAGACTACGCTGTCGGATCTACTCGGTGTGACGACGGAGTACGGGCTGCTGGCCCTGGCGATCGCCGGGGTTACCGGCGGGTACGTACTCCGTTTCCGCACCCGGCGCGCGAGCGCCGCCAAGGCAACGAGGGAAGCGGCGGGCTGACCCGCCGGAACACGGAGGAAAAGCGGATGGCGCAGGCGCCGCGGGGGGCCCAGGGAATCGACCCGGTGCTGGTGGTGGTCCCGACGTACAACGAACGGGACAACATCGGCCCGATCCTGGAACGTCTGCTCAAAGCACTCCCGGACGTGCACGCCCTCGTCGTCGACGACGGCAGCCCGGACGGCACCGGTGACGTCGCCGACGAGCTCGCGAAGGCCGACGAGCGGATCCACGTCATGCACCGGACCGAGAAGGCCGGCCTCGGTGCCGCGTACGTCGCGGGATTCCGCTGGGGGCTCTCCCGCGACTACGCCACCATCGTCGAGATGGACGCCGACGGCTCGCACGCGCCGGAGGATCTGCCCCGGGTGCTGGCCGCGCTCGAGGACGCGGATCTGTCCATCGGCTCCCGCTACGTTCCCGGCGGCAGCACGGTGAACTGGCCGTTCCAGCGCAAGGCGCTGTCGTGGATGGCGAACTTCTACGCGCGGGTCGCGCTCGGTACGAAGATCAAGGACATCACGGCCGGTTTCCGCGCGTATCGCCGTACGGTGCTGGAGAAGCTCCCGCTCGACGAGATCGCCTCGCGCGGTTACTGCTTCCAGATCGACCTGGCGTTCCGCACGGCGCTCGCCGGGTTCGAGGTCGTCGAGGTGCCGATCACCTTCACCGAACGCGAGGTCGGTCAGTCGAAGATGAGCGGCTCGGTCGTGCGCGAGGCGATCATCCTGGTCGGGCTGTGGGGGCTCAAGCGTCGCTGGCAGCAGCTTCGCGGGCTGGCGAAGAAGGGCTGACGCCCAGCACGCTCACTCCGAGTTTCCCCAGTTCCTTCACCGTCGGTTCGTCCGGCGCCGCGTCGGTGATCACGCCCGCGACGTCGGACAGGGGGAGCACGGTGAACGGCGAGGCCGCGCCGATCTTCTCGGAGCTGGCCAACACGTAGGTGTCGGCCGCCCGTTTCGCGAGCGTGCGTTTCATCGCGGCCTCGTCGGAGTCGCCGGTGGTGAGCCCGGTTTCGGGGTGCACACCGGTGACGCCGAGGAAGAACAGGTCGGCGTTGATCCCCATCGCGGCCTCCGCCGCGGCCGCCCCGCAGGTGACGGCGGAGTGTTTGAAGAGCCGGCCGCCGATGAGGAACACCTCGACCTTCGGATGCGTGACGAGTGCGGCCGCGACCGTGGGACTGTGCGTGACGATCTTCGCTTCGAGGTCGACGGGAAGCGCCTTCGCCAGTGCGAGCGTGGTCGTCCCGCCGTCGAGGATGACCGTCGAACCGAGCCGGATCAACGCTGCTGCACGTTTCGCGATCCGTTCCTTGCCTGCGATGCTGACCGCCATACGCGTCGCGTAGTCCGCGGTGGCGGGGGAGACCGGTAAGGCTCCGCCGTAGACGCGTTGACAGAGCCCGGCGTCGGCGAGTTCTCGCAGGTCACGGCGAATACTGTCCTCTGACACGCCGAGTTCGGCGGCGAGGTCCTTGGCCACGATCCGGCCTTCGGTTTTGAGTCGTTCCATCAGCAGGTCTCGGCGCTGCGCAGCCAGCATGTGCACGTTCCTCCTTGTTCCTGCCGATTGTTGCACATTATGCTCCGTCGCATGAGCAAACCTCTGATGATCCTCATCGCCGGACCGTTCCGTTCCGGCACCGGCGACGACCCCGAACTGCTCGCCCGCAACCTCGCCCGGCTCGAAGAGGCCGCCTGGCCGATCTTCCGCAGCGGGCACGTGCCGATGATCGGCGAGTGGGTCGCGCTGCCGGTGCTGCGCGGGGCGGGCGGGAAGACCGTCGCCGATCCGGTCGCCAAGGAGGTCATGTACCCGACGGCCGACCGACTGCTGCACCACTGCGACGCCGTCCTGCGGCTGCCCGGCGAATCCACCGGCGCGGACCAGGACGTCGCCATCGCCCTGTCCCGCGGGCTCGACGTCTACCACCGAGTCGAGGACATCCCGGGGTATCGAGCCGCATAATGCGTCACTCGATCGAAGGTGACGTTTTCGGGGGAAGGTGAGCCGTGACCGGGAAGGCCTGCGGGATGTGCGGAGGCCCGCTGCCGTCGAAGGCGGATTCGCGCGGGCGTGCGGCCGTCTACTGTTCCGCCGCGTGCCGCCAGCGGGCCTACCGGTCACGGCGCGACCCCGCCCCCGACGTGCAGGCCCTGATCGCCGAGGTCGGCCGCGTCGCGAACCGGCTCGCGCCTCAGCCGCCGGAGGAATTCCTCGCCGATCTCACCTCCCTCACCTCCGATGTAGGCAGGCTGCGGCGCATCGCCAAGCTGGCGCTGCGGACCAAGGACGAAAACGTCACACCGGCGCCCGTGACGGAAACCGTCGACGAAGTCGCTTTCGCAGCGAGGATCGAGGAGTACCAGCGAGAGTTGCGCGTGCACTGCTACCGCATGGTCGGGTCCTACGACGATGCGGAGGACCTGGTCCAGGAGACGTTCCTGCGAGCGTGGCGTGGTCGTGAAGGGTTCGAAGGCCGGTCGAGCTTCCGCGCCTGGCTCTACCGCATCGCCACCAACACCTGCCTCGACTTCCTGCGGCGCAACAAACGGGTCCCTCGTCCCTACGACCCGTTGCCCGACGTCGAACAGGGCGAACCTCCGCAGTTCCTGCCCTGGTTGCAGCCGTTCCCGGACGACACCGCGGAGATCGCCGAGACCAGGGAAACGATGGAGCTCATCTTCCTGGCCGCGATCCAGCACCTCCCGCCGAAACAGCGGGCCGTGGTGATCCTCAACGACGTCCTCGGCTGGAAGGCCGCCGAAACCGCGGACCTGCTGGAAACCAGCGTCGCTTCGGTCACCAGCGCCCTTCAGCGCGCACGCCCCACGCTGCGCGAACGCCTGCCGGAACGTCGCACCGACTGGGCCCGGACCGTGCGGCCGACCGAGGAGGAGCAGGCGATCCTGCAGCGCTACATGGCGGCCGCCACCGCCGACGGCGACAGCCGGGTCATGGCCGAGCTGCTCAGGGAGGACGTGCTGGTCACGATGCCGCCGAATCCGCTGTGGTTCTCCGGCCGCGACGTCTTCCTCGGGTTCGTCGCCAAGTCCCTCGATCCGGCTTCGCCGACGTACTTCGGGGAGTGGAAACACCTTCCGACCGTCGCCAACGGGCTCCCCGCCGCAGCGGGCTACGTCCGGCGGCCGGGCACCCGGGTCTACCGGGCACAGGTGCTCGACGTGCTGCGCATCGAAGACGGGAAGGTCGCCGAGATCACCGCCTTCGAGCCGCACCTGTTCCCCGCGTTCGGGCTGCCCTTGACGCTGACCTGAGGACCGATGAGATCTCCGTGCCCTCCGCGTCTCAACCGTCGTAACCGACAAATGCGGAAGGAAACCCATGAGCCTCCAGAACAAGAACGCGATCATCTACGGCGCCGGAGGGGCGATCGGCAACGGCGTCGCCAAGGAGTTCGCCGCGCGCGGGGCCCGCGTCTTCCTCACCGGCCGCCACGAACCGGCACTGACGAAGCTCGCCGACGAGATCAAGGAGACCGGGGGACGGGCCGAAGTCGCCGTCGTCGACGGCCTCGACGAAACCGCGGTCGACGCGCACGCGGCTTCCGTCGTGGCCGAGGCGGGCAGCCTCGACGTCTCGCTCAACCTCGTCCCGCGTGGCGACATCCAGGGCATCCCGCTCGTGGAGATGTCGGTCGAGGACTACGTCCGTCCGATCACCGACGGCATCACGACGAACTTCATCACCGCGCGGGCCGCCGCCCGGCACATGGTCGCCCAGGGCTCCGGCGTCATCCTCGCCCTCGACAGCGGATCCGCCCACGGCAGCCCGATGATGGGCGCCACCGGTTCGATCGACGCCGCGCTGGACACCTTCATCCGCAATCTCGCCGTCGAGATCGGACCGCACGGCGTCCGCGCGCTCGGCATCTGGGTCGCGGGCATCCCGGAGACCCTCACGCCCGAGAAGCTCTCCGCGGTGAACAACCAGCTGCCGGCGACCCCCGAAATGGTGCGGAACGTCCTCGGCGGACTCGCCGAGGCCCGGCTGACCAAACGCTCACCGCGCCTCGCCGAAATCGCCTCCACCCTGGCGTTCCTCGCCTCCGACGACGCCATGGGGATCACCGGCACGTTCGTCAACGTGACCAGCATGTACCCCAGCTGACCGAGCCGACCCGAGCTCCGTCAGCACCGCCCGGATCGCGGGACTCGACTCGGCACTGCGGCGCCACGCGGCGTGCACCTCGCGCGTCGGCGGGCGCCGCAGCGGCCGGGCGACGAGTCCCTCGGCCAAGGGCGGGCGCGCCAGCCGCGGGATCAACGCGACGACCTCGCCCGAGGCGACCAGCGACAGCTGCGTGGAGAAGTCGTCCACCAGATGCCGCACATCGGGTTCCTCCGGAAGGCCGGCGAACACGCGCTGGAACCACTGGTGGCAGACCGTGCCGGGCGGACTGGTCACCCACGCGTGCCCGGCCAGATCCGCGCCGTCCAACGGCGGCTCGGACCGCGCCAGGGGATGGGTCTCGGCCATGACGACGTCACCGAGGTCGGTGTGCACCAGGCGCCGCGACAACGCGGGGGAGAGTGGGACCGGCAGACCGTCGGCGTCATGCAGGAGCGCGAGGTCGGCCGTCCCGGCCTCGACCGAATGCAGTGCCTGGTCGGGGTCCTGCTCGGTGATGTGCAGGCGGAGGTCGGGGTAGCGCGTCAGGAGCCGCGGATGGACGGGGGCGAGCAGGCCGCGGATACCGGTCGAGAACGCGGCCACCCGCAGGACCCCGCGCGGCGCGCCCTCCGCGACCGACTGAGCGGCCTCGGCGCACCGTTCGAGCGCCTGGAACACCTCCAGCGAGGAATCGACGACGGCCTGACCTGCCGGAGTCAGCACGACACCGCGACCGGCCGGGGCGAGCACCGGCATCCCGATCTGGCGTTCCAGCCGCTTGATCTGCTGCGACACCGCGGACGCCGTGAAGCCCAGCTCGTCCGCCGCCCGCGCCAACGTCCCCAACGCGGCCACCGACCGCAACGCCCGCAGGGCTCCAACCTCGATCATGAAGCCAGGCTACGCAATACCGTCCAAAAACCATCGCTGGACCGCAGGTATCGACGCCGACAGGATCGGCCGCATGACCGGAACAGTCTTCGGTACCAACCTCGTCGCCATGGTCACCCCGATGGAACCCGGCGGTGCGCTCAGCGAACCCGGCCTCACCGGCCTGGTCGACCACCTGCTCGCCACCGGCTGCGACGGCATCGTCGTCGGCGGAACCACCGGGGAGTCACCCACCCTGACCGACGCCGAAGCAGCACGGCTCGTCCACACCGTGGCGAACCGCGCCGGGAACCGGGCACGCGTGATCGCCGGAGTCGGCACCTACGACACCACCGCCTGCATCCGGCGCGCGAAGGAAGCCGAGGCGGCCGGCGCCGACGCGCTCCTGCTCGTCTGCCCCTACTACTCCAAGCCGACCCAGGCCGGGATCGTCGTCCACTGCCAAGCGGTCGCCGACGCCACCGACCTGCCCGTCATGCTCTACGACGTCCCGGCCCGCACGGGCACGGCCCTCGAAGCGGCCACCCTGATCGAACTCGCCCACCATCCCAGGATCCGGGCTGTGAAGGACGCCAAAGGCGACCTGTTCGAAGCGATGACCGTCATGGCGAACACGCCGCTGACGTATTACTGCGGCATCGACGAGCTCAACCTGCCCTACCTCGCCGCCGGCGCCACCGGCCTGGTCAGCGTCGTGGGCAACGCCTTCGCCGACCGCAACGCTGAGCTCATCCGAGCCGTACGCGGGGGAGACCTCGACACCGCGCGCTCGCTCAACACCGGGTTGCTTCCCCTGGTGGAGGCCCTCATGCGCACCTCACAGGGAGCGATCATGGCGAAGGCCGCGCTGGCCGAACTCGGCGTCATCCCGCACGCGACGGTCCGGCTCCCGCTGCTGGAATCGCCGCCTGAGCACCTACAGCGCCTTCGCGAGGCCTTGGTGCCTCTCGGCGCCGGGTTGCTCCCCGCCTGATCGGCCGCGGGATGTCAGGAAAGGGTCGTTCCTGACGTTTTTTGTCCTGAACGGCCCTTTCCTGACACCCCCGAGACACGGCGAAGCCCCCGCGGAGGGAGGTCGCGGGGGCTTCGCCGGTTCGTGGTGGGGCTAGCTACTTGTGCCGTGCGTCAGGCGGACCGGGTGGTCCTGCGTCCCTTCAGCTCGGCGAGACGTTCGTTGAGCAGATCTTCGAGCTCCGGGATCGAACGGCGCTCCAGGAGCATGTCCCAGTGCGTCCTCGGGGGCTTGACCTTCTTCTGCTCCGGCTGCCCGCCGTCCACGATCTCGGACTCGCTGCCGTGCAGCCTGCACTCCCACACCGAGGGGATCTCGGCGTCGTCGGAGAAGGGCACCTCGAACTCGTGGTTCTTGGGGCAGGCGTAGCGCACGGTGCGCCGAGGCGCGAGGTCGTGGTTGCGGTCGGTCTCGTAGCTGACCGCTCCCAGCCGGCTTCCACGGAGAACACGGTCGGCCATGATGGGGGTCCTTTCAGTCAGCTCCGGGTGGAGCCAGGGTGATGCTCACCCTATGCAACGACGATGAGGCCCAGGAGATTCCCTGAGCAGCATGTCCTTGCTCACGATGAGCTGTGTCACCCGGTGGCAACAGCTTCTCCTAGTAGGAGTGGTTTCGCGCTCTGGCGTGACGTCAATACGGCCATCTTGGTGCGGATATCCCCCAGATGGGCTAGTAGTACGCCTGTCACGTCAACCGTAACTGACCGTGTTGGGCCGAGGTCGGCCCCAGGTCGCCCAGTCGAAAGTGCCGACGGCACAATACCTGATAACGGACCGTGTTCGGCTCGCCCTCGGAACGTGATGCCGATGAACTTTCAACTAGCGCCTGCTCGGTATCCGCGACCACCACGGTGTCCCCGGCCCGCAGCACCTCGCCATCGGAAACCCGCGCGTTGAACCGCCCCGTCTGCCCGCACCAGCACAACACCTCGACCTGGACCGGCTGCAACTCGTCCGCCAGCTCGAACAATCGCGCGGCACCCGGGAACAACATGCTCCGGAAATCCGTCGCGATCCCGAAGCAGTACACGTCGATCTGGACGTCATCGGCCAGTTCAGCCAGCTGATCCACCTGATCAGGCGACAAGAACTGGGCCTCGTCGACGATCAGGTAGTCCACATGCCGACCGGCCGCCCACTGCTCACGCACCAGCAACCGCAGGTCGGTCTCGTTCCCCACCTCGATCGCCTTGCGCGTCAACCCGATCCGGCTGGTGATCTGCGGCTCCCCGGACCGGTCATGCCGCACCAGCACCATCCCGCGACGACCCTGCCGCGCATGGTTGTGGTCGATCTGCAACGCCAGCGTCGACTTCCCGCAGTCCATCGGCCCGTAGCAGAACTTCAACTTCCCGACGACCGGCACACCCCGCCGTGAACCCGCCACCGGCACCGACGACAACGCGTCCGTGGGATCCGGGCCACTCTCCTTCAGTACGGTCACGACGCTCGACCCTATCGGCACCCTCCGCCGTCACAGCACCGCCGGTGGTCGGTTACCCGCCGCCTCGATCGCCCGGCGCACCGGGACCAGCCACACGAACACGAAACCGAGCACGAAGAAGATCACCAGCGCGATGATCGCGTACCGGAACGAACCGGTGATCTGCCCGACCGCGGCGAACAACAGAGGACCGAGCCACGACGTCCCCCGCTCACCGACCACGTACAGCGAGAAGTACTGCGCGTCCTTGCCCTCCGGGATCATCTGCCCGAACAACGACCGCGACAACGCGTTCGTCCCACCCAGCACCAACCCGATCCCGACCGCCACCGCGTAGAACTGCAGCGGCTGACCGGCCTCGATGAAGAACGCGAAGCACAGCACGACCACCCAGGCCACCAGGCTGCCCAAGATCGTCTTCTTCGCCCCGATCCGGGCCGCGATCGCACCATGGATCATCGCGCCGGCGTAGGCCAGGAACTGGATCACCAGGATCGTGACGATCAGCACCTGGGTGCTGTACTTCAGCTCGTCCTTCCCGTACTGCGCCGACACCGCCACCACCGTCGTGATCCCGTCGGTGAAAACCAGGTAGCTGCCGAGGAACGCCAGCGTCAGGGGATACGCCTTCGCGTCCTTGATCGTCCGCCCCAGCTCCTTGAACCCGGCCGTCAGCACCGACAGACCCCGGTCACCCGACTTCGGCACATGAGTCTGGGGGAGCGCCCGCACCGCCGGAATCGTGAACACCGCCCACCAGATCCCCGACGTCAGGAAGCAGATCTGGATCGCCAGCCCTTCACTCACCCCGAAGAACTCGTGCCCCATGAAGAACCCGAGCTGCAACGCCAGCGCCAGGCCACCGCCGAGATACCCGAACGCCCAACCCTTCGACGACACCGCGTCCCGCTCGTCCGGCTCCGCGATGTCCACCAGGAACGAGTAGTAGACGACCAGCGCACCGCCGTACCCGATGTTCGCCAGGATGAACGTCCAGACCCCGACCTCCCAGTTCGTCCCCGCGATGAAGAACATCAGCGCCGAGGCCACCGCGCCCAGGAACGCGAACCCACCGAGGATCCGCCGCTTGTGCCTGCTGCGGTCCGCGATCGCCCCGGCGATCGGCAGCACCAGCACCTGGGTCACCGTCGCGATCGACAGCAGATATCCCCACAGCGAACCCGCGGGGAACTGCAGCCCGAACAACGAGACGTCGCAGTTCTGCAGGGTGCTCGAAGCTCCACTCGAATCGGTGCACGCCCTGTCCCCGTTAAGGGTGAAATTCGCCTTCGCGTCCGCGGACGCGATCTCGCTCAAATAGAGCGCTCCGAAGACGGTGATCACCGACGAATAGAACGGCGAATTGGCCCAGTCGTAGAGGTACCAAGCCCGCCACACCCGCTTGCGTTCACGGGTCACGGCCACCGTCATGCACAGCTCCTGAAGTCGAGAACGTCGAGGTCAGCGGGAGACTACTGGTGATCACACCCACCTGTCCGGCACGAGTCCGGACCGTGTTCGTTTCGACGCGAGACGAACCCTCGCCGGACACCTTCCCGACCATCGTCGGCGTGTCGCTGCCACGATCCCCGTGTGTTTCGTGTGAGGCTGGTGAGCGAGCTGTGACTCTTGTGAAGCAAGTGTCCGGTATTTACTGTTCCGCTCATGAGGACCCATCGCCTTCGCACAGCACACCGCGTAGTGGCGAGAACGCTCCTGCTCGCCCTCGCCGTCACGGGCCTGCAGATCGCCACCACCGGATCCGCCGCCGCGGATCCCCACGGCACCTACTGGTCCAAGCTCCGCATGTGTGAATCGAGCGGGCGCTACAACATCAACACCGGCAACGGCTACTACGGCGCCTACCAGTTCGACCTGCCCACCTGGCGCAGCGTCGGCGGCCAAGGACGACCCGACCAGGCCACCCCTCGCGAACAGGACTACCGGGCCCTCTACCTGTACCGCATGCGCGGCTGGCAACCCTGGGAATGCGCCGGAAAACTCGGCTTCCGCAACGACAGCGACGGCCGCAGCAAACGCGTCCCGTCCTACGCCGAATCGGCCTACATCGGCGGGGGAGGACAGCCCGCCCCGCCGCCCGCACCCAACCGAAGCCCACCCCGCCCGCACCGCCCGGCGGCCCCAAACCCGCCTGGCCCGGCGTCGTCTACGCCTACGGCGACTGCGCCGTCGCGCTCAAGCAGTTCCAGCTGCGGATGAACGCCTTCGGCTATGGCTTCACCGGAACCGGCTGCTACTACGACAAAACCCGCGAAGCCGTCCTCGCCCTCCAGCGCGCCAACGGCATCAACGACTCAGGACGGCTCGGCCCCAAGACCTGGGACGCCGCCTGGAACGGCAAACCGCCCCGCTGACCCCTCGCGTTTAGTCCTCTAAATGCGTGTGAGCGCATTCAGAGGACTAAACGCGGGATCAGGAAGGCCAGGAACCCCGCTCCCGAAGCACCTCACGCAGCAGATCCGGCCGATCCGTCACGATCCCGTGCACCCCCAGATCAAGCAGCAACCGCATCTCCGCCGGATCGTCCACCGTCCACGTGTGCACCTCGAAACCCCCACGCGTCGCCTGCCGCAGGAACGCCCGGTCCACCACCTTCAACCGCCCCTGCCGCACCGGCACCTGCGCCATCGCACCCCGCGACAACGCCCGCAACGAAAACAGCGGCAAGAACCCGTTCGCCCACATCACCGCCACCGAACGCGGACCCATCGCCGTCACCAGCTTCGGCCCCGCCAACTTCCGGATCCGGGCCAGCCGCGCGTCGGAGAACGACGCCGCTGCGACCCGGTCATGCGCACCGGTCCGCTCGATCGCCCGGACGAACGGCTCCACCGCCTCGTTCGACTTCACGTCGATGTTGAACCGCGCCTCCGGCAACTCCTCGAGCACGTCCTCCAGCCGCGACAGGGGCACACGGCCCCCGATTTTGATCGTCCGCAGCTGCGCCCAGGTCTGCCGCGAGATCAACCCCGCGCCATCGGTCGTCCGATCCAACGACGCGTCGTGATGCACGACCACCACGCCATCCGACGTCGCGTGCACATCCGTCTCGAGATAGCGGTAACCCTCCGTCACCGCCTGCTGGAAGGCCGGCAACGAGTTCTCCAGTCCTTCCAGGTCACCGAGGTGCCAGCCCCGATGGGCGAAGGCACGCGGAAGCGGATCGGCGAGGTACGGAAACAGTGTCGGCACCCCACTAGTGTGCACTTCGGTCGTGGCCCCGGCATGATCGTCGGGTGGCCAGCTAGGGTCTGAACCGTGAGGGAAGTGGCCGAACACCCGAAGACGTCCGCCGAAGAGGTGTCCGAGCTACGCCGCGCGGGGGCACCCAAGCACTGCGGATGGTGCGGACGGCGCCTCGAACAGGGCGGCAACGTCGGCAGGCGCCGCCGTTACTGCGGGCAATCATGCCGCCAGCGGGCCTATGAACGGCGAACCGCCCTGCAGCGCAGCGGCCTCCCCGAAGACGCCGTCGTCCTCTCCGACACCGAGATCGCCACCCTCCAGGATCGGCTCTTCCAGCTCCGCTGCGCCGCGGAAGACGTCGTCACCGCGGCCGACGACGGCGCCTCCGTCGCCGAACTCCGGAACCTGGCGGGCGAAATCGCCCAGGCAGCCAAGGACCTCGAACAACTCCGCTGACCTACACGATCCCGTCGAGAGCCCGGTACGTCCGGTTGCTCGCGGCCGCCGCCCGCTGCTCACGACCGGTCGCCTCGATGTAGTTCTGGCTGGTCGCCAGGCTCGCGTGCCCCAGCAGCGCCATGATCTCCGACGCCGTCGCGCCGTCCTCCGCCAGCCGGGTCGCGAAGGTGTGCCGCAACGCGTGGAGATTCGCCCCGACCGGCACCCGGTCGTGCAGGCCCGCCCACCGGTAGCAGGATTTGACCAGGTACTCCAGCGCCCCGCGGCCGATCGGCTCGCCGGCCCGATCCCGGAGGAGGGGAGTGGCAGGCCCGAACCGCTGCTGCGGGAACCGGCGGCGGCAGGAGGCGAGGTACTCCTCGATGATCTTCTCCATGATCGGCTGCACCGGGATCGACCGGTCCCGGCTTCCCTTGCCGTGGACGTGCAACCGCATCTCGCCCTGACGGCCGACCAGCGACCGCGCCGTCAAGGCCCGCATCTCCGCGGCACGCAGCCCGGCGACCAGCCCGAGCGCGATCACCAGGACGTCCCGCTCCGGCCACGGATCCCGGGCCCGGCGCGCGCCGTCGGCGGCGGCCGCGAGCAACTGCTCCGGGGTTTCCTCACCCCGCAACGGTTTCGGCGTCAACGGAGGCGCCTTCGGCCGGGCGACCGCGCCCATCGGATTGCCCGCGAGCAGCCCGTCGGACACACAGAAGGTGAGGAACTGGTTCCAGGTCGACCACGCACGCAGCACCGAACTCTTCGCGTGTGTGTCCGCGAAGGCACCGAAGGCGTTGCGGAGCGCCTGGGCGGTGAGCATCTCGACCGTGAGGTCGTCAGGGGAGCGGTCCAGCTCGCGGAGGAGAAGAGCGGTGATGCCGGCGAGGTCGCGGCGGTAGGCGTCGGTGGTGTGAGGAGAATCCTTACGGGGACGACGTGCGGCGAAAAAGGCTTGCTGTGCCTCGGAAACCCTCATGAACATCTTGTACCGCATGGCACCGACAGTCTTACACTGGGTTATATTCCGTTTCATGCATAATAGTGATTATGCATGAAACGGAGTGATGGGTCCGGAAATCCCTCGCGGGGGATCTCGGCCCTTCTGTCGCTCTCCGATGTGTCATGAAAGGGCCGTTCCTGACGTTTTTCGTCCTGAACGTCCCTTTCATGACACATCGGGCTACCGGGGCGCTCTGGAGCCTGCAGGTGTCGCTGGCCAGGTCGGCTCGATGAGGTCTGCCCGCGACTGAGCGCCTCCGTTGATCATCATCGGTCGAGACGTCCCGATCAATTCGTCACAGTGACGTATTGAGGCCGGGTGATTGGACATCGGCTCTCCGTCCTCTGGGGGTGCCCTGAGGCGTCCCGGGGTCTCGGGACGCCGGCACCGCACGGAGAGGTGTAGGGAGGGATGCCCGCGCCGAGTGGGGCGAAGGGCGCCTTCGCCGCGTGACATGCGGTGAAGGACGCTTTCAGCCCACGTCAGGGCTCCTCTCGACCGCCGTTATCCAGGTCGGCCGAAGTGCCGATAATGTACATTATGTCAAGTAAGCGTCGTGAGTGTCTTCCCCGTGGCTTGTGGTTCGATGCCCCGATGACTCCGACCGAAACCGATCTCGCTGACGCCTTGACCGCGGCCACCCGTGCGGCCGTCACAGACCTGTTCCGCGACAACCCCGGCCACACCTTCTACTACGTCACGCTGACGACGCCTGGCGAAGCGTTCGGTCCGGCGCTGTCCGCGTGGTCGCACGAGGCGCTGGCTCAGCGGGCCGACGCCGACGAGGTCCGCTACTCCTATGCCGATTCGCCGTTTTCGATCTTGGGTGAGGAACACCTGAAGCCGGTCCGCGATCTGTTCGCTGCCCGGCCGGCGGTCTTCGACCTCGATGACGAAGCCTCCGACGCCGAGTTCGACCTTCGACTGCGTGCGATGGAGACGGCGCTGCGCAGGCTGTCCGATGAAGGTCTGTTCGGTGCCGGCGAAGCTCGCGCCGAAATTCTCATTCTGGCCGAGGTTGTCCCTGAAGACGAGGGCAACGTCGGCCGGGCTCGTCGGCTCAACCCGCCTGCACCGGCACTGGATGCCTGG
This sequence comes from Amycolatopsis sp. MJM2582, assembly GCF_000754115.1. Taxonomy (NCBI): domain Bacteria; kingdom Bacillati; phylum Actinomycetota; class Actinomycetes; order Pseudonocardiales; family Pseudonocardiaceae; genus Amycolatopsis; species Amycolatopsis sp. MJM2582. The sequence goes on from NZ_JPLW01000002.1 coordinate 881,670, forward strand.
CTGGCCTACTGGGGCGTCGGCTGAGCGGATTTCGGTGTGCCCGACTCTCCCGCCGCTGACAAGGTCATGCACGCTCAGCTCGACACCGCCACCGGGCACACGCTGATGGCCTGCGATGTCGATGGCCAGGTCGAGGACGTGCCCCACTCCCCTGGCAACAACGTCGCGGTCTACCTCGGCGGCGACGGCGAACGTCGCGAATACTTCGAGAAGCTGTCCGTCGCCGGGGCTGCCAGGAATGTGGCGGCGTTCCGCTGACGAGGCGCGCTAGGGTCGTCTCCGGATACCGAATCTGGGGGTTGCCGAAATGTCCGAGAGCACCGCTGTGCGTGTCGATCCGTCCAACGAACGGATGCTGAAGGCGTGGGATGGTGACGACGGGGCGTTCTGGGCGAAGCGTGCGCAGCGGTTCAACGACGGTGTCGCCGCGTACCGGGATCTCTTCTTCGCCGCGGCCGATGTCCAGGTCACGGACCGGGTTCTCGACGTCGGCTGTGGTGCCGGTCAGACGACGCGGGACGCGGCCCGGCTGGCCGCCGAGGGTTCGGCGCTGGGTGTCGATCTCTCCGGTGAGATGCTCGGCGTCGCTCGTCGGCTCGCCGAGGAGGAGCGTGTTTCCAACGTGTCATTCGAACAGGCGGACGCGCAGGTCCATCCGTTCGCCGACGCGCGGTTCGACGTGGTGATCAGCAGGCACGGCTCGATGTTCTTCGGTACTCCCCTGGCCGCGTTCGCGAATCTGGCCAGGGCGACCCGGCCGGGTGGCCGTCTGGTTCTGCTGACGTGGCAGCCGTTGCGGCTCAACGAATGGATCACCACTTTCCGGACGATCTTCGCGGCAGGTCGTGAGGTGCCGTCCGGGGATCTGGCGCTCAGCGATCCCCGGGAGATCGAGGAGTTGATGACCTCCGCCGGGTACGTCGACGTCGAGTGCACCGCGGTGAACAAGCCGATGTACTTCGGTGAGGACGTCGACGACGCGGCCGAGTTCATCGTCGAGCAGCACGGTGGCAGGTTGAGCGACCTGGATGACACCGCGCGGGAGGGTGCCATCCAGGCGCTGCGTGCGGATCTCGCCGAGCACCAGGCCGACCGGGGCGTTTTCTACGGTTCGGCGGCCTGGGTCGTCGAGGCGCGGCGTCCTTGAGCTACTGCTTGCGGGCGATCAGGTAGGCCTGTCGGGTGCTCTCGAATTCCTCGGACGGCTCACGGACGAGGGTGGAGAGCAGGCTGAAACCGGCCTCCCCCAGCTGTTCGGCGATCTTCTCGGGCACCAGCCGGTACGCGTCGCAGGAGATGTCGTGGCCGTACGCGTGCTCGATGTGGCGTACTTCGTCGCCGACCTGAAAGGCGAGCAGCAGGTGGCCGCCCGGGGCGAGGATTCGGTGGAAGTCGGCGAAAATCTCCGGCAGCCGCTCCCGCGGTGTGTGGATGATGGAGTACCAGGCGACGGCGCCGGCGAGTGAACCGTCCTCAAGGGACAGTCCGGGCATCTCCCCGAGCTGGAAGTCCAGATGTGGGTACCACTTCCGGGCGACGGCGAGCATTCCCGGCGAGAGGTCGATGCCGTGGATGTCGAGCCCGAGCTGGTGGAGGTACTCGGTGATACGGCCGGTTCCGCAGCCGATTTCGGCGACGCGGCCGCCGCCGGCGGCCTGGACGAGCTCGGTGTACGCGCCGAGGACGGCGCGGTCCCAGGTGGATCCGGCGAGGTGGTCGCGGAGGAGTTCGGCGTAGTCGGCCGCGACCGTGTCGTAGGCGGTGCGGGTGATTTGGAGGTAGTCGGTCACGGCGGCGACCCTAGCCCCGGCCACCGACAACAATCGTCGCGTACAGGTCTTCGTCGGTGATCACTTCGGGGGTCAAACCGTTGTGCGCCATGGCTTCCGCGGTGCTCGCGGCTTGGCTTTCGCCGGTTTCGATGAGCAGGTGCCCGCCTGGTGCGAGCCAGTGGAGGGCTTCGGCTGCGACGCGGCGGTGGACGTCGACGCCGTCGTGTCCACCGTCGAGTGCGACGCGGGGTTCGTGGTCTCGTGCCTCGGGCGGCATCATCGCGATGGAGTCGGTGGGGACGTACGGGGCGTTGACGACCAGGATGTCGACGCGGCCTCGTAGCGACGTGGGAAGTGGTGCGTACAGGTCGCCTTCGAACACCTCTCCCCCGGCTTGGGCGACGTTCTCGCGGGCGCAGCGGACGGCGGCGGGTTCGATGTCGGCCGCGTAGAGCCGGATGTCGCCGAGTTCGGCGGCGATGGCGGCGCCGAGTGCACCGGTTCCGCAGCAGAGGTCGAGGACCACCGCTCCCTGTCCGGCGAGGGTGACGGCGTGGCGGACGAGGAGTTCGGAGCGTTGCCGCGGCACGAAGACGCCGGGTTCGACGGCGATGCGGAGTCCGTGGAATTCAGCCCAGCCGAGGATGACTTCGAGCGGTTCGCCGTCGACGCGGCGTTGGACCATGGTGTCGAGTTCGGCCGGGGTGCGGGCTTCGGCGGTGAGGAGCCGGGCTTCGTCTTCGGCGAAGACGCACCCGGCCGCCCGCAGCTTGTCGATGATGGTCACTTGTCCCGCAGTCTGGTGAGGATTGCGTCGAGGGCCTCGCGGACGGTGTCGGGGACGCCGTTGGTGCGCAGGTCGGTGAGGAATTGTTCGTTGAGCCCGCCGGGGGTCATGTGCTTGCCGGTGAGGGTTTCGAGGGAGCCGTTCTGTTCGGCGAGAGACTGGCCGAGCTGGCCGAAGATGTGGCTGGTGAAGGCGGTCGCCGTGGTGTCGTCGATGCCCTGGTCGGTCATCCAGGCGGCGATGGTGCCGAGGTAGTCGAGGTGGGCGGCGAAGGTGGCGGTGGCGCCGCTGAAGATGTCGAGGTCCTTCTCGGCGGCGGGGACGACGCTGCCGCCGATGCTGTCGAAGAGGGCTCGGGCTTCGGGGTTGTCGGGGTACATCGCGGTGAGGCTCTGGCGGCGTGCGGCGGGTGGCAGCGGGATGCTCCGGACGACTTCGCGGGCGGGGGCGGCCCAGTCGCGCAGCCGGTCGAGGGGGACGCCGGCGAGGGCGCTGATGAGGACGTGCTCGGGGCGGAAGGTGAGGTCGCGGAGGACTTCTTCGGCGATGGGCGGGCGGACGGCGAGGATGATCGTCGTGGCGCTGTCGACGACGGCTTGGTTGCTGTCGCGGACTTCGACGTTGGCGAAGCGGGCGGAGAGTTCTTGCCCGACGCTGCGGCTGCGGGGTGAGAGGAAGATCCGGGGCGGGTCGGTGATGTCCTTGCTGAGGCCTTCGACGATGGCGGCGGTGATCTCCCCCGCGCCGATGAATCCGTAGTCCATGGTCAGGCTCCCGTGTGGCCGTCGACGCGTTCGCGGATGAGGTCGGCGTGGCCGTTGTGGCGGGCGTATTCGCCGATCATGTGGACGTAGAGCATGCGGAGTGAGAACGGGTTTCCGCCGAGGTCGAAGGTGTCGTCGAGCGATCCTCCGGCGGCCGCCTCGTCGGCGAGCCGGATCTCTTCGAGGAGGATGTCGTAGGCCTCTTCGGCTTTGGTGGCGTCGAGGACTTCGAAGTCGTGGTCCTTGCCGAGGGCGGGGTCGTAGAGGGGTTCGATGTCCTGTGCGGCGTAGCGCAGGCGGAACCAGAAGCGTTCGACCTTGGCGAGGTGCCGGACGAGGCCGAGGAGGGTGAGGTTGGAGGGCGGGACCGACGCCGTGGCGAGCTGTTCCCCGGTGAGGCCGGCGAGTTTGTGGAGGAAGGTGCTGCGGTGCCAGGTCAGCAGTGAGGGCAGGAGGATCCGCTCGTCGGCGGCGGTGTCGCCGGACGGGCGGGTGACCTCGGGGGCGGTCCATGTCATAGCGGCGATCATGCCATCGGGTGACGTGGGTTTCGTGGTGCGCCGGCTGGGGTGAGCGGGGTCACGTGAGCGGGGCTGAATCCTTTCGTGGGGTTCGCGGCTCTTGTAAGGGCCGGGACAAGCTCGGCGCGGGAGGAGGTTCGTCGTGGAGGCCGATTGGCCGCGGGATTCGCTGATCGTGGCGGCGCAGGGCGGGGACGCGTCCGCCATCGCCGCTTTGGTCTCGGGTTCTCATCCGCATGTGCAGCGGTTCGCGCGGTCGCTGTGCGCTTCGCCGGAGGACGCGGAGGATTCGGCGCAGGAGGCGCTGATCATCCTGTACCGGAAGATCGGCTCGTTGCGGGCCACCGGTGCGCTGGCGTCGTGGATGTTCCGGATCGTGCGCAACGAATGTCTCCGGCGGGCGCGCCGGGCGTGGCGTGGTGACGATCTGGCGGATTCCGTGGTGATGGTGTCGGCCGAAGAGGACGCCTTGGATCGGCTGGAGGCGCAGCGGGTGGCCGCGGCGATCGCCGGGTTGCCGTCCGATCAGCGTCGCGTCTTGATCATGCGTGACATCCAGGGTCATTCGGGCCGCGTGGTGGCCGACGCGCTCGGGCTGAGCCCGGCTGCGATGAAGTCCCGGCTGCATCGCGCGCGGGCGGCGGTTCGTGCCTCTCTCGACAACCCTGCTTCCTGATCTTCTGTTGAGGAGTTCTTCAATGCTGGAAATCGGTTCCACGGTCCCTGATGTCGTTCTGGAGGACACGTCCGGGCAGGTCGTGCGGCTTTCGGAGTTCCGTGGCGCGGGGAACGTGCTGATCTATTTCATGCGGTCGACCTCGTGCCCGGTGTGCAACGGTCATGTGAAGGATCTCGTGGGGCGCGCGGAGGAGCTGGCCGCCGCCGATGTGCGGGTGCTGGTCGCCGTCCCTGAGGAGCGGGCGGAGGCCAAGGCGTGGCGGGCCAAGCGCGGGGTGCCGTTCCGGGTGGTCACCGGCCGGGGCGGGACGCCGCACGAGGCCTTCGGGCTGGGGAAGAAGCTGCTGCAGCAGTCGGGCAGCGTGCTGTTCGACCGGGACGGGGTGGTTCGTCACGCGCATGCGGCGACCATGCCGACCAGCGCTTATGACAAGAAGGGCATCGCCAAGGCCGTCGAAGGGCTCGCCAAGGTGCGTTGACTGAAGGTGTGAATCGGTGCTTCACTTCTTGGGTGCCGTATCGACGTACACCGAAGGTCCAGGAGCGTTTGGACGCTCAGCGCGACGCCGTCCTCGCCGCAGCCATGGAGCAGTTGGCCGAGCGCGGGTATGCGGGCTGCTCGGTGTCGGCGGTCGCGGAACGGGCGGGGGTGGCGGTCGGCAGCGTGTACCGCCACTACCCCACCAAGGCTGCACTGGTCGTGGAGCTGTTCCGCAAGGTCGTCACGCGTGAGGTCGAGGCCGTGCGCGAGGTGTCGGAGCGGCCCGGTACGCCCGCGGAGCGGGTTGTGGCGGTCTTCGACACCTTCGCGAGCCGTGCGTTGAAGACGCCGCGGATGGCGTACGCGCTGCTGGCCGAGCCCGTCGACGCGCCGATCGAGGCCGAGCGGCTGGTGTTCCGGCGCGCGTTCCGTGACGTCGTGGCCCAGCACGTGGCCGACGGTGTCCGGTCCGGGGCCCTGCCCGCCCAGGACGCGGACGTCACCGCGGCGGCGCTCGTCGGCGCGGCCGCCGAGGTGCTGATCGGCCCGTTGACCACCGGCAGTGCGGACGAGGTGTCCGGGCTGCGCACTTTCGTCCTGCGTTCCCTGGGAGGTTCCGATGCCGGTCACTCATGAGGTCACCAATCAGGTCCCGCCGCTGGCGGACTACGACGTCGCCGCCGATCCGGCCCTGCTGGAAGGGCTGGATCGGGCGGGCGCGGGCTGGGCGGTGGCCGAGGTGCACGCTCTCGGCAGGCTCGCCGGGAGTGAGCAGGCGCAGGAGTGGGGCAGGCTGGTCAACGAGAACGAGCCGGTGCTGCGGACGCACGACCGGGTCGGGAACCGGATCGACGAGGTCGAGTTCCACCCGTACTGGCACGAGCTGATGGACGTCGCGGTGTCCTACGGGCTGCACGCGGCGCCGTGGCGGGATCCCCGTCCGGGCGCGCACGCGGCGCGGGCGGCGAAGATGTACGTGTGGGGGCAGGTCGACGCGGGGCACACGTGCCCGATTTCGATGACGTACGCGGCGGTGCCTGCGCTGCGGTTCAATCCCGAGCTTTCCGCGCGGTACGAGCCGTTGCTGGCGGCGACGGAGTACGACTTCGGGTTGCGTGAGCCGAGTTCGAAGCGCGGCCTCATCGCCGGGATGTCGATGACGGAGAAGCAGGGCGGTTCCGACGTCCGGGCGAACACGACCACGGCGCGGCCGCTGGGTGACGGCAGCTATGTGATCGTCGGGCACAAGTGGTTCACTTCGGCGCCGATGTCGGACATGTTCCTGACGCTGGCTCAGGCGCCGGGCGGGCTGTCGTGTTTCCTGCTCCCCCGTGTCCTGCCGGACGGCTCGCGCAACGGGATCCGGTTGCAGCGGCTGAAGGACAAGCTGGGCAACCGGTCCAACGCGTCGTCGGAGATCGAGTACGACGACGCGATCGGCTGGCTGATCGGCGAGGAAGGCCGCGGGGTGCGCACCATCATCGAGATGGTGAACAACACCCGGCTGGACTGCGCGGTCGGGAGTGCCGCGGGGATGCGGTACGGCGCGGTGCGGGCGATCCACCACGCGCGGCATCGTCGTGCGTTCGGGGCGAATCTGGTGGATCAGCCGCTGATGGGCAACGTGCTGGCGGATCTCGTCGTGGAGTCCGAGGCGGCGACCACGGTCGGGATGCGGCTGGCGTCGGCCACCGACCGGCCGGAGGACGAGCAGGAGCAGGCGTTCCGGCGGCTGGGGCTGGCGGTGACGAAGTACTGGGTGTGCAAACGCGGTCCGTCGCACGCGGTCGAGGCGCTGGAATGCCTGGGCGGGAACGGGTACGTCGAGGAATCGGGGATGCCGCGGCTCTACCGCGAGGCTCCGCTGATGTCGATCTGGGAGGGTTCGGGCAACGTCGCGGCGCTGGACGCGCTGCGGGCGATGGCGAAGCAACCCGAGTCGGTGGCGGCGTATTTCACCGAGGTCGAGCAGGCGTCCGGTGCCGACGCCCGGCTGGACGACGCGGTGGGCAGGCTGCGCAAGGAACTGTCCGATCTGTCGGACATCGAGTACCGGGCGCGGCGGCTGGTCGAGTCGATGGCGCTGGTGCTGCAGGGTTCGCTGCTGGTGCGGCACGGGACGCCGGCGGTGGCCGACGCGTTCTGCGCGTCGCGGCTGGGCGGCGACTGGGGTGTCGCCTTCGGGACGCTTCCGTCCGGAGTGGACGCGCGGGCGATCATCTCCCGCGCGGAGGTCTGAGCGGAGGACGCCGTGCGCGATCGGCGATCTCGCGTGATTGAACGGCGATCTCGCGTGATTGAAGACGGATCTCGCGTGATCAGGCGGCGAACACGGTCGGGACTCTCGGTGCCCATATGACCACGTGCTGCGGCGGTCCGGTCGATTCACCCGGCCGGACCGCCGCCGAGCACTGCGAACAGCCGCAGGATTGCGGAATTCGGGTGCATGCAAGGGCTCTTGGGTCGGCTACGTTCCTCGGTCATGGTCGATCGCCGAAGATGCCTGGTCCTGGTTCCCGTGGCGCTGTTCGCCGCCGGTTGTGCGACGGCCGCGCCGACGCCGATCTTCGCGGCGGCGAGTTCGGCGCCTTCCGTGGAGAGCGCGCCGATGCTGGGGGCGGCGGCCCCGTCCGGTGCGCCGTTCGTGGCGGCGGACGGACGGGACCTGAGGTCCTGCGCCGACGGTGAGTGCGAGGTGCTCGTCCGGACCGGCGACCAGATCCCCAACGACGGCGGCGCCGGACCGCTCTCGGTCGCGGTCCAGGCCGGGAAGGTGGGGCTCGCCCCGGCCTCGGGCGGGATGGGCGCCGCGGTGTCCGGTCCGCCGGGGATGGCCCATCAGATCAACCGGCAGGTGATCGTCGTCGTCGCGGTGCAGGGCGACGAAGGGATCGTCCGGCTCAGCCGAAAATAGCCGCTCAGGTCAACCCTGCGACGAATTCGCTCAGCAGCCGGTTCGCCGTCGCGGAGCTGTACAGGCGGTCCAAGTCGGCGCGCGCCACCCGATGCCGGAACTCCCCTCGGTGGGACGGATCGCCGGCGTCGTGGACGGTGTCGGTGAACCAGGTCGCGAAGGCCTGGTAGTTCCACACTTCACGCAGCCGGTCGTCGGAGTAGGCGTCGAGCTGACCCGTGTCACCCTCTTTGTAGTAGCGGATCAGCGCGTCGGCGAAGGCGTCGGCGTCGTACAGCGCGAGGTTCATTCCCTTCGCGCTCATCGGCGGGACGATGTGCGCGGCGTCGCCGAGCAGGTGGAGCCTGCCGTGGCTCATCGGGCTGAGCACTTCGCCACGCAGCGGCAGTAATTGTTTCTCCACGATCGCGCCTCTTGTGGCGAGCGGTTCACCGAAACGCGTTTCGAGCTCGCTCCAGATCCGTTCGTCCGGCCAGTCTTCGGTGGTGTCCTCGAGCGGGCATTGGAGGTAGAACCGGCTCGCGCGCGGTCCCCGGGCGAACTGGGCGGCGAATCCGCGCCGGTGGATCGCCATCACGGTCTGGTGGGTGGCGGGTACGTCGGCGAGGACGACCAGCCACGCGTAGCCGTATTCGTGGCTATGGCGGGTGATCCTGTCGTCGGCGATGGCGGCCCGCGACGCGCCGTGGTTGCCGTCGCATCCGGCGATTTCGACGATCGACCCGTCGCCGAGCCGGACGCGCGGACGTTCGCCGATGTCCTCCACGGAAACCTCGGTGCCGAACCGCAGGTCGCCACCGTCTTCTTCGAACGCGGTGATGAGGTTCCGGACGAGGACCTGTTGAGGACAGAGCCTGCCTTCCCTGTGTTCTTCGACGGACAGCGTCAAAGGCCTCGGCTGTCCGTCGACGCGGAAGCCGAGGGTCGGCTTGATGGGAATCCCGCCGACGACGCGGTCTTCGAGGCCTCGTTTCCGGAAGACGCGCGTGGCACGGGTGTCGATGACCCCGGCGCGCTGCCGTCGCTCGACGTACTCGCGGCCGCGCCGTTCGAAGACGACACAAGGGATCCTCTCGCGCAGGAGGAAGTTGCCGAGCGCGAGTCCGGCCGCGCCCGCTCCGACGATCAGGACGGGTCTGTGCTCGTTTCCTGTTGTCATGCTTCAAGTTTCGGCAGCACCGCGGTTTGGGGCGAAGACGATCTCTGTACCTACTAGTATGTACGGCATGCATGCGATGCAGTACGAGATCACCCTCCCCGCCGACTACGACATGGGCATCATCCGCGACCGCGTCGCCACCCGCGGGCATCTGCTCGACGACTTCGGCGGCCTGGGGCTGAAGGTCTACGGGATCCGTGAGCGCGGCGTCGACGGCTCGACGCTGAACCAGTACTCGCCGTTCTATCTGTGGCACGACGAAGCCGGGATGAACGCCTTCCTGTTCGGCGGACCGTTCAGCGGCATCGTCGAATCCTTCGGACGTCCCGCCGTGCAGCACTGGACCGTGCTCGGCTTCGAGGAGGGGCCCGCGTTCGGTGCTTCCCCGGTCGCGGCGGGAAAGCACGTCGTGCCGATCCCCGACGAGACCGACCCGGTGGCCTTCCTCGGCGAAGCACTCGACGGGCTTCGCGAGCACCTGAGCCAGGACGGCGCGCATTCGGGCGCGCTGGCCGTCGACCCGCGGACCTGGCAGGTCGTCCGCTACAGCCTGTGGGCGGACGAGGCACCGGAATCCGACGAGGTCCGGTACCAGATCCTCCACCTGTCCTCGCCGCACCTGGGTGAGCTGCGGCGAGGACGGCAGTGGGATCAGCCGAGCAACGCGGCGAACAACGCGCCGGGATCGGCTTCGGGCGGACCGGCGGGCCACTGATCCCGGTACGGGTACCAGAGCCCGTCCTTGCCCAGCCGCACCTGCACCCCTGTCCCGTGAACGGTGCAGTGGTTGCGTTCGACGTCCAGGCCTTCGCCGGGATCGTCCACGACCTCGGCGAAGGCGGCCCGCGCCCGGCCCATCGCCTGCGACGGCGGCGTCCACACGGTCTCCAGGACGTCGAGACCGGCGCGGCCACCGTGCCGCCACGCGAGCACCGCGCGGTCGAAGTCCTCACCGTGCTCGGCCGGGCGCAGCCTCTCCACGGTCTCCGGGCGAGTGGCGGCGAGGCGGACGGCGTCCTGCTTGCGGGTGAGCTTCGGCTGCGACGCCAAGTGCGCACCGGCCATCTGTCGCGCGTTGTCGATCAGCAGGGCGAAGGCCTCGGCCGGGATCTCGGGCGCCCCGGGCACGGTCGGACCTCCGGTGGGCGCGAACGCGGCGATATCCGGCAACGGGCCGGGCTCGCCGGCGTACGCCCGCTCGGCGTCGATGTCGTCGTCCCCGGTGCGCACGAACCGGGGCGCGTTGCGCCGCTGCAACTCGTCGAGCAGCTCCCGCTCCCCCTTGCCGCGCATCAGCAACAGCACGAACGGGTCGGCGTCGAGCAGCCACGACGCCTGGAACGACAGCGCCGCGGCGTGGCGGCACGGCAGCTCCCAGCCGGGGCAGTCGCAATCCGGATCGAGGTCACCGATCCCGGGCAGCAGATGCACCCCGGCGTCGTCGGCGGCCTCGACGAGGTCGTGCGGCATGTCCCGGTCCAGCAACGCGGCGAGATGCCCGGCACGCGAGGCGACCCGGTCGAGGAAGCGGTCCCACTCGTCACCGGTCAGCTCCGCGAGCCGGACCTCGGTGCGGTACTGCCCTTCCTGGTCGTCGACCACCGCGGCGATCCGCCCCGGGCTGACCGTGATCGGACCGACCCGGCCCGCCGCGGCGTACTTGCGGCCCTGTTTCAGCTGCCGCAGATCCAGCGCGGTGTCCTCCATCGCGCTGATCCACGCGCGACCCCACCACGAGCGAGCGAACTGACCTCGTCCACCCTGGGCGCCGAAAGCGGGGAAACCGCGGACGCGATCTTCAGGCGTGCTCATCGGCGGCTCCTCAACTCGACCAGATCGGCCAGCTCCTCGTCGGTCAATTCGGTCAGCGCGGCCTCGCCGCCGGCGAGTACCGCGTCGGCGAGCGCACGCTTCTCCCGCAGCATCGCCGCGATCCGGTCCTCGACGGTGCCCTCGGCGATGAGCCGGTGCACCTGCACCGGCCGGGTCTGCCCGATCCGGTACGCGCGGTCGGTCGCCTGGTCCTCCACCGCCGGGTTCCACCAGCGGTCGTAATGCACGACGTGATCTGCGCGCGTCAGGTTGAGCCCGGTCCCCGCCGCCTTGAGCGACAACAGGAACACCGGCACCTCACCGGCCTGGAACCGGCGCACGAGATCCTCGCGTTTGGGCACCGGGGTGCCACCGTGCAGCAGCTGCGTGCCGATCCCGCGCTGCGCGAGATGACGTTCCAGCAGCCGTGCCATGGCGACGTACTGCGTGAACACCAGCACCGCGCCGTCCTCGGCGAGGATCGTGCCCAGCAGTTCGTCGAGCAGCTCGAGCTTGCCCGACCGGCCGTCCAGCACCGCGTCCGAGGGCTCCTTGAGGTACTGCGCGGGATGGTTGCAGATCTGCTTGAGCCCGGTGAGGAGCTTGACGATCCGGCCGCGGCGAGCGATGCCTTCGCTCCCGGCGATCTCGGCCATCAGCTCGCGCACCGTCGCCTCGTACAACGCCGCCTGCTCGGCCGTGAGCGTCACCGGCCGGTCGGTCTCGGTCTTGGCGGGCAGCTCCGGCGCGATCCCCGGATCGGATTTGCGGCGGCGCAGCAGGAAGGGGCGGACGAGCCGGGACAGGCGCTCCGCCGCTTCCGGGTCCTTTCCGGACTCGACCGGTTTCGCCCATACCCGGCGGAAATCGGCCATGGAGCCGAGTAGGCCCGGTGTCGTCCAGTCGAGGATCGCCCACAGCTCGGCGAGGTTGTTCTCCACCGGGGTGCCCGTGAGCGCCACCCGCGCCGACGACGTCAGCGTCCGCAATGCCTTCGCCGTGCCGGAGCGGTGATTCTTGACGTGCTGGGCCTCGTCGGCCACCAGCAGTCCCCAGTGGACGGACCCCAGCGGCTCCGGATCCACCCGCAACGTGCCGTACGTCGTGAGCACGAAGCCGTCGCCGAGGTCGTCAAGGGAGCGTTCGGTGCCGTGGAACCGCCGCACCGGGACGCCGGGGGCGAACTTGGTGATCTCGCGTTCCCAGTTCCCCAGCAACGAGGCCGGGCAGACGACCAGCGTCGGACCATCCGCGCGATGCAGATGCAGCGAGATCAGCGTGATCGTCTTGCCGAGACCCATGTCGTCGGCGAGACAGCCGCCGAGCCCGATCGAGGTCATGGCGGTGAGCCACTGCAGGCCGCGCATCTGGTAGTCGCGCAAGGTCGCGGCCAGGCCTCGTGGCGGCGCCTGCGGTTCCGGCGGGGCGAGTAGCCGCTCCCGCAACGCGGCGAGCCAGCCGTCGGTGAGGACGTCGACGCGTTCACCGTCGATCTCGGTGGTCCCGCTCAAGGCGGCACCGAGCGCGTCGATCGGCGTAAGCGGCTTCAGCGCACGATCCCGTGCCTTCGCCGCGAGAGCCGGGTCGACGAGCACCCACTGATCGCGCAGGCGCACGACGGGACGGTGGGCCTCGGCCAGCGCGTCCATCTCGGCCGCGGTGAGCGGCGCACCGCCGAGGGCCAGCTGCCAGTCGAACTGCAGCAGCGTGCCGCCGGCGAAGAACGACGGAAGATCGGCGGGTGGCGCGTCACCGCCGCCCACCACCGCCTTCGCACTCAGGTCGCGGGCGAGATCGGCGGGCCAGTGCACGTCGATACCCGCCGTGGCCAGCAGCGGCGCCGCGGTGGTGAGCAGTTCGGTGATGTCGGTGTCGCCGAGCCCGACCTCGTCGGGGACCGCCGCGCCGAGCAGCGGTTCCAGCGGCGGCCACACCTGCGCGGCCCGGCGCAGCGCCAGCATCACGTCGATCCGCGCCCTTGGACCGAACCGGTCGTCACCCGCCCAGAGCGCGGCGGCGTCGGCCAGGACACCGGGATCGGCCAGGCTGTGCACCTGGACGACTCCGCTGAAGCGGCCGATCGTGAAGTCGTCTCCCGGCGCTTCGATCCGTATCGAGACCCGGACCCCGGAATCCAGCCCGGCCGCGACCTCGGCCGCCCAGTCCCGCAACTGCGGAACACGGTGCGAGGGCGCGGCGGCGAACGCCTTCACCCCGGCCGCCTGCGCGGCGGCGGGAGTGCGCGGAAGGGTGTCGGCAACGGCGTCGAGGAACGCGCGCAGCAACGGATACCGCGCCGGCAGAAGGTTTCCCTCGCTCGGGATCGCCCGCGCTCGCGCGGGCATCGCTTCGGACAGCTCGCGCAGCCAAGCGGCGTCCGCCGGTTCCAGCGGGCCGGCGCGCCAGGCGTCCACATCGGACTCCGTGAGCCCGGGAAGCAGCCTGCCCGCCTCGGCGAGCTTCAACGCCGCCGCGGCGGCCGTGCTCCAGAAACGCGCGGAGTCGTTGTCGCTGTCATTCAGACGCAGCAGCGCCGGAAGCGCCTCGGCCATCGGCAGCCGGACGCACGGCACCGTGGTGATCTCGGGGAGAGCGACCGTCACCTCCCCGGTCCCCGGCGTGTTCCCCTCGGCGCTCCAGAAGACGAATCCGCTGGTCCGAGGGGGATTTTTCGGTTCGAAAGCGACACTGCCGAAGCCGTCGTGAGACGCCACTCAACCCCAATCTCTGTACGGTGTACAGTTCAGGATAACACAACTCTGTACACCGTAGAGAGAACGTGATGACGGACGCGGACCACACCGGGGCGGGCGACCCACGGCGGACCATCGAGCTGCTCTGGGGCGTGCGCGAGAAACCCCGCCGCGGCCCCAAGCCGAAGCTCACCGTCGACGAGATCGTCACCGCCGCGATCGAGATCGCCGACACCGAGGGCATCACCTCGTTGTCGGTGCGCCGGGGCGCGGAAAAGCTCGGCGTCTCCCCTATGACGATCTACACCTACATCCCCAGCCGCGCCGAGCTGCTCGACCTGATGATGGACCGGGTCCACGGTGAGCTGACCGATCCCCCGGCCAGTCACGACTGGCGGATCACGATGACGATCCTCGCCGAGGACGCCTGGGAGATGTACCACCGGCATCCCTGGATGCTCCAGCTCACCACCGGCCGTCTCCCCCTCGGCCCGCACACCTTCGCGAAGCACGAACGCGAGCTGAAGGCCGTCGACGCGATCGGGCTCACCGACCTGGAGATGGACGCCGTCGTGGCGATGGTCAACGGCTTCGTCCAGGGCATCGCACGCGGCTCGGTGGAATCGGCGAGTCTCGTGCGGCGCTCCGGCCTGACGGACATGGAGTGGTGGACGGCCAGCGCGCCCGTGCTCGCGGAGATCCCCGAAGCCGACGCCGGCCTCTTCCCGCTGGCGGCACGCGTCGGGCAGGCCGCCGGGGAGACCCACGGTGCGGCGAGCGCGCCGCTGCACACCTTCCGGTTCGGGCTGGCGCGGATCCTGGACGGGGTCGAGCAGCTGGTCACCGGTGGTTCCGGTACCTCGGGGACCGAGCTTCCCTCCTGAGCGTTCTCGCGTGACTGTGGGGACGACACGCGTGATCCGATGGACGACACGCGTGACTGGACGGACGACACTGTCGCGGCCGAGTCCCCATCATGTGTCGTCCCCCCAATCACGCGTGTCGTCCCCACAGTCACGTGTGTCGTCCCTCCGGTCACGCGAACCGCCCGAATCACGCCGTGGCCGGGGTCGGTTAACCGCGTCAGCGCAGTCGGCGGTAGAGCAGCCACAGCGCCAGCGCGACCGGGGTCAGGACCGCGCCGAACAGGATTCCCGCGAACATCCCGTACCCGTGCGGATCCGATGACAGCCCGGTCGCGCTGAGCACCGCGCTGCCGACGAGCAGCACGATCACCGCCACGACAACGACGAACGCGCCGAGCACGACGCGCCGCACCACCGTCCGCGAGGCCGTCATGCCGGATCGGGAGTGCAGACGGTCAGGAACGACTTCCGGTTCTCGCGCTGCACGGCCGCCGCGTCCATCCAGCCGCTCCGGCCGAACAGGTAGCTCCCGGCCGGATGCCCGGCCGACTCGCGCAGCACCTTGGCGACGTCGGTCTTGGCACCGAACGCTTTCGGGCCGTCGACGGCGATATTGACCGAGCCCGCCTTCGTCCAGTCGTACGTCGAGGGCAGCGGTGTCCGGACCTGGAGACCACCGGCGTCCGAAGAGGAACCACCCAGCAGGTCCAGCCGCTCGACTCGCACGCCTGGCTGCGGCGCGGCCCACACCTGCTCCGTGCTGTTCTGCGTACCGGAGTCGAACGTCAGCCGCAGACCGGTGACGCCCTCGCACGGGGTGCCCGTCCACAGTTTCAAGACGCCGCCGTCGACGCGGAACCCGGCCTCCGGTGGCAGCGACGGCGCGAACTGCGCCTTGGTGTCGCACGCCGCGGTCGCCGCCACCACGAGCAAGGCGGCGCAGACCCGTCTAGTGATATCCGCCATCGGTGAGTCCCGCGTCTTCCTCGGTTTCGTTGCCTCCGGTGACCTTCTCCCACGCGTAGGAGGCGAGGAAGCCGGCATAGCCTTCGCGAGCCCACTGCTGGGAATGGCGCTCCTCGTGGTGCAGCAACCGATCCAGGTCGAGCGAGCCCTGGGACGCGCCGTTGTCGTCCTCGTACCAGGCGTGCCCCGACTTCACCACCTCCCGCAGCTGCTGCGCCGGATCCTTCGCGTCGTCGATGTTCAGCATGAACGTGTCACCCCAGGCGGTGCCGCCCTGCTGGCTGAACTGGTCCTGGATGACGTTCCCGCCCAGACCCATCATCATGCCGTTCGGGGTGGTCACCAGCCGCCCGCCGTTGCCGTGCACGAAACCCACGTCGTCGTCGTAGCTCCAGGAGTTCTCCCGCTGCCGGTCGGTGATCCGCCGCAGCTCCTCGGATCCGTACGGTGTCGGCGCGAAGTCGGTCTTCTCGCCTCCGGCGCCGTAGTCGGTGCCCGCGTTGAGGATGTAGGTCATCCGCACCGCCTTGGCGGCGTCGTCCCCGCTGACGTCGGTCGGCATCAGGAAGTACGACTTGTAAGTCCCGTCGCCGTCCTCGTCCTCGCGGATCTCTTCCATTCCGTCGAGGACCTTGAAGTCCTCCGGCGTGATGTCGTGGTCGTCGGCGATCTTCTTGATGGTGTCGATCGATACGCCCCGGCGGACGGCGTTCTCGAGCCACTGCCGGTAGTGGCCGGACGCGGGTGGCCCGCTCAGCAGCCCGGCGTCGCGCAGCGCCTGCTCCATCTCGACCACACCGGCGTCGATCTGCCCGGCTTTCTTGGCGCCCGCCAGGTCGGTCGCCTCGTGGTCGCTGATCTGGCCGTCCTGCACGAGCCGCATCACCCGGGCGAGGGCGGCGTCGATGCTGTTCGCGGTCGTGAGGATCGCCTTGGATTCCTGCTCCAGCTGCTTCCGGATGGTCTCGCGGTGCCGCTGGGACTCGGCGCGTTCCTCGGCCTCGAACCGTGACTTCGGCGGCGGGTCGGCGGGTTTGCCGTCCACGATCGTGCCATCGGCGGCGACGCTGAACTGGTAGGTGCCGGCGAGGGAATCGTTGTTGGCGACCCTGGTCTTCAGCGCGGACACGTCGTCCGACGCGTTCTGCAGGGCACGTTCGACAGCGGACAATTCCGCGATCAGGATCTCGGCCTTGTTCCGGGTGTCGCCCAGCGAATCGCGGGCACGCTCACCCGCCGGGCCACGCCAGTCGGGCAGTTTCCTGGCGTCGTCGAGTTCGTCCTGCAGCCCGATGAGCTTGTCCCGGCGGCCACCCAGGTTGGTGGCCGCCGTGTGGAGTGCCTCGGCGTCCCATTCACGGACGTCGTCGTAGCCGACCGTCATCGTCCGAACGCCTCCTCCGCGGAGTTCTCGTTTTCGGAGTACGCCTTGGCGGCCTTGGTGATCGACTCGCTCCAGCGGTCGATCTCGCCGGCCCACCCCTTCGCCCGCTCGGTGCACGTCGACGCCAGCGTGGGCGCGCCCTTCGCGGCCTCCCCGCCCGGCAACGCCGTCGCGATCGCACCCAAGCCGGTGCCCGGTTCCACGGCTCTGGCCTGGTCAGCCGCGGAACCCGCCGCCTTGGCCGCGGCCCGCAGCTGACCGATCTCGACCTCGTACCCGCTCACAGCCCGTGCCCCCAACCCTGGATAGGTGAGCGGCACTCTACGTCAGCTCGGAAGGCTCCACAGCCGATTCGCGCGAAGGGATGGCAAGCCGCCGGACGACGTCGTCGTACCGCGCCTGATCGGCGGCAGCGCGGGCGTGTGCCCGCTCCAGCTCCTCGGCGAGAGCCGTCGTCCGGGCTTCGGCGAGGCTCCTGGCCGTGTGTTCTTCCGCGAGCGACGCCCGAAGCCCTGCCGAGTCCTTTTCGGACACCGCCGCCCGCGCCTTGGCCTCGTCGAGCCGGTCCTGCAATGCCGCGCGCTCCGCGGCCGCCCTGGCCAAAGCCGTGTCGCGCTCGGCCAGCTCCGTGGTCAGCCGGGTCTTCTCTTCACGCAGCGTCCGGAGCTCCGCGACCAGCTCGTCACGGGCACGTTCCGCCGCGACGGTCGCGGCTTCCGCGGCACCGCGGGCTCGTTCGTGGGCGGCGACCTCGGCCCACGAACGCTGCCGGGTCTCCTCCGCGTCCTTCAATGCCTGCTCGGCGGCACGTTCCGCCTTGACCTTCGCCGCCTTGTCGTCGCGGGACGCGGCCACCGCGGTCGCGCGCGCCGTGTCGGCCTTCGCCGCCGCCTGCTGTGCGTCCTCGGCCTCGCGCCGGGCCGTCGCCGCGTCGGTCTCCGCTTCGGTCACCCGGCCCAGCGCCGCCTTTCCGGCGTCGTCGAACCGCGCACGCATCGCGTCCAGCAGTTCCACGAGCGACGCCGCCGCCGGCGTGAACTCGTCGGCGATCCGGCGGACCTCCAGCAGCGGATCTGCCACGCTCGCCACCGCGGCCGCCCGCCGGGCCCGCGAGGCGGCGTCGGCGTGGGCCTTGCCGCAATAGGCCGAGGGACGGCCACCCTTGCGTTTGCCGTCGGCGTCCACCGCGGGCGGGGGCAAAGGATTCTCGCAGCCTTCCAGCGCGCACAGGCGGACCTCGTCGGCGTCCGTATCGATCACCGCAGCAGGGTAGCGCCGCCGCCCCGCCGATAGGGTCGCTGACATGCGTGTCCTGTTCACCTTCGCCGGCGGCAACGGCCACTTCCGGCCGCTGCTCCCCCTCGCCCACGCGGTCGCCGAGGCGGGGCACGCGATCGCGTTCACCGGTGAGCCGTTGATGGTCCCTGTCGTCGAGGCCACGGGGTTCACCGCATTCCCGTCGGGGCCGAACCTCGGCAGCGACGGCGGCGGACTTCGCCCGTTGCTCCCCGTCGACAGGGATCGCGAGGACAGCGATCTCCGTGACGGTTTCGTCCGCCGCACCGCGCCACAGCGGGCGAAGGACGTCATGGCGCTCTGCGAGGACTGGGAACCGGATCTGCTCGTGTGCGACGAAGCCGATCACGGCGCGATGATCGCCGCCGAACGCCTCGGCCTCCCGCACGCCACTGTCCTGGTGATCGCGGCGGGGGTGCTCATCCGCGCCGAACTGATCGACGACGCGCTCAACGAGGTCCGCGCCGTCCACGGTCTCCCGCCGCAACGAAACCTGGAGATGGCGTACCGCCACCTCGTGCTTTCCCCGTTCCCCGCGAGCTTCCGCGACCCCCGGTTCCCGATGCCGCCGACCGCGCGGACGTTCCGCAGTCCCCTTCCCGGCCGCGGACCGGTGCCGGAGTGGCACGTCGAAGGCCGTCCCACCGTCTACTTCACCCTCGGCACGATCTTCAACACCGAATCCGGCGACCTGTTCGCCCGGGCACTGACCGGCCTGCGCGAGGTCGACGCGACCTGTGTGGTGACCGTCGGGAACCTGGTCGATCCCGCCGAATTCGGCCCGCAGCCCGAGCACATCCACCTCACGCGGTACCTGCCGCAGGACGACGTCCTCCCGTACTGCGACTTGGTGCTCAGCCACGGCGGTTCGGGCAGCCTGCTCGGCGCGCTCGCCCACGGGCTGCCGATGGTGCTGCTCCCGATGGGCGCCGACCAGCCCCACAACGGCGATCGGGTCACCGAACTCGGGCTCGGCACCGTCCTCGACGTCATCGACGCGACACCGCGAGACATCCGCGAGGCCGTGTCCACGGTGCTGAGGGAACCGTCCTACCGGGAGGCGGCCGGGCGGCTGCGGGACGAGATCACCGCGTACCCGGCACCGGAAGAGATCGTGCCGCTGCTGGAAGGACTCCTCAGGTGACCACCGAACTCGACGCCGCGATCACTCGGGCGTTCCGCGAGGAATCGGGACAGGTCATCGCCACCCTGATCCGCGTCACCGGCGACTGGGACCTCGCCGAGGAATGTCTCCAAGAGGCGTTCGCGCTCGCGTTGCGCACCTGGCCCCGCGACGGCGTCCCGGCGAAACCCGGCGCCTGGCTGACGACGGCGGCACGCAACCGCGCCACCGACCGGATCCGCCGCGAAGCCGTCGGCGCGGCGAAACTGCGCGAAGCCGCCGAACTGAACGTCCCCGCCGAGCCGCACTGGGACGAGAGCGGCGTCCACGACGACCGGCTCCGGCTGATCTTCACCTGCTGCCACCCCGCGCTGCCGCTCGAAGGGCAGGTCGCGCTCGCGCTGCGGACCCTGGCCGGGCTCACCACCGCCGAAATCGCCCGCGCCTTCCTCGTCTCCGAGGCGACGATGTCGCAGCGCCTGGTCCGGGTGAAACGGAAGATCCGCACGGCGGGCATCCCGTACCGGGTCCCGCCCGCTGATCTGCTGCCCGAACGCACGGCCGCGGTGCTGGGAATGCTGTACCTGCTGTTCAACGAGGGCTACTCGGCCAGTGCCGGTACGGATCTGCTCCGGCCCGATCTGTCCGCGGAGGCCATCAGGCTCGCGCGGATCCTCGCCAGCCTGATGCCGCACGAGGCGGAGGTCCTCGGGCTGCTGGCCCTGCTGCTCCTGCACGACGCCCGCCGGGCCACCCGCGTCGACGCTCAGGGCACGCTCGTCTCGCTCGAAGACCAGGACCGCGGCGGCTGGAACACCGCCGAGATCGCCGAGGGCACGGAGTTGCTGGAGACCGCGCTCCGGCTCGGTGTCGCCGGGCAGTACCAGATCCAGGCCGCCATCGCCGCCTGTCACGCCACGGCCGCCCACGCCTCCGACACCGACTGGGCACAGATCGCCGCGCTCTACGGGGAACTGCTGCGATTCGTGCCGTCACCCGTCGTCGAACTGAACCGCGCGGTCGCCGTCGCCATGGCCGAAGGTCCCGAGGCCGGGCTCGAACTGGTCGACAAGCTCACCGCGGACGGCGGTCTCCCCGGCTACCACCTGCTGCCCGCGACCCGCGCGGACCTGCTCCGGCGCCTCGACCGGCTCGACGAGGCCGCCGACGCGTACCGCGAGGCACTCGCGCTCGCCGGCACCGACGCCGAGCGCGCCTACCTGTCGGAAAAAATCGCCGAAATCTCCTGACTCCCGGCTGTCTGTCCACGGCGTCACCGTTCGTCGGTGGGCGACAAGTCCGAAAAGAGGAAGGGGTCATCCGATGGCCGTTCTCGACGTCCCCGGCGCCCGGCTGCACCACACCGTCTCCGGCAGCGGCCCGGTTCTGCTGTGCATTCCCGGTGGCGCGGCCGATTCCGCGATGTTCGCACCGATCGCGGGCCTGCTCGCGGAGCACTACACGGTGATCACCTACGACCCGCGCGGAATCTCCCGCAGCCCGCTCGACGATCCGGACGGGAAGCAACAGATCGAGGCCCACACCGACGACGCGCTGCGCCTGCTCGACAGCGTGAGCACGGAACCGGCGGTGATCTTCGCCTCCAGCGGCGGCTGCATGCAGGCTTTCGACCTCGTCACCCGTCATCCCGGGCGGGTCAAGACGCTCCTGGCGCACGAACCCCCGCTGACGAGCCTGCTGCCCGGCCAACCCGACGGTGACCCGGACGAACTCCAGCGTCTCCACCGCGAACAGGGCGTCGAGGCGGCGATGGCCAAGTTCATGGCCGACGCCGGTTTCGAGATGGACTGGAGCGCGCTCCCGCCGGAGATGCGGACGAATATGGAGTTCTTCGTCGTGCACCTGATGAAGATGATCGGGGACTTCACTCCGGACTACGAAGCGCTGAAGGCGTCGGAGACCCGGATCGTCGTCGGCGTCGGGAAGGACTCGGCCGGGCAGCCCGCGCACGAGGCGGCGGTGCTCGCGGCCGCCCGGCTCGGCGTGGAGCCGGTCTACTTCCCCGGTGACCACGGTGGTTTCGCGGCCGAGGCCGTCGCGTTCGCGCCGCAGCTTCTGGCGCTTCTCGACGCCTGATGTCAGGAAAGGGTCGTTCAAGACGTTTTTTGTCCTGAACGACCCTTTCCTGACACGCGTCAGGCGCGGACGTGCACGATCAGCCCGCCCACCAGAGCCCCGAAACCGCCGATCGCGGCCAAGGTCCGGACCAGGTTCCACCGTTCCCAGACACCCTCGAACTTCGCCCGCAGCGCCTCGAAATCGGTGCCGTCGCCGTCGAAACCCGCTTCGAGCGCGTTGTTCAGCGGCACGTTGATCGCCATCGTCACGATCAGCATCACCAGCAGCAGGGCGAACCCCGCGATGAGCCACGGCAGCGCGGGCCGCAGTTCCGCCCTGAAATGCAGTGCCGCCGCGGCCGCCGCGAGCAACGGCGCGCCGCCGAAACTCAGCGCGAACCAGCCGTTGAGGATCGCGATGTTGATCTCCCGCATCCCCGTCACGTAGGTCCGGGCGTCCGCGCGCCCCAGCCCCGGCATCACCGAGCACGTGTAGGCGTAGAACAAGCCGGCGATCAACCCCGCCGTGATGACGGCCGCGATCAGGACGATCTGGCTCAACGTGGCCATTCCTGTCGCCTCCCTTCCGATTCCAGCTCGTTTCATCGATTCCAGACCCCAGTGGCCGCCGCTTTCGCGGCGTATTCGGAGAAGTCCCTCGCGGGCCTGCCCAGCACCCGCTCGACGTCACCGGTGAGCGAGGAGTTCCGGCCGTCGAGGATGCGCGTGAACAGGTCGGTCAGGCCCTCGATCTCCTCCTCCGGCACGCCCTGTTCGGCCGCTCCCGCGGCGAATTCCGCGGCGGAGACCGGAACGTACCGGACATCCCGCCCGGAAGCCTTGCCGATTTCCGCCGCCGCGTCCGCGAAACCCAGCAACCGGGGGCCGGTCAGCTCGTAGACCTCGCCGTCGTGCCCGTCGGTGGTCAGCGCCGTCACGGCCACGTCGACGATGTCCTCGACGTCGATGAACGGCTCGGTCACCGATCCGGCGGGCAGCACGATCTCCCCGGCGAGCACCGGTTCCAGCAGGAAGTGCTCGCTGAAGTTCTGCGCGAACCAGCTAGCCCGCACGACCGTCCACTCGGCACCGGAGTCCCGGACACCCTGCTCGCTGACCACGGCTTCCTCTTCACCGCGGCCGGACAGCAAGACCAGCCGCCGCACCCCGTGTTCCACGGCCAGCTTGGAGAAGTCGCGGATCGCTTCGGCGGCGCCGGGGAAGGCCAGGTCGGGGTAGTAGGTCAGGTAGGCGGCGCTGATCCCGGTGACCGCGGCCGTCCAGGTCGAACGGTCGTCCCAATCGAACACCGGCCGCGAGGCCTTCCGGACGTCGATCCCGAGGGCGGTCAGCCGCTGCGCGACCCGGCTTCCGGTCTTGCCCGTCGCGCCGAGGACCAGGACCGTCTCGTTGTTCTTCGTGTTTGTCATGGCACTAGTCAAGCGCCTGCGAATGAGACGGAACATAGTTCAAAGGCTCTCTTCCATGTTTCATCGTCTACACTCGCGCCATGGATCCCCTCGCCGGTCTGCTCGACGGACCCCGCGCCCGCGGCGCCTTCCTGCTGAAGTCGGTCATGACCCCGCCGTGGTCGCTGCGGATCGAGGACGAGGCGCCGCTGACGGTGATGGCACAGGTCCGCGGCGAGTCGTGGGTGGTGCCCGACCACGGGGACGCGGTCCGCCTCGGCACCGGCGACATCGCCATCGCCCGCGGTCCGGACCCGTATCTCGTCGCCGACGACCCCGCCACCCCACCGCAGGCGATGATCCTGCCGGGACAGGAATGCCTGACGCCGGACGGGAAACATCTCACCAAGCTGTCGGATCTCGGCGTCCGTACCTGGGGTGACGATCCGGACGGCCCTGTCGTCCTGCTCACCGGCACCTATCCGCTCGAGGGCGAGATCAGCAAACGACTTCTCAACGCGCTGCCGGCGCTGCTGGTCGTCCGGGACGACGAATGGGACAACCCGCTGGTGACGCTGCTCGCCGGCGAGATCGTCAAGGACACGCCCGGTCAGGAAGCCGTCCTGGACCGCGTGCTCGACCTGCTCCTGGTCGCCGCGCTGCGGACCTGGTTCGACCGGCCCGACGCCGCGGCACCCGCCTGGTATCGCGCGCACAGCGATCCGGTCGTCGGACGCGCGCTGAAACTGTTGCAGCACAAGCCTTCCGAACCGTGGACCGTGGCCAGCCTCGCGGCCGACACCGGCGTGTCCCGGGCCGCGTTCGCCCGGCGGTTCACCGCCGCGGTCGGCGAACCGCCGATGGCCTACCTCGCGAGCTGGCGGATCGCGCTCGCCGCCGATCTGCTGCGCCAGCACCCCGACGTCACCATCGGCGCGGTCGCCCGGCAGGTCGGCTACGGCAGTTCGTTCGCGCTCAGCACCGCGTTCAAACGCGAACACGGTGTCAGCCCGCAGGGTTACCGCGCCGGCGTCGCGTAACGCTCGACCAGTTCCGCGCCGATCCGCGCGAGTTCCTCCTGGACCGACTCCGGGCCCAGCACCTCGATCATCGAACCCCAGCCCGCGAGCTGCTGCGCGATCATCCACGCCACCGGCGCCGACACCGTCACCCGCACGCGCCCGTCTTCGAGCGTCTCCTCGACACGTGCCTGCCGTCCGAAGTGGTCCTGGAGGATCGGCAGATGCCGCTCGGCGATGAGCACGGTCGCGTCCAGCCCCGAACGCCGTTGCTCGACCCGGTCGACCACCTGCTCCCACGCCCGCGACAGTTCGAAGTCGTCCGGCCGCCCCGCGGGCAGGTCGCTGACCTCGGCGTCGGACATGCGATCGACGCGGAAGGTGCGTTGCCCCTTCTCGGTACCCGCGATGAGGTACCAGATGTCGTCCTTGTCCACGAGCCCCCACGGATCCACGACCCGCTCGACCGGCTCCGCGCCTTTCTTCGCGTAGCCGAACCGGACTTTGCGGCGGCGCACGATCCCGGCCTGCAGCACGGTGAGCAACTCGGGCCGTTCCTTTTCCCGCTCACCCCACCGCGACGGATCGATGACGACCGCGTCCGCGGCGGCCTGCGCGTCGGCGCGGAACGTGTCGGGAAGGGCCCGGACCAGCTTCCGCAGCGCGGATTTCACCTCGGGCGAGAGCGACGCGGCCGGACCGGCGAGCAGGAACAGCGCCTGGGCCTCCGACGCGGACAGTCCACTGAGGTCGGTCCGCGCGCCGCCGACGAGCGACCAGCCGCCGCCCCGGCCGGGCTGCGGGTACACCGGGACACCCGCCGACGACAACGCCTCGAGGTCACGCCGCGCGGTGGCGACCGAGATCTCCAGTTCCTCCGCCAGTTCGGAAGCCGTGACGCGGCCCCGCGCCTGCATCAGCAGGAGGGTGGCCACCAGGCGATCGGCACGCATGGCGCCCAGTCTCGCAGGCAAACCGCTCATCCGGTGAACACTTTGCGGCGCGGACTTGACCTTCACATCGATGTCAGACCCTACGGTCGGCGCACCCCACTCAGAAGGAGAAGCACATGGCAGGCGCAGTGATCATCGGCGCGGGACCGGGTATCGGCCGCTCGGTCGCGCACCGCTTCGCCAAGGAAGGGCTGCCGATCACCTTGCTGGCCCGCCGCTCGGCGACCCTGGAACCGCTGGCCGCCGAACTCGGGACCGCGCTGGCACTCACCGCCGACGTCACCGACGAGGCTTCCCTCAAAGCCGCTCTCGACACCGCCGCACGGGAACACGGCGAGCCCGACGTCGTGGTCTACAACGCGGCGATCATCCAGGCCGACACCCCCGGCGAGCTGTCCGTTGAACGGCATCTCGCGGCGTGGTCGGTCAACGTCGTCGGCGCGATCACCACCGCTTCGCACGTCGCACCCGGGATGGCGGAGCGCGGATCGGGCACGATCATCGTGACCGGAGGAATGCCCGAAGCCGTACCCGCCTACACGAGCCTCTCGCTCGGGAAAGCCGGTGTGCGGGCGCTGGTTTCCCTGCTGGACAAGGAGTTCGGCCCCTCAGGAGTGCACGTCGCCACGGTGACCGTCGCCGGACCCGTCGCGAAAGGAACTCCGTTCGACCCCGACGACATCGCCGAGCACTACTGGCGGCTGCACACCCAGCCGCGAGAAGACTGGGAACAGGAGATCGTCCACACGGCGTAGCAGGCCTACCAGTGCGCCGGATGGGAAAGCGAGTCCGGCAGTTTCGTCGTCGCGTCGCCCTTCGCCGCGTCCAGTTGCGACTGGAGGAGGAAGAGCGTGTCACGGAAGTCCGCGCCGCGGATGTCGGCGTCACGCAGGTCCGCCCCGGTGACGTCGGCCTGCCGGAGATCGGCTCCCCGCAGGTCCGCGCCGATCAGATACGCCCCTCGCAGCAGCGCTCCGCGCAGGTTCGATCCCTTGAGCTTCGCGCCGATGAGGTCGGCGCCACGCCGGTCCTTCTTCTTGCCCGGCACGGCGGCGCGGGCGAGCTCACTCGCCCGCAGCAGCAGCCCGTTCACCGCGCCCCGATGCGAGTGGACGTCCAGTTTCCGCAGCACGCCGGGCGTGTCCAGCGTCATCCGCTCTGTCCGGTCGATCATCTCGACCAGGTCGTCACGGATGGGCGCGGACGTCGGCAGCGACGCCGCTTCGGTGAGGTAGTAGAGCAGTTCCTGCAGATCCCGCATCACCGGGAAGACCGCGAACATCGTCCTGGCCGTCTTCGGCGACTTGCGCCAGTCCTCGCCGTCGAAGGTGACCTGGGAGACCTTCTGGCCCGCGCCGAAGCAGTCGTAGACCGTGCAGCCGGTGAAGCCCTTCTTGCGGAGCTTGTCGTGGATTCCGCACCGGGAGTCCTCGCGCAGGTTCGGGCACGCCTGGCCCGCCGGTTTGGTGATCGCGAAATCGGCCGACGCCGCGAAGGCCGGGACGACACAGCACAGGCCGAAGCAGTTCTCGCAGTCGGCTCGCAGGCTGGAAAGGGCTGGCACGGTGGTTCGGACTCCAGAAGCTCGGCAAGATGTTCCAGCCATCAGGGTACGGAGCACACTTTCCGTGCAGGGCACCCGCCGCCAATGGCCGCCAGACGAAGGTCGGGTCCTGCCCCATTCAGTCGATTCGGACATGTCATGCGCTCAATAACCTCGATCTCCGTGGGAATCGGCAGGTGCCGTCCCATGCGGTCGAGCTGGACCGCCTTTCCGCCGCTGTGGTCTTGACCGGCCGGTCCCCTGCGAACGACAGGACGAACACATGCGAGAGACGAGACAAGCGCGTTGGCTGTCACGTGCCGGAATGGCGAGCGCGGTCGCGGTGGCGATCAGCGTGACCGCCGCTCCCGCCCAAGCCGCCGAAGGACAGATCCTCGCCGCGGGATCCGCCGAAGCGATCCCGAACAGCTACATCGTCACGCTGAAGGACACCGGCGTCGTGGGCGCGCTGGCGAACCGCTTCGGCGCGAAGGTGGAGCAGGTCTACAGCAGCTCGCTCAAGGGCTTCTCCGCGACACTGCCGGAACGGCAGGCCAAGCGGCTCGCCGCCGACCCGTCGGTGGCCTCGGTCGAGCAGAACCAGGTCGTCCACGCGGACGCGACCCAGACCAACCCGCCGTCCTGGGGCCTTGACCGCGTCGACCAGCGCAACCTGCCGCTCGACAACAAGTACAGCTACACCAGCACCGGCGCGGGCGTGAACGTCTACGTCATCGACACCGGCGTGCGGATCAGCCACCAGACCTTCGGCGGCCGCGCCCGCAACGGCTACGACTTCGTCGACAACGACGCCGTCGCGCAGGACGGCAACGGCCACGGCACCCACGTCGCCGGCACCATCGCCGGTTCGCAGTACGGCATCGCCAAGGGCGCCACCGTCTACGGCGTCCGCGTGCTCAACAACTCCGGCAGCGGCACCACCGCCGGGGTCATCGCGGGTATCGACTGGGTCACCAAGAACCACGTCAAACCGGCCGCGGCCAACATGAGCCTCGGCGGCGGTGCCTCCAGCACGCTCGACGACGCCGTCCGCCGGTCCATCGCCGCGGGCGTCACCTACGGCGTGGCCGCCGGGAATTCCAACTCGAACGCGTCGGGCTTCTCCCCCGCCCGTGTGACCCAGGCGATCACCGTCGGCTCGTCCACCAACACCGACGCGCGCTCCAGCTTCTCCAACTACGGCAGCGTCGTGGACATCTTCGCGCCGGGCACGAACATCACGTCGTCGTGGAACACCAGCGACACCGCGACGAACACCATCAGCGGCACCTCGATGGCGACCCCGCACGTGGTCGGCGTCGCGGCCCGCTACCTGCAGAACAACAAGAGCGCCACGCCCGCGCAGGTGGCCACCGCGCTGATCAACGCGGCCACCACGGGCAAGGTGACCAACCCGGGCTCCGGTTCCCCGAACCGGCTCCTGTACTGGTCGCCGACCGCGTGACCTGAGGTCTCGCATATGTCATGAAAGGGCCGTTCCTGACGTTTTTCGTCAGGAACGGCCCTTTCATGACACTCGACGGCGCTACAGCACCTTCCGGATACTCGGCACCACGGCCGCGAGCCCCGCGGCGTTCGGGTGCAGCGGGGCGAAACTGTTATTCACCACCGAAGGGATCAGCCCTTCGATCCATTTGACGCCGATCGGCTGGCAGGCGTCGTGACCGATGCTCGGCGTCCGGATGTCGACGTACTTCGCGCCGTGCGCGGCGGACTGCTCGGCCATCCGCGCGTTGAGCCGGTCGATGTTGGCCTGGATGTAGTCCGCGTCCTGCGGCAGGACCGGGACGAGCGGCCAGCAGCCGCCGGATTTGATCCCGGTCGGATAGCCCACCATGACGATCTCGGCCTTCGGCGCGCGCTGGCGGATCGTCTCGATCACCGTGCCGTAGGTCGCGGCGAAGGCGTCGATCTTGGTGGCGTACTTGTCCACCCCGCCCGCGGTGTTGGCCGCCTTGCACGAAGCACCCACCGGCAGCAGGTTCACACACGACGTCGCGAGCCCGACCAAACCGATGTCGTTGCCGCCGATGCCGACGGTCACCAGTGTCGTGTCGGCCGAGAGCGCGTCGTACTGCGGCGGGTTCGTGCCGGTGACGATGCCCTTCTGCGGATTGGTGAAATGGGTCGTGGTCGCGCCGCCACAGGTGACGTCGCGCAGTTCGTCGACCTCGATCTGCTTCGCCAGCAGCCCGGCGTAGTTGATCGCCGACCGGGCGCAGGTGAACAGATCGGACTGCGGCAGCACCACCGAGCCCGCCGAGAACGAGTCACCCATCGCGACGTACACCTGCCGCTCCGCCGAGGCGAGGGCCGGTGTCCCGATTCCGACGAGGGTCAGTGCGGTGCCCGCCACCGCGGCGATCCGGGCGATTCTTCCCCAGCGTGTCACTGCCGCCTCCTGCATGCGTCGTCGAATGCTGCGGTCAGCGTCCGCCGGAGCGGGGAAAACCACTAGAACGGAGGCGCGCGTTCTTGATCGGAGTTTTGTAGGTTCCCTCTATGACGAAGGCGTCGGCACAGCCGTGGCGCAGGCTCGACGCCTCGGTGCTGACCCGCCTGGAACCCGACACCGCCGCGATCGCGTCCGCCGCGATGGACCAGGTCCGTGCCGGGCTGCGGTCCCCGCTGGACGACCGGACGGCGGCGAACCTCCAAGTCACCCTCGACGTCGCGTTGCACGCCTTCTTCAGCGAGATCGGCCATCCCGACATCACCACCGACCGGGAGGTCTACCGCGCGCAGGGCCGGGCCCAGCACACCGCCGGCCGCAGCCTCGAGGAGATGCTCGGCTTCTACCAATCCGCGGCGCTGGGCGTGTGGCGGCAGCTGACCTCGGCGGCGCCTGCGGTGGATCTGCCGACCCAGGCGATCGTCGAACTCGGTGAGGCGCTGTTCGCCTTCATCGCGGAACTCTCGGCCGCGGCCGCCGACGGGTACGCCGAAGCGCGCTCACAGGCCGCGCGGGCCGGGCAAGCGCGAAGGGACCGGCTCCTGGGTCTCCTGCTCGCCGAACCGGCCGCCGGCCGGGATTTGCTCGAAGACGCCGCGAGCCAAGCCATGTGGGTCCTGCCCGGCAGGCTCGTCGTCGCGGTCACCAGCGCCGATGTCGCACCCCAGCTGCTGGACCGGATGCCGGGGCGGGTGCTGGTCGGCCGTCACCACGACCTGACCGCGGTGGTCATGCCCGCCGACCGCCTGGAGTGGTACCTCGGCCGGTTGCGGGACCTGCTGGGCGACGACCAGGCCGGCGTGGGCCCGGTCGTGCCGCTCCGCTCGGCCGCGCTCGGTGCCCGCCGGGCGAGCGCGCTCTGGCGGCTGACCCGCACCGGCGCGCTCGGTGACAGCCCGCTCGTCCACACGACCGATCACCGCATCGATCTGCTGCTGACCGCCGATCCCGAACTCGCCGCCGAGTTCTCCGAAGACGTCCTCGCGCCGTTGGCCGGTCTCCCGGAACCGACGCGGCAACGGCTCACCACGACCCTCGCCGCCTGGCTCGCCCGGCCTGACCAGCCGCAGGCGATCGGCGTCGAACTGCATGTCCACGTCCAGACCGTCCGGTACCGGATCCGGCAGTTGCGGACGCTGTTCGGCCGCACGATCGACGACCCGGCAGGCCGCTTCGCACTCGCGATCGCGCTCAGGATCGACCCGCTGGTATCGAGGGAACCTACAAAACCATCAGAGCGGAGCGTCCATCCGCTGCGTCCCGACGACGGATAGCAGCCGCAGCGCGTTCTCCGACGCGGTGCCGGGATCGGCGGTGTAGATCACGACCTGCTGGTCGCGGTCGCTGATGTCGAGGACGTCGCAGTTCACGCTGACCGGGCCGACCACCGGGTGCTGGAACGTCTTGCACAGTGTGGGCGCGGCGCAGACGTCGTGCGCGGCCCACAGCCGGGCGAATTCCTCACTGCCGTCGAGGAGTTCCCGGATCAGCCCGGCGACTTCGGGGTCGTCGGGATAGCGGCCGGCGGTGACCCGCAGATTCCGGACCGCGCTCGCCGCGAACTCGTCCACATCGGACACCCCGTACAGCCGTCTCCCCTCCGGCCGCGGCCCGAGGAACGCGCGGCGCACGAGATTGCGGTCCCGCCTGGGCAGCGCGGAGAAGTCCTCCATCAACGCCGCGGCGAGGTCGTTCCAGGCGAGCACCTCGTAGGTCGCCGACAGCACGATCGCCGCCGCCTGCGGAAGACGGTGCAGCAGCGCGAGAATGCTCGGCCGGACCTCACGCGACGGTCCGGGCGGTGGCCCCGGCGGGGCGCCGGCGAGATGGTGCAGGTGGTCCCGTTCCACATCCGACAGCCGCAGTGCCCTGGTCAGCCCGCCCAGTACCTCACGCGAGGGCCGCGGCCCGCGAGCCTGCTCCAGCCGCGTGTAGTACTCGGTCGAGATGTACGCCAGCTGTGCCACCTCCTCGCGACGCAGGCCGGGAGTGCGGCGGCGGGGCCCGGCGGGAAGGCCGACGTCGGCGGGAGTGATCCGCTCGCGCCTGCTGCGCAGGAAGTCCGCCAGTTGTCGTCTGTCCACCACTCCAGTGTGGACGATCGCGGCCCGCCAGCCAGGTACCGCCGATGCCTGGATAGGCGCCGAGGGCGGGACAACGCTCGGTGCCATGACCACCACAACGACTGTTTCCGGCCTGCTCGACGGCAAGGTCGCCTTCATCACCGGCGCCGGCCGAGGTATCGGCGCCGCCGCGGCGCGGCTGTTCGCCAGGGAAGGCGCCCGCGTCGTGCTCGCCGCCCGCACCGAGTCCCAGCTGAAGACCGTGGCCGAGGAGATCCGCGCGGAGGGCGGCATCGCGGACCACGTCGTCTGCGACCTCGGCGACGCGTCGAGCATCCGCGCGGCCGTCGACCGCGCCGTGGAACTGCACGGCAGGCTCGACGTCGCGTTCAACAACGGCGCGACCAACGTGCCACCCGGCCCGATGGACCAGGTGACCGAGGCCGATTTCGACCGTATCTACGCGGTGAACCTGAAGGGTCCGTGGCTGGCGATGATCGCCGAGATCGAGGCCATCCGGGCCACCGCGAAGACCGGGGCCATCGTCAACAACACCAGCGTCGGCAGCCTGATGGCCAACCCGGAACTCCCCGCGTATGGCGCCATGAAACGCGGCGTCAACAGCCTCACCGCGTCGGCCGCCACCACCTACGGCCCGGAAGGGATCCGGATCAACGCCGTCGCACCCGGCACGACGCTGACCGAGATGTTCTCCGAGTGGGTCGAGAGCTCGCCGGGCATCCTTCAGCGGCTCAACGCCCAGACCCCGCTGGGCCGTGTGGCCGAGCCCGAGGAGATCGCGCAGGCCGCGGCGTGGCTGCTGAGTGATCGCGCCTCCTACGTGACCGGAACGGTCCTGCGGGTGGACGGCGGCATGCTGGCCTGACCTCGGGGAAGGGGTGGGTGATGCGGGGGAACCGGCGTCGGCCTTCCGGCGTCTGAACGCGCACGACCCACCCTGACCAGGGGTTTGCCCGAGGAGAAGCCGATGCCGTTCCTGGATCCCGAACCGCTCTACGCCAAACTCACGTCGGGGGACGCGGCGGGTATCGCCGAGGTCGGCGCCACCATCGCGGACGCCAAGACGTCGTTGCAGACCGTGGCGGACGGGATCTCCGACGGCGCCCTGCGAGCGGCCCGGTCCTGGCGCGGGAAAGCGGCGGCGGAGTTCGTCGGCAAGGCGAAACAGTCCTCGCGCACCGTCGCCGAGGTGTATGCCCAGCTCAACACAGCCGAGGCCGCGGTCAAGGGCGCCGCGAAGGCGTACTCCGCGCTGCGGACCTCGGCCGACACCGCCATCGGCCCCTGGCGCAAGCTCGGCCTGACCGACCTCCTCGAAGCGCCGGAGATCGCGATGAAGACCATCCGGGCCCTGACCGTCGCGCAGCAGACCTACGAAAGCCGGCTCACCGCGCTGGCGGCCACGACCGACGGCGGCGGAAGCGAGGGCTGGGACAGCGACGGCAACGCCGACATCAGCGGCGTGAACCCCGGCGAGCCGTGGACCTCCCAGGGCTTGGCCTACGACGGCAAGAACCTGCTGGTGGGCTCGTACCACGACGGTGATGGGGACGGCTCCGGCGACAGCCCCGTCGGCCCCGGACTGACGCCGAGCAGGCTGACCTACGTCGACTACGAGACCGGCGTGGAAACGGGGAACGTCTACCTCAACGGCAACGGCGAGGTGGGCGCGCCCACGCACACCGGCGGTGTCGCGACGGATGGCGAGCACGTCTGGGTCTCGTCCAACGGATACGTGTACGTCTACGACAAGGCCGAACTCGACGCCGCGCAGGACAGTGGCAAACCGGTCAACGCCGTGGACGTGGTCGACACCCCCGCCCACAGCTACGTCACCTACGCGCAAGGCAAACTCTTCGTGGGCGACTACACCAACAACCGGCTCTACGAAGTCCCGGTCGGCCCGGACGGCTCACCCCGGCCGGACGAAGCCGGGGATCCGATCGAGACGCCGAACAACGTCCAGGGTGTCGTGGTGCGCGACGACGAGTTCATCTTCTCGTCCTCCGACGGGCACAGCGGCAAGTTCTACCGGCAGGACCGGACGCCGGAGTGGTACGACTTCAACGATCGCGAAGAGATCGAACTGAAGGGCGGCGAGCCGGGCAACGAGGACGGCTACGACTCCCACGGCGTCGAAGAGGCTGTCGAGATCGACGGAGAAATCGTGCTGGCGCACGAATCCGGCGCCTACGGTTACCAGAAGAACCCAGGCTCGAAGTGGGACGAACCGGAGCTGACCAGGATCTCCCTGGACGAACTCGGCCTCGACCCCGACGGCGCGCTCTCCCCCGGCGACGCCGGATACGAGACTGATCCGGACTCGCTGGTCGGTGCCGCGGGCGTCCTGGACGGGGCGACGTCGACGTTGAGCAGCGCGGCCGGCGCGATGTCGCGGCTGCAGCTCGTGCCGCATCTGCTCGGCGACGTGCCCGCGGCGACCACCTTCAGCGACGCGCTGACCAAGCACGTCACGGCGGCAGGCGACCGGCTGGCGGCGGGAGTGGAAGCGGTCGGCGGCATCGCGGACAGCCTGGTCACCGGGGCTGATACGTACCGGCGCGTCGAGGACGGGGTCAAGGAAGGGCTGGACAAGCTCGGCGGGTTGATCCGGTAGCTCGAGATCACTCGGGTTTCTTCGGCGCCGCGACGCCGTCGCCGAGCAGAATCTCCAACAGATCGTGTCGGAGCGACGTCGAAGGTTCCTCTGTAGCGGCGAGAGCACGCTGACGGATGAGGGCCAGTGTCCCCGCGGCCTGTTCGCTCGATGCCTGGGTTCGGGCGATCTGTTCCTGGGCCGCGGTGAGTTGCCCGCGCACGGCGGTCAGTTCTGCCTGAACGTCAGCGACTCGTGCTCGAGATGCGGTTTCGAGGGCGGTCCGCTCGGCGAGGGCCTCCTGATAGCGGGTGTCGAGAGTTCGTAGCTGCACCCTCGCGGCGTCCAGCTCCGCGGTGAGTTCGGCTTTCTGCGTGTCCAGGAGCCGCTCCCATGTCTTGCGCTGTTCATCGGCTGCGCTGAGGGCGTCACGTGCGGCGTCTCGTTCCGCGGTCCGGGTCGCCAGTTGCTCGTTGAGGTTTGAAAGCGTGGCTGTCAGCTGATCGGCGCGGTCTCGCTGCGTCGCTGCTTCCTCGGCTGCTTCCCGTGCGTGCTCGGTGATCACCGCGGTGGCCGCCTCGGCTTTCGCCTGAGCCAGCTGGGCCGCTGCCCGGGCCTCGATCGCCTCGTTTGTGGTCGCCTTGGCCAGAAGCTCGGCCTGCTGAGCGGTCCGGGCGGCTTCCTTCGCTTCCTCGGCGGCGGCTTCGGCCTCGGCTGCTCGTGCCAGCGCGGCGTCCCGCTGCCGGTCGGCTTCAGCGGCGGCTTCATGGGCGGCGTCGGCTTGACCGACGGCGGCCGCGATCTCGTCGCGCAGATGGGCGGTGACCGCGTCGAGCGCGTTGCTCAACGTGCGGAGAGGGCCGGTCAGCGCGGCGGCGGCCTGATCGAAGGCCTGCCCGGCGTCCGCCAGCGCCGCGGACGGCACAGCCTCGTCGCCCAGCGCCTCCCGTAGGGCCTGTTCGGCCGCGGCCAGTTGCTTGCAGCTCTTTCCGCCCGGCCATGTCCGGTCAGGGCAGAACTCGTAGGGCCTGCCTCCCCGCGGTCCGGGCGGCGGCAGCGGCTCCCGACACTTGCGAAACCCGCATCGTGCCTGCTCCGGCGCACTTTCCTCGGCTACCGCGCTCGCGTTCTCGACCATATCCAGAGCCTACCTTGAGAGTTACACAACCTCTAACTGAGGTATCAGTAACACTATCTTAAACCCAACTTAGCTACAGAAGATACATTTTGTAGCTAAGTGGTTCGCGGAGGTCGATCTAGAGGTGTGAGCGTCCGGAGGCGAAGAATCGGAGGCGTCTGAGGGGCTGCCGAAAACTGGGCAAGCGATCAACGCCGATACGGTGTGCGGATGATCGTGACTGGTGTGGCGCAGGACGGCAGCGTCGCCAGGACCGGGCTGTCCCCCGCTGGCGCACTCACCGACGAGGTGTGGCCGGGACTGGCGGATCCGGCGGGTCTGCTGTCGGGGATCACCGACTGGCTCACCGGATACGGCAACCGTCAGACCCGCCGCACCTACGCCGAAGGGCTCGGGCTGCCGGTCAGCGCGGCCGATATCGCCGAGGCTTGGACGCCGACCGGCACTCCGAGCGACGCTCGCTGGAGCGCCGCGGTGGCGGCTTACGCCGACGCCGTGGTCACCGCGCCGGCGTCCGGGCGGGCGGGGCCTCCGCCTGCGGGTCGCGGCAGATTGCGGTCCTGGCATTGGCTCCGGTGGTGCGCCGCGCGCGGTGTCGACCCGACGGCGGCGACGTCGGCGCACGTGAAGGCTTGGCTGGCAGAACTGGACGAGGCGGGCGCCGCGCCGTCGACGCGGGACCGGATGCTCGCCACGGTGAAGACGCTGTACGCGTTCCTGGCCGATGCCGGACTCGTGGCGGCGAACCCTGCGGCGCTGGACCGGCGGCGACTCGGGCTGACGGCGGCCGCGGCGAGCACGTCGGCGACGATCACGTTGACCTCCCGGCAGGTCGCGGCGCTGCACCGGGCGGCGGGTACGCCGCGGCGTGGTGCCGGCCCGTGCGATGTCGCCCGCGCGGTCGCGATCGTCTCCCTGTTCACCTTGGGGTTGCGGGTGAGCGAGCTGTGCGGGCTCGACGAGGCGGACCTGCATGTCACGCGAGGGCGGCGGGCGCTACGGGTGCGAGGCAAGGGCGGCAAGGTCCGAGTCGTCTATCTGAGCGTCCCCGCCGAGAACGCGGTGTTGGAGTACGCGAATCTGCGTGGCGACGGCGCGGGAACCGCGATCGTGGCGGGGCCGGCCGGGCCGGTCGTGGTGGCGACCGGCCGCTGCTGGTGACCCGCGGCGGACGTCGTTTCGCCCGGCAGGCGATCTGGCAGCTGCTGCGCCGGGTCGCCGCGGCCGCGGGCCCGGAGCTGGCCGGTGTCGCCGAAGTGATGCATCCCCACGCGCTGCGGCATTTCTACGTGACCGCGGCGGTGGAGGCGGGGGCGTCTCTGGAACATGTCCAGGCCGACGTCGGGCACGCCAGCATCGACACCACCAGCGCGGTCTACGACCACGCGGCCCGCGACCCGGCCCGCAGTGCGGTCGACCTGGTCGCCGACGCCTGGCACCCCACCTCCTGATCCGCCTCGAGCACGAAGAACAGGAAACTCAGGAAGGCGGTCTTGCCCGCGAGCTCTTCCGGGAAACGCTCTCGCGCGCCCGGCGCCGGGTGGGGCTCGCTGACGACGGATGTCCGGAAACCCGCCGCGGTGAACGCGTCGGTCATCGCGTGCAGGGGCCGATGCCAGTACGTCAGAATGGCTTTCTGGCCACTGAAGGTGTACTCGTCCGACCACTTGACGGTCTTGAAGTAATCGCCTTCGGGATGGACCAGCTTGAAGATGATCGGGTGGTTGACGGCCATGATCAGCCTGCCGCCGGGTTTCAGCACACGCCGGATCTCGGCCAGCGGCGCCGTCCAGTCTTCGAGGTAGTGCAAGACCAGGGCGGCGATGACGTCGTCGAAGGCACCGTCGGGATAGGGCAGCGGCTCGCCGATGTCGGCGACCCGCAATGCCGCGTCGTCGCCGAGGCGTTTCCGGGCCAGTTCCAGCATTTTGGCGCTGGAGTCGAACCCAGTCACGATGGCACCCCGATCGCGCAGTGCCTCGAAAAGGGGACCCGCCCCGCACCCCGCGTCGAGGATCCGCTTGCCGGTCACGTCGCCGGCCAGATCGAGGATGGCGGGCCGCGTGTAGTACGCGTTGATCAGGCTGGTTTCGTTCTCGGCCGCATACGCCTCGGCGAAGGTGTCGTAGTCGTTTTCCACCAACCCAACCTAAGTCACGACGAGGGCTTGACGAGATCACCCGTGACCGACGGCGACGACGCGAGCGGAACCAGCAGCCGCGCCGCGCCACTGCCGTCCGCGGGCACGGCCCAGATGTCGCTTTCCTTCCCGTTCCCGCGCGGCAGGCTGTACCCGATCGTGTCGTTGTCGAGCCACACCACCTGGTCATCGACACTGCGTGTCTCCGCCAGCGGGGTCTCACGCATCGTGGCGAGATCCAGCACGTGTTCCCGCCACGGGTTGACGTCGCCCTCCGCCACCCGCTTCTTGAACGCGAGTTTCTTCCCATCCGGCGACAGCGAAGGGCATTCCGCGTTTTCCCGCAGCGTGCGGGCGTTCCACGCCGTGTTGTCGCCTTGCACCAGATAAGTCCGCCCGCCGGTGGCGACCGTGGCGTAGAAAGTGCGCTCGTCCGCGGCGAACGTGACGCCCCAGTAGTTGACGTCCTCGCCACGATGGGGCACGTCCCCGATCCGCAACGGGATGCCCTCGATGTTGCTCGACAGTTCGTTCAGTTCGCGATCCATGATGGCTGTGCGCGTCGAGAAAGTGCCGGGCGTCGAGTAGGAGTCACCGGTGACGAAGGTGGTCCAGCTGCCCATCCGGCCACCGGGTGAGAGCTTCGCGCGGTTGGGGATTCCGGGGACGTCGACTCGTTTGACCTCGCCGAGCGCGGCATCGACGAACCGGGCGACCGCACCCGCCATCGGCGTGGAGTCCTTCGCCAGGCACAGGCCACCGTTCGCCACGGTGTAGAACCGTTCACACGTGAGCGAGCTGATCCGTCGCGGCCCTCCGGGATCGGAGACGGAGACCGAGGCGACGTTGCCGTACCCCGGCCCCGAAGCGCCGTTGCGGAACAGCAGTCTGCCCTGCTCCCCCAGCCCGACCTGCCCCGAGGAATCCACCGCGACCGTCGCGTCGGCCGCCTGTCGCTCGGGGCTTTTCGCCTTGGCCTGCACCACATACACCACCGAGGCGGCGGCGAGGGCGGCGACACCCGCCAGCGCCACGACGAACTTCACCGGAAGCTTCATCCCGTCTCCTTCCCCGTCACCGGCAGCGGTACGGGCCTGCTTTGTCGAGCAGTTCGCCGTTGGTGCCGATGATTTCCCAGGAGTAGGTCTTTCCCTTGAGGACCAGCTTCATCACCCCGTGCTTGCCCAGGATCTTCTCGACGCCTTCGCGGGCCTTGTAATCGAGGTACAGGCTGTCGCCGCCGATGCCGGCGATGACCGAACGCACGCCGTTGGCCTCGTCGACGTGCCCGTTGACGTCCAGCGGCTTCGTCCGCTCGTAATGGTGATCGTGCCCGGCGAACACGACGTCCGCCTTCACCCTGGCCAGCTCGTTCCACAACGGCGCCACGCTCTTCGCGTCACCGGAGTTCCCCGAGTTGAAGCGCGGGTGGTGCCAGTAGCCGGCGATACAGGACTTCTTCGTCTTCGCGAGGTCCTTGCGCAGCCAGGCGACCTGTTCGGCGCCGCCACCGTTGTACACCGGGTCCGAATCGAGCGCGACGAAATGGAAGGCTCCGACGTCGAAGCTGTAGTACGGCTTGCCCTTCGGCGTGGCGGTCTTGCCGAAGTACTGTTTGTACCCCGCCAGCTCGTTGTTCCACTCGTGGTTGCCCGGCGTGGGTTTGGTGATCTTCTTGAACTTGCCCCACGTCTTGTCGTAGTAGGACCGGAATTCTTCGATGGTGCCGTCGACGTATTGGTTGTCTCCGACCGTCAGCACGTAGCGCGGCTTGATCTTGGCGACGAGCTCCGCGGTCTGCTGGTGTTCGGAAGGCAGCTCCGGCTTGGCTATGTCGCCGGCGAGCGCGATGACGATGCCGTCGGACGGGGTCGGCCGGGTGGACGCCTTCACCGGCGTGGTCGACCCGGACAGGTTTCCGGCCGCGTCCCGCGCCCGCACCGCGTACTGGAAGTCGAAGCCCGAAGCCAGCGACGTGTCGGTGTAGGACGTCGTCGCGGACCTGCCGATCACGTTGCCGTTGCGCAGGATCTCGTACTCGACGACCCCGACGTCGTCGCTCGCCGGGTTCCAGCCGAGCGTGATGCTCTCGGTGGTGGAGGACGCCTGCCGGAGCCCCGACGGCACCGACGGCGGCTGGATGTCGCCGTCGCCGGTCCGGACGCCGTAGACCTCCAGTTCCCACAGCGAGTACCCGTAAACGGTCGCCCGTGCCGTGCCGAAGATCCGGACGTGCCGGGCGGAGGTGTTCAGGCCGGTGAACTCGTCGAGTCCGCCGTCGCTCCCCAGCACGGTCTTCACGTCGCGCCAGTTCTGGCCGTCGTCGGACGCCTGGAGCTGGTAGTCCTTCGCGTGGGCCGATTCCCAGAAGACCTTGATCCGGCTGATGTCCGCCGGGCCGCCGAGGTCGACGGCGATCCACTGTGGATCGCCCTCCAGGCTCGCCCAGCGGGTCGTCGAATCGCCGTCGACGGCGAGGGCACCGCTGAAGCTCTCGTTCTCGACGGTGGACGTCGTGGTCCGTTTGTTGACCGACAGCAGGGATTCCACCGGTCCGGCCGCGGCGCTGGAAGCGATCACGGGCTGAGCGAGCAGGACGATCGCCGCGATCGCGGCGGTGCCCGGCTTCACCATTCGATTCACCTGTACTCCTGGTTGGGCCTACGTCGTCATGGAACACGGATCGGGGCCGGTGCCGAGTACGGCACCGGCCCCCTTCCGTCAGCGGCAGGTGTACGGGCCCGCCTTGTCGAGCACGTTCCCGTTGGTGTCGTGGATCTCCCAGGAGTAGGACTTCCCGTTCAGCATCAGCTTCATGACGCCGTGCTTGGCAAGGATCTTCTCCACCCCTTCGCGGGCCTTGTAGTCCGTGTAGAGGTAGTCGCCGCCGATGCCGGCGATGACCGAACGCACGCCGTTGGCCTCGTCGATGTGCCCGTTGACATCCAACGGCTTCGTCCGCTCGTAATGGTGATCGTGCCCGGCGATGACCATGTCGGCCTTCGCCCTGGCCAGCTCGTTCCACAGCGGGGCGATCTGCTTCTTGTCACCGGAGTTCCCCGAGTTGAACCGGGGGTGGTGCCAGTACCCAATGACACACGACTTGGTGTTCTTCGCCAGGTCGTTGCGCAGCCAGGTCACCTGCTCGGAACCGCCACCGGTGTAGATCGGGTTCGAGTCCATGGCGACGAAATGGAAGTCGCCGATGTCGTAGCTGTAGTACGGCAGGCCCTGCGGGTACGCGATCGCCCCGAAGTACTCCTTGTACCCCCGGAGCTGGTCGTCCCATTCGTGGTTGCCCGTTGTGGGTTTGGTGATGCTCTTGAACTTGCCCCACGTCTTGTCGTAGTGCGCGCGGTACTCGGAGATCGTGCCCTTGTGGTACTGGTTGTCGCCCACGGTCAGCACGTACTGCGGATTGATCTTGGCGACCTGGTTCGCCGTCCCCTGGTGCGTGGAAAAGAGCTCCGGGTTGGCGATGTCGCCCGCGAGCGCGAGGGTGACCGGGCCGCTGCCGCCGGGCTTGGTCGCGGCCTTGACGACCGGACTCGCCGCGGAGACGTTGCCCGCCGCGTCCCGTGCCCGCACGGAGTAGCCGAACTCCGCTCCGGACGCCAGCCCGCTGTCGGTGTAGGTGGTCGTCGCGGTGGTGCCGACGACGTTCCCGTCACGGAGCACCTCGTACTCGGTGACCCCGACATTGTCGGTGGAAGCCGTCCAGCCGAGGGTCACGCTGTCCACGGTGGTGGCCGTCGCGGTGAGGCCGGTGGGCACCGTCGGCGCCTGGGTGTCGCCTCCGCCGACGCGGTCGCCGTAGACCTCCAGTTCCCACAGCGAATAGCCGTAGGTCGTACCGCGGGCCGTGCCGTGGATACGGATGTGCCGGGCGGAGGCGTTGAGTCCGAGGTGCTCGTCGATGCCGCCGTCACCGCCGACGATCGACTTGATGTCGGTCCACGTCCGGCCGTCGGCCGAGCCCTGGATCTTGTAGGTCTTGGCGTAGGCGGCTTCCCAGTTCAGTTTGACCTTGGTGACGGTCGAGGTCCCGCCGAGGTCGACGGCGATCCATTGCGGATCGACACCTTCCTCGCTGGCCCATCTGGTCGTGGTGCTGCCGTCGACCGCGTTGCCACCGCCGAATTCGGCGGCCTCGACCGACGACGTGGTGGTCGGCTTGCCCGCCGACAGCAGGGATTCCGCCTGCGCGGTGGTACCCGACGAAATCAAGGTCTGCCCCAGCAAGGCCAGGGTCGCCACCGCGACACCGGCCAGGGGTGTTCTCCGTTTCATGCGAACTCCTCGACGTTGCGGAGTCGGCGAGTACCGGCGGTGGGCGGCGACTTGTCAGCCGGGTCGCTTAGTTAAGTAAGTTTCCTAACGATCGCAGTGTAAAAGGTTCTTAAACTCACAGTCAACGGGTGATCGCGCGGTGCCCGGCACCATTTGATGGCAGGGTCGCGGCCATGGTGACGCTCGATCGGCTCGTGAACGTCCTCGGTGGATACGGGGCGCGGTTGTGGTGCTGCCCGGTGTCGCGCGAGGCGGCCTTGCGCGACGTGGTCATGCACGACTCCGCCGACCCCCGTGACCTGCGCGGGGACGTGTACCTCGCCATCGGCGCGGAGTCGGTCGCGGCCGCCGTCGAGCTGGCCGCGGCGGCACAGGCCTCCGTCGTCCTGGTCCGCGGCTCAACGCCGGATCCGGAGGCGGCCGAACGGGCGGAGCGCGGCGGCGTCGCGGTGCTGCTGGTGGACCCCGACGTGTCCTGGGGACAGCTTGCCGGCGTGGTCTACGGCCTCGTGCTGGAGGGCCGCGAGACCGAGTCGGGCCGCGGACCGACCGACCTGTTCGCGCTCGCCGACAGCCTGGCGGACGCGCTCGGCAGCGCGGTGACCATCGAAGACCGGCTGTCCCGCGTCCTCGCCTACTCCAGCCGCCAGCACCTGGCCGACCGGGCACGACTGGAGACGATCCTGGGCAGGCTGGTCCCGGAGCCGGTCCGCGAGCTGTTCGAACGGCGGGGCGTGTTCAGGCACCTCGCCGAATCGGACGAGCCGCTGTTCGTCGAGGCCGATCCGGAACACGGGCTGACCGGACGCATGGTCGTCGCGGTCCGCGCGGGCCGGGAGCTGCTGGGTTCGATCTGGGTGGAATGCGACCGGCCGCTCTCCGACGCCCGGCGCGCCGTCCTGCGGGACAGCTCGCGCACGGTCGGTCTCCACCTGCTGCGCTCACGTGCGAGCGCGGATCTGGAGCGGCAGGTCGAATCCGATCTGGTGATCCGGCTGGTGGAGGGCACACCGGACGCGGCGGCCGTGCTCAGCAGGCTGGGCCTCCCGCCCGGTCGGTTCCGGGTGATCGCGCTGCAGGCCCATATCGGCGACGAGCGCCATGCCGCGCTGTTGCTCGCGTTCGAGCGGGCGACCACCGGTTTCGGCTGGTCACGCCCCGGGCGCAGCACGCTGTTCAGCAACACCGTCTACACCGTCCTGCCCGGCGACGACGTCGAGGCGGCCAGGGCGTGGGTCGGTTCGATCCGCGAGGCGCTGCCCCGGCAGGTGACGATGCTGGCCGGCATCGGGGCGGGTGCGACGTCGGCCGAGCTGCCCGCCAGCAGGCTGGAGGCCGACGAATGTCTCGCGCTGCACGGCGTGCGTCCGGGCACGAAATCCGCGATCGCCTACGACGAAGCCTGGGACGACATCCTGGTGCAACGGCTGCGGGCCGCGGCCGCGTCCGGCCGGGCACCCGCCCGCGGCCCGATCACCGAGCTCCGGCGGCACGACAGCGCGAACGCCACCAGCTACGTCGCGACGCTGCGCGCCTGGCTCGAGGCGCAAGGGGATCTCGCGGAGGCCGCCGAGCGGCTGGAGGTGCATCCCAACACGATCCGCTACCGGCTCCGGAAGATGGCCGAAGTGACCGAACTACGCCTCGACCAGCCCGCGAAACGGCTGGCGATGATCATCGAGCTGGCTGTGTCCGACCCCGCTCCTTGACCGTTCCGGCCAAAACGATCCGACCAGGTTGTCGGTTCCGGACAATCGAGACCGCCTGAATCCGAGCCATCCTGACCGCGACAGCACCACTCGTTGCGGAGGAACTCATGGGCGATCTCGACCGGATCGACGGCGGCCCGCGTTCGGCGATCGTGATCGGAGCCGGCGTGGTCGGCCTGTCGACCGCGTGGTTCCTGCAGGAGCGCGGCGTCAGTGTCACGGTGGTCGACCGCGCGGGTATCGCGGCGGGCGCGTCGTGGGGCAACGCCGGCTGGCTCTCCCCCGGCCTCTCGATCCCGCTCAACGAACCCGGCGTACTGCGCTACGGGCTGCGGACGCTGCTGGACCGGCAAGCCCCGCTGCACGTTCCGCCGTCGCCCGACCCACGCCTGTGGTCGTTCCTCGCCCGGTTCGCCGCGAACTGCACCGGCCGGTCGTGGACCCGCGCGGTCGAGGCGAACGCACCGCTGAACGAGGAGTGCCTGGAAGCCTTCGACGTCCTCACCACGAACGGGGTGGACGCGCCGACCATCGAAGCGCCGATCACGGCGGCGTTCGAGACCGCCGACCACTCCGCCGGGCTGATCGGCGAACTGCGGCGGATCGAGGAAGTGGGACAGGGCATCTCCTACACCCGCCTCACCGCGGCCGACCTCGCCGAGCAGTTCCCGCAGGCCACGGCCAGGCTCGGCGCCGGTGTCCGGATCGACGGGCAGCGCTACGTGGACCCTGGCCGGTTCGTCGAGTCGCTGGCGCGGTCGGTGGTGAGCCGGGGCGGCACGATCCGCCACAAGTTCGAGGTCGCTTCCCTGCGCGCGTACCGGCACGCGCTCAGCGTGCGCTCGAAGACGGGCCAGACGGTGAACGCCAACGCGGTCGTGCTGGCGACCGGGGCCTGGCTCGGAGACCTGGGCCGCAAGTGGGGCGTCAGAGTCCCCGTGCGGGCCGGGCGCGGCTATTCCTTCACCGTGCCGACCGACGAACCGGTGCCCGGCCCGCTCTACCTGCCCGACATCCGCGTGGCGTGCACGCCGTACCGCGAAGGGCTGCGCGTGGCCGGGACGATGGAGTTCCGGAAACCGGACGCTCGGCTGGATCCGGCGAGGATCGCCGCGATCATCGCCTCGGCGCGGCCGTACCTCACCGGCCTGGACTGGGAGCGGCGCACCGACGAATGGGTCGGCTCCCGCCCGGTCACCACCGACGGGCGGCACGTGATCGGCGCGACGAGCACTCCCGGGCTCTACGTCGCGGGCGGGCACGGGATGTGGGGACTGACCCACGGCCCGATCACCGGACGCCTCCTGGCCGAGCACATCACCACCGGCAAACAGCCCGAGGCGCTGCGGCCCTTCGACCCCCTTCGCTGATTCGGACGGAAATGCTCCCAGAGAACGAAACCCCACCGGGCGAACAGTCCGAAGTGGACCGGCTCCGCGCCGAGAACGCCCTGCTGCGCACCGAGAAGGACCTTCTGCTGAAGGCCGCGATCGGGTTCGCCACCGACGCGGGCGCCTTCCAGCGGCGGTCCCGTGAACCAGAGACCCGCTGACCGACGCGGGACTCACCGAAGGTCTGTGGGGGCCGGGTCCTTTCCGCGCCCGGCCCTCACGGACGTATCCACCGAAAGGCGATCACCACCATGTCCACCGTCTCGTCAGGCCCTTGGCTGACCAAGGAAGCGCACGCTCGGCTGGTGCAGGAGCTCGCGACGTTGCGGCGCCCCGGCACCGACGACCGGTACGGCGACGACGAACTCACGCACAACGCCCACCGGCAGGCACGGATCCGGCAGATCGAGGACATGCTGCGCGGCGCCGTCGTCGGGCAGGATCCGCCCGACGACGGGATCGCCGAGCCCGGCATGGTGCTCACCGTCCGATACGACGACGGCGACACCGAGACCTTCCTGCTCGGCACGCGCGACGAGGCGGGGCACGGCGACCTGGAGGTCTACTCCCCCGATTCGCCGCTCGGGCGCGCTCTGCACGGCGCGAAACCGGGTGACCGGCGGGAATATCTCGTGCCGAGCGGCGGGGCCGTCCACGTCACGTTGCTGGACGCCAAGCCTTACGGGCGGCATCGGGAGGCCGCTGACTGAGCCCGGAGCACGCCGGCGCGAGATTCCGTAACCTGGGCCCTGACGACCGGCCTGGGGAGTGCGTATGGGGAGAGTCGCCCTCATCGGCG
Source organism: Amycolatopsis sp. MJM2582 (assembly GCF_000754115.1). NCBI lineage: Bacteria > Bacillati > Actinomycetota > Actinomycetes > Pseudonocardiales > Pseudonocardiaceae > Amycolatopsis > Amycolatopsis sp. MJM2582. The sequence goes on from NZ_JPLW01000002.1 coordinate 926,508, forward strand.
ATGTCGGCGGGCATCCGGATCAGCTGCGCCAGGCCCTGGCTTGGCTCGGCGTGACCTCGAAACGACTCCCGCCCGAGCTCACCGTGATCCAGGTCGGCGATCTCGTCGATCGCGGCCCCGACAGCGCGGGAGTGCTCGACATCGCGGGGAAACTGCTGGAGGACCGGCGATGGATCCAGCTCGCCGGGAACCACGAGACACAGTACCTGCCGGGTGGGGAGATCTTCTGGCGCGAGCCCCTGCCGGAAGACGACGTCACCAGGTTGCGGGAATGGTGGGCCGACGGCCGGTTGCGGGTGGCCGAGGCGGTACGGACCGCCGACGGCGAAGAACTTCTGGTCACGCACGCGGGTCTGACGCTCGCCTGCTGGCAGCGTCTGGGAGGACCGACGTCGGCGACGGAAGCCGCGGCGATCCTCAATGAGCGCCCGGACTTGATCTGGGAAAGAGGCGAACACGGCCGCGACGAGGACGCAGGGCCCTTGTGGGCCGAATCGGGAGCGGCATTGCACGAACCGTGGATGGGCTACTTCGGCGTCGTACCGTTCGGCCAGGTCCACGGGCACTCCACGGTCGTGCGGTTCGCCGAGCGGACCTGGCGATGTGCGGGGCGGATCCGGCACCGTACGACGGTCGACTGGCGGGCCCGCCACGTTCGCGTACGGGTCGGAGGGCGGGTGTTCACCGGTATCGACCCGGGGCACGGCCGCACCGGTGCCGACGAGTGGCGACCGCTCATCCTCGACGACGCCCGCGTCACGACACCGAGCCCACGCTAGATCGTCCTGTGTGGACAAAGACGGGTACCGCCGCCGACTTCGCCACGTCCGAACGGCTACGGCTCGGCCGCCCAGATACCTCGGACATGCCCGATGTGACGACGCATCAGCGCCTCCGCACCGTCGGCGTCACGGGCCTCGACGAGGTCGACGAGTTCGGCATGCTCGCGTGCCGAGGCGACGAGCTGTCCACGTTCGGCCAGGACCTTGAGGCCGTAGATCCGTGATCGTGCTCGCAACGACCGGACGATTTCGACGAGGTGTTCGTTGCCGGCCAGTCCGAGTAGCGCGAGATGGAACTCCATGTCGAATCTGACGTGCCCGATCAGGTCCTGGTCGACGGAAGCGCGCTCGATCCCGGCCGCGAGCTCGCGGAGCCGCTTCAGTGCGCCGGCGTCGGCGCCCGTCTCGGCGATGCGGCGCACGGTGGGCACCTCGATCAGGGCACGCAGCTCGGTGAAGTCGTCGAGTTCGCGTTCGGATGGCTCGGTGACCCGGAAACCCTTGTTGCGCACGGTTTCCATGAGCCCTTCCTTGACGAGGTCGAGCATCGCCTCCCGCACCGGGGTCGCGGACACGCCGAACTGTGCGGCCAGCGTGGGCGCGGAGTAGACGACACCGGGTCGCATCTCACCGGAGATCACCGCACCGCGAAGGTTCTCGATGACCTCGTCGCGCAGGTTGCGACGACCACCGATCGACGACAGTCCTGTGACCGCACCCATCATCAGCCCCTCCACCAGGCGTTGGCTCAGTACAATGTCACATGTTACGTTCGTTCACCATGACGGACGACGGGATCGAGGCGGTCGATTACCACTGCGGTGGCGAACCGTTCAGGATCGTCACCACGACGGCGGGACCGGCCGGAGCGACGGTCGCGGAAAAGCGCGTCGCGGCCGCTGTCGATCCCGAGGTCGACGGTTTGCGGCAGTTGCTCTGCTCCGAGCCTCGCGGGCACGCCGACATGTACGGCGGTTTCATCGTCGCGCCGGACGATCCGGGCGCCCATTTCGGCGTTCTCTTCTGGCACAAGGACGGCTTCTCCACCGCCTGCGGCCACGGCACGATGTGCCTTGGCACCTGGGCGGTCCAGACCGGACTGGTGCCCGTCGATCCCAGCGGTGTCACCGACGTCGTGATCGACGTTCCGTCCGGACGGGTGACCGCACGGGTCTCCACGGACGGAACGAAGGTCACAGCGGTCGACTTCGTCAGCGTCGCCGGCTACCTGCTCCATGACGAGGTCGTCGTGGAAACCTCACGCGGCGCCGTCTCGGGCACGATCGCGTTCGGCGGCGCGATCTACGCCCACGTGCCGGCGGCGACCTTCGGCCTCTCCGTCGACAAGGCCTCGCTACCCGAATTGATCGCGCTGGGGCGGGAGATCAAGAACGAGATCAACGCGACCGCGTACGCCGAGCACCCGCTCGATCCGCGTCTCAGCGGCGTCTACGGCGTGATCTTCTTCGACGAACTCGGCGACGAGGACGGAGACGTCCGCCAGCGCAATGTGACCGTCTTCGCCGACGGGCAGGTGGACAGGTCGCCCTGCGGTTCGGGGACCGCCTCCCGCGTCGCGGCCCTGCATTCGTCAGGACGATTGGCGACGGACGGCACCCTCGTCCACTCGTCGATCGTCGGTTCGACGTGGTCCGCCCGGATCGCGGACACGACCGTGGTCGCCGGCCGGAACGCGGTGCTGCCCGTGGTGACCGGCCGCGCGTTCCGCACCGGTCATCACCGGTTCGTCGTGGATCCCGACGACGACCTGGTCCCGGGCTTCGTACTGCGCTGACAAGGAGGATTCGTGGACGTCGTGACCTTCGGCCCGGACGAGATCCGAGCCGCCGTGTCCATGCCCGCCGCCATCGACGCGGTCCGGAACGGGTTTCTCGCCCTGCGCCGCGGCGAATTCGAAATGCCGACGCGAACCGTGTTGCGCGACGGCGGATTTCTCGTGATGTCGGCGCACCACCGGCCGACCGCGTCGGCGATGATCAAGACCTTGAGCCTCGACTTCGACCGCGACCCGGCCATCGCCGGCACCGTCGTCTGGAGCGAATTCGGCCACAGCGGTCAGCTCGTCGCCGACGCCATCGAGGTGACCCGCATCCGCACCGGCGCCATCACCGGCGTCGCGACCGATCTGCTGGCCCCGCCCGAAGCGAGGACGTGCACTCTCATCGGCGCGGGCGGGCAGGCGGCCGACCAGGTCCGCGCCGTGCACGCCGTCCGGCCGCTGACCGAGCTCAGGATCGTCAGCCGCGGACTCGAACGCGCCGAAGCGCTCGGCAAGGCACTCGGTGCGGAGCTGGACATCAGCGCCGTCGCCCTCACCGACGCCGACGAGGCCGTTCGGGACGTGGACATCGTCTGCTGCGCGACGACGTCCACCACACCTCTGTTCTCCCTCGAATCACTGGCCGAACACGCCCACGTCAACGCCATCGGCGCGTACCGCCCCACCATGCGAGAACTATCCGACGAACTGCTCGCCGACGCGACCGTCGTCATCGACGAACGAGACGCGATCCTCGAGGAATCCGGCGAGATCATCCACGCCCTCGCGGCCGGGGCCATCACCGAGGACGACCTCATCGAACTGAGTACCGCGCTGACCGACGGAGTCGTGAAATCCGGGGGCCGCACGGTCTTCAAGTCCGTCGGCGTGGCCATGCAGGACTGGGCGATCGCCCGTCTTCTCGCTGACAGGCAGGCAATTCAGCGGATCCCGCTGACGTAGAGCATGTCCCCCATCCGCATGCCGTCGTCGGTCAACGCGGGCAGGCCGTTGACGGCGAACAGCTCCCGGATGCTGATGCCGGTCAGCGTCCAGCCGCGATCGGCCAGGTACGGACCGGCCTCGTTGCGCTCGCCGAAGTAACGCAGCCTCGCCATGTCGGTGTCGACGCTCTGCTCACGCCAGCGTTCGGACATGCGGTTCAGGCGTTCCTTCGTCTCCTCTTCCTCGCCCGGCCGGGGGTTGGGCCTGCTTTCGGTGGCCACGCGGCTTCCCGGAGCGCTGAGCTCGGTGATGCGGTCCAGCAGGTCGTCCTGCGCCTCGGGTGGCAGGTAACCCAGCAGGCCCTCGGCACTCCACGCCGTCGGCAGAGCGGGATCGAAACCGACGGCGCCCAAGGCAGCGGGCCAGTCGGCGCGGAGGTCGGCCGCGACCGCCCTCCGGTCGGCGGTGGGCTCCGCGCCCAGTTCGGCCAGCGTGCGTGTCTTGAACTCGATGACCTGTGGCTGGTCGAGTTCGTACACCACGGTCCCGGCAGGCCAGGGCAGCCGGTACGCCCGGGAATCCAGCCCCGAAGCCAGGATCACGACCTGCGCGATCCCGGCTTCGGTGGCGTCGAGGAAGAACTCGTCGTAGAACTTGGTGCGGACCTTGGCGACGTCGATCCACACCTGCTCGACGAGTTCGCCGGGGGCGGTTTCACCCGACGCGAGCCGGGTGAGGGAGTCGACGCCCACCGCCCGGACGAGGGGTTCGGCGAACGGATCGTCGATGAGCGAACGATCCGCGCGCGTGGCCATCGCCCGCGCCGTCGCGGCCATGGTCGCGGTCGTGCCGACGCTGGAAGCCAGATCCCAGCTGTCTCCGTCGTGCCTGGTGGACATGATCCTCCCCGTGGACTTTCCCGGATTATCGTTTCCGGTCAGCGTCCTTCGGCGAACGGGGTCAGCTTCTTCCAGAATCCGCAATGATGCTGACGCGGGATGTCGGTCGTGAGCCTGCTGTCCCCCGCGGCGTTGAGCGACATGACGACGGGATTCTCGCCGGTGTAGCGATCCCAGCGCGGAGTGCCGTCCACGGTCGGATCACCGGTGCGGGCGAATCCGGTCCACTGCGCGACGAGCTGGTCGGACAGAACCTGCTGATTCGGCGCGAGTTCGACACCGTCCGGGAACAGCAGGAGCCATTCGGCGATGTGGTAGGCGCCGTTCGGTTTGGTGGGATCGAGGAAGAACTGGGGCGGGACGTCCGTATCGTCCATCTGGTAGGCGAAGACCGGGAGGTGCCGGGCCAGCCGTTCGTTGTTGAGGATCGAAGGGCAGACCGAGTTGGAGTCGGCCACGATCGTCCGGAAGGCGAGGAACGGCGCGGGCGTGGGGAACCGGGTCAGCGGATAAAGGCGTTGGACCGCTGCGGCGTGCTTGCCGTATTGCTGGCGCACCAGGTTCTCGTAGTCGGCCGGAGTCGAGGCGGACGGCAACTGGGTCTCGTCTCGGGCGACGCCGTGCATCAGGGCGACGTCGTTGACGCGGCCGGTGGCGAAGGCCTCCCCCGGCGACATCGGCAAGGTCTTCCCGTCCACGATCGGCGCGACCGTCCCGTTGTCGGGGTTCCTCCCGTGATCCGCCTGCTTGAGCAACACCGCGGCAGGCGTCTTACGCAGGCAGGCGGCCGCTTCGGCGACGTCGCCGCAACCGACGGCGGCGGCGAACCGTGCCCCGGTGCGCTGAGCCTGCGCTTCGGTGGGCAGCTTCGCTTTGCAGTCCTGTGCCTGCCATATGGTGTCGACGCCGAGTAGCGAGTTGTACTCGCCGCTTTCGCTGATACCGCGCTGGAACAGCCCCGCCGAGGCGGGCGAGATCGTGTGGGCGCAGACGCTCGATCCGCCGGCGGAAGCACCGTAGATCGTCACGTTGCGCGGGTCTCCGCCGAACCGTGAGATGTTGCGCTGCACCCAGCGCAACGCGGCCTGCTGATCCTGCAGTCCGTAGTTCCCGGCCTGCGCGCCGAACGCCTCGTGGGCGAGGAATCCGAAGATCCCCAGCCGATAGTTGACCTCCACGCTGATGACGTTGCCCGCGGTCACCAGGCGGCTCGCGTCCTGCGGTTTCCACAGCAGGAACCCGCCTCCATGCAGTTGCACCATCACCGCGAGCGGACCGGGGCCGCGCTTGGCGGGTACCCGGACCGTCAGGTTGAGGCAGTCCTCGTCGTCCGAGCCCGGCCCCGCGCCTGCCGGTTGTGCGCACTGGTTTCCCTCGGTTGTCGCGACGAACGGCTCGGTCCACGGCGTGGGCCGCCGCGGCGGCTTCCAGCGCAATTCGCGGGTCGGCGGTGCGGCGTAACGGATTCCTTGCCACGACGTGACCGCGGCGCCGGCGACACCGCACACCGGGCCGTCATCGGTCGTCACCGTGGTACCCGGTGAACAGGCCGGTGCGGGTTGCCTCGCTTCGCGCAGATCGCCGGCCATGGACGCCGAGCCTGCCAACGGCGTCATCAGCACGACGGCCGCCACGACGGCGGCCACCTTTCTGTCGAGTCTCATCCGTCCTCCTTCACTCCCGCCCGGCACGAGGGGACGAACGGGAGATTCGCGATTCAACGAGTGGACATCCACAGACCGAACGAAACGGCCTACCGGCGCGGGCACGAACGGCGACTATGCCCGTGTCCCGATCTTTCCAGTCTGGCCATGCCCAAGACCGGCGCAACCACCGTTCGGTCGCGCCGGAATTGTCAAATCGCGGGAGGAAATGGTCTTTCGCCGAGAGATGGTGGGGAGGATTCGGGACGTTCAACGTCCCGAATCCTCCCCACCCTTCTAGGACTCGTCGAGGAGATCCTCGATCAGGATGGGGATGTGCCGCACCCGGATGCCGGTGGCGTTGTGGACGGCGTTCGCGACCGCCGCCGCCATCCCGACGGTGCCGATCTCGCCGAGGCCCTTCGCGCCGACCGAGTTGTGCAACGTGTCCGGGTACTCGACGAAGTGGACGTCGACCTCGGGGATGTCCGCGTTGACCGGGATCAGGTAGCTCGCGAAATCCCCGTTGGCGAAGCGCCCGTTCTCCTCGATCTCCAGCCCTTCGTGCAGAGCGGCCGAGACACCCCAGATCATGCCGCCCATGATCTGGCTCCGCGCCGCCTTCGGGTTGATGATCCGGCCGGCGTCGAACACCCCGAGCATGCGCGATACCCGGATCTCGCGCGTCCACTTGTGCACGCGGACTTCGCAGAACTGCGCGCCGAACGAGCTGAACGAATGCTTCGTCAGCTCCTCGCCGGGCGCCGAAGAACCGGTCACGGACAGCGCCGGCCGGTCCAGGGCCCGCAACAGCTCGCCGAAGGTCATCATCCGCTCCCCGGCCTGCACGCGACCGTCCGCGTAGGCGACCTCCATGCCTTCGAACGGCGCACCCGGGGCCGACGCCAGGGCCAGCAGTTCGTCGATCGCCTGGGCTGCGGCGACCATGATGGCCGTCCCGGCGCTCGCGGTCGCCGTCGAACCGCCGGACATACCCCCGGACGGCAGGCGCGAGTCACCGAGCCGCGCCTTGACCCGGTCCGGCGAGATGTCGAGCGACTCCCCGCCGACCAGGGAGAGCACGGTCAGCAGGCCCGTGCCCGGATCGGCCCCGCTGGTCGCGACGGTGGCCGTGTCGTCCGGCAGGAGGGTGAGCTCGACCGTGGCCGGGAACCGCAGCGCGGGGAACATGGCGGTGGCCGTGCCCATGCCCACGAGCCAGTCGCCGTCGGTCCGCCCTTCGGGTGCGCGGTCGGCCCAGCCGAACCGCTCCGCGCCGACCCGGAAGCATTCGTCGAGATGCTTGCTCGACCACTGCAGGTCCTTGCCGGGCGGAGCGGTCGAGTTGTTCCGCTGCCGCAGTTCGATCGGGTCCATGCGCAGCGCGACCGCGAGTTCGTCGATCGCGCTTTCCAGCGCGAAAGAACCGGGTGCTTCCCCCGGCGCCCGCATGAAGGTGGTCGGCGGGATGTTGAGCGGCACCATCTTCTGGCTGATGGCCAGGTTGCGGGTGGCGTACCACTCGCGCGAAGTGCCGTGCGAAGTCGGCTCGACGAACGACCGGTCCATGGGCGTGGTGCACCACGAGTCGTGCCGGAGCGCGTTGAGCGTGCCGTCGTGTTCCGCGCCGAGGGAGATCTTCTGCACCGTCGCGGCACGGCCCGCGGTCGCGGTGAAGACCTGTTCCCGGCTGAGCACGGCCTTCACCGGCTTGCCTAGTGCCTTCGCCGCGGCCGCGGCCAGGAACGCCGGAGTGGACGTGTGCCCCTTGCCGCCGAACGCACCGCCCACGAACGGGTTCACCGCGTGCACCTCGGACGGTTCCACGCCGAGCGCCATCGCCAGCTCCGCCGCCTGCAGATCGGAGGCCTGGTTGCCGCTGTGGATCGTGAGTCCGTCGGCACCCCAGACCGCGACCGCGGAATGCGGTTCCATGGCGGCATGGTTCTGCGTCGCGGTGGTGTATGTGGCCTCGACGACCACCGGGCTCTCCTCGAGCGCGTCCTCGATCGACTCGACTCCCTCGGCGAGGATCGCGAGCGACGAGGGGCCGCCCCTCCCGTCCGGTGCGTCTTCGGCCGAGGCGAGGCCGTCCTGCAGCGAAGTCAGGGCGGGCCGGGTCTGATAGGTGACCTCGACCAGCATCGCCGCGTCGCGTGCCTGCTCGTACGTCTCGGCGACCACGAAGCCGATCGGCTGGCCGTAGTAGGCGACTTCCTTGTCCTGCAAGGGAACCCACGTCTCACCCATGACCGGCGTCGCGGGCGTCTGCAACTGCAGCGGATCGAACGGCGTGTACACACCGAGCACCCCCGGAGCGCCCTTCGCCGCCGTGACGTCCATCGTGTCGATCTCGCCGTGGGCGATCGTGCTCAGTACGACGTAGCCGTGGACCAGCCCGGGAAAGGTGTGGTCCGCCCCGTATTCGGCCCGGCCGGTGACCTTCAGCGGCCCGTCCACCCTGCTGGTCATGAGCGGTTCCCTTCGGTCAGTTCGAGCAGCGCGCGGACGAGGGTCCGCCGCAGCAACGACGGCTTGAACGCGTTCGCGGCCAACGGGCGCGCGCCGTCGGCGGCCACCGATGCCGCCTCTTCGAAGGCGGCGACGGTCGCGGGCGCACCACGCAGGGCCTCCTCGACGGCGGGCAGCCGCCACGGCACGGTCGCCACACCGCCCGCCGCGACCCGGGCGTCGACGATGCGCGAGTCCTCGACCCGCAGCGCGACCGCCGCGGAACACAGCGCGAACTCGTAGGACTGCCTGTCACGCACCTTGACGTAGGTGGAGTTCGACGCCCAGTCCAGCCGGGGTACCACCACCTCGGCGATCAGCTCACCGGGCCGCAGATCGGTCTCGACCTCGGGGGTCTCACCGGGCTGCCGATAGAACGAGGCCAGATCGACGGTGCGGGTCCCGGCCTCGCTGACCAGTTGCAGCCGCGCGTCGAGCGCCACCAGGGCGACGGCGACGTCGCTGGCATGGGTCGCCACGCACGCATCGCTCGTGCCCAGCACGGCGTGCATCCGGTTGGCGCCCGAGATCGCCGGGCAGCCGCTGCCCGGCACCCGCCGGTTGCACGGCATGGCGACGTCACGGAAGTACGAGCAGCGGGTGCGCTGCATGAGGTTTCCGCCGATGCTGGCCATGTTCCGGATCTGCTGGGACGCGCTGAGCAGCAGCGCCCGGGAGATCACCGGGTACACCCCGGCGTGGCCGGCAATGTCGCTCATCCGCTCCAGCGCGCCGAAGCGCAGACCGTCGGTGGTGTCGATGCCGCGCAGCGGTACCGCGTTGATGTCCAGGACCTGTCGCGGTGTCAGGACGTTCAGCTTCATCAGGTCGACGAGGGTGGTGCCGCCCGCCAGAAAGGTGCCGGGCGAAGCGACCGCGTCTTCGACGGTCTCGGGCGCGAGCAGCTCAAAGGGACGCATCGGCCCTCCTCGCCTGCTCGACCGCCGCGATGATATTCGGGTACGCCGCGCACCGGCAGAGGTTGCCGGACATGAACTCGCGAACGTCCTCGACGTCCTGTTCGACGGCGGCGACCGCCGACATGATCTGCCCGGACGTGCAGAAGCCGCACTGCAGGGCGTCCTGGTCGACGAACGCCTGCTGGACCGGATGCAGACCGTCCTCAGTGGACAATGCTTCGACGGTGGTCACCGGCTGTTTCACGGTGGCGGCCAAGGTGAGACAGGACAGCACCGGCCGTCCGCCGACATGCACCGTGCAGGCGCCGCACTGCCCCCGGTCGCAACCCTTCTTCGGCCCGGTGACGGCGAGCCGCTCTCGCAGCGTGTCCAGCAGGGTCACCCCGGGATCGACACTCAGGTGTTCCGTCCTGCCATTGACTTCGAGTGAGATGTCCACTGAAACTCTTTCCGCAGATCGTCCTGGCCGCGGCCAGGACGGCGTAGGTTGAGGTGGTGGGAGTCCGTTCGTGAATCGAAACGGATATTCATCCGCTTCGATTTCAAGTTAGCGGATCGCGATCCACCCGGCAAGGTCGATGTCCACTCCTGGAGTCGCTCCAGGTTTCCCGCTTCCCTCGGCTACATTCACGGAGAACGGGATCGGTGGACAGGAGGGCAGATGACGACGGGCTCGGTCAATCCCCGGCGTGCGGACACCCGGCGCAACCACGAGCGCATCCTCGCCACCGCCGCGAAGTCGCTCGCCTGCTCCGGCGAGGTCTCGTTCAATGCCATCGCGAAGCAGGCCGAGGTCGGCGTCGGCACGGTGTACCGGCACTTCCCCACTCCGGAAGCCCTCATCCTCGCGGTGTACCGGCGCGAGGTGCGCCAGCTGGTCGAGATCGTGCCCAGCCTGCTCGAGAAGTACTCGCCGGAACAGGCTTTCCGAGTCTGGACGACCGATCACCTGGCGCACTACATGATGACCAAACGCGGCCTGGCCGACGCCTTGCGCGCCGCGGGAGCCTCACGCGGAGAGCTGCCGGCGGGCGCCTATCAGGACATGGTCCGGGCGGTCTCCACCTTGCTGCAGGCCAATGTCGAGGCGGGCACCGTCCGCGCGGATCTGAAACCCGAGACCATCCTGCGCGGCCTTGGCGGCCTGCTCTACCTCGACCCGAAGGGCGAATGGCGGAGCGACGTCGCGAGCCTGCTCGACCTGCTCTGGCGCGGAATGGGCACCGACCGAGCCTGACCATCCACAGTGGACGGATCCTCTGCCCGTGTTCTCGAGTCCGTGAACTGTCGTCGGCGAACCATCAGCCGGCGCAGCGGTCTACGGCCGCGGGATGTTGCGGAGGTTGGCCCGGGCGAGGTCGATCATCCGGCCGACCCCGCCTTCGAGCACGACCTTGCTCGCGGCCAAGGCGAATCCGCCGAGCTGACCGGCGGTGATGTGCGGCGGGACGGACAGCGCGTTCGCGTCCGTCACGACATCCACCAGCGCGGGGCCGTCGTGGCTCAAGGCTTCCTTGAGCGCCGCGCGCAGCCGGGTGGGGTCGGTCACCCGCTCGGCCCGCAGTCCCGCGCCACTGGCGATCGCGGCGAAGTCCACCGGGCGGTGATCGGTCTGGTAGTCGGGAAGGCCGTCCACCAGCATCTCCAGCTTCACCATGCCGAGCGAGGAGTTGTTGAACGTCACGATCTTGACCGGCAGGTCGTGCAGGGCCACGGTGAGCAGTTCGCCGAGCAGCATGCCCAGTCCCCCGTCGCCGGACATCGACACGACTTGGCGGCCCGGATAGGCGAACTGCGCGCCGATGGCGTGCGGCAGGGCGTTGGCCATGGTGCCGTGCAGGAACGACCCGATGACCCGGCGGCGCCCGTTGGGTGTGAGATACCGGGCGGCCCACACGTTGCACATACCGGTGTCGACGGTGAAGATCGCGTCGTCCGCGGCGAGTTCGTCGAGCAGGTCCGCGGCGAACTCCGGATGGATGGGCACGTGCCGTTCGACGTTGCGGGTGTAGGCGTCGACGACCTGTTCCAGCGTCTTGCAGTGGTCACGCAGCATCCGGTCCAGGAACGTGCGGTCGGACTTGCGCCGCAGGAGCGGCAGCACGGCCCGCAGGGTCTCCCGCACGTCGCCGTGCACCGCCAGCTCAAGCGGGGTACGACGGCCCAGGCGGGTCGCGTCGTGGTCGACCTGCACGGTCCGCGCCTGGGGAAGGAAGGAGTCGTAAGGGAAATCGGTGCCCAGCAGGACCAGCAGATCCGCGTCGTTCATGGCCCGGTAGCAGGCGCCGTAGCCGAGCAGACCGCTCATCCCGACGTCGAACGGATTGTCGTACTGGATCCACTCCTTGCCGCGCAGGCTGTGGCCTACCGGCGCCTGCACTGTCTCGGCCAGTTCCATCACCTCCGCGTGCGCGCCACGCACCCCGGCACCGGCGAACAAGGTGACGGTCTCGGCGTCGTTGATCAACTCGGCGAGCCGGGCCACTTGCGACTCGGGCGGCACGACCGTCCCGTGATCGGTGACCGGCGCCCCGTTCCCTGTGGGCGCGACGGCGTCGAGATGCGCGACGTCCCCAGGCAACACCAGCACCGACACCTCGCCGCGGGACAACGCGTGCTGCATGGCGATCCGCAGCACCCTCGGCATCTGGGCGGGCCTGCTGATCTGCTCGCAATAGCCACTGCAGTCCACGAACAGCCGTTCGGGATGGGTCTCCTGGAAGAACCCGGTCCCGATCTGACCGGACGGGATATGCGAGGCCAGCGCGAGAACCGGTGCTCCCGTGCGGTGCGCGTCGTAAAGTCCTTGCACCAGATGGGTGTTGCCGGGACCGCAGCTGCCGGCGCACACCGCGAGCCGTCCGGTCAGCTGGGCCTCGGCCGCCGCCGCGAACGCGCCCGCCTCCTCGTTGCGCACGTGCACCCATTCGATACCCGGTGTCCGGCGGATGGCGTCGACGATGGGGTTGAGGCTGTCTCCGACCACGCCGTAGATCCGCTCCACTCCGGCCTGGACCAGGACTTGGACGAACTGCTCGGCGACGTTGGGCTTGGCCATCAGGACCCCTTCGATGCTTCGGCGGCGGGAACACCTTCATGATCCACGCGCGAGCGCGACCTCGCAGGTCCTAGCCGAGCTCGGCCGTCGTGCCGACCACGACCGCGTAGAGATCACCGATCGTGGCGAGTGCCGCGCGGTGCAGTTCGGCGGCGGTCACCGGTCCGGCGACGGACGGGAGCGGGCGCGTGGCACAGGCGGCGGCCACCACGGTGGGGCTGTTCCCGCGCAGGAACGCGCCTTCCGCGGTGAACGTGACGCACATATGCGTCATGAACCCGGCCACGACGACGTCCTGATGTCCGGCGGCGTCGACCAGTTCCCCCAGCCGGGTTCCGACGAACGAGTTCGGCGCGGTCTTCACCACGACCTCCTCGCCCGGGGCGGGGGCGACCCGCTCGTGGATCCGGCCGATGTCCTGCTGGAGGTCGTACGGGCTGCCCTCGCCGCCGTCGTGCATGACGTGAATGACCGTCGCGCCCGCGGATCGGGCGCGCGCCAGCAACGTGGCCGCCTCGTCGAGCGCCGCTTCCCAGCCGTCGAGCTCCATCACGCCGCGCGTGTAGGTGTTCTGGTAGTCGACGAGGATCACCGTCGCGTCCGAGAGCGCGGCGGGGGTCGTCGGCAGGGTGCTGATTTCGCGGAGCGTGGTGCTGGTCATCGTGTTTCCTTTGCTTTCCGTCGGTACGGCTACCATCTTGGCTGACCCGATTCGACATCGAGATACGGAATCGGGTCAGTCATGGTCGAGATCGGCCGACGTCCGCGGCAAGAGGGATCGATGAGTGCTCCGAGGGTGGCCGTCCTGGCGTTCGAGGGGATCAGTCCGTTCCACCTCGCCGTCCCGTCGCTGGTGTGGGGCCCGGAATCCCCGGCGGGCGATATGGAACCGTGGCCGCTCACGGTCGTCGCCGCCGAGCCCGGCAGGCTCACCACGAGCGCCGGATACACGATCGACGTCTCGGCGGGGCTCGATGCCTTCGCGGACGCCGACATCGTCGTTGTACCGTGGTGGTCCGCCCCGGAAACCGCGACGCCCGCGCCCGTATCGACCGCGCTGCGAGACGCGCACGAACGCGGAGCCCTCGTCGTCGGACTCTGCCTGGGCGTCTTCGCCCTCGCGGACGCCGGCATCCTCGACGGCCGTGCCGCGACGACCCACTGGAAATGGATCGAGACGTTCCGCCGGCGCTTCCCATCGGTCGAGCTGCGCCCTGAGGAGTTGTATGTCGACGAGGGCGACGTCGTGACCGGCGCCGGTGCGACCGCCGGGATCGACACCTGCCTTCACCTGCTCGCCCGCACGGCGGGGCAGGTCGTGGCCAACCGCGTCGCCCGCCGGATCGTCGCGGCGCCGCACCGTCCCGGCGGCCAGGCCCAGTTCATCGAACTTCCCGTACCCGCCGCGGACGAGGATCCGCTCGCCGAGGTGATGAGCTGGGCGCGGGCCCATCTGGGCACGCAGCACAGCATCGACGGCCTCGCCGCCCGGGCGCATATGAGCCGCAGTACGTTCACCCGCTCGTTTCGCGCCCGCACCGGAACCACCGTCCACAACTGGCTTGTCGCGCAACGTCTCGCGCAGGCGCGGCACCTGCTCGAGACGACCTCGCTCGGCGTCGACGCCGTGGCCGCACAGTCCGGCTTCGGCACGTCCGCCCGGCTTCGCGAGCACTTCGCCACCGCGCTGGGCACGACGCCGACCCGCTACCGGGTCGAGTTCTCCGCCCCGCGCTGACCAGCCACGAGACGAGTGAGCAATCCTTTTCTCACGCACGCCGGGAAAGCGGAATCATTATTTCCGCAAAACCCGGCGACACCGACGAAAGGGTCATGTCCTACACTTCGCTTTTCACATCGATGAATAGCTCACCCCCGAGGGTGAGCTCAATCGAGTGCATTGCCCGGCGGAACTGGATCGAAGAAGCCGTTCCGGGGCAAGATGATCGGGCACGAGGACCGGCGCGACGGAGGACCATGTGGAGCTGTGCGGAACCCCCATCTTCGACTCTTTGGTCGAGGAGACACGGCGGACCCGGGACGGCGAGGACCATTCCGAATCGAATGGACAGCACGCCGATTCCGACAACGAAAACAAATGACGGTCGCAGTGTGGCCGTGAATAATAGAAATTGCTTTTCATCCTGATTCAGGCGAAACCGAACCGGTGGAACTCTGCAGATCGTCGAGCAGTCCCAGCTGACCGGTTATGACCCCGGTCAGAATCCCGCGCGCGACAGCGAGCAGTTCGGCGACCGACGGACTGGTCAGGGAGTAGGAGACGGTCGTGCCGTCCTTGCGAGGCACCACCAGATTGGCCCGGCGCAGGACGGCGAGCTGCTGGGACAGGTTGGCGGGCTCGATCCCCAGGTCGGCCAGCAGCTCCGAGACGCGGTGGTCCCGCTCGCTGAGCAGTTCGAGCACGCGGATCCGGACGGGATGCCCCAGCGTTTTGAAGAACTCCGCCGTCGCCTGATACAGGGGGCTGTTCATCGGCATCCCTTCCCCGCAGAGCCGTCCGCACCTCCCTGATCGTGCCCGATATCGAGGGCGGCCGAACGTCACCTCACACGGAACGGGCGCGACCACACCCGATCAGGGCACAATCTCGCGGTTCTTGCACAGCGCCGCACACCCATTAATTGCATATTTATGCAAGTTTGCATATCAGAGAAGGTGAGAACACCTGTGAGTCACGGCATGCGGGATTCCGCGAGCCTCTTGTCGAGCCTCCGGCCTGCCACGAGGAGCGGACGGTGACCACACGCCACACCATCCCCGCCGCGGCCACCCGGGCCCATCTGGTCCTCGCCGCGCACGCGGCGGAACTGGCCGATCTCGCGGCGAACGCCGCCAGGGTGGACGCGTCCTCCCCGCCCGACCACTCCGGCATGATCGGGATGGCGCAGCAGATCGTCGAAGCGGCGGTGGTCGCTGCGCGACTCGACGGAAAGACCTGGCAGGAGATCGCGGGCGGCCTCGACGGGGAGACACCGAAGTCGGCACGAAGCCGGTACTGGCCCTCGGTCGCGCGGTTCCGGGCGGATCCCTTCCCCTCGCAGGGCTCCCGTCGCGAGGGCGTGCCGGGAAACACCGAGCAGACGACCCTCCGCCTTCGACGCCTGTCCACCACGGAACAGCGATCCGACACACCCGCCGAACCCGCGACTCGTGCGCCAGCCGGACACTTGGCCCTGGTCACGATCCCGGCCGAGCAGAGCGACCCCGAACCGCCTGCCGTGGAAGCCCGGCTGAAGATCGCGGAACGGCTCGTCGCCGCCTACGAGCGGATCGCGACCAACGACCGGCAGCCCCCGCAATGGATACTCGACGGCCTGGCCCACGCCCGCCGCACGGCCGCGGAACTCCGCGGCCACGCCGGCACACCGTCTGACTGACCTGCCGCGGCAGGAAGCTACACCGACGTCGCGAGACCGGCTTCGCGCTCGAAGTCGTGCTCGTCCTCGGTCTGCGTCCGCGACACCATCTTCGCGACCAGATCGAAGATCGGCGTAGCTTCCTGCGGGAAGGTCACGCTCTGCTGGTTCGCGCTCTCGGCGATCATGAACTGCTACTCCTCAAGAGTGACGGCTACAGCGACTGTTCACTCTAACGGCCGGGTGTCGATCACGGGCCGTATCCGGAGTTTTGGTCGCTCCCCCTGAGGCGATCATCACCAGATGCGCACCTCGTACACCCGGACGGTCCCGGCGAAACCGACCCCCTGCCAGTACCCGAGGGTCGACGATTCGTACCGGCCGTTGCGCTCGTAGTTGACCGTCACCTTGTTGTTGCCCGAGGTGATGTTGTAGACCCCGCCGATGTCCGTGCCGGTGACGCCGCCGTTCGCGAAGCATCGGTTGGTGCCCATCCCGTTGCCGAACGAGATGTCCAGCTTCACGAAGTCGTCCCTGTTGCCGCAGGCGACCTGGTCGATGGCGAAGGCCGGGCTCGCCGGAACCGCGACGAGCAGGCCGAGCGCGGCCGCACCGACTACCGAAAGCCTCTTGGCTCTCTTCCGCATGGGGCTGGATTCCTTTCCTCGCAACGGATAGCTGCCCGACCGGGCGTGAGCGAGCCTATCCACGCAAGAGCGGCGAAGAACGAAAAGCCTGCGATGCTGCCTGTTGCGCACACCGACGCTGTCCGAAGAGGCAACGGCCTCGTGAGTGGTGCGGACGGTTCTAACCGTCCTCACCACTCACGAGGCGGGACCTGCGGCTTCCCTACTGCGGCGGACCGCAGCGCTCGATCGCGTCCAGCAGGATCGCGCAGGCGAGTTCGATCTCCTCGGCGGTCACGGTGAGCGGCGGCATCAGGCGGATCACGCTGTCGTCGCGGCCGCCGAGTTCGACGATCAGCCCGTGCTGCAACGCATACGCCTGCACGGCCCGGGCGTATGCGCCGGCCGGGCGGCCGTCGCGCGGATCGGCCAGCTCGATCCCCCACATCAGGCCGAGGCCGCGCACCTCACGTACCCAGACGTCGCCGTGCAGGACGCCGAGCCGTTGCGCGAGCTCTCGTCCGCGCTGCCGGACATTGCCGAGCACGTCGTCACGCCGGACGATGCGGATCGCCGCCGCGCCGGCGGCGAACGCGGCCTGGTTGCCGCGGAACGTCCCGGTGTGCGCACCGGGTGCCCAGCCGTCCAGCCGCCGGTCGTAGAAGATCACCGCCACCGGGAGTCCCATCCCGCTCAACGCCTTCGAGGCGATGATCACGTCGGGCTCGATGTCGTAGTGCTCGAACGCGAACCAGGTCCCGGTACGGCCGCAACCGGTCTGCACCTCGTCGACGACGAGAGGGATGTCCAGTTCCGCGGTCAGCGCCCGGACCCGGCGCACGAAGTCGCGGTCCGCCGGGATGATCCCGCCTTCGCCCTGCACCATTTCCAGGATCACCGCGGCGGGAAGGGGGATGCCGCCGTTGGGATCCCGCAGCGACCGTTCCAGCAGGCCGACGCAGTTGGTCGCGCAGGTGTCCGGCGCAAGCCCCACCGGGCATCGGGCGCAGTAGGAGTACGGGAAGAAGTGCACGCCGGGTACCCCGTTGGCGATCGGCCGTTTCTGGGCGACGAGCCCGGTCAACGCCATCGCGGCGTGACTCGAGCCGTGGAACCCGCCCTGGAAGGACACCAGGTCACCGCGTCCGGTCGCGGTCTTGCACAGTTTGATCGCGGCGTCCACGGCGTTGGCGCCGCCGGGGCCGCAGAAGTGCATCCGCATCCGCGAGCTCAGGCTCGGCGGCAGCATGGACAGCTGGGCGTCGACGAACTCGCGTTTCGCCGCCGTCGGGAAGTCCAGGCCGTGGGTGAGCACGTGCATCTGCTCAGTGGCCGCGTGCACCAGTTCGGGATGGTTGTGGCCGAGGGAGAGCACGCCCGCACCCGCCAGGAAGTCGAGGAAGACGTTCCCGTCCATGTCCCACAGGTAGCTGCCCTCCGCGCCCGCGATGGCGATCGGCAGATGGCGTGGATACGCCCGCGCGCTGGATTCCCATTGTCGCTGGTGTTCGAGGAACTCAGCCGAACGAGGACCGGGCAGGGCGCCCTCGACACGGGGGGCGAGAGCCGGTCTCGCCGTGGGAGTGCGGGTCATGGCAGCCTCCTTGCCGCGGTGATTTCTTCCGCCGTGTCGAGTTCGACCGCCGGATTGGCGTACCAGCGGGTCCGTGCCGGGGCTGTGGTGCCCTTCATCAGGAACGCGTCCGCTTCGGCGATCGCCCCGTCCGCCATCGTCACTCCATAGTGGACAAAAGAGCCGGTGCTGAGGGTGCACCCCGCGCCGATGTCGATGTAGTCGGATTTGAACGTGCCGTCCTCGAGTGAATGTCCTTGAACGACGGTGTGCAGGTTGAGCACGCAGTCGTCGCCGATGCTCACCAGCGACCGCTCCGGGATCCCGCACCCGTCGTCGAAGACCCGACGGCCGATTCGGACACCGAGGCGACGCAGCAGGAACGGTTTGAACGCCGTCCCGTTGAACAGCGCGAGATAGCGGGCCGGGCTGAGCTTCCAGAACCGCTCGTGCCGCCAGAACACCGGATCGTAGATCGAGCAGAACCTCGGCCGCAGCGCCCGGAAGCCCTGTACGCCGAGTTCCGCCACCATGAGGAACGCGACCGAGAACACCAGGGTCGCCACGATGCCGACACCGACCGCGAGCGGGCCGATCCGCTCGTGCAGGGCGCCGGCCGACGTACCGATCAACAGGATTCCGAGCAGGTGCAGCCAATGCACGAGCAGGTAGATGGCGATGGTGACGGTGTTGTGGCGGTTCTTCGCCCGCAGGCCCCGGCGCAGCGCGTCCCCGCTGCCGAGATGCTCGAATCCGGTGTCGCGTCGGACGGTCCTGGGGATTTCGAACGCGGGCGACCCCAGCAAGCCGACGTTCTCCCGGACCGGCCCGTCCAGCGGAACCAGGACCTTGGTGGCCAGGAGGCAGTTCCGGCCGATCCGCGCGTCGGGTGGGAAGGCGATCTCGTTGCCCAGGAACGCCTCCGGCGCGACGGACGTCCTGCGCAGACGGAACGACGAGGACGAAAAGTCGGCGTTGAGCAGCGATAGACCGTCCGAGACCATCGTGCCGGTGCCGACCGTGCTGAGGAACGGCGTCTCGTGCTTGACCTCGACCCCGAAGTTGGATCCGGTCTGCTGGATCTTCGACAGGTCGTATCCCAGTGCACGCAGGTAGTACACGATGTAGCTGCTGTCGCCGAACAAGTACGTGTACGCACGCATGTTGGTCAGCCGCGCGATCAACCGCTGGATGGCGAAATGCCTGCCGTAGAGCGGATAGACGCGATCCGGCCGGAGGAAGAGGCCGAGCAGACGCGGGATCACGAGGACGACCGCGAGTCCGCCGAGCAACGCCCCGAAGTACAGCAGAGCGGAGTCGAGGATCCGGCCGCGATAGAAGGCCCAGCTCGTGAAGTCCGTCGTCGTGGTGAGCCAGCGGTCGACGAACACGTCTGCCCCGCCCAGCGTCACGGGAAGTGTCACCGAGAGCAGGAGCAGCAGGCTGGAGGCGCAGAAGACGATCGGCCTGAGCCTGCCGCGCGGGACCGTTCCCAGCGCCCGGTAGTCCACTGTGGAGAGACGGGCCGGCGACCCGTGCCAGCTTTCGCCGTCGGGGACCGATTGCCCGGAGTTCAACGACGACGAGTGGCCGAGCTGCGAGTCGTGGCCGAGTGCCGTGCCGATGTCGAGCACGGTCATCTCACCGACGAAGGCATTGTCGCCGAGCGTGACCCGGCCGGTCTGGATCCGCCCTGCCCTGGCGCGATAGCAGGAGAAGTACGCGTCCTTCCGGATGACCGCCCCGGCGCCGACGCTGAACAGATCGGTGCAGACCGGCGGGTTCCGCGACAGGATCACGGCGCCTTTGCCGATGTCCGCACCAAGCGCCCGCAGGTACCACGAGTACAGGGGCGTGCCGATGAACAGCATCAGCGGGCTGAACCTGACCAAGGTCTTGACCGTCCAGAAGCGCAGATAGCCCACGCTCCACAGTGGGATCTCCCCCGGTTTCCACCGGCCGACGATCGTCCATTTCGCCGCGATCGGCACCACGGACATGATGACGAAGACGACGAGCCCGAGTCCGACGGCGCGCGCGTAGCTCTCGACGAACCCCGTCGCGGCGGAGATCCAGGCGAATCCCGTGTCCAGGATCCAGCCCGAACTGGCGGCGTAGGCCAGAAACGCCAAGAGCTGGAACAGTCCACAAAGGACGTACGACACGGTCGACGCGCGGCGCGGCTCCTCGGCGCGAGCGACCGTCACCTGGGACGCGGCGGCGGCCGACTCGGCGAGACCGCGAACGGTGGGGTTGAGATACACGTCCCTGGCCGACAACGGCGCGAGGTCTCCACGTTCCCGGATCACCGCGCAGAACTTGGCCAGCAGCAGGGAGTCGGCCCCGTAGTCGTCGAAGAAGTGCCCCGTCGCCGAGATCCGCTCGATCCCGAGGACACCGCCCAACGCCTCCGCCAAGCGGAGTTCGGTCTCGGTGGCCGGTGCCACGTAACCGATGTCGTTTCCCACTCTTCGCGGACCGCTGGGCGCCGGGAGATGCTTGCGGTCGGCCTTGCCCGCCGGAGTCAGCGGGATGTGGTCGAGCTTTTCGAGATAGGCGGGCACCATATAGCCCGGCAGCAGTTCCGCCAGGCGCCTGCGGAGTTCACCGGGATCGACGTCCGTCTGGTCGCGGCGCAGGCTGTAGTAGGCGACCAGTTCGACGGTGCCGGGTTCCGGATGGTGGGTTTCGACCACAGCCTGGGCGATTCCGGGGATCTGCAGGAGGACCGACTCGATCTCGGTGAGCTCGACCCGGTAGCCACGGATCTTCACCTGGGTGTCGGCGCGGCCGTGGTACTCGATCTCGCCGTCCGGGGTGATCCGGCCCAGATCACCGGTGCGGTAGATGCGCTGGGACGGATTGTGCCCGATGCCGAGGAAATCCGGGATGAACGCGCGCTCGGTCAGATCGGCCCGGTTGAGGTAGCCGCCGGCGAGCCCGATCCCCGCGATGCCGATCTCGCCGAGTTCGCCCGCGGCCAGCGCCCTCGGCTCGTCCGGGTCGAGGATGACGACGGAATAGGTCGGCAAGGGCACGCCGATGGTCACCGGCCGATCCGGCCGCAGCACCGACCACGTCGCGGTGACAGTGGCCTCCGTCGGGCCGTAGACGTTGAGGAACCGTCTGTCCGGGCGATACCAGCGGCGCACGAGGTCTTCGGGGCACGCTTCACCGGACACCAGGAGGAATCTCAGCAGCGGCAGGTCCTCGTCGAGACTGGCCAGCAGGGTCGGAACGCAGCACAGCGCGGTGACCTCGTTCTCCCGCAGGAATTCGAGGAGGTCGTGACCGACGAGCGCGGCGCCGCCGGGTTTCGGCACGAGTGTCGCGCCGCTCAGCAACGGCACCCAGATCTCTTCGACCGAGAAGTCGAACGCGATCGTCATGCCCTGGTAGACCCGGTCGGTGCCCTGGATGCCGTAGACCTCGGCGGCGACCTGGACGAAATTGCAGATCGACGCGTGGTCGATCGTCACGCCCTTCGGCCGCCCGGTCGAGCCGGACGTGTAGACGATGTAGCAGAGTTCGTCGGCCGGAGTGCCCCTCTCGACCGCGGTGAGCCGCTCGCCCGACAGCTCGGCGATGCGATCCGAGTCCTCGTCGACACAGACCACCTCGACGCTGCCCGGTTCGAATCGGTCCCGCAGGGCGGCGGTCGACACCACGAGCCGGACGCCGGCGTCCTCGACGATGTAGGCCAAGCGGTCGTCCGGAAACCCCGCGTCCAGCGGCACATACGCCGCGTTGACCTTGAGCACGGCGAGCATCGCGACGTAGGGGTGAACCGGTTCGCCGAACAACAACCCGATCCGGTCGCCGGGCCGCACCCCGTGGGCTCGCAGATGGCGGGCGAGCCGGTTCGCCCGCTCGTCCAAGCCGTCGAACGTGAGCTTCTCGCCCTCGGCGTCGACCGCGAGACGGTCGCCGAGGCCGTCGGCTCGCAGCCGGTCGCAGAGCCGCTCGTACAACTCTTCCAGCCGATCGCCGACCCGCCATCGAATCCGCTGGTCGTGACCGTCGCAGGTCAGGACCAGGCCATCGGTGGTGAACTGGCCCGATGGCAGTCCGTAGGGGCTCATGTCCTCTCCGCCGACAAGCCGAACGAGTCGTGCAGGGCGCGGACGGTCGTGTCGACGGCGTCGGCGGGGATCACGGCGGTGAGGCGCGACTGCGAGGTCGTCATCGCGGGCACCGTGACCCGGTGGTCGGCGAGGACCCGCAGCAACTCGGGCAGGAACCCGGGCGGATCGAGCAGCGCGGTGCCGACCACGGAAACCGAGCCGAGTTCGTCGAAGACCGTGGAGCGGGCGTCGAGGTCCATCGTGAGCCGGGCGATCGGCAGGCCGAGCGGCTCGGTCCCCCGGACGGTGAACCGCAGTTCGCCGGGATCGGGCCAGCTCAGGTTGTCCGGTCGCACTCCGCAGTTCGCCAGCGTCGTGAGAACGCGCGCGTAGTGGTCCGGGCCGGAAGCCGAAACCTCGACACGGACGAGCCGCACGTCGCGCTCGTGGGCGATGCCGATGACGCGAGGAGTGCCTTCCAGCGACGGTTCTTCCGCCGTCACGACGGTCGACGGGCCGGGATCCGACGCGTGCGTCACCCGCACCGCCACTCCGTGACGGCGCGCGAGTTCGACGGATCTGGGATGCAGCACGCGGGCGCCGAGCCCGGCGAGCTCCACCATGGCGTCGTACGAGATCGTCCGGACCGGCCGGGTGTCCCGCACGATCCGGGGATCGGCCGTGCGAACGCCGTGCACGTCGGTCCGGATCTCGCATTCGGAACCGCCGAGCGCGGCCGCGAGCGCCACGGCGGTGGTGTCGGAACCACCTCGGCCCAAGGTCAGCAGTTCGCCGTCGGCGTTCCGGCCCTGAAATCCGGCGACGACCACGACCCGCACGTCACGCAGCCGGGCGACGATCTTGCCGGGATCGACCCGCACGATGGTCCCCGCGCCGGGTTCACCCGCGACCTCGATCCCGGCCTGGTCACCGGACAACGAGACGGCCTCGATCCCGCGCTCGGCCAACGCCATCGCGAGCACCGCCGCGGAGACCTGTTCACCGGTCGCCATCAACTGGTCGAGTTCCCGGGGAACGGGCGGTTCGGCGAACTCGCCCGCCAGCGCGATCAACCGGTCCGTGCTGTCCCCCATCGCCGACACGACCAGGACCACCCGATCTCCCGCCTCGGCGATCGCCGCCACCTCGGCGGCGACGTTGTGCACCATTTCAGGTGTGGCCAGCGACGAGCCACCGTATTTTCGTATGACCAGTCCTTCGTTTCGCGTCTTCGGCAGGGGCGGGTTCGGGCTGACATCGAGTTTCGGGGAAGAATTCACCATTTTCCTTAATAGGTAGCCACAGTGGCCGCATTCGCGGTGGGGTATAAGGCGGAGTTCGGAAGTACCTGCCGGACAAGATGCCCTGGCGGAGGTGACAGGGTTGGAAAGTAGTGCGGGACACTTTCCACGGGTACCTCCGTAAGTACGAAAGATCGGTCGTCCGTTTCTCCCAGGCCATAACCCGACGACAGCGCGCGAGGTTATGACGGCAAACAGCCGAGTTCGATGGAATTAGGGCAGAAGAATGACGTATTCGCAGTCACTTCGAAATTCGGGAGAACGGCCGCGTGACAAAACGGAACGAATTTCCCCGTTCGCCGGAAGTTACGAGATCCTTTTACGTGTCCGAAGCCGAGTGGGAACCCGTCAAAATGACCATGCCGCGCGCGGCGGCCGAAACCCAGCATTTTTCCCACTGTTCGGAAAGAGGACATGACGACGCGCGGTCCCAGATCGTGGACCGAGCTGTCGTATGTCCTTTGTGGAGTCTCGGGTTCAGAAACCGCGACCGAGTATTTCGTCGATGGCGCGACGCGGGCTGGACGGCACCGCGCCGGCGGGATAGCCGAGCCGCATGAGCAGCTGCGGGAAACCGGCGAGTTCGAGATCGTCGCACAACGCGGAACGCACTTCGGGCAGGTGCAGCGGCTGGGTCAGCACCGAGCCGACGAGACCTCCGTCGACCGCGTCGAGCCAGGTGCGCTGCACCGCTTGCCCCACGGCCAAGTGGTCGTGCCGGGTGTCGTCGAGGGTCAAGAAGACGAGCAACGTCTCTTCCGTCAGCCGATGGGTCAGGACCACGCTGTCCGGCAACGCCGTCGACGGCCGGACCAAGCCCGCCCAGGGCAGCGAGCCCGGAGGAAGCGCCGTCGCGGCGAGCCCCACACCGTGGCGATGCGACACCTCGTCCCGGATCGTCCACAGGGCGAGCTCGCGCTGGTATCCGTGATCGTGCTGGTGGGCCTCCGCCGCGAATTCGAGCAGTTCGGCGACGCGACCGAGTTCCAGCTCGTCACGGATCGGCCTGGCTTCGACGCCGTCCGAGGCGGCGGTGTCCACCAGCTCGCCGATCCGCTGACGGGAGACGGGCCGTCCGGCGAACCGCCGCCGGTGGCTGCGCCGTCGTTCGATGGCCGAGTAGCGGTGCAGATCGTCCGCGGACGGCAACGCACGCTCGCCTGGCGTGACCGACGCGACCACTTCCGGGCGGCCCGGTTCGGGGAACGTCTCCGTGCACGGCGCGTAGCCGAGCACACGGACGGCGAGCTCCAGGTTCGTGAGGGCGGCGCCGCAGGAGATCACCCGGTCGCGGCCCAGCGGATCGTGTTCCGGGAGGGTCAGGTCACGCCGCTCGATCAGCAGCAGCCTTCCGCCGTCGAACTCCAGGATCCACGGCTGGGTGTTGTGCACCGAGGGCGCCCGCAGCAAGGTCCGGGCCAGGACCTCCGTCTCCCCCGCCGACCAGATCTCTCGTCGCTCCATGCTCCCTGCCCTCCGCGGTGGCGCTGTGCTCGAATCCACCGTGCGCCACTCCGGAACCGGTGCGCAGGTGCGGACGGCTCCGATCTCCGGGACCAAAGCCCTACGACGCCGGGACGTCCAGACCGCTGTGCCGTCCCGCGTGCCGGAGTAGGTTCGGCAGCACGGCCAGGACCCTGCGGCGGGAGGACGAGCCATGGCGACCAAGGTGTTCCTGGTCGACGATCACGAGATCGTCCGGCGGGGGCTGTCCGATCTGCTCGGCAGCGAGCCGGACATCGAGATCTCCGGCGAAGCCGCGTCGGTCTCCGAAGCGCTCACCCGGATTCCCGCGACCGAAACCGATATCGCGGTGCTGGACGTCCGCCTCCCGGACGGCACCGGTATCGAGCTGTGCCGCGAGTTGCTCTCGACCCGGCCCGACCTGCGTTGCCTGATGCTCACGTCCTACGCCGACGACGAGGCCCTGCTCACCGCGATCATGGCGGGCGCCTCCGGCTTCGTCCTGAAACAGGTGCTCGGCAACGACCTCGTCTCGGCGATCAGGACCATCGCCGAAGGCGGCTCACTGCTCGACAGCCGCACCACCGCCGCCCTGATGAACCGCATCCGCCGGGAGCACGACCGTGACGATCCGATCGCCGGGTTGTCCGAGCAGGAACGAGCCGTCTTCGAGCTCATCGGGGAAGGACTCACCAACCGGGAGATCGGCGAACGGCTCTTCCTGGCGGAGAAGACGATCAAGAACTACGTTTCCCGCATCCTCGGCAAACTCGGTATCCAGCGCCGGACCCAGGCCGCCGTACTCGCGAACGAGCTCAAGAAGGAAGACCGGATCCGCCTGTTCGGAGACCGCTAGGCGCCTTCGTGCGACAGCGGGACACGCCACGAGATCCGGGTCCCGCCGCCCTCCCTGCCGGTGAACTCGGCGTATCCGCCGCACCGTTCGGCGCGTTGCGAAAGGTTGTCGAGCCCACTGCGCCGGCCGGACGACGGCAGTCCCACACCGTCGTCGCTCACCTCGATGGCGAGTTCGGTGCCGGCCTCGACGGTCACGGAGATCTCTTTCGCGCCCGAGTGCCGGATGGCGTTGCTCAGCGCCTCACGGACGACAGCCTCGGCGTGCTCGTACACCTCGACCGGCACGAGGGTGTCCACCGCGCCCGCGATCCGGACCGACGGTGTCACGGCCGAAGCCGGGGTCAGTTCCGTGACGATGTCGAGCAGCCGCCGGCGAAGACCGGCCGACTCCCCCGCTCCCGCGGTGTGCAGGTCGAAGATCGAGGTCCTGATCTCGCGAACGGTCCGGTCGAGTTGCTCGACGGCCTGCGTGACCCGGTTGCGGGCGAAGTCGTCCGGCACTCTCGGCAGGATGCTCTGGAGGCTCATGCCGGTGGCGAAAAGCCGCTGGATGACGTGATCGTGGAGATCCTGCGCGATCCGGTCCCGGTCGGCGAGCACGTCCAGCAGGCGCTGGTTGCGCTGCTTTTCGGCGAACTCGAGCGCCACGGCGGCCTGGTCGCCGAACGACGACAACATCGGGATCTGGTCGGCCTTGAACTGCTGCGTGCCCTTCTCCCGGCTGGCGACCAGCACGCCGCCGACACCCGTCGCGCTGGTCAACGGCGCCAGCGCCCCGGGACCGGAGAGTGCCGTGTCTGCCGAACCGAACACGGTGCCGAGGTCGGCGACGAGACAGGTCTGCCCGCCGGCGAAGATCTCGTCGAGCAAGGGATGCTCACCGGAGACCTGCTTCCCTCGCAGCGGACCTCGTCGTCCGCTGCTCACCGCGGTGACCGTCAACGACCGCGTTCCCCTTTCGCCGTCCTCGGCAAGGAGGATCATCACCTCGTCGGCCCCGGCCAGCTCGCGGACGCTTCCGACGATCAGCGCCAGCGTGTCCACGACCGACGCGCCACCGAGCAGCTCGCCGTTGACCTTCGCCACCGCCTCGAGCCATCGCTCCCGCGTCCGGGAGCGCTCGAACAGGCGGGCGTTGTCGATGGCCACGCCCGCGGCCGCCGCGAGTGCCTGCAGGACGACCTCGTCGTCCGCGGTGAACTCGGCGGCTCCGCGTTTCTCGGTCAGGTACAGATTCCCGAACACCTCGTCCCGCACCCGGACCGGCACACCGACGAAGCTGTGCATGGGCGGATGGTTGGCCGGGAAGCCGACCGAGGCGGGATGCGCCGAAAGGTCCGGGACCCGCACCGGCTGCGGATCCTCGATGAGCAGGCCGAGCAGACCCCTGCCCTCGGGCAGGTGACCCATCGTCTCGCGTACGTCCTGGTCGATGCCGACGTACACGAACTGGGAGAGGCCGTCCTCGTCGCCGAGGACGCCCAACGCCCCGTATTGGGCGTCGACCAGCTCGACCGCGGCCTGGACGATGCGCTGCAGGGTCGAATCGAGTTCGAGACCGGTCCCCACCGCGAGAACGGCGTCGAGCAGCCCTTGCAGCCGGTCACGGGTCTTCACGATCTCCGAAAGCCGCTCCTGGACCTCGTGCAGCAACTCGTCCAGCCGGAGCCCGGTCAGCACCGCCGCGCTGGGCGGCGGATGCCCGCCCGCCGGTGATGGCTCGGACGCCATCGCCACCTCCTTCCGGATAGGGTGACGACTCGTTCATCGTCCGTACCGGCTTCAGCGTTCCACTCGCCGGACCACCATCACAGGGCATTCGGCGTGCTGGGCCAACGCCTGGCTGGTCGAGCCGAGCAGAAGTCCCGTGAACCCGCCACGACCGCGGCTGCCCACGACCACGAGCCTCGCCTTGGCGCTCCACTCCAGCAGAACCTGCCGCGGCCGGTCACGAACGAGCGAGCGTTCCACCGTGACGTCGGGGTACTTCTCCTGCCAGCCCGCGAGACGTTGCGCGAGCAGCCTGCGCTCATCGTCCTCAATGGACTCCCACTGGCTCATCAGCCGCGCCATCCCGTAGACGTCGTCATAGGTGACATCCGACCACGCGTGCACGGCGACCAGCGTCGCGGACCGGCGCGAAGCTTCGTCGAAAGCGGCCTCCAAGGCCCGCTCGCTCGTCGGGCTCCCGTCGATCCCGACCACCACCGGCCCCGTGTCGGGTTGGTTCGCCGTGCCCTTCCTGCCACGGAGCACGACCACGGGACAGTGCGCGTGCGCGATCAGCGCGGACGCCGTCGATCCCAAGGTCATCTGCCCGAAGAAACCCTTGCCCGTCCCGCCGACCACGACCATCGTGGCCGACTTCGACGCGTCGACCAGCGTCGGGACCGGCGAATCCGCGGGCATGAGGGTGTCGACCCGGACACCGGGCGCGGTCGAGCCGGCTTCCGCCACGGCCTCCTCGAGGACGCGCCGCCCCTCGCCCGCGAGCACGTCGAACCACGGCACCGGACCGGCCAGCCCGCCACCGTAGGCCCACTGCTCCACGTGCAGGGCATGCACGATCAGCAGCCCCAAATTTCGTTCGGCCGCGACGGCGGCCGCCCATCGCACGGCCGCCCGGCCCGGTTCCGCTCCGTCCACCCCGACGACGATCCGGTTCATCTCTCACCTTCCTGGTAGGTCACTTTCGCTTGGACGACACCGGGGATCCCCTCCGCGATCACCTTCGCGACGTGATGGTCGGTGTCGTTCCCGTATCGGTCCCCGATACGGACAAGGCCGTCTTCGACGTCGACCGTCCAGCGGCCGGGACCGCCGTAGATCGCGAGGTGGTGCCGGACGTCGGCGGCGATCGCGCCGTCGGCCCTGGCGAAGGCGCGGACGAAATCGGCCCTGGTGACGATGCCCACCACCGCCGCACCGTCCACAATGGGCATCGCGCGGATCTTCCCGTCGAGCAACGCCTTGCCGACCTCCGCGAGGTCCGCCCCGGCGCTCATCGCGGTGGCGGGTGTCGTCATCACCTCCGCCACGGTGGCACCCGGTGTCCCATGCCCGGCAGGACGCCGGACGAACCGGACGTCTTCGGGGAATCGGTCCCGAATCAGGTCCGCCTCGGTCACCATGCCGATCAAGCGGTCGTCTTCGTCCACCACCGGCAGAGCGGTGAAGCCGTGCTCGGCCAGCAGTTCGGCGGCGTGTTTGGCGGTCGTCCCCTCGGTGACGGTCACGACCGGCCTCGTCATAAGATCCCTTGCCCGCATGTCGTTCCCCGTCTCACAGGTCGGCGTCGTCGCTCGGTACAGCGGGCCGGATGACGGCGACAGGGCACTCCGCATGGGCGATCAGCGCTTGGCTCGTCGAGCCCAGAAGCATCCCTTCGAATCCGCCGCGGCCACGGCAGCCGACGACGAGCAGGCCCGCCCGCTTGCCGAGTTCGAGCAGGGCACGGACGGGACGCCCCTGCCGCAGGACGAACTCGACCGGCACCTCCGGATACTTGTCCCGCCAGGGAGCCACTTGCTCTTCGAGCGACATCCGCTCGTCGTCCTCGACCCGATCCGACAGGTCGGACCAGGTCCGGACGACGGTCAGCCCGGTGTTCCGCGAACTCGCTTCGTCGAAGCCGAACCCGAGGGCGCCTTCGCTCGCCGGAGAACCGTCCGTGCCGACCACGATCCGGTCCTCGTCGCGCCACGCGCCGCGGACCACCACGATCGGGCAATGACCGTATTTGGCGAGCGCGACCGCGGTGGAACCGATCAACGGTCCGGTGAACCCGCCCAGCCCCCGTGATCCCAGCACCAGCATCGTCGCCCTGGTGGACTCCTGGACCAGCGCGGGCACCGCGCTCCACTCCCGGACCGCGGTCTCGACGACCAGGCCCGGAAAGCGGGCCAGCACCGCCTCCCGCACCTGGGACACCCACTCTTCCCCCAGACCGGCGAACCCCGCTCGGATCGTCTCGGCCGGCGGAAGGACACTCGGTACCTTCGCGAGCGGCACGGCGTAGACGTGGACGAGCCGGAGCGGCACACCCCGTCGCGAAGCGGCGGCCGCCGCCCAAAGGGCCGCCGTCCTCGCCGAGCGCGATCCGTCGATCCCGGCGACGATCGAACCTTCCGTGGCGATCGGCATCCCCGGCTCCTTTCGAGGTCGGACCCGCTGTCGTGGGCCGGTCCCAGTCTCGAATGGCGGCGCCTCCCGATCGCAGAGGACGAAGTCCCCCGGCACCTGCTCCCGGGTCCCGGTCGCGTCGCCGACCGGCCCACGAGGAAGGGGCGAAAGTCCCTATGACCGGAGGCGGATCAGCCGACCGGCGCGGGGCTGCCCAACCGTCCATCGTGGACTTCGACGATCCGATCGACCGCGGCGAGATGGGCCCGGTCGTGCGTGACCAGGACGGTGGCGGTGGCCCTCTGATGGGTCAGGCGCGTGATCAGGTCGATGACCGCGGCACCGCGGTCGTGGTCGAGGGCGCTCGTCGGCTCGTCGATCAGCAGCACGGTGGGCTCGTTCATCAGCGCACGGGCGATGTTCACCCGCTGCCGTTGGCCGCCGGAGAGCTGGTGCGGCCGACGTCCCGCCTGCTGCCCGAGCCCGACGGCATCGAGCAGATCCAGGGCCACGCCGCGTGCCGCGGCCGGGGAGCGGCCGTCGATCCGGGCCATGACCTGCAGTTGTTCGGCGGCGGTGAGGGCGGGCAACAGATTCGGTTGCTGGAAGACAATCCCGATCTTGCGACGGCGTAGCTCGGTGAGTTCACCACGGCTCAGCCCGGTGGTCTCGGTGCCGTCGATGGTGACGGTCCCGTGGTCCGGGGCGATGAGGGTGGCGGCGACGGCGAGCAGGCTGGACTTGCCCGAGCCGGAAGGCCCGGCGACGGCGGTGATCGTGCCCGGCGGGACGTCCAGGGTGACGCCGTCGAGGGCGGTGAGGCGGGAATCGCCGTCGGGATAGGTGAGAGTGACATCGGTCAGGTTCAGGCTCATCGGGCACTCCCCAATGCGGTCAGCGGGTCGACGGAGGTGATGCGGCGGACGGAAAGCGCGGCCCCGAGAGCGCCGAGCAGGATCATCACGGCGGCCGGGACCAGTACGGTGGCCGGTGTCAGGAGGAACGGCACGGCGGATCCGGCGACGACCGCGCCGAGGCCGACGGCCAGTGCGGTGCCGGCGGCGGTACCACCGACGAGAAGGACGACAGCCTGGCCGAGCGCGTCCTTCAGCAGGAAGGCCGTACTCGCCCCCAGCGCCTTGAGGACGGCGATGTCGCCGCTGCGCTGGATCGTCCAGACGGTGAAGAAGGCGCCGATCACGAGCGCGGAGATCGCGAAGAGGAAGCCTCGCATCAGTTGCAGCGAGCCGTTTTCCGAGGTGTAGGAGCCGATCGCGGACAACGAGTCGCTCTTCGAGACCGTCTTCGTGCCGGCGGCGAGATCGGTGGCCGCGAGATCGGCGCCGGCAGTGGTGGTCAGCGCGAGCACCGTCGCGCTCGGCTCACCGCCGGTGGGCGGCACCGTCTTCGCCCAGACGTCGAGCCCGGCCCACACCACCGGTGTGTGGCTGAACCAGGCGTCCCCCGCCACGGCGGAGACCGTCAGCTGGCGACCGGCCACGGCGATGGTGTCCCCGTTCCGGACGCCCAGGTCGTCGGCGGCGGACGCCGACAGCACCACCGAGTCACTGGTGATGTTCCCGGCCTCGGGGGCGAGCGCCGAACCGGCCCGGACTCCGAAGACGGAGATCCCGGCACTGCGGTTTCCCGCGGTGGCCTTGGTGGTGGAGATGCCCAACGGCTCGGCACCGGTGACACCCGGGGTTTCGGCCCACTGCCGACGCTGCGTCTCGGTGATCGCGGAGTTGGCGTAGGACAGGCTCTGCCCGTCACCAGGAGCGGCGAAGACGATCTTGTCGGCGGGCAGGCCGGTGATCGCGGAAATGTTCTGCTCACCCAGCCCGGCGGTGAGCCCGGACAACAGGCCGACCAGCAGGGTGATCAGCACGACCACGGCTCCCATCAGGGCGAACCGCCCTTTGGCGAATCTCAGATCTCTCCAGGCGACGAACACGGTTCCGGTCTGTCCTCTCCGGCGGGTGGGCTGGTTACCTCTCCACGATCGCCGCCGGGAACCGCCACGACATCTGGCCGGAGATGGCACTTCGCCGGCCGGAAGACGGCACGCCGGTTCTACCTTTGGATAGAGGCGGCCGCCGGTCGCGCTCCGTAACCTGGAAGCACTGTGACCACCACATTCCCTTTGACCCCGACCAGCCGGCTGCTGACCTGGTGTCTGCACCTGCTGCTCATCGCCCTGCTCGCACTCGCGGCCGTCCGTGCGGTGGCGGACGGTTCGTCCGACGCGGGAGCAGTCGTCGCGACGGCGTTGGCGTGCGCTGTCGTGTACGCGGCAGGCCCGCTCCTGCCGCGTGTCAGGACGTCCCGGCAGGCCGCCCAGTGGTGGCTGATCGCGGTGGGCGTCGTGTGGCTGGTCCTGCTGGTGCTGACCGCCGACGGCGTCTGGGTCGCCTTCCCGCTCTACTTCCTGCAGTTGCATCTGCTGCCGCGCCGCCAGGGCCTGGTCGCGGTGATCGCGACCGCGCTGGCGGCGATCACCGCGTTCGCCGCCCACCAAGGTTCCTTCGTCCCGGCGGCGGCGATCGGCCCGGCGCTGGGAGCCGCCGTGGCGGTCGCGGTCGTCTGGGGATACCAGGCGCTGTACCGCGAAAGCGAACGACGCCGGAACCTGATCGAGGAACTGACCGCCACCCGCGCCGATCTCGCCGAAGCCCAGCACGCGGCGGGAGTGCTCGCCGAGCGGGAACGGCTGGCCCACGAGATCCACGACACCCTCGCCCAAGGACTGTCGAGCATTCAACTCCTGTTGCGTGCCGCGGAACGAACCATCCCCGACACCGCCGGCAACGCCGCCCGCTACGTCGAGCAGGCTCGGCAGGCGGCCGCCGACAACCTGGCCGAAGCCCGCCGCTTCGTCGACGCGCTGTCCCCGCCGGCGCTCGACGACACCACGCTCGCCGACGCGTTGGAACGGTTGTGTGCCACCACCAGCGCTCGGCACCGGATCGCCGCGCGGTTCCGGTTCACCGGTACACCCACTCCCCTGCCGACCGCGTACGAGGTCGCCCTGCTGCGCATCGGCCAGGCGGCCCTCGCGAACACCGTCCGTCACGCCGACGCGTCAACCGCCGAAGTCACCCTGTGCTACCTCGACGAGCACGTCACCCTCGACATCGTCGACAACGGTGTGGGCTTCCATCCGGAACACAGCGGCTTCGGTCTGACCGCGATGCGGACCCGAGCCGAGGCATTGGACGGAACCTTCACCGTCGAGTCCTCCCCCGGTCACGGCACCGAGTTGTCCGTGCGGCTGCCTGTCGAAACCAAGGAACGTCCGTGACCGAACCCCCGATCCGGCTCCTGCTGGCCGACGATCATCCGATCGTCCGGGCGGGCCTCCGCGCCTTGCTGGAAACCGAACCCGGTCTCGTCGTCTCCGCCGAAGCCGCGACCGCGGAGGAAGCGGTGGCCCGCGCGGCCGAAGGCGACATCGACGTCGTGCTGATGGATCTGCGCTTCGGCCCCGGAATGACCGGCGCCGAGGCCACCGCAGTGATCACGGCGCGGCCGGACGCTCCGCGCGTGCTGATCGTCACCACCTACGACACCGACGCCGACACGCTGCCCGCCATCGAAGCGGGCGCCACCGGCTATCTACTCAAGGACGCCCCACCCGAGGAGCTGGTGGCCGCCGTGCGTACCGCCGCCGCCGGACGTACCACTCTCGCCCCGACCGTCGCCGACCGGTTGATGAACCGCATGCGGATGCCCACCGCCGCGCTGACATTGCGCGAGATCGAAGTCCTGGTCCTGGTCGCCGACGGTCTGTCCAACCGGGCCATCGCGGAACGGCTCCACCTGACCGAAGGCACCGTGAAATCCCACCTCGCCCGCAGCTACACCAAACTCGGCGTCGACTCGCGCACGGCCGCCGTCGCCACCGCGACCGACCTGGGCCTCATCCGCCGCTGACCGCCTGCCGCGGCAGGTTCCGGCTCTGTCCGTGAAGGCCTCCTTGAGGGACCCAGAGTCCCTCAAGGAGGCCTTCACGGACCGGTATTTACTGATCTACGTCTGACCTGGGATTCGCTCCGTTCCAGACCGGGCCGAGCGTCGTTGATGAAGGATTTGGGACGTTCACAGTCCCAAATCCTTCATCAACAACTCCCTGTGTGGAGGAGCCAGGACCTACAACGCCCCCATCCCCTCAGGCTCGCCCCACAGCAAAGGAGTCCCTCAAGGAGACCTTTACGGACCTTCCTGTACCGCAAGGGGAGCAAAGGCGCGGCCGCGTGGTCGGACACCCACGAGTTGATCAGCCTCCGAGCACGCCGCTGACCTCGTTCGGCGTTCCCGGGATCGTGCCGGTCGCGGTCTTCGCGCCGGACGCGAGGTCGACCGAGTGGATCTCCTTCTTCCCGGGATCGGTCACGTACGCGGTCCCGCCGCGGACGAAGATCGCGGGGCGCGGCTGCTGCCACTCGATCGGCTCCTGCCAGGTGCCGATGACGGCGATCTTCTTCGTCACCACACCGCTCACCGGGTCGATCACGTGGATCTGACCATCGGTACCCAGCACCAGCGCCTCGCCCTGAGGACCGCGGGCCAGCGAGCGGAAGGTGTAGCTGGTGCCGATGTCGACGTGCTTGAGCGTGGCCTTCTCGGTGTCGATCAGGGAAATCCGGGTCGGGCGTTCGAGCTCGGCCGCTTCGTCGACCTTGTAGTCGCCCAAGGTGATCGGCGAGACGTCCGAACCCGCCTGGTTTCCGATGCGCCCGTAGGCATCCGGACTGGTCACCTTGGTGATCACCCCGTTCCGGTAGATCAGCGCGCCGGTCTGGCAGCCGACCACGATCGCTTCCCCGCGCGCGGCGGCTTCACCGTGCACACCGGGGCACTGCTCGTTCCGCGCGATCTCCTTCTTGTCCTTGTCCAGCACCACGATCCCGGAGCGCTTGTCCTTGTTCCCGACCGTGGTCACCAGTTCGCCGTTCTCGAGCTCGACGGCCACGCCGTGATGCGCTTCCGGTGTCTTGTGCTTCGGCGCGGGGAAGGCAGCGGTACCGATCGTCTTCGGGTCGAAGACGGTCACTTCGCCGGTCCCGTCGGCGAACAGCACCGTCTTGCCGGCGTGACGGACGACGTGGCCCGGCTTGGCCGCCTTCACCTCGTTGTCCGTCAGCACGGCGCCGACGGCGTCGAGGACCCGGAACCCGGTGGAGGTCGAGACCATGAGGTGCCGGTCGTTCCCGGCCGGGTTGAGCCGGTTGAAGCCTTCCAGCGGAAGGTTCTTCGCGACCTGCAAGGACTTCCCGTCGAGCAGGACGATTCCGCCGTCGTAGGTGACGGCCACCGGATTCGCGACGACGGGAGCCGGAGCCGCGTCCTTTCCGGGTTCCGCCGCCGGCTGTTCGGTCGCGCAGGCGGCGAGTGCGAGGGTGCTCGCCGTCGTCGCCATCAGCGCGAGATATCGGGTCTTCCGTGCCATTTCACTGTGCCTTTCGTCTGTTCCGATCAGGAACGGGTCAAACCGGTGGTGATCGATTCGGTGTTGGCGCGCATCATTTCCAGGTAGGTGGCCGCGCCCTGGCCTGGTTCGCTGAGCGACTCGGAGAACAGCGGGGCCACCTGGACGTGCAATCCGGCCTGCTCAGCCAGTACCCGCGCGAGCCGGTCCGGTTGGGAGGAATCCGCGAAGATCACCGGCACGCCCGCCGCGCGAACGGTGTCGGCGAGGGATTTCAGATCCGACGAGCTGGGTGACGCGAGCGTCGTCCCGCCGGGGATCACCGCGCCGACGACCTCGAACCCGAACCGCTGGGCCAGGTAGCCGAACACGTGATGGTTCGTCACCAGCTTCCGGCGTTCACGGGGAATCCCGCCGAACTTCTCGGTCATCATGCGGTCGAGCGCTTCGATCTCCCCGCGATAGCGGTCGGCGTTCGCGCGGATGACCGCTTCGTCGACGCCGCCGACATGGGCGACGACCTCGTCCGCGATCGTCTTCACCGCGTCGCGTACCCGTGCCGGATCCGTCCAGAAATGCGGGTCCGGCTTGTTGTCGGCGTAACTGATCGGATTCACCCGTTCCCCGGCGGGCAGCGTCGGTACGCCGTTTTCCTCGGCGGTGCGAACGGTGCGCAGCATGCCCTCTTCGAGCCCGAGTCCGTTGTAGACGATCAGGCCCGCCCGCTCGACCTGGGCGGCCTGCTGTGCGGAGATGCCGAAGGAGTGTGGATCGGCGTTCGGCTTCATCAACACGGTCACTTCGGCCTGATCGCCGACGACGGCGCGGGTGATGTCGCCGAGGATGTTCGTCGTGACGACGACCGACTTGCCGCCCCCGCCGCTTCCGGAGCATCCCGCCGCCGCCAGCAGTGCCACCGCGACCAGGGCGAGCGCCCGGCGCCTCATCGGCCGGTCTCCACGATGTGACCCGCCTTGCCGCCGACCTTCAGGGTCCTGGCACGCCGGAGGTTGTCGTTGTAGTCGATCTCGTACACCTCAGCGGACAGCGGGTTGTTGACGTAGGCGCGCGTCAGATCGACCTGGATCGAGGCGGCGGCTGACGCTTCCGGAGCCAGGAGCGGGATCGCCGTCTGTTCCTTTCCGGTGCCGTCGAAGGAGCGCAGCTGCCCGTCTCGGCTGAGGACCAGCAGCGGGCCGCCCTCACCGACGGCGTTCACCGCGGCGATCGGTCCGGTCTCGACGTACTGCCAGCTGCGGCGTCCGACGTCCAGCGACCACACGGCCGACTCGCCCGCCCGGGCGGCCAGTGTGGCACCACCCGGCCGGTGGAAGAAGGCGGTGGCGCGCTCCTGAGCGGTGACGCTGCGCGGATACGGGATTTTCACCCCGGCGAACGCACCGTCCTTTTCGGTCACCAGCAGAGCGCCGTCCGCGCATCCGAAGACGACACCTCGCCGGGTCACCGCTTGGCCCCGCAGTTCCGGACACGGCTGGTCGATGTCGGCCACGGCCTTGCCCTGGCGGTCGTGAACACGCACTCCGCGGGCGAACGGCTTACCGGTGTCCGCCACCGTGGCGATGATGTGCTCGCCGTACGGGATCGCGACGCCGGCATGCGGCTCGCGCGGGATCTTCCCCAGTTCGGTGACCGTCCCCTTGTCCAGCGCGGCACGGTCGAGCAGGATCGTCGACCCGTCCGAATAGGACAGTGCGGAGACCGCGGGATCGCTGTAAGCAGCCAAGAGCTGCCTTCCCGGCGCCAGCCCGACATCACGGACCTTCGCCCGGTAGTAGTGGACGTGGTCACCGTGGTCGACCATCCAGGATCCGCTGTCGATCACTCGGATCGTGCCGTCACCGGCGGTCAGGTAGCCGAAGCGGCCGTCGCCGG
This sequence comes from Amycolatopsis sp. MJM2582, assembly GCF_000754115.1. Lineage (NCBI taxonomy): Bacteria > Bacillati > Actinomycetota > Actinomycetes > Pseudonocardiales > Pseudonocardiaceae > Amycolatopsis > Amycolatopsis sp. MJM2582. The sequence continues at coordinate 963,752 of NZ_JPLW01000002.1, forward strand.
TCACGGCTTGCACGCCGTCGACGCGCCCGGCTTCGTGGACCTCCTCGGTGATGAGGTCCACGACCCGCACCGCGCCCGTGTCCGAATCGGCGACGATCAGCCGTGACTGCGCCTCGGCCGCTTCCTCGGCGCCTTCGACATAGCCGTGCGGGACTTCCGCGGTCACCTCCTTCGGCTGCTCGCCGCCGCACGCCGCCAGGGTCAGCGCCGCGACGACCGCCGTCACTGCTTTCAGTTTCATCGTGAGCACTCGATCTCCGGTGTCAGGGAACGGAATCGCTGTCGTACGAAGGAAAGGAACGCGGAAAGGAAGAACAGGAGGACCGCGGCGGCGGCGATGGTCGCGCCGGCCGCGGTGCCCCAATGCCAGGACACGAGCAGACCGCCGACCGTGGCGGCGATGCCGAGCAGCGCCGCGACGAGCATGATCGTGGTGATCCGCCGCGACCAGAAGAGCGCCGCCGCGGCGGGGGCGATGAGCAGGCCGAACACCAGCAGTGTCCCCACGACACGGAACGACGCGACGATCGTGAGCGTGACCAACCCGAGCAGCACCGCGTTCGCGAGCCGTGGCCGCAGTCCCAGGGTGTGTGCTTTGCGGACGTCGAAGGTGAGTGCGGTGAACGAGCGGTGTCCCGCCAGTGCCACCACCCCCACGACGAGCAGGGTGATCGCGAGGCCCACCAGATCGCCGGATCCGACGGCGAGCACGTCACCGAACAGGAATCCGGTGAGATCGACGGCGAACGACCGCGAGTGCGACACGATGATCACGCCGCTCGCGAGCATGCCGACGAACAACAGCCCGATCGTGGTGTCCTCGGAAAGCCGCCGCGAACGCCCGAGCGCCGTCACCCCGAGCGCCATCACGCCGGCGCTGATCGCCGCGCCGATCAGCAGGTTCACGCCGGTCAGCGAGGCGATCGCCACGCCGGGCAACATGCCGTGCGACATCGCGTCGCCGATGAACGCCATACCGCGCAACACCACCCAGGTGCCCACGACCGCGCAGACCGCCGAAACCAGCACTCCGGCCACCAGCGCACGCTGCACGAACGACACCTCGAAGGGGATCAGCAACCACTCCACGCGTCACACTATAGTGGTAATGATTGTCATTATCTGAAAGAGGTGGGATGACCCAGGACACAACGGCGCTCACGATCGACCGTGCGCACGCCCATTACGGCTCCCGCGAGGTGCTGCGCGGGATCACCGCCCAGATCCCGTCGGCGCGGCTCACCGCGGTCGCCGGCGCGAACGGCGCGGGCAAGTCGTCGCTGCTCAACCTCGTCGCGGGCGTGCTCCTGCCGACCACCGGTTCGGTGACCCGCCGGGATCCGGGCCGCGTGGCCTACGTGACCCAGCAGAGCGAGGTGTCGCGATCGCTGCCGATCACCGTGCGCGCGACCGTCACGATGGGCCGCTGGGCGCACCGGGGCCATTCGCGACGACTGTCCAAGTTGGACCGGAAGATCGTCGGGGAATGCCTGGAAATACTGGAGATCACGTCGATCGCGGACCGGCCGATCGGCATGCTGTCCGGCGGGCAGCGGCAACGCGCGCTGGTGGCGCAGGGACTCGCCCAGCGATCCGGGTTGCTGCTGCTCGACGAGCCCTCGGCCGGCCTCGACCTGCATGCCCGCGGTTTGATCGACGAAGCCTTGCGCGCCGCACTCGCCGCGGGCACGACGGTCGTACGGGTCACGCACGATCTCGAAGTGGCGGGCCGGGCCGATCACTGTCTGCTGTTGCAGGACGGTCGCCTCGTCGGCGAAGGCGCGCCCGCTTCGGTGCTGACCCCGGAGCGGGTGGCGGAAGCCTGGGGTCTTCCGCCCGGCATTCGGTCAGGAGCCATCGACGCTCGCTAGGGTGCACCAGTGGAAGCGACGTGGCAGCACCTCGAGCGCCTGAGAACCCACGTCGGCCTCGAACTCCCTCCCGAGCTGCTCGCCTGGTGGGCCCTCATGGACGGCGTCGCCGACCAAGCGGGGAACCGATCCGTAGAGCTGCTCCCGAAGGGCTACCTGCCTCTGTCGGTGGCGCGTGCCGAGGAGGAGTACGCCCGACAGTCGAGGTACCCCGACCCTGACTGTTGCACCCCCGAAGGAACGCACCTCAAGCAGGCGGGCGCGACTGGATTTCCGTACTGCACCGCGGTTATTCCCATCGGCCGGGCCATCGACGGCGGCCTGCTGTGCGTCGATCTCCGGCAGGGCGAGCACCACGGCCGGGTCATGGAGTGGTATGCCAGCGAAGGGATCTACGACTCCGACTGGGCGAGCGTCACCGAAATCCTCGACGAGATCGCCGAGCGGCTCGACGACCGCGGCACGTCGTGACGTGACACTCCCCTGACGGTGGGAACGAAATCACCCTGGGTCACCACCTAGGCTGCCAGGACGTCCGACCGTCAGTGAGGAATCGCGTATGCCAGCCGCCGAAGCAGCGGAAACGCGCCGCCGCTATCGGCCAGAGTTGCAGGGACTGCGTGCCCTCGCGGCGCTACTGGTCGTGGTCTACCACGTGTGGCTGGGCCGGATCTCCGGCGGCGTCGACGTCTTCTTCCTGATCTCCGGGTTCCTGATCACCGGCCAGCTGGTGCGGGCCGCCGGCCGTGGACGGATCGCGTTCCGGCCGCTGTGGGGCCGGATGATCAAGCGGTTGTTCCCCGCCGCGCTGACCGTTCTGCTCGCGGTGCTCTTCCTGGGGATGTGGCTGCTGCCGCAGGATCGCTGGTTCCAGACCATCAAGGAGGTCTTCGCCGCCGCGCTCTACGTCGAAAACTGGCGGCTGGCGGCGGACTCGGTCGACTACTTCGCCCAGCACAACGCGGCGAGTGTCGTCCAGCACTACTGGTCGCTGTCCATTCAGGGGCAGTTCTATCTCGTGTGGCCCCTGCTGATCGGGCTCGTGGCCTTCGCCTCCACCCGGTTGCGCCGTTCCCTGACCGGCTCGGTCGCGACCACCCTCGGTGTGCTGTTCGCCGTGTCGCTCGCGTTCTCCATCCGGCTCACCGCGACGAACCAGCCGCTGGCCTACTTCCACTCCCTCACCCGGGTCTGGGAGTTCGCCCTCGGCGGGCTGCTCGCGCTGGCCATCGACCGCTTCGTCCTGCCACGGCTCGCCCGGATCGTGCTCGGCTGGATCGGCGTGGCCGCGCTGGTGACCTGCGGGATGGTCCTGGACGTCGGCGAGGTCTTCCCCGGCTGGGCGGCCTTGTGGCCGACCGTGTCCGCCGCGCTCGTGATTGTCGCCGGTGCGACCACCAGCCGCGCGGGGGCGGATCGGTTCCTGTCGTCCCGGCCGCTGGTGTACCTGGGCAACCTCAGCTACGCGCTGTACCTGTGGCACTGGCCGGTGTTGCTGTTCTACCTGGTCGCCCGGCATCGCGAAGCCGTCGGACCGCTCGGTGGGGCGGTGGTGATCGGCGTGTCCCTGGTCTTGGCGGCCGCCACCTACCGGTTCGTCGAAGAACCGGTGCGGAAGTCCTCGATCGGCGAGCGGACGCCCTGGGGCGCGTACCGATTCGCCGTGCTCGCGCTGCTGCCGGTACTCCTGGTCGCCGGAACCTGGCAGGTGGTGAGCACCAAGAAGGCAGACTTCACCATCGCACTCGACGACGAAAACCATCCCGGCGCGATGGCGCGCGACCCGGAAGCGCCGAAGAAGACCGTCCCCGGCAAAGAAGCGCTACCTCCGTTGATCGCCGTCCCGAACGACTGGGGCGGTATCCCCGACGCGCAGTGCACACCGTCCCGGTTCGACCAGATCCTCGAAGTCTGCACCTCCCGGCCGGAGGGCGCCCCGACGAAGACGATCGTCGCCGTCGGTGACTCGCATATGCAGCAATACCTGGCGGCGATCAAACCGATGGCGGAGAAGAACGGTTACCAGGTCACGTTCATGCTCAAGGGAGCGTGCCCGTTCTCCACGACGTCGGACGTGATGCCGGGCGACCCGGGCTGTCTCGCGTGGAATTCGGCGGCACAGAAGGAAATCCTGGCTATGCGGCCGGACGCCGTGGTGGCACTGTCCACTCGGGACGTCCGGGTCGGCCCCACGGAGAAGACGCCGCAGGGGTTCGTAGACCAGTGGAAGGTCCTCGACCGCGCGGGAATCCCGGTGGTGGCGATCCGGGACAGTCCCCGCCCCGGCTTCTCCCCGCCCGCTTGCATCGACGCTCACGGAATCAAAGCACCCGAATGCACCGTGCCGCGGAACAAGCTGCTCGCCGAGCCGCCGTACGCGAAACTAAAGGACGTCCCGGAGAACGTCTCCTTCCTAGACTTCAGCGACTACTTCTGCGGACGGGGGCTCTGCCGCCCGGTCGTGGGGAACGTGCTGGTGTACATGGACGACAACCACGTCACCGCCAGCTTCATGACCACCCTGTCCCCCGTGCTGGAACGAGGAATGATCAGCGCGCTCAGCTGGTGATCACAGACCGAGCAGCGCCTTGACGGCCTCGCGCGCCTGACGGGCCGGCGCCGGGTCGCCGCTGATCCCCGCCGTCACGATCGCCCCTTCGGCGAGCAGGTAGACCGGTTCCGTGACCGGCCGTCCGGTGGCCCGCACCCAGTTGTCGATCTGCTCGTGGAACGCCTGTTTGTGGGCCCGCACCTCGGCCAGTACGGCCGCGGAGGACGGACCGAACTCGCCGTGGGCGTTGATCCAGGCGCAGCCGCGGAAGCCGGGTTCGGCGAACCAGTCGGCGAGCCAGTCGAAGACCGCGAGCACGCGCGCCCGGGGATCGTGGACCTGCTCCACTCGAGCGGCCAGGCTGCCCCGCCAGCGCTGATCACGGCGTTTGAGCATCGCCACCACGAGGTCTTCCTTGGCTTCGAAGAAGCGGTAGATCCGCTTGAGCGAGAGGCCGGACGCCGCGCGGACCTGATCCATGCCGACCGCCTGGATGCCGTTCTCGTAGAAGAGTTTCTCGGCGGCATCGAGCAGGGCTTCGCGGTCCACGCGGTTCTGCTCGTCGGTGACGGCGGCAGGCATCGGTACTCCCTTGACGTCGAGAACGGTCGTTCCCTATCGTAGGCGCCAAGCGTAGAGAACGCACGTTCTCAACATGAGGAGGTTCGACCATGACGGAAGATCGCCCGCCCTACCCGCCGTTCACCCGGGAGACGGCGCTGCGGAAAGTACAAGCGGCGGAGGACGCCTGGAACACGCGCGATCCCCGGAAGGTGGCGTCGGCGTACACGCCGGACTCCGTTTGGCGGAACCGCGACACCTTCGTCCAGGGCCGGGAGGAGATCGCCGCGTTTCTGACGGCGAAGTGGGAGCGAGAGCTGGATTACGCGCTGCGCAAGAATCTCTGGACGTTCACCGAGAACCGGATCGCCGTCCGGTTCCAGTACGAATGGCACGACCGGGCCGGACGGTGGTGGCGCAGCTACGGCAACGAACTCTGGGAATTCGACGAGCACGGCCTCATGAGCCGTCGCGAGGCGAGCATCAGCGACGTCGCCATCCCCGAGGCCGAGCGACGCATCTTCGGCCCGCGTCCGGAGGAGGAACACGGCGACGAGTTCCCGCTCCGCTAGTCCACGATCGCTGAGATCTCCCACAGCCCCAAGGACTTGTCGGCGTAGGCGCCACCCTCTTCGGTACACCCCTCGACCAGTACGGCCAGCGGTTCGGGGAACCCGAACGGTTCGCGGCACAGGTTCAGCGGCCGCCAGTCGCCGGTCACGATGTCGTTGTTGGTGCCCAGATCAGTGAACGTCGTGGTCAGCAGGTACCGGGAACCGCTCCGCCGGAGGTTGCGCAACGCCCGCTCGATGTCGGCGAAACTGAGATGCACCAAGCAATCCCGGCACAGCACGAGATCGGCCGCCGGCAGCGGGTCGGCGGTCAGATCGAGCACCTGGAATTCGTGGACCGGATCGCCCCGGAACCGCTCCGCGTTCAGGTCGATGAGATCGGGAACGATGTCCGCACCGATGTAGCGGTCGAGATCGAGATCCACCTCGCTGAGCCAGCCGTAGTCGCCACAGGGGAGATCGAGCAGCGTCCGAACCCCGAAGCGATCGAGAAGCGGCGGCAACTGATCGCTCAGCTCCCGCGTCTGGACGGACTCGGAGCCGGGCCCGGAGGCCGACGAGGAACTCCACAACCGGGAGCGGAAGATGTAGGTGAAACGATCCTGGGTCCCCATGCTTTCCAGCTCGCCGGCGACCCGACGGAAGTTGCGCTGCGCCGTGGTGATCGGTCGTTCGTCCACTTCCTCATCGTAGATGACCTCGTGAGCGGTAAGGACGGTTAGAACCGTCCTTACCACTCACGAGGTTCCGGGGGGCAGCGTCATGACCGATTGGAATTCCGAACGAAACGAGCTGCTGGAGGCGAATGCGGAGGCTTTGGCCAGGACGGCGTTGACGAACGTCGCGCGCGAGTATCCGCACCACGAAAGTCACTGGCACCTCGAAGGCGTACCCATCCTCTCCCCGCGGCTGGCGCACCCGTGCTTCTACGGCAGTTTCGATTGGCATTCGTGCGTCGAGATGTTCTGGGTGCTCGTACGCCTGCTTCGCCATCACGGGGATCTCGTGCCCGCCGACGAGATCCGCGACACCCTCGACGAACACCTGACCGCAGACGCCCTCGCGGGCGAGGTCGCATTTTTCACTCCAGAGGAACACCGCACCACTCAACGCCCTTACGGCTGGTCGGCGTTGCTGGAGCTCACCTTCGAAACCGCCACCTGGGACGCCCCGGACGCCGCGCGTTGGTCGACGGGACTGCGAGAGTTGAGTGCGATCTTCGTGACCCGCTACCTCGGCTGGCTGCCCAAGGCCACTTACCCGATCCGATACGGGGTGCACGACAACGGCGCGTTCGGATTGTCCCGCGCCCTGCCGTACGCACGCCATCTCGCCGACCACGGCGACCCGCGGCTGCTCCAGGTCCTCACCGAGACCGCCTGGCGCTGGTTCGGTTCCGACCGTGACTACCCCGGCTCCTGGGAACCCTCCGGGGCCGACTTCCTGTCCCCCGCCCTCGCCGAAGCCGAACTCATGTCCCGCCTGCTCACCACAGCCGAGTTCGCAGGCTGGCTGGACGGATTCCTGCCCGGCATCGCGGAACGGAAACTCGCGACGCTCTTCACGCCGGTGACCGCGACCGACACCTCCGACGGACTGCTCGCCCACCTGCACGGCCTCAACCTGCACCGAGCCTGGTGCTGGCACCGGCTCGCGCGCACCCTTCCCGGCGATGACGAGCGAATCCCCGCCATACTCGAAACCACGCGCGCTCACACCCAAGCCTCATTCGCACAGGCGACCGGCGGCACCTACATGGTCGAACACTTCCTCGCCTACTACGCACTCCTACTGCTCGGCTGAGTGTCCACCCGTTCAGACCAGTCACTCGCTGTTGGTAAGCCGAGCGGGTCGACAACGGGCGTCCAAGCGCCTGAACGAGTGAACCCACCGTGAGCATGCCTGCTCGAATCTCGGCGAGCTTGACCGAAGTTCGACCGTACTCGACAGTTGCGATCAGCATTTCGCATCATGCGAAAGCGGCAAACAAACAGGGGAAGATCTTGGTCGCCACCTGCGAAGAGAACCGCGGCTGCACTTTCACGTCGGCGCCGGGAAAGGCAAGTTGCCGAGCTGTCGGCGGCGCTGGTCCATTCGGCCCTACCCGCTACTTTTAGTAGTTTTCCGGGTCACCCAGACCGTTGAGCGACGCGTGCATACCGTTCAGCGCGACACACGCTGTACTACTGAACGGTCACAGTCCGCTTTCGCCAAGATGTCCTCAGCCGCACCGGTCAAGAACCGGTAACGCACGCGTGGCCCCCTGCTGTCACAGGAGGCCACGCGGATGTCCATTCGCAAGCTCGCTAGAACAAGGACAGGACGGTCGTGACCATACAGCCTGATAACGCGAAGACACCAGACAACGGACCGCCCCAACGGGTCAAGGTCGTCATCGAACACGTCGAAAAGCCGGTTCGGCGAGTCGCGACGTCCGCGGAGATGATCCGCGCGGCGCGGCCGCTGCTGAGGACGCCGGGACGCCATCGCAAAGTGCAGAGCCGCGACAGCTGGATCTGCCTGGCGATGGCGGTCCTCGCCGGCTGGGCTCCGACGTTGCGGATGTGCCTTCTGCTGACGGTCGGTGGCGCCATCGTCGTCGGCGTCGTCGAGATCAGCACTCCGAAAGTCGGGGTGTCGGCGGGGACCAGCGTCGGTCTCCTGACTCTTTTCGGCGCCTGGATTGTCAAGTCCCGGCAAGGTAAACCGCGGCGAGAGCCGAGTCTGTAAACGAATTCCGCCCCGTGCCCGCCTCGTCGCGGGCACGGGGCGCGGCAATGTCGGAAAATCTCCACGCCTGTTCGGTGCCCTCCGGTTAAATGATCGCGAAGTCCCGACATGTGAGGAGATCTCGTGCGGAGAGCTAGAAGACTGGGGGCCCTGGTCGTTTCGGTGCTGGCGGCGGCCACGGCACTGGGCGGCTCGGCGTCGGCCGAAACCGTGCAGTCGTTCCACACCTCGCTCGACCCCGCTTCGGTGCGGGAGTCGGTGCGCTATCTCGTCGAGAACTACCGAGTGAGCGAACAGGAGGCGTTACGCCGCCTGGAATTGCAGACCGACGGCGGCAAGCTGGACGAACTGCTACGACGCGACCACGGCGCCGAGTACGGCGGCATGTGGCTCGACCAGGACCGGGGGCAACTGGTCGTCGCGATGACCAGGCCGGCGGCGGCCGAGCCGTATCTGAGGGCGATGCCAAGGCGTTCCGCTGTTCGCACGCAACAGGTCCAGCACTCGTTGCAGCAGCTCACAGCGGCGAAGGAACGCGTCGCGGCCAAGGTCGGCGCGGGACCGGACGCGGTCTACCTGCCGTCGGTGAGCGAGTCGGAAAACCGTGTGGTGCTTTGGGAACGCGACTGGGTGGCGCGGGCGAAGGCGGCCGTGGCCACCGAGACGAGCACCGCGCAACGGGCCACGGCGGAGGAATCCGGCATGGTCGTCTCCCGGGTGCTGAAGAATCCGAACGCGCTGGCCACGCCGAACGTGGATCTCGGTTTCTGTCATCCGCTCTACTGCACGAACTACGGTCCGATGCGGGGCGGCCTCCGGCTGGACATGAAGCGGGACGACGGCACCTGGGGCGGCTGCACCAGCGGGTTCAACCTGCGGTCCACCGGTGGCGGTTTCCCCGGCAAGGGCTGGGTGCTCACCGCCGGGCACTGCATGCGGACGAAGACCAACAACACGCCGACGCAGCACAACGGCAATGACGTCCTGCAGCAGCACGGTATCGAGAAGAGCTCGTATCCGTACGACTACGCGGCCCTGCCGTACGTCAACGACGCGGCGTCGACGAAGTGGCTCGAAGGCCAGGCCGGCCGCAACCGGGTGCTGAAGTACTGCCGCAACGGAGGCATGGACAGCAACGGCGACACCCCGTGCGGTGCGCAGGCCACCTCGGTGGACGAGTACATCACCGGCGCGCGCAAGCTCGCCGAGATCAAGGCCGGGTATGTCGTCTGCGCTTCCGGCACGGCGTCGAGCAAGGTGAACTACCCCGATTCCGTCGACAGCGGAGCGGGCGCCGGCTACCTCGTCGGGACCCGCTGCGGCCGGGTCCTGTCCACCGATGTCGGCATCAACACCGACCTGTGTGCCCGTCCGGGCGACAGCGGCGGACCGCTGTTCAGCCAGGCCGATCACGCGGCACTGGGCATCCTGGTCGGCAACCAGCAGTCCCGCTCGGGCCCCTGCCAGGCCGGTGAGCTGAACAACTACGCGCCGATCGAGACGATCACGACCGATCTCAGCGAGCGGATCGCCAGTCAGGGATCCACCTTCGCGGTGATCACGACTCCGAACGGCTGATCTCGCCAGTACTGGAGGCCCCCTTCGTCGCGGACGCGGTGAAGGGGGCCTTCGCGTCACCTGGTCAGCAAGGGACCTTCGTAGCGCAACGCGTCATCCTCGCCGTACACCCGGACCGTCAGCTCCGGCGGCTCCCAGGGCGCGAACACCTCGTCGAGGGTCCGGGGCGCCGGCCCCAGGTCCACGTCCACGGCGAAGGTGTGGGCCACGATCTCGGCCTGGACGACGACGCCGTCCGCGTCGGTCACGTCCAGCCGGGTCACCCCGGGGTCGATCGCTCCCAGCGCGCCCGGCCGCGCGCTCCACACCGCGAACCCGCGCTCCGTGGTGTCACTCCCGTATCCGGTGCTCATGATGTTGAACAGCGTGCTTTCTCCCGCCCGGAAGACGCATTCCGCCTCGACCCCCGAATCCTGGTACGCCAGCATCCGCCCGTCCCCGGTGCTGGTCCCGATCCGGGCTCCGGTGTGCCACCCCTCGTATGACACCTGGCCCGCCGATCCCGAGGACCGGTAAAGCTCCGTCAGGGCCGTCAGTTCCGCGATCCACCGCGCGGTTTGTTCATCACTTGCCGGGGCCACTACGCGTGTGCCCTCCTCTCCGACTGTCCACAATGGTCACCATCGAGGCTGGCACACCCGGATGTCGATCACATCGGGGTTTCCCCGGAGATCGCCCCGCCCACTGCACGGTTCGGTGCAACCGGCGTCGGCGATTAGGCCGAGCAGAGCAATCTCGCGGTATCCCCGTCATGGGTGACCCGGTCGCCCGTCGGAGTGTCGCCGGGGCGAACCGGCGACACTCCGAAGCAGAGGGGTACGGCTGATGACCGCGCAGCGCACGATCACGGACGAGATCGGCGAAATCGGTGTCTGGCTGATGGGCGAGTTCGGCGGCCGGTTGCCCGCGAACGTGATCAGCCGGGTGCTCAACGCGAGCAAGCGCGACCTCGAAGGCCGTATCGACCCCGAAGAGCTGGGCGAGATGTTCCATACACTCTGCCGGTTCCGGCTGCAGCGGATCCTGGCCGCGGACGAGCGGATCACGATCAAGATCCCGGACGCTCGCCTTTCGTGACGGTCTTGAGCTCGACGTACTGAGCGAGGCCGGCCGCGCCGTATTCACGGCCGATGCCACTGGCCTTGTAGCCGCCGAAGGGACCGTCGAAGCCGATCGGCGCCCCGTTGACGGTGACCGTCCCGGTGCGCATCCGCCGTGCGACGGCGAGCGCGCGGTCCTCGTCGGCCGACCAGACACCGCCGGAGAGCCCGTACTCGGAGTCGTTGGCGATGCGGACCGCGTCGTCCTCGTCCGTATAGGGGATGACGACGAGCACGGGCCCGAAGATCTCCTCCTGGGCGATGCGCATCGCGCTGTCGACGTCGGCGAACAACGTCGGCGTGACGTAGTTGCCCTTGTCCAGGCCTGCCGGGATTCCCGAGCCTCCGGTCACCAGGCGCGCGCCCTCGGCGATTCCGATCTCGATGTAGTCGCGCACCCGTTGTTGCTGGTCCGGCCGCACCATCGGGCCGATGAAGGTCTTCTCGTCGGCCGGGTCGCCGACCACGAGCGATTCCATCATCTCCTTGAGCCCGGCGACGACCTCGTCGTACCGGTCGCGCGGCGCGAGGATCCGTGTCTGCGCGATGCAGGCTTCGCCGTTGTTGAGCAGCGATCCGAACTTCAGCCCGGCGATCACGTCCTCGAGGACGGCGTCGGGCAGGATCACCGCCGCGGACTTCCCGCCCAGCTCAAGGCTGACCCGTTTCAGCCGCTCCCCCGCCAGTGACGCGATCCGGCGGCCGGCGGCGGTCGAACCGGTGAACGCGATCTTGTCGACGCCGGGGTGCTTCACCAGGTACTCGCTGGTCTCGCGGTCCGCGGGCAGCACGCTGATCACTCCGGACGGCAGACCGGCCTCCACGAGCAAGTCCGCGAGAAGGCTCATGCTGAGCGAATTCTCCGGCGAGACCTTGAGGACGACGGTGTTCCCCGCGAGCAGCGCCGGGACGATCTTGGCCATCGACGCCGAGAACGGCGAGTTCCACGGGATGATCGCGGCGACCACGCCGATCGGCTCCCGCCGCACGATCGAACGGAACGGTGCGGACGGGTCCGAGGGCGTGACCGTCTCCTCCCACCCGAATTCCTCCGCCGCCTTCAGGTACGAGACGGCGAGACGTCCTACCCCGGGCTGTCCGGCCTTGGTGAACCAGAGCGCGGAGCCGTTCTCGGTCGAGATGAGCTCGGCGATCTCGACCGCGCGGGCCTCCCTCAGCGCGTTCAGCCGCCGGAGCACCGCGATCCGCTCCTCCGGCGGCGTCCGTGGCCACGGACCTTCGTCGAAGGCGAGCCGGGCCGCGGCGACGGCACGGTCGACGTCGGCCGGAAGAGCTTGGACGACGCGTCCGAGAACCGACTGGTCATGCGGGGACACGATGTCCAGCCGCGCCGGATCGCTCGGCGACGTCCACTCGCCTCCGATGAAGAGCCTGTCGTTCGTGATCACTGTTCCACCTCGCTAACTGTCACATCTGAGTAGCACTTATGACGGTTAACGACACAGCTGCGTGATACATTCCCGGCATGAGAGCCGATGCGACGCGCAATCTCGAAGCCGTCCTGACCACCGGCGCGCGCATGCTCGCTCACGACCCCTCGGCCAGCATCAGCGCGATCGCCGCCGAAGCCGGTGTCGACAGGCGCACCGTCTATCGGCGCTTCGCCTCCCGCGAGGAGCTCCTGGCCGCCATCTACGACTCGCGGCTGACCGCGGTCGAGCAGGTCGTTCAATCCGCCCGGCTCACCGAGACGGCTGTTCCCGTGGCCTTGCACCGCTACGTCGAGGGCATCATCGAGGTCAACCGCGCCTGGCCGGTCGAACTGACCCGGATGCGCGCCGAACCCGCCATCCAGGACCGCCGTAACCGGCTCTCCGCCGAGGTGGACACGTTCCTCCAGCGGGCCACCGACGAGGGATTTCTCCGCGCGGACGTCCCGGACGGCTGGGCGGGCAGGCTGCTGATCCAGCTCCTCCATCTCGCTTCGCGGGAGGACATGGACGCCCCGCGCGCCGCCGATCTGCTCGTCGAGACCTTCCTGAACGGGGTCGGTGCCCGCTAAGAACTTCGTCACCCCTCGACCCCCATGGAGCGGCGACGTCACGCAGAGTGTGCGAAGGTGGCGGCATGGCCGCTTCCCACAGGCGATTCCCGCTGTCCTGGACCACCGTCATGCCGGTCGTCGCCATCGTCGTGCTGGCGCTGAGCTGGGGACGCGACCTGGGCGCGGTGCCGGTGATCATCGTCGCGCTCGCGCTCGGCGGGACGGTGCTGGCCGCGGTTCACCACGCCGAAGTGGTGGCACATCGTGTCGGGGAGCCTTTCGGCTCGCTGGTGCTGGCGATCGCGGTCACGGTCATCGAAGTCGCGCTGATCGTGACGATGATGTCCTCGGGCGGCCCTGAGGCCGGGACGCTGGCCCGCGACACGGTGTTCGCCGCGGTGATGATCACCATGAACGGCATCGCCGGTATTTCGCTCATGGTCGGCGCCCGTCGGTACGGCGAGACGCACTTCAACCCCGAAGGCAGCGGCGGCGCGCTCGCCACGGTGGCGACGCTGGCGACCGTCAGTCTCGTGCTGCCGACCTTCACCACCAGCACCCCGGGGCCGGCCTTCAACGGCACGCAGCTCACCTTCGCCGCCGTCGCCTCTCTGCTGCTCTACGGCCTTTTCGTGCTCACACAGACTGTCCGCCACCGCGACTTCTTCCTGCCGGTCGACAGCGAGGGCTCGGTCAAGGAAGAGGAACACGCCGAGCCGCCGACCAACAAGGCCGCGCTCACCAGCCTCGGCCTGCTGCTCGTGGCACTGGTCGCCGTCGTCGGCCTGGCGAAGGTCGAATCCCCCGCCATCGAAGCGGGGGTCAGCGCGGCGGGCTTCCCGCAGTCGTTCGTCGGCGTCGTGATCGCCATGCTGGTGCTGCTGCCGGAAACGCTGGCCGCGACCAGGGCCGCGCGGCGCGACCGGATGCAGACCAGCATCAACCTCGCTTACGGTTCGGCGATCGCGAGCATCGGACTCACCATCCCGACCATCGCGCTGGCGTCGATCTGGCTGGACGGGCCCCTGCTGCTGGGCCTCGGCGCCACCCATATCGTGCTGCTGGCGCTGACGATCGCGGTCAGCGTGCTCACCGTCGTCCCCGGCCGCGCGACCCGGCTGCAGGGCGGAGTGCACCTGGTCCTGCTGGCCTCCTTCCTGGTGCTCGCCATCAACCCGTGACACGAGTCCTATTCGGACCGTGTTCTGTCGGAGGTCCCGGGTAATCTCAGCCCCGTGAACGCTCGGGACCGCATCCAAGAACTCGCCGATCAGGTCGTCGTCCTTCGCGACGCCTACTACCGAGGCTCGCCGAAGGTGGCCGACGCCGACTACGACGCGATCGAAGACGAATTGCGCGGGCTCATCGAGGCGAATCCCGAGCTCGCTCCGGAGCCGAACCCGCTCGACCAGGTCGGCGCGCCCGCGGTTCTGCACGCGCCCATCCGGCACTCGCGGCCGATGCTGTCGCTGGAGAAGGCGACCAAACCCGAGCAGGTCGAGGCGTTCTTCGCCCGGTTCCCCGGGCAGCCGGTGGTCGTCATGCCGAAGCTGGACGGCCTGTCGCTCGCCCTCGTCTACGAGAACGGCCGGCTCGCCAGGGCGGTCACCCGTGGCGACGGGACCACGGGCGACGACGTGACCATGTTGGTCCGGGCGCTGACCGACGGCGTCCCGGACAAGGTCGACGCGCCCGGCCGGGTCGAGGTCCGTGGCGAGGCCGTCATGCTGCGTTCCACTTTCGCCGCCTACAACAAGGTCCACCCGGACAAGCCGCTGATCAACCCGCGTAACGCCGCCGCCGGTACCCTGCGCGCGAAGGATCCGGCCACCGTCGCCGAGCGGCGTCTCCAGTTCTTCGCGTTCGACCTCTCCACCGAGCCCGACAGCGCGGAAACCGATCTCGACGGTGCGCTGCGGACACTCGGATTCGCCGCCGCCGACATGCGGCACTGCGAAGACGCCGAGTCGGCGCAGGCCGTCATCACAACCATCGAGCAGCAGCGCAACGATCTCGACTACGACCTCGACGGGGCGGTGCTGCGCCTGGCGGATCGCGACGCGTACGCCGCCGCCGGAACGCGGTCCAGTTCACCGCGCGGGGCGCTGGCCTTCAAGTTCGCCGCCGAGGAGAAGACCACCGTGCTCGCCGACGTCGTCTGGGACGTCGGCAAGACCGGCAAGATCGCGCCCGTCGCGTGGCTCGAGCCGGTGTTCGTCGGCGGGACCACCGTCACGCGGGCGACGTTGGCCAACCAGGAGGTCATCAAGGCCCGCGGGATCAAGATCGGCGACACCGTGCTCGTGCGGCGCGCCGGCGACGTGATCCCGTTCGTGGCCGGTGTCCTCGACGCCGCCAGGCGCACCGGCGAGGAGCGGGAGATCGTGCCGCCGTCGGTGTGCCCGTCGTGCGAAGAGCCGTTGACCGAACAGGGCAACAGCCGGGAACTGTTCTGCACCAACGTCGCCTGCCCCGCCCAGACCGTCCGGCGGCTGATCCACTGGGCGTCGCGCGCGGCCGCGGACATCGACGCGATCGGCGGCGTCTGGATCGAGCGGCTCGCCGAGGCCGGGATCCTCGAACACCCGTCGGACTTCTACCGGCTCACCAAGGAAAGACTGCTGGAGTTCGACCGCATCGGCGACATCTCCGCCACCCGCATGATCGAGTCGATCGACGCGAGCCGGGCCGTCGGCCTGCGCCGCGCGCTGATCGGCCTCGCGATCCCGATGGCCTCCGAAGGCACCGCCGCGCGGCTGTGCCGGGCCGGGTTCGGTTCACTGGAAGCCGTCGTGGACGCGGGCGAAGAAGGTCTCGTCGCCGTCGAGGACATCGGTCCGAAGGTCGCCGCGTCCCTCATCGAGCACCTCACCCGCCTCCGTCCCGAGCTTGAGCGGCTGCGCGAGGCCGGTGTCTCGCTGGACGTACGGGAAGAAGACCTCCCGCCGGTCGTCGCGGCGGGCGCTCCGCTGGAAGGCAAGACGGTCGTGGTCACCGGATCGATCAGCGACCCGCGCTCCGGCGAGAAGGTGCCGCGCCCGACCTTCCAGCGGCTGTGCGAAAAGGCGGGCGCGACCATCGCGTCGTCGGTGTCGGCGAACACGGACCTGCTCATCACCGGCGCGGACGTCGGCGCGAGCAAGCTCACCAAGGCCGAAAAGCTCGAAGTCGAGGTCGTGGACCAGGGCGTGATCTGGGGCCAGCTGATCGAGGCCGGCGTCGTCTAGCCGACGGGCGGGTCCAATGCCTGAAGCTCGGAGTGCGCGGCTTCACGAAACCGAGCCCAGTGCTCGTGCAGGTAGTCCCAGACGAGCTGACCATCGGGTGTCCCGTCCCAATAGGCTCGGTTGAGCCGGTCGGCCAGTTCACCGAGCGGACCGGCGAGACCGGTCGGCGCGATCAACGCCAGCCGGTTGTGCAGGAACCACATGCGATGCGAAAGCTCTGTCGACCGCTCGTCCCCGTCCGCGATCGCGCGCTCCATCTCCTGGTAGACCTCGAGATATCCCTCCACTGCGAGACGCAATTCCGTTCGGCGGTCCGCCACACGCACCAGGCGTTCCCTGCGTTCGGCGGACCGCCCCGCCACGTGCTGGCTCACGATCGTGCCCGCGGCGCCGATCGCTGTTCCCAGCAAGGTCCCCACCACCAGAAGCCAGTTCATGACTGCTAGTCGTGGGCATGTCCAGGCTCGTTAACGCGGTTTCGGTTGTAAGACCCACTGTTCCGTCCGCGATATCACTGGGAGCATCGGCCGCGCGCGACAGGAGACGGACATTGGGCGATCAGGGACAAGCCGCCGGGATCACAGACGAGCGCTACGAACCGCTTGTTCGCGAGCTCGTCTTGATCCAACAGCAGACCCACCAGATAGCCAGGACCCAGTTCGTGCAATCGCGGATCTGGTGGACCATCAATCTGCTCGTCGGCCTGCCCGCCGCCGGCGTGGCCGCCGCGGCCGGCGGGCTCGCGCTGTCGGGCGCGAGCCGCGCCGGTCTGGTCGGTGTGCTCGCCCTGGTCTCCGCGACACTGGGATCGTTCCAAACCGTGCTCGGCGCGCAACGGCGCCAGTCGAACGCCGAGCGCTGCGGGAATTCCTATCTGGAAGTCCGCAACGCGGCGAGACGGCTCGCCCGGATCGATCTGGAGACGATGGACTATTCCGACGCACGGCGCACCCTCGAAGAACTGACCCGGCGGCAGGAGGAGGTCAATCGTTCGGCGGATCCGCCGTCGTTTCTCGCGATGCGCGTCGGCAGGAAGCTGGCCTACGGAAGCGACCTCCATCCTGATCTCCAGCCCAAAGACGCGTTCGCGATCCCGGCCCAGCCGTGAGCGGTCAATCCGCGTTTAGTCCTCTGAATGCGGAAGTTCGCGACACGAACCACCGCATCCAGAGGACTAAACGCTGGGCTTCGTCCGGTAGCGCGGGCTCGTCGAGTGCCATTCGAAACCGCCGCCCATCCAGCCTCGCAATCCACGCAGGAAACGTTGCAGTTCAACGGAAGGAACCGCGCTCAGCTGCTCGTGGGCGGCCTGGAAGTCACGCACGACGTCGTTGTGCAGCTCGACGGTGATCGCCGTGGCCTCTTCGATCGTGCATTTCCGGTCGTCGGCGATCAGCAGGACCGCGTTGCAGGGCGGCGATTCGTCCTCCAGATCCTTGGTGACGGAGTGCACGTCGTTGACGAGCACCGCCGCCGTGCCCGCTTGGATCGCCGCCTCGCGGACCCGAGGGTCGTAGTAGAGGTTCGACGTCAGTTCGTACCCGCCGAGGACGTCGATCAACGTCATCGAGGTGTAGAAGCTGTCGTGCTGCCGAGCGGCGAGATACTCCCACGCGGGCGGGTATTTCCCGCTGTGGCGCCATGCCGCGTAGGCCGTCCAGCTCACGAACATCGCGAAGGTCGAATAGCAGACACGCTGGACCTGCGCGGCCGTCCCGGATCGCCGCAGGAAGTCCGTCGCCGAGCCCAGCGCCACCAGGACCCGGTCGTTTCGCAGCGTTTCGTCGAGGTCTCGGCTGAATTCGCCCAGCGACGGCACCGGGTCCATCGCGGCCATCGCCAGCGCGAGCTTCGGCGGCAGCTCGGCCGGCACCGCGCCGAGCGACGTGTCGTCGGCGTAGAGGTCGTCGGCCGCCCACCAGGCGGCGTTGAGCTTCGCCGAGATCAACAGCCGCTCGGGATCCTCGCAGTCCGGATGGGCGAGCATGACGAGCCTGCCGAAGCCCGCCTTCCCGATCTGCTCGCACTCCTCATCGGAGAATCCGCACTCCCCCGCCCACAGCACCAGCCGCCGGTCGACCTCCACGGCGAGCGGGTCGTTGATCCGTTCGGTGACGGGGCAGTACAGCGGCGGCGCCGACCCGTCACCCCACGGCCGGTACGCGTAAGCCGGGTCGAGACCGGGTTCCTCAGGTGCCGGAGCCTCCTGAGGAACCGCGGTCAGCCGGGCCGCCAGCCGGGCGGCGGACGTGCCCAGCCCGCTCGGACCGGCCAGCAGTGTGGCGAGCGCACCCTGTTCGGTCATCGCTTCGCTCTCCAGGTTCAGACGCGGTCCGCGGCGATGAGCAGATAGTGGAAGCTGCCCTCGCGGTAGGCGTCCAGGAACGGTCCTTCGATCCCGGTCGCCACCGAAGACTTCGCCCGCAGCTCCCAGTACGGGATCGTGTCCGGCGTCAGATCCACCACCGAGATCGGCACCAGGTCGTTGGCCGTCATGGCCTTGAAGTACTCACTGCGCGGATGGATGTTGCACGTGTAGTGCTGGTCGATCTGCGCGACGGCCTTCGACCGGCCGCCCGTCACGTCGTTGTAGCACCCGGTGATGGTGACGTAGCGGCCGCCGAACTCCAGCTGTCGCGCGTGCTCGGCGAACAGCTCGTGGAGGTCCACGTACATCGTGCTTTCGTTGTTCCAGATGGCCTTGCGCGAGCCGCTTTCGAAGCCGGTGTCGAGCATGTTGCGGAAGTGGTAGCGCACCCGGTCGGCGACGCCGCGGATATCCGCCTGGTGATTGGCGAACTCGACCTGCTTCTCCGAGATCGAGATCCCGTCGACGTGGCAGCCGAACCTCGCGTTGGCCATGATGCTGGTCCCGCCGCGCCCGCAGCCGGCGTCGAGGAGGTGGTCGTCCGGTTTGACGTCGCCGAGGTGATCGAGCAGGACGTCGGCCTGCGCCGTCTCCAGGCGGTGCATTTCGGCGATGATCCGCTCGTCGCGGGTCTCTTCGGGGCCTTCCAGCACCGACCAGTCGACCTCGCCGACGCCGTAGTGGTGGTGATAGAGCCCGTCCACATCGCCCAGACGCAGGTTGACCGGGTCCTTCTCCTTGTTCCAGTACGACGCCACCGACTTCTGATACTCGGTGCGCAGAACCTTGGCGGGAGCGGGAGTACGGGCGATGGTCACGTGCGTGGTCCTTTCTGGAGCGTTGTTGTTCGTTGTCGTCGCGGGGCGAGGGGTCACCGCGCGACCTCGACGTTCTCCAGCACACCGAGCGCGTCGGGCACGAGCACGGCGGCGGAGTAGTAGGTGCTGACCAGGTAGCTGGCGACGGCCTGATCGGAGATGCCGTCGAAGCGCACGTTCAGTCCAGGCTCGTACTCGTCGGGCAGGCCGGTCTGGTGCAGCCCGATCACGCCGTTGTCCTCCACACCGGTCCGCATGGCGAGGATCGAGGACGTGCCGTTCTCGGTGATCGGGATCTTGTCGCAGGGCAGGAGCGGCACCCCGCGCCACGCGGCGACCACCTTGCCGTCGACGGTGGTGCCCTCCGGATACAGGCTGCGGCGCGTGCATTCCCTGCCGAACGCGGCGATCGCGCGCGGATGGGCGAGGAAGAACTTCGTCTTGCGGCGGCGGCTGACGAGTTCGTCCATGTCGTCGGGTGTCGGCGGACCGGACCGGGTCTGGAACCGCGACTTGAGATCGGCGTTGTGCAGCAACCCGAACTCACGGTTGTTGATCAGGTCGTGCTCCTGCCGCTCGCGCAGCGCCGAGATGGTCAGCCGGAGTTGCTCTTCGAACTGGTCCATCGGCCCGTTGTAGAGATCGGTCACCCGTGTGTGCACCCGGAGCGCCGTCTGCGCGACGGCCAGGTCGTACTCGCGTGGCGAGATCTCGTAGTCGACGAACGTACCCGGCAGCAGCGGTTCACCGTCGTGACCGGACGACATCCCGATCTCGGCCTCGCCCTTGGCGTTCTGCGGCTTTCCCTTGTGCGACAGCATGTCCTGCACATGACGGCGCATCGCCTCCGACCGGCCGTTGAGGTCGGCGAAGTCTTCGGCACGCAGGGTCAGCACGATCACCGGGGTGACGGCCTTGGCGGTGAAGGGCCAGTTCCGGTCGATACCGGCGAGCATCTCGTCGCCGAAATGGTCGCCGTCGGCCATGCTGCCGACGGAGGCATCGGCACCGTACTCACCCGGCACCACCTTGGCGATCTTGCCGTGCGCGACCAGCACGACCTCGTCGAGCGGAGCGCCGTGGCTGACGATCGTCTCGCCGGGCTGGTACTCGTGCTGTACGAACCGGTCGGCGAGCGCGGTGAGCGTGTCCTCGTCGTCGAAACCCCTCAGCAGGGCCAATTCCGCGAGTTCCTGCGGGACGACCCGGACCTCCGTGCCGACGTTGGTGAAGCTCACCCGCCCATCGCCGATCGCGTAGGTCAGCCGCCGGTTGACCCGGAAGGTGCCACCGGTCGCCTCGACCCAGGGCAGCATCTTCAGCAGCCAGCGCGGCGTGATGCTCTGCATCTGCGGCCGCGTCTTGGTGGTCGTCGCCAGGTTCCGCGCGGCGGCTGGGCCGAGACTGAGCCGCCGGTCGGCCTCCGGCGTCGCGGCGGTCATCCTTCGCGGCCGAGTTCGGCGGCTTCGAGGACGGCCAGCGCGTCCGGTACGAGCACGGCGGCGGAGTAGTAGGTGCTGACGAGGTAGGAGATGATCGCCTGCTCCGAGATGCCCATGAACCGGACGTTCAGTCCGGGCTCGTATTCGTCCGGCAGGCCGATCTGACGCAGGCCGACGACGCCCTGGTTCTTCTCCCCGGTGCGGATCAGCAGCACGGAACTGGTGCTGGTCTGGCTCACCGGGATCTTGTTGCACGGCAGGATCGGGACGCCGCGCCACGACGGCACCTTGTGCCCGCCGAGGTCGGTGCCGGTCGGGTAGATGCCGCGTTTGCTGCACTCACGGCTGAACGCGGCGATCGTGCGCGGATGCGCGAGGAAGAAGCCGGGGTCCTTCCACACCAGGGCGAGCAGGTCGTCGAAGTCGTCCGGCGTCGGCGGGCCGGTGCGTGTCGCGATCCGCTGGGTGAAGTCGGCGTTGTGGAGCAGGCCGAAGTCGGTGTTGTTGATCATTTCGTGCTCTTGCCGCTCGCGCAGCGCTTCGATGGTCAGGCGCAACTGCTGTTCGGTCTGGTCCATCGGCTGGTTGTAGAGATCGGACACCCGGCTGTGGACCCGGAGCACGGTCTGGGCGATGCTCAGTTCGTATTCGCGCGGTGAGGTCTCGTAGTCGACGAACGTGCCCGGCAGCAGCGGCTCACCGTCGTGTCCGGACGAGATGTCGATCTCGGCCTCGCCGAAGTCGTTGGAGCGTCCGGAGTCCTGCGAGGCCTGCTCGATCTGCGCCTGCAGCGATTCGGACTGTTCGAGGACGCGCTCGAAGTCCTGACGGGTCAGGGTGAGCACGGTGCAGGCGGTGGACGCCTTCGCGGTGAACTCCCAGATGCCGTCGTCGTCCACGAGGGCCTGCGCGCCGAAGTAGTCGCCGTCCTTGACGACGCCGAGCGCGGTCTCGTCTCCGTAGTGACCGGGACCGGTTTTGCTGATCTTGCCGTGCGCGATGAGGAACACCCGATCGGCGCGGTGCCCGAATTCGACGAGTACGTCGCCGGCCGCCACTTCCTGCTGTTCGAAGCGGCGTGCGAGTTCGGCGAGGACCTCTTCGTCGTCATATCCCTTGAGCGGTTTCAGTTCACCGAGTTCCGCCGGGATCACGCTGACCTCGGTGCCCGCCTTCGAGAAGGTCACCCGCCCGTCGCCGACCGCGTAATTCAGCCGCCGGTTGACCCGGTAGGCACCGCCGTTCACCTGAACCCATTCGAGGGACTTCAGCAGCCACCGGGACGAAATTCCCTGCATCTGCGGAACGGATTTGGTCGTCGTCGCCAGGTTGCGCGCGGCGGCGCGACCCAAACTCAGCTGCGGGTTTTCCGACCCCTGGACACCTTCGGCGGAAGTGCCCGATTCGGTCACGGTCACAGCAAGGTCCACCCTTCGATAGTCGTGTGAACAAACAAGATCCACAAATCGCGGCGTGCCGGTCATGCCCCGAAGTGCGGCCCCGCAGGATCAACATAGCAAGGGGTTTTTCCCACACAAGCGCACTTTCAGGTAATACGACAAGGCCACCCGAATGCCGATTTTCCCATTGCGCAGGAAAGCTTTTGTTCACGTCACTCGGCGCTTTATGTCCGCCACGCAATCGGGCCAGCAATTGTGCTGAGGTGTCATGCGGGACCGCGCCGAAACTCCCCGCCGTGCCCGCGACACGGCCGTTGGAGTGGCCACACCGGACTCTTTCGGGTCACCTCCGCGTCCTCGTTCGCCACTGGCTTGACAGACAGCGACGAAACAGAGGGTGGCGTCCGGACACTCCGTCGGGTCATGGCTCAGCCGTTGCTGACATATCAGCGATGGCTGTACTGTCCCGCGCGTGCCGACCCGAATCGGTGCCGAACCCTGGTCTCCCTCCTCGATGGAGTGAAAGGAGCCCCATGACCCCGCCCGCACGGTGGAACCGGTACTGGGACGGCAAATCCCGCAACTACGACCGGGAAATGCAGTTCATGGACCGGAAGCTCTTCGGTGATTCTCGGGCGTGGGCCTGCGGACAGGCCACCGGCGACGTCCTCGAGGTCGCCGTCGGGACCGGCCTGAACCTGCCGCTCTATCCCGACGGGGTCACGCTCACCGGCATCGACCTCAGCGACGGGATGCTCGCCATCGCCCGCTGCCGCGCCGAACGCCTCGGCCATCCGGTGACGCTACGGCGCGCCGACGCGCACGACCTGCCCTTCGACGCCGATTCGTTCGACACCGTGGTCTGCACCCTCGGACTCTGCGCCATCCCCGACGACGGCAAGGCGTTGCGGGAGATGGCCCGGGTGCTCCGGCCCGGCGGCAGGCTCATCCTGCTCGACCACATCGTGAGTTCGTCCCGCGCGGTCCGCGGTCTGCAATGGATCGCCGAGAAGATCACCGTGCCGATGGCGGGCGAGCACTTCCTCCGGCGGCCGTTCGACAAGATCGGCGACCTCGGCCTCGCCGTCGAACAGCGGGAGCGGTTCAAACTCGGGCTGGTGGAACGGCTCGTCGCCCGCAAATGAGCCGTGTCATCCAAATTTCATCGACGCGGACGATCCTGAGGACGTGACCTTCCCTCAGCAGCAGTCGCCCATCTGGCAGCAGTACCCCGTCGCACCGCCGAAGAAGACGCCGAACACCGGGCTGATCGTCGGCATCGCCGCCGGGGCGCTCGTAGTCACCGGTGGAGCGATCGCGGTGACCGTCGCGCTCGTCACCGGCGGCAGCGCCCCCGAGGTCGACCCCGACCCGTTTTCCGCACAGGCCGGAGACTGCCTGTCGGCCGACGAAGACGCCGGCTCCAACGGCGCGTTCAGCTCCAGCGCCGTGCGGGTGCACTGTTCGGACGGTTCCGCGAACTACACGGTGATCGCACAGCTTTCGAGCAGTTCCGGCTCGGATTGCAACGCCGTGCCCGGCTACGAGTACGGCAACCCCGTCGTCTACGACTTCACTTCGGGGCAGTCGCGCGAACTCTGTCTCATGCCGAAAGACTGAGTGAGACGCTGTACCTGCCCGGCGTGCAGATCACTCACCCACTCCCATCCCGGTTCGGCCGACGAGCCGATCCGCGGGTCGTCGGGAGTACGGCCGTCGCGCACGGCGTGGACATACGCCCGGTCCAGGTCGATCCGTGCGCGCGTCTGGCCGGGACCGCCGACGGCCCCGTGGCCGGGCACGACGACCTCGACGTCGTCGGCCACCTCTTCGAGCAGCCGGAGCCCGGCCAGGTAGTCCCCGAGCGGATCGGCGGTGTCGTCGAACATCGGCACCAGGACGTCGGAGAGCATGTCGCCGGCGACGAGAACCCCGTGCTCCTCGATCACCAGCGCGGCATGGCCGGGAGCGTGGGCCGGATGCTCGACGATCCGCAGTTCCGGGCCGTTCCAGGGAATCCGCGTGCTTCCGGCGGGCAGAGCGGTGATGAGACCGAACAGCTCGAACGGCACCTCACCGGCGATTTCCGGTGGCAGCCCTTCGGCGAAGTCGGCCTTCCAGTCCTCTTTCGACCGAAGATCGCGCAGGTAGGCGGCGCAGCGATCCGTGCCGTAGCGGGGTACGTCGCCGAACGCGGCGTGCCAGAGCGCGTGATCCCAATCGGGGTGGGTCGCGAAACCCGCCACCACGCTCCGTCCGGACTGGGCCAGGTCGTTCGCGAGGCAGGCCATCTCGTCTTCGGTGATCCCGGGATCGACGAGCAGCACGCCTTCCTCGCCGTCGACGACGATCGTGTTGTTGCGGAGCAGCGCACTCTGGTGGACCAGCACACCGTTCGCGACCTGGGTCAGCATGCTCCGGTGACCTCCCAAGCCGCTTCGATCATCCGGAAGATCTCGTCCACCGCGGCCTCCGGATCGGCCGCCTCCCTGCCGATCGAGTAGGCGTCGAGCACGAACCTCGCGATGGTCCGGCAGGCGGTCGCGGACCGCGCCGACTCCGGATCGGCCGCGATGGCCGCGGCCAGCGACTCCGCGTGGCGCAGCCTCATCGCGTCCTCGTACTCCCGCAGCGCGGGCGATCCGTCGATCATGCGCCAGATCGGGGCGGCCCCCTCCGCGGTGCAATGCCGCACCATCGCGTGAACCTCACGGCACAGCGCGGGGACGAGCGGCTCTCCAGCCTTCCGTTCGGTGACCGCCCGCGTGAGGCCTTGCTCGAAGTTCGCGTCCTGCTCGAACACCAAAGCCTCTTTCGAGGCGAAATGGGAGAAGAGGGTCGTGACGGCGACGTCGGCCTCCGCGGCCACCTCGCGGATGCCGACCGCGTCGTACCCGCGTTCCAGGAAAAGCCTCAAGGCGGTCTCGGCGATCTTCTGACGGGTCGCGGCCTTCTTCCGCTCGCGACGTCCGGTCGGCGCTGTCATGCGGTGAAGCTACCAGATACGAAACAACAACCGTTCCAAAACACTAACCGTTAGTGCTACGGTCGGTCGCATGAAGCAAGTGATCTTCACCGAGTTCGGTGGACCGGAAGTCCTGCAACTCGTCGACGCCGAAGAACCGCACGCGGGCCCCGGCCAGGTGCGCATTGCCGTGCGAGCGGCCGGAGTGAACCCTGTCGACTGGAGAATCCGCGAAGGGCAGGTCCTCGGCGCACATCCGACCGTGCTGCCGTCCGGCGTGGGCCTCGACGCCGCCGGCGTGGTGGACGAGGTGGGCGAAGACGTCGACGGGGTCGCGGTCGGCGACTCCGTGTTCGGCGAGGGTTCGAGCACCTATGCCGAGTTCGCCCTCCTGTCGGCCTGGGCGGTAATGCCCGACGGGCTCACCTTCGAGGAGGCGGCCGGATATCCGTCCGTCGTCGAGACCGCGCTACGGCTCATCCGCGAAGCCGAGGTGCGAGCCGGCGAGACGCTGCTGGTCAGCGGCGCGTCCGGCGGAGTCGGGTCGGCGGTACTGCAGATCGCGCGCGAACGCGGCATCACCGTGATCGGCACGGCGGGCGCCGCGAACCAGGACTATCTACGGGATCTGGGCGCGCTAGCCACGACCTATGGCGAAGGTTGGGTGGACCGAGTGCGGCGGCTGGGCCGGGTCGACGCCGCCCTCGATCTGGCCGGGTCAGGCGTGCTCGCGGAACTGGTCGAGCTGACCGGGGATCCTGGGAGGGTTCTCTCGATCGCCGATCTCGGCGCGCCCGAATTCGGTGTCCGCTTCTCCGGTGTGGCCGGGAGCGTGCCGGACGCGCTGGCCGAGGCCGTCGACCTCATCTCGCGGGGGAAGCTGCACATCCCGGTCGAGAAGTCCTATTCGCTCGCCGATGCCGCGGCGGCACATGCCGACAGCCATGCCGGGCACACCCGCGGCCGCCGGGTCATCGTCGTCTGAGCGGGGTCAGGCGGCGGGAAGGATCACGATGCCATCGTCGTCGGAGTAGAGCGTGTCGCCGGGAGTGAAGGTCACTCCCCCGAAGCCGACCGGGACGTCGACAGCGCCGACGCCCGCCTTGGAACTCTTGCGCGGGTTGGTGCCGAGCGCCTTCACCCCGAGCGGGAGCCCGGCGAGCTCGGCGCTGTCGCGTACCGCGCCGTTGACGACGATGCCTGCCCAGCCGTTGTCGACGGCGGACTTCGCGATCATGTCGCCGGTGAGCGCGCTGTGCAGGGAACCGCCGCCGTCGACCACCAGGACGGCGCCGTCACCCGGGGTGGCCAGGAGTTTCTTGACCAGGCCGTTGTCCTCGTGACAGGAGACGGTGCGGATCGGGCCGGAGAAGGCCCGATGCCCGCCGAACTGCCGGAACTGGGTGTCGCAGACGCGCAGCCGGTCGCCGTGTTCGTCGACGAGGTCGGCGGTGGTGAAGGAATCGATCACGGCTCCCGAGTGTAGGGCGGGAAAAGCGTGTCCAGCGCGTGGGTGAGGATGGCGGCGGGATCCGCGGCGGGCGCGACCGTCTGACGCAGCGCGAGGCCGATGCCCAGGGCACCGAGCATGACGACGGCCTGATCCAGCGGCAGGGCGGGTTCGAGACGCAGGCGACGGGTGTGTTCGGCGAGCAGGGCGACCACTTCGTCGTCGTGGCGCCGCTGGATCGCCGCGACCAGCGCGGCGGTTTCCGGTTGCTGCGCCGTCGCCGCGAGCACCTCCGCGGCCGCCGCGCTCCACTTCGCCGCGTCCTTGTCCGCAACGTCGACGGGGTGCAACGCCGCGATCACCTCGTCGCGCGAAGTGGCCTGAGCCAGCGCTTCGCGCAGTCCCCGCAGATGGCCGTCCGCGTCGGCTTCGATGATCGCCAGCCACAGCCCTTCCTTGCCGCCGAAGTGCTTGTAGACGGCGCCGCGGGTGTACCCGGCGTCGGCCGCGATCTCTTCGACCGTGGCCGCGAGGAAGCCGCGCCGCAGGAAGACCTGGCGTCCGGCTGCCAGCAGGTGTTCGTGGGTGCGGCGCTGCTGCTCGGCTCGCGTCAGCCTGGTCATCGTCTCGCATTCAGTAACGGAGTGTTTCTGGAAACGCGACGTTACTGTACTGTCGTCCGCATGGACTTCCTGGCACCGGTGGCGGCGTTTCTGAGCCTTCCCCTCTTCCTGGCCGGATTCGCGTGGTACGCCGTGCGTGCCCGGCGTTGCGGTGTCAGCCAGTCCTTGCTCGCGCCGATCGAGGAGATCTGGGATCCGATCGCGCACAAGACGAACATCGAGATCCAGATCGAGGCTGAGCGGAGTCCGGAAACGCCCTCCCCCGGTGATCCGCCCGACTTCAGTAGCCGACGGTGAAATGCCGGTCCCGCCCCGGATTCTCGAGCTCGTCGACGATGGCGACGGCGAGATCCTCCGCCGAGATCCGGGACGATCCGTCCGCCGCGGCCAGGATGGTCGTCGTCCCTCGCCGGTAGGTCCCGGTCCGGACGCCGGGCTCGAGGAGTGCGGGCGGGCTGAGATAGACCCAGTCGCCTGCGTGTGCTTCGCAGGCTTGGAGCTGCGTCGTGCTGGCCGAGGCGATGGTCCGCCACGCCGCCGGGACGAACGCCGGATCGTCGATCACCAACCCGCCCGACGGCGAACGCAGCGGCCCCGCGCCGCCGACGACCAGGACACGGGTACCGGCCGCCGCGTCGAGCAGGGCCGTGACCGTGGCGGCGACGGTGTCTTCCGCGCCGGGCCGAGGTCTCGTCGCGCCCACGACGGCGTCGACTCCCGCGAAGACGGCGCTCATCCGATCGACGTCGGTGGCGTCACCGCGCACGACCTCGACGCCCGGATGCGGTGATTTCGGCGGCGTACTGCGGAAAACGGCGGTGACGTGGTGTCCACGGGAAGCGGCTTCGGCGATGACGCGGGAACCCGCCATCCCCGAGGCTCCGACGACGGCGATCTTCATTGGACGGCACCCTTCGGAGTGATCTGGCCCGCGACGATCGAGGCCAGGGCGAGTGCGAACCCGGCGAGCTGGATCGGGCCGAGCGACTGACCGAGGAGCGCGGCGCCGAGCAGCGCGGCGACCATCGGCGAAAGCAGGCCGAGAACGGCGACCGAGGTGACCGGCAGTGACGTGATACCGCGGAACCACAGGACGTAGGCGAGCAAGCCGCCGATCAGGCCGAGCCAGAGGTAGCCGAGAGCCGCGCTCAGGTCGATGGCGGGCGGGGCTCCTTCGAACAGGAAGGTCACCGGCACCAGGAACAAACCGCCCGCGGTGAGCTGCCACGAGGCGAAGGCGGTCGGCCCCACGTCCGCGGGGCGTCCCCAGCGTTTGGTGAGCGTGACGCCGAGTGCCATCGTCGCGGCGCCGCCGAGGCCGGCGATCACGCCGAGGACGTCGAAGCCCGCGGCCGGGCCGAGCACCACCAGCCCGACCCCCACGATCCCGACGATCCCCCAGGCGAACCGCCACGCGGACGGGCTCTGCCGAAGTACGGCCACGGCGAGGATCGCGACGAGCAGCGGCTGGGCGGCGCCGAGTGTGGCGGCGACTCCGCCGGGCAGCCGTTCGGCGGCGACGAACAGCAGGGGGAAGAACATCCCGATGTTGAGGACACCGAGCGCGGCGGCCTTCAGCCACCAGGTGCCGCGCGGGAGGGTGCGGGTGATGGCGAGCGCGATGAGTCCGGCGGGCAGGGCGCGCATGAGCCCGGCGAACAGCGGGTGCCCCGGCGGGAGGAGTTCGGTGGTGACCACGTAGGTCGTCCCCCAGACCATGGGGGCGAAGGCGGTCAGCGCGGTACCGGCGAGACCGGCGGCGAGCGGTGTGGTCGTCAGCGTTTTCACGCTTCTCAGCTTCGGCCTTGCGGATCAATGAGTCCAACACATGTTTGTCACCTGATCCATCGTGATTCAAGATGGATCCATGGAGCTTCAGCAGATGCGGTACGTCGTGGCCGTGGCGGAGACGAACAGCTTCACGCGGGCCGCGCAACGGTGTCTCGTCGTTCAGTCGGCGCTGAGTCACCAGATCGCCCGGCTGGAACGCGAACTCGGCGCGAAGCTGTTCGAACGCACGAGCCGCCGGGTGCGGCTCACCGCCGCGGGCGAGGCGTTCCTGCCCGCCGCCCGGCAATGCCTCGAAGCCGCCGAACGGGCCGGTTCGGAGGTCGCGGCGGCCGTCGGCGAGATCCGCGGGCGGCTCACCGTCGGGGTGATCCCGACCGTCGCGGCGGTCGACGTCCCAGCCGCCCTGCAGACCTTCCGCAGCCGGTACCCGCACGTCCGGATCGGGCTGCGGGTCGGGGCGAGCGGGCAACTGGTCGAGCAGATCAAGGACGGCGCGATCGAAGTGGCGTTCCTCGGCCTCCCGGTGACCGATCGGCCGGACGGCGTGGCCACCTGCGAACTGGGGCGCGACGACCTGATCGCCGTGGTGGCTCCCGGACATCCGCTCGCCGCGGAGTCCGAAGTGGACTTGAAGCGGCTTTCGTCCGAGGTGTTCGTGGACTTCCCGTCGGGATCGGCGGGGCGGGCGCAGACGGATCAGGCGTTCGCCGCGGCCGGGGTGACGCGGGAGGTCGCGTTCGAGGTGACCGCCGCCGACTTCATGGCGCGGCTCATCCATCAGGGGCTGGGGGTGGCGCTGCTGCCGTCGAAGTACGTGCCGAACCTGACCGACGTCGTCACCGTGCCGGTGCGGGACGCGCCCGCGCGGATCGAGCACCTGGTCTGGAACCGCTTCACCGTCACTCCGGCGGCGAATGCCTTTCTGGAGGTGCTGGGCGTGGTGAGCGGTAAGGACGATTCTTGAGGCGGCTGTCCAAATAGGACACGATTCGAGATCCAGAGTGCCGGTTTGGGCACTTTGCGCAGTATTGCCCAGGGGTCGTGAGTGGCAATTGTCGTTCTAACCCTCTTTGCCACTCACGACTCTCCGCGAAACCGGACTTACAGATATAAACCAGGCGTATGCTACCCGGAAAGTGACCACTGTGGACAGTGGTCTCGGGTGGCACACGCGCCCCACCACGTCACCGCCGCCCTTGCTCGCGTCGTCCGTGAAGGCCTCCTTCCCTACCTTCAGGGTAGGCAAGGAGGCCTTCACGGACCTGCGGCCAACGGCCCACAATCACCAGGTACCCAAGACATCGCCTACTTGACGTCCGCCTTGATGATCTCGAACAGGCTGGTCCACGAGCTACGCCCGTGACCCGCGGCGATCGCCCGGTCGTAGTGCGACTTGATCGCCTTCGGCAGGGCCAGGTCGATCCCCGCGTCCCGGCTCGCCTCGACGATGTGGTCGGCCGTCGCGCCCATCATCGTGACGTTGGCTTCGTCGCCGGGGTGCTCGCCCTTCTCGATCTGCTCGGCCGCGGCGTCCAGGTAGAAATCCATCATCTTGAAGTTGTCCTTGGCGTACGGGACGAACTTCTCCACCGGCACCCCGGCCGAGCGCACCAGCGCGCTCGCGTGCATGAACACCGAAAGCGAGGTCAGGAAGACGTCCAGCTGCGCCTGGTAGAACAGCTGTGCCAGCCGCACGTCCTCGCCGAGATAGTCCGGCCGCCCGATCAGCGCCAGGATGTCGCGGTGCTTCTCGAACGCGTCGGTGGGGCCGCTGTAGAAGACATACGCCTCGTCCTTGCCCACCAGTTCGGCGGGCACCATCACTCCGCCGGCGACGAACCGCGCTCCGCGGGCCTCGACCCATTCGGCGGCTTGGCGGGTCTTCTCCGGGGTGTCCGAGCTGAGGTTGACGATCACCTTGCCCGCCAACGCGTCCTCCGCTTTCCCGAGGATGTCGTACATCGCGGCGTAGTCGGTGAGGCTCAACAGCACCAGCTCCGACGCCGACACCGCGTCCGCCGGAGTCTCGGCACGCACGGCACCGGCGGCGACGACGCCGTCCGCGCGGGCGGCGGTGCGGTTCCAGACGGTCACTCCGTGGCCGTTCTCCAGGAGCACCCGGACCATGGCCTGTCCCATCGGGCCGAGCCCGATCAGTGTGATCATTGTTCTTCCTTACTTCTTGAGGAGTTCGATGACGCCGATCAGGTCTTCGGCGCCGTGTCCGCCGGCGACCCGCTCGTCCATCAGCGACTGGAGCGGTGTGAGCAACTCGGCGCTGATGCCCTGGTCTTTCGCCGCCTGCGCGAGATTCGGGTAGGCGGCCGCCTGCATCCCGATGTTCGACACGACGTCGGTCACGTAGTCGCCGTCGTCGATCTGTTCGGCCGAGCGCTCCAGGAAGCCGCCCATCGCGTCCAGCCAGCCGCGCAGCAGCGGCGCGAATTCCCGCGCCTTGACTCCGGCCGAGCCGACCAGCGCGTACGCCTGGATGACGCCGATGAAATACCCGTACATCCCGCTGAGCAGCGCGATGTCGTGCAGCGGCGCCAGTCCGGGATCGGCGCCGAGGTAGTTGACGCCGCCGAAGGTGTCGAGCGCGGTGCGGGCGTGGCCGAAGACGGTGCCCGATCCGCTGTAGAAGACGAACGCCGCCGGCGTGCCGATCATCGGCGGGACGGCCATGATCCCGCCGTCCAGGTAGGCCGCGCCCAGTCCCTCCGCCCAAGCGCTCATTTCGCGGGCCTGGCCGGGGGTGCCGTTGGTCAGGTTGATCAGCTGCCGTCCCTCGAGCTCCGCCGCCACCGGGTCCAGGACCTCGTGCACCGAGTCGTAGTCGAGCAGGCAGGCGATCACGATCGTGTTCGCCGCGAGAGCCTCCGAGATGGTCGAAGCGACCGAAGCTCCCTTCGCCGCCACTGCCTCGGCCCGGCTCGCGGTCCGGTTCCAGGCGGTGACCGGATGGCCCGCCGCCAGTAGTGCTTCTACGAGCGCGGTTCCCATCGCGCCCAGCCCCAGCACGGTCACCGGGGTCTTTCCGTGTTCGCTCATGGGACCACCGTGACGCGGCCCGCGCACGGATCGCTGCGGGTTCACGCACGGTCTTGTCGGTGGTCCGCGCTAACGTCGGTTTCGTGCGATTCGGAGTGCTGGGGCCGCTCGCCGCGTGGACGACCGCGGGCGAGCCCGTCGTCGTGCCCGAGGCGAAGGTCCGCCTCCTGCTCGCCGCGCTGCTGTCGCGCGAGGGCAGGGCGGCGTCGGTGTCGTCGTTGACCGACGATCTCTGGGGCGAGCACCCGCCGGGCAATCCCGGCAACACCCTGCAGACCAAGGTCTCCCAGTTGCGTCGCGCCTTGGACCGGGCCGAGCCGGGCGCCAGAGAGCTCGTGACGCACCAACCGGCCGGCTACGTTCTCGCCGTCGAGCCCGGCGAGCTGGACGTCCATCGGTTCCGTGCGCTCACCGCCCGCGCACGCGAGGCGGTCGACCCGCGCGCTCGTGCGGCCCTGCTGGCAGACGCGCTGGCGCTGTGGCGAGGGCCGGCCTATGCCGGCTTCGAGGACGAGACCTTCGCAGTCGCCGCCGCTCAGCGGCTGGAAGAGGAAAGGCTGCTCGCCGAGGAAGACCGTGCCGAAGCCCGGCTGGCGCTCGGCGAACACGGCGTCCTCACCGGGGAACTGGCCGGTCTGGTCTCGCGGAATCCGCTGCGAGAGCGGATGCGCGGCCTGTTGATGCGCGCGTTGTACGCGGCCGGGCGACACAGCGAGGCGCTTGAAACGTATGCCGAGCTGCGGGCCCGCCTGCGTGACGAGTCCGGCCTCGAACCGGGCCCGGACCTCGCGGCGCTGCACCAGGCGATCCTCACCCGCAGCCCGGAGCTCGAGACCGCTCGCGCCGCCGAGCCGGTGCGCGGAAACCTTCCTGAGGCGTTGACCGAGCTGATCGGCCGCACGACCGCGGTCAAGGAGGTCGGGGCGCTCGTCACCGACGCGCGGCTGGTCACCCTCACCGGCCCTGGCGGTGTGGGCAAGACCAGGCTCGCCATCGAGGCGGCGTCGCGGCTCACGATGGCCGACGGCACCTGGCTCGTCGAG
The DNA here is from genome assembly GCF_000754115.1 of Amycolatopsis sp. MJM2582. NCBI lineage: Bacteria > Bacillati > Actinomycetota > Actinomycetes > Pseudonocardiales > Pseudonocardiaceae > Amycolatopsis > Amycolatopsis sp. MJM2582. Next base: position 996,898 of record NZ_JPLW01000002.1, read on the forward strand.
CTGGCGGGTCTGGACGTCGTCGAGTGCCCGACCTGCCCGCCGGAGGATCTCGTCGCCGTGGTCGTCGCGGCCGTACTGGACCTTCGCGAGGAGGCGACCTCCACCGGAACGCTGACCCAGTCGATAGCCGCTGCCTTACGAGACAAGGAGATCCTGCTCGTCCTGGACAACTGCGAGCAGGTCGTCGAGCCGGTCGCGGCAATGGTGGAGCGGTTGCTCGCGGCGGTGCCTCGGCTGCGGGTGCTCGCCACCAGCCAGGAACCGCTCGGGCTGCCCGGGGAGAACGTCTGGGCGGTGCCGCCGCTCGAACTGCCCGAGCACCCGGATTTCGCCGCCGTGCGGGAATCGAGTGCGGTCCGGCTGTTCGCGGCCCGCGCCGAGGCGGCCGCGCCGGGGTTCGCGCTCGACGCAGAGAACGCGGCGGTGGTCGCCCGGATCTGCCGCACCCTCGACGGAATCCCGCTGGCGCTCGAACTCGCCGCCACCCGGGTCCGGACGCTCGGTGTGCACGAGCTCCTCGCCCGCCTGGACGACCGGTTCGGCCTGCTGTCCTCGGGCAGACGAGGCGGGCCGCGCCGTCAGCAGACCCTCCGCGCGATGATCGACTGGAGCTGGACCCTCCTGAGCGAGCCCGAGCAGATCGTGCTGCGCAGGCTCGCCGTCCACGCCGAGGGGTGCGGGCTCGACGCCGCCGAGTCGGTCTGTGCGGGCGGTGAGATCGCCACCGGGGACGTCCTGGATCTGCTGTCCCGCCTCGTCGACAGGTCGTTGGTGGTCAGCAGGCCGGGCAGGTCCGGCGAGCCGCGGTTCCGGCTCTTGGAGTCCGTTTCGGCGTACGCCCTGGAGCATGCCGAGCGAGCGGGCGAACTCGACGATCTGTACTTGCGGCACGCCCGTTTCCACGTCGAGCTGGCCGAACGTGGTGACGTCGGGTTGCGCGGCCGGGAGCAGCGCCGTTGGCTCGACAGGCTGGACGCCGAGGGCGCCAACACCCGGCGAGCACTGGAAACGCTGTCGAGGCAAGGAGAACAACGGCTCGCGGCGCGGCTGGTCAACGCGACGACCTGGTTCTGGTTCCTGCGCGGGCGGCTCACCGAGGCTCGGCGATCGCTGGACCTCGTGCTCGGTATGGAGATCGACGCCGGGGACGAGTACGCCCAGGCGCTCGGCTGGCGCACCGGGATCGCCGTGCTCGACGGCACCGGCACGGACGCCGCCGTGGACGAGACCGTGCGGGGTATCACCGATCCCGTTGTCCGGGCGCGGATGTCGTGGTTCCTCGGCTACGCGTGGTCGACGGTCGGCGACCTGTGCCGGGCGGAGAAGCTCACCCTCGACGCGTGGGAAACCGCCCGCGACATCGGCGACGACTGGAGCGCCGCGGCGGCGCTGAGCGACCGGGCGTCCCATCTCATCTCCGGCGGCGACCTCACCGGAGGCGGCCGGGTCGCCGGGCAGAGCGCCGCGATCTTCGACGGACTCGGCGAACGCTGGGGCTGGCTGCAGGCGTCGTTCGTCCTCGGCATGCTGGCCTCGATCGCCGGGGACTACGAGCACGCCCTTCGCGTCCATCGGGAAAGCCTTCGCCGCGCGGAGGAACTCGAGCTGTGGCCGGAAGTCGCCTACAAACTGTCGTGGCTGGGCCGGACGGCGCTGCTCATGGGCGACTTCGACAAGGGGAGGGAGTTCCACGAGCGGGCAAGGACGCTGGCCGTCGAACACGGCTTCAAACCCGCTGAGGTCTACGCCGAAACCGGGCTCGCGCTCGGCGCGCGACGCCAGGGACTGTTCGACGAGGCCGAGCAGCGTCTGCTGTCCATACTGGACTGGCACCGCCGCGTGGAGTCCGAAGCGGGCAGCACCCTCGTCCTCGCCGAGCTCGGGTTCATCGCCGAACAGCGCGGAGACGCGGAGGCGGCGAAACGACTCCAGCTCGACGGCCTCGCGATCGCACGTCACAGCGAAGATCCCCGTGCGATCGCGCTCGGCCTCGAAGGTCTCGCCGGCGCGGAAGCTGCGGCCGGCGCGTATCGCCTGGCCGCGCGGCTGTTGGGTGCGGCGGCGGCTTCCCGGCGTTCGGTGGGCGCTCCGCTGCCGAAGGCCGAACGCGGTGACGTCGACCGGATCACCGGCGTCGTCGTCGCGGCGCTCGGAGAAACCGCATTCTCGGCGGAGTGCGAGGCGGGTGAGACCACACCGATCGATCAGCTGGTGACGGACAGTCAGTAGACATGCACCGGTATCACCACAATGGACCATCTCTTACTTCACGTCAGCAACAAACGGTGATTTCTTTCTGTCGCCCGGGCGCCCCGACCGGTAGCGTGCGTATCCATGCGGGTGAGGTGGGGGGCTCCCGGCGGGCCCAGGGTGACAATGCCGTGGCGAGCGGCTCCGAAGGCGGCACTGACCAGTCCCCTGACGTTGATCATCGCCGCGGTGACCGCGTTGCTGGCCTGTTTCCTCGGCACGGCAGCGGTCCTGCAGGCCTCGGCCGCGGGCGGTGCGGCGGTCACGTATCAGTCCGACATCGTGTGCCCGGACTACTACGGGCCCGTGTTCAGCAAGGACAACGTCCCCGCCGCGGTCGCTCCGCAGGTGATCGATTCGGTCCGCCGGAACGCGCCGGCGCACGGTTTCCCCGCGCCGGTCACCTCCCGCTACACGCCATACCTCTTCGGCACCGAATTCAACGGCGACCCCAACTACAAGGTCGTCCTCGCTCATCGGGATCAGGCGCTTCAAGGCCATCTCGATGTGGCGGGCGGATCGACGGGCGCCGGCTTCCTGCTCGGCACCGTCGTGGCCGGGGCGGAGAACATCAAGCCCGGCGCCACCCCGAGCATCAAGGGCACCCCGATACCGCCGGTGACGGGGCTGTACCGCGACCTTCCCGATCCCGCGCCGCGCTGGTGGTGCTCGCAACAGCGGAACGCCGTCGTCAGCAGGCTCGCCAACGACCCGCTCGACTCGGTCATGTTCGCCAACGACGGCAAGACCTTCGACGACACGGTCCGCGCGCTGGACATCCCGACGATCAAGACGCTCCACATGTCGTTCTACGGCGCTCCGCCCAAGACCGTGGGCGAGGCCGAGGATCTCCAGGAACGAGGGAAAGCACTCATCGCCGCGGTCAAGGCGGATCTGGGTTCGCGCGGCCTCGGTGACGCGATCACCGGGTCGCTGCCGTTCGAGCGCTCCGTGGAGATCAGCAACCAGGCGGAATCGAACGTCCTGATCTCGATCCTGCCGCTCGCGGCCATCAGCATCCTGGTCGGCTGCGCCGGGATCGGCACGGTCGCCCTGCAGTGGTACCAGCGGCGGCATCCGCAGCTGAGGTTGCTGTCGGCCCGCGGCAGCGGCCCGGGAGCGCTCGGACTGCTCGCGGTGGCCGAGCTCGGGCTCCCGATCGTGGCGGGCGGCGCGGCGGGCGCGGTACTGGCCCGGCTGTTGCTCGGCGTGTACGGACCACCGGGTGAGCTGAACGACGGGGCGACACTGTGGGGGTCGCTCGTCGCGGCCGCGATCCTGCTCGTTTCGCTCACGCTGCTCGCCGGCGTGATCTCCGTCCGCACCCATCGGGAATTCGAACTCGGCCGGGTCCGCTCCGGGCGGCGCAAGAAGGTGAAGCTCCTGGCCTTCTTCCCGTGGGAGCTGCTCACCGCCGCTGTCGCCCTGCTCGGCTGGAACCGGCTCGTCGACTACAGCAAGGGATCGCGGATCGGCAACCCGCTCCCGCAGGTCGACCCGCTCGCGCTCACCTATCCGGTGTTCGTCGTGCTCACCGTCGGGATCGTCGCCGCGCGGCTGGCCTGGCTCGCCCTGCACGCGTCGCATCGCGCGCACCTGTGGTCCCGGCCCGCGCTGCAACTGGCCATCCGGCGGCTCGCCAGCGCCCGTGCCCCGGTCACCGGCGTGCTCGTGATCGGCACGCTGGCCATCGGGACGCTGGCCACGGGGATCGGCATCGCCCGGGGCCAGGAGGAGGCGCTGCAGACGAAGTCCGCCATCTTCGTCGGGGCCGAGACCAGGGTCGACACCGAAAGCGTCGTCGGCACCGGCAAGGTCGCGCTGCCCGACTCGATCACCGGCAGCACCGCGATAGTCGGCGAACTGACCGGTGCGGGCAACGTCGTGCTGGTAGTGGATCCGCGGACGTTCCGGCAGGCGGCCACGTTCGGCCCGCTCGACGGAGCGGAGGTCGACCGGCTGCTGGGCGGCCTGTCGAGCCCCGGCGCCGGTGTCCCCGCGATCCGGATCGGGAACGACCCCGCCCAGAAGGCCACACTGCCTGCCGGTCTCGGAGAAGCCAGAGCGGTCGGCGAGCTGCCGATGTTCCCGATCATCGGCACCAAGGCCGGGTACGTGGTCTCCAGGGATTCGCTCAGCGAGGCGCAGCTGCGCTCCGTGCCCAAGTGGAGCCTGCTGTCCAGCTCGTCGATGACGCAGGTGACCGAGGCACTGGCCTCCGTGGGGGTGATGACCGCGGTCAACCGGGTCACCCGCGAATCCGCGCTCGACGCGCTCCCGTTCTACGTGGTGTCGTGGACGTTCTCGTTCATGGCCCTGCTGGGTGCCGTGCTCGGTGTGGTGGCGGTGCTGTCGCTCCTGGTCGCGGTCGAAGTCCGCCGTCGCCAGAACGCGCTGGCCGGGGCCTTGGTGCTGCGGATGGGGATGCGGCCTCGCGCCCTGCTGGCGAGTCACCTGATGGAACTGGGCGCGCTCAGCGGGCTCGCCGTGGTGATCGGCGTCGTCTGCGGTGTGTCGGTCGCGGGACTTTCGGTGCCGCGCTTCGACCCGGCGACGTTCCTGCCGCCGCAATCGGCGCTGCCCGACCCGACCCCGCTCGCCCTGACCGTGCTCGCCGTCGGTGTGCTCGTCGTGGCGCTGGCGGGTTGGATCGCGATGCGCTCGGTGCGCACCGCCCGGACCGCGGAGTTGATCCGTGCCTGAGAAACCGATCTTCCGGCTCCGCGGCATCGGCGTCGACTACCAGACGCCGGCGGGCACCGTGACCGGCGTCGACGACGTCACCATCGACATCCCGGCGCGCGGCATCACCGTGCTGGCGGGGCCGTCCGGCTCCGGGAAGTCCACCCTGCTGCGGACGCTCGGCCTGTTCGAGCAACCCGTGCGGGGCACGATCTCGTTCCAGGGCACCGAAACCGGAAAGCTCCGGCATCGCGACCGGCGGGCGCTGCGGCGGCACCACCTCGGCCTGGTGTTCCAGAACCCGACCGACAACCTGCTGGGGTATCTGAGCGTCGCCGACAATCTCCGCGCGGCGGCGGAATCGGCCGGAACCGAATGCCTGCCCGACGACATCCTCGATCAGCTGGGGCTCGGCGGGACCGGCAGCTGGCGGATCTCCGCGCTGTCGGGTGGGCAGCAGCAGCGTCTCGCCTTCGGCTGCACGCTCGCTCGCCGCTCGACCGTCGTACTCGCCGACGAGCCGACGTCCCAATTGGACGAAGCCTCGGCCGACCGCGTGCTCGACACCCTGAAGTACCTGGCGGGTCAGGATTTCGCCGTCATCGTCGCCTCGCACGACGACCGGCTCATCGAACTCGGCAGCCGGGTGGCGCGGATGCACAAGGGCAGACTGGAAAAGGTCGAAGAACGGGAGGTCGTGCCGTGATGGCGGAACCCGCCCTCGAGGCCGTCGGGTTGCGCCGCCGGTTCCCCCATCCCAGCGGGGACGTCGAAGTCCTGCGCGGGCTCGAACTGCGGGTGGCCGCGGGTGAGCTGGTCACCGTGTCCGGCCGCTCCGGCTCCGGCAAGAGCGCGTTGCTGGCCCTGCTGTGCGGTTTCGACTCGCCCGATTCCGGCAGTGTCCTGCTGGACGGCGTCCCGATAGCGGGCGCGCCGCCATGGCACACCTGCGCCGTCCTGCCGCAGGCGCTCGGCCTGGCGAACGAGCTGACGATCGCGGAGAACGTGGCGTTGCCGCTGCGGCTCCGCTCCGACATCCCCAAGCCCAGCGCGAAGGACATCCACACGCGGGTTTCGGAACTGCTGGAGGAACTCGGGATCGGCGACCTCGGCGACCGCTACCCGCTGGAAGTCTCCTTCGGGCAGCAGCAGCGCGTCGCGCTCGCCAGGGCGGTAAGCGGGCGGCCCCGGGTCCTGCTCACCGACGAGCCGACGGCGCATCTGGACGCGGGGAGCACGCCGCGGGTGCTGCGGCTGTTGCGGCGCTGCGCCGAGGAGGGTGCCGCGGTCATCGTGGCGACGCACGACGACGAGGTGCACCGGATCGCGGACCGGCGGGTCCGGCTGCTGGACGGCGTCCTTTCCTAGCTTCCGGATGTCATGAAAGGGCCGTTCAGGACGTTTTTCGTCCTGAACGGCCCTTTCATGACATTTGGCGCGGCTAGGGAGCGACCGGCCCCGGCTTGTTGTACAGCCCGTTCCCCGCCCAGTTCACGAGATCGTGCGAAGGCCGCGAAGGCGGAACGGGCACGAAGTTCGCGGCATCGTCGACGCTTCCCGTGCCGTCGTACTTGGCCTGCAGCGGATACGGGAACACCGGCCGCGTGCGGAAGACCTTGCCGTCGGCGTCGCGGCCGGTGGCGATCGTCCGGTCCGGTGCGGTGCCGCGCTCGACCCAGGAGACCAGTTCCTTGAGCGGGTCGTACTCGGTCAGCTTGTCGCCGGTCGCGCAGTGGTACAGCGCGGGAACCATGAACAGCCGGGCCCAGTCCCGCGTCGCGGCGGGGCCGCCGTTGGCCCGGGTGAGCCGCTCGTAGTAGTCGATGCTGCCCGCGGCGGGGATCGCCTGGTCCGCCCAGCCGTGCCAGATCACGAGTTTCCCGCCCGCACGACGGAATTCGCGCAGATCCGTCGACATCGCGTTGGAGCGGATGCCTTCCGGGGTCAGACGTTCGAATTCACGGGAGGTGAAGGCGAATTTCTCGACCGACGAATGCGGCATGCCGATCGGGTAGGCCATGTACTTCAGGTAGTTGTCGGCGAGTGCCTGCGCGAAGGCGATGCCGCCGGTTTCCGGCGACGGGATGATCCAGCCGTACCACGAGAGTTCGGAACCGACGGTCTGGCCGCCCGGGTACAGCTTGCGGCCGCGTTCGTCGGTCGGCGGCGCGTAGATCTTCTTCGTGGCGGCCACCTGCGCCGGCGTGAGACAGCCCGCGTTGTCGGTGCCCGGCGGGCAGACGATCGTGGCCGGGTCGAAGCGGCAGGTGCGCGGGTCGTCGATTGCACCGTCGCCCAGCCCGTCGGACTTGTCGCAAGAGGACAGTGCGGCGGCGTGCAGCGCCGGGAGTTTCTCGGCGGTCAGGATCGGTTTGCCGTCGGCGCCGGTGTTCGCCTTCGCGAGCCAGGTCTGATACACGCCGAGCAGCGGCCCCCAGTATCCGGCCGGTGCGCCCGCGACGATGCCGTCGAAGTCGTGCGGATAGCGCTGCGCGAGCAGGAGCGCCTCGCGGCCGCCGTCGGAGCAGCCGCTGAAATACGACTTCCTCGGCGGAGCGCCGTAGAACGCCGTGATCAGCCGTTTGGACGCCTTCGAGACCACGTGCGGGGCACGGAACGCGAAGTCGTCACGGGCGGCCTGGTCGTTTTCGGCCCACTTGCCGTCGTCGACGACGGAGGGGGTCTTGCCGACGTGCCCGTCGTCGGTGGCCGCCACGGCGACGTCGCCGCCGTGCGGGAGACCGCAATCGGCGAACGGCGGCGTGGTGACCACTCCGCAGAAGCCTCCGCAGCCGAACTGCAGGTACCGGCCTGTGTAGGTCTTGGTCGGCAACCGCAGCTGGAACCGCACCGCGGGCTCCACGTAGCCGCGGACGTCGCAGTTCTCCGGTTCGGTCGCCGTCGCCGGTACGACGGTCGCGCTCTCGACGTGTGTGGTCGCGCCGGGAACGTCGTAGGTCCGCACCAGGTCGGCGCAGGTGCGCATCGGGCGGAACGTCGTTTCGCCGGCGGTGGCCGCCGGAGCCGTGAGTATCGAGCCTGCCGTGATGAGCGCCGCCACGCCGAGCATGGACAACCGCCGCATGTCCCCACCCCAGTTTCCCGGATCGACTTCAGCCGTCACTTCACCCTGGCCCCGGCTCTGTCCGTTGTCCACCGGGTTTCTGGACAGCCGGGTTGTCCAGTTCGGGCCAGGTTTGTCCGAGTGTCTTGACATCGATGTCACAGCCGGGCTTTTCTCTCTGGGCGCCACCGGTCCCCCTGCCTGGTCGGCGCCCAGCATGCCCCCGCGAGAAAGCATTGGTGCAACGATGCCCCGAAGCGTCAGACCTTGGGTCTGCGGCCTCCTGAGTGCCACGGTGGTGGCGTCCGGGCTGGTGGCCCTCCCGGCCACCGCCTCGGCCGAAGAGCTCCCACCGGATTTCTACTCGTCGTTCGAACAAGGCGAACCGGAGCCGACGTGGAGCGACACCGTCGACGTCGATCCGTCCGGCAAGCCCAAGGCGTTCGGTGTCGACGGCGCGAACGCCACCACCATCCCCGGTGACATCCGCGGCAAGGTCACCGAGGTCACCGCCAACAGCGAGAACACCCCGAACGAGGGTGTGGCGAACCTGGTCGACGGTTCGACCGACACCAAGTGGCTGGCCTGGACCCCGACCGGCTGGGCGCAGGTCACGCTGTCCGAGCCGACGTCGATCACCCGGTACGCGCTGTCCTCGGCGAACGACTTCGACAACCGCAACCCGCAGGACTGGACGCTTCAGGGCTCCGCCGACGGCAAGTCCTGGACCGATCTGGACAAGCAGACCGGGCAGAAGTTCAGCGAGCCGTTCCAGACGAAGGAGTACCGCCTCGCCGCCGCGAGTGCCGCGTACAAGTTCTTCCGGCTCGACGTCACCAAGAACAACGGCGGCCCGATCATGCAGCTCTCGGAGCTGCTCCTGGCGAACGAGGACCCGGCCCCGCCGGCGCTGCCGAACATGCGCAGCTTCACCGACAGCGGTCCGGGCAGCGGCTACACCAGCAAGAACCGGGTCGGCTTCACCGGCCTGCGCGCGTTCCGCTACTCCGGCAGCCACAAGGCGCAGGGGCACGGCTGGTCGTACAACAAGATCTTCGACGTCGACATCCCGGTGGCGGCGACCTCGGAGCTGTCGTACAAGGTGCAGCCCGAATTCATCCGCGGCGACCTGAAGTACCCGAGCACGAACGTCGCGGTGGACCTGGCGTTCACCGACGGCACCTACCTGAGCCATCTCGGCGCGGTCGACCAGTACGGTTTCGGTCTTTCCCCGCAGGGCCAGGGCGCGAGCAAGGTGCTCTACACCAACCAGTGGAACCTGGTGCGCTCGCAGATCGGCGTGGTCGCGAAGGGCAAGACGATCGACCGGATCCTGGTCGGCTACGACAACGCCGACGGTCCCGGTTCGCTGCAGGGCTGGCTGGACGACATCAAGGTCTCGGCGACCCCGACGCCGCCGGCGAGCCTGCGCCCGTCCGACAACGTGCTGACCACGCGCGGTTCGCTGTCCAACGGGTCGTTCTCCCGCGGCAACAACATGCCCGCGACCGCGGTGCCGCACGGGTTCAACTTCTGGATCCCGACGACCGACGCGGGCACGTTGAGCTGGATGTACTCCTACCACTCGCGCAACAACGAGCAGAACCTCCCGGCGCTGCAGGCGTTCTCCGCGAGCCACGCGCCGAGCCCGTGGATGGCCGACCGGCAGACCTTCCAGTTCCTGCCCTCGACCGCGAGCGGTGTGCCGAATCCCGATCGTGAGGCGCGGAAGCTGCCCTTTAAGCACTCCAACGAGACGGCGCGGGCGCACTACTACGGCGTCGACTTCGAGAACGGGATCAAGACCGAGGTCGCGCCGACCGATCACGCCGCGCTGTACCGCTTCAAGTTCCCCGGCGCGGACTCGAACCTGATCTTCGACAACGTCAACAACAACGGCGGGCTCACCCTCGACCCGGCAGGCCGGTCCATCACCGGGTACAGCGACGTGAAGAGCGGGCTGTCGGCCGGTGCGACCCGGATGTTCGTCTACGCCACGTTCGACAAGCCGGTGACCGCCGGTTCGAAGCTGTCCACCGGTTCAGGTGACCAGAAGCGGGACAACGTCCTCGGCTACCTCAAGTTCGACGCGGGCGCCGACAAGACGGTGAACATGCGGATCGCGACCTCGCTGATCAGTGTGGACCAGGCGAAGAAGAACATGGAGCAGGAGCTCGCGCCGAACGCGACCCTCGAATCCGTCGCCGACGCCGCGCAGAACGCGTGGGATCAGAAGCTGAAGGTCATCGAGGTCGAAGGGGCCTCGAAGGACCAGCTGATCACGTTGTACTCCAACCTCTACCGGCTGTTCCTGTACCCGAACTCGGGCTTCGAGAACGTCGGCTCGGTCGAGAAGCCGGTGAAGAAGTACGCGAGCCCGGTGTCGCCGAAGGCCGGTCAGGACACTCCGACCCAGACCGGGGCGAAACTGGTCGACGGCGAGTTCTACGTCAACAACGGGTTCTGGGACACCTACCGCACGGTGTGGTCGGCGTATTCGCTGCTCAGCCCGGAGACCACCGGCAAGCTCGTCGACGGTTTCGTGCAGCAGTACCGCGACGGCGGCTGGATCTCGCGCTGGTCCTCCCCCGGCTACGCGGACCTGATGACCGGCACCAGCTCTGACGCCGCGTTCGCGGACGCCTACCTCAAGGGAGTCAAGGGATTCGACGTCCAGTCGGCCTACGACTCGGCGATCAAGAACGCCACCGTGACCCCGCCGAACGGCGCGGTCGGGCGGAAGGGTATCGACGAGGGCACGTTCCTCGGGTACGCGCCGAACACCGCGGACCACGGGTTCTCCTGGGCGATCGAGGGCTACGTCAACGACAACGCCATCGCCAACATGTCGAAGAAGCTCTACGACGAGGCTCCGGCGAACGACCCGCGCAAGCAGGAGTACCTGGACAACTACGGGTACTTCACCGAGCGGGCCACGCAGTACGTGAACGTGTTCGACCCGAGTGTCGGCTTCTTCCAGGGCCGTGACGCGGCGGGCAAGTTCACCCGGAGCAAGGAGCAGTTCGATCCGGAGGTCTGGGGTATCGACTACACCGAGACCAACGCGTACGGCATGCGGTTCTCGGTTCCGCAGGACGGACAGGGTCTGGCGAACCTCTACGGCGGCAAGGCGGGGCTGGCGTCCAAATTGGACGAATTCTTCGCCAAACCCGAGCAGGGGCTCAAATTCGGCACCTATCCCGGCGTCATCCACGAAATGACCGAGGCCCGGGACGTGCGGATGGGCATGTACGCGCATTCGAACCAGGCCGCGCACCACACGCTCTATATGTACGACTACGCGGGTCAGCCGTCGAAGACGCAGGCGAAGGTCCGCGAGGCGCTGGCCAGGTTGTACGTCGGCAGCGAACTCGGCCAGGGCTACGGCGGTGACGAGGACAACGGCGAGCAGTCGGCCTGGTGGCTGTTCGGCATGCTGGGCTTCTACCCGCTTCAGGTCGGCAGTTCGGATTACGCGATCGGCTCGCCGCTGTTCACCAAGGCGACCGTGAACCTCCCCGGCGGCAAGAAGATCGTGGTCAACGCGCCGAAGAACAGCGCGAAGAACGTCTACGTGCAGGGCCTGAAGGTGAACGGCAAGGCGCAGACGTCGACGTCGCTGCCGCATTCGGCGATCGCGAACGGCGGGACGCTCGACTTCGACATGGGTCCGAACCCGTCGTCGTGGGGCACCGGCCCGGACGACGCGCCGAAGTCGATCACCAAGGGCGACGCGGTGCCGACGCCGGTGCACGACCTGACCAAACCGGTCTCCGGCGGGGACGCCGCGTTCTTCGACAACACGTCGCGGACCGAGGCGAAGGTCAAGGCACCGATCCAGTACCAGGTGCCCTCGACGAACGAAGCGGGTTCTTTCTACACGCTGACTTCGGGCAAGGGCGCGGGCGACGCGAAGAGCTGGGTGCTGAAGGGTTCCTACGACGGGAAGACCTGGGCGGTCGCGGATCAGCGGACCGATCAGAAGTTCTCGTGGCGGCAGCAGACCAGGGCGTTCAAGATCGCGAACCCGGCGCATTACGCCTACTACCGGCTCGAGGTCACCGCGACCACGGGCGGCGAGGCGTCGCTGTCGGAGTTCGAGGTGCTGGGCAAATCCGACGCGGCGTGCACCCAGACGATCACGGGTGAGCGCAAGGGTCCGTTGACCGTGCAGAGCGGGGTGACCTGTGTGGACGGTGCGACGGTGTCCGGTCCGGTGTCGGTCGCGGCGGGTGCGAGCCTGATCGTCCGCGGCGGCTCGATCTCCGGTCCGGTGACCGCGAACGGCGCGGCGCAGGTCGTGCTGGACCGGACGAAGGTGGGCGGCCCGGTGGCGATCACCGGGACGACCGGGACGGTCTCGATCGAGCTGACCGAGATCGGCGGGCCGGTGGCGTTGACGGGCAACAAGGGACCGGTGCTGACTTCCAGCACGATCGGCGGCCCCCTGGCGTGCGCGGCCAACTCCCCCGCTCCGACGGACTACGACCTGCAGAACACCGTCCGCGGCCCAGCCGCCGGGCAGTGCGCGAAGCTGTAGTCCTCCGGTATGCGCGTGAAGGCCTCCTTCCCTCGGCTGAGCCGAGGGAAGGAGGCCTTCACGCGTTTCGGGAGCGCAGGATGCCGAACCCGACCAGCGCCGCGGACAGCACTGTGAGCGCGAGACCCGCGTAGGTGGTCGCCGTCAGGAAGTCGGCCGAGTGCAGGGCCGCGGTCAGCGCTCCGGGGAAGGCCAGCGCCAGGATGGTGCCGCTCAACGCGATACCGATCCCGGTCGTGACCTCGCTGGCGGTGTCGACAAGGGCGGCTCCGATGGTGGTCCGGTTCGAGGGCAGGCCCCGCATGACGTTGGTGCCCGCGACGACGCCGACCACCCGCATCCCGACCGCGACCAGGGCGAGTGCGACGGCGATCCAGGCGTAGCCGAGCCCGCCGAACACGGTGTAGATCGCGAGTCCGCACACGACGGCGGCGGCACTGAGCCAGGCGGCTTTGGTGAGCCCGACGCGGGCGATCAGCGGGCTGATGACGGCGCCGCCGGCGATGAGAACGACGACCTGGGGCAGCATCCCCAGCGCCGCTTCGGCCGGCGCCCAGCCGAGACCGAACTGGAGATGCAGCGTCACGAGGTAGCTCAGTCCGGCGGTCGCCAATCCGGCCGCGGCCTTCAACGCCAGGCCGCTGGACACGAGTGGCCGGGCGACGAGTGCCAGGTCGAGCAGTGGATGCCGGGCGGCCTTCTCACGGACGACGAAGCAGGCTCCGGCGACGAGGGCGGCCGCGGCGGTGCCCCACGGCAGAGCCGAGGAGGTTCCGGCTTCGACGAAGAACGTGGGAGCGAGCAAGGCGAGGACGATCGTCGCGGTTCCCAGGACGGCGCCCGCGACGTCGATCGGTTCGCGGTGCAGATCGGCGGGATCGTCGGCGGGGATACCGGTGCGGATGCCGAGGAACGCGAGCGCGGCGACCGCCACGTTCACCAGCAGCAGCGCCTGCCACGGCGCGACGGTGAGCGCCAGCCCGCCGGCGGTGGGGCCGACGGCGAGACCGATCAGGCCCACCGTCGAGATCAGCGTGGTCGCGCGGACGCGTAGCACGTCTTCGTCGAACAGCCGGAACGCGAGGGCGAGCGAACCCGGCGTCGTCATCGCGGCCGCGACACCCATGAGCGCGCGGACGGCGATCAGTTGCCACGCGGCGGTGACGACCATCGTGGCCAGGCTCGCCACGCCGAGCAGGACGAGACCGGTGAGCATGATCTTGCGCCTGCCGACCCGGTCGGCCAGCGCGCCGAACGCGAGCATGAGGCCACCGAACACGACGGAATACGCGCCGGTGATCCATTGCAGTGTCGTCGTCGAGGCGGCGAGTTCGCGGCCGATGGTCGGCAGCGCGACGTTGAGGATCGAGTTGTCGAGCATCTCGAACAGGAAGACGGCCGAGAGCCCGGCCAGCGCGGGCCATTTCTCGGCGAGAGCGGGGGTACGCAAAGGGTCTACTCCTTCGGAAAGAAGGAGTGACGGTTCGTTCGATACCGCGTATACGCGTGCTCGCGAGGTGAGCACGTTTCTACCCCGATGGCTCCAGCCTACTGCACTCGTGAGTGGTACAGACGGTGAGGGCCAACGCACCTATTGGTCAAAAGTCCGTGAAGGCCTCCTTCCCTACCTTCAGGGTAGGCAAGGAGGCCTTCACGAACTACGCGATCGCCATCCGCAGCCTCAGCAACACCAGCCGTCGCAGTGGCTGCGCGTGAAGGCCCCCTTCCCTCGGCTGAGCCGAGGGAAGGGGGCCTTCACGCACTTGAGGGGGCGAGCAAGGGTGACGGTGGCGCGCCTCTCCTCTGTATCTACTGGTCCGAAGTCCGTGCAGGCCTCCTTGAGGGACTCTGGGTCCCTCAAGGAGGCCTTCACGGACAGGCGCGGCGTGAACAAAGGCGTGACTCGCGTGATCGGAGGCCGAACACGGTGTTCCGCCTTCGATCACGCGAGTGCGGTGGACGGGTCAGGCGGCGGCGCCCCGCACCGCCAGTTTCTGCACGTCCATGTACAGGCACCCGGCCGTCGTCGGCTGCGGCGAGCAGGGCCTGTCCGGATAGAACGACAGCTGGTTGGACGAGACGGTCAGCCGCACGAACCGCACCCCGGTCGCGCTGCCCGGAGCGAGCTGGAGCGCGGTGAGCTTGTTCAGGTCGGCGGGTTTGAAGTCGCCGGTGCCCGCCTGCACCCACGTCGTGCCGTCGACCGAGGTCTCCACCGTGACGTCCTTGGCCGCGGCGGGCGGGTCGTCGCCGCAGACATTGGTCGGATCGATCTCGATGGCGCTGACGTTGACCGGTTTGCCCAGTTTGATCGTGACGAACCGCGTCTCGATCTTGCCGTCGGGACCGACGACCTTGTCGGTCGACCAGCCGCCACCGCCGAGCACCGACGAGGCCACGAGATCGCCGGGACCGCAGCCGTACGGGGTGAAGTCCTCACCGTTGAACGCGGTGACACCGGCGCCCGCGTCGCCGGACGCCCAGTTGAACCGCAGCGCCCAGTCGACCTTCGTGGTTCCCGACCGCACCGAGACCGCGCGGGTTTCGCTGTCCGCGCCGCCTCCGGAGGCGTAGACCTTCGGATAGGTGCCGGGGAGCACGCCGGGGATGGTGTAGCCGCCCGCCGCGTCGGTGACGGCGGCCAGCGAACCGGCGAAACCGGAGTCGTGCCCGCTGAACCGGATCGCGACGCCCGCGATCGGGGTGCCGCTGTCGCGGTTGGTGACCTTGCCGGTCACGGTCCCGGTCGGGGTGCCTGCCGGCGGCGGGGTGGAGAAGTCCTCGGCGGGCGCGGTGTCGGCGCCGGTGATCGACGCGGCGAAGTAACCCATGCCGCGAGCGGCGAACGTCTTCCACAGTTTGGCGTGCGCGCGGCCACCGTTGATCACCGTGTCGGCCTGCAGGATCGCGTTCCGCATGTCCAGGAACGACGGCGCGGCGGGCGAAAGCTCCATCGCACGGGTGACCAGCGCCCGCGTCAGCTGCACCCCGAGTGCCGAGCGGACGTCCCACAGCGTGCTCGCCCAGATCTCGCCATCGGCGTGGACCTCCGGGAAACCGATGATCCGGCCGAGATCGCCGTAGGTGTAACCGCCGGGACCGGCTCCGGGCGTGCCGGGGCACTGCGGCGCGCCGGCGCCGACCGGGCAATCCAGCGGCTGGGTGCGGGCGAGCGGGACGCCGTTGCTGACATAGTCGCCGCCGAGGAGCTCACCAGGTGCCGAGGTGTCCTTGATCGCGTTGCGCCCGACGAGGTAGTCGAAGGCGTACCAGTCGCTCCACGCCTCGCCCATCGAGCCGGACTGCAGCGAGCTCAAGGTGGAGTTGCCCTGCGCGTCGACGACGAGCCGGTTGGACAGGCCGTGGGTGTACTCGTGGTGGATGATCGTGGCGTCGTCCGCGGAGTTCGCCGCGAGGAACGGGTCGCTCGGATCCCGGGGGTCGTGGAACAGGAACATCCCCATCGTCGGCGGCTGGCCGTCCGGCGGCGTGCCCATGAACGCGTTGTCGTAGTAGCCCGGAGTCTGGGCGCCGAGCAGGGTGTGGACCTGGACGGCGTCACCGTCGACCTTCTCGAAGTTCCCGGCCTCGCGGGTGAAGCCGATCGGGAAGGACGCGAGGTGGTCGTGGAAGCTCCCGACGTAGGCCAGCGCCTGCACTGCGTTCTGCTCGCGGTTCTTCGCCCATGAGCCGGGCGTCTTCGGGTCCCAGGAGCAGGGTCTCGCCGCCGAGCACGGCGGGCCGACGACGGCGTTGAAGTCGCTGAACTTGTAGCGGAAGGTGCCGTCGGTGTTCCGGCCGATTTCTTCCTGTGGCTGGAACTTCAGGTCGCCGTTGACGTCGCCGGCGACGTGCGCGACGTTGCCGTCCAGTGTCTTGGCGTCGGCGGGCAGCCAGCCCTTCTGGCTCAGGTTTACCTGCTTCTGCGGGCCGGGCTGAGCCTCCCAAGCGAGGCCCTTGGCGCCATCCGCGTCGTTGGCGTGATTCACCAGGTTCTTGCGGTAGAGCAGTTTCCCGGTGCCGGCGTCGGTCACTTCCTGGAACATCTGGTCCACGGCCGGTTTGGTCAGCGTGTACCAGGCGGGACGGATACCGTCGCCGGTCAGGAACGCGACCTGCTTCGAGTCGGGGCCGGGCGCGGCCAGCGTCGCCGCGCCGAGCGAAGCGGGAAGGTCGCGCACGGGCGCGCCGTCCAGCTGGATCAGCCTGCCGTCCTTGGTGACGTGTGCCTTCAGCCCGTTGCCGAACACCGGAACCGCACCGACGGACTGGGTGAACGACAGATGGTGTGTGCCTTCGACGTCGACGTAGTCCTTGCGCAGGTTCAGTTTCGCGGTGTCGGCGGCGCTGAGGCCGACGAGGCCTTCCTTGTCCCGCAGATAGTTCAGCACGATGTCGCGGGGCGACCGGCCGCTCGGTCCGGCGAGGAAACCGTCGGTGCGGGCCAGGATCCGGGGCGTGCCGGTCAGCTCGTCGAAGTCGAGCAGGGCCTGGTTGCCCAGTTCCGCCCGCGCGGTCGCGACGGAGTTCGCCCGCGACGCCGCGAGCTGGTCCCGCGCGGCCAGGACGCGCGGACTGGTTCTCGCCGTGTCACGGACATCGACGTCCTTCCCGGATCTGTCCGGTGTGGTGTGCACGGCGCCCGGTGCCGGTGCCGCACCGGCTTGGGGCGCCGTGACCAGCGCTAATACGGTGATGGCGGTCGCGGCGCACAGCGAGGCACGCGAACGCGACGAACGTGACGTCACTCCAGACCCCTCTCTCGGTGGTGACGCAGACGTTCCATTCGTACCGATACAGTCACAGTGGACGTCAGCGCCGATCAGGTACGGCAATCCCGGTGAGCGGTACCCCTGGCAGGATGGTGTCCACAGTGGATTCAAGAGGGATTCGTAGGGGACGATGGACAGCGCGACGGAATTCGAGCGGCTGAGGCCCGCCATGTTCGGGCTCGCGTATCGCCTGCTCGGTTCGGCCGCCGAGGCGGAAGACGCCGTTCAGGACGCGTATCCGAAATGGGCGGGCGCCGAGCGCGAGTCGATCGGCTCGCCGCGGGCGTGGCTGGCGAAGGTGGTCACCAATCTCTGCCTGAACCGGCTGACGTCGGCCAGGGCGCAGCGCGAGCGGTACGTCGGGCCGTGGTTACCCGAGCCGGTTCTGACCTCGACCGACGTGCTCGGTCCGTTGGAGACGGCGGAGCAGCGGGATTCGGTGTCGCTGGCGATGCTGGTACTGCTGGAACAGCTCAGCCCGGTGGAGCGCGCGGTTTTCGTGCTGAAGGAGGCCTTCGCCTACAGCCATCGGGAGATCGCCGGGATCCTCGACGTCTCCGAGGTCAATTCGCGTCAGTTACACAGCCGTGCGCGAAAGGCGTTGGACCGCTCGGACGAGCGACGGGTTTCGAACCCGCGCCATCACGAGAAGCTGGTCGAGAGCTTCTTGTCCGCGGCGCGGGACGGCGATTTGCCCGCTTTGGAGAGTCTGCTCGCCGCCGACGTGACGGCTTGGTCGGACGGTGGCGGCAAGGTCACCGCGGCGCGGCGTCCGGTGCACGGCGCGGCCAAGGTCGCGCGGCTGTACGCCGGGATGTTCGCCGGCGCCGGCCAGGTGTCGATCGAGATCCTGGAGGTCAACGGCGGCCCGGCGGTGGTCGCGACGGCCGGTGGCGCCCTGTTCGGCGTCCTCGGGTTCGAGGTGGTGGACGGCCGGATCCGCGGGTTGCGCGCGGTCGGCAATCCGGAGAAACTCGCCTTCCTGTCGGGGCAGCTGTCACGTTCCGGGTGGCCGGCTGGTTCTTGAGGGTGAACGCTCTCGAGAAGGAGGACCAAGGTGGCGAACCCGATTCTGGTGACCGGCGGTACCGGCGACCTCGGCCGCGAGGTGGTGCGGCGGCTGGCGGCTGAAGATCGGCTGGTCCGCGTCATGAGCAGGCGGCCGCGGCCCGCGGACGTGCGGCACGAGTGGGCGCGGTGCGATCTGAAGACCGGTGACGGTCTCGCCGAGGCGGTCGACGGTGTGTCGGCGATCATCCATTGCGCGTCGACGCTGGGCCGCGGCGACGAGCAGGTGACGCGGAACCTGGTCGAGGCGGCGAAGCGGGCGGGCGATCCGCACGTGGTGTACATCTCGATCGTCGGCATCGACGTGATCCGGTTCTTCTACTACAACGAGAAGCTGGCCTCGGAGAAGGTGATCGAGGAGTCCGGTCTGCCGTGGACGGTGCTGCGCGCGACGCAGTTCCACGAGCTCGTCGCGCGGGCGTCGTCGGCGCAGCGGCGGCTGCCGGTGACGATCATGCCGTCGGGGTTCCGGTTCCAGCCGGTCAGCACCGGCGATGTCGCGGACCGGCTGGTCGCGCTGGCGTCCGGTGAGCCGTCGGGGCGGGTGGCGGATATGGGCGGCCCGGAGGTGCGGAGCGCGCGTGACCTCGCGGAGGCGTATCAGCGCTCCGTCGGGCGCCGGAAGCCGATCGTGTCGCTGTGGCTGCCGGGCAAGGCGGCCAAGGCGTTCCGGGCGGGCGGCAATCTGACCCCGGAGAACGCGACCGGTGTGGGCACCTTCGAGGAGTTCCTCTCCTCCCGCGTTTAGTCCTCTGGATGCGGCACACCGAGCCGGGCTCACGCGCGGGAGTTACGGTGGCCTGGTGACGATCACCGGGTTCTTCTCCTCCTTCGAAACGGGTGATCCGCAGCCGGTGGATCCGGCCTTGCGTGTCGGCACCGGACCGCGTTCGTCGCCGACGGCGAAGCCCGGCGTCGGGTTCACCGGCGTGCACGCGCTCCGCTACGAGAACACGCTGCGCGCGACGGTGTTCGAAGTGGACGTCGAGGTCACCGGCCACACCGAACTGTCCTATGTGGTCTTCCCCGAGGCCGAATCCGACGTGCCCGGCTATCGCAGCACCTTCGTGGCGCTGGACGTCGAGTTCGATGACGGGACGTCGGCCGGGTTCAGCGCCACGGAGCAGGGCCTGGGCAAAACGCTGTACGTGGACCAGTGGAATCTCGTGCGCCGACGGCTGGGTGCGTTCGCCGGACGGCGGATCACCCGGATCGTCCTGGTCAGCGAACCGCCGGACGCCGGGAGCGCGGGCTGGGTGGACGACGTCCGGCTCGCCGAGCGCACGGTCGAGATCCGTGAGCCGGTCGACCACGTCCGCACGACCCGCGGCACGCATTCCAGCGACAAGTTCTCACGGGGAAACAACTTCCCCGCGACGGCGATCCCGCACGGCTTCAACTTCTGGACCCCGGTCACCGACGCGAGCGCCACCAATTGGATCTACAGCTACCACCGGCACAACGACGCCGAGAACCGTCCGGCGCTGCAGGCGTTCGCGCTGTCGCATCAGCCGAGCCCGTGGATGGGCGACCGGCACACCTTCCAGGTGATGCCGGGCATCGGAGAAGTGAAGGCCGACCAGTCCCGCCGCGCGCTTGCGTTCTCCCACGACGACGAGATCGACCGGCCGCATCACTACGGTGTCCGGTTCGCCAACGGCGTCACCACCGACATCGCGCCGGCGGATCACGCGGCGCTGTTCCGCTTCACCTTCCCGGGTGATCGCGGCTGGCTGCTGTTCGACAACGCCCGCAACCGGGGCGGTGTGCGCCTCGACGCGGCGAACGGCGTGTTCACCGGGCACACCTGGGTCCGCAGCCGGTTGTCGGCCGGGGCGCGGCGGATGTTCGTGTACGCCGAGTTCGACGTCCCGGCCGAACGCGGCGGGAAGATCCGGCGTCCGGTGTGGCGCACGGTGACCGGGTTCCTGGAATTCGCCGCCGGTGAGGTGACGATGCGGATCGCGACGTCGCTGATCAGCCTCGCGCAGGCCAAACGGAACCTCGACCAGGAGATCCCCGCCGGCACGAGCTTCGAGCAGGTCCGTGACCAGGCCCGCGCCCGATGGTCCGAGGTGCTGGACCGGATCGAGATCGAGGGCGCGACCGAGGACCAGCGCACGACGTTCTACTCCAACCTCTACCGGCTCTTCCTCTATCCGAACTCCGCGCACGAGGACACGCCGAAGGGCGTCCGTCACGCGAGTCCGGTGATCCGCCGGTGGTGGCCGAGCACACGCACCAGGACCGGCGCGAAGGTCGTGGACGGCGAGATGTACGTCAACAACGGCTTCTGGGACACCTACCGCACCACGTGGCCCGCGTACGCCCTGCTCACCCCCGGCCGGTGCGGGCGGATGATCGACGGGTTCGTCCAGCAGTACCGCGAGGGCGGCTGGATCTCGCGCTGGTCCTCCCCCGGCTACGCCAACCTCATGACCGGCACCAGTTCCGACGTGGCATTCGCCGACGCGTATCTCAAGGGGGTGCGCGGCTTCGACGTCGAGGCCGCCTACGAAGCGGCGCTGAAGAACGCGACCGTGACACCGAGCGGCCAGAGCGTCGGCCGGAAGGGGCTGCACGAGTCGATCTTCCTCGGGTTCACGCCGACGTCGGTCCACGAAGGCCTGTCGTGGGCGCTGGAGGGCTGCGTCAACGACTTCGGCCTCGCCAATTTCGCCGAGGCGCTCGGGCGGAGCGACGACGCCGCGTACTTCCGGCAGCGCTCGCAGCAGTACGCGAACCACTTCGACCACCTGATCGGGTTCTTCCAGGGCCGCAACCGTGACGGGAGCCGGCATTTCGGCGCCGCGGGTTACGACCCCGAGGCGTGGGGCGGCGACTTCACCGAGACGAATTCCTGGAACACCGCGTTCTCCGTACCCCACGACGGCGCCGGGCTCGCCGCGCTGCACGGCGGCACCGAAGCGCTGGAGTCCAAACTGGACATCTTCTTCGCGACCCCGGAGACCGGCCGCAAACCGGGTTCCTACGGCGGGCTGATCCACGAGATGACCGAGGCCCGCGACGTCCGGATGGGACAGTACGGGCATTCCAACCAGCCGTCGCACCACATTCCCTGGATCTATCACCACGCGGGTGCGCCGTCGAAGACGCAGCGGATCGTGCGGGAGGTCCTGCGGCGGCTCTACGTCGGGAGCGACCTCGGCCAGGGTTATCCGGGCGACGAGGACAACGGCGAGATGTCCGCCTGGTATGTCTTCGCCGCGCTCGGGTTCTACCCGCTGGCGATGGGCAGCCCCGAGTACGTGATCGGCTCGCCGCTGTTCACGAAGGTGACCGTCCGTCTGGAGAACGGGAAGGACCTGGTCATCGAGGCGCCCGGCAACACGGAGGACACCGTGTACGTCCAGGGGCTGACGATCGACGGGCGACCGCACGACAGCAGCGCGCTGTCGCATTCCGTGCTGGCCGAGGGCGCGGTGCTGAAGTTCGCGATGGGCGAGCAGCCGTCGGAATGGGGTCGCTCCCCCGCCGAGCCCGCCGCCCCGGGCCCGCTCACGGACATCACGGTGGCCGACGGCCCTCTGTTCGACGACACCACCAAGACCGAGATCACCTTCCCCGGACGCGAACCCGTCATCGAGTTCCCGGTCGAGGACGCCTCGCGTGAGGTCGTGATGTACACGCTGACCTCGGGCAGCCGACGGGGTGACCCGCGTTCGTGGGTGCTGGAGGGCTCCGACGACGGCGAGCACTGGACGCTGCTGGACCAGCGGGAAGGCGAGCGGTTCCGCTGGCGGCGTCAGACGCGGCCGTTCGCCCTCGCCGGACCGGTGAGGCACGCCCGATACCGTCTTCGCGTCACCTCGTCCACCGCCCGGCGGGTCATCCTCGCCCAAGGAGAGCTGCTCGCCCGATGATCTCCCGCATCACCCAGGCCACGACCGACCGTCTGGTCGCCTCCGATCCCGGCCTGGTCCGGCTCCGGCTCGGTTTCTCGGCCGTGCTCAGCATCGTCGTCGCGGTGCTGGCCATCCTGCCGTTCCACCAGCCACTCACGGTCATCCTCGTCGCCGCGATCGCCGCGATGACGTCCGCCTTCACCGTCAACGACGAGACCCCTGGGCAGCAGGCGGTGACGCTGATACTCGGGCTGGTGCTCGGCGCGGCGTCGCTCACCGCGGCGAGTGTGGGCTCGGCGGTGCCGCCGCTGGACAGCATCGTGTTCGTGTTGCTGATCTTCGTCGCGGTCTACGCGCAGCGATTCGGTGCGCGCGGGATCGCGCTGGGTTCGCTGTCGTTCTTCCTGTTCTTCTTCGCGATGTTCCTGCAGACCCATTTGAAGCAGGTCCCGGTACTGCTGCTGGCGCTGACCATCGGGATCGCGGCCAACGCGGTGGTCCGGTTCGTCCTGTTGCGCCGGCATACCGACGCGGAGTTCCTGCGGATCCGGCGGGCGTTCCGCGCCCGGCTCGCCGCGGTGGTGCGCGCCGCGGAGGACCACCTGGCGGTCGGCGGCAGCGAGCGCACCCGCAAGCGGCTCCGCACGACGAACGCCCGGATGCACGAGTCCGTGCTCCTCATCGAGGACACGGCGCCGGAGGTGACCGGCGCGGATTCGGTGAACCGGCTGCGCCGCCGGGCGATCGAGGTCGAGCTGGCGGTGCAGTGGCTGACGATCACGGTGCAGCGCACCTGCGCCGAGGATCTCGACGACGACGTCCGCGACGATCTGATCGCGCGGATGCGGCGGTTCCGGTCGCTGATCGAGCGCGACCCGCGGGAGCTGCCGCTGATCAGCGAGACCGAAGAGTTCAGCAAGATGCTGGTGGAAGGCAGCCGGATCGACGAGCACGCCGCGCCCGGTGACGGCGTCCGGCGTGCGCTCGCCGAACTCGCGCTGGCCGACGTCCGCGCGCAGCGGGTCGCCGAACACGACGTCTCCGATGCCGTCGACGATCCCGAGGATCCCGACGAGGAGAAGTCGTCGGCGTTCGCCTACGACAACCAGACGCGCAGTGCCATCCAGGCCGTCGTCGGTGGCGGGCTCGCCGTGCTCGGCGGGGAGCTGGTGTCGAGCCAGCGGTGGTACTGGGCGGTGCTGACCGTGTTCGTGGTCTTCATCGGCTCGTCGACCGCGGGAGCGACGTTCGTCAAGGGGGTCCGGCGGATCGGCGGCACGCTGATCGGGATCGTGGGCGGGCTGGTGCTGACGCTGCTCGTGTCGGGCAGTGTGCCGGCGACACTGGCGCTGATCCTGGTGTGCGTGTTCGGCATGGTCTACATGGCGCGGGTGTCACAGGTGATCATGGCGTTCTTCATCACCAGCATGCTCGGGTTGCTGTACAGCCTGCTGGGGACGTTCAGCCTCGAGGTGCTGTGGATCCGGGTCGCGGAGACCGCCGTCGGCGCGGCGGCCGGCGTGCTGGCGGCGGTGGTGATCGTGCCGGTGCGCACGCGTGCGGTGATGCTCGACGACGTCTCGGCGTTGCTGGAGGAACTGGACGAGTTCGTCGAGAAGACCGCGGGTCTGTTGTCCGGTGCGGAGAACGTGAGCGTCATCGAGAAGTCGCGTGACCTCGATCGGGCGGTGGACAAGGTCCGCACGACGATCGAGCCGCTGACGCATCCGGTGAACCTCAGCAGCCGCCGCGACTACGGCTGGCACGTGCTCACGACGGTGGAGACGATCGCCTTCCGCGCCCGGCACGTCGCGGCCCGCTCGCAGGCGGGGCTGCTGCTCAACGAGGCGGACCGGCTGCTGCTGTACACCGGGCGGATCCGGGCGAACACCGCCGTACTGCGGGAGGCGATCGGTGATCCCGGCGGTTCGGGGCACGGGACGCTGGTCCGCGACGACGGGACGCCGGTGGCGGACCGGATCGACGATCCGCGGGCGCGTTCGGTGCTGACGAGCCTCGGGCACCTGGACGAGACGGTGATCGCGCTGGGGCGGGTGTTCGGGGTGGAGGCCACGGATCCGGAGCCTTCCGGGAAGTCGTGACGTCTCGTGCTCGGTCCGTGAAGGCCTCCTTGAGGACTCGTCTTTGGCTTGTCCGCTGGTGTGGGTCGAGCCTGCGGGGTTCGGGGCGTTGTACGTCCTGGCTTCTCCACGTTTGGAGTTGTTGATGAAGGATTTGGGACAGTGAGCGTCCCAAATCCTTCATCAACAACGCTCGACCTGGCCTGGGACGAAGCGAATCCCGCTCACGCACAGGTCAGATGTAGATAAAACAAGGCTGTGAAGGCCTCCTTCACGCCTTGCCAAGTACATGAAGGCCCCCTTCCTTGCGTCTAGCGCAAGGAAGGGGGCCTTCATGTACTTCAAACCATCCGCGACCACTCACGAGATTTTCAGCGGTCAGCTCTTCGGTTTCGGGCAGTTCTTCCACGAGAAGTGGTACGTGGTCTTGATGGAACCGTCGGTCGAGTCCATGGTGACGAAGCTGGTGGTCTTCTTCGGATCGGAAGTGCCGACCGCGGCCCGCAGTTCCGTGTTGATGTTGAAGTTCCGGTCCTCACCACAGGGTTTGTAGACGATGGCACCGACCTCGATGTCGTCGGTGAACTGCCAGTTGTCCTCGAACGGGCCTTTGAGGTTGTGGTTCACGTACGACGTCGGCGAATTGCCTTGGAAGTAGTAGTTGGCGCGTTCCAGTCCGGTGGCTCCCGCGGCCAAGGAGGCGAAGCCGCGGTAGTCGGTGCCCGCGATGCCGTAGGTGAATCCCTGCGGCACGTGGACGTAGAGGTTGAGCTGGCAGTTCTTGCGCAGATCGGTCGGTTTCGCGCCGACGCCGACCTGGGCGGTGTATTCGCTGTAGGTGACGGTGAACGCGGTGTTGTCCGGTGAGACGGAAACGGCCGCCGTACCCGGTTTGCATCCGGTTCCGTTGACCGTCACGACGTCGATGACTATCTTGTCGGACGGCAACGGGGGCGGCACCCACGCGTTCGGGGTGACGACCGAGGAGAACAGCGTCACGGCAGCGACCAGCACGTTGAGCATGGGATCCTTCCCAAAGCTTCGACACGGCGGGATCGGCGGATTCAGCGAGACGATTTCTCTTTGCCGCCCGCCGGAAATGGGGTCGTCGAGAAGACTCGTCGCCGCCGGGCAGGGCGGCGACGAGCGGTGAAGTCCTCGTTCAGAGCGGCCAAGGCCCTGACCGGGCATGGGTGGGACGGCCTTCTTCCGGACCGGGAAGCAGGCCGTCACCCTGGAGGAGAGGTCAGGAGGCCGGGCAGGTCTTCCACGAGAAGTGGTAGGTGGTCTTGAACGCGCCGTCGGTGGAATCCATCGTGATGAAACTGGTGGTCTTCTTCGGATCCGACGAACCCGCGCCGACCCTCAGTTCCGTGTTCACGTTGAGATTCCGGTCCTCGCCGCACGGCTTGTAGATGATGACGCCACCTTCGGCTTCGTCGCGGAATTGCCAGTTGTCCGACAGCGGCCCGTTGACGGGATGGCTCACCTGCGCGGTCGGCGAATTCCCTTGGAAGTAGTAATTCGCCCGCTGCAATGCCTTGGCGCCGGATTCGAGTGATGCGAAACCGCGGTAATCGGCGCTGGCGATACCGTAGGTGAATCCCTGCGGCACGTGGATGTTGAGGTTCAGCTGGCAGTTCTTCCGGAAATCGGTGGGCCTCGAGCCGACGCCGACCTGCGCGGTGTATTCGCTGTAGGTGACCGTGAAAGAACTGTTGTCCCTGGCCACGGCGACGGCGGACGAACCCGGCGGACAACCGGAACCGTTGACGGTGACGACGTCGATGACGACCCGGTCGGGCGGCGGTCCGGGCGGCGGGGACATGCTGTTCGGCGTTATTATCGACGAGAAAAGAGATACGGCGGCAACCACTGCATTGAGCATGGGGTCCTTCCCAAAACTTCCACACGGGGGCGGGGAACTGGGCGGACTCATGCTAGCGAGTCGATCATCACGATGCCGCCCGCCGATCGGACGAAACCGTCTCGGCGATCGGTTCATGAAAAGATATTATGGACTGTAACCGTTTTCCGGGACCAATGGGAACACCGTCGGCCCCGGAAAACACCATTCGATTAGCACGATATGGAAAAAGCTTTCGCGGCTTCGCCGTTGACGATTTCGCGGAGACAGGCCGGTTCAGGCGGCGACCAGGCCCGCGGCTTCGCCGAGCACGGCCACCGCGCCGGGATCCCACGCGCCGGCGGTGATCACCACGACGTGGTCGAGCCCCCAGGACGCGAACTCGCCGCACCGGCGGGCGAAGTCCTTTGAGGACTCCCCCGGCGCGAGCCGGGTCGCGATGGTCTTCTCGATCTCTTCGACAGGCCGTCCGACGTCGGCGCAATGCCGGGCGAGGACGTCCAGCTGCGCGCGGACGGTCTTGCCTCCGTCGGGGATGTCGAAGAGGTTGCAGGCGTCGGCATGCTCGGCGACCAGCCGCAGGGTCCGCTTCGGCCCGGTGCCGCCGATGAGCACCTTCGGCCGCCGCACCGGCAAGGGATTGTTCACCGGCCGCTCCAGCCGGTAGTGCCTGCCGGCGAACTCCGAGGTGTCGCCGTCCCACATCCGGCCGGCGATGCGGAGGGTCTCTTCCAGCCGTTCGAACCGTTCGGGGATCGGCGGGAGCGACAGCCCCATCGCGCGGGCCTCGTCCTCCTGGTAGCCGGCGCCGATCCCGAGCCAGGCGCGGCCCCGCGAAAGGACGTCGAGCGTCGTGACCGCCTTCACCAGCAGGGCGGGAGCCCGGAAGGTGGCGGCGCTGACCATGGTGCCGAGCCGGATCCGGGACGTCGCCGAGGCGAGGAAGCCCAGTGTCGTGTACGCCTCCAGCATCTCCGAGTCCGGCGTGCTGCCCGGCGCGGCCTGCAGGAGGTGGTCCGCGACCCACAGGGTGTCGAGGCCGGTCGCGTCGGCCGTCCGGGCGACTTCGAGAAGGTTGTCGACCAGACCGCCGGGCCAGGAGAAATCGGTGACGCTGACGCTGATTCGCATGATCTTCCTCATCTTCCGGGTGCTTCGGGACGCGCGAAGGGCGGCGGCCCGCCGATCGGGCTCAGGTGGATGCCGGCGATGAGCCAGCGGTCGTCGTCGCGGACGAACACGTGGGTGACGCGGAACCGGCCGTCGACGCGGTTCCCCTGATGCGTGCCCTCCTGGGCGTGCACGCCGACGGACACGGCGGCCGTGCCGTGCTCGCGGACGTCGACCTCGGTCCAGTCGAGTTTCTCGGTGACCAGGTCGCCGCCGCGGTAGCGCTGCAGCCATTGCGGTTTCCCGAGTACGAACCCCAGTGGCCCGACCAGGGTGAAGTCGGCGGTGGTCATCGCGTCGAGTGCTTCCGTGTCGCCGCGGACCTCGGCGTCGGCCCAGCGGGCCCCGAGGTCGCGGATCTCGCTCTCCGTACTGCGCATGGCGTTTCCTCCGTTCGTTCGACCTCGTTAACGTTAGATATCTAATGATTCGATGTCAAACTCTTAGAGCAGTGCGCTATGCTCCTGGACGTGCAGAAACCCACCGCGGCACCCATCGGCGTCGTCCTCGCCAAAACCGCCAAGACCGTCGGGCGCGCCTTCGATCAGGCACTGGCCGCCGACGGCGGCTCACAGCCCGTCTGGCAGATCTTGATCACGCTGAAGACCCGGCGCCTGGCCAATCAGCGAGAGCTCGCGGCCGCGGTCGGCATCCAGGGCGCCACGCTCACCCATCATCTGAACGCCATGGAGAGTGCGGGCTTGATCACCCGGCGGCGCGATCCCGACAACCGGCGGGTGCATGTCGTCGAACTCACCGACGAGGGTGAAACGGTCTTCCATCGGCTGGCGAAGGCGGCGATCGCGCACGACAAACGGATCCGGGCCGGGTTCAGCGACGAAGAGATCACCACGCTGGCCGGGCTGCTCTCGCGACTCGCCGCGAACGTGGCCGCCGACGGCATCGATCAAGAAAACAGTGACTGGACGCACCCGAACGGCGACTCGGGACAGGACTAGCATCGCGGTACAAGTCGATGTCGCCTCAAGCTGGAGAACCGCAATGACCCAAGCCCCTGTCAACGTCACCGTCACCGGTGCGGCCGGCCAGATCGGCTACGCGCTGCTCTTCCGCATCGCGTCCGGTCAGCTGCTCGGCCCGGACACCCCGGTGAAGCTGCGGCTCCTGGAGATCCCGCAGGCGGTCAAGGCGGCTGAGGGCACCGCGATGGAACTCGAAGACGGCGCGTTCCCGCTGCTGTCGGGCATCGACATCTTCGACGACCCGAAGCAGGCCTTCGAGGGCGCGAACGTCGCCCTGCTCGTCGGCGCCCGTCCCCGCGCGAAGGGCATGGAGCGCGGCGACCTGCTCGAGGCCAACGGTGGCATCTTCAAGCCGCAGGGTGAGGCCATCAACGCCGGCGCGGCGAGCGACATCAAGGTCCTCGTCGTCGGCAACCCGGCCAACACCAACGCCCTCATCGCCCAGGCGCACGCGCCCGACGTCCCGGCCGACCGCTTCACCGCGATGACCCGCCTCGACCACAACCGCGCCCTCGCGCAGCTGTCGAAGAAGCTGGGCGTACCGGTGACCGAGCTGAAGAAGGTCGCGATCTGGGGCAACCACTCCGCGACCCAGTACCCGTCGATCGCGCACGCCGAGGTGTCCGGCAAGGCCGCGACCGAGGTCATCACCGACCAGGCCTGGCTCACCGACGACTTCATCCCGACCGTCGCCAAGCGTGGCGCGGCGATCATCGAGGCTCGCGGCCTGTCCTCCGCCGCGTCGGCCGCCTCCGCGGCGATCGACCACGTGTACACCTGGGTCAACGGCACCCCCGAGGGTGACTGGACCTCGGCGGCGGTCGTGTCCGACGGCTCCTACGGTGTCCCGGAAGGCCTGATCTCCTCGTTCCCGGTCACCGCCGCGAACGGCGAGTACAAGATCGTCCAGGGCCTGGAGATCGACGACTTCTCCCGTGCCCGCATCGACGCTTCGGTCAACGAGCTGGCCGAAGAGCGCGACGCGGTGAAGAAGCTCGGCCTCATCTGAGCCTGAACCACCTCACGAAGGCGGCCGTGTCCCCCGGGACACGGCCGCCTTTTCGCGGACGCCGCTCCGGGGTGAGCAGCCGCGTGGCGTGATCGAAGGCGTGACTCGCGTGATCAGGGACGTGACTCGCGTGATTGGAGGCGGCACTCGGGTGTTCCGCCGCTGATCACGCGAGTTCCGCCTCCAATCACGCGAGTGCGGTGCTCACGCCACAATGGACCCGTGCACCTCGACGAGCTCCTCACCGGCCAGCCCTCGGAAGTCCTCACCAGGGCCCTCGAGCTTTCCCAAGCCGAGCGGAAAGCCCTCGTCCCCGAACTCCTGGCCACCTTCAAGGACAGCCGCGAGTTCGTCGAGATCAAGCCCGACACCTACGGCGCCCGCAACCCGCTCAGGGCCCAGCAAGCCGCGACCGCCCTCTGGACCGCACTCCCCGCGAGCGACCCCCTGCTGCGCAAACTCTGGATCGCCTCGCCCACGATCCTCGAACGCGTCCTGCAGGACCGCTCGCTCACCGAACGCAAGACGATCGCGCTGCGCATGATCGGCCACCACACCGCCTGGGAAGCCGTCCGCCGCATGGTCCTCGACGGCGACCTCGAACCCATCCGGACACCGGAATACCACGCCGGCTGGTTCCGCTGGGCCGGACGCTTCGGCGGGAAACCACTCGCCGAACGGCTCCGGACCGAACGCGAAGCCCTCACCGAGATCTGGGAACTGCTCACGATCGAAGGCAACGGCGACGGGAGCTTCGCCGCCTTCGACAAGTACGTCCGCGACCAGGACAAATGGTCCACCGCACTGCTCGAACTCACCGAGACCGGCGAACTCGACCGCATCCGGCTCCTCGACCTCACCCTCGACGTCCTCGCCCGCGACTTCGCCGCCTTCCGCGCCCAGTGGTACGCCGCACTCCACGAAGCGCTCGCCCCCACCCCGGACGAACGCACCGCGGCGCAGCACCGCTACGCCCGGCTGTGCGGAAGCAGCCTCCCCCGCACCGTCTCCTTCGCCGTCAAAGCACTGTCCCTTGTGGACAAACAGGGCACGCTCGACGACGAAGTCGCGCTCCAGCACCTCCCCGCCGCAGCAGCCGGACGCGGCGCCGCCACCGCCAAACTCGCACTCAAACTCGCCGGCCGTATCGCCGACCGGCGACCCGAGCTCACCGACCTCGCCAACGAAGTCTTCGAAGCGGCGATCACCCACGACGCCTCCGACGTCCGCGCCATCGCCACCGCCCGGCTCGGCGTCACCCCTGAGACGCCGCCCGTCATCGAGACCACCGAGTACCCGGAACCCACCCGAACACCGTGGGACCAGCGCAAAACGCTGACCGTCCCGCTCGAAGTCTCCGACACCCCGGCCGCGGTCGCCGAAGCCCTCTCCTCCCTGCTCGCCGACCCCGACCAGGCCGACCTCCTCCTGGCCGCCCTCGACGGGGCCCACCGTGTCGCCGGCGAACTCCAGGACGCCCTCAAACCGCTGGTGAAACGCGCCGCGCGAATCGCCGCCCAGCAGTACAGCGCGGCGGTACCGAAGATGATCGCCACGCTCGTCCTCGGCCTCGCCGGCCGTGACGTCGCCCCTCTACCTCAGGTCGACGGCTGGCGCCGCCCCCTCCACCACCGGATCACCGCCCTGCTCGAAGGCACCGCCGTCCCTGTCTCCGCCGCCACCCACCACGGCGGCTGGCTCGACCCCGTCGTCTTCGTCGCCCGCATGCTCGAACACCCGGACGCGGCAGAGGACGACGTCGCCGACGCACTGCTCCGCCTCGCCCCCGACACGCGACCCGCGGCCCTCGCGCTCGCCTCGGAACTCACCGGACCGCACGCCGACACCATCCGCTACGCCCTCGGCGGACCGGCCATCGACGACACCGGCTGGACCGCCCTCGCCGCCGCCCGCGCCCGACACCCCGAATCCGCCGACCCCGCCGCCGCGCTCCGCGGCGAACCCGGCCCGCCGATCACCTGGACACTGAAAGCCGGCCTTACCGACTACGGCTCGAACACACTGGACATCGAACGAACCCCGGAACCCGCCGCACCGGAAGTTCCCTGGCTGGGCGTGCTCTTCGAGAACCGGGCCCCCGAGTGGCTCGGCTTCACCGAATGCCACGAAGCGGTCTCCTCCCCCTACGACCGCGACCACCTCGAAGCCACCGTCGCCGGAAACCTGTACTTCAACGACATCGAAGTCGGCTATCCCGTGGAGAAGGCCGCGCTGCCTCCGTTCCTCGACAGCCCCTCGGTCCCGGGCATCCCCGGCACGATGCTCCTCGCCACCACCCTCGCGCTGAAACGCCCCGCCGCCGTCCAGCTCGGCACGGACGCCGTGCTGACCCTGCTGGACCGTCGGATGCTCGGCCCTCGCGCACTCGGCGAGGCGTTGGGCGCACTCGGCCCGCAGCTCATCATCACGCGACTGGCGCCCCGGCTCTCGGTCATCGCGAACGAACACCCGATCGCCGTACTGTCCACACTGGACACATTGCTGCCGAAGCTGGCGCCCGCACACCGCGGCATCTTCGCGTTGCTGGAACTCGCCGCGGACCTCGTGGACCGCGGCGCGGGCACGATCAGCGCCGAAACGAAAGAGTGGCTCACCGGTTTCAAGGGCAGTTCGAAAGCGGCGAAGGCGGCGTCACGACTCAGCGGCTGACATCCGGGCCGCCAGCACATGCGAACAAGGCCCTCGGTTCTCCTGATGCTTGGCCCACCACGCACACGTACAGCCGGCGGGCGAAAGCCGGACGCGCTGCACCGAGCCGGCACGGGTGATCTCGTAGCCACCGTCCGGCAACCTCTGGACGGCTCCGGCGGCGAGCAGCTCACGGGCTTTCGCCAGCCGGCCGTTCGCCGGAGCAGCCCCGCTCGGCAGCTCGCGCGGGAACCACGTGCCGTCGACGACGTCGTGACCAGCGCGGCCCGCGACGAGTTCCGGGGCTTCGAGACCCGCCGCCAGCGCGTTCAGCCAGCCGCCTTCACCCGAGAAACCCCGGGACAGCTCCGGGGACAATGTGACGACGAGCCGCGCTCGCTCCAACCGGAGCACCCAGGTCGCGACCTCGCTGTCCGGTCGCGTGTAGACGGTCAGCCCCTGAGCGAACCGGACGAGCGGCTCGACGACCCGCAATCGATGGAGCCCGGTCGCCGGGATCGAGTCCCGGCCTGATCGTGACGTCAGCCGTAGCCCACGACCCGACGCCACCGCCCACGACTGGCCGACCGAAGTGGGCAGCCTCCGCAGGAAGTTCCGCGCCTCCGCCTTGTCCAGCTCCGCCTTCTCGACCGCTCCCGCCGTGACGGCGGCGACCTCGGCGAACCCCGACACCCAGCGATCCGGCAGCGGCACCACGGCCTCGTCGTTCTGCCCGTCGAGCGTGCGGAGCCGGATTCCCTCGCCACGAACGGTCAGATGCAACGGATCCTGCGCGACGACCCCGGCCAGAACGGTTCGCGTCGCCTCGGACAGGTCCACATTGGTACAACCCTCACCGAGGTCACCCGCTTCCAGGAGATCCAGCCTGGCGTACAAGCCACAGCACGGCGAAAAGGCCTCCGCGCGCAGCGTCGTCCGATCCGCGGTGAACACCGGATCGGACTCGGCGATCAGCCGGTTCACCATGGACGGAGGCATCCAGAACCGGGTGCGGGCGACCTTCCCCAGCACGAGCAGCGCCTGGGCCGCCTGTGCTCCAGGCTCCAGAAAACCCTGGAAGAGCACAGCCGATGAGGCGTCCTCTTCCAGCTGCTCCAGCAAGACTTCGGTGATCACCGGACAACCCTAGCCAGAGCCCCGACCGTCTTTGCGGGTTTTACACTGAGCTTGAAGTTGATCTTGTTCCAAGCTCGACTGAATAGGTCGTTATACACTTTGAACCTGACGACGCCGGTAGGCGCGTTGCTGGCACGCCCGCGAGCAGTAGTCCCGAGGCCGGCCTCGCCCTCCCCCGGCCAAGGGCTTACCGCAGACGACGCACTCCCCTCCCCCGTTTTCGTCACTGATTACCTCACTCCCCTGGCTTTGGATGAGCGCCTGGATACCATCGAGGGTCCTCCGCAGCCCGAACTCGAAGGCGTCCAGCGGAGCATCCATTCCCCCGGCCTTCCACAGCCGCTCCAGCGCCGGATAGCGGTCCAGACGCTCGAAGAGCGACTCGCGTTCGCTCCACCAACGCTCATGGGTCACCCCCGTGCGCCGCTGGAGGTCCGCGGCCTCCCCCGCCTGACGCGCGGCCGACTCGACGAATCCGCCCACCAGGTTCACCACCGCGATCACCTGCGCCGGCGCCAGACCGCTACGTGAGGCCACGTCCAGCGCGTGGTCGTAGCCGGCCATGATGTTCGGCCCCGGCAGGCGGCGGGACCCGGCGCTGTGGACCAGCCACGGATGCCGGTCGTACATCTCCCGGGCCCGCCGCGCCCACCGTTCGAGGCCGGCCCGCCAGCCGAGGCCCTCCGAAGACCCCATCGGGAACTCGCCGTACACCGCGTCACGCATGAGTTCCACCAGTTCCGCCTTGCCGGGGACGTACCGGTAGAGCGACATGGTGGTGGTGCCGAACCGTTCCGCGACCTTGCGCATCGACAGTGAGGCGAGCCCTTCGGCATCCGCGACCTCGACGGCCGCCGCGACGATCCGGCCAAGACTCAATCCGGGCCGCTCCGGCTCGGACGTCCCCCACAGCAGTTCGATCGCACGCTCCGGATCCGGCTGCGCGTCGTCTTCCGCCACCCGCTGCTCCTTGACGCTCTTCACTCGTTCGTGTTTAGCTGGTAAACCTCAGTATATCCCATATACCTCTCGCAGGAGCGCTTCAGCATGCCCGAAATCAGGTTCTTCGTATCCCCGGACGGCAGAGACGACTGGCCCGGCACCGCCGACCGGCCGTTCGCCACGCCGAAAGCCGCTCAGAAGGCGGTCCGCGCCGCGGCGGCCACCATGACCGGCGACGTCGTCGTTTCCTTCGCGACGGGCGTCTACCGATTGGACGAACCCCTTTCTTTCACTGACACGCAGGGCGATTCCGGCTCGAACGGCTTCCGCGTGATCTACCAGGCCCACGGCTACGGAACAGCCGACCAGGCAAAGGTGGAACTGAGCGGCGGTCGCGAGATCACCGGCTGGACGACGGGCGACGACGGCGTCTGGACCACATCGATCGGCGACCTGGCACCGCGACGGCTCACCGTCAACGGCAAGCCCGCGACCCGAGCAGCCCGCACGGACGGACTCCCGGGAAACGTGACGAAAATAGGTACTGGTTACGTCACGGACAGCGTGGAGCCCCAGTCGTGGCCGGACCCCTCCGGGCTGGAGTTCGTGTACCCGGGCGTCTACCCGTGGTCCGAAGCCCGGATCGCGGTCGCGTCCATCTCCGGTGACGCCTCCTCGACCACGATCACGATGGCTCAGCCCGCCTTCGACAACGCCAAATCCCTCTACGACGCCAAGTGGT
This sequence comes from Amycolatopsis sp. MJM2582, assembly GCF_000754115.1. NCBI lineage: Bacteria > Bacillati > Actinomycetota > Actinomycetes > Pseudonocardiales > Pseudonocardiaceae > Amycolatopsis > Amycolatopsis sp. MJM2582. The sequence continues at coordinate 1,031,720 of NZ_JPLW01000002.1, forward strand.
ACGGCGCCGGTGGCGACGGCGCTTGGGACGGCCTGGCCGCACCGTCCACGCTCGAGAACAACGTGGCCTTCCTGACCGAACCGGGAACCTTCGCCGTCCGCCGCACCGACACAGGCGATCACGTCCTGCACTACCGCCCGCGTCCAGGCGAGAAGCTCAACGAGACCAACGTCGTCGCTCCGGTGCTCGAAACGCTCATCAGCGGACAAGGTGTCCACGACCTCGTGCTGCGCGGCCTCACCTTCACCGACGCGACCTGGTCCGGCCCCACTCGCACCGGCGGCTACCTGCACTACCACGGCAACGCACGCTACGAACGGGGCGACTTCCAGAAGATCGACCTCGGCGCGGACGTGGGCTACGTCCACGTGCCCGCCGAGCCGGTCCAGCTGCCCGCCAACGTCAGCCTCACATCGGTCAGCCGGGTCGCTCTGGAAGACAACCGCTTCACCCGGCTCGGCGCAGGAGGTCTGCTGATCGAGGACGCCACCGACGTGGGGATCCTGTCGAACGTCTTCGACGAGATCTCGGGCAGCGGGATCGCCGTCCACACGAGCACCCGGATCGCGGTCGAAGACAACCTCGTCCATCACATCGGCACCGAGTACCGCGGTTCGCCCGCCGTCCTCGTCGTCGAGTCCGTGGAGACCTCCGTGGCACACAACGAGATCCACGACGTCCCGCACAACGGCATCGTGATCACCGGCGGCGAGCGCGCCAAGGGCACGCAGGTGATCTCGAATCTCGTCGAGCGCAGCATGGGCAAGCTCATGGACGGCGGCGGGATCTACCTGTCGGCACCACAGGGCTCGTCGTTCGCCCGCGGGGCACTGGTCCGCGGCAACGTCGTCCGCGACGTCCTCACCTCGTACAACTTCGGCCTCTACACCGACTACGGCGCGGCGTGGGTCACCGTCCTCGGCAACATCGTCCACCGGGCCGACACCCCGATCGTGCTCCAGGTGGGCCCGCCGATGGAGAACGTCGCCTTCATCGGCAACTTCTGGGACGTCCTGCCCGACGGCTACGACACCCCACCCGAGACGGTGACCGTGGCCGGGAACACTGTGCTGCCCAAGGAAAGTTTCGACGAGGCTGCGCGGGCGGACCCGGCGGGCGCGGACATCCTCGCGCGGGCGGGCCGCCGGGGTCTGGAACGATGATCACCGCTCCTGCCGGGCGCGAGTCCGGCAGGAGCCGCTCCGGCCACGATTCCCGAGGAGACCACACGCGATGCCGACCCAGACCACGGAAGCCCCCGGGACCCGCCGACGGCTCGCGCGGATCGCGACCGAGGTGCTCGCTCCCTGGGTCTGGGTGCTCGGTCTCCCGCTGATCGTCGCCTGGAAGGTCACCGGATACCACGTCGGCGAGACCGTGCTCTGGGGTCTCGTCGTCGGCGTCACCGGCTCGCTGATCCCGATGGCCGTGATCGTGCGCGGCGCCAGGAAGGGCAAGTGGGACAGCCACCACGTCACCGATCGCGCCGGGCGGCTCATCCCGTTCGCGGTCTGCATCGGCTCGCTGACCGCAGGCTTCGTCGTCCTGATCGCCGGCGGCGCCCCGCACGAGATGATCGCGCTCGCGGCCGCCGAACTCGTCTGCCTGGTGGCCGCGCTCACGATCACCTTCGGGCTCGAGTTCAAGATCTCGATGCACGCGATGGTGGCGGCGGGCGCGGCCGTGATGCTGATCCGCGTCTACGGCCCCTGGCTCGCCTTGGTCTTCCTCGGCGTCGGCTGGGTCTGCTGGTCCCGCGTCGAACTCGGGGACCACACCAAAGCCGAGGTCACAGCCGGGATGGCCGCCGGTGTCGTCCTCGGCGGTGGTGTTTATCTGTTGCTTGACGCGATTTTGGCCTGAGCCCCACCGTATAGGTCGTTATACATTTAACGGAGCCGCTTGACGCCTTCGACGAGCTCGGCGACGTCGGCCGCGGCGGCGAAGCCGAGCCGGAGGAACGGTCCGGCCGGTTCGGCGGCGAAGAACCGGTCCCCCGCCCCCACCACGACTCCCCGCTCTCTCGCCGCGCGGGCGACCGCGTTCGCGTCACTCCCCGCCGGCAGCCGCACCCACAGATGCAACCCACCCTCGGGCAACCGCGCGACAGTCCACTCAGGACACTCCCCCGCCAGCGCCGCGGCCGCCTTTCCGCATCGCTGTCGCAGTTCGGAGCCCAGCTTCCGCACGTGACGTTCCCAGGACGGCGCGCTGAGCAGTTCGAGGGCCGCCTCCTGCAGCGGACGGGAGACGAAGAAGTCGTCGACCCGCCGGATCGCCTTCATCCGGTCGAGAACGGGTCCACGCGCGATCAGCGCTCCGATCCGGAGGCTCGGCGCGGCGGCTTTGGTCACCGACGTCAGATGCACGACCGTACCGTCGCGATCGTCGGCGATCAGCGGACGCGGTGTCGTGACTCCGTGGGCGAGGTGCCGCGCGAAGTCGTCCTCCAGCACGAAAGCACCCGCCGCCCGCGCCACCTCGAGCACCTGGGTGCGGCGTTCCGCCGTGAGCACGGTCCCGGTCGGGTTGTGGAACGTGGGCTGGCAGTAGAAGAGCCGGGCGCCGGTCATCGCGAACGCCTCCGCCAGCAGATCCGGCCGGACCCCGTCGTCGTCGAGGGGAACCGGCACCGGGCGGAGCCCCGCCGCCCGTGCGGCGGCGAGCGCTCCCGGATAGGTCGGCGATTCGACGAGGACCGGGCTGCCGGGCGCCGCGATCGCCCGGAACGCCATGGAGAGCCCGCTCTGACCGCCGGCGGTGATCAGGACGTCGTCCGGTGACGCACCGGCGGGCCCCGCGAACACCGACCTCAGCGCGGCCAGCCCGGAAGCGGGGGCCCGATCCCAGGAATCCGGACGGCGCCCCGCCCGCGCGAGCGCCGCGCTCAGGAAACGGGTCGCCTGCAGTGATCGGTGTGGATATCCGCCGTCGAGGAGGATCGCGCCCTCCGGTGGCGGGCCGAGGACGCCGGTGAGCGATGTGGTGTCGACGCTGCGATCGGTCAGCGCGACGGTCTGCCATGCCGTGTCGAGTGGCCCGTCCGCCGTCGACGGCCTGGCAGCCACGTACGTCCCGCTTCCGGGTCGGGTCACGACAGCGCCCTCGGCCGCCAGCAGAGCGATCGCACGCGAGACGGTCACCGGGCCGACTCGGTAACGCTCGATCAGCTCCCGACTGCTGGGCAACCGGTCCCCCGCTGCCGCCGTGCGGATCAGGGAACGCAGCTGGAGAACGAGTGCGGAAGTGCTACTATCCGACATGAAAGACCATGATAGTGCTACTGAGAATCGCACGGAATCACTACTGGACGTTTCCGCGCTGCGGGCCGATACACCGGGCAGCGAGAAGGTCGTCCATTTCAACAACGCGGGCTGCGGACTTCTGGCGAAGCCGGTACTGGCCGCCATGCTCGATCATCTGAATCTCGAAGCCGAGTTCGGCGGCTATGAGGCCGCAGCGGCACGGTCGGATCAGGTCGCGGGCTTCTACCGCGAGATCGCCGCGTTGATCAACGCGCGGCCGCGCAACATCGCCTTCGCGGCGAGCGCCACCCACGCCTACTCCACCGCGCTTTCCGCGATCCGGTTCGAGCCCGGCGACGTCGTGCTCACCACCCGCAACGACTTCATCTCCAACCAGATCGCGTTCCTGTCGCTGCGGAAGCGGTTCGGCGTCGAGATCGTGCACGCGCCGGACACGCGGGAAGGCGGGGTCGACGTCGAGGCCATGGCGGCCCTGATGCGCACGAGGAAACCGAAACTGGTCGCCGCCACGCATATCCCGACCAACTCGGGGCTCGTCCAGCCGGTCGCCGAGATCGGACGGCACTGCCGGGAGCTCGGCCTGCTGTACCTGGTCGACGCCTGCCAATCGATCGGCCAGTACCCCATCGACGTCGAAGAGATCGGCGCCGACCTGCTCACGTCGACCTGCCGCAAATTCCTGCGTGGCCCACGCGGTTCGGGGTTCCTGTTCGTGTCCGACCGGTTCCTCGAAGCCGGGCACGAGCCGCTGTTCATCGACATGCACGGCGCCCGATGGACCGCGCCCGGCGTGTACGAACCCGCGAAGTCTGCTTCCCGATTCGAGGAATGGGAATTCCCTTACGCCACCGTGCTCGGTTGCGCGACGGCGGCGCGGTATGCCCGTGAGGTCGGCCTGGAGGCGATCTCACGACGCACCCCCGCGCTCGCGGGCAGGCTGCGGGACGGTCTCCGCGCCATCGCGGGCGTCGAAGTGCTCGACCGTGGCCCGGAACTGGGTGCCTTGGTGACGTTCTCCATCAAGGGCTGGGAGGCCGTGCCCTTCAAGGCGGCGATGGACGGCAGGCGGATCAACTCGGCGCTCAGCTACCGGGAGTTCGCGCAGTTCGACTTCGGGGACAAGGACGTCGACTGGTGCCTTCGGCTGAGCCCGCACTATTACAACACCGAGCGGGAAGTGGACGACGTCGCCGCGGCCGTCGCCGAACTCTCCGCCTGAACGCGGTCTCCCCGCCTGGGCACTGGGGGTGTCCGGGCGGGGAGACCGTCAGGAGGATCAGGCCCCGGCGAGGCCGCGGCGCTTCAGCAGCGGCTCGATCTCCGGGTCACGGCCGCGGAACGCACGGAAGGCGGCCATCGGGTCGACGCTGCCGCCCCGCCCGAGCAGCTCGCGGCGGAAGTGGTCGCCGTTCTCCCTGGAGAGCCCGCCGTTTTCGCGGAACCACTGGACGGTGTCGGCGTCGAGGACCTCGCTCCAGATGTAGGAGTAGTACCCGGCGCTGTAGCCGCCGCTGAAGATATGCGCGAAGTAGGTGGTGCGGTAGCGCGGCGGCACCGCTTCCAGCGCGACCCCCGCCTTCGTCAGCGCCTCGGCCTCGAACCGCTGGACGTCATCGACATTGTCCTCGGTGCCCAGGGCGTGCCACGCCTGGTCGAGGAGCGACGCCGCGAGGTACTCGGTGGTCGAGAAACCTTCGCCGTACTGCTGCGACGCGAGGAGCTTGTCGATCTGCTCCTGCGGCAGCGGCTCGCCGGTCACGTGGTGCTTGGCGTAGTTGGCCAGCACCTCCGGCCACAGCATCCACATCTCGTTGACCTGCGAGGGGTACTCGACGAAGTCACGCGGGACGTTGGTACCGGAGAACATCGGGTACACGACGTCGGAAAGCAGCGAGTGCAGCGCGTGCCCGAACTCGTGGAACGCGGTGACGACCTCGTCGAAGGTCAGCAGGGTCGGCTCGCCCGCCGGCGGCTTGGCGACGTTGAGCACGTTCACCACGACCGTCTTCGTGCCCAGGAGCTTCGTCTGGTCGACGAAGTTGTTCATCCAGGCGCCGCCGCGCTTGGAGTCGCGGGCGTAGTAGTCGAGCAGGAACAGGCCGAGTTCCGAACCGTCGGCGTCGAAGACCTCGAAGATCCGGACCTCGGGGTGGTACTTCGGCAGGTCCTCCCGCTCGGTGAAGCTCAGGCCGTACAGCTTCGACGCGGCGAAGAAGACGCCGTCGGTCAGCACGCGGTTCAGCTCGAAGTACGGGCGCAGCGCCGCGGTGTCGACCTCGAAGCGGTCCTTGCGCACGCGCTCGGCGTAGAACGCCCAGTCCCACGGGCGCAGGATCGCGCCGGGGATGTCGGCTTCGAGGTAGCGCTGCAGTTCTTCGGCCTCCGCCTTGGCGTTGGCGACCGCGACCGGCGCGAGACGTTCCAGGAGCCCGACAGCGGCCTGAGCGGTCTTCGCCGTCTCGTCCTCGATGACGTACGACGCGTGGTCGGGGAAGCCGAGTACGGCGGCCCGCTCGGCGCGCAGGCGGACCAGTTCGGCCACGACCTCGTTGTTGTCGGACTCGTTGCCCCGGTTGCCGCGCGAGACCGACGCGGTGAAGATCCGCTCGCGCAGCGCGCGATCCTCCAGCGAGGCCAACGCGGCCTGCGCCGTCGGCAAGGTCAGCTTGAGGACGTACTTGCCTTCCTCACCGGCGGTTTCGGCGGCGGTGGCGATCTCGTCCTCGCCCAGTCCCGCGAGCTCCGCGACGTCGTCGACGACCACGGCGAGTTCGTTGGTGTCCTTGAGCAGGTTCTGCTGGAAGCGGGTCGACAGCGTCGAAAGCTGCTCGTTCAGCTCGCGCAGCCGCTTCTGATCGGCCTCGGGCAGCCCGGCGCCGGCGCGGCGCACGTCGGTGTGGTGCCGCTCCAGGAGGCGGAGCGACTCGGTGTCGAGGCCGAGTTCGTCCTTGCGCTCGAACAGGGAGTTGATCCTGGCGAACAACGCCGGGTTGAGGTTGATGGCGTCGGCGTGTGCGGCCAGCCGCGGCGCCATCTCGGCCTGCACGCGCTGGATCTCGTCGTTCGCGTTCGATCCGGCGAGGTTGAAGAACACGCTGGACACGCGGGACAGCAGCCTTCCGGACTTCTCGAGCGCGACGATCGTGTTCTCGAAGGTCGGCGGCTCCGCGGAGTTGGCGATCTCTTCGATTTCGGCGGCGTGCTCGGCAAGTCCCGCTTCGAAGGCGGGAAGGAAGTGTTCGTCGGCGATCCGGTCGAACGGCGGAAGGGCGTAGGGCAGCTCACTCGGCGCGGCGAACGGGTTGTCCTGCGAAATCATCGGTGTTGCTCCCGGGTCGTCGAATCTGCTGTTCTGGCCACCTTACGGGCAGTGAGGGGCCGGTGGATGCCGTCCGTGGCGTGACACTGCGGACGGAAGTGGTCACGCTCCGGTGGTACCGCCCACCACCGCGTCGGAGCTCTGTTTTCCCTTGCCACGCTTGGCTTTCGCCTTGGGCGGCGCTGGGGCGATACCGGCGAGGTCGCCACCGTTGTCGTTGACGCGCAACACGAACGGACGAGTCTCGGTGTACCGGACGACCGAAACCGACGCCGGGTCGACCACGATCCGCTGGAAGGAATCGAGATGCTGGCCGAGCGCGTCGGCGAGGATCGCCTTGATCACATCGCCATGGCTGCATAAGAGCCATACCGCGTTCTCGCCGTACTTCTCGGTGATCCGGGCGTCGTGCGCGCGGACGGCCGCGACCGACCGCGCCTGCATCTCGGCGAGCCCTTCGCCGCCGGGGAAGACCGCGGCCGACGGATGCGCCTGCACGACCCGCCAGAGTGGTTCCTTGACCAGATCCTTGAGCGCGCGCCCGGTCCATTCGCCGTAGTCCACTTCGGACAAACCGGGCTCTTTGACCTTGTCCAGACCGCGAGCCTCGGCCAGCTTCGCGACCGTCTGGCGGCAGCGGAGCATCGGCGAGACCACCAGCTCGGCGAGCGGGACCGGCGCCAGACGCTCGACGAGCGCGGCCGCCTGCGCCCGGCCGGTGTCGTCCAGTCCGACCTTGGGCGTGCGCCCGGCCAGGACACCCGAACCGTTCGCCGTGGACTTGCCGTGGCGCAGAAGGATCACAGTACTCACGTGGCCCACCCTACGTGTCGTGCTTTGCCCCCTCCCCGCGTTTCGTCCTCTGGATGCGGTCCTTGCGCGCGCAAGGACCGCATCCAGAGGACTAAATGCGCCGGGGGTTACAGGTGCGGGCCCTCCTGGGGGTCCAGGACACCGGTGAAGATCAGGACGAACAGCAGCGCGCCGAGCACGAGCCGGTAGATCACGAACGGCACGAAGCTCTTGGTCTTGATGTACGACATCAGCCACGCGATGACCGCGTACCCGACACCAAAGGCGACCAGCGTCGCCAGGATCGTCGGCCCCCACTGCGCCGGGGCGCCGTCCTTGCCGATGTCGGTCAGCTTGTACAGACCCGAGCCGAACACCGCCGGCAGCGCCAGCAGGAAGGAGTACTCCGCCGCTTCCGCGCGGGTGTAGCCGAGCAGCAGCCCGGCGCTGGTGGTGCCACCGGAACGCGAGACACCCGGGATCAGCGCCAGCGCCTGCGCGAACCCGAAGCCGAGACCGTGCGGCACGGTCAGGTGGTCGAGGGTGCGCTCCTGCTTCCCGATGCGGTCGGCCACCAGGAGGATCAGGCCGAACACGATCAGCGTGGTCGCGGTGATCCGCAGGTCACGGAAGGTTTCGTCGATGGCGTCCTGCAGCAGCAGGCCCAGCACCACGATCGGCAGCGAGCCGACGATGATCAGCCAGCCCAGCCGGGCGTCGGGGTCTTGCCGCCAGTCCTTCTTGTAGATCGAGAAGAACCAGGCACGGAGGATCTTCCCGATCTTCGACGAGAAGTACAGGATGACCGCGAGTTCGGTGCCGATCTGGGTCACCGCGGTGAACGCCGCGCCCGGGTCGTCCCAGCCGGCGAGCGCCGCGGTGATCCGCAGATGCGCGCTGGACGAGATCGGCAAGAACTCCGTGAGGCCCTGGACGAGCCCGAGGACCAGTGCTTCGAACCATCCCATCAGGCGACACCGGCCGATTCGACGGCTTCGGCTGCGACCTCGAGGGCGTGTGCGGAGCCCTCGGGATCCGGCATGGCGGGTGCGACGGTCAGCGTCGTGACACCGGACTCCGCGAAGCCCTGCATCCGTTCGGCGATGCGCTCCTTGGGCCCCAGCAGCGACGTCGCGTCGATGAACTCCAGCGGAACGGCCGCCATGGCGCCTTCGTAGTCCTTGCCCAGGTACTTCTGCTGCACGTCGGCCGCTTCGCGCTCGAAACCCATCCGACAGGCGAGCTGGTTGTAGAAGTTCTTCTCCCGGCTGCCCATCCCGCCGATGTACAGCGCCGCGTATCCGCGGACCGCGTCGGCGCAGGCCTTCCAGTCGTCACCGACCACGAGCGGGACGGTGGGGACGACGTCGAAGCCGTCGAGGGAGCGCCCGGCCTTGTCCGCCCCGGCCTGGATCAGCTTCAGCTGCTCACCGGCGTGCTCGGGCGAATAGAAGACCGGCAGCCAGCCGTTCGCGATCTCGCCGGTCAGTTCGAGGTTCTTCGGGCCGATGGCGGCCAGGTACACGGGGATCTCTTCGCGCACGGGGTGCACGGTCAGGGTCAGGGCCTTGCCGGGCCCGCCGGGCAGCGGCAGCTGGAAGTGGTCGCCGTCGTACCGGACGCGGTCGCGGCTCAGCGCCTTGCGGACGATCTCGACGTATTCGCGCGTGCGGCCGAGCGGCGACGCGAACTTCACGCCGTGCCAGCCCTCGGAGACCTGCGGACCGGAAACACCGAGGCCGAGGCGGAACCGGCCGCCGGAAAGCGTGTCCAGGGTCGCGGCGGTCATCGCGGTCATCGCCGGTGTCCGCGCGGGGATCTGCAACACCGCGCTGCCCACGTCGATCCGTGAGGTCTGCGCCGCCACCCATGAGAGCACCGTCGGCGCGTCCGAACCGTAGGCCTCCGCGGCCCAGACGACCGCGTAGTCCAGTTCGTCCGCCTTCTTCGCCAATGCCAGGTTGGCCGCGTCGTTCCCCGCGCCCCAATAGCCCAAGTTCAGTCCGAGTCGCACGGCGTGAATGTATCCATCGGAGTGTCACTCCTCCGTTCAGGGTGTTGACAGCCGATGACCCGCACGGTGGTACTCGATCACGACACGCTCACCTGCTCCGCGACCCGCACTTGCCTTCCGGCTAGGCTCGCCCGTCGTGGAAAAGCGACAGCTCGGCCGGTCGGGACTTCGGGTCTCGCGGATGGCCCTCGGGACCATGACGTGGGGTGGCGACACCGACTCGGAGGAGGCGGCCAGCCAGCTGGTCGCGTTCGTCGACGCCGGGGGCACCCTGGTCGACACCGCCGACATCTACGGCGAGGGAGAAAGCGAACGCGTCCTGGGCGCGCTGCTCGGCGACCTGGTCCCCCGCGACGACATCGTGCTCGCCACGAAGGCCGTCGCCCGCCGGACCGATGGCCCGTTCGGCGGCGGAGCCTCGCGCGGTGCCCTGCTGAGCGCGCTCGAAGGCTCGCTGCGACGGCTCGGCACCGACCACATCGATCTCTGGCAGCTGCACGCCTGGGACACCACCGTGCCGGTCGACGAGACGCTCGCCGCCCTGGAATACGCCGTGACCAGCGGAAAGGTCCGCTACGTCGGCGTCTCCAACTACTCGGGCTGGCAGCTGGCGACCGCAGCGGCCCGCAGTGCCGCCGTCGCCCCGCTGGTCTCGACGCAGGTCGAGTACTCGCTGCTGGAGCGCGGCGTCGATCGTGAGGTCGTCCCCGCGGCGGAGCACCACGGCATCGGGCTCCTGCCGTGGGCGCCGCTCGGCCGGGGCGTGCTCACCGGCAAGTACCGCAGCGGGACGCCCGCCGATTCGCGCGGCGCTTCGAGCGTTTTCGCGGGCTATGTCGAACATCACCGGACCGATCGCGCGGCCCGGATCGTGCAGGCGGTCGCGACGGCCGCGGATGGCCTCGGCACCTCGCCGCTGGCGGTCGCGCTGGCCTGGGTCCGCGACCGGCCCGGAGTGGTCGCGCCCGTGGTCGGAGCCCGTGACACCGGCCAGCTGACCGGTTCGCTGACGGCCGAGGACATCACGCTCCCGCCCGCCATCCGCTCGGCGCTCGACGACGTCAGCGCGATCGAGGTCGGGTACCCGGAACGCGGCCTCTGAGCCGTCTCGAATACTGGATTAGGTGACTGTTGGGTGACGCTGACGTGACGTGGTGGAGTTCCAGGAGGATGCTGGACAAGTCCGTTCGACGAATAGCAGGTGGAGGCACCAAGGTGGGTCGGCTGTCCGCCGTTTCCCGGATCGCGATCCCGCTCGCCGGTGTCCTGGTGCTTTCGTCCTGCAGCACGGACGACACGCCGAACGACTCCTTGCAGATCGTGCAGAACCCCGTCGCGGCGACCGCGGCGGTCTCCCCCGCCGTGACGGTCAAACCCACCGGTTCGGTGTTCGCGGTGCCGGGGGTGCGGGCCCTGGCGACCGACGAGGCGAGCAAGTCGCTGGTCGTCGCCGTTTCGGAGCCGCCTTCGCTGCGTATCTACGATCTCGCCGCCTTGGACGCCCCGAAGGCGACGGTGGCGTTGCCCGGTCCTGCCGAGCGCCTGACGGTCTCGGGCTCCCAGGTGCTCGCCAGCGTTCCCGGCAAGAGTCTCCTGGCGAAGGTCTCCCTGCCCGGTGGCGCGCTGGAGACGGTCCCGGTCGCGGGGCAGCCGTCGGCCGGTCTCGCCGACGGCGACGCGACGCTGGTGTCCGTCCGGGACCGCAAGGCCGTCGAGGTGCTGTCGAAGACCGCGGGACCGAGGACCATCACCGGGCAGATCTACAGCGCCGACGACGTGCTGAACACCGGTGACGGCGTGGTCGTGCTCGACAAGCTCCGCACTGCCCTCTTCGCCGTCGATCTCGCCGAGGGAAAGATCGGCGAGGGCCTGCGCGCAGGCGATGGCGCGGCCAACGCCGTCACCGACGATCTCGGCCGCGTCTTCGTCACCGACGCTCGCGCGGGCGCCCTGCTGGCGTTCTCCACGACGCCGCTGCTGTTGCGCCAGCGCTATCCCGTGCCCGGCGGGGCGTATGGCATCGCCTACGACCGCACGCGCGGCCTCGCCTGGGTCACGCTCACCGAACGCAACGAGGTCGTCGGTTTCGACGTCCGCGGTGGAGAGCCGATCGAGAAGCACCGGTTCCCCACCGTGCGGCAGCCAGATTCGGTCACCGTCGACGAGCAGGGCGGCCGTGTGGTCGTCGGCTCGGCCATCGGAGAAGGGATCCAGGTGATCACGCCATGACAGTGGTGGACGAGGCGGTGGTCGAAGGGGATTGGGAGTACCGGCGGCTGCAGCTGCCTCCTGGTGTTTCGCGGCGGGCGGCGGCGACGCAGCTGTCGATCCACGCCGAGTTCGCCGGCTGGGAGCTTTCGACCGTCCGGCTCTACTCGGACGGGACCCGGAGGGTGTGGTTGCGCCGGAAGCGCACCGCTACGCCGCTGCCCGGCCTCATCACCTGAGAAGCGGCGTCTGTTAGCGCCTGAAGTACGTGAAGGCCCCCTTCATTGCGTCTAGCGCAGTGAAGGGGGCCTTCACGCCCTTGGCACGCGCGAGGAAAGCGTCCTTCACCACGTGAGACGCGGTGAAAGGCCCCTTCAGCTCTTGAAGACCCGGTCCAGCCAGTCAGCCCAGATCCCGTCCTGTTCCGCGGCATCGACGTCGCCGAACAGGTGATGCATCGCGACCATCGGCCCGGCGAACCCGCGCACGAAGCGCAGGAACGAGTCCGAGGTTCGGATACCGACCGTCTGCGCGTTCGCGAGATAGACCTCGCCCTCCACAGTGGACACGGAGTCGGTCGAAAGCCGGACCCGGTCCCCCGTTTCCGGCCGCCCCGCGAGGCCGAGCTCCCGGCCCAGCTTCAGCCACGCGCTGTCCCAGTCCCCGATCATCGGCCCGAACACCGTCACCGGCACGGCCTTCCGGCCGGCGAACCGGTTGAGATACTCGACGAGAGTGCGGAGGAACAGCTCACCACCCGCGGTCATCGCCTCGAACTCGTCTTCCCAGTCGTCGCCGGGCAGGAAGCCGCTCGTCACGGTCCGCAGTACGGTGCTGCCGCCGGAGCGGCCTTCGATGAGGAACTCGTACGCGACGAACCGTCCGTCCGGCGCGGGTTCCGTGCCGTAGACGAGCCGTTCCAGCGGGTCCCAGGACGTGATCGCCGACGTGGGTTCGTAGCCGCCGAACGCGGTCTTCACGGTTCCGCCGACGCCGCCGTCGACCTCGTTGCAGCCCATGAACCACGACGTGATCCCCGGTCCGGTCGCGATGGCGTCCCAGACCTGTTCGGGCGTCGCGTCGACCTCGAGGCGGTCGGTGATCTCGAATTCGTGGCCCACTCAGCGCTCCTCGGGCTCGGTTTTGACGCTCGGGTGGACGGCGACGACGATCCGGTGGTCGCGGCCCTGTTCGGCGCCCTCGTCGTGGTATTTGCTCACCAGATTCGTGATCGCGACGGTGAGCTCTTCGGCGAACGCGGCCCGGTCCGCGGCGGAGGAGAACCGCACCTCGCCGTCGATCGCGAAGGTCGCGACCCGCTTGCGCGCCTTGGTCGCACCGGTGATCAGCAGGCCGACGTCGCGCACGAGCCTGCCTGCCACCGCGAGCAGCCAGCGTGCGGACAGCCGGTCCGGTGACTGCGCCGGATCGGGCTGCACGGCCGAGAGCGCCGTCGGCGAGATGACGTACGAGGACGCCGTCGCGCGCATCATGCGCTCGGTGACGTTGCCCTTCCGCCGTTCCTCGACGAGCTCGACCAGCCCGTGCTTCTCCAGCGCGCGAAGGTGGTAGTTCACTTTCTGTCTCGGCAGGTCCACCCGCGCGGCCAGCATAGTGGCCGACGCCGGCTCGGCGAGTTCGGCGAGCAGCCTGGCCCGGACCGGATCCAGCGACACTTCGGCCGCTTCCGCGTCCTCGATCACCGCAACGGAGAACATGCCAAGAAGGTGTCACCGAAAAGAGTTTTTGTCAAGGACGTCAGTCTTGTCGGTGCGCCCGGTTCGCCAGGGCCAGCAGACGGGGTACGACCTGTGGGGCCGCCTCGAGCGGGACGACGTGCCCGACCCCGGGGAGGACCACGGCCGTCCCGTTCTGGACCGCGCCGCCCAGCTCCTCGACGTCCGCCGTGGGCACGAGCTTGTCGCGCTCCCCCACGATCGCGATCACCGGCACCGCGCCGACCTGCGACAACGCGGATTCCCGCGTGTAGGCGTCCAGCGCCGGGCGGAACGCCGAGACCGTCTGCGGCCAGTTGCCGCGGATCATCCGCACCGTCAGTTCGACGTCGGCGGGCACCGGGTCGTCCCCGAAAAGCCACCACCGCAGCCCGGCGGTCACCGCCTTGCTCGTGTGCTCGCGCACCAGGCCGATGAGTTTGGTCCCGAAGACCATCTCCAGGTCGCGGCCGAGTTTGCCGAGCGCGTTCGGCCAGATCGCGTCCGGCGTGACGCCGCCCGCCGACATGGCGAGCAACCCGATTCCCGCCACCCTCGACGCGAAGACGTCCGGGTGGCGCTGGGCGAGCGACAGGATCGCGAGCCCGCCCATGTCGTGGCCGACCAGGACGACCTTGCCGTCGGGGATCACCTTCTCCAGCACCTCGGCCAGATCGTCGGCGAGGTGCCCCATGGTCGCCGAAGCGGCCCGGACCTCGCCCGATTCGCCGTGCCCGCGCTGGTCGTAGGCGAGCACCGCGACCGGCTTCTCCGCGGCTTCCGCCAGAACCGGCGCGATGGCGCGCCAGCTTCGCCTGTCGAGGGCGTACCCGTGGAGCAGGACGACGGTCACCGGCGCCGACGGATCACCCCAGCGTTCGAAATGCAGGGGTGTCCCGTCGGCGGCCAGCAGACCGGGCATCAGGCCGAACGGAGGAAGCGGTCGAGCACGCGCACGCCGAACTTCAGCGCGTCGACCGGGACGCGCTCGTCGACTCCGTGGAACAGCGCCGAGAAATCGAGGTCCGCGGGCAGCTGCAGCGGGGCGAACCCGAAGTTGCGGATCCCGAGCGACTGGAAGGACTTCGCGTCGGTGCCGCCGGAGAGCATGTACGGGAGCGTGCGGGCGCCCGGGTCTTCGGCGAGGACCGCGTTGGTCATGGCGTCGACCAGGGCACCGTCGAAGGTCGTCTCGACCGGCGGCAGCTCCATCCACTCCTTCTCGATGTCCGGGCCGAGGATCTCCTCGAGCTCGGCGTTGAACGCCTCGAGACGCCCGGGGAGGATCCGGCAGTCGACCGAAGCCTCCGCGACCGAGGGGATGACGTTCGACTTGTAGCCCGCGGTGAGCATCGTCGGGTTCGCCGTGTCGCGCAGGGTCGCGCCGATCATCCGGGAGATGTTGCCGAGTTTCGCGACGGAACCCTCGATGTCGTCCTCGGGGAAGTCCCAGCCGGTGATCTCGGTGACGCCGTCCAGGAACTCGCGGACGGAATCGGTCATGACCAGGGGGAAACGGTGGTTGCCGAGCCTGGCGACGGCCTCGGACAGCTTGGTGACGGCGTTGTCGCGGTGGATCATCGAGCCGTGGCCGGCGGTGCCGCGCACGCGCAGCTTCATCCAGCGGATGCCCTTCTCGGCCGTCTCGATGAGGTACGCGCGGACGTTGTCCTTCAGCGTGATCGAGAAGCCGCCGACCTCGCTGATCGCCTCGGTGACGCCCTCGAACAGCTCCGGCCGGTTCTCGACCAGCCACTGCGCGCCGTACTTGCCGCCCGCCTCTTCGTCGGCCAGGAACGCGAAGACGAGGTCACGCGGCGGGACGATGCCGTTGATCTTGTAGTGACGGGCCAGCGCGAGCGCCATCCCGCACATGTCCTTCATGTCGACGGCGCCGCGGCCCCAGACGTAGTCGTCCTGGATCGCGCCGGAGAACGGGTGCACCGACCACTCCGAGGCGTCGGCGGGGACGGCGTCGAGGTGACCGTGGATCAGGAGCGCGCCGCGCGAGGGGTCGGCGCCCGGCAGCCGGACGATCACGTTGTGGCGGTCCTTGCCGCCGGACTCGACATAGGTGATCTCGTAGCCCGCGTCGGTGAGCTTCTCGGCGACGTACTCGGCCGCGGCGCGTTCACCGACCAGCGTGTCGGGGTCACCGGTGTTGGTGGTGTCGATGCGGATCAGTTCACTGGTGAGGGTGACTGCCTCTTCGGCTGCTGCTTCGATCAAATTCGGTTCGGTCACCAGGCATTCCTACCATTGGCGGAGGCCGCCGACCCGTTGCCACCATGTCGTGGACGGTGGGTGATGGCCCACTCTCCCTCCGAGGCACCGTGTCCCGTTGAGTAGTTCTACTTGCGACAGGCAGCGGGAGGACCGGCAATATCGGTGAGGACCCGCTCCACAGAGCGGCCGACATCAGGGGGTTCCATGAAGTTCACTCGTGTCCTCACCACGCTCGCCATCGCCGCCGGCCTGGCCACCACACTGACGCCTGCCGCGTCCGCCGAAACCGTCGCGAGCCTCGACTTCAGCGCCGAACAGGGCGCCCACCCCGTCAGCGGCAGAAGCGGTCACTGGACCGCCTCGCCGGAGAACGAGGTGCGCTTCTGGGAGAACGGCGCCACCCTGCGGGTCGACGCCGAGACCGACCACGGATTCGACTACATCGCGCTCGACTTCACCGCGCCGTCAGGAAACCTGCAGGCTGGAACCTACAGCCACGCAGAGGGAGCGCATATCCTGGCCATCTCCAACGGACTCGGCTGTGTCGACGACTATTCGACGTTCACGATCGAGCACATCGAACGTGGCGCCGAAGGGCTGGTCGCGCTCGACGCGACGTTCGAGCAGCGTTGCGGCAGCCCCACTTCACCCGCGTTGCGTGGCAAGGTCCACTACCGGCGCTGATTCCGCGCCGCTCGCAACGTGGAACACAGTCGGCGGCCGCGACCCGAAAGCGGGGTCGCGGCCGCCGACTGTGAACGATCAGCAGACGTAGAGGCTGTTCGGATGCACCGCTTCGCAGTACCGGACGTGCAGATGGTTGTCGTGGTTCGCGTAGCTGGTCGTCAAGCCTTCGTCGATCAGCGTGGGGTCGTTGAAGAAGATGAGCTTCACGTGTCCGGGCGCGGCCGCGCGGATGGCCTTGACCAGGTCACGGGTGGCCGCTCGGTCGTAGGTGGACGAGCGCCAGGTGATCCGGCCTCCGCCGCATTGCGCGCCGTCGGTACGGATCGGCCACAGGTCGACGTCGAGTCCCACCCGGTGGCTGCTGTGCCCGGGGATGGCGCCGCCGTGTTCGAAACCGAAGTCGCCCAGCGGGACTTTTCCGCGGCCACTGGCCGCGAAGGTTTTCGCCGCCTGTTCGAGCTGCGCGACCGCGGCGCCGGTTCCCCAGTTGGCCGCTGTTCCGTTCCCGTCCGGGTCTTGATCGCACAACCCTTGGCCGAAATCGGGATAGTCGTGGTGCCAGACGAGGTTCTTCCACGTGGCAGGCCCGGCGATACCGTCCACGGAGATGCCCGCGTGTTCCTGAAAGCCGCGGACCGCGCTGGTCGTCGCCGCGTCGAATCGGCCGCTCACCGGCAGGTTCAACCTGCGTTTGGCGTTCAATTCCACCTGTAGTGCCTTGACCGCCTCCCCGCTGTCGCCCGCCCGGACCGTCGGCGCCAGCGCGGCCCAGGTCTTGGGGCCCGCGATACCGTCCACTCCCAGCGCTTCGGCGGTCTGGAAAGCGCGCACGGCCGCGACCGTGGCGGAATCGAACACACCCGTGGCGGGTAAGGCGTGTCCGTGGTGGGCGAGGAGATGCTGCATCGCCAGCACCTCCACTCCCCGGTTTCCGCTGCTCTGAGTGTGGAAGAAGGCGTTTCCGTACGCGTGGGCCGGTTCCACGGTGAGGATCGTCGAACCGGCCGACAGCATCAGGACGGCGAGGGCCGCCGCGAATCTGCGCATGGGATTCTCCGGATTTCGCAGTGGTTTCAGTAGGAACAGCCCGAGGTGGGCAGGCTCGACGGAGCGGGAGGTGCCACGCCGTCGTAGATCGCCAGCAGCAGCCGCTGCGGGCAATGACTGGTCGTGCCGATCTTGACACCGAAGTGCAGGTGCGGTCCCGTCGAGTTGCCGGTGTTCCCGGTGTAACCGATGAGCTGGCCTGCCTGGACGGTGGCCCCGGACGCGACGGCGTGCTGGGAGAAGTGGCAGTAGACGAAGCGGGTCCCGTTGGCGGTCAGCACCACGCCTCGGCCACAGGAACTGTCGTTGACCAGCGCCACGGTGCCCGCGGTGACGGCGAGGGCACGGGTGCCCGTGCCGACCGGCAGATCGATCGCCGGGTAGTCGTGGTGCGGATCGTCGTACTCGCTGCGCGGCAGCGCGGAACGCGAGAGCGGGAGCGACCAGCCCGCGACGGAGGGGGTCCCGCCGATGAGCCACTGCCACGTGATGGCGTCGACGAGCGACGTCGCGGGGAGCCCGTGCTTGGTCTTGAAGTCCGTCACCGCGGTCGCGGTGCTCGCCGCGAACGTACCGTCCGCTTTGACCTGGTAACCGTGCCGCGCCAACTGGTGTTGCGCTGCCTTGACCGCCTCTCCGGTGGCGCCGTTGTCGAGATTCATCACCAGTTTGGCCCAGGTCTTGGGGCCCACGATGCCGTCGGCCGTCAGGCCCTGCGCGGTCTGGAACGCCTTCACCGCCGCTTGGGTTTTCGGGCCGACGATGCCGTCGGCCTCGATCTGCGCGCCGCGCTGCCGGAGCAGGTACTGCGCCGACGTCACCTCCGGGCCGGTGGAATCACCGCCCACCAACGGCCACGCCGGGGCGGGTGCCGCGTGCGCGGATCCCGCGCCGATCATCACCAAGGCCACGACAGTGGCGAGAAAAGTCAGTAGGCGCCGCATGACACTCCTTGTTCGCGCTGGTACGGAGCCGGAACCCTAGAACGCGGATTCCTTGCGCTGGAAGCCTTTCCACGGGCACCAAAACGCTTCCGGCCGTCACTCGCGCGCCGATAGCCTCCCGCCCTCGATTCCGGGAGGAGAACCGATGAAACGAATCCGGCGGGCAGGCGCCACCGCACTCGCGGTCGCGCTGCTGTCCATCGTGACCCCGGCCACCGACGCGGCCGCGGGCTCGCGCACCATCACCTACCACGGCTACCAGCTCGACGTCCCCGAAAACTGGCGGGTGGTCGATCTGGCCACCGCCCCGGGCACCTGCGTCCGGTTCGACTCCGAGACCGTCTACTTGGGACACCAGACCGAAGAACCGGACTGTCCGGCGAAACTCGTCGGCCGGAAGGCGGGTGTGGTGATCGAACCGCTCGCCGACCTGACGCCCGAGCAGGTACCCGAGGGCGTGGTGACCGCGCCACCGGGGACGGCCACTCCACCGCCGGGGGCGCCGTCCCGCGAAGGGACGATCCGGGTCGCCGTCCCGGACGCCGGTGTGCTGGTCACCGCGGGCCACACCGGTGCGACCGAACACACGGTGCGGGCTGCGCTGTCCGGCGCACGTCTGGTCACGGGCGGCGCGCGTGCCACCCTGCCCGCCAGGCCTGGAAAGGCGGCAGCCGCGGCGCCGATCGTGGCGCCGGGCACCTTCCAGGGCAAGGGATTCGAAACCTGCGCCGCACCGGCGCAGGCCACGATGGACGCCTGGCGGGCCTCTCCGTACCGGGCCGTCGGCATCTACAGCAGTGGTGATCTGCGCGCCTGCGCGCAACCCAACCTCACCCCGGCGTGGGTGGCGAACCAGGCGGCCCGCGGCTGGCGTTTCATCCTCACCGACGTCGGCAGACAGGCCCCGTGCACCGGGTACCGGCTGAAGATGTCCGGTGATCCCGCGGTCGCCCGGCAGCAGGGCCGGGACGCGGCGGCGAGCGCGATCGCGGCCAACACCGCGCTCGGTTTCGGCCAGGGCAGTGTGATCTACAGCGACATCGAGGGTTACTCGTCGACGGCGGCGTGCAAGGCCGGCGTGCTGTCCTACGTCAGCGGCTGGACCGAGGCACTGCACGCGAAGGGCTGGCTCTCCGGCGTCTACACCAGCGCCGGATCCGGGATCAAGGATCTGGCGAGCGCCTACACGAACACCTCGTACACCAGGCCCGACCACATCTGGTTCGCCTGGTGGAACGACAAGGCCGACATCGACACCGGCTCCTACGCACCGAGCACTTACTGGGCGAACCATCAGCGTATCCATCAGTACGCCGGTGAAGTCGCGGAAACCTGGGGCGGGGTGCGGGTCCCGGGGCTCGACCGTGACTATCTGGACGTCGGGCCGGGCACGACGCTGCCGTGTGACACGGTGAGCCTCGACTTCGCCGTGTACCCGCGAATCGCCTCGGGCGCGACCGGGAATCCGGTCAAGGCTGCGCAATGTCTCTTGGCGCCCAACGGCAGACCGACAGGCACCTTCGACGAAGCGACGGTGTCCGCCACCAAGGCGTTCCAGCAGGCCCGCGGGCTCACCGCGACCGGCGTGATCGAGGCGCGCACGTGGACCGCGCTACTGTCCACAGGGGACACTCCGACCCTGCGGGAAGGTGCGGCGGGCGCCGCGGTGAACCGGCTGCAGCGCGCGCTCACCGCCGCGTCCGGCAAGACCCTCGCCATCGACGGCGCGTTCGGGCCGAACACCGAACAGGCGGTCCGCGACTACCAGAGCTCCCGCGGGCTCGGTGTCGACGGTGTGGTCGGTCAGGCCACCTGGGGCGCCCTGCAGGCCGGGCGGTGAGCGCGGTGCCGGACCTTTTCACTCAGGCGAAAACCATTGTCCCCGCTCGTTCCCGCTTCCTACCGTCGTCCGTCGTGGCGAACAAATGGTTTCCCGTACTGGCGGCCGCGGCCGCACTGACCTTCGTGACCTCACCGGCGACGGCCGCGCCGACACCCGCGGCGCTCCCGGCCCTCCCGCAGGCGGACGTGAACGGCGACGGCGTCGCCGACCTCGTGCTGTCCACGGGGGCGCGGCTGACCTACAGCGGCGACACCTCCCTCCCTCCTCACGATCTCGGCGGCTCCGTGCTGGTGATGCCCGGCGGGGCCACTCCACCAGGTGCCCCGTCGGCACTGGTCAACCAGAACACCGCCGGCGTCGGTCTGGGCATGGAGGCCTCCGACAAGTTCGGTGCCGCGCTCGCGACCGGCGACTTCAACCGGGACGGGCTGGCCGACGTCGCGATCGGCAACCCGGGCGAGTCGGTCGGCGGCCTGGCGAACGCCGGGACGGTCAGCGTCCTCTACGGCCAGCGCACGGCGCCTTATCTCCGCGCCCTTCCCGGGGCGCTCGGCACGATCAACCAGGACACCGCCGACGTGCCGGGGGTGATGGAGGCGGGCGACCTGTTCGGGGCTTCCCTGGCGACCGGCGACTTCAACGGTGACGGTTACGCCGACCTCGGCATCGGCTCACCCGGTGAGGCGATCGAGACGAAGGCGCGCGCCGGCGCTGTGTGGATCCTTTATGGCAGCGGCACCGGGCTCACCGCGAAGAACGCGATCGCGTTCAACCAGGACGACCCGGATCTGGCCGGGGCGTCCGAAGCGGGCGACCTGATGGGCTGGGCGTTGGCCGCCGGAGACGTCACCGGGGACAAACGGGACGACCTCGCCGTCGTTTCGTCCGGCGAGGTGATCACCGGAACCGCCAACGCCTGGGGGTCGGTCCACCTGCTGCACGGCTCGGCGAGCGGGCTTTCCGCCAAGGCGTCCTCCTACGTCAGCGTGGGCAACGCGGCGACCGACGGGAAGTGGCGGGGCGCGGTCATCGGCCGCTTCCACGGTGGCGCCAACGCCGACCTGGTGATCCAGGCCGACCGCCGTCGCGGCGGCCCTGCCGGGTCGGGAGCGCTCGTCTCCGTGCGGGGCGGGAACGCCGGGCTGACCACCGCGGTCGAGGTGATCGACCAGTCCGGTGACGCGATCCCGGGTAGCCCCGAGGCGAACGACTACTTCGGGGGTTCCCTCGCCGTCGGCGACCTCGACGGCGACACCGTCGACGACCTGGCCGTCGGAATCCCGAAGGAGGACAACCGCACCGGTGCGCTGTGCCTGCTGCGCGGCGGCGCGGCCGGGTTGTCGTCCTTCCCGGCCACCGCGGTCGGCGAGAACACCGCGCCGGTCAACGCCGGGGCGGCCGTGGGCGAGGGATTCGGATACGGCCTGCGAATCCTCGACATCACCGGCGACGGCAAACCGGAACTGACCGTCTCGGCTCCCTGGGAGAACGGAAGCCCGCAGACCGGGGCGATGTTCGTGCTGAACACCGGCCTCACCGGCAACGCCCTGACCGTGACGGCGGCGCGCAAGCTCACCCGCGCGGAGATCGGGACGGCCACCGCCTTCGGCCCCGGCGCCCCGTTCGCGGGCAACTCAGCCGTACTGGACGACAACCTGGAAACACCGAAGTAGGGATGGGGAAATGAGCAAGTTCAACCGACGGACCTTCGTCTTCGGTACCGCCGTCGCCGTGGGGGCGGTCGCATTGGGTGGCCGGGCGACCGCCGCGCTGCCCTACCCGTTCAAACTCGGCGTCGCGTCGGGCGATCCGCTGCCCGACGGTGTGGTGCTGTGGACGAGGCTCGCGCCGGACCCACTGGAGAACGGCAACGGCGGGATGCCGACCACGGCGACCGCGGTGGACTGGGAGGTCGCGACCGACGACAAGTTCACGAACGTGGTCAAGAACGGTCAGGCCACCGCCGTGTACGCGGACGCGCACTCGGTGCACGTCGAGGTCCACGGGCTGCAACCGGACTACGAGTACTTCTACCGGTTCCGCGCCGCCGGGCACATCTCACCCGTCGGCCGCACCCGGACCGCTCCCGCGTTCGACACGTTCGGACGCGACCTGCTGATGGCCTTCACTTCGTGCGCGCACTACGAAGACGGGTTCTACACCGTGTACCGGCGCATGGCCGAGGATCGTCCCGGCCTGATCCTGCATCTCGGTGACTACATCTACGAAACCAGCCACAAGGCCGAAGACCCGTGCCCGCGGCGGCACAAGAACAAGGAGGAGCTGACCACCCTCGGTGCCTACCGGCAACGGTACGCGGAGTACAAGATGGACGCCGATCTCCAGGCCGCGCACGCCGTCGCCCCGTGGCTGGTCGTACCGGACGATCACGAGGTCGAGAACAACTACGCCGCGGGCAAGCGGGACAACGACAAGCCGCCCCTGCCGGAAGGATGGGCCAAGCGCCGCGAGG
Organism: Amycolatopsis sp. MJM2582; assembly: GCF_000754115.1. Taxonomy (NCBI): domain Bacteria; kingdom Bacillati; phylum Actinomycetota; class Actinomycetes; order Pseudonocardiales; family Pseudonocardiaceae; genus Amycolatopsis; species Amycolatopsis sp. MJM2582. The sequence continues at coordinate 1,054,254 of NZ_JPLW01000002.1, forward strand.
CCGCCTACAAGGCCTACTACGAGAACATGCCGTTGCGGGGCGGGGCGAAACCCAACGGGGACAAGATCCAGCTGTACCGGCGGGTGCGCTGGGGGACGCGCCGCCCCCACC
>NZ_JPLW01000002.1:1054821-1467485 GCF_000754115.1 Amycolatopsis sp. MJM2582
CGGGGGGGTGCGGTGGGGGAAACTCGCGACCTTCCACATGCTCGACACCCGCCAGTACCGGAGCGATCAGGCTTGTGGCGACGGCTGGAAGTACTGCCCCGAGGCCGGTGATCCGGCGCGGAGCCTGCCCGGCATGGCACAGGAGAACTGGCTGCTGGACGGCTTTTCGCAGCGGCAGGGGACCTGGGACGTGATCGGCCAGCAGGTGTTCTTCGCGCGGCGGGCGGACCAGAACGGCGCGTCGGGAATGGACGGCTGGGACGGATACCCAGCGTCCCGTGACCGGATCCAGAAAGGCTGGGTGCAGCGCGGTGTCCGCAACCCGGTGGTGCTCACCGGCGACGTGCACCGGGCCTGGGCGAACGAACTCAAGGCCGACTACACCAATCCGGGCTCCCCGGTGATCGGCACGGAACTGGTCACCAGTTCCGTCTCCTCCGGCGGCGACGGCGCGAAAGTCGGCAGTGTTCCCAACCAGGCCGAGAATCCGCACCTCAAGTTCTACTCCCAGTACCGAGGCTACGTCCGGACGAAACTGAGCCAGGCCAAGATGGACGTCGACTTCCGCTACGTCGAGCAGGTCACCGTGCGCAACAAGGCGGCCTTGACGGCGCAGTCGTACGTGATCGAAGAAGGCCGTCCGGGCTTGCAGACCCCGTGAACCGGTGTCCGGGGCCCGGCCGCGATTCTCTCGCGACCGGGCTGCGGGCGCTCAGCCTTCGGCCAGGAGCGCGAGGCCGAGCGGGGTGATCGAATGCAGCACGGACTGCCCGGTCTGGCGGCTGGTGACCAGACCGGCGGCGCGCAGGGTGGCGGCCTGCTGACTCGCCGTCGGGAGGCTGGTCTTCGTCCGGGTGGCCACTTCGGTGGTGGTGCCGGGCGACTCCCCGATCGCTTCGAGGACCCGGGCCCTTGTCCGGCCGAGCAGGGACGTCAGCGGCCGGTGCACCGCCCCGTTCGCCGACCAGCCCACCTTGTGCTCGATCGGATACACCAAGGTCGGTTCCAGCTCACCGGCCAGGAACGTCGTGGGCAGCCCCCAGCAGAAGAAGGACGGCGTGAGACACAGCCCTCGCCCGTTCAGGCGCAGTTCGTGCTCGACCGGATAGTCCAGCTCCAGCACGGGATAGGTCCACCGCGCCGTGGGATGCACCTCGGCGAGCAAGGTCTCACATCCCTCTTCGGTCATCGTCTTGACCTGTCTGGCGCGTACCTGCTCGACCCGGCCGCACACCCGCACCCAGTACGGGGCGAGGCAGGCCGTGAAGTACCGCTCGACCGAGTCGGCGAGCTGGGTGAGTGTCTCCGGTCTGCCCTCGGCGAGGCCTGCCGTCCAAGATGGGAGCCGCCGGCTCCCGGCGAGAACGGTGAGGTCGGTCCGGAGCCGCTTCTTCGGGGTTCGGCGCAGCGCTTCGAGTCCCTCCGCCAGCGACAGGTCCCGCAGGGTGGGCGTGAGGAAATCGACCGCGTAGCCGGACTGGGAAGCGAGGTCGGCGAGCAACCGGGTGGTGGTGTGTGCCGCCTGTGCCACCGATCTTCGCCATTCTTCGAAGATGATCCCGCCTTCGCGGCCTCGCAGCCGGTACATGCTGAGCAGGATCTCCCACATCGGCTGCGGTGCCGCACTGATCCGGGTCCTGGCGAGGTCTTCGGGAGTGAAATGGATTCTCAGCACGGCCGTCTCCCACGAGAACCGCACTTCCGTTGAACCGAAACGAAAACGAACGACAAGACATCCCCCCTGGAATGAATCCCCCCTTGCGACGCCCGATGTTAGGGGATCCGCGGCGTGCCCCGACACCATCACGGGCGGAAATACCGCACAGGACCGGGTTTCGACTACCACCAGGGTTGACCCGCCGAACACCCCTTTGGAGTGGGCGAAAACCTTTGCCTCGTCCGGCCGCCCCTCCGATGCTGGGGCCATGCGAACCACAGCCGCGAGCGTCCTCACCGCCGTATTGGTCCTTTGTGGACTTCTCCAGCCGGTTTCCCGGCTCGCCCACGCGGAACCGGATCTCCACGCCGCAGGGCATCCCACCGCCGATTTGAAACTGACCAGGGACGACATCCTGACCAGAGCGAAGAGCTGGCTCGACGAGAGAGTGCCCTACAGCCAGGAAGCGAAGCACACCAACCAGTTCGGCACCTACCGGCAGGACTGCTCCGGCTACGTGTCGATGGCCTGGGGCCTGAAGACCGCCCGCTGGACGGGCGACATCATGCAGGTCGCCACCCGGATCGACAAGAAGGACCTCTTGCCGGGCGACAGCCTGTGGGTGCATTCCAGCGCTCACCAGCACATGGCACTGTTCATCCGGTGGGCGGACGCCGCGAAGACCCAGGCGGTGGTGTGGGAGGAGTACCGCTCCGGAACCGTGGCGTCACAGCGCACCTGGTCGGCGGACCGGACGGCGGGATTCAGCGCGATCCGGTACCGCAACGTCGTCGAAGGCGACGCCAAGACCTGCGCGGCGGTGAGCCTCGACCACTCCCGCTATCCCGAGATCGCCGCCGCCGCGACCGGGGCCCTGGTCAAGACGGCGCAATGCTTGCTCACCGCGGCGGGATTCCCCACCGGGGCGAACGGTCCCACGGGCACCTTCGACACGACGACCACCGACGCCACGAAACAGTTCCAGGCGAGTCTCGGCCTGCCGGCGCTCGGCAAGGTGGACTCGCACACGTGGACGGCGCTGCTGGCGAGGGGAACGACACCACAGCTCCAGGACGGCGCCTCCGGAGACGCGGTCCTGCGTCTTCAGCGTGCGCTGAACGCCGCCCTCGACGCGGGACTCGAACTCGACGGCCGGTTCGGCGCGAACACCACGGCCGCGGTGAAGCGGTATCAGAGCGCGCAAGGGCTCACCTCCGACGGAATCGCCGGGCCGAAGACCTGGGCGGCGTTGCAGGCCGGCAAATGAGAAATCCACTGTGGACGGAGAAGAGGAATGCGATGCGGGTGAAGACGGCGGCGCTGGGAATGGCCGTGATGGTCGCCTTCGGCCTCGCGACGGCGAACCAGGCGACGGCGACCACGGCCGGTGACCCGACCGGTGCCGAGTTGAGTGCGGTGGTCGCGACCTGCGCGCAGCAGGTGTCGGCCGGGAAGTACGCCGAGCGCAGCGGCGGTACGCGCACGGTGCCCGTCTGCGCGACCGGCGGGGCGGTGCACTGGCGGTCCGGGATGACAATCGACTGCGACGGGCAGCGCACCGAGAAGTGCAACGCCTCGACCGATCCCTCCTGGCAGGGGCAGACCGCCTGGGCACAGCCGGACGGCAAGCCACTCAACGCCGAGAAACTGCCCTACATCGTGGTACCCGGGATCAGCTCGACGTGGAGCTACTCCGGCTCCGGCATCACGGGTGCCACGGTCGCCGCGGTCGTCTATCAGGGCAGGGTCGCCTACGCCGTCGTAGGCGACGTCGGCCCGACCGGGGCGATCGGTGAAGGCTCTTACGCGCTGGCCAAAGCGCTCGGCATCAACCCCGATCCGCGTTCGGGCGGGGTGTCCGGCAAGATCGTCGACTACATCGTCTTCCCCGGAGTCAAGGCCTCGCCCATCCACGACGCCGCCGACGCGGCCGTCGAGGGCAAGCGGGCCGCGACGGAGCTGGTGTCCCGTGCCCGCGGGTGCGCGAACGTCGGTGTCGACGGCCCCTATCCGCGGCTCGACGCCGGCGCGACCCGGCCCGAGGTGAAGGCGGCGCAATGCCTGCTCCGTGCGGCCGGACAGGACACGGGCGCGGGCGACCCCAGCGGTGTCCTGGATCCGGCGACGGTGTCCGCGGTGAAGCGGTTCCAGGCGCAGGTGGGGCTCGCGGAGGCGGGCTCGGTGGACTCGCACACCTGGACGGCGCTGCTGGCCCGCGGCGCCACGCCGCAGCTTCAGGACGGCTCGTCCGGTGAAGCCGTCTTCCGGCTGCAACGGTCGCTCAACGCCGCCATCTCGGCGAACCTGACCGTCGACGGCAAGTTCGGCGCCAAGACCACCGCGGCCGTCAAGAGCTACCAAACCTCGCGGGGACTCGACGCCGACGGGATCGCCGGCGCGAACACCTGGCGGGCTCTGCAGGCCGGACGATGAAATGTCCTGAGGCTTCCGGGCTCTTCGCCGGAAGCCTCAGGCACCCGGCGTGACGAGACCGGACTCGTAGGCCAGCGCGACGATCTGCGCGCGGCTGGAGAGTCCGAGTTTCGTCATCGCGCGGTTCACGTGCGTCTTCACCGTGGATTCGCTCACCACCAGCTCGCCCGCGATGCCACCGTTGGTCATGCCCTTACCGACCAGGCGGAGCACCTCGGTCTCCCGGGCGGTGAGGCACTCCAGTTCCGGTCCTGGAGTGCCGGTGGGGCCGCCCGGCCGGTTCGCGTAGGCCTCGATCAGCCGCCGCATGACCGAGGGCGCGAACAGCTGCTCCCCCGCCGCGATCGTGTGGATCGCGGCGACCAGCCGTTCCGCCCGGACGTCCTTGAACAGGAAGCCCGAAGCCCCCGCCCGCAAGGCCGCGTACACGTACTCGTCCAGGTCGAACGTCGTCAGCACCAGCACGCGCGTCGGCCGGTCGCGTTCCGCGGCGAGGATGCGCTCGGTCGCGACCACACCGTTCGTGCCCGGCATCCGGATGTCCATCAGGACGACGTCGGGCCGCAGCCGCTCCGCCAGGTCCACCGCCTCCTGTCCGTCGGCGGCCTCACCGACGACGGTGATCCCGGGCGCGGCCCGCAACAGCGCGACGAATCCGGCGCGGACCAGATCCTGGTCGTCGACGACCAGCACTTCGATCATGAACCGTCTCCCCCGGCCGCCAGCGGGAGCACGAGCGTCACCACGAAACCCCCTTCCGTGCCCGCGCCCGCCAGGAGTGTTCCCCCATACAGTTCGGCGCGCTCACGCATGCCGATCATGCCGTGTCCGGCGCCCTCGTGGAACCGTTCGGAGCGGCCGTCGTCGGCGATCCGGACCGTCACTTCCTCCGCGCCGTACGTCAGCGACACCCACGCCCTGGCCGGACGGGCGTGTTTGACCACGTTGGTCAAGGCCTCCTGCACGACGCGATAAACGCAGAGTCCCACTCCGTCCGGTAACGAGCGAACCGTTCCCCGCACGGAAACCTCGACGTGCACCCCCGCGGCACCGACCCTCGCCGCCAGTTCCTCCAACCCCTCCAGCCCAGGAGCCGGTACGTAGGTGTCGTCGTCCTCGCCGGACCGCAGCACCGTCAGCATGCGCCGCAGTTCGTCCAGGCCCTCACTGCCGGTGCGGCCGATGACGTCCAGCGCCGCCCGGCTGGCCGCCGGATCCGACTCGAACACGTACCGCGCCATCTCCGCCTGCACCGCGATGACCGACATGTGGTGGGCCACGACGTCGTGCAGCTCTCGCGCGGTGCGGACCCGTTCCTCCGTGACAGCACGCCGCGCCCTGTCCTCCTGTTCCCGGCGCAGCTGCTCGGTCAGCACCCGCAGCTGGCCGTTGCGCTGGGCCAGCCGGCCCGCGTTCGCGCCGAAACCCCAGGCGACGCCGGTCAGGAGCACGCTCTGGAACACCGCTGTCCACACCGAGCCGATCAGCTGCGAATGACAGGCCGAGTAGGTTTCGCCCGCCAGCGTGATCGCCGCGCACAGCGCGGTCACCGGAAGAGACCGGGACGCGGCGACGGTGTACAGACCGAGCAACAGCGCCAGCGCGCTGACACCCGGCCAGTACCCCGGCAGCAGGTAGCCGGCCCATCCGGCCAGCACGAGGGCGAACACCGTCAGCGGCGCACGGCGCCGGACCGCGAGCGGCGCGTTGGCCAGCACACTCAGCAGGACGCCGGTCGTGTCGAACGGCCGGAAGCCGGGGAGGTCGACGGCGAAACCCGCCTCGATGGTGAACGCGATCATGAACACCGCGAGAACCGCGTCGCCCACTTCGAGAGCGTTCCTTCTCAGCCAGGTCGGTGGGCGCACACGGAACGATAGCCGTCGAAGCCATCATCGCGCGTCCGGCGCCGGGACTACCTCCCTACCGCACAGGTTGACGGCCGTCGCGCTCCACGCGCGACCCGGGTTCGGCGGCCGACGCCTCCCGGAGGTCTTGAGCGAAGCCCAAGCGCGCCAGGCCGAAGCGCATTTCGGTCTCGAGTTCCTCGAGGACTATCGCCGATACCTGTTGCGGGTCAGCGCCGGCGGCCAGGTGCGGGAACCCATGAGGAGGCATTGGTGAGCCCCGAACAGCGTCGTCCCGCTTTCGAGCGCTGGGATGCGGGCGTGGACAAACCGATCTGGTATCGATGGTTCGATTCCTAGCGATCCCCGCCAGGGCCGTGGGGAAACGGCATTTTTACGCTCATTCCGCAGCTGCTTTCCCGCTAGTTTCTTCCCGGAGGGACCGGGGGAACTGGTCATCGAATCAGCGAGATCGGAGATGACCGGCGTGAAAGGCACCGTCCTCGGGCGCTCGGCGGGGGCGGCACTGCTCCTGTTCGCGGCAGCATGCAGTTCTCCGACGACTCCCCCGCCCAGCGCGCCATCCTCGTCTCCGGCGACCACCGCACCCGCGAGCACGACGCCGACGGTCGATCTTTCGTCGCTGCGTCAAGGCGCGGTCCCGGCGAAGTACCCCGAGCCGGATATGAGCAAGTTGCCGCCCAAGCCCGCGGATTCCGCACCGCTGCGGGAACGGATCGCTTGGGAAGCACTGCAAAAAGTGACCAGATTCGCGCATCGCCTCGACCCCGCAGCGCGCTCGTCGTGTCCCGCGTTCGACCCGGGCCGCACCACCACGGTGACCTGCACGGTCACCTATCTCGGCGAGGGTTACGACTACGTCCTGCGCGACATCAAGTTCCAGGGCACCGGACTGACCAACGGCCGCACCGAACAAGGGACCGTTTCCTACAAGGCGGACCTCACCGCCGGGCCGATCATCCGCGACCAGGTCGAGGCGGTGCTGCGCTACCAGAACAGCACCGAGTACGCGGCCTGTGACATGCCCGACCACGTGCGCTTCGGATTCGACTCCACCCGGCGACGGCCGTCCGGGTCGTCAGTCGTCGGCGAGTGGATCTACGTGCCCGGCATCTCGTGCCGCTACCTCGATTCCAAGGCCCGAGCGGTTAAAGCCATTCCCTTGGAGCTCTACGACTGGGGCGCGCCCATCCATCCGTGATAGCCGGTTCGGCAGCTGAGGCGGGCGTGATGGAGTTGGTGGCGAGAGCGTGCTCGCCACAGAGACCCGGCACGCTCTTGACTGTCCACAAGGGACACTTGCCGGAGACAAGATGCCCGATTTGGTCGCTTTGCGCAGGGGTCGTGAGTGATTTGGGTGGTTCTAACGCTCTTTATCACTCACGACCCTCGTCCAGAAACGGACATGAAGGCATCAATCGTCCAGACTCACGCCGCATAGGCGTTACATCCCGCAAGTGAACCCGTGAAAGAGGAGCGCCTGGCCGAAAACTTCGTCGAAGGCTTCGCCGATCTGGTGGACATCCACAAGACGCACCGTCTCGCGCGACGAGCCTCGATGAGAACGCGCTTCCCCTGAACCCGTCACCCGTACCGGTGATTCTCACCGACTCACCATTCGTGGCATGTGGATCACCGGTTCGTGTCACGCCGCCGCCCACTTGCCGTAGCGGAGGCTCAACGTCCACATCGGCGCCCCGCAGCCCCGCTACGCACGGTGTCAGCGCCCACGAAACCCACCCCTGGCGCAAAACACGAAAGACTTACGTGTTTATCGTAGGAAGATTCACGACTTGCCGAACACCCAGGAAATCGTTTTTTGACAGGTCGCCAACGTGGTGAAAATCTTCGATCGCTCCTCGCGAGAGCACAACCGAACACGAAATCCGAACAAGGAGCCCCTCAATGCAGATGTTCACCCAGCACGTGCACCACGGTCACGACCTCATTTCGGGTCTGCTCGCGCACCTGGCCCACGTGCTCGGATGGCTGGTCTGACGCTCTAAGCACAGGGATTGACGGGGGCCAATCTGTTGGCGCGGGTCGGCCCCTCGTGTTTGCGACCCGGTAAAGGGGCACGATCGTGTCCCTTTACCGGGTTCCGGTTTTTCCGGCCGGAAAGAAATACCGCTAAAGCGCGAATCCCAGTTCCCTGCCCCGCGCCACGAGTTCTTCCCGCGCCGAAGGATGCGCGACCTGGTCGACGATCTGCCGTGCCTGCTCGCTCGCGTCGTTGCCCCAGATGGTCGCGACACCGTGCTCACTGACCACGAAACTGTGCTGGAACGACGTCACCGGACCGGTCAGCCGGGGCACGACCGTCGAGACGTCGGCCTTCGGATGCCACGACGGCAGCGCGATGATCGCCCGGCCACCGGGCGAATGCAGCGCCCCGACCACGAAGTCGGTCTGCCCGCCGAACCCCGAGTAGATCACCCCTCGCACCCGGCTCGCGTTGGCCTGGGCGTACAGGTCGACTTCGAGGGCGCTGTTCACCGAGACCAGACCTCGCTGGCGGGCGATCACGGCGGGATCGTTCGTCTTTTCCGTACGCAGCAGGCGGATCCGCGGATTGCGGTCGAGCCAGCGGTACAGCTCCGCACTGCCGAACACGAACGACGCCGTCACCGGTTCCGCCGGATCGAGAGCCCCCGCTCGGTCGAGTGCGAGCACGCCGTCGCTGAACATCTCCGACCAGATCGCGAGCCCGCGCCGTCCGGTCACCGCCGCCAAGGTCGCGTCGGGGATCCCGCCGATGCCCAGTTGCAGGGTCGCGCCGTCCTCGACCAGCCCGGCCACCCGCTCACCGATGGTCCGCGCCGTGTCCCCCACCGGCCGCGGGACCGGCGACAGCAGCGGCTCCACCACCTCGATGCCGTAGTCGATCTCGTCGACCGGCACGACACCGTCGCCGTAGGTGAACGGCATCTCCGGGTTGAGCTGCGCGACGACCAGGCCGCCGCGGGCCCGCACCGCCTCGATGGCGGCCGGAAGGATGTTCACCTCCGTACCCAGCGACACCACGCCGTCCACCGGGGCAGAGGTGTGCAGCAGGACGACGTCCGGCGGCAGCGAGTGCTTGAGCAGCTGCGGCACCAGCGACAGCCGCGACGGGAAGTACTGCAGTCCGGGACGGCCGCGCATACCCGCGCCCACGAACGGCGTCTCCAGCAGGACACCCTCACGGTCCGGCATGCCGGCCTGCGCGTTCAACGCGAACAAGCGGTACTCCGCCAGTGCCGCGTCGAGCACCTTCAGCGCCCGCATCGGGGTGGCGAAGTTTCCGCTCACCACCACTCGCGGCCGCGAAGCGGGCACGCCCGCGAGAACGGAACCGAGCTGGCTCTCCGACAAGACGCGCATGAGCCGATCATGCCCGAGGAGCCCCTCGCCGGCGCGGGCCGGACCCCCAGAAACCGGCCCGCGCCGGCCCCGCCCGACCATGGTGCGACCGGGACCGGTGCCCGCGCATGGGTGCCGGGACCCTATATTCCGGTGCGGCGTCGAACGGCCACCGTCCGTGCCCGGCGGTCACTCTCCGGACATCTTCGTGTGTGCGCTGAATGTGGGGGTGCCGCCCCCATGTGCGTACCGCGCCGGGCTGAAAGCATTACCGCCGTGACGCCCCCACCATCGGCGACGTCCCTGCCGCCGAGGTGGTGGGACCACGGCCGGACCCCGCGCGAACGGACAGCGGACAAGCCCCTCTGGGCCGACTTCGCCGAACACGCTGTCACCACGCTTCTGCCGGAGCGCCCCCCAGTCGGTGACTGGCGTGTGCAGTTCGCCGGGGTCTTCAGGTCTCTCGTCGACGCGGCCTCGCGTGACGCGGTACCGGACGATCTCCCCGGCGCCGATGTCGATGCGCTTCGCCAGGGTTTCGCCACGCAACTCGACCAGCACCTGCTCAACCTCTCGGTCCGCACCCTGGTCCTCGAACTCCATCGCGCCCGCAAGGCCGGAGTCCTCCAGGGCGAGACGCCCGAAGAGCGCTTCTCGGATTTCGTGCGCCGGCAATCCACTCCGGCCGGGCTGGTCCGGTTGTTCGGCGAGTACCCGGTGCTGGCCCGGCTCCTGGCCCAGGCCTGCCTGTACGCCGCCGAAGGCCACGCCGAAACGCTCGCCCGGTTCTCGGCCGACGCGGCCTTGCTGCCCTGCTCGGTCATCGACGGCGAACTCGGCACGCTCGTCGAGGTCGCGGGCGGGTTCGGTGACTCGCACGCCCGCGGACGTTCGGTCAAACTGCTCCGCTTCTCCAGCGGCGCCAAGGTGATCTACAAACCGCGCCCGCTGATCCTGCACGAGCGCTTCACCGACGTCGTCGAACAGCTCAACAAACGACTGCCCGGGCTCGAACTGCGCACCGCCGACGCGCTGACGCGTGACGGATACGGCTGGCTCCGGTTCGTCGAACATCGGCCGTGCGCCGACCTCGGCGACGTCGACCGTTTTTACCGCAGGCAGGGCATCCTGCTGGCGCTCCTGCACGCCTTGGACGCCACCGACGTCCACTACGAGAACATCATCGCCTGCGGCGACCAGCCGGTGCTGATCGACATCGAGACCCTGTTCCAGCCGTCCCCGCCCGTCCCGCCGGAGGGCGATCCCGCGGCGGCGATGCTCGCGCGGTCGGTGCAGCGCACGCTGCTGCTCCCCCAGCTCTTCGCCGGCGAGCACGGTGCCGTCGACATCTCCGGCCTCGCCGGCCGCGGTGGAAAACTGCCCACCGACCGGGTCGATTGGGCCGACGCGGGAACCGACCGGATGCGGCTGGTCCGGGTGCCCGGCGAACTCGCCGGAAGCAACAACCTGCCCCGCCTCGACGGTCGCGACGTCGCCCCCGCCGAACACAGCGCGGCGTTGCTGGCCGGATTCCGGCTCGGCTACGACGTGATCTCCACCGGACGGGACGAACTCGCCGAGCTTCTCCGGCGCTGCGCCGAGGACCCCATCCGGGTACTCATCCGGCCGACGAACTTCTACTCCCGCCTGCTGGACGAGACCACCCATCCCGACCTGCTGCGCGACGCCGCCGACCGCGACCGCGCGTTCGACCTGCTCGAAGAGGACTCGGTGCGGGAGGAGAAGCTGCTCCGGCTGGTGCCGCACGAGCGGGACGATCTGTGGGCGGGCGACGTGCCGATGTTCACCTCGAACCCCGGTTCGACGTCGCTGCTGGATTCACGTGGCGAAAGCGTCGAAGGGGTCGTCGAACAGCCGTCGCTCGACACCGTGCTGGCGAAGGTCGCCGACATGGATCCGCTCGACCAGCGGGACCAGGAATGGCTGATCTCGGCCACCCTCGCCATCAGCACGGCGGCCGACGGCCACCACGGCGGCGGCGAGACCGCGGAAACGGCGGTGCCGAATCAGGCGCCGGACGCGGAACGGCTGCTGGTCACCGCGTGCGGGATCGCCGACCAGATCGTCGCCAACGCCTTCTCCGACGAACACCGCTCCAACTGGCTCGGCATCGAGCTCGTCGACGACCGTTACTGGACCGTTCTCCCGATGGGCGCGGGCCTCGGCGAGGGCTACTGCGGTGTGGCGTTGTTCCTCGCCCAGCTCGCCGAGCTGACCGGGATCGCGCGATACCGCGATCTGGCCGCGTACGCAATCAGCCCGCTTCCTGGCCTCTTCGCCACGCTCCGCGCCGATCGCGAGCTGGCCGCCACCGCCGGCTGCGGCGGGCTTCTCGGGCTCGGCGGTGTCGCGTACACGATCGCCCGGCTCAGCACCCTGGTCGGGCTTCCCGCGGGTGACCTCATCGAGCAGGCCGTCGAGCTGATGCCCGAGGCGACCTCCGAAACGCCATCCGGGTTCACGACCGGACTCGCGGGCGGTGTCGCCTCGATGCGTTCGGTGTATGTCCAAACAGGACTGGAGACGGCGCTGGCGCGAGCCGACCGCTACGCCGCACAACTGCTCGAACGCGAACGTCCGTCGGAGAGGGCCTTCGCCCGCGGTTCGGCCGGGATCGACTGGGTCCTGCGGGCACACGACCGTCCCGGCGAAGAACCACCCGGAAAGGCGGACGATCGGGCGGAAAGCACCGGAGGCTGGTGCGACGGACTCGCGGGCGACGCCCTCGGAATGGCCGCGCACCTGCCCGAGCCCGAACACGCCAGGGACCTGGACCGGACGATCAGACGGCTGACCGACGGGGCACCGCTCAAGGATCTCAGCCTGTGCCACGGCGAGTCCGGAGTGCTGGACGTGTTGTGCGTGCTGGCGGAGAACGGGCACACTGGCGCCGCGGCCGCGGTACGCCGCCGGACCGGTCATCTGCTCGCCGCCATCGACCAGCGCGGTGCCCGCTGCGGGACACCCGGCGCGGTCCCCTCGCCAGGGCTGCTGAGTGGCCTGGCGGGGATCGGCTACGGCCTGCTGCGGCTGGGATTCGGCGACCGGGTCCCTTCCGCGCTCCTGCTCCGCCCCGACCGGCCGCATCCCGCGGCCACCGTTTTTCCGCCGGTAAACCGAGTATGAGGAGAAGAACCACATGTACGAAAGAGATCTGCCCGCCACCGAAGACGTCCTCGGCGCCGTGAACCTGCCGCGCGCCCTCGAGGTCGGCTCGCGCAACCACGCGCTGGCGGGCAGCAAGCCGCGGCTGAGCGCCAACCCGCTCGCCACCCTGTCCACGGACACCGGTTCGCCGTCCGTCGTCAGCGTCTTCACCGGCGGCTGGATTTAAAGACAGGCTCACGGAGGCGGGCTCGCGCCGCCCGCCTTCGTGATCAACTTTTGGCCGTGACGGCGGAATCCGCTCGCTATAGTCACGGCGGTGGGTATCCGTTCGTCGCGGGTGATCGGCCGCGACGCCGAACTGGCCGAGCTCTCCGGGGCTCTCGATCGCGCCATCGCGGGTCGCGGCGGCGCGATCTTCCTCGTGGGCGAAGGCGGCATCGGCAAATCCCGGCTCGCCGTCGAAGCCGCCTCGCGGGCGGTCGCCGCCGACATCCCGGTGCTGCAGGGCAGGGCCAGTTCGATCGGCCCGCTCGTCCCGTTCCGTCCGCTCACCCAGGCATTGCTTTCGCATTTCCGCGGCGGGGGCCCGCCGGAGGCGACCGAACTCGACCCGTTCATCCCCGTGCTCGCCCAGCTCATCCCCGATTGGAGCCGAGGAGACCGGCCCCGGGAGTCGGGCTCCCTGATGGTGCTCGCCGAAGCGGTGTTCCGGCTGCTGGCCGTCACCAGTCGCGACCGCGGCGCGCTCCTGGTCCTCGACGACCTCCAGGACGCCGACGCCGAGACGCTGTTCATCCTCGAATACCTCGTCGACAACCTGCCCGCGGCGCAGACCCTGTTCGTCGGCACGCTCCGCAACGAGCCCTCCGACGCGCTGCGCCTGGCGACTTCCGGAGCGCAGCGGATGAGCTGCGCCGTCGTCGAACTCGGCAGGCTCGGGCTCGCCGACACCCACGCGCTCGCCGCCGCCTGCCTCGAGACCGATCCTGGGCTGCTGCCACCGACCGCGACGGAACTGTTGTGGCGCAACAGCGCCGGCCTTCCGTTCATCGTCGAGGAACTGCTCCACGGCATGGTGAACGACGGTCTGCTGGTCGAAGGCCGTGACGGCTGGCGCGTCATCGGCGAACTCCGCGCCCGCGTTCCCGCCGCGCTGGTCACCAGTATCGGCGCCCGGATGGAGCAACTCGGCGAGCAGGCGGGCGAACTGCTTTCGGTCGCGGCGATCATCGGCCGCCGCTTCCCGCTGACGGTGGTGCAGCAGGTCACCGGGACCAACGACCGGACGCTGCACAACCACCTGGGCGCCGCGGTCTCCGCGAACCTGGTGACCACCGACGAGATGACGCCCGGCTGGTACGCCTTCCGCCATCCGCTGACCGCGGAAGCGTTGCTGGCGCGCCAGTCACCGGCGCGGAAGGCGGAACTCGCCCGGCAGACCGCCGACGCCGTCGAGGAGCTGTACCCGGGACTGCCGGGCGACCTGTGCGCGCTCGTCGCGTCGCTCCGGCTGACCGCCCTGGACGAGCGGGCGGCGGGCAGGCTGTTCGCGGAGACCGGCCGTCGCGCTCTCGACGCGGGTGCCGCGGACTCCGCGGTCACGATGCTCACCAAGGCCCTCGACCTGCTCGCCGGGGCCGACGCGGGTGATCGGGCCGAGGTGCTGGAGACACTGGTGCACGCGCTCGGGCAGACCGGTCAGTTCGACCGGGCCGTCGAGCTTTCCGCGGCGTTCGGCGAGATCGGCACACTCGAAAGGGCCGCGAAACTGCGCACCCAGCTGGCGTGGGCCGCTTACATCGCGGGACGGCACGACGAATGCCTCGGCCAGATCGAACGCGCCCGTGCTCCGCTCGGCTCGGCGATCACCCCAGCTCAGCAGGCGGCACTCGACGCCGTCGAAGCGAACCTCTGGCTCGACGTCCCCGGCAAGACCGGCACGGCCGAGCGGCTCGCGCGTCAGGCGTGGAAGGTCGCCGAGGCGACCGAGCAGCCGTTCGTCGTCTGCCAGGCGTTGCAGGTGCTCGGGATGCTCGCGCTGTCACGGGACCTCAGCGAATCCGAGCACTACATGCAACTCGCGCGGCGGACCGCCGAGGACAACCATCTGCACCATCTGCGGACCCAGGCACTGGTCCGGCTCGGCGGGCATCGCGTGCTGATGAACGGCGACGAGCAGACCCTGCTGCTCGCCCGCGCCGACGCCCAGCGGACCGGGTCGATCACGCTGCACTGCGCGGTCGATTCCGTGCGCACCATGCACGCGATCCTGCGCTGCGATTTCGGCACCGCGCACTCGCTCCTCGCGGAGAACCTCGCCGTGCTGGGCAGGCTCCGGCTGACCGCGTTGCTGCAGTACGCGCATATGACCAGGGCGATGTCGGCCGGGCACCGGGCGGACCGTCCCGCGATGGAGCAGGCACTCGACGACTTCCGCGAGAGCGGCGGCGAGAACGCGCAGGAGATGGTGCTCAGCATCGGGCTGGCGCGGGTCTTCTGTTCGCTGCTCGAAGAGGACTTCGACCGGGCCCGCCGCGAACTCGGCCAGGTCGTCGAGCTGGAGGACCGGCGGCCGAGCCGGTTCCACCTCGCCGGCCAGCACGGGCTCAGGACGCTCGTCGACACCCTCGGCGGCGCGCCCTGCCCGGAGGACGGCTCCGCGGTGAGCGGGATGCGGTGGAACCGGCAGTTCGTCGAATTCGCACGCGCCGTCGAACACGGCAGGCGCGGTGACGCGACCGAAGCCGAACGCGCGGTGGCCTCCGCGCTGGAGACGTCGTCGCCCTATCCCCTGGCCCGCCATCTCGGGCTCCGGCTCATCGCCGAGCCGGCCGCCGCCGACGGCTGGGGCGATCCGGCAGGCTGGCTCAAGGAGGCCGAAGAGTACTTCCACGGCAGGGACATCCAAGCGGTGGCGGCCGCCTGCCGGACCCTGCTCCGCAAGCTCGGCGCGCCCGTCCGGCAGCGGCGCTCCGGGGTCGACCGCGTACCCGGCGACCTGCGCGCGGCCGGAGTCACCGTGCGCGAATACGAGGTGCTCGTGCTGCTCGCCGAGCGGATGGGGAACAAGGACATCGGCGCCCGCCTGCACATCTCGCCCCGGACGGTCGAGAAGCATGTCGCGAGCCTGCTCGCCAAGACCGGGCTCGCCGACCGCGCGGCCCTCGCCGAACACGCCGCCGGACCGCGACCTGGCATGCTGTGAGCCATGAGCGACCTCATCGTGTACGGCGCCGGCTGGTGCCCCGACGTCAAACGCAGCCGGGCCCTGCTGGACTCGAAAGGCGTCGAGTACGACTACATCGACGTCGAAGCGGACTCCGGCGCGGAGGAGACGGTCCGCGCGCTGCAGAACGGTGAGCGGCGGATCCCGACCATCGTCTGGCCGGACGGCACCCACCTGGTCGAGCCGAGCGACGACGAGCTCACCGCGCACCTGAACCGGTGACCCTCCCGGACGTCCCGGTCGGCACGAGGGTCGTCGTGCGGTACCGGATCGAAGGCGGATTCACCGACGCCCTCGGCTACCTGCGCTCCCGTGACGACACGGAATGCACGGTGGAGACCAAACGCGGACTCGCGACGATCCGGCTGGCGGACATCGTCCTGGCTAAGACGGTTCCGCCGCCTCCGGCTCCACGCAGACCTCGTGAGGGGTAAGGACGGTTAGGACCCAAGGCTGCCTTAGGTACCTACTGAATCGGGTGGCCGTTGGCCGCAGGTCCGTGAAGGCCTCCTTCCCTACCCTGAAGGTAGGCAAGGAGGCCTTCACGGACTACAGGGGGCACGCCTCGTGAGTGGAGGTCTTAGGTGCCTACGGTCGAGACTCGGCCTCGGCCGTCGCCGCGGGGGTTGCGAAAGTGGCTTTCGCGACATCTCCAGCACTCCACGGACCGTGAGCCCCATCGCGAACGGGATTAGCTCTTCCGTGACTTCGTGGCCTTCTTCTTCGCGTCCTTGGCCTTGCCCTTGACCGTCCCGACGGCGTCCTGCAGCGGCGCATAGGTGCCGAACAGCGCGGGATCGGGCTTCGGAGCGGTGCCCGGACCGCCGAGCGGCTCCGGATCCATCAGGTACTCGATCCCGTCTTCGCCGAAGCTCCAGCCGCCCTTCGCGCCGTCCGGCCCATCGGACAGATGCCACACGGTGTTGTTGTGGTCCTGGTTCTCTTCGTCGAACAACGCCGTCGGCGCGATGTCGCTTTCCAGGCCGTCGGCCTTGAGCTCCTCGATCGCAGCGAGCCACTGCTTCTGGTGCACCGTGTCGCGGGCGAGGTTGAACTGCAGCATGGCCTTCACGCCCGGGTCGTCGGTCATGTTGTACAGCCGGGCCGTCTGCAACCGGCCCTGCGCCTCGGCCGCGACGTTCGCCCGGAAGTCGGCCAGCAGGTTGCCCGACGCGACGACGTAGCGGCCGTTCCAGGGGTAGCCCTGGCTGTCGCTCGGGGTGGCCCCGCCACCGGAGATGATCGCCTGCTGCGGGTCCATCCCGCCCAGGATGGCCGCGGTGGCTGGATCCTTCGCCGCCTCGGCCACCGTGGTGGCGGGTGCCCCTTCCAGCAGCCGGGCGACCATCGTCGCGAGCATCTCGACGTGCCCGATCTCCTCGGTCGCCGTGTCCATGATCAAATCCTTGTACTTGCCCTCGATCCGGCAATTCCAGCCTTGGAAGAGGTACTGCATGGTCACGGTCATTTCGCCGTAGGCGCCGCCGATGAGTTCCTGCAGCTTTCGCGCGTACAAAGCGTCCGGCTTTTCCGGCTTGGCCTCGAACTGGAGCGATTTGGTGTGACGGAACACTGATTACCTCCGAATACTTGGGGAAAGAACGGATCAGCGGGAGTCGGCGATCGGCGCCTTCGAACCGGAAAGCGGAATGAGCCCGAGTGCGATCATCCCGACGGCCAGTCCGAGGTGCAGCCAGTTGTCCGCGCTGTTGACGGGCACGAAATTCGCAGCCGACCCATGGTCGATCAGCAGTCCGTACAGCCACAGCACGAGGTAGATCACCCCGCCGCCGACGAGGAACGCCTTCGCGCCGCTCGCCGTCCGGGCCAGCAGAATGCCCGCGACGCCGAACGCCAGATGGACGATGTTGTGCAGGATCGACACCTGGAACACGCCCAGCAGCAAGGCGCCGGACTCGTGTCCGGCCCCGCTCAGCTGCTCGTAGTTCGTCGTGATGCCGGGAATGAAGCCGAGAATGCCGACGAGCAGGAAGACCGCGCCCACGCCGAGAGCGATGAGCTGGCGCGGAGCCCGCCGAACGGTGGCCGGCGATGCAGTCATGATTTCCTCCGATCCAGGTGGAATGAGCTTCTGGAACGTCGAGTACCCGTGCCGGAGCCGGTCACACCGGGGAATCGGTGTTTTCGAATTCGTGGGAATTCCCGTGTAATCCAGGGCCGCCGGGGTAGCCACCGCCAGGTACTCATCTGGCAAGGAGGACGAAAATCGTGGCCGAGCACGACGCATCGCAGGCAGGGCCGTTCGGCAGGCTTTTCCGGGCCGGCTTCCACGCCCTCTCCGCACTGCGCGGAGCGCGAGCGTTCCACCCGAACGGCCTACTGCTCAAAGGCGAGCTTCACGCTTTGAGCCGCGACGACCTCGCGCTGCCGCCGGAACCGGTGACCGTCACCGTGCGAATGTCCAAAGGTGCCGGTCTCCCGGGTCGTATACCCGACGCGCTGGGGCTGGCGGTCCGCGTTCCCGCCGCCGACGGCGATCCGTGGGACCTCACCTTGACCACTTCGGCTGTCCGGGTGGTGCCGCGGCCGGCGCGATCCTGGACCACCGGCCGCTTCAGCTCGTTGTTGCCCTATCGCGTGAACGGTGAACTGGTCTGGCTGTCGGCCCGCGCGGAAACGCCGCGGCGTGCCGAGGCATCACTCGACGCCTTGAGCCGACTGGTGAAGGAAGGACCGGTGACCTACCTCGTCGAGACCGTCCGCGCGAACGGGCACCGGAAGCCCTGCGCGACGCTCACCCTCCATGAGGTGAACGAAGACGCCCCGCGCCCCGCCTTCGATCCGATGCTGAACGCTCCCCCCGGCTGGGAGCTGCGGCCCCGCTGGCTCACCGGGTTGCGCGAGCACGCCTACGAGGGCAGCCGCGAAGGACGCTGATCATCCCGCGAGCGGCTTGTCCAGCACCGCCTTCACGTGGCTGAAGTTCTCGATCGAATAACGCCCGTGATAGCGGCCCATTCCGCTCTCCCCCACCCCGCCGAACGGCAGTTCCGGCGCCGCGAGGTGGATGATCGCCGCGCCGAACACGAGCCCGCCCGACGAGGTCTCCGTCTCGATCCTGCGCTTGGTTTCCTCCGATTCGGTGAAGGCGTACAGCGCCAGCGGCTTGTCGCGTTCGTTGACGAACGCCAGCGCGGCGTCGACGTCTGGTACATCGATGATCGGCAGGATCGGGCCGAAGATCTCGTCCCGCATCACCGGGGCGTCCGGTGGGACATCGGTGAGCACGGTCGGCGCGATGTACTTCTCGTCGCGGTCGGCCTGACCGCCGACGACCACGGTTCCGTTGTCGAGCAAGGCGGCGAGCCGGTCATGGTGCCGGGTCGAGATGATCCGGCCGTAGGCTTCGCTGGTGGCCGGGTCGTCGCCGAACATCGCTCGGACGGTCTCGGCCAGGTGTTCCGCCAGCTTCGGGCCGGTGTCGCCGATCGCGAGGACGTAGTCGGGCGCGACGCAGGTCTGACCCGCGTTGGCGAACTTGCCGTAGGCCAGCCGCTGGGCGGTCACGGCGAGGTCCGCCCCCGGCTCGACGATCGCCGGGCTCTTCCCGCCCAGCTCCAGCGTGACCGGCGTGAGATGCTTCGCCGCCGCGGCCATGACGATCCGCCCGACCGTCCCGTTGCCGGTGTAGAAGATGGTGTCGAACTTCTGCTCCAGCAACGCCGTCGTCTCGGGGATCGCGCCTTCGACGACACGGACGCCCTCGACGTAGTTCGGCAGATGCTCCGCGATCGCGGCCGAGGTGTTCGGCGACAGCTCACTCGGCTTGACGACCGCGCAGTTGCCCGCCGCCAGCGCGCCGACCAGCGGCGCGAGCACCAGTTGCAGCGGGTAGTTCCACGGCCCGATGATCAGCGCGACGCCGAGCGGCTCGCGAACGACGCGGCCGTCGGCCGGTCGCAGCGGATACGGCAGGCCGGCGGGCTCCGGGTTCAGCCAGGAGTCGAGATTCTCCAGCGTGTGATCGATCTCGTTCCGCACGAGCGCGATCTCCGCGCGCTTCGCCTCGGCGGCGTTCTTGCGCAGGTCGGCGTAGAGCGCCTTGAGGAAGACGTCCGACTGCTCGGACAGGAGCTTCCGCAGGCCCGCGAGCTGCGTCCGCCGCCACTCCACCGGTTTCGTGACGCCGGAACGGAAGAGGGTGCGCAGTTCTTCGACGACGGCGGAGGCATCGCTGCTGGTCATGGCTTTGAGCCTAACCATGGATGCTGACGGATGCCCAGCGCTGGGCGGTATAGGGCGTTATACAAGAAGCCGAAAGCGTGACTCGCGTGATCAGGGACGTGACTCGCGTGATTGGAGGCCGCACTCGGGTGTTCCGCCTTTGATCACGCGAGTTCCGTCTTCGATCACATGAGTGCGGTGCCACGACTCTGTTCCTGCTGGTCGAAAGTCCGTGAAGGCCTCCTTACCTACCCTGAAGGTAGTGAAGGAGGCCTTCACTACCTTCAGAGACCGCCACCTGCAGCCCGCCTACACCAGCAACCACAGCAATCACCACGACGGCGCGTGAAGGCCTCCTTCCCTCGGCTCAGCCGAGGAAACTCGACCTTCACACCTTCCCAAGTACATGAAGGCCTCCTTGAGGGACTCTGAGTCCCTCAAGGAGGCCTTCACGGACTGGACCACAGGCGCGGCGTGCGCGAAGGCGTGACTCACGTGAGTGCGGTGCCGCGCCCGGGAGTTACGGGTAGCTCACCAGGTTGCTCGGCCGCGTGTCCGGCGGCGTCACCGCCCCGGCGTCGTTGATCACGTGGGTGATGGTCCCCTTGTAGTTCAACGAGACCGTCACCAGATTGTGGAACCGGACGCCGGAGCGGTTCGGCACCTCGAACGCGTGATACAGGTTCACCGACGGGTTGTCGTTGAAGAAGCAGTAGCTGCCCAGGCCCCACGCCTCGTGCGTGGTCACGGTGTCCCCCACCTTGTAGGCCGCGTATCCGTTGAGCCCGTTGGGACTCTTCCAGCCCGCCTGGTCCGGAACGTCGTACGGGATCTCGTTCTGAAAGAAGATCGTCCTGCCGTTCTGGCCGTTCCAGATCACCTGGTACTTCTGGTAATGCTCGACGAACAGGCCGGTCGCCAGCACGTTGTCGCCGTTGACGATCACGCCGGTGTCGCCGGTGTTGATCGTCCAGCCGTAGGTGCCCGCGTTGCCGTGGTCGGCCCGCCAGGCCCAGATGTGGTCGATGATCGTGTCACGGCTGTTGACGATCAGGCTGTTCGACGCCTTCCCCGCGATCTGGCCGCCGATCCGGAAGAACACGTCCTGCAAGGTCGTCGGGTTCGCCGCGTGGTTCGCGGTCGAGCCCGCCTGTCCGACCGTGAGCAGCGACTGCGAGTTGGTCGTTCCCGCGTCGAACAGCAGCCCCTTGAGCCGGACGCCGTCCACGTCGGCGACCTTCATGGCGTCGACGCCGTTGTCCGGCACCAGCGTCGGGTAGCCGACACCGAGGACAACGGTGTTCGCCTTGGTCACGTTCAGCGTCTGGTTCAGGTGATAGACGCCCGGCGTGAAGAACAGGTTGCAGCCCTGGGAAAGCGCGGTGTTGATCGACGACGCCGTGTCCCCCGCCTTCACGACGTAGAACTGGCTCATCGGCAGCGAAGAACCCTGGGTACCGCCGTTGGCCCAGCTCGGTCCGGAAGCGTTGGTACGCAAGGAGGGCAGGAACACCCGGTACTTGCCGGAGCCGTCGAGGTAGAGGTACGGGACGTCGCGGGACACCGGAGTGGTGCCGAGCGTCGTCTCCGGCGGGTTCGGGAAGGTGTTCGCGGGAGCGCCGCTCGTTCCGGAGAAGACCATGTTCCAGACACCGCCGTCCCAGCTGCCGTAGCTGCTGTCCCGGGTGTACCACTGCTGCTGCGAGATCGACGCGGCCTGTCCGGAGACCTTGGTGTCGGCGGTGTAGCCGCCGCTCGCGAACCCGTAGCTGGCCGGGTAGAGCTGGAGTCCTCCTCGGATGTCCATCCGGCGGAACGGCGCGGCCTGCGCGACGGCCCAGCGGGTCGAGCCGCTGCTCGGGACGACGGCGAGGTTCTCCGCCGAGCGCCAGAAGTTCTGCAGCGCCACACCCTTGTCCGACTCGTTGAACGCGTCGACGGTCACGTCACCGTTGATCACCACGTCGCCCGGGTTCTGCCCGAGGCCCGCGACCGAGGTGTAGTAGCCGACGTTGTCGTGGATGCCGTTGTACACACCGGGCTTGAACAGGTGCGCGTACCGGCGCTCGGTGAACTGCGCGGTCAGGGTGTCCTTCTGCGCGTTGAAGTCCGCGTCGAGCCGGGACTGGATCGACGCCGCGGACATCCCCGGGTCGAAGATCCGCACGTTCGGGCCGAAGTCCGGCACCTCGGCCTGAGCCGGGCAGGTCGCCTGTGTCGATCCGATCGTGTAGCTCGCCGACGCCACCGGGGAGCTCGCCGAGCCAGCTTTGAGGGCGATCGCGGAGATCGTCGAGGACGCGGAGACCGTGATCGGCCCGGTGTACAAAGTGGACGACGCCGTCGGCGTGGAACCGTCCACTGTGTATCGGATCGTCGCGCCGGAGGTCGCGCTCGACAGCGTCACCGAACGGGCGCTCGGGTAACTGCCGCCCGGCGGATCGAAGGTCGGTGACGCGACCGTCGTGCCGCTGCCGCCGTGGGTGTACGTGAAGTGCGGGGTGTCGTACTGCGGCCCGTTCTTCTCGTAGGTGAACCAGTAGTCGAGCACCGTGCCGGCCGACAGCGAGCCGACGGTGTGCCGCCACGTGCCCCCGTTGTCGGTCATGCGGACGTTCTGCTGCCCCACTCCCGGAACGCCGGTGTAGTGGATGTCGACGTAGCGCGCGGGGCTCGCCGGCGTGAAGGAGAACTGCGCCTGGGTCGCGTTCAACGACGCGGCGCTCTGGCTGTAGTCGGCGGCCGCGGCGGTGGCACCGCCGATTCCCGCCGCGATCAGGAGTGCGGAAAGGCCGAGGGCGAGCGCGCCCCGGAACCCTTTCCGCCGTTCGGGCTGCACAAAGATCCGGTTCACGTCGTGACACCTCCGGCGTTGGAAATCCACGGGCGAAGCAATTCGTTGCGCGCCACAACAAAGTAGCCGTCCGTGCGATATGTCCAGATCACGCTTCAGTAACACTGGTGGTCCAAACCACTGACTACGCCGGACGGCCCCTCGAAGTACCGCCGTTCCGATCGCCTCGCACCGCCGTTCGGGTCACCCAGGCCGCGATCTGCGCACGGGAATCGAAGTCCAGCTTCCGCAGGATGCGCTGGACGTGGCCCTCGGCGGTGCGGCGGGAGATCACCAGGCGATCGGCGATCTCCCGATTGGACAGGCCGTCGGTGATCAAGAGCGCGACCTCGTGCTCTCGGTCGGTGAGCACCGTCTCGACCTCGGCGGCGGGACCGCTCTCCGTGCCCTCGGCTTCGTCGAGCGCGAAGGCGACGGCCTCTTCCAACGTGAACTCGCTCCCGTGCCGCGACATGGCCGCGTACCGGCTGTCACCGAGCGCTTCGCGGGTCCGCGCCTCACAGTCACCGTGCGGGGCACCGAAATACTTCGAGCCGAACATCGGGTAGCCGACCGATTGCCAGATCCGCCCGGCGCAGCCGAGCAGGGTCGCCGCACGCACCCAATGCCGCAGCGACGACTCGATCCACGCGAGCACCTCGATCGACAACACCATGCCGAGCAGATCGTTGAAGGTGCGCTTGATCCTCAGGCAGGTGCGCGCGTAACCGATCGCCGGCTCGAGCTCGCCCCGGTTCAGCGCCACGAGCGCCAGCACGTAGATCGCGTAGGCGTAGGCCCATTCCTCGCCATGCGCGGCGCCGATCGCGCGCGCCTCTTCACACAGCTCCGCGGCCTCCTCCAACTCGCCGAGGAATATCGACGCGATCGCCATCTCGATTCCGGCCAGCATCACGTTGCCGTTCATCTCGCCCAGCCGTCGATAGCGGATCCGGGCGTCCTGGAACAGGTCCTTCGCGTAGCCGACGTCGTCGCCGACCAGCGCGTTGCAACCCAGGCGGTGGATCGCGTAGGCGAGCGCCGCCTCGTCCCCGACCCTGCCCGCTTCGGTGCGGCACTCCCCCAACAGAGTCACCGCACGCGCGACGTCACCCTGCAGCGTTGACACGTATCCGTTGACCCACAAAGCTTTCAGTCGGTCTTTGCCGCCTTCGCGGACGGCTTCGAGCGCGTGGTCGAGCCAGTGCCTCCCCTCCCCCAGCACACCGCAGCCCGCCCAGTAGAACCACAGCGTGCCCGCGAGCTTCAACCCGGTCCTGCCTTCGGACGGCGTGGCGAGGCAGTAGTCGAGTGCGGCACGCAGGTTCGCGTGCTCCAGTTTGGTCCGCGCGCAGATCTCCGCCTGCTTCGGCCCGAACCAGTCCCGCTCGCTCCGCTCGGCTTGCGCGAGGTAGTAGTCCCGATGACGGCGCAGGACCGTGTCCTCATCACCCATTCTGTGCAGCTTCGCCCTGCCGAACTGACGAAGCGGCTCCAGCAGCCGGTACCGCGTCCGGTCGCCGTCGCGTTCGACGAGCAGGACCGACTTGTCCACCAGCCCGGCCAGGTGCCCGAGCACCGACCGAGCGGACAGCCCCTCCCCGGCGCAGACGGATTCGGCCGCGGACAAGCTGAACCCACCCCCGAAGACCGACGCCCGAGCCCAGAGGATCCGCTCGGCGGCTCCGCACAGGTCGTGGCTCCATTCCACCGCCGCCAGCAGCGTCTGGTGCCTGGGCAGTCCGCCGCGTTCCCCCTTGGCGAGCAGGTGGAAGTTGTCCGCCAGCCGGTTCGCCAGGTCGTCGAGCGACAGCGCCCGGACCCGGACCGCGGCCAGTTCGATCGCCAGCGGTATGCCCGCGAGCATCCGGCACACGTTCGCGACCAAAGCCTGGTTTTCGTCGGTGACGACGAAGCCCGGCTCGACCGCGGCCGCCCGTTCGGCGAACAACGCCATCGCCGGATAGCCACGCCACGCCCCCGATCGCAGCGGGATCCGGGGCTCGGGCAGCGACAACGGCGCGACCTGCCAGAGGTGCTCTCCCCGGATTCCGAGCCGTTCCCTGCTGGTGACGAGGAAACGGAGTCCCGGCGACACCCTCAGCAGCCGATCCACCGACGCCGCACAGACCTCGATCAGGTGCTCGCAGTTGTCCAGGATCACCAGGATCCGGCGCTCCCGCAGGTGATCCGCGAGCACGTCCACCTGGTCACGGCCCGTGTCGTCGCGGACTCCCAGCGCCTCCAGCACCGTGTGAGCCAGCAAATCAGGGTCGGTCAGATCCGCGAGTTCGACGAACCAGACACCGTCGGGGAAGGCCCGGCGCAGTTCGGCGGCGGCGTGCAGGGCCAGCGTCGTCTTGCCGACGCCGCCGACCCCGGTCAGGGTCACGAGCCTCGCCTTGGACAGCAGTCTTTTGACCTCGGCGACGTCCCTTTTCCGACCTACGAAACTCGTGGTCCCGGCGGGGAGGCTGCCCGGCCGGCCTGCTGCGGCCGCGGTGCCCACCCCAGAACCCTACGGACGCCCGCGACCGGCGGTCAACGAGGCCGGTGGCCCGTTCGCTCGGTCAGCCCAGTCCGGATTCAGTGGTCCGGCACCACATAAAGCGTCGACACTTCGCCTCCGTGCATGGCCACGAGGCTGGTCCGGCAAGCGAAGAGCACCTCGCGGTTCGCGACCGTGTCCGGCGGGACACCACAGCCGTCGCAGGAGAGTTCGACCGATCCGGGAAAGGTCTCGTCGATCTCGACGTCGACCGTGCGGTCGCAGCGCCGGCACCAGCGATGGCCGGTGAC
Source organism: Amycolatopsis sp. MJM2582 (assembly GCF_000754115.1). Classification (NCBI taxonomy): domain Bacteria; kingdom Bacillati; phylum Actinomycetota; class Actinomycetes; order Pseudonocardiales; family Pseudonocardiaceae; genus Amycolatopsis; species Amycolatopsis sp. MJM2582. The sequence continues at coordinate 1,080,294 of NZ_JPLW01000002.1, forward strand.
GACCAGCACGTGCAACGGATCGGAGATGCACTGGTGTACCCAGCACCGGTGCACGTAGCAGGTCGTGCGCGCGTGTGCGCTCAACCCGTGTTCCTCCGCCACGTCTTCGGCGGCGAGGATCGCGGCCAGCCGGCGGTCGGCGAGCTCGCCGTACCGGTCCACACGACCACCCGCCCGGGGTGGCGTACGCGCGTCCTCCGAGGAGACCAACCGGAGACGGGCTCGCGAAGGCGGTGTAGCACTTAGCACCATGTGGGTCTCGACCTTTCGGCATCCACTGGAAGTCCTACCAGGTTGCTCTCGTTCCGCCTGGACGACACCCGTACAACTACCTGTCTTCTTACCTGAGCGCACTTTGAGTTTCGAGGTGAGACAGTCGCGGCGGCGCTTCGGCCGAGCTACGCTTTGAGCCACGAAATCGCGCTGGGGTTACGTCAGGGGTTAACGACCATGACAGATCCTGAAGCCGCCTCCCGCCGCCACCTCATTCCGGACCGGGTGCGGGACCATGATGTCGAGGCGCTGGAAAAACAGACGAAAGCGCTCCGCGCCGTCGACTACCAATGCGGGGGCGGAATGTGCCGCGACGCGGTCGTGGTCCGGATCCGGCGCGGTCATCGAATGCTCGCGATGCCGATCTCCGAACCGTTGCGGGCCAGGCTTTTCTCCGCGGTCGCGGATCTGCACAACCTCGCCGGATGGACGTGTTTCGACAGCGGTCACGTCGGCGCCGCGCACCATCATCTCGATGTCGCGCTAGAGCTCGCCGCCGACGGCGAAAACGCCGAATTGATCGCGAACATCCATTACCGGCGAGGCCGGATCGATCTGCATTACGGAGTGATGGACGAAGCCCTCGCGCAATTCGAGCTGGGCAGGCTCGCCGCGAAGCGAGCCGGTTCGAAGCTGGCCGCGAGCATCCTGAGCGCGAACCAGGGCTGGGCCTACGCCAAGAAGGGCGACGCGAACCTCGCCATCGGGCTGATGGATCAAGCAGGCGAGGAATTCGCCGAGAAGGGTGACACCGAGTCACCCGACTGGGCGAGGTTCTTCACCGAGGTCGACGTTTCCGCGATGGCGGGCTCGGTGCACACCGACCTGGCTTTGCGCCGGGGTGGCCGCCATGTCGGACAGGCGATCGCCGCGCTCACCGACGCCGTACGCGGATACGGTCCGGAAATGGCGCGCAGCCGTTCCCTGTGCCTGGCCATGCTGGCCACGGGACACGTTCTCGGCGGGGACGGCGACCAGGCGCTGTCCGTCGGCATCCAAGCGATCGAAAGCGCCGAAACGGTCAAATCGGTCCGCACGAAAGACCGGCTGCGCCCACTCGAGCGAGAAGCCGCCAAACACCCCGATGACCCGGCTTGCCGGACTTTGTCCGAGGCGGTGACCTTGTTCGTCACCGGCCGCGACCAAACCTGAAGAAGATCCGTTTGTACGGACCTTGTACTCCCGCTGCCCATGCTGCCCGGACCAACCGGATCCGTTCAGGAGGCAGGAATTGTTGACCAAGGTAGCCGTGCTCGCGACAGCGACCGCGCTCTCCTTCGGCGTGGCCGCACCGGCCGGCGCCGAAGTGACCGCGTTGCCGACGGCCAGCATGGAAGCGGTGCTCAAGGCCGCGCAGATCGACCCGCGCCGGGCGGACAGCGCGCTGACCCCCGGCGCCAAGGACAGTGTGCTGCTGGTGGAGCAGGCGCTGGCCGCCAAGGGGTTGCTCGACCAGCAATACGTCGACGGCCATTTCGGCACATCGACGATCACGGCGTACTCCAGCTACCAGAAGTCGCTGGGCTACACCGGGATCGACGCCTCCGGCCTGCCGGGAAAGACGTCGCTCGAGAAGCTGGGCGAGAACCGTTACACCGTCACCGCGGTGGTCTCGGCGGGTAGCCGCCTGACCTACCACGGCAAGACGATGAACACCCGGACCAAGGCGATGCTGGTGAAGGCCGAAGGTCTGCTCGGCAGGCAGCTCACCATCACGCAGGGCTCGTACAACCCCGGCGGCGTCGGTGCTTCGGCCGGGACGCACGACGGTGGCGGCGCGCTCGACATCGGTGTCGAGGGCATGTCCTCGACCACGCGGACCGACGTCGCGCGGAAGCTGCGCCAGGTCGGCTTCGCGGCTTGGGTCCGGACCCCGGACCAGGGCTTCGCTTACCACATCCACGCCATCGCACTGTCCGATCCGGACCTGTCGTCCGGCGCGCAGCACCAGGCGGGCGACTACTACCTCGGCTACAACGGCCTCGCCGGTCGCGGTGCCGACGACGGCCCCGCCGTGTCGCCGAAGCTCACTTGGGAGGAGTACCTGCGTTCCTGAACACCTTCACCGAAGGCCACCTTCGCCGACATTGATCGTCGCGAAGGTGGCCTTCGGGCTGTCCGGGCACGCACGGGTAGGCTTCGACGCGACGGCAAAACCAGCGGGAAGGGAACATCGCGTGGAGGCTCAACCGGTCGGTCAGTGGCTCGACGAGCTGGCATCGAAGGCCTCGACGCCCGGTGGTGGCGCGGGTGCCGCGATGAACGCCGCGGTCGGTGCCGCCCTGGTCTCCATGGTGTGCAACCTGACCATCGGCAAGCCGAAGTACGCCGAGCACGAGGCCACCATGACCGAGGCGCTCGCCAAGGCCGAAGACCTCCGCGCGCGGGCTCTCGGCCTCGCCGCCGACGACGCCGCCGCGTTCGACGCCGTGGTTGCCGCGTACAAGCTCCCCAAGGCCACCGACGAGGAGAAGCAGGCCCGCACGGCCGCGATCCAGGCCGCGCTGGTCGGCGCCGCCGAGGTGCCGCTGCGCACGGCCGCCCTCGCCGCCGAGGTCATCGACGTCGCCGCCTCGATCCTCGAAGGCGCCAACACCAACGTCATCTCCGACATCGCGGTCGCGGCCTCGTCCGCGAAGTCCGCGCTTGAATCGGGAGTGGTCAACGTCGAGGTCAACCTCGCGTCCATGTCCGACGAGCAGCTCCGCAAGGAGACCGAGGCCCGCCTCACCGAGTACACCCCCGCGGCCGGGCGCGCCGACGCCCTGATCGCCCAGGTTCGCGAAAGGCTCGCCCGATGACCCTGATCGACGGGCGCGCGATCGCCGCCGCCATCACCGCCGAGGTCACCGAGACCGCCGCCAAGCTCCGCGAATCGGGCACCGCCCCGACGCTGGCCGTGCTCGTGCCGACCGACGACGACGCCACCGCCTGGTACGTGCGCTCGATCGAGCGTGCCGCGAAGAAGGTCGGCGTCGACTGCCGCGTGGTCCAGCTCGAGAAGCCGACCGGTGCGGACGTCACCCGCGAGCTCGACGAACTGTCCGCGGACCCGTCGGTCCACGGCATCATCTGCCAGACTCCGCTGCCCGAAGGCGTGACGCTCGACGACGTCGGCGCGCATATCGACCCGCGCAAGGACGTCGACGGCGCCAACCCGGTCAGCCTCGGCCGCCTCACCGCCGGCCTCCCGACCTACGCTCCCGCCACCGCCGCCGCGGTGCTGGAGATCCTGAAGCGCGAACAGGTCGCCCTGTCCGGCGCCCAGGTCGCCGTCGTGGGCCGTTCGACCATCGTCGGCAAGCCCGCCGCGCTGCTGCTGCTCGGCGAGCACGCGACGGTGACCGTCTGCCACTCGCGCACCAAGGACCTCGCGGCGGTCACCAAGGCCGCGGACGTCCTGGTCGTGGCCGTCGGCCGCGCGCATTTCATCGGCGCGGACCACGTCAAACCCGGTGCCGTGGTGATCGACGTCGGCACGAACCCGACTCCCGAAGGCGGCCTCGTCGGCGACGTCGACCAGGCCGCGGTCGAGGAGATCGCGGGTTCGATCACGCCGGTCCCCGGTGGCGTCGGCCCCGTCACGACGTCGCTGTTGCTGCGGCACACCGTCACCGCCGCGCAGTCCTGATCCACCGAGGGAGGCGGCGAGTCCTCTGAGGACTCGCCGCCTTTTCAGGTCCCGATCACCGTCTCCACCACCTTCCGCACCTGCGCGATCTCCGGTGCGGGCGCGGTGCGGTCCGCGTACAGCAGATGCGTGGCACCGATGAGCGTGGCGGCCAAAGTCTCGACGTCGGCGTCCTCGGCGACCCGGCCCAGATCCCGCTCCGCCTCGAGGTAGCCGCCGATCATGACGGCGGCCTGGGTCAGCACCGGAACCCCGGCGGGCCATTCTCGGCGTAACCGGGCACGAAGCTCGTCACGGAAGATCACGAGCGGGACGATCGCGACCGCGACCGACTCGAACACCGCCGTGAGCGCCGTGGTGAGGTTGTCCACCACCGTCCCGGTGCCGACGGACTCCCTCAGCCCCTTCTCGTCGAGCTTCTCGATCCGGTCCAGCACGAACTCGGCGAGAAAACCGTCGAAATCGTCGAAATGCCGGTGCAGTACGCCTTTCGCGCAGTCCGCCTCCGTGGTCACCGCCCGGCTGGTGAGCCCGCTCGGCCCGTCCCGCAGCAGGACGCGTTCGGCGGCGTCGAACAACTGCGCGCGGACGGCGCGCAAAGCCACTCCTGTCGGCATTCGGCTCCCTTGCGTTGACGAGTGGGCAAGTGCCCACTTAAGGTGGGCGCATGCCCACTCTACCTTCGGGGCAAGAGCCTCATCGCCATCGACAGGCCGCGGAATCCTTCGGCGTGGACGTCGAACGCTACGACCGGACCCGGCCCGCCTATCCCCCGGAACTCGTCGAACACCTCATCGCCGCCGCGCCCGGCCGCGAGACCCTCGACGTCGGTGTCGGCACCGGCATCGAAGCGCGACAGTTCCACGCCGCGGGCTGTCACGTGCTGGGCGTCGAGCCGGACGCGAGGATGGCAGACTTCGCCCGGCAGAGCGGAATCGACGTCGAAGTCGCGAGGTTCGAGGATTGGGAGCCCGCCGGACGCCGATTCGACCTGCTCGTCTCCGGACAGGCCTGGCATTGGGTCGACCCCGTGGCCGGCGCCGCCAAGGCCGCCGAAGTCCTACGGCCCGGCGGACTCTTCGCCGCGTTCTGGCACGTACCCGAACCGCCGGAAGAGGTCGCGGACGCCTTGGCGGACGCTTACCGGCGGCTCGTGCCGGACGCCCCGATCGACCTCAAGAGCGTGCCGAAACAGCCCTCTGACCCGTACGGGCCACTCATCGTGAAGGTCGCCGACGGTCTGCGCGAAGCGGGCGGGTTCGGCGAGCCGGAACGAAGCCGTTACGACTGGGACCGGGTCTACACCCGTGACGAATGGCTGGACCAGCTGCCGACGTTCGGCTCGCTGACCTGGGTCGAATCCACAGTGCGACAAGAGATCCTCGCTGAAGTCGGGGCGGCGGTCGACAGGATGGGCGGCCGGTTCACCGCGCGCTACGCCACCGTCGCGATCACCGCTGTCCGGGACTGACCCGCCGGTGACGGGAGCCGCGCCGCTCCCGTCACCGGCGTCCGTCAAGGCGTGACGGGGACGTTGGTCAGCCCGTTCACCGCCCTGGACACGGTGTTGGACGCGTAGACGACGTTCGGCCGTTCCGAGCATTTCGACGCCGACGTGATCTTGATGGCGTACTGGCCGACGCCGCCGAGATCGGACTTGTTGTCCCGCCAGACGTTCCCGCAGCCGTTCGGGAACGACAGGGTGGTGGCGGGATTGTGCGTCTCGTAGCCGTTCGCGAAGGTTCCCGGCGAGGCGAAGGTGCCGGTGTTCCCCTCGATGACGTATCCGAATCCCTTGACGTCGATCCAGGAATCGGCCGAGTTCTGCCCGGAAATCCCTTGACCGTCGAAGGTGTTGCCGCGGATCACGCCGCCTTCGGTGCCCTCCTTGACATCGATGCCCTCCGCGGCCACGTACGGTCCGATGTGGTTATTGAGCACCTGGATCCGGTCGCTTCGGTCGACCCCACCGGAGTTCCCGTGGCAGGCCCAGTTCGAGTTCGCCGAGCCGAGGTAGACGCCCTCGCCGTACCCGGCCTGCACGAGCCCGGTGTGGCTGATCGTCGAGTCACGGATGACGCTGTCGGCCGAGGAACGGCGGAAGTGCACGGCCTCCTCGTCGATCCGGTGCACCCGCACCCCTTCGATCACCGTGTGGTGCGAGTTGTCGGCCACGATCCCCTTCTTGGCTTCCTGCACGGTGAAGCCCTGGAGGTGCCAATACGGCGCGCCGTACAGCCAGAACCCGTACCCGGAATCCCAGCCCGCCGTCGGGGCCGGGCAGGACGGTGCCTCACCGGACGGGCCGTCGTTGATCAGGACCGCCGTCGACGGTCCGGTCACCGTGATCGGTGCGTCCGCCGTGCCGGGTTTCGTCGCGACGAACGAACCCCGATACGTTCCCGGCGCCAGCCGGATGGTCCGGCCGGGGATCGCCCCGGCCAGCGCGGCTTGCAGTTCCGCGGCGGTGCCGACGTCGACGACGTCCCCGGACGGCACGCTGGTCGTGGTGGTCGTCGGCGAAGTGCTCGTGCTGGTCGGCGACGGCGGAGCGGTCGTCGTGGTCGGAACTCCTCCCCCGCACGGGCTGCCGTTGACCGTGCATCCGGTCGGCAGGCCCAGGCCCGTGGTGTTGAACCCGAAGGACGCCGTGGCGCCGGGTTTGATCGTGCCGTTGAAGGCGGCGTTGGTGACCTTGTAGTGCTGCCCGCTCCTGGTGAGCACCGAGCTCCACGACGTGGTGATCGCGGTGCCCTCGGGCAGATCGAACTCGATCGTCCACTGTGTACTGTTCGCGTCGCCGGCGTTGGTCAACGTGTACTTTCCGCCGTATCCGCTGTCCCAGGCCGAGCTTTGGGCGAACGTCGCGGTCAGGCTCGGGGCGGCGGCTTCGGCCGTGACGACGGCGCCGAACAGTCCCGCCGCCGACGCCGTGGCCGCGATCGCGGCGAGCAGTCGTTTCCTCGTCATTCCGTGCCTCCGCATTTGGTTCCGGCGATCGAGCAGGCGAGTGGCAGCCCCTGACCGGCGGTGTTGAAGCCGAATGTCGCCGTGCCGCCGGGTTGGACGCTCCCGTTGTACGTGGCGTTCCCGAATCGGTAGTGCTGCCCGCTCTTGGTCAGCACCGAACTCCAGGAACTCGTGATCGTCGTCCCGGCGGGCAGGTCGAACTCGACCGCCCACGAACCCACGGAGGCCGAGCACGTGTTGCTGATCGTGAAGCCGGCGCCGTAGCCGCTGTCCCACACCGATTTGCGGGTGAAGGTCGCGTTCAGGCAGGCAGTGGGATTCTGTGTCGTCGTCGTGGCGGACGTGGTCGTGGTCGTCGTGGGGCTCTGGCTGGTCGGGCTCTGGCTGGTCGGAGAAGACGGCGGCGTCCCGTCGACGGACTTCAGGAACAGCGACGACGCGGCATCCGTCTTGGACGCATCCACCCCGTGCCCACCGGTGTAATCCCGCTGCTCGTTCTTCGCCCAGTCGGCGATCGGAGTCCCGCCGACGTCGAGGTGCTTGTAGGCCGTGCCGTCCCACCCGAAGGAGTAGACGCGGTGACGGTCGGCGTAGAAGTCGTTATACGGGCCGTTGTCCGCGAGCTGTTTGGTCATGGCGTTGTTGAAGAACACGTTGCGGTAGCCGGAGCCGCCCGACCACTTGACGGCCTTCTTGCCCGCGCCCCACCAGATCGGGAACCAGTTCGAGTCGTCGGCACCGCCGCCGCCCTCCTCGCCGCAGTTGGCGCGGCAGTTCCCGGACCGGTGCGCATACGGGACCTTGACCGTGTTGAGCTCGAAGAGGTTGTTGCGTTCCCAGCCGCCGTGGAGGTTCAGGTCGGAGTCGAACGAGTTGCCGATCACCACGTTGCCCGCCGCGGACCACTGGAAGGTGAAATGCCGCAGCAGGGTCGAGGTGTTGCCCGCGTAGAGCGAATCCCAGACGCGGGAGCCGCGGAAGTAGCCGTTGCCGCCCTTGCCCTTGTTCCACGAACCGTTGAGCTCGTTGTCGACGATCTGGAGGTTCTTGGCCTCCTCGGTGACGATCGGGTGCGAACCGGTCATGTCCGCGCGGATACCGCGGACCCAGGAGTTCGCCGCCCATTTGAACACGATCCCGTGCATCTCCGCGGCGGGCGCCATGTTGCCGTAGTTGTTGTTCGCGTCCGCGGGGTTCAGGCCCGGCATGTCCTGGGTGAACCCGAGGTCCTCGAACCCGACGCCGAGCACCGGGTCGACCAGCGGCGCCGCCTTCGAGTCGTAGGTGGCGCCGTCGATCGGGGCCGAACCGTCCGAAGTGGAGTTCACCGGGACGTCGTACTCGAGCGGTTTGTCGAGGGTGATGGTGCGTGCCGTGGTGTCGAGCGCGGCGATCGTGAAGATCTGCTGGCGCATGTGCATGTTCAGCAAGGGGAACGTGGTCGGCGTCGCCTGCTGCTGCTCGTAGAACTTCTGCGAGTTGGCCGCCCGGATGTTGACCAGGTTGCCGGCGGCGAGCGAGGTCAGCGCGCCGCTGCTCGCCAGGTGGACGACCTTGTCCCCCGTCCGCGCGGCGAACGCCGTGTCACCCGGCTTGCCCCGCAGCTTCACCCCGGCCTTCCAGTGGACGTTGATCGTGCCCTCGAAGATGTCCTTGCGGTTCGCGGGCGCGGCGGCGTAGTCGCTCGCGTAGGACGTGTGCACTCCCCTGGACTGGACGCGGAACAGCCCGCGGCCGGGCCACAGCCAGCCGCCCTTGCCCGCACCCGAGGTCATCCCATCCTCGTCCCAGTCGGAACCGTCCGGGGTGAGGGCGTCGTACAGGGTGTTCGCGTCCGGCTTGTAGACGAACTTCGTGGTGTCCTTGCCCGCGCCGCGCAGGATCAGGTAGTCGGCGTCGACGTGGATCTCGTGCGTGACGTCGAACCGGCCGGCCGGGAAGGTAATCGTGCTCAGCTTCGTGTAGCTCCCGGACGGCGAGCACGCGCTCTTGATCTCGTCGATCGCAGCCTGGATCCCGTTCGTGTCGTCGGCGCCGTCGTCCGGTTTGACGTTGTACTGGCTCGCCAGCTCGGCCGCGGTGACCTGGCAGGCGGCGTTCGGATTCACTTCACCGGCGCCGGGTAGCGCGGCGCCACCGCGATATCCGGCTTTGGACCAGTCGTAGAGGCCGGCGACCGGCGCGCGGCGATTGGCCGCGCCGAGGTCGAGGCCGGTCAGCGCGCCTGGTCCCGGCGCCGCGTCCGCCGCCGGGGGCGGTACCTGCAGGAGCGCGACGGTGGCGACCACGGCGGCGACCGCCGGTAGGACGGCACGACGAAGAGGACTTTTTCGGGACACCCGAAACCTCCGTGACGGACTGACGGAAGGTGTTGCGGCGTGTACACCCGGACCCCGTCTTTATAGTTCACGTCCCTGGCGTCCGTCAACGGATGTGAATCACGTCCACGTATGTGAACGGTCAGCGCTCTCCTGAGCGGAAGCGATCGAGCACGCGACGTTCCCGTTTGGTCGGACGCCCCGCGCCGCGCTCCCGCCGCGCGACCGGCACGGCGGCCTCGGGCGGCGGGGCCGGAGTCCGGTCGATGAAACAGGTCGCCGCGTCGGCGGCACCGACCCGCTTCTGGATCACCCGCGTGACTTCCAAGATCCGCGTCGTGTCGTGAACCCGCGCACGGACCTCGTCGCCCGCCACGACGGTGGTCGCCGGTTTGGCGGGTTTGCCGTTCACGCGGACATGGCCGCCACGGCAGGCCGCTGCGGCGTCCGGACGCGTCTTGGTCAGCCGGACGGCCCACAGCCAACGATCAACTCGAGTGGACTCCACAGCAGTACATAGTGGCCTATCGGCCGACGTTATTGCCACTCGGTATAGACGCAGGTATAACTTGTTCTAAATCCCTCAACGGTGAGGAAGATCACGTGAGCGACGAAACCATGTGGAGAAGCGCTTCCGGACAGTTATCGCGTCGCCTCTTTATTGCTGGAACTGGTTCTATCTTGGGGGCCGCCGCCCTCGGTGGGACGGCTTCCGCGAAAAGTTCGATCGCCGACGCCGCCCGAATCCCGGCACTCGTCATCGGCTCCGGATACGGCGGCTGTGTCGCCGCACTCCGGCTCGCCGAAGCCGGCGTCGACGTCCACCTCGTCGAACTCGGCATGGCCTGGGACACCCCGGGCACGGACGGCAAGATCTTCGCCAACACCACCAAGCCCGACTATCGCTCCTTCTGGCTGCGGACGAGGACCAAGCAGCCGTTGAGCAACTTCCTCGGCTTCCCGCTCGACAAGGACGTCCCGCGCCACACCGGGATCCTCGACGCCGAAGAGTTCAGTGGCATCACCGTCTACCAGGGCCGGGGTGTCGGCGGCGGCTCACTGGTCAACGGCGGGATGGCCGTCACGCCGAAGCGCGAGAACTTCGGGTCGGTTCTACCGACGGTCAACGCGGACGAGATGTACGGCGTCTACTACCCGCGCGCCAACGCGGGTCTCGGTGTGGCCACCATCGACCCGGACTGGTTCGAGACCGCCGAGTGCTACCAGTACGCGCGAGTCGGCCGGAAACACGCGCAGCGGTCGGGTTTCCCGTTCCTGTTCGTCCCGGACGTGTACGACTGGGACTACATGAAGAAGGAACAGGCGGGCACCGTTCCGAGGTCCGCGCTGGCCGGGGAGATCCTCTACGGCAACAATGCGGGCAAGAAGTCGTTGCAGCAGACCTATCTCCCGCGGATCAAGGCGACCGGGCGGGTGACGATCTCGGCGCTGCACCGCGTCACGTCGGTCACGCCCGCGTCCGGCGGCGGATACACCGTGACGATGGAACAACTCGACACCGGAGGCACGGTGACGGCGACGAAGTCGGTCACCGCGGACAAGGTCTTCTTCGCCGCAGGCAGCGTCGGCACGAGCAAACTCCTGGTCAAGCTGAAGGCGACCGGCGCCCTGCCCAACCTCAACAACGAGGTCGGAAAAGGCTGGGGCGACAACGGAAACGTCATGTGCGGCCGGGCGAACCACATGTGGGACGCCACCGGGGCCCTGCAGTCGTCCATCCCCACCGCGGGGATCGACAACTGGGCGGCGGGCGGGGCGTTCGCCGAGGTCGCGCCGCTGCCGACCGGTATCGAGACCTACGCCTCGTTCTACCTGTCGATCACCAAGAACCTCAACCGCGCGACGTTCTCCTGGAACCCGAGCGCGAACAAGGTCGACCTGAACTGGCAGACCGCCTGGAAACAGCCCTCGATCGAGATGGCGAAGACGATCTTCGACAAGATCAACGCGAAGGAAGGCACGATCTACCGGACCGACCTCTTCGGCACGTACAAGATCTGGGGCGACCACCTCACCTACCACCCGCTCGGCGGCGCGGTACTCGGCAAGGCGACCGACAATTACGGCAGGCTCCACGGCTATCCGGGCCTTTACGTGATCGACGGCGCGTTGATTCCGGGCAATACGTCGGTGAACCCGTTCGTCACCATTACCGCATTGGCGGAAAGGAACATCGAAAAGATCGTCGCCACCGATCTGTGACGACGATCCCTAATAGGCCGGGGCCGCCACCCCGGCCTATTCTCATATCTTCGGAAGAACGCAGACGGTGTCGATGCCCAGAACGTGGTTCAGCCGTCCGAAGGCGAGCCAAGAACCGATGCTCATGCTCAGTTCGACGATCTCCTTCTGGCTGTAATACTCGGCCATCCGCTTCCAGAATTCGTCGTCGATACCGTGGTGGTCGAGCGCGTAGCGTTCGGCGTACTCGGCGGCCAGCCGGGTCCGCTCGTCGAACGCGTCGGTGGTGCGCCACTCGGTGACCGCGTCCGCGAACTCCTCCTCGACCTTCACCCCGTCGCGTTCGGTCCGCCAGTCCAGGCAGAACACGCAGCCGTTGATCTGCGCGATCCGCAGCCGGGCCGCCTCGAACTCGCGCAGCCCCAGTGTGGTGTGCGAGTACACCGCGAGCGAGAGATTCGACGCCGCGACGCCGATCCCGGGCACCATCTCGCCCCACACGTAGCCGATGGGGTCCTTACCCTCGGGAATGTCGATGTTCATCGCGCGCTCCTTCCGAGCTTGCCGGTAGCCGGTCGCAAGGGGACGTCGAGTGCGTCGTAAAGGCCCGGTTTCGCGTCCACGAGCCAGTCGATGGCACCGACCAGCCTGCCGACCGCGGTCGCGTTGCCGCCGGCGGACCGGTTCTCGCCCTCGTCGGTGGCCTCGACGGAGACCTCGATCCTGGGACGGCCTTCGATGATCACCTTGTGCGCGCCGTCGCCGCTGGGCGGCATCGGCCAGTCCGGCGCGCACGAGGCGTGGATCCGGGTGACGTGCTCGACGACGATGCGGGGTTCGCCGTCCACGATCCCCTGCACCTCGAACCGGACGGCGCCCTGCGTACGCGCCTCGAACTCGCCCATCGCCCGCGTGGTCACGGTTTCCTCGAGCGGGCGGCGCTCGAGCGTCTCGCGGATCTCGTCCAGTTCGACGCCCAGACCGCGGGCGATGAGCCGCACCTGCCCGCCCCACACCATCGTGGGCACCGACGGGGCCAGCATCGGCGGCTGATAGTCCATCGGCTGCCCCATCCCGACCAGATAGCGGACGGAATCCGGCTGGTCGTAGGTGGAGTAGTCGAAGATCTCCTGGCAGCGGACCGCGTCCACGGTGGTGCCGAGCCCGCTGATCAGCAACGGCAGGATGTCGTTGCCCCAGCCGGGATCCACCCCGGAGACGAACAGCGAACCGCCGCCCTCGGCGATCGCCGCGAGCACCGGCTCACGTAGCTCGTCCGGCGCGTTGCGCTGGTCGTACAGCGCGTAGAGCGCGGGCGTCACCACGACCGCCCCTGCCTGGACCGCGCGGACGATGTCGGCCAGCGCTTCGGCGGGCCGGATGTCACCGGACGCCGCGTACACCACCGCCCGTGGCCCCGCCGCCATGACGGCTTCGACGTCATCGGTCGCCGCCACACCCAGTTCGCCGTCGATCCCCGCGAGCGCGGCCGCGTCACAGCCGACCTTCGCGGGATCGTACACGAGCACTCCGGTGAGTTCCAGCGCCGGATGCGCGTCGACGGCCCGGATGGAGGCACGGCCGATGTTGCCCGTACCCCAGACAACCGTGGGAATCATGAAGTCGAGGTTAACCGAATCCAAGTGCGGTTCCCAGTACCGAAACAATCACGAAAACCGCAGGTCAAACCGCATTACTCGGGTTCATTCGAGCGGGCAACGAAACCGTTCCGGTACGCGGAACGAGCACCGTTTTCCCCGCGTCCGGCAATACCCGTTGGACCGGTCGCGCGACGTCTGTGTAATGTGCGCTCTCGTGACGAGCCCCGAGTCGGACAGAACCCCGCCGCCGGTCATCCGGCGGCGAGTCGTCGTGTCCTGCCGTTAGGTCCTCTCGCCTCCCGGTGACCGGAGCGCTGTTCCGTGCGTCCGGCCGGGTTCCACCCTGTCCAGCGCACGGCTCCTCCTGCTCACCTTTCCCATGGGAGTCGTCCGTTGCCCCTGTTCGTCTATGTCCTCGGCCTTGCCGTTTTCGCGCAAGGCACCTCTGAATTCATGGCCTCCGGTCTCGTAACGGGGATCGCCGGCGAGCTGCACGTACCGGTGGGCGCGGCCGCCACGCTGACCTCGGCCTACGCCGTCGGAATGATCGTCGGCGCTCCCGCGATGGCCGTGCTCAGCGCGCGCTGGCCCCGGCGCCGGGCGTTGGCCGGGTTCCTGGCCGCTTTCGTCGTCGTGCACGTCATCGGCGCGGTCACGACGAGCTTCCCGCTGCTGTTCGGCACCCGGGTCGTCGCGGCGGTGGTCAACGCGGGATTCCTCGCCGTGGCGATGCCGGTCGCGACCGCTCTGGCGCCACAAGGGAAACAGGCGCGGGCGACCGCGATCCTGTTGGCGGGCATCACGTTGTCGTGTGTGGCCGGAGTTCCCGCGGGCGCCGTGCTCGGCGATCTCGCCGGCTGGCGCTCCGCGTTCTGGGCGGTGGCCGCGTTGTGCCTTCCCGCACTGGTGCTGGTGTTCCGTTCGGCACCCACCAGTGCGGCGACTCCGCCCGAGGTCTCGATCAAGCGTGAAGCGCGCGAACTGAAGACACCTCCTGTCCGCCAGGCGATGCTCTTGGCCGCGTTGGTCAATGGCGCGACCTTCGCGACGTTCGCCTTCCTCGCGGTCATCGCGACGGACGTCGCTCGCCTTCCCGGCGGAGCGGTTTCCGGACTCCTGGCGGCGTTCGGCGTCGGCGCTTTCCTCGGTGTCACGGTGGCGGGCCAGACGGGAGACGGCGAACTCCGGCGCGGTCTGGTGCTCGCGTTGTGCGCCTTGCCGGTGGGCTGGGCCGCACTCGCGGCCACCGGCGCGCAACCGATCGCGTTGTTCGTCCTGGCGACCGTCCAAGGTGGACTGTCGTTCGGCTGCGGTTCCGCGCTCGTGGCCCGGGTCATGCACGTGACTCCCGGAGCTCCGACGCTCGGAGGTTCGTTCGCGACGGTCGCGCTCAACGTCGGCGCGTTCCTCGGGCCGGTGCTCGCCGGTTTCGTCACGGAGTCGACGGCCGACTACCGCTACGCCATCTGGATCAGTGCGGCGATCGCACTTGTCCCGCTTCCGTTCGTTCTGCGGAAGGCGGGCTGGGTAACATCGGCCGGACCATGGAAATGATCACCGTCCCGGCTGGCCGGGCGACGCTGGCGGACCGGCGGACGCAGCGGAGCTGGACCGTCGATGTCGCGTCGTTCCTGCTCGCCCCCGTTCCGGTCACCCAGAAGACCGGACGGCTTCCCCTCGTCGACGTCTCCTGGCAGGACGCACTCCTGTTCTGTAACACCTTGTCCGAACGCGAGGGGCTGACTCCCGTCTATGAGCTGGATTCGCCGACCTGGGACCGGTCCGCGAACGGCTACCGCCTGCCCACCGAAGCGGAATGGGAACACGCCTGCCGCGCCGGCACGACCGGCCCCCGTTACGGACCGCTCGACGAGATCGCCTGGTACCGGGAGAACTCGGCGGAATCCGTGCACGACGTCGGCGGGAAGGCGCCCAACGCGTGGGGCCTGCACGACATGCTCGGCAATGTCTGGGAGTGGTGCTGGGACGTCTACGACGCCGAGGTGTACGGCGAGTACCGGGTGCTGAAGGGCGGTGGCTGGTTCGACGAGCAGTGGAGCTGCCGGGCCTCGGTGCGACGTCGCAGCCATCCCACGTTCCGTGTCGACGACGTCGGCTTCCGGCTCGCCCGGTCACTGTGACCCCGGCCTCTCGCAGGTGTCGATCACCCGATTGAATGACGCCAGGACACCCGGCCAGGGTGTCGGACCTCTGGAGGAAACCGTGACCGGAACCGCTCCCCGAGACGTCGAACGCGTCTACTCCACCGCCGACGTCGTCGCGAAACTGCGCAGGCTCGCCGACGCGCTCGAGTCCGAGACCTCGTTCCGCATCCAGATCGCCGGGGAGCGGTTCCGCGTCCCCGCGCGTGCGCAGTTCTCGATCGAGCACGAGCGCGGTGACGGTGAGGAAGAGGTCGAGTTCCAGCTGAAGTGGAAGATCGAGGAGACCGACTCGGACGACGACGCCGAGGGCACCGTCGTCTGATCTTTCTGTCCACAAAGGACAGGGCGGGTCCGTATTCGTTGGCGGGCCCGCCCTTGTCTTCGTTACCGTTCGCCTGTGATCAAGCGTTATGACCGCCGGGCGTTCGTCCTCGCGTATCTCGCGGCCCAGCCTGACTACTCGCACGGGTTCAGCGACGACGTGGGCGAGTTCAACGACGCTCTCAAGGCTTATCGGGAACGGCTGCTCAAAGGGCTGGAATCACTCTTCGGTCTCGAACTGACCTGGGACGGCGTCTCCGACCGGGCCGACGGCTCGGTCCTGTTCATGCTGTTCAGCAGTGCCGCCCGGAATCATCTGGGGGTCAAGGCATCGGGCTTCCTCGAAGGCGGACTGCTCGTCAAGGTGCTGGAACGGGCCGGACAGGACGGGCCCGTGCTCGCGTCGATGAGCCGGAGCAACGAACTGCGAGACAGGCTGTGGGCGTCCTACGTCGACACCATGGAACTGGTGCTCGGCATCCTGCTCGGCGAGCGGGCGGACGCTGTGTTCACTTCGGCCGACCTTCGCGGGATCGGCGTGGATGACACCGAACCTCGTGAGTGGTGAGTCGCCACCAGACCAGAGTCGTTACTCCGGTTCAGTGAACCAGAGGCTCCCACGCCGATCTGCGTAACACCGCGTGCTCTCTCCAAGATTCGGAAGTAGCACTGGAACCGGCGATCTTGGCCGGCGCCGATCCGGGAGGAAGCACCGTGGCGTTGTTCGGCAACAATCAGAGCGCGGAGGTCGCCGCTCTTCACCAGCAACTCGCCGCGGCCCACGCCACGATCGCCGAACTGAGGAATTGGGTCGGCCACCTTCGAGGCACCGAGACCGCCGTGCTGGAAGCCGACCTTCGCCGGTTGAAAGCAACGGTCGAGCAGGCCAAGGCCGAACAGTCGACGCAAACGGCCGCCCGGCAGCAGTTGGCGGCCGAGCTGGAGTCCTTGCAGACCCGGCTCGTGGAGACCCGTGAACTCGCGTTGCTGCAGGAGGTGGGCATCTACGAATACGCCCATCCGCTCGAAGACGCGCTGGCCTACAAGGACGCGCTCACCGAGTTGCGGGCGCGGATCAAGACCGCCGCGAAAACCGACGCAGTGACCTGTCAGGTCGATTGGGCGGTCAACGGCTCCGTCAAAGAGGGCCAGAAACTGGGCCGCGACATGGCCAAGTTGATGCTCCGGGCGTACAACGCCGAAGCCGACAACGCGGTCCGCGTGGTCAAGCCGCACACTGTGGAATCCGTCAAGACCCGGCTGACGACCACACGGGACACGATCGGCAAGCTCGGCGCGCTGATGCGCATCGTCATCTCCAGCGACTACCACCGGCTCAGGCTCAAAGAGATCGACCTGACCGCCGACTACTTGATGAAGGTCGAGGTCGAACGCGAAGCCGCGCGGGAAGAACGTGCCAGGCTGCGCGAAGAGGCGAAGGTCATGAAGGAGGTCGAGCGGGAGCGTGCGCGGCTGGCCAAGGAGCGTGCTCACTACGCCACGGTCCTCGCGCGACTTGAGGCCAAGGGGGATACCGAAGGCCAGATCCGTGCGAAGGAGCAGTTGGCGGCGGTCGACGACGCCCTAGCCGGAGTGGAGCAGCGGGCGGCCAACATCCGCGCCGGCTATGTCTACGTCATCTCGAACCTGGGCGCGTTCGGGCCCGACGTCGTGAAGATCGGGATGACCCGACGGCTCGAACCGATGGACCGGGTCCGAGAACTCGGCGATGCGTCCGTTCCGTTCCGGTTCGACGTCCACGGGCTCTTCTTCTCCGAAGACGCCGTCGCTCTCGAAACGGCCCTACACCAGCGACTGGCAGCGGACCGCGTCAACATGGTGAACCCGCGCCGGGAGTTCTTCTACGCCACACCGGCGCGGGTCAAGGAGCTCCTCACCGAACTCGGTGACGACCACATCCTCGAGTACAAGGACACCGCGGATGCCGTCGAGTGGCGAGCATCCCGACGCGACACCGATTCTCCGCACGCACCGGCCGGTGCCTCGAACACCGACGCGGGTGATGACGGTGACCTGTCTTCGGACGGCGACCTGACATGACACACGCACCTCAACCGCCCGCACCCTCTCCAACGCCTCAACGTCCTCCTTCGTGGTTTCCGGATCCTTTGGACGACGCCCTGCTGCGCTACTGGGACGGACACCGCTGGACATTCCACACCGCCGTTCGCCCGGCCCCCACGCCTTCAGTGGCCGAACGGCCCCGACAGGCGCCGCAACCCGCTCCCGTTCCGGCGATGCGCCCTGACATCGTCGCCGCGTTGCAGAACGTGCGCGGAGTCCTCGTGGGCTCGATGAAGGAGGTCAACCTCCTCCCCGGTTACCTCCGGCCGGAAGAGCGGGTACTCGCGCTCACCGCCGCACAGGGCGAAGGCCAGGGCGTGCTCGCCTGCACGAATCGCCGGCTGCTGTTCCTCTTCGTCGGGGTCGTACGCCGCCAATTCCTCGAGGTCGACTGGAATCAGACGAAGCACATCTTCTACTCCCAGACCGCCAAGACCTTCTCGGTCTACACGGTGAAATTCACCAAACGGGCCGTTCCCGCCTTCACCGTCCGGGTCAACAACCTCAACGACGCCAATGCCATCGCCCACGCCGCCCAGTCCGCTGCCGCGGCACCTCGACTGGACGTCGTCTAACCGTCTTCACCACTCACGAGGGCGTCAGACGATGCCGCCGTTGGCGCGAAGGACCTGCCCGTTGACCCACCGCGCCGGACCGGCGAGGAACGAGACGACCTCGGCGATGTCGGACGGGGTGCCGAGGCGTTCGAGCGGGGGCTGCGCCGCCATGCTCGCGATCGTCGCCTCGTCCTTGCCGTCGAGGAACAGCGCCGTGGCGGTCGGGCCGGGGGCGACCGCGTTCACGGTGATGTCGCGGCCGCGCAGTTCACGGGCGAGGACCAGGGTGACGGCTTCGACGGCGCCCTTCGTGGCGGCATAGGCGGCGTATCCCGGCAGGGCGAGGCCGAGCACCGACGTGGAGAAGTTGATGATCGCGCCGCCGTCGCGTACGCGGCGGGCGGCCTGCTGGTCGACCACGAAGGTGCCGCGGATGTTGGTGCGGTGCAATCGGTCCAGCCGGTCGAGATCCAGCTCCGCCACCGGCGCGAGATACATGATGCCCGCCGCGTGGACCACGACGTCGACACCGCCGAAGGTCTTCTCCGCGGTGTCGAAAACGGCCGCGACGGCTTGCTCGTCGGCGACGTCGGCCTGGGCCGCGATCGCCTGGCCACCCCTGCCGGTGATCGCGTCGACCGCGGCCTGCGCCTCGTCCTTGTTGCCGCCGTACACGACGACGACCGCGAACCCGTCCGACGCGAGCCGCTCCGCGGATTCCCTGCCGATGCCCCGCGACCCGCCGGTGACGATCGCTACGCGTGCCATGACTTGCTCCCATCAGGCGTTTCCATTGGTAACGAGATCACGGTATCACTGATACCGAACCACTGCTACCGGCTGGGTGTTATCGTCGATACATGACGTTGACGACGAAAGACCGGTTGGTCCGCGCGGCCGCGGAGCTTCTGCGGGAGGGCGGGCGCGAGGCGTTGTCGACGCGTGCGGTCAGCGCCGCCGCCGGAGTGCAGGCGCCCACGCTCTACCGGACCTTCGGCGACAAGGACGGGCTGCTCGACGCCGTCGCCACGTATGGCTTCAAGAGCTACTTGGAGGGGAAGCACGCCCTCGGCGAGACCGACGACCCGGTGGGCGATCTGCGGCGGGGCTGGGACCTGCACGTCGAGTTCGGCCTGCAGCAGCCCGCCTTCTACATGCTCATGTACGGCGAGCCCCGCGTCCGCGAAGCCCGCCGTGAGGCGGACGCGATCCTCCGCCGGATCGTCGGCCGTATCGCCGAGGCCAGCAGGCTGCGTGTCCCGGTCGAACAGGCCGCGCAGCTGGTGCACGCGACCGGGATGGGCGTGATCCTCTCGTTCCTCGCCAGCCCGCCCGAACAACGCGACCCGGACCTGATCGTCGCCGCGCGCGAACATGTCATCGCGGCCATCACCACCGACAGCGCGGAGGAGGTGTCGGACATCCCCAGCCGTGCGATCGCGCTCAAAGCCGCGCTGGAGAAGGAACCCGGGGACGCGCTGACCCCCGCCGAGCACGCGATGCTCGCCGAATGGCTCGACCGCCTCGCCCGGTGACCTACTGGCCGACGGCCTTCGCCGCCGCGACCGCCTGACCGGCGTACGACCGTCCGAAAAGGACGGTGTGGACCAGGAGCGGGAACAGCTGGTGCGCACCGATCCGGTCGGTCCAGCCGTCGGCGAGCGGGGCGACCTCCTGGTAGGCGGCGAGCACCCGGTCGAGCAACGGGCAGCCGAACAACTGCAGCATGGCGAGATCGGTTTCGCGATGGCCGCCGTGCGCCGCCGGATCGATGAGCGAGGCTTCGACAGGGCCCCACAGCACATTGCCGTTCCACAGGTCACCGTGCAGACGCGCCGGAGGTTCCGACACTTCCGGAAGCCGCGCGCAGGCTCGCTCGATGACTGCGGCCTCGTCAATGTTCAAGGTGCCCTCGTCGACCGCGCGACGGACATAGGGCAGGACTCGATACTCGGCGTACCACCGCGACCAGTCCTCCCCTGGCGTGTTCTTCATCGGAGCCAGGCCGATCCACGCGTCGGCGGGGCCGTCCGGCGGCGCCGCGCCGAACGCGGGCGCGCCCGCCGCGTGCAGTGCCGCGAGCCCCCGCCCCAGCCGCTCCGCGGCGTGATGCGTCGGCCGCCCTCCGCCGACCAGATCCGTGACCAGCCACTCGTCGTCGTGGCCGCGCACCTCGGGTACCCGCACGGCACCGGGCTCCCCCAGCCATCGCAGGCCCGCGGCCTCCGCGGGTATCGCGTTCCGGGCATGGCCCCGTTTGACGACCACGGTGTCGCCGCTGTCCAGCACCACTTCGGTCACCCCGCCCGAGAGGCTTCTCTGCTCGGAGACAGCGCGTCCGGTGATCCTCGTGGCGGCCTCGGCAGGCGGCGAAACCTGGGTCATGTCCGCAACCTACCTCCACCGATCGGGTGAACGCTCGTTGGCTAAAGTGCACTTCGGGGGAAATCCAAGTGTTTTCACTTTTCCGAGGGGAGATCGGTCGTGCCCACACGTCCGAGAGTTCGTCATGCCGTCGTCACCGCGATGCTCGGCGCCGCGCTGGTCGGCTGCACAGCACCGCAGAACGTCGGTCAGGCCCGGAGTGCCGGCGCCACCACCACTTCCGGACAGACGTCGGCCAGTGAACCGACGACGACGCCGAAGCCGTATCTCACCACCACGCCGACCCTGGAGGTCACCGGCGAGGCGGTCAAACCGGGTACGAAGCTCAAATTCGGCGAGCAGGCGATCATCCCGTTCTACAGTCACTACGCGAAGGGCGTCATCGGGCTGACGGTCACCGTGGAATCGGTCAAAGCGCCCGACGCCGACATCGACGGCCTGCCGCTCAAGGACGAGGACAAGGCGAAGCTGCGGGGCAAGAACTTCTTCTTCGTCCGCGAAAAGCTCACCAACGTCGACGGCTCCAACATGGCCGAGGTGTACACCCCGATCCTCAGCGCGAAGACCAAGAGCGGCGGCTGGCCGGGTTCGCTTCTGGGCATGGGCGACGCCGACGTCACCGGGTGCGAGGACCAGAATTTCGCGCCGAAGGACTTCTCGACCAAGGGCGCGGTCTTCGAGTCCTGCCGTCTGCACTTCGGGGTCGCGTCCGATCCGATCACCTCGCTGTCGTACACCTCTCAGCCATACGAAAGCGCCGATTCACGCGCCGTCACGTGGCGGAACAAATAGCCCAGCCGGTTTCCCGGCCTCGGTCGGGCTGCATCCGGTCAACGCCCGGAACTCCCGGACGAGATGCGCCTGATCGCTGTAGCCGCCCAGGTGCGCGACCTCGGCCCACGGAAGGGACGACGCCCGGCTCATCAACGCCAGCACCCGATTGAGCCGGGCGATCCGCCCGGCCGTGCGGGGGTTCAGCCCGATCTGTTCACGGAACCGGGCGTTGAGATGCTGCCTGCTCCAGCCGATCTCGTCCGCGAGAGCGTCGACGCGGACCGGGCCCGCCGAAAGCCGGTCCCACGCGTGCCGGACCGGGGCGGCCAGCACGGGGCCGCGAGCCACCTTCGCCGCGAGATATTCGTCGAGCAGCCGGAACCTCTCCGCCCAGTCCGTCGCCTCGGCCAGCCGTTCGGTCAACGACCCGGCCGGCAGCGTCTCGGATGCCGCGACCACTGAATTCGTCAGTTCCCGCAACGGAATCCCGAACAACGCGTACGCACCGAGCGGGGTCAGGGTGACCACGATCCCGCGTGAAGCTCCGGTCTGTTCGACACGCAACGGCCGGTCTCGCAGCCCAAGCACCGGCGAAGAGGGGACCCCGGCACCGCGGGCCGGGGCGTCGAGGTCGATCACCCAGGTGAGCACGGACAACGGGGTGATCTGCCAGGAGTTCGCGCCCGCGTCGGGAAGATCGTGCGCGACGTAACTCGCCACGTGGGCGGCCAGCGCGGGATGGGGCCACCGGAGAACCCGCTCGCCGGGTGCGCGGGCGATATCCCGCCGCGGCACCACGAGACCCCACCCGCCCATGCCTTCACCTTACTTTCGTTCAAGACCGGAAACGCGGCTTTGCCTAGCGTTCCGCTCATGCGGAAAATCGGGAGTTTCAAAAGTCCGGCGGCCGAGAAGCACTACTTCGCCGCCTATGACCGCGCCATCGCCGAGTGTCCGGACCCGGACGCGGTCTTCGACGTCGAAACGCACCATGGCATCACGCGGGTCTACCGCTACGGCGACGGCGGCAGCCCGATCGCCCTCCTGCCGGGACTCATGGCCACTTCCGCGTGTTTCGCGACCCTGATCCCCGCTTTGGCTGAGCGGCACCCGGTCTATGCGATCGACACCCTCGGCGAAGCGGGCCGAAGCGTGCACAAGGTCCCGTTCAAGGACATCCGTGACAGGGCGAGCGCTCTCGACCACGTCTTCGAGCGCCTGGGACTGACCGATGTGCATCTCGTGGGCGGTTCGACCGGCGGCTGGCACGCGGTCAACCAGGCGATCCACGCGCCCGGAAGACTCGCGTCCATCGGCTTGCTGGACGCCACCACCGTTTCGGCGCCGTTCTCCCGGCGCGTGTCCTGGTACGGCTTGCCCGTGGCCGTACTCGACAACGATCGCCTGTGGCGGCGGTTCGTCGCGTGGACCGCCGGGGAGGACGTCCTCGACCAGCCCGCTGCCCGGCTGATCCTCGCCGGGATCCGGTGCTATCGCGCCCGGGTGCCGTTCCAGGTTCGCCCGAGTGATGCCGCCCTAAGGTCCATCGAAGTGCCCACGTTCGCCCTGTTCGGCGGACGCAGCGTCGTGCACGATCCGGTCACCGCCGCCAGACGACTCGAAAGCCTTATCCCCCATGCCGACGTCCAGATCCTGCCGGACGCCGGTCACTATCTCTATCTCCGCCCGCCGGATCGCGACCGGATCATCGAGCGCGTCCTCGGCCGGGCCGGTTAAGCGGCACGCACACCGAAACGGCGGCGCGCGGCGGCCAGGCTGGCCCGGCACGCGGCGATCAACCGGGCGGAGGCGGCGCTTTCGCCGTGGCCACACCGCGGGCAGAACATCGTGACGTCGCCGGACAGTTCGTCGATGGAGACGGTCAGCGCGGTCGCGCACGAACGACACCAGCGGTGCCGTGTGATCGGGTTGACGTGCAGCGGCGAAGCCACGCATTGGTGGATCCAGCGGCCGTGCACGTGACAGGTCAGCCGGTCGTCCGGGGACAGGCGACCGACGTCTTCCGCGTCGTCCTCCATCGCCAGCAGAACCGGCAGGGTGCGGCTCACCGGGTTCAGCCGCGTGGTCGAGGCCAGTGTCGTGGTGTTCATCGCTTTCTCCTTCCGGCTCTTATCAAGACGTCGAACAGGGAGTGCCAGATACGACACGGCCGGGCATCTTTTCCCGAAGAGCTCCCCCTCGTGGGTGAATTTGATCTTGGTCGAATCCGAACCGTTACCCCATTCGGGTTAATGGCGCGTATCTTTCGGATCATGACGGCCACACTCGTTTCACTGTCCACATCAGACAGTCGTGGCCGCGGCTACCTGGTGTTTCCGCCCGCCGGCGGCACGCTGCGCGCGTTCGGCCCGCTCGCCGGCGCGGCCGATGCGGACGTTCGAGGCGTCGAATACCCCGGACACGGGGAAAGGCTCGCGGATCCACCGGCTTCCACTGTCGAAGAACTCGCCGCGCAGTCGGCCGCCGCGATGCCGGCGGCCTGGTTCAGCCGTTCCGTGACGATCGGATTCGGCATGGGCGCCTTCGTCGCATTGGAAACGGCTCAACGGCTGGGTGTTTCGCCTCGCGCGCTGATCGTCGTGGACGCGTGCGCCCCGCAACGGCGTTCACCGGACAAGAACGCCAAGGCGGGCGCCTCGGCGATGGGACGGGTGTTCGGCCGCACCGGGCTCACCCCCGTCGCGGGCTACCGCGATTCGCCCGAAAGCTGGGAGTACGCCCTGGACCTGCTGCTCGGCGATCTCCAGCTGCTGAACGCCTACCGCGGGCCCGCCAGGACCCAGCTCTCGTGCCCGATCGCGGCGATCCGCGGCACCGACGATCCCGCGTCCGCTTCGGGCGACGACGCCACGGTCGGCTGGCGGGTGTGGACGTCCGGGCCGTTCGTGGGCCGCGTCGTCCCCGGCGGCTACCTGGGCGTGCTCGAATCCGGCCGGGAAGCCGAGTTCTGGGCTCGGATCCACCGGTTGGAAGCGGCCTTCGTGACCGCCCACCCCGAGGTGGCCTAGGGCGACTTACACCGGTGACGTCGTCCGACGGTCGCCGCGTCCGGAGCCGTCCCCTTAATTTCGTCCCGTACCAGGCGTTTCGCGGGAGGAATCAGGATGCTCAGCAGGAGAAGGTTCGCGCAGGCCGTCATCGCCGCGACAGCGGGTGCCACCGTGGCGGGCTGCTCGGCCCAGCCCGCGGCGGCACCGGTGGCGGCGCCCGCCACGACCGGCGGGAACACCTCGTTCGGCCCGCTCAAGCAGATCGACGCCGGGGAGCTGAGCATCGGTTATGCCGAAGCCGGCCCTGCCGACGGCCCGGTGGTGGTCCTCCTGCACGGCTGGCCCTACGACATCCACAGCTACGTCGACGTCACCCCACGCCTGGTCGCGGCCGGGTACCGGGTGATCGTGCCGTTCCTGCGCGGCTACGGGCCGACGCGGTTCCTGTCGAAGGACACGTTCCGCAACGGCCAGCAGTCAGCGATCGCCGCCGACATCGTCGCGCTGCTGGACGCGCTGAAGATCGAGAAGGCCGTCCTCGGCGGCTTCGACTGGGGCGCCCGCACGGCCGTGATCATCGCCGCGCTGTGGCCCGAGCGATGCAAGGCGCTCGTGTCGGTGAGCGGCTACCTGGTGACCAACCGGGAGACGAACAAGCAGCCGCTCTCGCCCACCGCCGAGCTCGGCTGGTGGTATCAGTATTACTTCGCCACCGAGCGCGGCATCCTCGGCTACACGAAGAACCGGCACGACTTCAACAAGCTGATCTGGAAGATCGCGTCGCCGAAGTGGACCTTCGACGACGCGACCTACGACCGTTCGGCCGCCTGCTTCGACAACCCGGACCACGTGGCCATCGTGATCCACAACTACCGGTGGCGGCTGAGTCTCGCCGAGGGCGACCCGAAACTCGACGCCCTCGAACAGAAGCTCGCGCAGGGACCGGCGGTTTCCGTGCCCACCATCACGATCGGCAGCGACTTCGACGGCCCGAACACCGACGGCAAGGCCTACCGGTCGAAGTTCTCCGGCAAGTACGAGCACCGCGTCCTGAACGGCATCGGCCACAACGTGCCGCAGGAGGCACCGGAGGAGTTCGCCAAGGCCGTCATCGACGTCGACCGCTTCTAGCGGGCTCCGGTGAGGTGTTCGAGGGCCAGCTGGGACAGGCGGATGAAGCCGTAACCGCGTTCCGCCGCCTTCTCCGGGTCGAAGTCCTCGAACGCCGACCGGTCCGCCAGCAGATCCGCCGCCGTCTCGCCCTCGTTCAGCGTCGGCGTCGCCAACTCGGGTACAAGGGCGGCGTCCAGGGCGGCTCGCACCTCGGGATCGGCCCGGAACGCGCGGGAACGCTCGGCGAACAGCAGATAGCTGGCCATGTTGGCCTCGGCGCTGGCCCACACGCCGTCCATGTTCTCCGTGCGCAGCGGCTTGTAGTCGAAGTGACGCGGCCCGTCGTAGCCGCCGTGCTCCAGCAGGTCGACCAGGAAGAACGACGACAGCACGTCGCCGTGGCCGAACACGAGGTCCTGGTCGAACCGCGGGCCGCGCTGGCCGTTGAGGTCGATGTGGAACAGCTTGCCCTGCCACAGCGCCTGCCCGATGCCGTGGACGATGTTGAGCCCGGCCATCTGCTCGTGCCCGACCTCGGGGTTCACGCCGACGATCTCGTGGTTGTCGAGGGTGGAGATGAACGCGAGCGCGTGGCCGATGGTCGGCAACAGGATGTCGCCGCGCGGTTCGTTCGGCTTCGGTTCGAGCGCGAGCCGGAGGCCGTAGCCCTGGTCGAGGACGTACTGGGCGAGGAAGTCGATGCCTTCGCGGTAGCGGTCCATCGCCGCGCGGACGTCCTTCGCGGCGTCCGTCTCGCTGCCTTCGCGGCCGCCCCACAGCACGAACGTCGACGCGCCGAGTTCGGCGGCGACGTCGAGATTCCGCAGCACCTTCCGCAGCGCGTAGCGGCGGACGTCACGATCGTTGCTGGTCAGGCCGCCGTCCTTGAAGACGGGGTGGCTGAACAGGTTCGTGGTCACCATCGGGACCACGAGACCGGTCTCGGCGAGCGCGCCCTGGAAACGTTTCAGCTGCCGCGCGCGGTCGTCGTCGGCCGAACCGAACGGGACGAGGTCGTCGTCGTGGAAGGTGATCCCCCAGGCGCCGAGGTCCGAGAGGCGGTGCACGGCTTCGACCGGGTCGAGCGGCGGACGGCTCGCCGGGCCGAACATGTCGTTCGCCTGCCAGCCCACGGTCCACAGCCCGAAGCTGAACTTGTCCTCACGCGTCGGTGCCTGAGCCATCTCGCCTCCATTAGTTTGATGCCTGAACTTATCGACGCCCGACCCGGCGGGTCAAGGCTTTCGTTCAGGCATCGAACGAATACAATCGCGCGATGATCGGCACGCGCCCGGCGGGACAGCACACCGTGCGGCAGCACAACGCCGCGCTCGTCCTCGGGGCGATCGCGGACGGTCCCGGCACGTCCCGGGCGGGCCTGGCGGCCGCCACCGGACTCACGAAGGCGACCGTGTCGAGCGTGGTCGACCGGTTGATCGCGGCGGATCTCGTGGCCGAAGGCGAACCGGAGCAACGCGTCGGCCCCGGGCGGCGTGGCACCGTCGTTTCGCTCTCCCCCACCGGCCCGCACGGACTCGGCATCGAGATCGGCGTCGACTACCTGGCGTCCTGTCTCGTCGATCTGACCGGCGCCGTCCGGGCGCAGGAAGTCCGATATGCGGACAACCGGACCCCGCGGGTTTTCCAGCGCGTGTCGGCGTTCCTGCGTAAAGCCCGGAAGCAGGCGGACGCGCTGGGTGTCCCGGTCGGCGGCGTCGGGATCGCGGTGCCGGGCCTGGTCGAATCCGGCCTCGTGCGGCTCGCCCCCAACCTGGGCTGGCGCGACGTCGACCTCGCCGACCGGCTCGGCGGGACGTTCACCGTCGCCAACGAGGCGAACTTCGCGGCGCTCGCCGAACTCTGGCACGGCTCGGCGTTGCCGGATTTCGTCCACGTGTCGGGCGAGATCGGGATCGGGGCGGGCATCGTGCTGGATCGCGCCCTGTTCGAAGGCGTCCGCGGCGCGGGCGGCGAGATCGGCCACCTGCCCGTGGCACCCGACGGCCCGCCGTGTTCCTGCGGCGCGAACGGCTGCCTGGAACGAATGGCCGGTCAGGAAGAGATCCTGCGGCTCGCGGGCGCGGGAACGGTGGACGAGCTGGTTACCTCGCTGGAATCCGGCGACGCCGCCGCGCTTTCCGCGGTGACCGTCGCCGCGGGACACCTCGGCGTCGGACTGTCCACTGTGGTCAACCTGATGGACGTTCCGGCGGTGGTGCTAGGCGGAACCTACGCGCGGCTGGAGCCGTGGCTGCGTGAGCCACTCCTCGCCGAGCTGGAACGCCGCGTGCCCAGCACGGCGTGGTCGCCGGTGCGCGTCGTCCGCTCGGCGCTGGGCACGGGCGCCGCCGTCCGCGGCGCCGCCGGCTCGGTGATCCGCGGTATCCTCGCGGACCCCGAGCACCATCTCACGACTCACTCGCCATCCGATCAGGACGCTCGGGATCGGTGACGCCGGGCAACGACGCTTCGATGGCCTGCGCGCGCTCCTCGATGTCCGCGCGCTGGACACGCCGCGCGTAGGCGATGAGTTCGTCGCGATCCGCGTGCGGGAGCCAGCCCTGCTCGCAGCCGGTCTCCAGCCGCACGAGGTAGCGCACCAACTCCGCCGATTCGGCGCCGAACTCCCGCATGCGGCGCGTCAGCAGCTCCGCCGCGGCGAGGTAGCCGTTGTTCCAAGCGTGGACCGCCAGCAGTTGCGCGGTCGCGGCGAGGATGTCGCCGAGGTGGAACCCGCCCTCCGCGGCGAGATGCCCGGCGATCCGGAAACTGCGTCTGCCCTCGCCGACCGGCCCCTCCTCGCGAATCGCTTCGAGCAGCGCCCCGATCTGCCGCGTCAGGTAGTCCTGACCCGCGTCCTCCACCGTCACCGCATTCCTCCACCCAGTCGCCGTGATCGCAGGAAGGTGTCAATGGGGTGTACGGCAGATACATCGAATGCCGAACCGTTATCACCCGAATGGCGTGTGTCGGTCAACAGGGTGCCACCGCTCCGGTCTCGCCCGCGGGGCACCAACCCGGATGCTCGCGGAGCCACTTGTCGCGCTGTTTCCCGACGTCGCGCTGCGTCATTCCGCGTCCGGCGTTGACGCAGCCGCCGGTCTGGCATTTGGTGTTCGTCCCTGGCTCGTAGCACTGATTCTCGTCCTTGCGGCACGCCGCTCTCCGCTGGTCCGCCTTCGACTTGACGGGCGCCTTGCTCGTGGTCGGCACGACAGCGACCGACGTCGTCACGACCGTCGTGGTCACGTCGGTGCTCGGCGGGTCGGTCGTCGCCGGCACGACGCTCGTCGTCACAGTGACGGCGGGACGTGACGCCGGTTCCGTACGCGCGCAGGCAGGCGCCGCGAGAAAGACTGCGGCGACCGCGAACAGGATCAGCACACGCGCCACGATTCCTCCGCCTCCGCCATCGAACCCGCCTGTATTCGGCGGAAGCGCGGAGAGCGTTACAGCGTCAGCTCGTGGTGGCGGTGTTGATCGCCCGCGCGTAGTCGGCGGCCGTGCCTTGCGCCGAACACTTCTTGATGTCGTCGTACAGCCACATGAAGCCGCCCGGAATCCCCGCGGACGACTTCCAGGCCCGCATCTTGCTCTCCACCTGGGCGGGCGAATCCCCCGCTGTGCAGCCGGAGCCGTTCTTGCTCCAGAGTCCCGGATCCACCGGCATGCCGAGTGACCGCGTCCAGGTCGCCGGGTCGTTGCCGCTGCCACCCGCGTATGCCTGCAGGTACACGCGATCGACCAGGCCGCCGAGTCCGTTCTTCACGCCTTGCCAGTACGACACCGCGGTGTACGGAGTGAGCGTGAAGTTCCGGTAGCCCATCGCGTTCGCCATTCGCGCGAAGGTGACGGTGGAGTCGACGTCGTAATGCGCTTCGTCGTCGTTGTTGATCGCGTCCGCGCCGGTGGCGTTCTTCAGCGCCAGGAAGTTGCGGTAGAGCACGGTGCCGCTGCCGGTGCCGTCGCGCGTGATCAGGTTGTCGATGGCTTCCCAGTCCGGTGTGCCCCAGGCACCGACGGACACCTCGATGCGATCGACCGAGGTCGGTGCCTGCTTCAGCGTCCGCAGCCGGGCCGGCCATCCCGCGTCGCCGACGTACTGGCCGTCTTTCACCACGAGGTGGTCGTTGTAGTACAGATCGCCGTTGTCGTGGACATGGATGCTCCACAGGATGACCGTGGTGAAACCCGACGACCGCAGGACGTCCATGACACCCTGACCGTCCTGATAGAACGGTCCCCCGCCGTAGATCGCGGACCGGCCGGCCGCGGCGGGGATCACCTGCGCTTCGGCAGTATCCGATTGACTCGTTTGGACGATCGACGCGGCGACCACCAAGGCCACCGCGGTACGCACCCAGGTCCACCGCATCAGGTCAGCTCCCTTCGGCCTGCTTCGGAGGGTATGAGATTTTCCAACGGTGCGGCCAGGTTTGTTCGGCGACCTGTCCGGTGGAATGGACCATTCGGCTCACGCCACCAGTCGCTCGACGACCAGGAGTGCTCCCACCACCATCATCGAGGCACCGGAAATCCGGGAAACGACACGGGAAACGGCGGGGCGGGCGCGCAGCAGGGCCTGTGCTCCCACGCCGACGCAGGGGTAGACCATCGCACAGGTGCCGACGAAGGTCAGCCCGAGCACGGCCAGCTGGACCGGGATCGGCCAGCGCGCGGCCGGGTCGGTGAACTGCGGCAGCATCGCGACGAAGACCAGCAGTCCCTTGGGGTTCAGTCCGCTGACCGCCATCCCTTCCAGCAGCGTGCCACCCCTGCTCCCGACTTCCTTGGGAGCGCTACCCAGCGTCGATGGATGGCGCACCGTCTTGAAGCCGAGCCAGATCAGGTAGAGCCCACCGGCGACGGTGAGCGCGAGCAAGGCGATCGGCTTCGAGGCGACGAGGACACCCAGTCCCGCGGCGACCACCAGCGTCATGGCCAAGTAGCCGAGAACGATGCCGCCGGCGGCCGGCAGGACCTGGCGACGAAGTCCGGCGCTGATCGCGAAAGCCCAGTCGGCGCCGGGCACCGCGATGAGCAATGCCGCGACGCCCCAGAAGGCGAGAACGGATCCGAGAGGCATGTTCGAAAAGCTATTCGCGATCCGCCCGAAGGTGCTTCCAACTTCTGTCCCTTTGGGCCGCAAGCGTGGAAGAATCTTCCCCATGGACGCTGTCGACCGCAAGATTCTTGCCATCCTCCAGGAAGAGGGGCGTCTGACGCTCACCGAACTGGCCGAGCGAGTCCAGTTGAGCGCGTCGCCGTGCCACCGCCGGCTGCGCGCGCTCGAACGGAACGGCACGATCAGCGCGTACCGGGCGGTGGTCGATCCCGCCGCGCTGGGGCTGAACTTCGAGGCGCTCGTGTTCGTCACCATGCGGCAAGAGGACCGCGAGACGTTGCTGAGCTTCGAAGACGCCGTCACGCGGATCCCGAACGTCCTGCTCGCGCAGCGGCTTTTCGGCGATCCCGACTACCTGCTGCGCATCGTCACCGCCGACCTCGCCGCGTATCAGCGGCTTGAGGACGACGTGTTGTCCGCGTTGCCCGGGGTGCAGCGGCTGAACTCGACGCTCGTGATGAAGCAGGTGGTCAACGACCGGCCACTGCCCACCACGGCCTCGTGAGCGGCGGGGCGAACCGTCCTCTTTGTACCTGCTAGCCCGAAGTCCGTGAAGGCCTCCTTGAGGGACCCAGTGTCCCTCAAGGAGGCCTTCACGGACCGGTATTCGTTGATCTACGTCTGACCTGTGCGTAGGCGGGATTCGCTCCGTTCCAGACAGGGTCGAGCGTTGTCCATGAAGGATTTGGGACGTTCACCGTCCCAAATCCTTCATCAACGAATCCATGTAGAGGAGCCAGGACGTTCCACGCCCCGAACCCCTCAGGCTCGACCCACACCACTGGGTAAACAAGACAAGTCCCTCAAGGAGGCCTTCACGGACTTGGGCACCCAGACGCGGCGTGATCAGGGACGTGACTCGCGTGACTGGAGGCCGCACTCGGATGTTCCGCCGCTGATCACGCGAGTACCGCCTTTGATCACGTGAGTGCGGTGCCACGTCCTCACCACTCACGAGGGGCGACGCCCGGCTGCTCCTCGAAGATCAGCCACGTCCGCGTCGAGCGCACGCCGTCCAGCGCCTGCAACCGTTCCAGCACGACGTCCCGCAGCGAAGCGTTGTCCGGTGTCCGCACCAGCAGCAGGATGTCGAAGTCGCCACCGACGAGCGACACATGCTCGACGAACGGGATTTGCCGCAGTTCGGCAGACATCGTGCGCCACGACGTCTGCTCGACGGTGATCAGGATGTACGCGCTCGTTCCGAGCCCGGCTCGCCGAGGGTCGATCCGGGCGCCGAAGCCGGTGATGACGCCTTCGGACATCAGCCTGTCCAGCCTCGCGTAGGCGTTGGTGCGCGAGATGTGCAGCCGCTCCGCGAGTGCCCGGACGGCGAGCCTGCCGTCCGCGGTCAGCTCGGCGAGGATGGCGCGATCAATGTCGTCGAGGGCAAGGACCGTTCGTCCCGGATCCGGCCCGTGAGCCACGCCACTACCGGACGGTCGGTCCGGCTGAACCGATTCTGCGGGCAGTTTGTCGCTCATTTCGCGCACCTCTTGAACACTGGGACTCCGGAAACCACGATCTCAGCATCATATGTCTGTGAAAGGTGGTGCTGCGCCATGTCGCGGGAGACCCCTGCCGCCGCGTTGCTGCCGTCCGGGATCCCGGTGCGGTTCCTCGCCGAGGACGGCACGCGCGTCGACGAGCACGGTGCCTACACCGTGCCGCCGGCCGAACGGCTCGTCGAGGCCTACCGGCTGATGGTGCTCGGCCGCCGGTTCGACGCGCAGGCGACCGCGCTGACCAAACAGGGCCGCCTCGCCGTGTATCCGTCCAGCGCCGGCCAGGAGGCCTGCCAGGTCGCGAGCGCGCTCGCCCTCACCGACGCCGACTGGCTCTTCCCCACCTACCGCGACTCGGTCGCGCTGGTCGCCCGCGGCCTTGAACCGGGCGAGATCCTGACGCTGCTCCGCGGCGACGCGCACTGCGGTTACGACCCCGCCAAGACGCGGGTCGCTCCCCAGTGCACCCCGCTGGCGACGCAGACCCTCCACGCCGCTGGGCTCGCCCACGCGATGCAACGCCGGGGCGAGGACGCCGTCGCGTTCGCGCTCATCGGCGACGGCGCCACCAGTGAGGGCGACTTCCACGAGGCGCTCAACTTCGCCGCCGTGTTCAAGGCGCCGGTGGTGTTCTTCGTGCAGAACAACGGGTTCGCGATCTCCGTCCCGTTCGAGAAGCAGAGCGCCGCGCCCGCCCTGGCGTACAAGGGTGTCGGCTACGGCGTCCGCTCCGAGCAGGTCGACGGCAACGACGCCCTCGCCGTCCTTTCCGTGCTGGACGACGCTGTCGCGCACGCGCGTTCCGGTCGCGGGCCGGTACTGGTGGAGGCGCACACCTACCGGATCGACGCGCACACCAACGCCGACGACGCGACCCGTTACCGCGATCAGGCCGAGGTCGAGAAGTGGCGCGCGGCCGACCCGGTTCGCCGTCTCCAGACCTATCTGACCACCGAGAACCTGTTGTCCGACAACGACATCGAGCGATTCCGGGCCGAGGCCGAGACGTTCGCCGCCGGAGTGCGCGACACCCTCAACGCCGACGTCGAGCCGGATCCGTTGTCGCTGTTCGAGCACGTGTACGCCGTCCCGACCCGTCAGCTGGCCGCCCAGCGGGCGCTGGTCGCGGCCGAACTGGAGGCCTGATGTCCGAGCTCTCGATGGCACAAGCGCTCAACGCCGCCCTGCGGGACGCGGTCAAGGACGACGACCGCGTGCTGATCTTCGGCGAGGACGTCGGCCCGCTCGGCGGCGTGTTCCGGGTGACCGACGGCATCACCGCCGATTTCGGCGAAGAACGCTGTTTCGACACGCCCCTGGCCGAGTCCGGCATCGTCGGTTTCGCGGTCGGAATGGCGATGGGCGGGTTCCGTCCGGTGGTCGAAATGCAGTTCGACGCTTTCGCCTACCCCGCGTTCGAGCAGATCACCTCGCACGTCGCGAAGCTGCGGAACCGCACCCGCGGCGCCTTGTCGCTGCCGATGGTCATCCGGATCCCCTACGCGGGCGACATCGGCGGCGTCGAGCACCACTGCGATTCGAGCGAGGCCTACTACACCCACACGCCCGGCCTGCGCGTCGTCACACCCGGCACTCCCCAGGACGCCTACGACCTCCTGCGCGACGCGATCGACTCGCCGGATCCGGTGATCTTCCTCGAACCGAAATGCCGATACTGGTCGAAGGAGCCCGTGTCCTTCACCCGGGAAGGCGCGGCCATGGACCGCGCGGTCGTGCGCCGCGAGGGCAAGGACGTCACGCTCATCGCATACGGCCCGATGGTCGCCACCGCGTTGGAAACCGCGGAGGCCGCGACCGCCGAAGGCTGGGACATCGAAGTGGTCGATCTCCGGTCGCTGAGCCCCTTCGACGACGAGACCGTCGCCGCCTCGGTGCGCCGCACCGGCCGCGCGGTCGTCGTCCACGAAGCGGCCGGGTTCGGCGGCTACGGCGCCGAGGTGGTCGCCCGGATCACCGAACAGTGCTTCCATCAGCTGCACGCGCCCGTCCTGCGCGTGACCGGGCTCGACATCCCTTACCCGCCGCCGAAACTGGAGCGCCATCAGCTTCCGGACGTCGACCGGATCCTGGACACCGTCGCCCGGCTGCAGTGGAACGACGAACCGGTGGTGGCCGGTGCCTGATTTCCTGCTCCCCGACCTCGGTGAGGGCCTGACCGAGGGCACCATCGTCACCTGGCTCGTCGCGGAAGGCGACACCGTCGGCGTCGACCAGCCCGTCGTCGAAGTCGAGACCGCGAAGGCCGCTGTCGAGGTGCCCGTGCCGTTCGCCGGCGTCGTCACCCGCCTCCACGGTGAACCCGGCCAGTCGCTGCCCGTCGGCGCTCCCCTGCTCACCATCGGACCCGGGTTCACCGAACCCGGCGTGACGACCGCGAGCGAGGGCAGCGGCAACGTCCTCATCGGCTACGGCACGACCACCACGACCAGGCGCCGCCGGACGCGCACCGTCGTCGCCACCCCGGAGAAACCGTCGAAAGCGCCGGGCGTGATCTCGCCGTTCGTCCGCAAAATGGCCGTGGACAACAAGATCGACCTGACGAAGCTGACCGGCAGCGGTCCGGGCGGCATCATCCGGCGCGCCGACGTCGAAGCGGCCCTCGCCGTCCCGGAGCAGCGAGACGGCGAGACACGGATCCCGTTGACCGGGGTCCGCAAGGCGGTCGCGGACAAGCTGACGACCTCGCGGCGTCAGATCCCCGAGGCCACGGTCTGGGTCGACGTCGACGCGACCGGACTCGTCGCCGCGCGGAAGTCGCTCAACGCCTCGGCGCCGGATCGCCCGGTCAGTCTCCTCGGACTCGTCGCGCGGTTCGCCGTCGCGGGGCTGCGGAAGTTCCCCGAGCTGAACTCTCGCGTCGAGGGCGACGAGATCGTCCAACTGCGGGATATCAACATCGGTTTCGCCGCGCAGACCGACCGAGGTCTCGTCGTGCCGGTGGTCCGCGACGCGGGCTCACTGTCCACAAGGGAGCTTTCGGCGGCGATCGGCGACCGGACGACGCAGGCCAGGGAAGGGAAGCTCGGCCCGGCAGGCCTCACCGGCGGAACCTTCACGGTCAACAACTACGGGGTGTTCGGGGTGGACGGCTCCGCCGCGATCATCAATCACCCGGAGGCGGCGATCCTCGGCATCGGCCGGATCATCGACCGCGCTTGGGTGGTCGACGGCGAGCTGGTGGCGAGGAAGATCTGCGAGCTGACCCTGGCGTTCGACCATCGGGTGTGCGACGGCGGGACCGCGGGCGGGTTCCTGCGGTTCGTCGCGGACTGTGTCGAGTCGCCGATCACCGCGCTCGGGGACCTCTGAGCGGGTCGCACAACCGACGGTTGTGACCCGCCAACGACCCGTTGTTCGACTTCGGGGCTCCGCCTTGCTTTGATCTCGCGCGTGACTGGGAGATCGCTGGGGCGACGGTTCGGCTGGCTGTGGGCGGCATACGCGGCGAGCGCGTTCGGGACGAGGTTCGCGTTCGACGCGTTCAGCCTGATCGCCATCGTCGTACTCGGCGCGGGCACCGCCGAGGTCTCGTTGCTGGCGGCCGCCGGTCTCGTCGTGGGCGCGGTGGTCGCGCTGCCGCTCGGCCCTTGGGTCGAGTTCCGCCGCAAACGGCCGGTGATGATCGCGATGGACCTCGTCCGGTGCGCGGCGCTGCTGACCGTCCCGGTGGCGTACTCGTTCGGGCTGCTCGGCTTCGGCCAGCTTCTCGCGGTGTCCGTCGTCGTCGCGGCGGCCGACATCACGTTCCTGGCCGCCAGCGGTGCTTTCCTCAAAACCCTGCTGCCCCCCGAAGACCTGCTGGTCGCGAACGCCCGGTTCGAGTCGACCACTTGGACGGCCACCGTGCTCGGGCCGCCGCTCGGCGGTTTCGCCGTCGGTCTGTTCGGGCCGGTGATCACGATCGCCGCCGACGCGGTCAGCTATCTGCTTTCGGCGCTCGGGATCCGTGCCGCCGGTGGTTCGGAGCCGCCGCCCGCGAAGCCGGAAGGCGCCCGGTTGACCGGCCGCGACCTACGGGAAGGCTGGCGATTCATCCTCGCCCATCCGTTGTTGCGGCCGCTCTTCGTCAACACGATCGTGGTCAACGGCCTGATCATGGCGACCGCTCCGCTGTTCGCCGTGCTGATGCTCGGGCAACTCGGCTTCGCGCCTTGGGAGTACGCGGTCGCCTTCGCGGTGCCCTGTCTCGGCGGGTTGATCGGGGCGCGGCTCTCCCGGCCGTTGGTCGCCCGGTACGGCCGGGACAAGGTCCTCTTCGTCTTCGGGTGGCTGCGGGTCTGCTGGCCTGTTTGGCTCGTTTTCGTCCAGCCCGGTGTTCCCGGCCTGGTCCTGGTCATCGTCGTCGAACTGTGCCTGATCACCTGTATCGGCGTGTTCAACCCGGTGCTCGCCACCAGCAGGCTCGAACAGGTACCCCTTGATCGCGCGGCCCGCACGCTGTCGGCCTGGTCGATCGCCGGGAAGCTCACCACCGCCGGCCTGACCGCGCTGTGGGGCCTGCTCGCCGTGTTCACCGGCCCGCGCGCCGCGGTCGGCATCGCCGGGGCGCTCATGCTGGCGACACCGCTCCTGCTCCCCCGAAACCGTCGGACCCCTGTGCCAGTATCCGGGTATGTCGATCAAGAGAGTGGTCACCGACCTCGAGACCAAGACGCTGCCGGAAGCGAAGGCCTTCTACGTACAGGTTCTCGGCTTCGAGGTGGTGATGGATCACGGCTGGATCGTGACCCTGGCCGATCCGGAGCGGCCGGAGGTCCAGCTGAGCCTCATGACCCATGACGAGACGGCGCCCGTCGTGCCGATCGCTTCGATCGAGGTCGACGACGTCGACGCGAGGTACGCGGCCGCCAAGGCATCCGGTGCCGAGATCGTGCACGAAC
This sequence comes from Amycolatopsis sp. MJM2582, assembly GCF_000754115.1. Lineage (NCBI taxonomy): Bacteria > Bacillati > Actinomycetota > Actinomycetes > Pseudonocardiales > Pseudonocardiaceae > Amycolatopsis > Amycolatopsis sp. MJM2582. The sequence goes on from NZ_JPLW01000002.1 coordinate 1,117,231, forward strand.
TGACCGACGAGCCGTGGGGTGTCCGGCGGTTCTTCGTCCGGGATCCGAGCGGGCACGTGGTCAACGTCCTGTCCCACCGCTGACGTCCGAGGGTGTTTCATCGAAATTTCATGACTCGTCCCTAGCGTTCGACCACGCACCGTAGTCGAACGAAAGGACGATGAATGTGAAGAAGCTCAGGGGGGTCCTGGCGGCGGCCGCACTGGCCACCGGCTTGATCAGTGTCATGGCGCCGACGGCCCAGGCCGACCAGGCGCGCTACTACATCCTCGTCGGCGGCACGTGTGACGGGGCCGCGACCGTGTACAACGACGCCTGGTTGCGGGGCGGGATCAAGAAGGTGGTCCACTACCCGGCAGGGGCCGCCGGTGCACCCAACTGCGACCAGACGCCCATGGACCAGAGCGTCGCCCGCGGGCACGAAGAGGCCCGCCGTGTCGTCCAGAGCTCCTTCGACGAGAACCCCGGGGCGGAGTTCACCGTCGTCGGCTACTCGCAGGGCGCCCTCGTCGCGAACCTGGTGCTGAACGACATCGCCGACGGCAAACTGGCCGTGGACAAGTCGCGGTTCCGGGCGAAGATCTTCGCCGATCCGATGCAGCCCGTCGGTCCTCCGGGACGCGGGATCAGCGCGGTGCTCCCGGCGGGGACCGGGGCACCGTCGCCGTTCGGCGGCTACGTGTCGTTCGGGCCCGGCCGCACCGACTTCGGCGGCATCCCGTTCATCCGCTACTGCATCGAAACCGACGGTGTCTGCCACTTCGACACCGTCGAGGCGCCTGGCGGCTATTTCGCCCAGCACCTCTGCTACCAGTGGGCCCGTCCCACCGATCACCGTTCGATCATGGAGGACACGATCGCGGACGGCGTGTTCACCAACGGATCGCACGCGCTGCCGCGGCAGAACTGCCGTCCTCCGTGGCCTTCGGTGTGACCGGATGAAGACGGCTGCCGCCCGGCGCCCGATAGCCGGGTGACAGCGATTCGGGCGTTGGCCCGCCCACAGTGTCGTGGGCGGGCCATCGTCGGGCTTCGGACCGGCGCGAACTACCGGACCGGCAGGCCCTCCGGCGCCGGAGCGTGGCCGACCGGCCGGGCGGTGAACGTGCCCCGGCCCTGGGTCCGGCTCCGCAGCCGCGTCGCGTAGCCGAACAGTTCGGCCAGCGGCACGGTCGCGGTGACCACGGTCGTTCCGGCGCGCACCACCGACCCCAGCACCCGGCCACGCCGGGCGGCGAGGTCGCCGAGCACCACGCCGACGGCGCTTTCGGGCACCGTGACGGTCACCTCGGCGATCGGCTCCAGCAGTGTCATCTCGCCGGCGGCCAATGCGGCCCGGAGCGCGAACCTGCCTGCCGCCCGGAACGCCAGCTCCGAAGAGTCCTTCGGATGGGTCGCCCCGTCGGTCAGCGTGACCCGGACACCCGTCACCGGATGCCCGCCGAGCGGGCCTTCCGCCAGCGCGTCACGGCAACCCGCTTCGACGGCACGGACGTATTCCCTCGGCACTCGGCCACCGACCACAGTGGACTCGAACGCGAACTCCCCTTCCGCCAATGGTTCCGTGTCGATGACGACGTGGGCGAACTGCCCGGCGCCGCCGTCCTGCTTGACATGCCGGTGGACGAAACCGGACACGCCGCGCGCGACCGTCTCGCGGTAGGCGACCCGAGGCCGTCCGACGCCGACGTCCAGCCCGTGGTCGCGCCGGATCTTCTCCACCGCCACCTCCAGATGCAGTTCGCCCATCCCGGACAACAGGGTCTGACCGGTCTCACGATCGGTCCGGACGACCAGCGACGGATCCTCCTCGACCAGCCGCGCCAGCGCCGACATCAAGCGTTCCGTGTCGGTGCCCTTCCGCGGTTCGACGGCGACCGAGACGACCGGGTCGGCCGCGACGGGCGGCTCGAGCAGGATCGGCTCCGACGGCGTGCACAGCGTCGCGCCGGGACGGACCGTCTTGAGCCCGACCACCGCGACGATGTCGCCCGCGACGGCGCTGTCCACCCTGGTGTGCCGGTCCGCCTGGACCCGCAGGATGCGGCCGACGCGCTCGCTACGGCCGCTGCCCACGTCCATCACCGCCTCCGAAGTCCGGATCGTGCCCGAATACACCCGCAGGAACGTCAATCGCCCGGTGGCGGTCGAGGTCACCTTGAACGCCAGTGCCGCGAACGGCGCCGACGGATCGGCGGGACGTTCCTGGGTCGTGCCCTCGTACTCACCTCGCACCGGCGGAACATCCGACGGCGCGGGCAAGTACGCCACCACGGCTTCCAGCAACGGCTCCACCCCGCGGTTGCGGTAGGCCGAGCCGCAGAGGACCACGACGCCGTCACCGGTCCGGGTGAGCTCACGCAGCGCAGAGACCAGCGTGTCCGTCGACACCGCCGACGACACGCAGAACTCCTCCAGCGCCCCAGGATGGGCTTCCGCGACGGCCTCGTCGAGCAGGCGCCGTCGCCGGTTCGCTTCGTCCACAAGGGACTCCGGAATCGGTCCTTCCTCGGCGGTCTCGGCGCCATCGGCCCAGACGAGTGCCCGCATCCGCAGCAGGTCGACGACGCCCACGAAGCCGTCTTCCGCCCCGATCGGCAGCTGGACCACCAGCGGACGCGGATGCAGCCGTTCCCGGATGGACGCCACGGCCGCGTCGAGGTCGGCACCCGCGCGGTCGAGTTTGTTGACGAACGCGATCCGCGGCACGCCGTGCCGATCGGCCTGACGCCACACCGATTCACTCTGCGGCTCGACCCCGGCGACGCCGTCGAACACGGCGATCGCGCCGTCGAGGACCCGCAGCGACCGCTCGACCTCGTCGGAGAAATCGACGTGGCCGGGCGTGTCGATCAGGTTGACGCGATGGCCGTCCCACGAACAGCTGACCGCGGCGGCGAAGATGGTGATGCCACGGTCTCGCTCCTGGGAATCGAAGTCGGTGACGGTCGTGCCGTTGTGGACCTCACCTCGTTTGTAGGTGGTGCCGGTGACGTACAGGATCCGTTCGGTGAGGGTGGTCTTGCCGGCGTCGACATGGGCGAGGATGCCCAGGTTGCGGACGGCGGACAGCGGTACGGTGCGCATGGCGCGGGCCTTTCGGGCTGAACTGGCGGAACTCCGACGGCGCGATTCGGCGAACGCGGGCAGGCATCAACCACCGTTGCGCGGCAACGGGAAGAGGTCAGGCGTTCGTGAGACGGGCCGGTGCTAGCCGCGCGGCCGGCACCGGGTGCGCGGAGACACCAGGATCACCTCGTAGCGAGCCGAGGGGACGACGACGGCGCGGTGATGACGCACGGTCCTGTCCTTCCTCGCCGGGGTGATTTCGTGGCGAGTGTAGCCACTCCGCTGTGGACCGCGAACCGGTTTTCCGCGAATTCGGGGGAAACTGGTCGGCGACCGACAAGTTTCCGGCGACGGCGGTGTCCATCCCTTCGAGAGACACCACAAGAGGAGGGAACCCGGTATGCGGGTGGACGAACTGCTGGCCCTGGCGAAAACCGGTGACGGCGAGGCGTTCCGTGATCTCGTGGCGCCGTACCGCCGTGAACTGCAGGTGCACTGTTACCGCATCCTGGGCTCGGTGCAGGACGCCGAGGACCTGCTGCAGGAGACGCTGCTGGCCGCGTGGCGCGGAATCGACGCGTACGAGGAACGCGCGTCCATCCGGACCTGGCTGTACCGGATCGCGACCAACCGCTGTCTCAACGCGCTGCGGGCGGGTGCCCGCCGCCCGCACGACCACGCGGCCTACCGACCGGAGGTCCCCTTGCCCGAGCCGACGCGCCGTCGCCCCGAACCCAGCTGGCTGGAGCCGTACCCGGATCTGCTGCTCGCCGAGATCGCCGACCGGGTGCCCGGCCCGGAGGCGCGCTACGAGGCCAGGGAGTCGATCTCGCTCGCGTTCCTGGCGGCGCTCCAGCGGCTTCCTCCCCGGCAGCGGGCCGTCCTGGTCCTGCGCGACGTCCTCGGGTTCCGCGCGGCCGAGGTGGCCGGCATCCTCGACACCACCGAGAATGCCGTGACCAGCGCGCTCAACCGGGCACGTTCGGCGCTGGCCGGGGAGATGCCGCCGGGTGACCGGGAGTCCGCTCCCCTGCCCGATTCGCCGCGGGAACGCCGGATCGTCGACGAGTTCACCCGTGCCTTCGAGAACGGCGACGTCGGGGCCATCGTGGCGCTTCTGACCGACGACGCCTGGCTGACCATGCCCCCGCTTCCTCTTGAATACCAAGGCCCGGAGGCCGTCGGGCACTTCCTGGCGACCGTCGCGCTCTGCGACGGCCGCCGGTACTCGTTGATCCCGACCCGCGCCAACGGCCAGCCCGCCTTCGGCTGCTACCTCCGCGACCCGAGGACGCCCATCGGCCACGCGCACGGCGTGCTCGTCCTGGAACTCGCGGGCGATCGGGTCACCGCGGTGACCCGGTTCCTCGACAACTCACTGCTCGCGGCCTTCGGGCTGCCCCGCTCGCTGCGCGGCTGACGCCCGCACTTCCCTGGCCACGCCCCGCCGGGCGTGTGCCTCGTCATGCCCGGAAACCCTTCCACCAAGGAGAAATCTTGACCCCGAAACAGGCGTGGGTCCTGGCGCTCGCCTCAGTGGCGTCCTTCATGATGGCGCTGGACAGCCAGGTGGTGACGACGGCGCTGAGCACGGTCCGCGAGGATCTGTCCGCGTCGATCGAGCAACTCGAATGGATCGTCAACGCCTACAACCTCAGCTTCGCCGTCCTGCTGCTCACCGGAGCGGCGCTCGGCGACCGGTTCGGCCGCCGCCGGATGTTCGTCACCGGTCTCACGGTCTTCACGCTCGCTTCGGTGGGCTGCGCGATGTCCGGGGACATCGGCACGCTGATCGTCGCGCGGGCGGTGCAGGGCGCCGGTGCCGCGATGGTGCTGCCGCTGTCGCTCACCCTGATCAGCGCGATCTTCCCGCCCGAGCGGCGGGGCAAGGCGATGGGGCTCTACCTGGGGCTCACCGGGCTGGCGACGTTCAGCGGCCCATTCGTCGGCGGTGTCATCGCCGAAGGGCTGGCGTGGCAGTGGATCTTCTGGCTCAACCTGCCGGTCGGCGTGGTGGCGGTCTTGCTGACGCTCCGGCGCGTCGACGAGAGCACCGGCCCTGGTCACCGGCTCGACCATGGCGGCGTCGTCCTGGTGTCACTGGGATCGCTGGGCATCGTGTGGGGCCTGGTCCGCGGAAACCTCGCGGGCTGGGACAGTGCCGAGGTCCTGGGCTCGCTGGCCCTCGGCGTCGCGCTGGTGATCGCCTTCGTGTGGTGGGAGCGACGCAGCGAAGCGCCGATGCTGCCGATGCGGTTCTTCAGGCTGCGAGCCTTCTCGACGGCCAACGCGGCGAACTTCTGCGTCTTCGCCTCGCTGTACGGCACGTTGTTCTTCCTGCCCCAGTACTTCCAGACCGCGCAAGGTCTCGGGCCGTTCGAGGCGGGACTGCGGATGATGCCGTGGACCGCGACCCTGATGATCTGCGCGCCGCTCGCCGGCAAGCTGGCGGACAGGTACAGCGCGCGGATGTTCGTCGCCGTCGGATTGCTGCTCCAGACGATCGGCATGAGCTGGATCGTGCTGGTCGCCGAACCCGGCGCGGGCTACGCCCTCCTGCTGCCGGGGCTGATCGTCAGCGGCGCCGGGATCACGTCGGCCATGCCCGCCGCACAGCGCTCGGCCGTCGGAGCGGTGCGGCCCGCCGAGATCGGCCAAGCGTCCGGCGCGTTCATGACGCTGAGGATCTTCGGCGGCGTCTTCGGGGTGGCGGTGGTGGTCGCCGTCTTCGCCGGTGCCGGAAGCCATCTGTCCCCGGAGGAGTTCGGCAGCGGCTTCACGGCGGCGATGGCCGCTGTCGTCGCGTTCGCCTTCGTCGGCATGCTCGTCGCCCTGCGCATGCCGGCCGCCCTGACCACTACCGATCGAGGAGGAAACCGATGACCGATCCGAAGACGCTGGCCGAAACACTTCGAAGCCTGCACAACGGGGAAATGCTCGTGCTGCCGAACGTCTGGGACGCGGCGAGCGCCGAAATCGTGGCAGAGGCGGGCTTCCCCGCGGTCGCCACGGCGAGCGCCGCCGTCTCGGCGATGCTCGGGTACCCCGACGGCGAAGGCGCGCCATGGCAGGAGATGTTCGCCGCGGCGGCGCGGATCGCCCGCGTGGTCTCCGTACCGGTCACCGTGGACGCGGAGGCAGGCTACGGCCTGGCGCCGCGGGAGTTCGTGGAGCGGCTGCTGGAAACGGGAGCCGTCGGCTGCAATCTGGAGGACACCGATCACCGGTCGGGCGGACTGGCCGACGCGGACGAGCACGCCGAGCGGATCGCGGAGATCCGTTCGGCCGCGACCGGCGCCGGGGTGCCGATCGTCGTCAACGCGCGGGTCGACACGTTCCTGGGCGACCGCGGGGTCCCGGAGCCCGACAGACTCGCCGAGGCCGTCCGGCGCGGCAGGCTCTACCGCGATGCCGGTGCCGACTGCGTGTATCCGATCGGGGTCCGGCGCCGGGACGATCTCGCCGCGCTGGTCACCGAACTCGCGTGCCCGGTGAACGGGAACGTCGGCGAGGAACTGGACCTCGCCGCGCTCCGCGAACTCGGTGTGGCGCGGGTGTCGTACGGCCCACGCTTCTATCGCGCGGCACTGGAGGGATTCCGGACCGCGATCGGGAATCTTGAGGGGTGAGGCGTTGCGAAGGCCACTTTCACAACCTTGCGAAAGTGGCCTTCGCGTCGTCACTTGCAGAACGCGGTGTCCACAGTGGCCATGACGGCGTTCGAGCCCTTCTCCCCGTCGCCGAAGGTCCCCGGCATCGCGGTCACCGCGAGCCCGACCGTGCGGCCGTCTTCCGTGGCGCCACCGCGGGTTTCGAACCCGTGGATGTCCCCGCCGTGGCCCCAGTACACGCCGCCGCAGCTGAGCGGGTTGCTCATCAGGCCGAGCCCGTACTTCGTCCCCGGGAACAAGGGCGCGTCGACCGTCTTCCGCATTTCGGCCAGCTGCGCGGCGGGGAGCAGCCTGCCTTCGAGCAGCACGCGGAAGAATTCGCCGAGGTCACTGGGCGTCGAGATCAGCTGACCGGCGGCACCGCCCCAGGACGGATCCAGTTCGGTCGCGTCGATCACCTTGCCGGTGGCGGAGTTGCCGATGGCGTAGCCCTGCGGGTGCCGTCCCTGGATGGTCTGGTCACCGACTTGCGGCCAGTAGGTGTTCTTCAAACCCGCCTTCTTGATCACGCGTTCGGTGATCTGCTCCTGGAGCGGGCGTCCGGTGACCTTCTCGATCACCATGCCCGCCAGCAGGTACCCGGTGTTGCTGTACTCCCACTTGGTGCCGGGCGCGAACTTCGCCGGGTGACTCAAGGCCGCGGCGAGCAGTTCGTGCGTGGGGAAATACCGGTGCTGTACCTGTTCGAAATCCTGAAGTCCCAGGTACTCGGTGTAGTTCGGCAACCCGCTGGTGTGCTGCAGAAGGTGCCGGATGGTGATCTTGGTGGCGTCGATCCCCTCTCCGCGCACGATGCCGGGCAGGTACTTCTCGATCGGCGCGTCCAGTTCGACCTTGCCCTCGGCCACCAGTTGCAGGACCGCGACCGCCGTGAACGTCTTGGTGTTGCTGCCCGCGCGCACCCTGCCGTCACGCGGGACCGGCACCTGGCGATCGATCCGCGACGAGCCCGCGACCAGCGACGTCGTCCGCCTGCCGTCGGACACGGCGACCAGTGCGGCGGGGAATTTCTCCTGACGCACCAACGAGTCGAGGCTCTTCCGCAGCTCCGCTCCCTTGGCAGGCGCCGCGTCCGCCGCCGTCGTCCACGCCGCGCCCATCAGCCCCGCCACCGTCAGGACCACCACACCTTTGCGTACCGTCATTCCCACTCCTTCTCCGACGAGATCGACAGTGACAACTGTGGCCGAGGCCGGCGCGAAGATCAGCAGTGCAGGCTCCCGGATCCGGGGTGGTGCTGGCGCTACCCCACGAAAATTTTCGACCGGAATTCGTCCCACCATTGTCCGCGCGGGACGTGGCTGGCTAAGGTCAGTCCGGTAAGTGGACTAGACCACCCGAGGCCGGGAGGCGACGATGCCCCTCGACGAACAGCAGACCTGGGCACTGCTGCGAGAGCTGGACGAACCCGGCCACTGGGAGGTGCCCCACGACTTCGACGGACCGGCCGAGCGAGCTCGATTCGAGCGACTGGCCGAACGGTTGGAGCGGCTGTTCGACTGTTCCTGCGAAGTGGACCGCCATGTCCAAGACGCCAGCCACCTCGGCCGGATCGTGATCCCGGCGGACGCGACCGCCGCACTGGACCAGGTCACCGTGACGGTCAGCAACTTCGGCGGTCTCGTCGCGGTGACACTGGGAAATCCGGGCAGCTACGACGAAGACGAGGAACGCGAGTTCTTCCCGGCGCAGGTCCGAAGACAGGTCGAAGACGAGCTGGAGGCGCTCGGCTACCTGCCCGTCTCCGAGCATCCGCTGTGGACCAAGTACACCGGGATCAGCGGATTCGACGCGCTGTATCCGCCGGATCGGCCACCTTCCTGGTGGGACAGGTTCTTCGACTACCTCTAGACGAGCACGCCGACGAGATCCTTCGCGTTCGGCGCGCTGACGAGCACCTCGTCGAAGGGGAGCCCGGCGACCGCGCGATCGAGCTCGATCCGCAGCCCTGACACACCCCTGCGAGCCGACACCAGCTGACGCGTCCCCGTCCCCAGCCCCCAGTAACCCACCTTCAGCACCCCACTGATCAGCACCCCGGCCCGTCCCCCGCGTGTCCGTCGCACGGGCTCTTCGACGAACTCGACGGCCTTGATCGCCGACGACGGCACGACCGCTTCGTCACGCCATACGGCCAGCCGCTCCCAGGGCGAGAACCTCACGCGCATTCCGCCATCGGCGATGTCGATCGTCGCCATCATGACCACCTTCCCCTGCATAGCCAGCTGATGTAGTTGTTATAGCAAGTGTATAGCAGATATCCTGACCGGGTGTTGCTGACTCTCGACCTCGACAGCGAGGTTCCGATCTACCAGCAGATCCGCGATCGGATCGTCGAAGCCGTCGCCGACGGCACGCTCGCCGAGGGCAGCGCCCTGCCCTCCACCCGTCAGCTCGGCGCCGACCTGGCGATCAACTTCCACACCGTCAACAAGGCCTACGACCTGCTGCGGACACAGGGGTTCATCCGCATCAACCGCAAGACCGGCGCGGTCGTCCGGCGGGACGCGACCTCCGGTCCGGCGGAGGACGGTTACGCGGACGAGTGGCAGGAGCGCCTCCGCACCCTGCTCGCCGAGGCCGTCGCGCTCGGCGTGGGCCCGCGCGAAGTGACGAGCCGCTGCGAAACGGTGCTGGATTCCTTCGCGGTGAGCGCGCGGCGATGATCTGGCTGCACCTGGCCTTGATCGCGTTCACCGCGGCGGCCTTCGGCTCCGCGCCCGCGCTCGCCCGGCCGACACTCCCCTTCGGCGTCCGGATCCCGGCCCGGCGTTGCGGCGAGGCCGTCGTCCTCCTGGCCCGGCGTCGCTACAACCGGGGCATCGGCGCGGGGGCGATCGTGGCCTGCGTCGTACTTCTCTTCGATTGGCTCGCGCCCGAGGTCGTCCTGCTCGTTCTCGCCACCGCGTACTCCCTGCTCGGCTGCCTGGCTCACCGCTCGATCGCGGCCGCCAAACGCGAGGAAGGCTGGTATTCCGGCACGCGGCAGGCGGTCAGCACCGACACGTCGCTGCGCACGGATCCAGTCCGTCCACAGTGGATCCTTCTGGCTCCCGCCGTCGTGCTCGCGTTCGCCACGGCGGCCGGCGGATGGTTCACCGGCGCGACGGGCTTCTCGACGGTCTTCGCGCAGATCCTGGTCATCGTGCTGACCTCGCTCATGGCCGTCGCGATCTCACGGGCCAGACCGGAGATCGACGCCGCGCAGCCGTCGGCGTCGGCCTCGCGGTACCGGGAGTACCTGCACGGCGTGCTCGCACTGCTGCTGATCTCGGCGGGCTGCGTCAACGCGACCCTGCTCGTCGTCTCGCTTCAGCTGTGGGCTGTCGTCGACACGACGGTGCCGGTGACGATCGTGGCGTACCTTCCGCTCGCCGCCGCGTTCATCGCGTGGATCGGTTTCACCGTCCGGGCGGGCGACGCCGGGCACCGGTTGCCGCGCGCCGGCGACGAGCCGGAGACCCGCTACGAACAGCGTGACGACGACCGCCACTGGTACGCGGCCGGGATGGTCTACCTGAACCGGAACGATCCGGCGCTGCTGGTGCACCGGCGGGTCGGGACCTACTGGACGCTCAACCTCGGGCATCCGATCGCGTGGGTCGTCCTCGGCGCGGTCGCGGTGGCCGCGGTGCTCACCGGATTCGGCGTCGTGGCATTGCCCGAGAAAGGCACCTGATCACAGGGCGTTACCCTGAGGCAATGACGTCGCAGAAAACCCCTCAAACGATGAAGCCCGCGACAGCGGCGAAGAAGCTGGGTGTGTACCTGGAGGCGACCCCGGCGGAGTTCCAGGAGGGTGTCGTCTCCCGCGACGAGCTGAACGCACTGCAGGCCGAGCCGCCCGAGTGGCTGCGGGACCTGCGCCGCAACGGGCCGCATCCGCGTCCGGTCATCGCGGCGAAGCTGGGCGTGTCGATCAGCGGTCTGGCGCGCGGCGGGATCACCGGCGCCCTCACCACCGAAGAGATCGACGCGATCAAGTCCGAGAACCCCGACTGGCTGCAGCGGGAGCGCGAGACCCAGGCCGAGGTCCGCAAGGAGGAGGCGCGGCTCAAGGCCGCCCGCAGCGAAAGCTAGCCGCGACGACGGGGTTTGCCGCGTTTCCCACCCTGAGGAGCGCGGCGATTCCCCGACTGCGGCTTCCGGCCGCCGGCCTGGGGACGGTTGCCCTTGACCGGCGCCTTCTTCGCCGGGGCTTGCTTTTCCTGGGCCTGCTTTTCCTGGGCCTGCTGCCGACCGCGCGTGCTGTTGACCGTCCGGCCGCGGACGATCCCGATGAACTGCTCCATCAGGTCGGTGGTCTCGTCGTCCGGCCAGGACAGCGCGACCCCGGACTCCGGAGTGCCGGAGATCGGACGGTAGGTCAGGTCACGCCGATGGTGCAGCCGCGCGAGCGACTGCGGGACGATCAGGAGCCCGACCCCGGCGGCGACCAGCTCGATGGCGTCCGCGGTGGTGGCGGGCCGCTCCAGCGCGGGCTTCCCCGGCGGCGTGTCCCAATCCAGCGTGTCGTCGAGCGGGTGCAGCACGATCTCGTCGGCGATGTCGTCGACGGAGACCTCGTCCGCGGCGGCGACCAGGTGGTCTTTCGGGACCACCACGACCGTCGTCTCGGTGTAGAGCGGGATCGCGTGCAGGCCCTCGCGGTCGATCGGGAGTCGCAGCAGGACGGCGTCCACCTCACGTTCCCGGACCAGCCCGACCGCATTGGCGGCCGTCGTCTGGACGAGCTCGAGCGGGACGTCGGGCGACCGCTCGTCCCAGATCCGGACCCATTTCGAGGGCGTGACGCCGGGGACGTACGCGAGCTTGAAGGAGGCGGGGGTGTCCGGGCCGGTCATGGGGGCAAGGTTACCGGGAGTGGTCGGCAGGGTCGTGAGTGGCGTTTCGGGTTCTAACCCGAAACGCCACTCACGACCCACCGGACCGGCTACGGAGCCCAGGGCGCGGAGACCGCCCACGTGACGTCCTGGTCGTACGAGACCGGGTTGTCGAACGGGTGGCCGCCGCCGCTGGTGGCGACGTAGACCTCCTCGGCGTAGTGCCGCATGTTCGTCCCCAGTTCGTTCACCGACGCCAGCCGCACGCCGCCGGCACCGGGCTGGGCGCAGAACGTCGCGTCCTTCCGGAACAGGTCGGTGTTGTCGTTCCCGCTCAGCCGCACCCGGAAGTCCGCGTGCCGCAGGAAATTGCCCGGATAGTTCCGCGCCTCGAGCGAGTAGCACGACGGATCCGCGAGACCGCGCCGCACGACGAACGTCGCGTCCGCCTTCAGCAACGCCGCGCTCCCCGCGGTCACCACATCCGTCCGCGCGAGGCCGTCACGATGCCGCAGGAAGCGGTCCGTGAAACCGGGCGTCGTCACCTTGAACGACCGCGCCTGGTCCAGCGGCAGATCCGCGCCACTGCGCCAGAGCGGCACCGACGCCGCCCACGTCGTGTCCGCCGCGAAGCTCGACGGCGTGTCCCACGGGTTCGGCCCGCCGCTGCGCGCGAGGTAGACGGTCGCGGCGTAGTGGCGGATGAAGGCACCGGGCTGGTTGAACGACTCCAGCGCCGTTCCCCCGGCGCCTTCCCGCGCGCAGAACGTCGCGTCGCCGGCGAAGGACGCCGAACCGTCGTTCGCGTCCTTCCGGATCCGCGACGACGCGTGGCGCAGGAAGTGCCCGGGGTAGTTCCGCGACTCGAACGACAGACACGACGCGTCGGCCAGTCCCTGCCGGGCCCAGAACGTCGCGTCCTTCTTCCCGAGGTCCGCACTGCCTTCACCGAGGACGTCCGTGCGGACGAAATCGTCCTGGTGCCGCAGATAGCGATCCGTGTACCCGGCCGTCGTGACCCGAAGCGACAGGAGTTCGCCGCGTCCGACCTCGGTGCCCTTGGCGATGTCGAGCACCTTCTGGTTGATCTCGCGAACCCGCGCTTCGGTCATCTTTAGCACGCGTCGGTCGTAGGTGTAGAAGCCGTTCACCTCGTTCTCGACGTCGTACGGCTCGGTGTAGACCGACGCGGACAGCCCCCGGCCGTGCACGAACCGCCCGACCTGTTTGGTGATCTCGACGTACCGGTTCGTCAGCGACGTCTCGTCCGGATACAGCGCGCCGTACGCGAAGCCCTTGCCCGGCTCCCATTCGTGCCCGGTGACGCGCCGTCCGAGGCCGCCGTACTCCCCCAGCACCGCGATCCTTCGCGCGTCGGGTTGCCTCGTGCCGGTGGAAACCTGATACGCGTGGTCGTCGATCACGTCGCCGTTGCCCGGATCCGGATCGGACACACAGCAGTTCGACCCGGAGTTGTGGTTGATCAGCCGGGTGTCGTCGATCGAGCGGACCAGATCCACGATGCGGCCGGCTTCGTACTCGCCCCAGCCTTCGTTGAACGGCACCCACTGCACGATCGAGGTGATGCCCTTGTGCTGCTCGATCATCCGACGCAGTTCGGATTCGTAGTTCGCGTGCCCGTTCGGGACTTCGTCGATCGAGTCGAGCGACGGCATGTCCTGCCAGACCATCAGCCCCAGTTTGTCGGCGTGGTAGAACCACCGCGCCGGCTCGACCTTGATGTGCTTGCGGACCATGTTGAAGCCCAGGGCCTTCTGGCGTTCGAGGTCGAACCGCAGTGCCTCGTCGGTCGGCGCGGTGTAGATGCCGTCGGGCCAGTAGCCCTGGTCGAGCGTGCCCAGCTGGAAGACGAACTTGCCGTTGAGCAGCGGCCGCATCACGCCGCCGACCATCGCCTTGCCCAGCGAACGCATACCGAAGTATCCGGTGACGACGTCGCCGCCCGGCAGCCGCACGCGCAGGTCGTAGAGGAACGGGTCGTCGGGCGACCACAGCCGCGCGTTCGGCACCGGGACCCGCAGATGGGACCCGACGGCACCGGTGGCGGTGCCGACCACTTGGCCGCCGGAAAGCACTTCGGCGGTCGCTTGCTGCCCGGGGGTGCCCTGGACGACGAGGTCGAGCGCGCCGCCGGGGACGTCGGGGGTGGTGTCGAGCCGCGTGATGTGCTCCGCCCGGACCGGTTCCAGCCAGACGGTCTGCCAGATCCCCGACGCCGCCGTGTAGAAGATGCCGTCTGGGCTCTTGCGCTGCTTCCCCACCGGGTACCGGCTGCCGTCGACCGGCGACGCGACGCCGACGACGATCTCGTTCTCCCCCGCCTTCAGCGCCGGGGTGATGTCGAAGGAGAAAGCGTCGAAACCACCGGTGTGACTCCCGATCGACGTCCCGTTGACCCAGACCTTGGTCTCCCAGGTGACGGCGCCGAAGTTGAGTTTCACCCGGCGACCGTCCCAAGTGGACGGAACGGTGAACGTCCGCCGGTAGAACATGTTGTCCTCATGCCGTTTGATCCCCGAAAGCATCGACTCGATCGGGTAAGGCACGAGTACGTTTTCACTCAACGGCCTGCCGATCGGCGGCGAATTCAGGTTCGGCGCCCCGGTGAAACCCCAGGTTCCGTTGAGGTTGAGCCATTCCGAGCGCACCAGCTGCGGGCGCGGGTACTCGGGCAGCGCGTTCGACGGCGAGACCTGGTCCGTCCACGGGGTCGGTAGCGGGACGGGAGCGGCTTGGGCGACGGGAACTAGTGTCGTCGCGGCGGCCAGCAGACCGGCCACGACGCTCAGGGCGCGCGCGGTTCTTCGGTGCATGCGATCTCCCCTATCTCCTGGCGGTCGTGCGCGCCAGCGACCGCTGCAGCACAACGACCACCAGCAGGAACGCACCGCTGACCACCGACTGGTAGTTGCTGTCGAGAGTTCCTATCTGGTTGATGACGTTCTGGATGACCGTTCGGATGCCCACGCCGATGACCGTTCCGAGAATCGTGCCCATCCCGCCGGTCAGCAGGGTGCCGCCGATGACGACGACGGAGATGGCGTCCAGTTCGAGGCCGACGCCGATCACCGTGACACCGGACTGCAGGTAGGCCGCGGTCAGCGCGCCCGCGAGCCCGGAAAGCACCCCGCTCATCACGTAGACGGTGATCTTGGTTCGGGCCACCGGGAGCCCCATCAGCTTCGCGGACTGCTCCGAGCCGCCGGTCGCGAACACCGCCTGCCCGAACCGGGTCCGCCGCAACAGGAGCCCGCCGATCAGGCACAGCGCCGCCGCGATGAACACCGGATAGCCGAACCCGAACAGCGTGCCGCGCCCGAGTTCGACGAAAGCCTCGCCCTCCGGGATCTTGTACGTCGTCGCGCCCTCGGTGGTGATCGCGAGCAGCAGTCCGCGGGCGAACAGCAGCGACGCCAGCGTGACGATGAACGGTGCCATCCCGGTCTTGGCGACGAGCAACCCGTTGATCAGGCCGATCAACCCGCATACGGCCAACGGCAGCAGGAGCGCGACAAGGAAACCCCACTGCGACCCGTAAGCCGCGAGGACCCCGCCGAGCGCGTAGACCGACCCCACGGAGAGGTCGATCCCGCCGGTGATGATCACGAACGTCATCCCGAGCGCGATGATCGCGAGGAACGAGCTCTGCAACGCGATGTCGCGCAGGTTGTCCAGGCTGCCGAACCGCGGGAACAGCAGCCACGCGACGGCGACCATGAGCACCAGCGCGATCGCCGCGCCCTGTTTCTGCAGGACCCCGGTCATGAGCTCGCGCCGGGTGGAGTCCTGGGCGGCCATCGTGGGCGCCGCGGTCATCGGCTGCTCCGTTCCCGTGCGACGTACACCGCGCCGACGATGATCGCGGCCTGGATCATCTGCGCGGTCGAATCCGGCAGGTTGTGCTTGATGAGCGTGGCGCGGACGAGCTGCATGAGCAGGACACCCATCACCGTGCCGAGGATGCGGACACGGCCGCCGGTCAGCGGGGTGCCGCCGACCACGACCGCGGTGATCGCGGACAGTTCCATCAGCAATCCGGCGTCCGCGGGGTCGCCGGCGCCGAGCCGTGCGGTGGAGAGCACCCCGGCCAACGCCGCAAGCAAGCCGCAGATCGCGTAGACGCCGATGAGGACGCGGTTGACCGGCAGCCCGGCGAGCACACTGGCCCGCCGGTTGCCGCCGATCGCGACCAGCCGCCTGCCGAACGCCGTCTTCCCGACCAGCGCCGCCACCAGGACCGCCAGTACGGCCGCGATGAGCACGCTCACCGGGATCCCGAGCACCTCGCCGTTGCCGAGCGCGAGGAAATCCGGATCGTGCAACTGGATCAGCTGGCCGTCGGCGAGGACGAGCGCGAGCCCGCGACCGCCGACGAGCAGGGCGAGTGTCGCCACGATCGGCTGGATCCCGACCTTGGCGACGAGGACCCCGTTCAGCGTCCCCGCGGCCAGCCCCGCCGCGAGCGCGACGGCCACCGCCGGCAGGGTCCCGGCGCCGAGGTACAGCGGGACGAGTGCGGCCGAGAGCGCCATCACCGCGCCCACCGACAGGTCGACGCCTTCGGTGCCGATCACCAGCGCCATCCCGAGCGCGACCACCAGTACCGGCGCGGCCTGGATGAGCTGGGTGCGGAAGTTGCCGACGGTCAGGAAGTTCGCCGTGAACGCGATGTTGAACAGCACGAGCGCGACGACGGCGACGTACACGCCGTACTCCTGCAGCCACCGCGCCACCCGGGTCCGGTCCACCGTTTTCGCCGTGTCCGTCATGGTGGGTCCCGGTTCCTCCGTTCTCCGCTGAGTGCTAGTCATCCGCGCCGCCCGAAGCGATCGCGGCCAGCACGTGGTCCTGCGTCAGCTGCTCCCCCGCGAGTTCCCCGACCACCGCGCCGTCCTTGAGCACGACCAGCCGGTCCGCTCCGTCGAGAAGCTCTTCCATCTCCGACGAGATCAGCAGGACGGCGAGCCCTTCTTTGGCGAGCTCGTCGATGAGCGCCTGCACCTCGGCCTTCGCGCCGACGTCGATGCCCCGGGTCGGCTCGTCGAGCAGCAGCACCTTCGGCTCGGTGCAGAGCCAGCGGGCCAGCAGCACCTTCTGCTGGTTGCCGCCGGAGAGCTCGGCGACCTTCTGGTCCGGGCTCGATACCTTGATCCGCAGGCGTTTCACGAACGTGTCGACGATCCTGTCCTGCCGGGCCCGGCTGACCAGGCCGAAGCGGGACAGCTTCGGCAACGCGGCGAGCACGATGTTCTCCCGCACGGACAGATGCGGGATGATGCCTTCGGTCTTGCGGTCCTCGGCGAGCATGCTGACGCCCGCGCGCATCGCGGCCGCCACATTCCCTTGCGGGACTTGCTTTCCGCCGACGAGCACCGTGCCACCCGACAGCGGCAGGTCGCCGACGATCGCCCGCGCGGTCTCCGTGCGGCCGGAGCCGAGCAGCCCCGCGAGGCCGACGATCTCACCGGGTTTGATCTCCACCGAGACACCGCCCAGCCGGTTGCCGCTGGTGAGGTTCTCCGCGCGCAGCACCGGTTCCCGGCCTGCCTCATGGTCGCCCTCGAAGGCGGTCGCGCCGTGCGAGCGGATGTCGCCGACGCTGCGGCCGAGCATCATCGACACCAGTTCCAGCCGCGGCAGGTCGGCGAGCGGTCCGGTGTGGACTCGCCTGCCGTCCCGCAGCACAGTGACGCGTTCGCAGATCCGGTACAGCTCGTCCATGCGGTGGCTGACGTACACGATCGCGATCCCGCGTTCGTGCAGCCTGCCGATGACCTCGAACAGCGTCTCGACCTCACGCGGTTCCAACGAGGACGTCGGCTCGTCCATGATCACGACGTCGGCGTCGACCGACACCGCGCGGGCCAGCGCGACCATCTGCTGCGCGCCGACGCCGAGTGTCCCGAGTGGACGGCGGACGTCGGCGTCGATGCCGTAGTCCGCAAGCAGGGCCGCCGCGTCGGAGTTCATCCGCGCCCAGTCGACCAGCCCGAACCGCTTCCTCGGCTCCCGGCCGAGGTACACGTTGCTCGCCACGCTCATCAGCGGGATGAGGTTGACCTCCTGGTAGATCGTGGAGATCGCACCCCGCGCGTGGATCGTGCCGGAATCCGGCTTGTGCACGCCGGTGAGCACCTTGATCAGCGTCGACTTGCCGGCGCCGTTCTCGCCCACCAGCGCGTGCACCTCGCCCGGCCGCAGCGCGAACGACACGTCGTCGAGCGCGCGCACCCCGGCGAACGTCTTCGTCACGCCTTCGACCTCGAGAACCGGTTCCATCGTCAGTACGCGTTTCCAAGCTTCTGCGCGGCGTTCGCCGAGTCGTACTGGTCGTCGGAGATCACGACGGTCGGCGGGATCTCCTTGCCCGCGGCGAAGTCCTGCAGCGTCGAGAAGGCGAGCGGACCGAAACGCGGGTTGGACTCGATCACCGCGTTGTAGCTGCCGTCGGCGATGAGCTGGACGGCGTTGCGGGTGCCGTCGATCGAAACGATCTTGACGTCCTTGCCCGGCGTCTTGCCCGCGGCCTTGAGCGCGGTGACCGCGCCGATGCCCATCTCGTCGTTCTCGGCGTAGACCGCGGTGATCTCGGGGTTGCTCTGGATGAGCTGCTCCATGACCGCCTGTCCCTTGGAGCGGTCGAACTCGCCGGTCTGCTCGGCGACGACCTGGATGCCCGTGGTCGCGGCGATCTCGTCCTTGAACCCC
This sequence comes from Amycolatopsis sp. MJM2582, assembly GCF_000754115.1. Classification (NCBI taxonomy): domain Bacteria; kingdom Bacillati; phylum Actinomycetota; class Actinomycetes; order Pseudonocardiales; family Pseudonocardiaceae; genus Amycolatopsis; species Amycolatopsis sp. MJM2582. The sequence continues at coordinate 1,135,523 of NZ_JPLW01000002.1, forward strand.
TTGGTGCGGTCGGTGGTGACGTTGTTGCCGGACGCGCCGAGCAGGATCGCGACCTTGCCGGTGCCGCCGGTCGCCTTCACCATCTCCTGCGCCGCGCGTTTGCCCTGCTCGACGAAGTTCGAGCCGATGAAGGTCAGGTAATCGGTGCACGGCTGCGACGTCACCTTGCGGTCGATCGTGATGACCGGAACCTTCTTGACCTTCGCCGCGTCGAGGGCGGGCTGGAGGCCGTCGGAGTTCAGCGGGGCCACGATGAGCAGCTGCGCACCCCGGTCCAGCAACGACTTGATGTCGCTGACCTGTTTGTTGAGGTCGCTCTGCGCGTTGGTGACCAGGAGTTTGTCGTCCGGGACACCGAGTTTCTTCGCTTCGTCCTTGATGGACTGTGTCTCGGCGATCCGGAACGGGTTCGCCTCCTTCTCCGACTGGGAGAAGCCGATGACCGCGTTCTTCACGTCCACCTGCGGGTAGCCGGTCTTCTCGCGGGCGCAGCCCGGCCCCGCGGCCTGGTTCGGCGCCGCCGAAGCGGCGGGCCCCGCCCCCGACGGGGCGGACTGCTGGGTCTCACGGCTGGTGCAGGCCGTCAGCGCGAGCGCGAGGCCGGTCGCCAGGAGCAGGGTGCGGCGGATGGGCAGGGACATCGATCGCTCCTCGGGGAAGTCGAGCACACGGATCTGCGGTGACCCATGTCACTCATAGGGACGATGCCAGATTTACATCGTTGGTACAACGTTGTAAATCCGCCGTTCGCGCGGCTAGGCTGTGCCGGATCTGTACCGGAGCACTGCGGAGGGGAGCGAGGGTGGCCACGCTCAAGGACGTCGCCAAGCTTGCGGGCGTCTCGGTCAAGACCGTGTCGAACGTGGTCAACGGCTACGACTTCGTCAAGCCGGAGAACCGCAAACGCGTCGAGGAGGCACTGGCGTCGACCGGGTACCGGCCCAATCTCGGCGCCCGGAACCTCCGCCGCGGGCGTACCGGGTTCCTCGGGCTGATGCTGCCCGAGCTGAGCATCCCGTACTTCGGCGAGCTGGCCGGCCTGGTGCTGCAGGCGGCGCAGGAGCACGAGTGGAACGTCCTCATCGAACAGACGCTCGGCACCAGGGAACGTGAGCGCAACACGCTGTCCGCGCTGGGCCCGCATCTGATCGACGGCGCGATCATCAGCCCGGAGGCGTTGCACACCAACGATTTCGAGGATCTCGCGCCGGGTGTCCCGCTGGTGATGCTCGGTGAGCACGTCGTCGACGTCCCGATCGACCACGTCGGTATCGACAACGTCCAGGCCGCCCGGATCGCGGTGCGGCATCTGATCTCGCTCGGCCGCCGCCGGATCGCCGCGATCGGTGCGCATCCGCAGCGGCACACCGCCGCGCAGCGGCTTGAGGGCTACCACTCCGCGCTCGCCGAGGCGGGGCTGGCGCCCATCCCGGAACTGGTCCTGCCCGCGCTGCGGTATCACCGCGCCAACGGCGCCGAAGCGATGGCGCATCTCCTCGCGCTGCCGGAACCGCCCGATGCCGTCTTCTGTTTCAACGACCTCCTCGCCATCGGCGCCCTTCGCGCCGCGGCCGAACGCGGCGTCCAGGTGCCGTCGGACATGGCGATCGTCGGCTTCGACAACAACGAGGAGAGCGCGTACAGCCTGCCGTCCCTGACGACGATCGCGCCGGACAAGGCCGCGATCGCGCGGGCCGCCGTCGACCTCCTGCGCCGTCGTATCGCGGGCGGGAGCGACCTCGAACCGGAAGACGTCCAGACCCCCTTCTCGCTCGAAATCCGGAACAGCACCATCGCCTGACCCCCGCGGTTAGTCCTCTGAATGCGGTAGTTGCGTGTGCAAGGACCGCATTCAGCGGACGAAATGCGGGAGGCGTGGCATGGTGTGTCCGTGAACCGGGCCCTGGCGGTGCTGACCCTCGTCGCGTACGTGACGTTGCCGCTCGGCTCGGCCAAGTACGAGACGCTCGTGCTGCCGACGCTCCTGGCCGGGCTCGTCTACGCGGCGATCGCGGTCGTGGGCTTCCCCTGGGTGCAGAAGCACGGACGCGCGTGGGCGATCGCGTACGTCTGCGTTCAGTTACCGCTCGGCTTCACCCTGTTCTCGCTTTCGGGCGCCGCCGTCGGGGCGGTCCTGCTTCTCGTGGTCCTCGTCTGCCACACCGTGTTGCTGCTGCCGTTGCCGGTGGCGTTCGGGGTCGCGGTCGTGATCCCGCTCATCCACCTGCCGATGGCGCCGATGGACGGCCTCCGCGAGGGGCTCGGGACGCTGGCGGTCATGGTCTTCGCCGCCGTGGTGACCGAACTGGTCGTCCGTGAGAAGCGGGCACGGGAGGAGCTCGCCGAGGCACACGAACGTCTTCGCGATCACGCCGCCCAGGCCGAGCAGCTCGCGACGATCCAGGAGCGCAACCGGCTCGCGCGCGACATCCACGACGGGCTCGGCCACCACCTCACGGTCGTCCAGATGATGTTGCAGGCCGCCCGCGCGGTGATCGGCACCGGCGACACGGAGCGGGCCGACGGGATGCTCGCCAAGGCGCAGGATCAATCGCGCGAGGCGCTGGCGGAGGTCCGGCGCTCGGTGTCGGCGTTGCGTGAGCCGCGCTCCGAGCCGCTCACGGACGCGTTGCGGACGCTGGCGGAAGAGGCTTCCGCGGCAGGCGTGCCGACCGGGTTCGAGATCAAGGGCACCGCACGCGACACCCGCCCCGACGTCGAGGAGTCGCTGTTCCGGGCGGCGCAGGAGGGACTGACCAACGTGCGCAAGCACGCGCGCGCCAAGGCCGCGACCGTGGTGCTCGACTACGCCGTCGCCGATCTCGTTCGCCTCGAAGTCCGTGACGACGGTGTCGGGATCGCCGCGGATTCCCCATCGGACAAGGGTTTCGGCCTCGTCGGGCTCCGCGAGCGGGTCGCCGGCCTCGGCGGCCGGGTCTCGGTCGACTCCACCGAAGGTCAGGGCCTGACACTCACCGTGGAGGTGCCAGGATGACCGTCCGCGTGCTGATCGTCGACGACCAGGCGTTGTTCCGCGAAGCCTTGGCGACCCTGTTGGAAGTCCAGCCCGAGATCGACGTCCTCGGCGAGGCGGCGAACGGCGAGGAGGCCGTGCGGCTCTGCGCCGAACTCCGCCCCGACGTCGCGCTGATGGATCTGCGGATGCCCGTGCTGGACGGAATCGCGGCCACCGCGCGGCTTCGCGCCGAGCAGCCCGGCGTGCGCGTCTTGGCGCTGACGACGTTCGACGACGACGAAGACGTGTTCGCCGCGTTGCGCGCGGGCGCCGTCGGTTATCTGTTGAAGGACGTCTCGTCGACGCGGTTGGTCGAGGCGCTGGTGGCGGCCGAACGGGGCGAGTCGGTGCTGCAGCCTTCCGTCGCGGCGAAACTCGTCGCGCGGGTGGCCCGGCTCCCCGCCGAGACACCCCGGCCGTCGGCGACACCGCTTTCGGAACGGGAACTGGAAGTCGTCCGGCTCCTCGCGGACGGCCGGAGCAACCGCGAGATCGCCAAGACGCTGTTCCTCGCCGAGGGCACGGTGAAGAACCTCGTGACGAGTGTCCTGTCCAAGCTCCAGGTGCGGGATCGCACCCAGGCCGCCCTGCGCGCGAAGGAACTCGGCCTGTTCTGAGCGCAGGTGGTCGTGAGTGGCGTTTCGGGTTAGAACCCGAAGCGCCACTCACGACCACCTGGACCGATCCGAACACCGGTCACATGACCTCGCGCATGACTTCCGGCACCTGCCCTCGTGCCCCGCCGCGGCCGAACATTGCTCCCGTCGCAACGACCGAGGGAGCCGGAAATGAACCACACGACCGAACAGAAGACCCGCAAGCAGGCCGTCCTGCACTTCACCCGCCACGCCGTGGAGATGCTGATCTCGATGGTGGCCGGGATGATCGTCCTCGAACCGGTCTGGTCGTTCCTGTGGCCGGGCCTCGCCGGGAACGTGACCGCGAACGCGCTGGTGATGGCGACGAACATGTCGCTCGGCATGGCGCTGTGGATGCGGATCCGGCGCCACGGCTGGGCGTCCATCGCGGAGATGTCGGCCGCGATGTACGTCCCCTACCTGCTGTTCCTGCCGTTCTTCTGGACCGGCCTGATCTCGGGATCGACCCTGATGACGGCCGGGCACGTGCTGATGGTGCCCGCGATGCTCGCCGCCATGTTCCGCCGCCGCGCCGAGTACGGAGCCTGACCATGCGCTCCTTCGTCCGTGTCACGCTGACCGTGCTGGCGTTCACCGTCGCCGCGCTGGCCCTCCCGGTCACGCTCGGCGCCGTCACGCTCAGCGCCAGCTTCGAGAACCGCTACACGCAGAGAACCGACGGGGTCGCGCCGCCGCCGACATCCAAGGCGCACGATCCCGCCAAGCCGACCGCGGTGGTCGTCGTCGGGAACGAAGGCGCCGTCGTCTCCGATGCGCTCGCACCGTACGAGGTCCTGGCGGCGTCCGGCGCGTTCAACGTCTACACCGTCGCGCCGCAGGCCCGGCCGGTCACCTTGACCGGCGGTCTCGATCTGAGCCCGGACCTGGGTTTCGCCGATCTCGATCGGTTGCTTTCGTCGAAAGCCCCTGACGTCGTGGTGGTCCCCGCGTTGCCGGATCTCGGCGAGCCGACCACGCGGCCGGTGACCGAGTGGCTGAAGCGGCAGTCGTCACGGGGCTCGCTGCTCATGAGCGTCTGCAACGGTTCGGGTGTCCTCGCTTCGGCCGGGCTCCTCGACGGGCGGAAGGCCACCGCGCACTGGATCCGCATCGGCGGGTTCGACGACGAATTCCCCGCCGTGGACTGGATCCGCGGCACGCGCTACGTCGACGACGGGAACATCGTGACCACGGCCGGAATCCTCTCCGGGATCGATGGGGCGCTCCACGTCACCGAGCGGTTCGCCGGCACCGAAGTCGCGCGAACGGCGGCCGAAGCCGTCGGCTGGACCCACTACTCCCCCGGTTCGAGCGCGCCGATGACGCAGAACAGCTTCGAAGCGGCGGACACCGTCGTCGGGTTCAACACAGCGTTCCGGTGGGACAAGCCGATGCTGGGGGTCCTGCTGACTCCCGGGGTCCGGGAGCTCGAACTCGCCGCGGTGTTCGACACCTACGGCCAGTCGCTGGCGGTCGAGACCACGGCCGTCGGTCTCGACGGCGAGCCGATCCGGTCCCGGCACGGATTGACCTTCGTCCCACGCGGCACGCCGGCGGCTGAAGACCGGCTCGTCGTGCCCGGCGCGGAGGCCGCCGCGAGTCACGCCGCCGACCGGTACTCCGCGCTTTCACCGGTGTACCTGCACGCCGGGCCCGGGTTCCCGTTCGACGCCGTACTCGAAGACCTGGTGCGTACCACCGACACCGCGACCACGCGGTGGACGGCCAGAACCTTGGAGTACGAGACGGGGCATCTCGCGCTGGACGGCGAAGCGTGGCCTTGGACGATCACGCTGCGCCCGTTCGGGCTGGCCGTCCTCGGGCTGCTCGTGGCCTTCGGGATCCGAGCGCTCTACCGCATGATCCGGAGGACGTCGCCGACCGGGCGGCGAGGTGTGGTGGACCCCGGGAAGCCGTAGCCCAGACGGAAAACGGCCTGCGGATGCGCGTTTTCGCCGAGCAGTGACCGGAGCACGGTGCGAGCGGACGGGATCTCCATCGGCTGCGAGTAGAACGACGCGCTGAGGCCGAGCGAAGTCGCCGTCAGCAACGCCCGCTGCATCGCCCGCCCGGCCCGGATCTGGGCGAGCGGCCCGTCGGTCGGTGTCGTCAGCACCGCGACGACCGGATCGCGTTCGAACTCCCGGGACTGCTCGCTCTCCCCGTGATGCCGGACGGGCAGCAAGCCGCCCGAGGGACGCGGTCCGCCCGCGTAGGCCGGGACGCCGTCGTTGCCCCCGCTTTCCCTGGTCCACGCCCGGAGTTCCGCCTGGAAGCGGTCGTCGAGGGTCTGCAGGTGATCCGCCCGCCGGATGAGTCCCGCGACGGCCTCCAGCAGACCCACTTCGTCGAGCAGGACCAGTTTCGCGCCCTCTTCCCCGGCGGCCCGCCGCACCGCGTGCCGGGCTCCGGCGGGCACCGGGGTCGAGGCGAACGGCCGCCGGTTGCTGTACCGCACGCGGATCGACGCCGCCAGCCGCTGCTCCGCCGCGCTCGCCCGGTGCCGGGGCCCGATCCCCACCCTGGCCAGCAGTTCCGGCCGGTCCTTCTCCGGCAGGAGCTCCACGTCGCAGGACCGCCCCGCGACGGCGATCGCGAGTTCGAGGTTCAGCAACGCCGCGCCGCAGGACAACCGCGCCTCACGGCGATCCGGGTCGCAGACCTCGAGCACGCGATCCTCGTCGAGGACGACGCCGATGACGTCCGGTCCGACCTCGAAGAGCCACGGCTGGGTGTTGTGCGGTGACGGTGCCCGGACGGCGGCCTCCAGCGCGGCGGTGACGACCGGTGCTTCGGTGAGGATCATCGCGGCTCCCTAGCCCGTGGAGGTCACCTCAGCCTTTCGCGCGGGCGCCGGGACCGTAAGTGGCCGTGGTCCTTTCCGGTTCGGGACCTTCGGCCCTCAGTCACCCACCCGCGGGCCGGGGCCGGTCTCCCGGACGACGCGGTAACGGGGGTTCGCGCTGACCCGCGACTCGACCTCGCCGGGCAGCCCGTCGAGCGCCGCATGGATGGCCGCGAGCCGGCCTTCGGTGTCGGAGGTCTCCTCGAAATGCCGGTAGTCCGCCTCGCTCGCCCAGCTGACCAGGTTGACGACCCGCGTCCCGTCCACGCTCGCGTGGAACCGGGCCGACACGTAGCCCGGGTAGAACCGCACCCAGCGGTCCTGGATCTCGGCGAAGGCCTCCACCAACGCCGCCTGGGTCTCCGGTCCGTCGACCGCGTACTCGATGATCGAGTAGAAACCCTTGTCCTCACTCATGTTCACTCCTCGAAAGCCGGTGATGAACCCAGCCTTCACCCTCGACCTCGGTGGAGATCAAGAGTGACCTGCCCGACATTTCGGGCACATTGCTCCGGCCGGGCCTGGCGGGCGGACGTCGGCTCGGCGAGGATCGCCCGATGCGCGACAGCAAGACGTTCGGCCTCATCGCCCGGGGCGGGCTGGTCTGCTATGCGGTCGTGCACCTGCTCGTGGCCTGGCTCGCGGCGCAGGTCGCGCTCGGCGATCACGCGAGGGCGGACAAGGCGGGCGCCCTGCAGATGGTCGTCGCCGAAGGGGGCGCGTGGCTGCTGTGGCTGATCGCGGCCGGTCTCGCCGTGCTGGCGATGTGGCAGCTCGGCGAGGCGATCACCGGGCACCGGCACGTGAAGACGCGGCGGCGGACCGTGCGCAGGATCGTCAGCGGGATCGAGGTCGTGCTGTACGGCCTCGTCTCCTACAGCGCGGTGAAGATCGCCCTCGCGGGCGCCGACGACGGGCAAGGTTCCCTCGTGGCCGGGATCCTCGCGGAGTCCTACGGGCCTGTACTGGTCACCCTCGCCGGAGTCGCCGTCGTGGCGGTGGCGGTGTTCCTCGCCCAGCGCGGCTTCCGGAAGACCTTCGTACGGGAACTCGACTTCGGCGGGGCCACCGGGACGGCCAGGACCGTGACGATCCGGCTCGGGCAGATCGGCTGGATCGCGCTCTCCGCCGCGTACGGCACCATCGGCGTGCTGACGGTCGTCGCCGCGGTCACCTTCGACCCGGCCAAGGCGAGCGGCCTCGACGCCGCGTTGAAGACGCTCTCCGCTCAGCCGTACGGCGGTCCGATGCTCCTCGCGCTCTCGGCGGGCATCGCCGCGTTCGGCGCTTTCGCGCTCCTGGACGCGCGTTTCCGCAAGATCTGATCTGCCCGGCGAAGCGACCTGTGGCACCGTGAACGACGTCGGGAGGTCGTGATGGCAGGTGTGGTCGAGTCGATCCGCGAGCAGGGCGAGGACGCTCGTCAGGCGCGGATCGTCGAGGTGCTGGTGGAGGCCTTCGAGGACCTCATGCGCGCGGACGCCGACGCGTTCCGCCGCAAGTTCCGCAAGATGGCCGCCGCGCCGTTCGCCTTCTACCGGGGCTCGGCGTGCCTGTTCTACGCGGACATGGCGGACGAGGACGATCCGTGGTCGAACGCCGAGACCGGCCGCGTGTGGATCCAGGGCGATCTGCACGCCGAGAACTTCGGCAGCTACATGGATTCGTCCGGGACGCTGGTGTTCGACGTCAACGACTTCGACGAGGCCTATCTCGGCTGCTTCACCTGGGACCTCAAACGGCTGGCCGCCAGTGTCGCGCTACTGGCGTGGAGCAAGGCGATCTCCGACGACGACATCGAGACGCTGATCGGCACCTATCTGCGCGCCTACGTCAAACAGGTGCGCGAGTACGCCGAGCGGCCCGGCGACGAACTCGTCCGGCTCCAGCTGGACAGCACCGAGGGTGTCCTGCACAACGTCCTGCTCAGGGCCCGGCTCAAAACCCGGATCGACCTGCTCGACGAGCTGACCACCGTGGAGGACTACGACCGCAGGTTCCGGCACGGTCCGGGCGTCCGCGTCCTCGACGAGGCCGAACGCGAAATCGCGACCCGGGCCTTCGAGTCCTATTTGGACACCATCCCGGAGAACAAGCGGTTCGGCAGCATCACCTACCGGGTCAAGGACATCGTCGGCCGGACCGGATTCGGGATCGGTTCCGCCGGGTTGCCCGCGTACAACATCCTCGTCGAAGGACGGACCCAGGCGCTCGAGAACGACGTCGTCCTGTCGATGAAACAGGGGAACGTCGCGGCGCCGAGCCGCATCGTCGCCGAGGAGCGCATCCGCGGCTACTTCACCAACGAGGGGCATCGCACCGCCGTCTCCCAGCGCGCGTTGCAGGCGCACGCGGACCCGTGGCTCGGGTACACGGAGATCGACGGGACCGGGTTCGTCGTCTCGGAGTTGTCGCCCTACGTCGACGACTTGGACTGGTCCGAGCTGACCGAACCGTCGGAGATGGGGCCGGTCCTCGACTATCTCGGCCGCGCCACCGCGAAGATGCACTGCGTGTCCGATTCGGACTCCGAGCAGACGCTGGTCGATTTCCAGAGCGAAGAGGCCATCGCCGCGGTCATCGGCGATCGCGAGGACGAGTTCGTCCGCACGCTGACCGAGTTCGGGATGGCCTACGCCGAGCAGTCGCGGGACGACCACCGGTTGTTCGTGGACGCCTTCCGCGGCGGGAAGATCCCCGCCGTCCGGCCCGCCGCGGAGGGCTGACCGGACGACAGGGAGCGGCTATTCGCGGAGACCGATCGCTTCGATCGGCTTCGACCGCAGCGCCACACGGGTGGCGAGGCCGAGCGAGACCAGCCCGAGCAGGATCGCCCCGGCGATGACCCCGCCGAAGACGGTGACCGTGCCCGACGGCAGCGGTGTCCCGCGCAAACCGAGGTTCAGCAGCATCAGGGGGATCCCCGCCACCACGGTGCCCAGCAGGGCCGCGACCCCGACCGTCGCCAGTGCTTCGAAGCGCATCATCCGCACCACCTGGCGTTTCGTCGTGCCGATCAGGCGCAGCAACGCGAACTCCCGTAAGCGCTGTGCCGTGCTCATCACCAGTGTGTTCGCCACCGAGATCACGACGTAGCCGAGGATGACCCCGACGGCGACCAGGTTCACGTAGAACTGGGCGTCCTGCTGCCCGTTCGCGGGTGCGGCCACCGCCGATGCCGGTGTCACGGCCAGCCCCGGATAGCGGACCGCGAGTTCGTTCAGCGCGGCGGTCACGGCGGCGGAATCCGCGTCGGGTTGCTGCCGCACCAGCACCGAATCGTCCATCCGGTCGCCGGTGTGCGCCCTCGCGAGCTCGGCGGGCAGCACGTACCGGCCGAAAGCCTGCTCACGGGTGTACGTGGCGACCAGCCGCAGCTTCGCCGGAGCGCCGTCGCCGAAGAAGAACTCGACCTCGTCGCCGATCTTCTTCTCGTACCAGTCGGCTTCCGATTCGCTCATCGCCACGGTGTTCCCGGTCAGGTCGGTGATCTTGCCCGACACGACACCCGGATCGAGGTTCCCGCGGACCTGCGCGCCGTCCAGCCCCTGCGCCGCGTACCGCTCGACGCGCAGTTTGTCCTGCTCCTGCACCGTGTTCAGCACCTCGGTGCGCACGACCGGCGTCGCGGCGGAGACACCGGGGACACGCCGTGCCGCCTCGGCGACCTCCGGGGACAGCCCGCCGGTGCCACTGGCGAGCACGTAGTCCGCCGTCGTCGACTCGACGGTCTCCTCCTGGCGTGCCGCGGCCGCCGAGGTCTGGCTGTAGAACATCGTCAGCGCGAACGAGACCGCCAGCATCACCGGCGTCACCGCGGCCGCCAGCCGCCGCGCGTTGGCCTGGCTGTTCGCGGCGGCCAGGTAGCCGCTGATCCGCGAAGTCCGGTTCAGCACCGGGGCGATCAGCCGCGTCATGAGGGCGACCACCTTCGGGCCGAGCACGCCCAGCCCGATCACGATCACCAGCGCCGAACTGCCCGAAGCCGCCAATCCCGCCTCACCACGCACGAAGATGGGGACCATCGCCCCGGCGAGACCGACCGCCATCAGCGCGCAGCCGACGATCAGGCGCACCCGGCCGAGTTCGCGCCGCTCCACCGCGGCCTCGCCGAGTGCCTCCACCGGCCGGATCGACGACGGACGCCGCGAGGCCGACCAGGCGGCCAACCGCGCCGTGCCCAGGCCCAGCACCAGTGCGGCGACGAGCGGGATCGGGCTGATCGCCAGTTCGAAGTCGGGCGGGATCACCCCGATGGCGCCGAAGGCGTTCCGCAGGCCGAAGCCCACCGCGACCCCGAGACCGCTGCCCAGGACCCCCGCGACCGAGGCGACGATCATCGTCTCGGCGCCGATGAGCTTGCGGATCTGCTGCGGTGTCGCCGCGATCGCCCGCAGCAGGGCGAACTCCCGGCGGCGCTGGTTGATGACGAGCGCCAGGGTGCTGGCCACGACGAACACCGCGATGAGGAGCGCGAACCCGCCGAACGAGCCCGCGAGCGCCATCAGCAGCATCCGGGTCTGGCTGACGTCGAGGAACTCGACCGTGCTGCGCTCGACCCCGGTCGTCACCGTCACCTTGTCGCCGACCGCGGCGCTGATCTTTTCGGCGAGGTCGCCCGGCGTGACACCGGGCTCCGCCAGTACGCCGATCGCGTGCGCCTGTCCGGGGATCCCGGCGAGTTCGGTGGCCTTCTCCGGCGAGAAGAACAGCGCGGACTGCCGGGTGAGACCGTCACCCGTCTTCGGGGCGGCGATCCCGGAGACCCGGAACTCGACCGGTGCCGAGCGGACGGCGATCTTCACCCGCTGCCCCACGGTCACGCCGCTCCGTGACGCGAGGTCCGCGTCCAGGACCACGTCGTCGGCACCGGCGGGCGCCTGGCCGTCGCGCAAGGAGAACGGCGCCAGCACGGCGGCGTCCCAGTTGTGACCGAGCGACTGGCCGCCTTCCGGCCCGGTCAACGGCCGGCCGTCGGCGGTCACCACGGTGGCCGGGAAGCTCTGCTCCGCCACCACACCACGCACGCCGGGCACCGCGGTGATCGCGCCCGTGAGCCTCACCGGCACCGTCGCCTGCTCGGCGACCTGCTGGCCGTCGAGCGCACCGGTCCCGGGCGGGGCGACCGCCTGCCCGCCGCCCACGACGACCGCCGCGTCGGCGTACCGCTGGGTGGGGACACCGGCGCGCAGACCGGATTCCATCAGGACGCCGCAGCCGGCGACCAGCGCCGTCCCGCACAGGATCGCGACGAACGCGCCGACGAAACCGCTCAAGCGGGTTTTCGTCGTCTGCCAGGCCAAATCCCACATGACGTCACCACTCCCCGAGGTGGGTCATGCGCTCGGCGACCCGCTCCGGCGTCGGCGCCGGGAGGTGACCGGCCAGCCTGCCGTCGGCGAGGAACAGGACGCTGTGCGCGGCCGACGCCGCGACCGGGTCGTGGGTGACCATCAGCACGGTCTGCCCCATACCGTCCACAATGGAGCGAAGAAGGTCGAGGACCTGTTTCGCGGTGCGGGTGTCCAGCGCCCCGGTCGGCTCGTCGGCGAGGACGACCTCCGGCCGGGTGACCAGCGCGCGGGCGATCGCGACCCGCTGCTGCTGGCCACCGGACAGTTCGGACGGACGGTGTTCGAGCCGCTTCGCGATCCCCACGCCTTCGACGATCTCGCGCAGCCACTGCGGGTCCGGCTTCTTCCCGGCCAGCCGCAGCGGCAGCGTGATGTTCTGCAGCACGTTCAGCGACGGCAACAGGTTGTAGGCCTGGAAGATGAACCCGATACGCGTCCGCCGCAGCTCGGTGAGCGCCTTCTCCCGCATCCTGCTCAATTCCGTGTCCCCCAGCAGCACCCGGCCCGAGCTGGGCTTGTCCAGCCCGGCCGCGCAGTGCAGGAAGGTGCTCTTGCCCGAGCCCGACGGTCCCATCACCGCGGTGAACGTGCCCCGGCGCACATCGACGGTCACCCCGTTCAAAGCCGTGACCGCGCCATCACCGGATCCGTAGACCTTGCTCACGGATTCCAGCGTCAAGGCGCATGCGCCCCCTGAATTCATCATTTCCCCTTAGCGGTGGTGATCTCTCTCGCCAAAACCTACGGGCGGCGAGGGCGGTGATCGATCCCGCGTGAGGGAGGATTCGTGGTAGCGCTGGCACCACCATGAGACGGTCAGGCCGGTCTGCGAGCGGTGTGACCGGTCGCCTGCTCCAGCGCGTGGGCGATCCCCAGCGCGCGCAAATCCGCATGATGCGGGGTGACCACCTGGACCCCGATCGGCAGCCCGTCGGCGGTGAACCCCGCCGGGACGGCCGTGGCCGGGCATTCCGTGGCCGTGATCAGGTAGGCCGCGCGCATCCAGTGCAGATAGTTATCGACCTCGATCCCGCCGACGGTCTTCGGGTACTCCAGCTCCGCGTCGAACGGAAGTGCCTGGCTGGCGGGAAGAACGACGGCGTCCACATCGGCGAAGTAGGCGCGTACGCGGTGGAACAGTTCGGTGCGCAGCCGGTTGGCGGTCGCGACGTCCGCTCCGGTGAGCGCGCGTCCTTTCGCGACGTTCCAGCGGACGGTCTCCTTGACCTTGTCCGGCTCGCTGTCGACGAGGTCGCCGACGGACTGCGCGTAGTTCAGCGCGCGGAAGGTCTGGAACACCTCCTCCGCCCCGGTCAGATCCGGGCAGCCGGAGACGACCTTGGCGCCGAGCCGGCGCAGCACGTCCACCTGTCCTTCCACGACCGTCGCGATGTCGGCGTCCACGGGCACAAGGCCGCCCAGATCGGACGAAACCGCGATCCGCAAGCCGTCCAACCGGGTCGGCAATCCGGCGGTGAACACGCTGCCGGGTTCGGCCAGCGACAGCGGGGCGCGTTCGTCGGGGCCCGCCTGGACGGACAGCAGCAGCGCAGTGTCGGCGACCGTGCGCCCCATCGGGCCTTGCACGCCGAGGGTGAACCAGGCGTCCTTGGCGGGCCAGGTCGGGACCCGCCCCGGGCTCGGCCGGTGGCCGACGACATTGCAGAAGGAGGCGGGATTCCGCAGCGATCCGCCCATGTCACTGCCATCGGCCAGCGAGGTCATCCCGGCCGCGAGCGCGGCGGCCGCGCCTCCGCTCGAACCGCCCGCTGAACGGTCCGGCGCGTAGGGGTTGCGGGTCAGGCCGAACACCGGGTTGAAGGTGTGCGAACCAGCGCCGAACTCGGGAACGTTCGTCTTGCCGAAGACGATCGCCCCGGCCGCGCGCATCCGGGCGACGACGAGTTCGTCGGCGTCGGGGACGTTGTCCGCGAACGCCGGCGAACCGAGGGTGGTGCGCATCCCCGCCGTCGCGTGGAGGTCCTTGATCGCGAGTGGAAGCCCGTGCAGCGGCCCGAGCGACCGACCGGCGGCCCGTGCCTCGTCGGCCGCCGTCGCAGCGGCCCACGCCCGCTCCTCGTCGATACTGACGACGGCGTTCAGCACCGGGTTCACCGCCGCCACGCGATCGAGGGTGGCGTCGAGCAGTTCCCTCGCCGACAACTCTCCGGAGGCCAGCAGTCCGGCCTGAACGGTGGCGGGCAGATCGTTGATCGCGCTCACGACGCACACCATCGCACCCGATGGCCCTTTCGGACAAGAAGCGGCGGGGAACTGCCCGTTATCGCCACATCCGTGGCCGATTCTGGCTCCAGATGGACCACGGTAGGGAAATCCTTCAGTGCGCCAACAGTTTCCTCCAATAGGCGCGGCATCCCGGCCTTCCTACCTTGGGACGAACGTTGCCGGGGAGGGGCGCAACGTCGACCGCCCGTCACCGTTCAAGGAAGAGCGCGCATGACAGCATCCACCGCTCCATCCAGGACCACTTCGACCCAGACCCGCCGGCTCGCGATCGGCGCGGGTGCCGGGACCTCGCTGGAGTTCTTCGACTTCTCCATCTACACGGTCGCCTCCGCGCTGGTCTTCCCGAAGGTGTTCTTCTCCGGCGACACCGATCCCTGGTTCGCCTCGTTCATGAGCCTGGCGACCTACACGATCGGCTACGTCGTCGCGCCGCTCGGCGCGATCGTGATGGGCTGGGTGGGCGACCGCTACGGCCGCCGTCGCGCCATGCTCATCACCTTCTACCTCATGGGCGCGGCCACCGTCCTGATGGGACTGTTGCCCGGCTACGCCACCATCGGGGTCGCGGCGCCGTTCCTGCTCGTCCTGTTGCGCCTGGTGCACGGTTTCTCCCGGGGTGGTGAACTGGGCGGAGCGTCGGTGCTGGCCGTCGAGCACGCGCCGCCGTCACGACGGGCGGCGTTCGGTGCCTTCGTCGCCTTGGGCTCGCCGCTCGGCGCGCTGCTGGCGAACCTCGCCTTCGTGCTGATCTTCTATTTGCCGCAAGGGGTCATCACCAGCTGGGGCTGGCGGATCCCGTTCATCGCGGGCGCGGTCGTCCTCGCCATCGGTGTCTGGGCACGGCGCGCGCTTGAGGAATCGCCGGTCTTCCACGAGCTCGCGGCCAGCAAACTGGACGAGAAAATCGTCAAGATCCCGATCTGGAACGTCATCCGCGACAACTGGGGCAGGCTGTTGCTCGCCGCCGGCGCGAACACCGGGCTCAACGGCGTCATGTTCGTCCTGGCCGGATTCATGCTCTCCTACGCCGCCGGGCCCGCGCCGAAGGGCCTCGGCCTGGACATCCAGGACGTGCTGTGGTGCACGTTGCCCGGCCTCGCGATCCACGCGGTGACGGTCGTGCTCGGTGCCCGGCTCTCCGACCGGCTGGGCCGCAAACCCGTGATGCTCGCGGCGTCCGTCGCGGTCCTGGCGTACATGTTCGTGCTCTTCCCGATCGCGCGGGTCGGCACGCTGACCGCCTGGGCGCTCGCCATCGCCGTCGGTTTCGCGCTCACTGGGTTCCTGTTCGGCCCGCTGATCACCTACCTGACAGAACTGTTCACGCCCGAACAACGGCAGTCCGGCGCCGGGCTCGCGTACCAGATCGGTGCGGTACTCGGCGGCGGTCTCGCGCCGTCGATGGCGAACCGGCTCATCGAATGGACGGGCACGTCGACGTCGGTCGGCTACTACCTGGCGGGCGGGATGGCGCTGACCGTCGTCTGCCTGCTGGCCCTTCCCGAAACCGCACCCGTGAGGACCCACCGATGAACGACGAACTCACCGGACTCCGGCGCCGCGTCGAGGTGCTGGAGGCCGAGGCCGAGATACGCCGCGTCCAGGCCCGCTACATGTTCCTCTGCGACACGCCGTGCCCGGAGTACTGCGTCACCGACGACGACCGGCGCATCGACCTGATCCTCGAGCTCTACGCCGAGGACGCCGTCTGGGAAGGCGTCGGCGAGCACTACAACGGGCAGTTCGGCCGCGCGGTGGGCAAGGACGCGATCCGGGCGCATTTCCGGCGATTCTGGGGCGAGAAGCGGGACCCGGCGCTGGTCCTCAACGCCCATTACCTGACCTCGGAACAGATCCACGTCGACGGCGACCGGGCCGACGGGCAATGGATCCACGTCCAGCCGTGGCTGTACGCCGACGGGACGGGGCTGCTGCGGTCGAGCAGGCTCAACAACGCGTTCCGGCGCGAGGACGGACGTTGGCTGATCACCCGCACGCGCACCGAGAACGTCTTCATCGCGCCGCTGCCCGCGGGGTTCGCTTCGGACTTCCCGGCGACTTCGGTACTGATGGCTTGATCGCGTGTCGTGAGTGGCGATTCGTGTTCTAACCCGAAACGCCACTCACGACCACCTGGACCGATCGGCCGCACTCACGTGATCGAAGCCGAAACTCGCGTGATCGAAGCCGGAACTCGCGTGATCAGCGGCGGAACACCCCGAGTGCCGCCTCCAATCACGCGAGTCACGTCCCTGATCACGCGAGTCACGCCTTTCCGCACGCCGCGCGTCCTGTGTGCCCAAGTCCGTGAATTCCCGCTCGCACCTACACGGTGACCTGGTGCTGAAGGACATCCCGCACCAGAGTGCCGAGGCTGTCCGACTCGGTCTTGGCCTTGATCCGGGCCCGGTGCACGTCGACGGTCTTCACGCTCGTGCCCAGCCGCCGCGCGATCAGCTGGCTGGGCAGGCCGTCGATCACCAGCCGGAGCACCTCTCGTTCGCGCGGGGTCAGCGTCGCGATCCGCTCGGCGACGGCTTTGCGGCACGCGGCCTCCGCGAATCGTTCCGCCGCGACCACCAGCTGCGCCTGGACGACCTCCAGCATCCGCTGCGGCTCGTACGGTTTCTCGAGGAAGTCGACGGCACCCAGGCGCAGCGCCCGCACCGACATCGGGATGTCGCCGTGCGCGGAACAGAAGATCACCGGGGCCGGGAATTCGCGGGCGACCAGCTTCTCCTGCAGTTGCAGGCCGCTGAGCCCCGGCATCCGGACGTCGATGATCAACACGCTCGGCTCGTCGGGGTCGAACTCCTCCAGGAACGTCGGCCCGTCCGGGTAGACGAGCGCCTGAATCCCGACGCTCTCCAGCAGGAACACCAGGGATTGGCGGATGGCCTCGTCGTCGTCGACGATGTAGACCACCGGCGACGTCTCGCCGCCGGACGCGGAATCGGTGGTGACCATGGAGAGCTCCTTACCATGAATCCCCGGCGAGCACCCGCTCCGCCCAGCACGCGTGCCCGAGCAGTTCGTCGTCCCCGCCGTGACGGCCGACGAGTTGCAGACCGAGCGGCAGACCTGCCGGGTCGGTGAATCCGGGAATGGTGACCACGGGCAGGCCGAGCGCCTGCCAGCCTCGGCTCAGCACCGGGTTCCCGGTCGCGTCCAGTCCGGGTGGCGCCGCGCCGGGCGCGGCCGGGCCGAGTACGACGTCGAAGGCGTCGGCCAGACGGACGGCGCCGTCGGCGATGGTGGCGCGGGCGGTTTCGTATTCGTCGGCCGAGGTCGCGGCACCGATCTGGAGCAACCGCGCCAAGGGAGCGCTCAAGCGCTCGGCCACCGCGAGTTCCGCGGCCCTTTCCCGCGCTGCTTCGTAGGCCATCACGACGGGATGCGCGGCCGTGAGCTCGACCATCAGCTGTTCCTCGCGGAACGGCTCGACGGTCGCCCCGGCGTCCTGCAGACGCTTCGCCGCTTGGGTCAGCGCATGCCGCATCGGTGCTTCGACGACGTCGAGCGCGTCGGCGGACCACACCAGAATCCGCGGCGGACGCGGTTCGCGTGCGGGATCGCCGGTCAGCGCGGACCACGCGAGCGCGAGGTCGGCGGCCGTGGCCGCGAAGACGCCGTGGCTGTCCAAGCTGGGGCTCAATCCCGTCACCCCGGTGACCGGGTACCGGCCGTGGCTCATCACCAGCGACGCGACCCCGCAGTACGACGCCGGCCTGGTGACCGACCCGGCGGTCTGCGAACCGAGCGCCAACGGCACCTGCCCGGACGCGACGGCGGCGGCCGACCCGCTCGACGAGCCGCCCGGGGTATGGCCGAGAGCCGCGGGATTCCGGGTCGGGCCGGGCGCGAAGAACGCGAACTCGGTCGTGACCGTCTTTCCGAGCGGAGCCATCCCGGCCGCGCGCCACGCGGTCACGATCGCCGCGTCCGCCGTCGCCGGAACGGCCTCCGCGCGCAGTGTCGAACCGCAACGGGTGGGCACACCCGCCAGATCGATGATGTCCTTGACCCCGAGTGGCACACCCGCGCCCGGCAGGAAGTCCGTCCGGTCCACCCAGGCGCGCAGCTCCGCGTCCGTTTCGGCGATCCGGGCGAGCGCGCGTTGCGAAGCCGCCTCCGGAGTGGTGCGCCCCTGCCGCAGGTCCTGGACGAGTTCCCGCAGCGACCACGGGCGCCTGAGGTTCACTCATCCTCCCAAGCGGCATCCGCTTCCCAGTAGTCGACACCGCCGGCGCTGACCGCGTGCCGCCACTCGGACGTCCGCTTCAGCCTGGGTTCGACCCGCGCCGTCACCTCGTCGGCGGCGTCGGGACCGTCGGCCGGGGCCTGCCAATGGACCCAGTTCAGCTCACGGCCCTCGGCGTCGTGCACGAACAGGTCCACGTGGCGCCAGCCGTACCCGTGGTTGTCGTTGTAACACATCAACGTCGTGCGCTCGCTCATGGCGCGATCCGGTGGAACTCGCGGCGGAAGTAGGCGAGGCCCCCGGCGTCCTCGTCGACGAAGACGTCCTCGACCTCGACGAAGAGCACCGTGTGCGTGCCCTGGGTGAACTCGGCGCCGACTCCTCCGATGAGGACGGCCGCCGCGTCGCGGACGACGGGGATGCGGAACCTGTCGTGGTCCCAGACCTCGAACCGGAACCGGTCGAGCATCGGCACGTCCGTCGCCCCGGCGAACTGCAGGGCGAGGTCCTCGTGCTGGGGGGCCAGGACGTTGATGGCCATCCTGCCGTTGGTCCGGAAGATGTCGTGCGTGTAGCTCGACTGGTTGACGCAGACCAGCAGCGTCGGCGGCGAGTCGGTGACCGAGCAGACCGCGCTCACCGTGATGCCGGCGCGGCCGCTGACGCCGTCGGTGGTGACGATGTTGACAGCCGTCGAAAGGTTCGCCATCGCCGCGCGAAACCGTCGCTGGGTGGTGGTCAGCTCATCGGGCATACCTCGACGCTAGAGCCGGGGCCGAAACCGGCGATATCCCGACTTCCACCGCGCCGCCTGAGGATTTCCCTTACGTGTCCAGCGGCAGCGCGAACCCGAACCGCGAGCCCCCGCCGTCCCGCCGCTCGGCCCAGATGCTCCCGTGCTGCCGGGTGATGATGCGGTGGCTCAGCGCCAGCCCGATCCCGCTGCCACCGGGTTTGCTGGTGAAGGACTCGGCGAACGGATCCCGGGCGACGCCACGGCCGTGATCGTCGACGGTGAGGACGCCGACGCCTTCCTTGGCCTCGGTGCCCACTGTGATCCGTCGCTGCACGGGTTCGCATTCGGTGGTCTCGTCGATCGCGTTGAGGCAGAGGTTCATCACCACCTGCCCGGTGAGGACGCGTTCACACCGCACCAGCACCGGCGCCGGATCGAGCCGGACCTCGACGGCGACGGAGTTCGGCGCGGCGCTCAGCTCGATGAAGTACAGGCACTCCCGGACGATCTCGTTCAGGTCGACCACCTGCTCGACCTGTTCCAGGTGCCCGACGAAGGACCGCAGTGAACCGACGATGTCCTTGGCCCGGTCGATCTGGCGGGCGACGCTGTCCAGGCCGTAGCCCATCTGCTCGCGGACGGCACCGCCGTCCGCCATCGTGGCGGCCCGCGCGCGGATCCCCGCGATGAAGTTCGCGGCGGCGGCCAGCGGCTGCCCGAGTTCGTGCGCGATCGCCATCGCCATGTCCCCCATGGCGTTGTAGCGCGCCAAGTAGTTCTCGTGCCGCAGTTCCAGCTCTCGCCGTGCTTCACCGCGGACGCGCTCGGAGACGTCGTGCAGGATCATCAGATACGCGTCGACCTCGGACTCGGAAAGCCGCTCCAGGCTCCCTTCCAGCCAGGTCGAGCTCTCCCCCGGCAACTCCAGCTGCACCGGCCCGACCGGATCGGCACCGGCGACCACCTCGGCCCAGCGCACCGGCCTGCCGCCCAGGTACAACCGTGCGTACGCGGTCAGCGGCTCGCCTGCCAGGCGGTCGTCGTCGCCGGTCAGGCCGAGAAACGTCAGCGCGCTGTCCGTCGCGAACCGCACCGCGCCGGCGGCGTCGAGCATGAACGCCACGGTCGAGGTGTGCCTTGCCAGCGCGTCGACGTACGACGTCGTCAGCTTCAGCTCTCGTTCGATCTCCTCCGCGCGCTGGATGTCGCGGAACTGGACCATCACCGCGGGCCCGCGCTCCAGTTCGACCCGGATGGCGACCGCGTCGGTGGGGATGACCCGGCCGGATTTGCTCCGGTAGTGCCACACGATCCGGCTCGAACCGTGTTCCACCGCCGCCTGGAGCCACGCCCGCCCGATCACCCGGTCGTACTGCTGGGCGGAGCTGCTCATGTGGTTGGCCTTGAGCGGGCGCAGCTCGGAAAGACTGAATTCGAGCATTTCGCACGCGGCGGGATTGGCCCACAGGATGTTCTTGGTCGCCGCGTCGTGGACCAGCACGCACACCTTCGAGGCGTTCATCATCGCCACGAAGTCGCCGGTGGCCAGCTCGGGCGCGATCGGGTCGACCTCCACGGCCTCAGCATAGGAGTTCGCCGCCGGGCCCTCCGGTAAGGATTTCCCCTACCCCTCTGCGTGGGATTCCCCGGCCACCGGCAGGCAATGACCAATGGCCACACGCGGCGATGATCCCTAGCGTCGGAGACATCTTCCCTACGACGCGAGGAGCGCCCGATGGCCCAGATCCAGGAGAGCCCGGCCGTGACACTCGACGATGTCCTGGCCGAACTCCTCGAGCGCCGTCAGGAGTTCCGGGACCAGAGGTACGTCTCCCGCGACTTCGTCGACCGGCTCAAGGCGATAGGCGTCTACCGGTCCGCGACGCCCGGACGGTTCGGCGGCAGGCCCCTACCCCCGGCGGAATTCCTGCGGATGGTGGAGCGGATCTCCGTCGTCGACGGATCCACCGGATGGGTGGCCAGTTTCGGCTCCGCGCTGGTGTACCTCGCGGCGCTGCCCGTCGAGACGCAGGCCGAGCTGTACGCCGATGGTCCCGACGTGTGCTTCGCCGGTGGTCTCTTCCCCGTCCAACGAGCCGAGCCGACCGCCTCCGGTTTCCTGGTCGACGGGCGCTGGAAGTTCGCGAGCGGCTGCATGGGTGCGGACATCCTCGGCGTCGGGATCCCAGGCGACGACACGACCGCCGGCAAGCCGCGCACCGCGCTGCTACGGCCCGAGCAGGTCGAGATCGTCCAGGAATGGGACGTCGTCGGGATGAAGGGCACCGGTTCCTTCGACCTGGTCGTCGACAAGGTCGAAGTGCCACGCGAATGGACGTTCATCCGCGGCGGTGAGCCCACCATCGACGAGCCGTTGTACCGCTATCCCACGCTCGCGTACGCCTCACAGGTGCTGGCGGTCGTCGGCGCGGGTGTCGCCCGCGCGGCGCTCGACTTCGCGACCGAGGTCGGCAGCGGCCGTTCGGGTGTCACGGGCGCGCCGAAACTCGCCGACCGCGCCTACTACCGGACGGGACTGGCCGAAGCCGAGGCGACGATGCGTTCCGCACGGGCGTACTTCTACGAGGTCACCGACGAGGCGTGGCAGACCGTGCTGAGCGGCGATCCCGTGGCGCCGCACCAGAACGCCCATCTCCGGCTGGCCTCGACCCATCTCGCGAAGACGGCCGCCGACACCGTCAACCGGGTCATCGGCCTGTCCGGGACGGGCGCCATCGCCGACGACCACCCGCTGCAATGGCTGCTCGGCGACGCCCTCGTCCCGCAGCAGCACGCCTTCCTGGGTCCGGCCATGTACGACGCAGCGGGTGCCGTGCTGATGGGCCATCCGCCCACCGTTCCCGGCTTCCAGTGACCCACCACCGACCGCTGACGAGGAGTTGGACCACCACCATGAGCGATACCCCGCTGCGCGTGCTGTTCTGCATCGGTATCAACCAGAACTTCTTCGACCTGCCCGATGGCGGCGTCGCCGCCGGTGACGTCTGGACCGCCTTCGTCGCGCTGATGGACGGCATCAAGGGCCTGCCCGGCGTGGACTTCATCGGCGACATCGACGACGACTCGCATATGGTCGGCCCGTCCGACGGGTGGCCGTGGACCTGTTACCTGCTCTGCGACGTCGACACGCAAGAGACCGTCAAGAAGGCGTGCGACTTCCTGCGCACCACACCCGTCGGCGACAGCCCGTGGAAGCTGTGGAAGTACGCCAAGATCGAAGCGCGCATCGGCCGCGCCCTCACTCCGCGCGAATACCGGGGCTGATCGCGATGACCGACTTCACCGCCGCCACCGTATACGACCTGCCGCCCGCGGACCTCGTCCTCGGCGACCGGGTCGCCGGCCGGATGTACACCGACCCCGCGATCTTCGACCAGGAGATGACGAAGATCTTCGAGCGGTCCTGGATCTGGGTCGCCCACGAATCGGAACTGCCCAAGGCGGGCAGTTTCAAGTCGACCCATGTCGGACGGCATCCGGTCATCGTCACCAAGGACCGCAAGGGCGAGATCCGCACGCTGGTGAACCGCTGCCGCCACCGGGGCGCGTCACTCTGCGAGAAGAAGACCGGCCACGCCAACGGCTTCACCTGTCCCTATCACGCCTGGTCCTACGGGCTGGACGGCAAACTGCGCGGCATCCCGTACCCCGACGGGTACGAGGGCGTCATGGACAAGGTCGATCTCGGGCTGAAGACCCTGCGCACCGAGTCCTACGGCGGGATGATCTTCGCGACCCTGAACGCCGACGCCGAGCCGCTGACCGACTTCCTCGGCGACGTCAAGCTGTGGATCGATCGCTTCATGGCGCAGGGCGGCGGTTATCCGGTGAAGGTGCTCGGGACCCACCGGTTCACCTATCGGGGCAACTGGAAGATCCAGCTGGAGAACACCACCGACGGGTACCACTTCCCCATCGTGCACCGGTCCTGGATGGCCTCGGTCGACGCGGAAACCGCCGAAATGATGTCGTTCATGACCGATCCGACGGCGGTCACCCACGATCTGGGGAACGGCCACTCGGTGATGCAGATGGTCCCCGAACACTCCGATCTGGAGGCGGACGACGGCAGCGAGCCGCTCCAGCCGCGGTTCGACGGCCTGGTCGCCCGGCTCAGAGAGGCCGGGGCGGGCGAGGCCGAGATCCGCAGGCTCGTCCGCGCCGTGCACGGGACGGGGTTCAACCTCAACCTGTTCCCGAACGTGTCGATGTCGATCTCGTTCTTCCGGGTGCTGCGGCCGATCAGCGTCGACGAGACCGTCATCGAGCACGTCGCCCTCGGCAGCGACGGCCCGGCCGAGATCGTCGGGCCGGTCAACCGCGAGCGGCTGCGCGCCCACGAACATTTCCAGGGTCCGTTCGGATTCGGCACCCCGGACGACTCCGAGGGCTGGGACCGGGTGCAGCGCGGCGCCCAGGGCGCGCCCGAGCTGCCGATCATGGTCAACCGCGGTCTGGGTCGCGAGAAGCCCTCCGCCGAAGGCTGGCCGACCAGCCATGTCACCGACGAGACCGGGATGCGGGCGGCGTACGCCCAATGGAAGCGGATGATGAGCGATGACTGAGACCCTCACCGATCCGCGGGTGGTCCGCGCGATCGAGCTGGCCTGGCGCGAAGCCGCGCTGCTGGACGGCAAGGACTACGAGACCTGGCAAGGGCTTTACGCCGAAGACGCGATGTACGTCATCCCGATCGAACGCGACGCCGAGGATTTCGACGACGTCCTCAACATGGTCAACGACGACGCCCGGATGCGCGGGTTGCGGGTACGGCGGATGACCGAGGGCTACGCGATCGCCGCGGTGGACTCGGCGATCACCGTGCGGACCGTCTCGCGCTTCATCCCCACGGACGTCGACGACCGGTCGGTCACGCTCAAGGCCGCCCAGATCATCGTGGCGTACAAACGCGGCCGTCACGACCTCTGGGCCGCGGACGTCGACTACGTCGTCCGCCTCGGCGCCAGTGCCGACGAAGACCGCTTCGCCCGCAAGGTCGTCCGGCTGATCAACGCCGACGAAGCCGTTCCCGCCGCGGGATTCCTGCTGTGAGCGGCAACGCGCCGGTCGCCGTGGTCACCGGCGGGGCGACCGGGCTCGGCGAGCGGATCGTCCGGCGCCTGCACGGCGGCGGCCACCGCGTCGCGATCGCCGACCTCGACGAGGCGGCCGCGAAACGGCTCGCGACCGAATTGGACCGGACCGGGGCGCACGCCCAGAGCTACCGCGTGGACGTCGCCAGCCGCCCGGACATCGACCAACTGCTCGCGTCGGTGCTCGGCGATTTCGGCGGCGTCCAGGTGCTGGTCAACAACGCCGCCCGCACCCAGGCACGGCCGTTGCTGGAGATCACGCCGCAGGAGCTCGACGAGGTGATGGCGGTGAACTTCAACGGCACCTTCCACGCCTGCCAGCTGTTCGGCGCGCACATGGCCGAAGCCGGGTACGGCCGGATCGTCAACCTGGCCTCGCTGGCCGGGCAGAACGGCGGCACCTCGACCGGCGGGCACTACGCGTCCTCCAAGGGCGCGATCCTGACCGCGACCAAGGTGTTCGCCCGCGAGCTCGCCGCACGGGGAGTCACCGTGAACGCGGTCTCCCCCGGACCGCAGGACAGCCCCATGGTCCACCGGATCGTCGGTGAGGAGAACCTCGCGAAGCTGACGGCGGGCATCCCGGTCGGACGGCTGGGCAGCATGACGTTCATCGCCGAGATGGTGGCGCTGCTCGCCTCCCCCGAAGCCGCCTCCGTCACCGGCGCCTGCTGGGACGCGAACGGCGGCCTGTTCATGCGCTGACCAGGAGGCATCCAGATGACGAACGTCCTCTTCCGCGTCGTCGAAATCATCGAAGAGACACCGGAAATCCGTACCCTCCGGCTGGTCCGGCAGGACGACGAGCCGCTGCGCGTCCGTTACCGGGCCGGGGCGCACGTCGACGTGGTCGGCCCGACGGGGGTGCTGCGGCAGTATTCGCTGTGCGGCGCTCCCGACGACCCGCGCTCGATCCTGATCGCGGTCAAACGGGAACCGGCCTCGCGCGGTGGATCCGTGGCGATGCACCAGGTCTCGGTCGGCGACCACCTCAAGATCAGCGAGCCGCGCAATCTGCTGACCGTCGCCGAAGACGCGGAGCGGCACGTCCTCGTCGCCGGCGGCATCGGCATCACGCCGCTGCTTTCGATGGCCTACGAGCTCTACACCTGGGGCAGCGAATTCGAGCTGCACTACTTCGCGCGCTCACGGGAAACCGCGGCGTTCGTGGAACTTCTCGAAGAACGGGTCGAGTTCGCCGACCGCGTCCGGCTTCATTTCGGCGTCCCCCGCGCCGGACATCCCGCCGTACTGCGGACGATCGCCGAGGGCCTCACCCCGTCGACCCACGTTTACACCTGTGGACCCGACGGTTTCATGCGACAGGTCGGCGACGTGCTCGGCCCGGTCGTCGGCGCGGACCACGTGCACGTCGAACATTTCGAAGCCGCCGAGGTGGACACCTCCGGCGACCGTCCCCTCACCGTCGAACTCGACACCGGCGAGGAATTCGAGGTACCGGCCGGGAAATCGATCCTGGCGGTGCTCGAGGACAACGGCATCGAGGTCTTCAAGTCCTGCGAGGAAGGGATTTGCGGCTCGTGCGTGTCCGGCGTGCTCGAAGGCACCCCGGATCATCGGGACAACTGCCTGACCGCCGCCGACCGCGAGGGCCAGATGGCACTCTGCGTTTCGCGCGCGCTCACCGACCGGCTCGTCATCGAGTTGTACTGAGCGACCACCGTTTGGGCGACCACCGTTTGGCGAATAGCCGGGCGACGGCCGCCGCTGGCACGCTGGACCCGGTCCGCTCCGCCGAGAAAGGGTGATCCCCGGTGACGCGTCCCCTGGTTCTGGACCCGAACGGCCAAGACATCCACGCCGAGAACGAACGACTTCGCGAACAAGGCCCGATCACCCAGGTCGAGTTGCCTGGCGGTGTCGTGGCCTGGTCGGTGACCGGCTACGAACTCCTGCGTGACCTGCTCAGCGACCTGCGGGTGTCCAAGGACGCCCGGCAGCACTGGCCGGCGCTGGCCGAGGTCAGCGCGGACTGGCCGTTGCTGGTGTGGGTCAACGTGCGGAACATGTTCACCGCTTACGGCGCCGACCACAGACGGCTCCGCTCGCTGGTGACGCAGGCCTTCACAGCGCGCAGGATCGCCACGCTGGAGCCCTGGATCACCCGGATCGTCACCGATCTGCTGGACGGGCTCGCGGCCCTGCCCACCGACGAACCCGTGGACCTGCGGGAGAACTTCGCCTATCCGGTGCCCATCGAAGTGATCTGCCACCTGTTCGGCGTACCGGACTCGGCCCGCGGCAGACTGCGGCACTCGGTCGACGTCTTCTTCCGGACTTCGGCGAGCCAGGAGGCGATGCTGGCCGCGTACCAGGACATCCATTCGATCTTCACCGAGCTCGTCGCCGCCAAGCGGGAGAACCCCGGCGAGGATCTCACCACAGCGCTCATCGCGGCACAGGACGACGGCGCCCGGCTGGACGAAACCGAACTGATCGACACCCTGATCCTGTTCATCTCGGCCGGTCACGAAACCACCGTGAATCTCCTCGACCAAGCCATCACCGCGCTGTTGACCCATCCCGATCAGCTCGCACTGCTGCGCGCAGGGCAGCTCCCCTGGACCGACGCGATCGAGGAAACCTTGCGGTGGCAGGCTCCCGTGGCGAACCTGCCGTTGCGCTACGCCGTCGAGGACATCGCCGTCGCCGGTGTGGTCATCCGGCAGGGCGACGCGATTCTGGCGGGCTACGCCGCCGCCGGCCGGGACCCGGCGCTGCACGGGCACGACGCCGACGCGTTCGACGTGACGCGGAAGGACAAAGCGCATATCGCGTTCGGGTACGGCGCGCACTTCTGCATCGGCGCGCCGCTGGCCCGGCTGGAGGCGGCGATCGCCCTACCGGCCCTGTTCGAGCGTTTCCCGGACATGACTCTCGCGACGCCACCGGAGGCCTTACGGCATCTCGACTCGTTCATCTCCAACGGCCATCGATCGCTACCGGTCCGGCTCAAGAGCCCAGCTTCAGCCTTGTAGCTCGGGTGTCAGCACGCTGCTCCGCTTCAGGCCCTTCGTCACCAGCCCGGTGTGCACGGAAACCGCGAACCGCGCCCAGTCCGATTCGGCGACGAACCGGTGCAGGGTCTCGAAATCGGGCAACGTCACGTCGGCCATCAGCTGGTGCTCCCCCATGGTCGCCGCGGCGTACCGGACGTACGGCGAGGCGAGCAGCTCCCGGCCGAGTCCGTCCACATCGGACGGACGGCTGCGGATCCACAGCAAGGCCTCGATCGGCAGACCGAGCACCGCCGGTTCGACGACGGCGCGGATGAACATCTCCCCGCTCCGGCGCAGCGACTCCACCCGGCGGCGCACCGTCGACTCCGACACCCCGACCAGCCGGGCGAGTTCCTCGTGCGTCCGCCTGCCGTCCTCGCGCAACGCCCGGACGAGCGCGCGCTCGTCCGGGGTGAAGACGTCACCGTCCGGATGCCGGGGTTGCGGCGTCAGCTGGGGAAGTTCGCTGAGTTCGGCCACTTCCGCCGAGGTCAGGATCCCCGGCTGCCATTCGTGCACGGTCCGGTAGTACTTCGTGATGGGATCCGCGGTGATCTCGTGCAGTCCCGGGGTCGTGGCGATGTCCTCCGACAGATAGGCCGCGAGCCGCTCGCGCGAGCAGCACACCTCGGCGGCGACCTCGGCCTGACCGGTGAGCAGGTAGCAGAAGCTCGCCTCGGCGCGGCGGGCCAGCGCGGTCGCGGCCGTCCTGGCGAGCCCGGCGGTGCATTTGGCGCGCACCAGCATCGGCACGCCGTAGGGCGTCACCGCCGTCACCGTGACGATCCCGGTTTCCAGCAACCGAACCCCGCGCCGGGCCACGGTGCGCTCGGGGGCGCCGAGCGCTTCGGCGATACGCCGCCACGACGCCCGGCCGTCCACCTGCAGGGCGCCGATGATGCGGAGATCGAGTGGATCCATCCGCCCATGATGTGGCCGATTCCGCCAGATGTCGAGCGAGTCTTGTCGGACCCGGTCAGGTCGGCGTCACGAAAGCCGCACACGCGTGATCGAAGCCGAAACTCGCGTGATCAGAGGCGGAACACCGAGTGCGGCGTCCAATCACGCGAGTCACGTCTCTAATCACGTGAGTCACGCCTCCGCTCACGCCGCGTCCTGTGCGCCCAGTCCGTGAAGGCCTCCTTGAGGGACTCTGGGTCCCTCAAGGAGGCCTTCACGGACTCCGGACCAGTAGGTACAGAGGACGGCAAGCGTGCTCAGGCGGACGACACGCGTGACTGGACGGACGACACACGCGTGGCCGTGGCCTGGCGCCGAGCCGTCCGCCTGGACACGCGTGTCGTCCACCTGATCACACGTGTCGGCCATCCAGTCACGCGACATCGCCGCCCGCGCATCAAACCCGCAGCGACATCGGACGTCGAAACCGTCGCGTCACCGTCCACGGAACCGTGCGGCCAGCGCGGCCACCGGCGATCGCCGCGCCCGCACCGGAAGCGCGCCGGAAGTGATGTCCTCCAGCAACGTCGCCACGGTCTCCCGCGCACAAGTGCGGTTCGCGCCGATCCCGCCCGAGGGACCGCGTTTGATCCAGCCGACCACGTACGCGCCGCTGCGCCCGTCGACGCGACCGGCGGTGTTCGGGATGGTGCCGCGGTCGTCGTCGAACGGAAGCCCTGGCACCGGCACACCTCGATAGCCGACAGCGCGGACGACCTGACCGGCGGCGATCTCCACAGGCCCCTCCTGCCCCGTGACGCGCACGCCCCGCACCTGGGTGTCGCCCACGATCTCGGTGGGCGCGGAGTGAAACCGCAGGACGATCCGGCGAGCGTCCGAACCCGGCGGAACGGTCCAGTCGACGGTCTCCCGGCCGACGTCGCGCAGCAGCGCCGCCTTGCCGGTGCCCGCGTCGATCGCGGCCGTGGTGCGCGGGTCGGCGTCATCGACGACGAGCGGCACACCGTCGCGTCCCGCCAGGGCGAGCAGCTCCGGTGACGTGTAGGCCGCGTCCTCCGGTCCGCGCCGGGCGAGCAGTACGACCTCCCGGATCTTGCTGGTGCGCAAGCGTTCCAGGGCGTGCGGGGCGATCGTCGTCCCGGCGAGGTCGTCGGGGTCGGCGGTGAGGATCCGGGCCACGTCCAGCGCGACGTTGCCCGTGCCGACCAGCACGACACGTTCCGCGGACAGGTCGACCGCGTTCGCGGGCACGTCCGGATGGCCGTTGTACCAGGCCACGACGGTGGTCGCGGCGATACTGCCGGGCAGATCCTCGCCGTCCAAGCCGAGCCGGCGCGCGGACGAGGCGCCGACCGCGTAGACGACGGCGTCGTGCCGCTCGGCCAGCTCGTCCACCGACACGTCGCGCCCGATCTCGGTGCCCAGGCGTATCTTCAGCCGCGGATGCTCGTGAAGACGCGAGAAGGTCTCGCCGATCCGCTTCGTGGCGGGATGGTCAGGGGCGACGCCGTAGCGGACGAGCCCGCCGGCGACCGGCAGCCGGTCGATCAGCGTGACCCGCGCGTTCGTGTGGAGAAGCAGGTCCTCCACCGCGTACATACCGGCCGGGCCGGTGCCCACGACGGCGATGTCCGGCGGCGCGAAGTCGCTCGGGATGGCCCGGTCGAACGTCGGCGGACTCCACCGGTGGAAGTTCGGTGCCGGATCCACCGAGGCGACGGGCTCGCGGGAGGCGTAGAAGGCCGCGTTGATTCCCGCGTAGACCTGGAGCGGTCCGGTCAGCAGATCCGCCGGGAAGATGGCGTCCACCGGACAGGCGTCCGCGCACGCCCCGCAGTCGATGCAGGTGTCCGGATCGACATAGAGCATCTCGGTGGTGCCGAAATCGGGCTCGTCCGGCGTCGGGTGGATGCAGTTGACCGGGCAGACCGACACACAGGTGGCGTCGTTGCAGCAGGTCTGGGTGATCGCGAAGGCCATGTCAGATCAGGTTCGCCCGCTTGTAGAACACCAGCGCGGGGCGGGTGAGCAGGCCGCACGAGCCGAGGAACTCCATCAGCCCGGCACAGCTCGACCGCATCATCGACTTGTGGTGCTCGTTGGCCTTCGCCTCGCGCAAGGCGCGCTTGGTGTCGAGTCCCGCGTGCTTGTACACGTCGCGGTTGATCATGCTGCTGACGATGAAGTACGAAGCGATCGCGATGACCAGCGCGTTGATCCGGCGGCGCAGGAAACCCGCGCCCTCCAGCTGCTCACGCGTCTCCTCCCTGGCGAACTTCATGTGCCGGGACTCTTCGACCACGTGGATGTTGTTGATGGTGCGCACGAACGGGACCACGCGCTCGTCGCGCATCCAGTCGCGCTGCATGACATCGAGGACTTCCTCGGCGACAAGGATCGCCGCGTACGCCGCTTCGCCGCCGGCCGTCGCCTTGAAGATCCGGCCGAGTTCGACGGCGAGTTTGCGCGGGCGGTACGGCGGCGCGCCGAGCTTCGCCGCGCCGCGGGCGAACATGATCGAGTGACGGCATTCGTCGGCGATCTCGGTCAACGCCCACTGGAACGCCGGATCGGTCGGGTCCTTGGCGTAGAAGTCGCGCAGCACCATCTGCTGCAGGATCATCTCGAACCAGATGCCGGTGCTCGCCACGGAAGCGGCTTCCTGGCGCGTGAGCTCCTTCTGCTGCTCCGGGCTCATCTCGGCCCAGTAGCTCGTGCCGTAGAGGGTGCTCCACTCCGGGCTGGCGCCGTGGAAGTCCTTGTCCAGCGGCGTCTCCCAGTCCACCTCGGTGGCCGGGTCGTAGGACAGCATCGCGGACGAATCGAGGAGCCGCTGCGCGGTCTCGTGGCGGCCTGCCCCGGCCGTTCGTGGCACATCGGTGCTGGTCATACGGACCTCCCTGACGACGTCGACAGAGTGCGCGGCTACCTGTTACCGCGATTCACTGTTACTCAAGGTAACATATACGAGCAGTCCACGAAAGAAGGGGAAATCCGCCCATGACCGCGCCCCGCCGCATCGCCACCTTCGACCACGACGGACTCGTCTTCGACGTCCGGGACACCGGCCCGCTCGACGGCGACGTCGTCGTCCTGCTGCACGGTTTCCCGCAGACCGGCGCCTCCTGGGCCGACACCGCCGCCCTGCTCCACCAGCGCGGATACCGCACGATCGTGCCCGACCAGCGCGGCTACTCACCCCGCGCACGCCCGCGGGGCCGCTTCGCCTACCGATCCAGCCGTCTGGTGGCGGACACCGTCGCCCTCATCGACACCCTCGGCACCGGCCCGGTCCACCTCGTCGGACACGACTGGGGTGCCGTCGCCGCCTGGTCGACCGCGGCCCGGCGACCCGACCTGGTCACCTCCCTGACCACCGTGTCGGTCCCCCATCCCGGGGCGTTCCTCCGCGCGATGCTCGGCAGCGATCAGCTGATCCGGTCGTACTACATGTTCCTCTTCCAGCTCCCCTGGCTGCCCGAACTCGCCATCCGGAGCCGGCCACGCGTACTGGAACGCACGCTGGCCGGCACCGGGATGACACCCGCCCAGATCGACCAGGTCCGCCAGGACATCGTCCGCGGCGGCGCCCTCACCGGCGGACTGAACTGGTACCGCGCGATGGTCTTCAACCACCCGGCCGCCCTCCGCGCCCGGGTCACCGTGCCGACCACCCACGTCTGGAGCGACGGCGACACCGCCCTGTCCCGGCGCAGCGCCGAACTCGCCGGCCAGTACGTCGACGCCGCCTACCGGCTCGAAATCCTGACCGGTGTCAGCCACTGGGTGCCCGAAGAAGCGGCCACGACGCTCGCCGCCATCATCGACCGCACCGCCACGGAGGCCGCTAGTCGACCGGTGTGACCTCGGCCATCTCCGACCACGCGTCGCCGTCGAGGTTCTGGTAGTTGATCCGGGGCTTCTCGGCGACGACGGTCGCCATGAACGGGAAGAACTCCTGTGCGTGCTGCGTGGCGACGTGGGCGTCACCGGCGGCGCTGTCGGCGAAGACCTCGACGAGGACGAATTCGTTCTCGTCGCCGGCGTTCTGGTAGTAGTCGAACGAAATGTTGCCCGGTTCGCTACGCACCTGCTGCGTGTAGCGCTCGATACCCGCGAGCCATTCGGTGCGCTTCTCGGGGCGGATCTGTGCTTTGAGAACGATCAGGATCATGGTCCGAGTATCGCAAAGCGGGCCTTCACGCGCTCCGCTCCGAGGCCGCCGGCGGCCGGATGAAAGACTGACGGGGTGATCACCCGGCTCCGGTCCTGTTGGTCCGCGATCCGGTACCTGGCGGTCGGCGCGGCCTCGTCCATCGTCTCCTGGTTCGTCCTCGTCGGCATGCTGTTCGTGCTGATGATGTGCCCGTTCGGTGTCGGGATCCCGGCGGTGCCGCACGCGCTCAGGCTGATCAGGTATCCGGTCAACTTCGAACGACGGCGATCGGCCCGCCTGCTGGACGAGCCCATCCCCGAGCCGTACCGATCCGGGAACCCGGTGACCGACCCTGCCTCGCGACGGGATCTGGCCTGGCTCGCCTTCCACGCCGCCACCGGTTTCCTCATCGGCATCTTCGCCATCGCCTTCCCGCTCGGCGGGGTCCGCCAGATCGTCACGGCGTTCATCTGGCCCTTTGTGCCCGGCGGAGTGGAAAGCTCGCTCGGGTTCATGGTCACGTCGTGGCCGCTCGCGGCGCTCAGCGCGGTCACCGGCGCCGGCATGATCGCGCTCCTGTTCCTGTATCCCCGTCTGGCTCGCTGGCAGGCTTCCATCGCGCGCAGGCTGCTCGGGCCGGCGCCCGGGGTGGTGCTGACCGACCGCGTCGTCGAACTGGCCGCGTCGCGGGCCGCCGCGCTGGAGGCCCACGGCGCCGAACTCCGTCGGCTGGAACGCGATCTGCACGACGGGACCCAGGCGAGGATCGCCGCGGTGGTCCTGCAGCTGGGGATCGCCGATTCGCTCTTCGACAAAGATCCGCAGCGGGCACGGGAACTGCTCGGCAAGGCGCAGGACACCGCGACCGGCGCGCTCGCCGAACTCCGGACCGTCGTGCGCAGCATCCATCCGCCGTTGCTGACCGACCGCGGCCTCGACGGCGCCGTCACCGCGCTGGCCGACCGCTGCCCGGTTCCGTGCACTGTGGACGTTCGCAGCCGCAGCCGCCGTCCCGCCGCCGTCGAAGCGGCCGCCTACTTCGTCGTCGCCGAGATGCTGGCCAACATCACCAAGCATTCCGGCGCCGAACACGCTTGGATCACCCTCGACGGCACCGCCGACACCCTGCTCATCGAAATCCGCGACGACGGCCACGGCGGCGCCGACGAAGCCGCGGGCAGCGGCCTGTCCGGGATCCGCAAGCGGGCCGAGGCCTTCGATGGGACCTTGAAACTGTCGAGCCCCGCCGGTGGGCCGACCGTACTGAAAGTGGAGTTGCCATGCGGGTCGTGATCGTCGAGGACGACGCGCTGCTGCGCGAAGGCCTGGTGATGCTGCTGAACACCTCGGGCATCGATGTCGTCGCCGCGGTGGACGATGTGGAGGAGTTCCACGAACTGGTCACCAAGGACCGGCCCGACGCGGTTATTACCGACGTCCGCCTGCCGCCGACCCACACCGACGAGGGCCTCCGCGCGGCCGTCAAGGCGCGGAAGATGTACCCCGGGCTGCCCGTGCTCGTGCTGTCCGCGCATGTCGAAACCGGCTACGCCGCGGAACTCCTGGCCGACGGCAAGGGTGCCGTCGGGTATCTGCTCAAGGAGCGGGTGGGGAAGGTCGAGAAGTTCCTCGACGCGCTGGACCGGGTCGTCAAGGGCGGGACGGCGATGGATCCCGAGGTGATCACCCAGCTGATGGCGCACCGCCGGGCGACCGATCCGCTCGAAGGGCTGACCGCGCGCGAACGCGAGGTGCTCGGGCTGATGGCGGAGGGCTACAACAACACCACCATCGCCGAACTGCTGGTGGTGAGCGACGGCGCGGTGCACAAGCACATCCGGAACATCTTCGCGAAGCTCGGGTTGCCGGAGGACAGCGGGCATCGGCGGGTCTTGGCGGTGCTGGCCTACTTGGGCGGTAAAGGCTGACGCCCTCGTGAGTGGTAAGGGCGGGCCGGAATCTCTTCGTGGCGCGGCCTACCCGCTCGATTCACCTGACCGGTCCTAGGTTGGCTGCTCGGCGTGCCAGGCGCCGTCGAGGGCCACACGCGTCTCGGAGCTTGATCAAGGGAGGACCTCGTCAATGGCGTCGATGGCGAACATGACCCGGCAGGCGCGGTAGCGCTGGCACCACCCCACGACGGGGGTCACTCCCCTGGTTCCCCGATCCGCCGGACCATAGCGTCTTTCCCATGAACGACACCAAAAACGCCGGCGGCACGCTCGTCACCGCCTCCCTCTGGCTCGTCCTCCTCGTCAGCTCGGCCGTCAACGCGATCGGCCAGTTCGCGGGGCTGGACTGGACTTTCCGCACGATCGCGGGCGCCGTCGCGGTCGTGTGCATCGTGTTGCTGATCGTCCGTTACGTCGCCCGGCGCAGGGCCTGAACACTTCGGCCCGCCCGGAAGTCCGGGCGGGCCGACTGCTTTCAGGACACCTTCGGCGTCGCGCGCACGCCGTGGTGCATGTACGGCTCACCGGTCGGCAACGTGTAGAACGTGACCGGCATCCAGGTCTGCGCGCCCGGCTCACGGCAGACGTAGAGCGAATCGGTCACCGGGACCAGGTCGAATTCCATCGTCTTCTCCGGCATCAGCTCGGCCAGCGGGCCCGTGGCGGTCTGCCGCAGCCGCAGTCCGTCCTTTTCGGACAGTACCTCCATCAGCACCCCGGCCCGCTCGTAGACGCCGACGTGCCTCGAACCGTCGACGGTGACCGGAGACGAGGGCGGCGTCAACGGCCGCGGCATCGCCACATCCGCCAGTTCGGCGAAGATCTCCCGGTACAGCTCCTCGAACAGGTCGCGAGCGTTGCCACCATTGGTGAGCAACGTGACGGCGAGCCCCTGATCGGGCAGCAGCCGCAGGAACGCCGACTGCCCGATCGTGTTGCCGTCGTGGCCGATGACCCGTCGTCCGCTCCATTCGTCGCGGATCCAGCCGAGGCCCCAGGAGTCACCGAGCGAGTGCTTGTCGGGCAGGTCGGCGTGCTTCTCGGCCATCGCGGTGGCGGACGCCGTGGTCAGGATCCGTTCACCGGACGGGGTGAGACCGCCGGCCAAGTGGAGCCGCGCGAAGCCGAGCACGTCCTTGGCGGTGGCGGTGATCAGGCCCGCCGGGCCCATGTTCCGCGGTAATCCCCAGACCGGCGCGGGTTTCGGGTCTTCGTCCGCGCCACCGACGTGCCCGACGGCGGTACGGAGCAGCAGCGCTTCCTCGGGCAGCGTCACGGTGTGGGTGAGACCGAGCGGCGCGAACAGTTTCTCCCGCATCGCGGCGTCCCAGGTCTGCCCGGTGAGCTTCTCGATCACCCGCCCCATGAGCACGAAACCCGAGTTGCAGTAGGAGAACGTCTCGCCGAGCGGGTGGTTCTGCGCGGCCTGGTCGAGGATTTCGACATAGCGTTCGAGGCAGTCGTCGCCCCGGCCGGTGTCGGTGAAGACGTCCCCGTCGATCCCGCTGGTGTGCGTCAGCAGATGCCGCATGGTCACCTGCTTGGCGACGTCCGGATCGGCGAGCCGCAGCTCGGGGACGACGTCGGCGATCGGGGCGTCGAGGTCGAGAACACCTTCGTCGACCAGCTGCATGACCACGGTCGCGGTCCACACCTTGGAGATCGAACCGATCTGGAACACCGAATCCTCGGTGACCTCGACGCCGGTCTTCGTGTTCAGCACGCCGTAGGAGGCCAAGACCTCCGCGTCATCGCCGACGCGCGTGATGCCCAGCGCGGCTCCGGGGACGCGGTGCTTGCGCGCGAGTTCGGCCAGCCGTCGCCGCCAGTGCGCCGCTTCGATCGGCACCCGCGACACCCCGTCCGCGGGCGCGGCGTACTGCTCGACCCACTCGAGGACACGCCGGTTGAAGTCGACGCGCTGCGAGGGCGGGCCATCGAGGATGAACAGGTGCGAGGCGTCCGGGTACAGCACCAGCCGCGACGGGACACCGCGCGCACGCAGGGCGCCGAACCACTGCTCGGCCTGACCGACCGGGCACCGGTCGTCGTTCGCGCCTTGGACGACGAGCGTCGGCGTCCGCACGTCGGCGACGCGGGCGAACGGCGAGAACCGCTCGTTCTCCTTGTCCCAAGCCGAACCGCCGAGCTCGCCGACGGCCAGGTAGTGCCCGGCGTCGGACGTGCCTTCCATGCTGGTGAGGTCGCTGACCACACCGCCGGCGACAGCGGCGGCGAAGCGGTCGTCGCGGCTGGTCAGGTAGCAGGTCATGAACCCGCCGTAGCTGTAGCCCGCCACGGCGAGCCGGTCCGCGTCGGCGATCCCTTCGGCGACCAGGTGATCGAGAGGTTCGAGGAAGTCGGCCGCGTCGGCGACCCCCCACGCGCCGACGGCGCCGGTGTAGAAGTCCTCGCCGTAGCCGTCGCTGCCGCGCGGGTTGAGCAGCAGCACCGCCCAGCCTCGTGCCACGAGTTCCTGGTGATAGAGGTGGATCGAGTCGGCCGCGCCGTTCCAGGCGTTGTGCGGCCCGCCGTGGATGTCGAGCAGCAGTGGCGCCGCACCGGTTCGTGACGGGTCCCGCAGGAGCCAGCCGTGGACGACGGTGCCGTCGCCGATGGTGAATTCCCGTTCCTCGTGGCGGAAAAGCTCGATGTCGGACTCGCCGTGCTTCGTCCGCACGTCGACCGCGCCGGTGGCCGAGTCGACGAGGGTGACCTCACCGAACGACGTGCCCGTGGCCAGGACGACCACGACCCGCCCGCCCGCGATGTCCATTCCGGACACGACGCGGTCCGCGCCCGCCAGCGCCGCGCGCGGCGTCCCGCCTTCGGTGTCCACTTTATACAGATGAGTGCACCCGCGGTCGCGGACGCCGAACAGCACGGCGCCGTCCTCGGTCACCTGCGGCAGGGCTCCCGGATAGCCGGGGCCGCCGGACATCACATTCCTGTCCAGCGCGGCGGTCAGGTCGACCGGATCGCCACCGTCGAGCGGTACCCGCCACAGCCCCAGGTGCCCGACCTCGGTGTCGGGCCTGCCGACCACCAGCAGCGCGGTGCCGTCGGCGGTCCAGCCGACCGTGCCCGCCATCCCTTCGCCCGAGCCGATCAACCGCGGCTCGGAGGTCTTCGTGGTCACGTCGAGCACGTAGGCGCCGGAGCGGAAGGTCAGATCCGCATCACCGTCACGCCCGGCGGAGAAGGCCAGCCGGGTTCCGTCGGGCGACCAGGCCGGTTCCCCCGCGTGCCAATCGCCGAAGGTCACCTGCCGGACTTCCCGGGTGGCGACGTCGAGGACGTGCAGATGTTTGCGGATGGTCTTGATCAACCCGGCGCCGTCGGCCTTGAAGTCGAGCCGGTCGGCCACCACGGGGGCGTTCGGCGCCAGTTCACCGCCCGCGAGGTCGACCGCGGCCGAGAACGCGATCTTGCCGCCGTCCGGGCTCCAGACCGGGGCACCCGCCCCCAGCGGGAGTTCGGTGATCCGTTCGGCCTCCCCGCCCGACGACGGCAGGAACCACACCTGCGGCGGTCCGTCCTGGGCACGGAGGAACGCGATCCGCGTGCCGTCCGGCGCCCATTTCGGTGCCATGTCGGCGGTTCCGCGCGTGAGCTGCCGCGCTTCGCCTCCGGTCGCGCCGACCTCCCAGAGCGTGTAGACGTTCCGGTCCTCGTCGCGGTCGGCGGTGCGCAGGACGTAGACGATCCGGTCGCCGTCCGGGGAAAGCGAAGGCTGGCTGGGGACGGCGATGTCGTACAGGTCGTCGAGACCGAGACGTCGGGTCATGATGCGCTTGCTCCTCTGGAGATCGTGAGCTGGTGGCTCTCGTTTTCGCTGAAGTGGCAGGCCGCCGAATGACGTCGGTGTGCCGAGTCTTTCGAGGGGTCCGCCTGGAGGCAGAGTTCGCGGCCGGTCCGCACGAGCGGGCCGACCGGACAGCGGGTGTGGTAGCGGCATCCGGCCGGCGGCTGGTGCGGGTCGGCGGGTTCGACGTCGGCGGTCTCGCTCGCGTCACCGACGTCGAGCAGTGAACCGGTCGCCGACGGCGCCGCGGCGAGCAGATCCCGGGTGTACGGGTGCTGCGGATCGGTGAGCACCTGTTCGGCCGGGCCGACCTCGACGATCCGGCCGAGGTACATCACGGCGACGATGTCGCTGAGATAGCGGATCACCGCGAGGTTGTGCGAGATGAACAGCATCGACAGGCCCAGCCTCCGTTGCACCGACCGGACGAGGTTCAGCACCGCTCCCTGCACCGAAACGTCGAGCGCGGAGGTGATCTCGTCCGCGATCAGCACCTCCGGCCGTCCGGCCAGCGCGCGGGCGAGCGCCACCCGCTGCCGCTGGCCGCCGGACAACTGCCCCGGCAGGTGGGCCGCCCGCTCGGGGTCGAGATTGACCAGCTCCAGGAGCCGGGCGACCTCGTCCCGGCGCGCGGCGCGGCCGAGCAAGACGCCGCGCGGGATCGCCTCGGTGATCGACTCCCCGATGCTCATCCGGGGGTCCAAAGAGGAATACGGATCCTGGAACACCATCTGCAAAGGAGGACGCCGGGGCAGCTTGCGCACGTCCACGCCACCCAGCAGGACACGTCCGGCACTGATCGGCGAGAGCCCGACGGCGGCACGGGCCAGCGTCGATTTCCCGGAGCCCGATTCACCGACGAGCCCGACGACCTGTCCGGAAGGGACGGTCAGGCCGACCCGGTCGACGGCGGTGAGTCCGCGCCTGCCGCCGTACCGCACGCTCACCGCGTCGAACACGAGATCGCTCACTCCGCACCTCCGGCGGTCACGGTTTCCTTGGCGGGCTGGGAAAGCGGCGCGGGATACCAGCAGGCGACGCGATGCTCGTCGTCCACGCGCTCCAACGCCGGGTCTTCGAGGCGGCACCGGTCGGTCGCCGACGGGCACCGGTCGGCGAAAGCGCAGCCGTTGGGCACGCGATCCGGCTCCGGCGGACGGCCGGGGATCACCGCCAGCGGAGCCTCACGATCGGTTTCGAGGTCGAGCGTCGCGGCCATCAGGGCCCGCGTGTAGGGATGCCGCGGCGTCGCGGCGGACGGCAGATCCTCCACCACCCGGCCCGCGTACATGACCAGCATCCGCTCGCAAGTCTGCGAAACGACCGCGATGTCGTGGCT
This sequence comes from Amycolatopsis sp. MJM2582, assembly GCF_000754115.1. Lineage (NCBI taxonomy): Bacteria > Bacillati > Actinomycetota > Actinomycetes > Pseudonocardiales > Pseudonocardiaceae > Amycolatopsis > Amycolatopsis sp. MJM2582. The sequence goes on from NZ_JPLW01000002.1 coordinate 1,174,867, forward strand.
GATCAGGATGATCGCCGTGTCCCGCTCGGCCCTGGTCCGCGCCAGCAGCCGCAGCAACTGCCGCTGCACGGTGACGTCCAGCGCCGTGGTCGGCTCGTCGGCGATGATGAGCTTCGGGTCGCCCATCAGACCCATACCGATCATCGCGCGCTGCCGCATCCCGCCGGAGAACTCGTGCGGATACTGCCGCGCGCGGCGTTCGGCGGCGGGGATCCGCACCGCGCGCAGCCGGTCCACGGCGCGCTCGAAGGCCTTGGCACGCGGAAGTCCCTGGTGCTGCTCGGCGACTTCGGCCAGTTGACGGCCGATCCGCCTGGTCGGGTTGAACGACGTCATCGGATCTTGGAACACCATCGCCAGCGAGGTGCCAAGCAGCCCGCGCAGCTCCCGTTCCGGCGTCGTCAGTACCGGTTTCCCGGCGAATTCGAGTTTGTCCGCGGTGACCACGGCCGGTGCCTCGACCAGCCGTGACACCGCCAGCCCGGTCAGGCTCTTCCCCGAGCCCGACTCACCGACGACCCCGATCGCCTCGCCCGCCCGGACGGTGAAGCTCACCCCGCGTACCGGAACGGTCCAGCCCGCCGGACGCGGGAACGCCACCTGGAGGTTCTCCACCACCAGCACCGAGTCGTCGCGGTCGTCGGCGGCGGCCTCCCTGGCGGGCGTGACCGGCCGCGGCGCGAGTTTGCGAAGCCCCGTGCGGACGCCGATCACCCCGGCGACGGTCTCACCGACCAGGTTGAACGCGAGCCCCGCCAGCACCACGGCCACGCCCGGCGCGAGCGCGGCCGCCGGGTTGACGTAGATCCCGTTGAGCCCTTCGCCGAGCAGCCGTCCCCAGTCGTAATCCGGTGCCTGCACACCGATGCCGAGGAACGACAGCCCGGAGAAGGCCAGCAGGGAGGCACCCGCGCCGATGGTCGCGTTCACCACCAGCGGTTCGCCGATGTTGGGGAGGATGTGCCGGAACAGCAACCGTATCCGGCCGACCCCGGAGATCCGGGCGGCGGACACGAAGTCCTGCCCCGCGACGGAGGCGGACAGTGTCTGCGCGAGCCGCGCGAACGCCGGTGCCAGCGCGAAACCGACCGCGAACACCGCACCGTGCGTCCCGACCCCGAAGATGACCGAGAAGAACAACACCAGCAACAGCCCGGGGAACGCGACCGCGATATTCACCGCGGACGTCACCAGCCGTGCGGCGGGGCGTGGCAGCAGCGAGGGCAACGTGCCGAGCACGAGCCCGCTCACCACTCCGATCACCGTCGCGAGCACCGCGAGCAGGACCGAGAGCCGGGTCGCGACCAGGACGCGGAAGAGGATGTCGCGGCCGAGGTCGTCGGTGCCCAGCCAATGCGCCGCCGACGGTCCCTGCCCGATGGCGTTCGTGTCGATCGCGAAAGCGTTGTCGTGCCACAGGATCGGCGCGAACACCGCGAGCGCGAGCACCAGCGTCAGCAGGGCCGCCGCGAACGCGCCGACCGGGGTGCGCAGGGCCGCGAACCATTTCGCCATCTCAGTTCTCCCGGATCGTCGAACGCGGATCGAGGACGGCCAGCAGCACGTCCACCGTCAGATTCACCAGCAGGACCCCGATGCCGTAGACCAGCACGATCCCCTGCACCAGCGGATAGTCCTTCTGCAGGATCGACTGGGCGATGGTCGAACCGAGGCCCGGCCAGGCGAAGACGTTCTCCACCAGCACCGTCCCGGCGACCATGCCGGTCAGCATCAGCCCGCCCATGGTGAGCGTCGCGGTCAACGCGTTCGGCAGCGCGTGCCGCAGGTAGACCAGCCTCGCGGGCAGCCGTTTCGCCCGCGCGGTGCGGATGAAGTCGTTGCCCAGCACGGAAAGCGTCTCCACCCGGACGATACGGGCGAGTACCGACGCCGGGCCGAGCGCCAGCGCGATCACCGGGAGCACGAACGAGCTCGCGTCCGCGTTCCCGGCGACCGGGAACCAGCCCAGCTGGACGGAGAAGAACGCGACCAGCGCCACAGCGAGCAGGAACTCCGGGATGGCCGCGAGCAGCACGGTCGTCGAGGTGAACGCCAGCTCGCCGCCCCGACGGCGTCCGCCGCGGGTCAGCACGGCGAACAGCAGGCCCAGCGGGATCGCGACCGCGATGACCACGACGAAGGCGGGCAACGCCAGTTCGAGGGTGGCGGGCAGCCGGTCGCCGATCACCTCGGAGACCGGCTGCCCGCTCGTCATCGACGTCCCGAAGTCACCGGTGACCAGTCCGCCGAGGTAGTGGACGTACTGCAGCCACAGTGGATCGTCGAGGCCGAGCGCCGCCCGCCGAGCGTTCACCAGCTCGACCGGCGCGGTCAGCCCGAGCGCCGCCCGGACCGGGTCGCCCGGGATCAGCTGGATCATCAGGAACGCCGTGGTGATCAGGACCCACAACGAGATCGCGAACCGGCCGAGGCGGCGCACGGCGAACGACAGCCAGGGGTTGCCGCGCAATCCGGCCGGGGCGACCGAGACGGCCATCAGCTGTACATCCGGATCGACGAGGGCTCCACCGAACCGAAGATGACCTTGAACCGCGCGTTGCTGCCGAAGGTCGGGATGACCGAGTTGACGTAGGGCACGACGTCCAGCCGCTCGATGAGCGCCTGTTCCGCCGCGAGCCAGGTCGCACAGCCCGACTCACCGGACATCTGCGCCGCCTGCGCGGCCTGCGACGTGTACTTCTCGTTCTCGATATGGGCGAAGTTCGTGCCCGCCGGCGGTTTCGGTCCCGAGACGAACGGGCCGACCTGGCTCGGCAGCAGCAAGGTCACCGGTGCCAGCGAGATGTCCCACTCGCCGGTGTTGAAGAGCACCTGGCTGGTCCCCGGGCTGTCGAGGCCCTTGAGCGTCACATCGGCGCCGACGGCCTTCCACGACTGCTGCATCAGTTCCGCCGCGGGCGCCATCGTCGGCCCGAGTTGCGTGCCGTAGATGGCGGTCAGCGCGAGCCGTTTGCCGTCCTTGACCCGCACCCCGTCCGCTCCCGGCTTCCAGCCGGCCGCGTCGAGGGCCGACTTCGCGGCGGCGACGTCGAACGCGGGGAGTTTGCCCGCCACCGCGTCCCCGGCGCACGCCCTGGGTTCGGTGGTGACCATCCCCTGGCTGGGCGCCCCGGAGCCGCTGGTGAGCACCTTGCCGATCTGGGCGAGGTCGAGTGCCTGCACCAGTCCGCGACGCACGGCCAGGTCACCTCCCGCCCGGCCGGGTGCCTGGTTGAAGAACATCTCGCCCATCGGCACGACCTGCTCGCCGTTGAACAGCTTCTGGGCACGCAGCCGCTGCTGGTCCTGGCCGGTGATCCGGGCGCCGTTGAGCTCACCGGACAGCAGCAGGTTCGCGGCGGTCGTCATGTTCTGGATGACCCGGAAGGTCACCTTTTCCGGCAGTCCGGGCTGCTCACGCTGCCAATCCCCCGGCCCCCACGCGTAATCCTTGCGCCGGGTGAGGGTGTAGTGGTCGTTCGGCACGATCTCGGTCATGGTGAACATGCCGGTGCCGTACTTGCCCTTGGCCAGCGCCTGCCGGTCGGTCACGCCCTTGCCGCACACGATCGGCAGGCCGCCGACGTTGCGCAGCAGGAACGCGTCCGGCGCACCGCTGGTGAGCGTGATCTTCCGTGCCGCGTCGTCGGCGGTCGCCTTGGTCCCCGGCGCGACGGTGAGCCCGGACATCGGCGACTTGCTGGCGGGATCGCCGACGAAGTTGACGTTCGCGGCGACGTCGCTCGCGGTCAGCGGCGTGCCGTCGTCGCAGGTGATCCCGTTCCGCAGGGTGAAGGAGGCCGTGGTCGTGGTGGCCTCCCACTTCTCGGCGAGGCCGGCGATCGGCTTGCCCGCCTCGTCGAGGTTGATCAGGCTGTCGTAGAGGTAGCGCCCGATGTCGAGCGCGACCGAGAGCACGGTCATCGCCGGGTCCAGTGCTCCCGGATCGGTGCCGATCGCCATCGTGAAGGTCTTGCCCTCGGTCAATTTCTGGTTCGCGGTCCGGTCCTGGCCGGATTGCGACGTCCCCCCGCACGCGCTCACGGTCAAGGCCACCACGCTCGTGATCGCGGCGGTGAGCCGGGCTTTCTTCATGCGGTTTCTCCTACTGGGTCACGGTCTGCGCACGGAGGTGATCGACGGCGAGGCGGGCGGCCTCACCGAGGGCGGAGTCGACCGCGGGCTGGCGGTCGGCGAGGGATTCGGCGCGGGTGAACACCGCGACGGCGTAGCGGCGACCGTCCACATGGGTCACCACCCCCGCTTCGTTGCGGACGGCGGGGAGCGTCCCGGTCTTGGCCGCGATCGCGACCCCCGAGGGGAAACCGGACGAGATCCGGTGCGGCCAGATCTGCTGCGCCATGATCGTCCGCACGCGTTCGCAGGCGGCCGGGTCGCCCGCGCGGTCGGTCCAGATCGCGTCGAGCAACGCGGTGATCTCCCTCGGCGTCGACGACGTCGTGCGTTCCGGGTCGAGCACCGAGAGCTTCCACATCTGCTCTTCGGTCGCCGCGGCGAAGACGGCTTCCAGGTCGTCGTCCGGTTTCGCGCCGAGATCGGCGATCACCGAGGCGAACAGGTCCTCGCAGCAGCCGACCAGCCGTGTCCTGGCGAGGCCGAGGTCGGTGAGCACCCGGTCGACGGCCTCCTGCCCGACCCGGTGGTAGACGACGTCGGTCGCGGCGTTGTCGCTCATCGTCAGCATGAAATGCGCGAGGTCGCGCCAGCTCATCTCGACGTCGTCCGCGCAGCCGGCGGTCCCGATCCCGCCGATCCGGTACCGCGCGGTGACGCGGGTCCGCTCGGTCTCGTCGATCCGCCCGGCGGCCACCTCACGGGCGAAGGCGACCGCCACCGGGATCTTGAACACGGACGCCAGCACGACCGGATCGTCCGCGCCGACACCGACTTCGGGGCCGTCGGGGACGCCGATCTCGCGCGCGTGCACGAATCCGCGCGCCCCCGCCTCGGCGAAGACGGCCTCGATCTCGTCGGCGATCGCCGTCACCGGGCCACCCGGCGGTCGGCCCGTCCCGTGTGGACGAACAACGCCCGGCCGGTGCCGTCGTCACCGACGAACGCGTGCGGCATGTGCAGGCCGAGGCCGTCGTGCTCGGCGACCAGGGTGTCGCCCTTGTAGCCCAGCAGCCTGGTCTTCTCCGGCGCCGAACCGAGGTCGGCGAACATGCCCTTCATCGTGCGTTCCAGCCACAGGCCACCCTCTTCGTCCTGCGTGACGACGATGTCCGCCACCTGCGACGAGTACTCGCCCACATAGCGCGACGGGTCCGCCGGCGCCTCCGCGGCGTTCGGCTCCGGCAGCGGCGGGACCTCGACGCCGGCGAGGTCGCCCAGCACCTTCCGGAAGACGTCCAGGTACAGGTGCAGCGGTTTGCCGCCGTTGGTCAGCAGGGCCACCGCGACGTTGCTGCCCGGCACCACGCGCAGGAACGCGGACTGGCCGATGGTGCCGCCGTCGTGCCCGATCACCGGGCCGCCGTCCCAGTCGAAGATCATCCAGCCGAGGCCCCACGCACCGCCCATCAAGCCGAGGTAGGGCAGTTCGACCTGGCGTTCCCACATGGCGCGGGCGGTTTCGGGCTTCAGGACCTGGGTGCCGTCGTCCGCGCGGCCTTCGTTGAGGTGCATGCGCACGAAGGTCAGCAGGTCGCGTGGGCGCATCGCCAGATGCGAACCCGCCGGCACGTTGGACCGCGTCAACGCCCAGGCGGGCGCGGACACCGGCTCGTCGTCCGGCTTCGGTTGGAGGTGCCCGATCGCCGCGCGGTACCGGATCGCGTCGTAGGGCCCGGCCGCGGCGTGGGTCAGGCCGAGCGGCGTGAAGAGATGGTCGCGCAGGCAGTCATCGTAGGACTTGCCGCGCAGGACTTCGACGATCCTGCCGAGCACGCAGTACCCGGCGTTGTTGTAGGAGAACATCTCCCCCGGTTGGAACAGCTGGGGCACGTCGGAAAGCGTCGCCACGAGCTTCGCGACGCAATCGTCGCCCTGCCCGGTGTCGGTGAAGATGTCACCCTCGAATCCGGAGGTGTGACAGGTCAGCTGCCGCACCGTGATCCGCGACGCCGCGTCGTCGTCCGCGAGGGTGAACTCGGGAAGGTAGTCGCGGACCGGCTTGTCGAGGTCGAGCCTGCCTTCGTCGACGAGCTGCATCGCCAGGGTGGTGGTCCACACCTTGGTGATCGACCCGATCTGGAATACGGAGTCCACTGTGGACTCGACACCGGTGTTCTTGTTCAGGATTCCGGCCGCGTGGTCGATGACCTCGCCGTTCGCGAAGACCGCGATGGCGGCGCCGGGCACCTGATGCCTCTCCAGAAGGGCGGAAAAGTTCTCCGCGAGCCAGGTATCGATTTCGGAAAGTTTCGACATGCGCACCTCTTGTCCGTGGAAAGGGTGGTCCGGCGGTTCCCGGAATGCTAGGCCGGTGACGGGCGTCACCGGTTCGTGCGGAACGACGAGAGCGGCGGGAAAATTCATCCGGGCGGACGAATCATTCGCGGTCGGCCTCGGGAAGCCTGAGCCATTCGACGGCCTGTGCCGCGGCGAAACCGATGAACGCGTCCCGCTCCGGCACGCGCGACCGCCCGTCGACCGCGTCGGTGAAAATCCCTACCGCGTAACGGCCGCCATCCGGGTACTCGACCACGCCGACCTCGTTGCGCACCGACGGCAGGGTCCCGGTCTTGCCGCTGACGCGGATCCCGTCGTCCGGGAAGCCTGACCGCAGCCGGTGCGGCCACACCTGGAGGTCCATCCAGCGCCGGACGTCCGCGCACGCTGCCGGAGCCGCCGCCTCGTCGCGCCAGATGAGCCCGAGCAGCCGGGTGATCTCCTCCGCGGTCGTGGCGCAACTGTGCTCCGGTTGCAGGGCGCGCAACGCCTTGATCCGCTCGATCGGGAGCTCGGTCAGCAGTCTTTCGTCGTCCTCGTAGGAGATCCCGAGGTCTTCCCCGATACCGCGGAGCACCTCACCGCAGTCCTGCGAAACGGTGGTGTGCTCGAAACCGAGGTCTCGCAACGTCTTCTCGGTCGCTTCCTTGCCGACGCGCTCGAGGATCAGGTCGGTGGCGACGTTGTCGCTGATCCCGATCATCAGGATCGCGAGGTCGTACCAGGACATCGTGATCTCGTGCCGGAAGGTGGCCAGACCGTACGGGCTGGGCGTGGGATGCCCCGGCGGGACGGTGATCCGCTCGCCGAGGTCGAGCGCGCCCTCGGCTCCCTGCTTCGCCAGTTCGAGCGCGATCGGGACCTTGAAGACCGACGCCGTGACGACCGGGGCGTGTTCGTCGACGCCGATCCTCCGGGAGCCGTCGATTTCGGCCGCGTGCAGCCGGACCCGGACTCCGACCTCCTTCGCGCGCTCGTTGATCCTTTCGGTGACTTGGGACGCGGTAGACATGGAACTCCTTGTCTGTGTTGGGGTCGTGAGTGGTGCTGGGGGCCGGGAGGGTGTTGCGAAAGCCACTTTCGCAACGTTGACGGTTGCGAAAGTGGCTTTCGCAACGCCGTCGGATGGGTTCACGCGGCCGGTCGCCGAACTCCGCCCCGGCCGTCGCCTGCCGTGTCGCGAAAGCCACTTTCGCGATGTCAGATGTCCCGAAAGTGGCTTTCGCGACATGCTTCGATCAGCGATCCGGCGCACTCACGACGCCGAGCGGGAACCGGCCGGGGAGAACGTGAACTGCGCCGGGTTTTGCGGTACCCAGAACGCCATCACGGCGGTGAGGAACGTCGTGCCGATGAGGAAACCGAACGCCGCGGTGTAGGAGAACGCGTCGGCGAGCCAGCCCATGGCCACCGGCGCGACCGCGCCCGCCACCTGGCCGCCGAAGTTCATCACTCCCATCCCGATCCCGGTGACCGCCGTGGGCAGCACGCGCAGCGGCAGTCCGAAGACGGCCATCGTCGCCATGCCGAACACCGCGAGCGCGAGCGTCTCGTAGAGGGTGAACTCCGCCGTGGTCTCCGCGGACACCATAAGGATCAGCAGCACCACGGTCACCAGCGCGATCGAGCTGAGGTACCACCGGCCGTGGTCATGGAAGTAGCGGTCGAACAGCCAGCCGCCGAGGATGGTGGTGCCGATGCTGACCAGCATCGGGATCGCCGCGAGCACACCGGTCTGGTTCAGCGTCAGACCCCGCGCCTCGAGCAGATAGCTGGGCACCCAGGTGATCAGGCCGTAGTTCAGCATGTTGGTGGCACAGAACAACAGCGTGAACTTCCAGACCACAAAGGACTTCAGCACCTGCTTGCGGGAGACTTCCGGGGTCTTGGCCTCGTCGCGCGGAAGGCTGCTCAGCCTTTCGGGCAGCGCCTTGGGCAGCAGCGTCCAGACGACCACGCCGATGATCGCGCCGACACCCGCCATCCAGAAGAACGTGTGCCGCCAGCCGACCGCCATCAGCAGCGGGCCGACGATCAACGGCGCCAGCCCCGCCCCGATCCCGCCTGCGGACAGCATCACACCGGTCACTGTCGCGCGATTGCCGGGCGTGGTCCGTTCGGCGATCGCCTTGAACGAGGCCGCCGGGAAAAGTCCTTGGCACACACCGAAAAGGCCGCGGACAACGAGCAGCATGCCGAACGTGCCCGCCATCCCGGTCATCGCCGTGAACGCCGACCAGAGCAGCAGCGTGGCCAGCATCGGCCCCCGCGAGCCGTACCGGTCGGCGAGGAAACCCGCCGGGATCTGGCAGACCATGTACACCAGCGCGAACACGGTGACGAGCCAGCCCTGCTGGGTCTTGCTGAGCTCGAATTCGGCGCCGATCATCGGCAGCGCCATCCCGATCGAGAACCGGTCGATGTAGTCGACCGCCCAGGCGAACACCATCACCACCATCGTGATGAGCGCCGTCCGGTTGATCCGCCGTGCTGTCCAGGTGTCCTCGTTGACCACTGCCGTCATGGCGCCTCCGCGGAAACTTGGGGAGAAAAGGAGAACGACGCGAGCGTGGCGCCGATCACTCATTCTGAAACGCGGCAGTCGAGCGGAGTTCGTGCGATCACACGAACATCGGCCGTCGTTTCGGGCCGGAGGACCAACGTCAGTCTTCGGGGCCCGGCGGTCCGGTCCGCGCGTCACGGGGCAGCAGCCGCAACTGCAGCATCGCCGCGAACCGCTCCCCCGCGTCGTCGAGGTCGATCTCGCCGACCTCGGCGAGCCGCCGCAGCCGGTAGCGGAAGGTGTTCGGATGGACGTAGGCCGACGCGGACGCGGCGCCGATGTCACCGAAGGCGTCGAGCCAGCATCGAAGGGTGTGCACCAGTTGTGACTGGTGCTGCGCGTCGTACGCGAGCAACCGCGCGACAGGTCCTGTCGCGACGTCTCCCCTGGCCGCGGCGAGATCGGCCAGATCGAGCATGAGCGCGTCGACGTGGACGTCGTCCGCGGTCGCGACGCGTTTGGCGCCGCCGTTGGTGAGCAGCACGCGCAACGCCCGGTCCGCGCCGTCGCGGGAGGCGTGCAGCCCGGACGCGTCGAGCGCGAGGGGTCCGATGCCGATCGCGGCCGCCGCCCGGCGTCCCGTGCGCTCCAGGAAGGTCGACGCGACCCGCACCGAACGCTCCTGGCAGTCGGCGTGCCCGCCGGGCATCGGAAGGATTCCGTAGGCGACGTCGCCGACCAGCGCGACGGCCGACCGGGGCTGGACGGCGCTCAGGTGCATGGCCAGCGCGTCGGCGACCCGCTGACGGTCCGCGACCAGCCTCAGATCGTCCTCGGGATCGGGCGCGCCGAGCAGGCCCATGGCGAGCACGATCGACGGCTGGCCGAGCAGGCCGAGCCGGGCGATCGCCTCCGGCGCGCCGGCCCCGCCTTCGAGCGCCGTGCTCACCAGGTCCGCGCGCAGCCGTCGTTCGACGTCGGCGCCCGCACGCAGCCGGAGCAGGTGCAGCGCGACGAGTTTGGCGGCGTCGATCAGCGCCTGCGTCCGCTCTTCGCTGAGCGGTTCCCGCACCGCGGCCCAGATCGACCCGAGTACCTCGTCGCCGGCGCGGACGGCGAACGCCACGCGCGGGATCGCGATCTCGTTGTCGTCGTACCGCTGCGGATCGACATACACGGGCGCGTGGTCGCGGTACAGCCGTTCGAAGACGCCGTCCCGTTCCAGGCCGCGGGCGAACCGCTCCGGCACCTGACGGCCGAGGATGGTCTCGACCCGGGAGGGGTCCGCTTCGTCCTGGCGCCCGGAGAACGCGAGGATCCGGTTGCTGCGGTCCTCGATGGTCACCGGCGCGTCGATGAGCGCGGCGATCGCGTTGGCCAGCGCGAAGAGATCTCCCGACGGCATTCCGCCGAGCGTCTGGGGTGAGACCTCGCCGACGTCCTCTTCGGCCAGCAAGGTCCGGAGCATGGCGGCGAGCTGTGCCCAGGACGCGCCGCGCGCGAGGCCGAGCAGGGCGACCCCGGACGAGTCCGCGGCACGGCGGAGTTCCGGCGCCGGGGTGACGGGAGACCGGACGACGAGCGCCGCCGCGCCTCGCGCACCCACGTCGTGCAAGAGGCGGACGATCTCGTCCCGATCCCGCACCCCGACGCCGAGCACGACGGCCCCGCCAGGGATTTCGGATTCGTCGTGCGGATCGTGGATGACCACCCCGCCCAGCTGCTTGCGGGTGGTCCGGCCGACCGCGACCGGCTCCAGGAGCACGTCCCCGAGGTCTTCGAGGACGCGTCCCAAGCTCGTATGCGGCTTGCTGGGCACCGGTGTCAGCACCCCCCGAAGTTAAACCCGGTCTCACGGAACCGACTGGTTCAATCCGACCAAATCTAACCCCGGATTTCGTGGCGCGCTACGAACCGATCCACGTTTTCTCCGTGGTGACCTCGTCCAGGATGGCGGGAATCGGAGTCACGCCGAGCCCCGGTCCGGTCGGTACCGGCAGCTGCCCGGCGTCCAGCACGAAAGGCTCGGTGATGTCGGTGCGGTAGAACCGGCCGGAGGCCGAGGTGTCACCCGGCAGCGTGAAACCGGGCAGCGAGGCCAGCGCGACGTTGGCCGCGCGGCCGAGTCCGGTCTCGATCATCCCGCCGCACCACACCGGCACGCCGTGCGCCGCGCAGACGTCGTGCACCCGGCGGGCTTCGAGGTAACCGCCGACGCGGCCCGGTTTGATGTTGACGATCTGGCACGCGCCCAGCTTGATCGCGTCCGCGGCGGCCTTGGCCGAGACGATCGACTCGTCGAGGCAGATCGGCGTCCGGATCCGCTTGGCCAGTTCGGCGTGGCCGAGCACGTCCTCCTCTTCGAGCGGCTGCTCGATCAGCAGCAGCCCGAACGGGTCGAGCCGCGACAGCAGGGGCGCGTCGCCCAGGGTGTACGCGGTGTTCGCGTCGACCTGGAGCAGCACGTCGTCACCGAAGCGCTCACGTACCTGACGGACCGGCTCGACGTCCCAGCCCGGCTCGATCTTCAGTTTGATCCGGACATAGCCTTCGTCGAGGTAGCCGCCGACGACGTCGAGCAGCTGCGGGATCGAGTCCATGATCCCGACCGAGACCCCGCAGGCCACGGAGTCGCGTGTGGACCCGAGCTCGGCCGCGAAGGACCGTTCGTGCGCGCGGAGTTCGGCGTCGAGGACCGCCATCTCCAGCGCCCCCTTCGCCATCCGGTGCCCTTTGAACTTCGCCAGCAACGGCGTCACCTTGTACGCGGTCACGTCCTCCGCGGCCAGCAGGGCGGGGATCAGGTGGGTGCGCAGCACGTGCTCGGCGGCGTCGTTGTACTCCGACGAGTAGAGCGGCGCCTCCATCGCGACGCATTCGCCCCAGCCCTCACCCGCCGGCGTCACCGCGCGGACGAGCAGCAGTTCCCGTTCGGACTGCGTTCCGAACGACGTCCGGAACGGGGCCACGAGCGGCATCCGGATCCGGCGCAGTTCCACACCGCTGAGTTTCACGACTGCTCCTTCGAGATCACGTACCAGCCGGCACGATCGAAACCGGTGACCTGGGCGTTGTCCGCCATCAGTCCACCGAGGACTTCACGCAGGGCGGCGCGCCACGCGGTGCCGCGACCGGGGTCGGTGCGGCGCAACCGTTCGATGTCGGGCGGGACGGCGACGAGCACGGTCGGCGCGTCGGCCGAACCGATGCTCGGGCCGCCGTCGGAGTCGACCGTGAGCGCCTTCACCGCGCCCAGCGCTTCGGCGTCGATGAGGACGGGTTCTCCGAAGGCGGCGGCACGGACCTCCGGGCTTTTGAGATCCCACCCGACCATCAGCCGGTCGGTGTCGCCCGAGCCGTTGATGCTGTCCTCCATCGGACCGTAGAAATCGGGCAGGTAGCCGATCGGGCGCGCGCCGAGTTTCCCCAGGTTGAAATAGGCGTTGCGGCGCACCAGCGGGTCGAACGTCCAGGTGATGACCGAGACGTCCTGGAGCAGGGCCCACCCGCGCTGGTGCAGTTTGAGCGCGTGCCCGATCCCGCGGCCTGCCCCCGCCTTGGCGACACCGGCGATGTGGCTGTGCAGACTCGCCTTTCCGGGACTCCCGAAGAATCCGAAACAAGCCCCCAGCAGCTCACCGTTCTCGAAGGCGCCCGCGACGTAGTTCCCCGCGCTGGACATCGCGCGGAGCAGTTCCGTGCTCACCGGCCGCGCGCCGGGTGCCGATCGCCAGATGGACTCGAACAGGCCGACCACCGCGGCCAGCTCGGCGATTTCGGTGAGTTCGCGGATTTCGACGCCCGAAGCCGCGGCCGCGGCCCGCGCGGCGGCGACGGCTTCGTCGCGTACCTCCGCCGACGCGAGGCTTTCCGCGTTCGTCGCAAGATTCGTCACGGGACAATCCTTTCCCCGCACGACGGCCGAGTCACCGTTGTGCCGTACCAGATTCGCCCGCGCGATTCGTCGCACCGGACGGATCCCGTTTCGCGAGCACGTTCTCCACGAGTGCGGCCAGCAAAGCGGTGCGGCGCGGCAGTTCCGCGACGACGACGTGTTCGTGATCCGCGTGCGCCCCGCCCCCGACGGCGCCCAGACCGTCCAGCGTGGGAATCCCGATACCCGCGGTGTAATTGCCGTCCGACGCGCCACCGACCGACGCCGAGGTCAGTTCCCCGAGGCCGAGTTCGTCCGCCAGGTCCTGGGCCAGCGCGAACAATCCGGCCGACGAGCCGGCTTCGAGCGGCGGCCGGTTGATCCCGCCGGTCACCCGGACCTCGGCTCCTTCCAGTACCGGAGGGAGTGCCCGCATGGCCCGGTCGACGCGGAGTTGCTCGGCCTCGTCCCATACGCGGACGTCGACGGCCACGCTCGCGGCGGCGGGCACGGTGTTGACGGTCGTTCCCGCCGAGACGACGGTGGGTGTCACGCTCGTCCCGGCCGCGGGGTCGGCGAGCGCGGCCACCGCGAGGATCTGGTGAGATATCTCGATTCCCGCGTTGACGCCCTTCTCCGGTTCGAGGCCGGCGTGCGCGGCGCGGCCGACGACCTCGACCCGGTAGTGGGAAACGCCTTTGCGGCGGCATTTCAGCGCACCGCCGTCGGCCGAAGCCTCCAGCACGAACGCCGCGTCACAGCCCGCCGCGGTCTCCTCGATCAGCGCACGGGACGACGGCGAACCGATCTCCTCGTCACCGGTGACCAGAATGGACAGTCCGTCGCGGTCGGGAACGGTCGCCGCGGCGTGCAGCGCCATCACGACGCCCGCCTTCATGTCGAAGCAACCGGGGCCGCGCAGCACCCCGTCCCGCACCGAGAACGGATGTGTCTCCAGCGAACCGTGGGGCCACACCGTGTCGTGGTGACCGAGCAGCAGCACCCGGGGCGGGCCGTCGCCGAATCGCCAGCGGAGATGGGTGACCCCGTCCACGACGATCCGCTCGGGCTCCGCACCGAGCAGCCTCAGTCCGACCTCGGCCACCACTTCGGCACTGCGGGCCACCGCCTGGTGATCCGACGACGGCGACTCGCAGCGCACGAGCGTCTCGATGTCGGCGAGCAGGTCGCTCATCGAGGCTCACCCCGCAACGGCTTGCCGGGAAACGCATCCGTGCGCAGATTCCCGTCGGTGACGACCGGGACCCCCGAGACGAACAGGTGCCGGACGCCGACCGACGGCCTGGTCGAGTCGAAGTAGGTCGCCGCGTCGGTGATGGTTTCCGGGTCGAGGACGACGATGTCGGCGTCGGCCCCGACGTTCAGCCGTCCCTTCGCCAGCGCGCCGGGAGCGACCTCGTCGAGTACGCGGGCCGGCAGGTAGGAGCAGCGCCGGAACGCCTCCAGCCACGTCCAGGCCTTGCTCTCCCGCACCATGAGCCGCAACGTCTTGGCGTACGTCCCCGCTGTGCGCGGATGCGTCGCGCCGCCGGGCGGCAACGGCCATTCGGTGCTCTCGCTCGTGCCGTTCTTCCAGTACACGGGCAGCGCGTCACTGGCGACGATGGCGTCCGGGAACGCGAGCGCCTGGTGCAGCAGGCCGAGGTCGTGCGGGCTGCTCTCGTCGAGGAATTCCAGGATGCACGGCGCGCCGGGATCCTCGGCACGTACCTGGAGCAGGCGGCCTTCGTCGGCGATCCGCTCCCCCGACTCCAGCATGATCACACTGGACGGGGACAGGCCCTTCATCTTCAGGCGTTCGGGTGAGAGGAACGCCGCGCCGATCCCCGTGCTGCCCGCCCCGTACGGATAGGCCTCGACGGTCACCCGCGACCCGGCCGCGCGCCCGGCTTCGAGCGCCGCGAGCACGCGCTCGATCTGGTGGCCGGAGGTGCTGTTCACGTGGCAGTGGTGCATCGCCGCGCCGGTCTCGGCCGCGACGATCGCGATCTCCGCCGAGCCGTCGATGGGCGTCTCCGGATTCACCTCGACCAGTTCACGGACGTGGGTGTAGGTCGGCGCCCCGGCCTCCTTGGCCAGCCGGGCCAACGCGAGGAACTCGCCGGGGTCGGTGTCGGGCGCGTAGCCGAGGAGCACGCCGACGCCGAGCGCACCGGCGGCCAGCTCACCGTCCACAAGGGACAGCCATGCGGCGAGTTCCTTGGGCGACGACGTCCTTTGCCAGACAGGGTTTCCGAGGACCGCCAAACCGCTGTCGATATTCGCGTCCGGCTCGATCCCGGCGAGCACCTGCGCCCGCGCGGCACCCCAGGACGCGGAGAACCCGTAGTGCAGCGGCCGTCCCGCCGCGGCCGCCTCGGCATACGCTCGCTCGATCGGCATCAGCCCGGCTTCGAGGTCGAGTGCGGTCGTCACCCCGTCCATCGCCTGCAGCCGCTGGCCCGCGATGGTGTGCACGTGGCTGTGCAGGTCGATGAAACCCGGTCCGACGACGAGCCCGCGGACGTCGATCTCCACGTCGCCCGGCTCGGCGGTCAAACCCTCCCCGACGGCGGTGACCACCCCGTCGGATACCAGCACGTCGGCCGTACCGTCGAAGCCCGTCGCGGGATCGACGACACGACCGCCACGCAAGAGTGTCCGCATACTTCGCCTCCTAGGATCGCTTCGTTCATGGCGACCCTAGGAGGTTTCGGCGGACGTCCGTTCGTACCGCGCGACGAATCCGGACCCCTCGGTCCATCCGCCCGCACGAACCGCTTGCCGGCTCAGCCCCGGCGGGTCGGGTGTCATGAAAGGGCCGTTCAGGACGAAATATGTCCTGAACGGCCCTTTCATGACGTACCGGGACCCCTCAGCGTTTCCGGTGTTCCGCGATGATCTCCGCGTACCGGTACCCGCTCGCCTT
Organism: Amycolatopsis sp. MJM2582; assembly: GCF_000754115.1. NCBI lineage: Bacteria > Bacillati > Actinomycetota > Actinomycetes > Pseudonocardiales > Pseudonocardiaceae > Amycolatopsis > Amycolatopsis sp. MJM2582. The sequence goes on from NZ_JPLW01000002.1 coordinate 1,190,587, forward strand.
GACCGTGCGGACCTGCGTGTCGTAATCGACCCGCACGAGCCCGAACCGTTTGCTCAGCCCGCTGTCCCATTCGAAGTTGTCGAGCAGCGACCAGGCGAAGTAACCCTTCACCGGCGCCCCGGCTTCGGCGGCCCCGGCCACCGCGCCCAGATGTTCCTCCAGATAGGCGATGCGGTCGGCGTCGTGGATCGAACCGTCCTCAGCGACCTTGTCGTCGAAGGCCGCCCCGCTCTCGGTGACGTAGATGGCGCGGGCGCCGTACTCGTTGGCGAGCCGGTGGATCAGGTCCGCGAGCCCCTGTCCGTGGATCTCCCAGCCCATCGCCGTGGTCGCCGCGCCCTCGACCGGCACCTGCCGGGCACGGGGTGCGGGACCGTCCGGGTCGTCCTCGACGATCTGCCGGAAGTAGTAGTTCAGCCCGTGGAAGCCGACCGGCGTCGAGATCACTTCGAGGTCATTGCCGACCACGGGCGGTTCGACGCCGTAGACCTCGATCATGTCCGCCGGGTAGCCTCGGCCGTTCGACGGGTCGAGCCACCAGCGGTTGACGTGTCCGTCCATCCGCTTCGCCGCCTCGACGTCCGCGGTGGAGTCCGACGCGGGCTCGATCCCGCTGAGGTTGACCACCAGGCCGACGTTGGCGGGCTTCGCGGCGTTGGCGGTGATCGCCTGTACGCCGAGGCCGTGCGCGAGCAGGAGATGGTGCGACGCGTCGATGGCCTGCTTGAGGTCTTTGACGCCAGGGGCGAACCGGCCTTCGAGATAGCCGAGCCAAGCCGAGCACAGGGGTTCGTTCACGGTGTTCCAGTCCGCGACCCGGTCTCCCAGCCGAGCCGCGACGACGGCGGCGTACTCGGCGTACGCGTAGGCCGTGTCACGCTCCGGCCAGCCGCCCTTCAGCGCCGAGGGCAGGTCCCAATGGAACAACGTGGCGAACGGCCGGATCCCGGCTTCGAGCAACGCGTCGACCAGCCGGTCGTAGAAGTCGAGACCCGCCGCGTTGACCGTGCCGCGACCGGTCGGGATCACCCGCGGCCAAGCGACGGAGAAGCGATACGCGTCAAGGCCCAACCGCTTCATGATGGCGAGATCCTCCGGCCAGCGCCGGTAGTGGTCGCACGCGACGTCGGCGGTGTCGCCGTTCAGGACGGCACCCGGGACCCGGACGAAGTCGTCCCAGATGGACGGGAGGCGGCCGTCGGCGTCGACGGCGCCTTCCACCTGGTACGCGGCGGTGGCCGCACCCCACAGGAAATCGGCGGGCAGGTGCAGATTCAAGGCGGACCTCTCTGTACGAAACGACGGGCGGGTCATTTCACGGCACCGGCGGTGAGCCCGGCGACGAGATAACGCTGGAGCAGAAGGAATCCGGCGACGACCGGGACGGAGACGATCAGGGACGCGGCCATGACCTGGTTCCAGTACACCTGGACCTGGGTGGAGTACTCCTGGAGACCGACGGCGAGGGTCCGCGTGCCCGAGTCGGTCATCACCGACGCGAACAGGACCTCGCCCCAGGCCGTCATGAACGAGTAGATCCCCACCGCGACGATGCCCGGCATGGCCGCCGGGACCACCACGCGGATCAGCGCGCCGAACGGCCCGGTGCCGTCGACCATCGCGGCTTCGTCGAGTTCCTTGGGGATCGAGTCGATGTAGCCGGCGAGCATCCAGATGGCGAACGGCAGCGAGAAGGTCAGATACGTGATGATCAACCCGAGCCGGGAGCCGTACAGGACGATGCCGGTGGTGTTGCCGATGTTGACGAAGATCAGGAACAGCGGCAGCAGGAACAGGATGCCGGGGAACATCTGCGTGGACAGCACGGTCATCTTGAAGAAGTTCTTGCCGCGGAAGCGGAACCGGCTCAGCGCGTACGCCGCGAAGATCGCGATCACCACGGAGAGGATCGCCGCCGACCCGGAGATGACCAGGCTGTTCACGAAGTACTCGGCGAGCGGGATGGTCTCCCAGATGTCGAAGAACGGCTGGATGGTCAGCGTCGTCGGGATCCACTCCCAGGTGCCCTGCACGTCCCCGAGCGGCTTCAGCGACGAAGAAACCATCGCGTACAGCGGAATCAGGGTGAACAGGGCGAGGAAACCGAGGACGAATCGGCGGGCCCACGGGACCCAGCGAGGCTCAGACAACGGCGTTCCTCCGGCGTGCGTTCAGTCCCAAGTAGACGGTGCTGACGATCAGCAGGAACAGCAGAAGAAGCACCGACATCGCCGAGCCTAGGCCGAAGTTCCAGGTCACGAACGAGCTCTGGTAGATGTGGATCGAGATCAGCGACGCCTCCTTCGGCGCGGACGCTCCGAAAAGGACATACGGCGTGTTGAAATCGTTGAACGTCCACAGGAACAGCACCAGCAGCAATACCTGGTTGACCGGGCGCAGCATCGGCTGGGTGATCGCCCGGAACTGGCGCCACCAGCTCGCGCCGTCGATGGCGGCCGCCTCGTACAGTTCTCCGGGGATGTTCTGGAGCCCGGCCATCACGATCAGGAACGCGAACGGCCAGTTGCGCCACACCGAGACGACCACCAGCGACCAGAAGCTGTTGTCCCCGATGAGCCAGAAGGAATCGGTGCCCAGCAGGTCGTTCACCAGGCCGGTGTCCTTCTGGAACATGAACGACCAGGTGATCACCGCGGCGTACATCGGCAGCGCGTACGGCACCAGGAACAGCGTCCGCAGCAGGCCGCGCCCGCGGAAGTTCTTCTGCATCAGCACGGCCGCCGACGTCCCGAAGAGCCAGCAGAACCCGACCGAAAGGACGGTGTAGAGGATGCTGATCCAGAACGAGCCGAGCAGCGACTTCCCCGCCGCCGCGTTGAAGTCCAGGACGAACTTGTAGTTGTCCAGCCCCGCCGCCGGGGCCGACGAGAAGTCCCGGATGGAGAACTGCGTGAGCTTGAAGAAGCTCATCACGAGCCCGGCGACCATGGGGATCAGATGGACGAGCAGTTCGAGCAGGATCGCCGGAAGCAGGAGCAGATACGGCAGCGCGACCCGGCGCCGCTTGCGCCGGACACCCTGGGGTCCGGGGGCCCCGGCCGCCTTCACGGCCGGGGCTTCGTCGAGCGCGGTCGGCATCAACCACCGGCCGCGATCTGCTGGTCCGCCTGGTTCAGCTGGTCGCGGATCTTGGCCTCGTCGACCGGTTTGCCCGCCGCGACGTCGGCGAACATCCCCTTCATCGCGGTGCCGATCAGGGTCTCGAACTGCGATTCCTGCGGAACCTGCGGCATCGGCTCGGCCGAGTTCGCGAGCACGTTCTGGAACACCTTGACGTCTTCGGTCTGGAACGCCGCGTCGCTGTACGCGTCCTGGACGGTCGGCAGCGAACCGTAGGTCTTGTTGAGCAGCGCCTGCTCCGGCGCCGAGACCATGAACTTGACGAAATCCAGGGCGGCGTCGGGGTTCTTGGTGTTCTTGAAGACCGACATGTTGATGCCCGCGACGAAACTGGTCACCTTCCGGCCGTTCGGCGGCGCGGTGGCGGGTAACGGGATCGGTGCGACACCGAGGTTCGCCATGTCCATCCCGATGTTCTTGAACGACCCCGCGGAAGCCTGGTTCATGAACATCGCGGCCTTGCCGTCGGACAGGTCCTTGAGGGATTTGGCGGTGTCGGCGTACTCGGCGTTGGCCGGGTTGACGATCTTGTCCTTCTGCATCAGGTCGACGAACTGCCGCACGGCCGCGACAGAGGGATCCGACGCGAGCTGCGGTTTGCCCTCGGCGGTGAAGAACTGCGCACCCTGCTGAGCGCCGAGGATCGCCGCGTGGTGGCTGTTCTCCGTGACCTGGCCGGCTTGCAGCGACAGCCCCCACTGGCCCTTGTCAGGTTTGGTGAGCTTCTTGCCGTCCTCGACGAGCTCTTCCCAGGTGGCCGGCGGCTTGGTGATGCCGGCCTCGGCGAAGAGTTTCTTGTTGTAGTACAGGCCGTACGCCTGGCCGTAGAGCGGTACGCCGACCGGCGGCTGTCCGCTCGCCCCGGTGGCCGCCAGCGAGGGGCCGAGGAACCGCGACTTCCCGCCGACCTTCTCCAGCGCGGCGTCGTCGAACGGCAGGAACGCCCCGGTCGCCTGCAACGAGGCCGACCAGGTGTTGCCGATGTTGAGCACGTCCGGCCCCTTGCCGGACGTGGTGGCCGCGAGGATCCGGTTGAGCAGATCCGTCCACGGGACGACTTCGAGCTCGACCTTGATCCCGGAGGCCTTCTCGAACTTGTCCAGTTCGGGCTGCAGGACGGCCTTGTCGTTGTCGAGACTGGTGCCCTGGTTGGACGCCCAGTACACGAGCTCCTTGGGAGCACTGGACGACGTGTCGCCGCCGCCGCACGCCGTCGTGGCGGCGGCCGCCAGCGCCAGGACGAGCGCGGGAGCGATCTTTCCGATTCGCATCGATGGTCCTCGGGGTGAGTGGCCAAGCCGCGTCCGGGCCTGTGACCCGGGACACGCCTTATTTCAGGGCTTGAGTTAAGCCGTGGCCCACCTTGGCGTCAAGACCCAGGGCACCATTTCGTCCGCCTCGGCGCCGTATCGGTCACCAGGGGGTTCCGCCCAGGGTCGCGGGACCGCGATCGACGGTGATCACCTTCTCCATACGATAGGCGTCCAGATCGCTGTGAAGCCAGGACTCCCTCGGCCGGGCACGGTGGAACCGGAACGTCCCGTTCGTACTGTTGGCGCCGACGACGCATCGAACGGGGACCGGCGCCGCTTTGGCGATCTCGAGCGCGAACCTGAGGCCGTGACGCAACATCAGAGTCTGATCCGCTTCGGAGATCACCGGTTCGCCGTCGGGCAGGCTTCCCACTTCGATCGGCAGGTGGTCTTCGAGATGGAAGCTGCTCACGAAGCATTCCCAGTCGGTCAGGTCGGCCTGCCTTCCCGGCGGCCGTCCGGCCCAGTCGGGAATCCCACCGAGAGTGAGCACTTCGCCGGTCAGAACGACCCCGTCGGCGATCATCTCCCGCAGCCCCGGCGCCAGCCGGTCAGGCGGTATCGCATCCGCCTGGTCGAGCGCGGCGGCGGCCAAGTCGTTGAACCGGATATTGAGCACGGTCACTTACCGGTCAGCACGGCGAAGGCCTCGCCGCGGTGGACGGCGAAGAGTTCGAGCGCCTTCTCGCCATCGCGGGCACGAAGCGCGGACGCCAGCCGTCGATGCTCGGCCGGGATGCTCGCGAGGTAGCCGTCGGAGCTCACTCCGATCCGCGTCAGCAGGAACAGGTACACCTGGGAGCGGATCGCCTGCCACGCCTCGACGAGCCGCCGATGCCCGGAGGCGGCGTAGACCGCGTCGTGGAAGTCGATGTCGCAGCGGACCATCTCGTGTTCGTCGCGCGCCCGGTCCATCCGGTCGACGACCTCGTCGATCGCGGCCAGGTCCGCCTCGGGTGCGTTCGCGACCACGAGCCGGACGGCGAGCTGTTCCAGGGCCGAGCGCAGGCTGTCGAGCTCCGCGACGTCCACATCGGACAGCGTCGTGACGATCGCGCCGCGATGCCATTCACTGCGGACCAAGCCCTCGCGCTCCAGTTTCAGCAGCGCCTCCCGTACGGGACCACGGCTGACACCCAGCGCCTCCGAAAGCTCGACCTCGCGCAGCTGCGCGCCGGGCGGATAGGCGCCGCCGAAGATGGCGTCCCTGACCCTGTCGGCCACCTCGTCCGCCAGCCCACGACGACGCGCCGGCACCACCCTGCCGGGTTCGCTCATCCTCATCCTTCCGCCGGAACCGCCCGATCGTAGCGACCGTACTCTTTGTCCTAATGTTAACATTGCGACAAGTGCTCGCCCCGCCGGAAAGGATCTCTCGGAATGACCGTCCTCGACTCCCCCATCCCGCGCTTCCATCTCGCCATGCCCGTCGACGACCTGGCCGCCGCGCGCACCTTCTACGGCGAAGTCCTCGGCCTCGAACAGGGCCGTAGCTCCGACACCTGGATCGACTGGAACCTCCACGGCCACCAGTTCGTCACGCACCTCGCCCCGGAACGGCCGCAGCGGATCCACAATCCCGTCGACGGTCACGACGTGCCCGTCCCCCACTTCGGCCTGATCTTGACGGTTCCGGAGTTCCAGAAGCTCGCGGACCGGCTGCGCGCAGCGGACACTTCGTTCGTCATCGAGCCCTACGTCCGCTTCGAGGGCCAGACCGGTGAGCAGTGGACGATGTTCCTGCTGGACCCGGCGGGCAACGCACTGGAGTTCAAGGCTTTCGCCGACGACTCGCAGGTCTTCGCCGCCTGACCTATGGGCGAGCGCGTGAAGGACTCCTTCCCTCGGCTGAGCCGAGGAGAGGGGGCCTTCACGCGCTGCAGTTGCGACTGCTGATGCAAGCGAGGCACATGTGGCGGCCATCGAGGCAGTGGAAGACTTCGTACTCCGCGTAGTTGATGAGGGATTTGGGACATTCAACGTCCCAAATCCCTCATCAACGCTTCCCGCTCCGGGGCGCGCCAAGTCCGTGAAGGCCTCCTTGAGGGACCCAGAGTCCCTCAAGGAGGCCTTCACGGACAGCCAGCCGCATCGATAACCTCCGCATTATCGATCAGCGCGGCTTTCCGCGTTGATGACCCTCCGCCCCCGGGAGAGGCTTGGTCCTGTCAGCGAGCCTGCTGAACACGCAGAACCAAGGAGCCGCCACCATGTTCGACCCCATTCTCCTCCGGGCCGCCGACGCCGAGATCGTCAGCGACGCGCCGGGCAGCGAGATCACGCTGCTGGCCGACTCGGACACCACCGACGGGGGCTTCACCGCGAACCGCGCGACCCTGAAGGACGGCGTCTTCGGCACTCCGGCCCACTTCCATACCCGCGCGACCGAGTTCTTCTTCGTGCTCGAAGGGAAACTCCAGGTCCTCGTCGAGGAAACCTTGCACACCCTGGAAAAGGGCGACTTCCTCGCCGTGCCGCCCAGGGTGCCGCACGCGTTCGGGCCCGCCGCCGGATCGGACGCGGACGTCCTGGTCACCTTCACACCGGGCATGGCCCGCTTCGACTACTACCGCCTCCTCGACCGGGTCGCGCGCGGCGAAGCGGACCCTTCGGAGATCGCCGCGTCCTCGAAGCAGTACGACAACCACTACGTCGACAGCCCCATCTGGCGTGCCGCGCGCGGTCAGTGAGCCTCAGTCGATGACCGCGGTCGCCTCGACCTCGACGAGGTGTTCGGGCACGTCGAGTGCCGCGACACCGATCAGCGTTCCCGGCGGGACCGGGGTACCGCCCAGTTTCGCGGCGGCACGGTCCACGCCTTCGAGGAACAGCGCGAGTTTGTCCGGCGTCCAGTCGACGACGTAGACGGTCACCTTCGCGACGTCGTCGAAGGTGGCGCCGGCCCCGGCGAGCGCGGCACCGACGTTCAGGTAGCACTGCTCGACCTGGGCGGCGAGGTCGCCTTCGCCGACAAGGGCCCCGTCCGCGTCCCACGAGACCTGCCCCGCGATGAAGACCAGCTTCGACCCGGTCGCGATCGACACCTGCCGGTAGGCGGGGATCTTCGGCAGTCCCGCGGGATTCACCAGGGTGATGCTCATCCGTACTCCTCATAGGTCACTTGTGGTTACCCAGGAACTGTAGGAGAGTGTGCGGCGACCTGGAAGAACGCACCTTTTCGTGACTGGGGAACCTGATGGTGACCAAGCAGCTCGACGGTTCGGACGACGCCGATCTCCTGCGGGCGGACTCATTGGCGCGCGAGATCTTCTCCGACGTCGCCAACAAGTGGGCGCTCCTGATCATCGAAACGATCGGCGACCGCACGCGGCGGTTCACCGAGTTGCGCGACGACATCGAGGGCATCAGCCACAAGATGCTCACCCAGAACCTCCGCATGCTGGAGCGCAACGGCCTGCTCGAGCGAACCGTGCATCCGACGGTGCCGCCGCGCGTCGACTACACCCTCACCGAGGCGGGCCACGGCCTGCGCGCGACGGTCGACGGGATGTGCGACTGGACCCACCGGTTCCTCGGCCACATCGAGGACTCGCGGCGCCGGTTCGACGCTCCCGCCTGAACTTTCCGGAATACGCGGCGAGCCCGGCCGGTTGACCTTGGCATCAAGTAGTTCAATACCAAGCTAACTGGGTGGGTGTCATGAGCGAAAACATCGATCTGTTCCTCTTTCTGGAGCCGGGTTCCGACCCCGGAACCGATCGGGTGACACAGGACCTCGGCGACGCGGAGGCTTTGCTCGTCTGGGTTCCGGACGGCGCCGCCGCCGCGAAGGTCGCGGCCGAGGCGGTGGCCGACGGCGCCCGGCTCATGGAGCTGTACCGCGGTTTCGACCTCGCTTCGGCCGCTCAGGTCATCGAGGCCGTCGACGGCCGGGCCGCGGTCGGTGTCGCGGGGTACGGGGCACCGGCGCCGCGGCCGATCCGCGATTCCGCCACCGTCTTCGTCGGGCATCCGAGTGCCGATCCGGCGAAGCACCGCCTGGTCCGCGAGCACGCGAGCGGCGGCAGGACGACGGTGGTCTCGGTGCCGGACTCCCCCACCGCGGTCCGGATCGCCCGCGAGCTGGCCGACGCAGGGACCGAGGCGATCGAGATCTGCGGTGGCACCTCGCTGACCATCGCCCGCGACGTCGCGGCGGCCGTCGGCGACCGAGTCCTGGTGAGCCTGGTCGCCTGGCCGGTCGACTCGATCGAGCGCGCGGCCGCGTACAAGGCGGAGTTCGAGACCGAGAACGCTTAGCCCGTTTCGGCGTGCAGGAGGAGCTTCTTCAGCAGCGCGGCCAGCGTCCGCCGTTGCGCGGGACTGAGCGGCGACAGGATGTCCTCGTCGGCGACGAGAACGGCGTCCAGCGCCTTCGCCGCGAGGTCGGTCCCGGCCTTGGTGAGCCGGATCCGGACCGCGCGGCGATCCTCGGGATCGGAGTGACGCTTCACCAGGCCACTCCGCTCCAGCCGGTCGAGCCGCGCGGTCATCGCGCCGGAGGTGATCAGCGCGGTCTCCGCCAGATCCCGCGGATGCGTCCCGCCGGGATCGTCGCGCCGCCGGAGCGTGTTCAGGACGTCGAAGTCGGCATAGCTCAGACCGAACGGCCGAAGTGCCTCGACGACGGTCGCCTGGCCGTGCCCGGCGGTGCGGAACAACCGGCCGACCACCTGCAGGGCGCTGACGTCGAGCGCACCGTCGCTGGCGGCCCACTCGTCGACCATGCGGTCGATGGAATCCTTCGGCACCGCGAAAGCCTAGCCGTGCGCTCAGGGCAGACGCACGACACGCAGGAATGCGGCGAGCAGCCACGGTCGCGGACCGCCGATGACGATCTTGCCCGTCAGCGCGGAACGGACCTTGCCGACCCGGTGGAACAGCATCAGGTTCAGCGACGGCGGATCGAACGAGATCCGCGCGTCGACCGGGCCTCCGGGCTCCTCGACGCTCACCCGTCCCCGATGCAGCACCAGCACGACCGGCGACGTGTAGGCCGACCGGAACGCCACGGCGATCCGTCGTTCGCGCGGCGGCTCGTCGGTGTCGAGGAGGTGCCCGACGTCGTGACCCAGCACACCGACCAGGAAGAGATCGAAGAACAACGCCGCGTCGGCCGGCGGAATCGTCCACGGCAGTCTCAGCGCCCTGGCGATGTCCCAGCCGTGGATCTGCAGTTCGTTGACCAGGTGGGCGAGCACACCGGCCAGCGGCACCTTCGAATCCCCGAGCCAGTCCAGCAACGTCGCCGGGTCGGCGTCCTCGGTCACGCGCAGTACTTCTTCGATGTCCGCCAGCAATCCGGTCACCAGCACACCGAGGTCGCGTTCGGGAAAGTCCCGGAGCACCAAGCCGTTCAATACGGAAACCGTGTCCACAGTGGTCTTTTCGACCTGGCTCCGGCCGCGCGCGTCCAGTACCGGGGCGCTGTCCGGGCGGACCAGCGTCGTGTACATCTTCGCGATCATCGCGACGTGGGCGACCGTTTCGGCCACCGTCCACTCCGCGGTGACCATCGCCGCCGGATCCCGGACGCGGCCCACCGTTTCCGCGAATCGCGCGCCCGTCACCCGATAGGCTCGCCGCACCGAATGCCACCGCTCCGCCGTGATCGCTCTGGTCACAGGCCGATTTTATCGTGCCACCACCGAAAATCCGTTCCGCCGACGTGCTGTCCGAGGCCGCCCGAAAGGGCAGTGACCGTACTCACTACGGAAATTCACGTGACAGGCAAGGACCGGCACAGGCAGACTGAAGGACGAATTCACCCTCGCCTTCGCTGTCACCGTTGCCGTCGTCGAAGGCGACCCACGCGGACCCGCGCCCTTCCAGGAGCCCTTCACTGATGACCGAGACCCTGCCCGAAACCACCCAAGACCAGGAACGGGCACCGGCGAAAGCCGGGCTCCTGATCGGGGTCCTGGTCCTGTCCGCGTTCGTGATGATCCTCAACGAGACCATCCTGAGCGTCGCGCTGCGTGACCTGACCGTCGACCTGAAGGTCCCGACCACCACCGTCCAGTGGCTGACCAGCGGCTTCCTGCTGACCATGGCGGTCGTCATCCCGACCACCGGGTTCCTGCTCGAACGGTTCACCCCGCGCCAGGTCTTCCTCGCCTCGCTGACCCTGTTCAGCACCGGCACCCTGGTCAGCGCGCTGGCCCCGGGCTTCGCGCTCCTGCTGACCGGCCGGGTCATCCAGGCCTGCGGTACCGCGGTGATGCTGCCGCTGCTGATGACCACGGTGATGCGCCTGGTCCCGGTCGAGAAACGCGGCGCCACGATGGGCACGATCACCATCGTCATCGCGGTCGCCCCGGCGATCGGCCCGACCATCGGCGGGGCCGTGCTCTCCTCGCTCGGCTGGCGCTGGATGTTCTGGATCGTGCTGCCGCTCGCGCTCGCCGCCCTGGTGGTCGGCCTGCTTCAGCTGCGCCTGGAGAGCGACACCCGCAAGGTTCCGCTGGACGTGCTGTCGGTGATCCTGTCCGCCGTCGGTTTCGGTGGCGTGCTGTACGGCCTGTCCGTGTCCGGCGAGTCCGCGGGTGGACACCAGCCGGTGCCGCCGTGGGTGCCGATCGTCGTCGGGGCCGCGGCGCTCGCGGTGTTCACCTGGCGCCAGTTGCGCCTGCAGAAGGAAGATCGCGCGCTGCTGGACCTGCGCCCGTTCACCCACCGCAGTTTCGTCGTCTCGCTGGTGCTGACGGCGCTGCTGTTCATGTGCCTGCTCGGCGCCGCGGCGATCCTGCTTCCGCTGTACCTGCAGACCGTCCTGCGCACCAGCACGTTCGTCAGCGGGCTCGCGGTGCTCCCCGGCGGTCTGGTCCTCGGGTTGCTCGGCCGCCCGGTCGGCGCGTTGTACGACCGCTTCGGCCCCCGGCCCCTGGTCATCCCCGGCGCGGCCGCGATGGCGGTCTCGCTGTGGCTGTTCGCGCTGCTCGGCCCGGAATCACCGCTCATCGCGGCCATCGCCATCCACGTCCTGCTGATGGGCGGGCTCGGCCTGATGATGACCCCGCTGATGACCGAGTCGCTCGGGTCGCTGCCCGAGCACCTCTATTCACACGGCAGCGCGATCCTCGCCACCCTGCAGCAGCTCGCCGGCGCGCTCGGCACCGCCGTGTTCATCGCGGTGGCCACGGCGAGCACGACCACGGCCGGGGCGGCCAGCCCCGACTCGGCGGGTATCCGCACCACGTTCATGGTCGCCGGTTGCGTCGGGCTGGCCGCGTTCGTCGGTTCGCTGTTCGTCAAGAAGAGCGCCGGCGGCACCCCGGCCGCCGCTCACCACTGATCCGCCGCTTCACCGCGCGCCCGCCGTGGCCTCCACCGGAGGCTCGGCGGGCGCGCGTCGTTCGAGCACCTTCCGGCCGTAGGCGATGGCGGGCTGTTCGACCCAGCGGCGCAGCGCGCAGGCGAACACCAGCGCGACACCGGTGGTCGCGGCGGCCTTGGCGAGTCCGCTGGGCAGCAACCAGCCGGTGACCCCGGCGGCGCCGGTCTGGGCGAGATAGAGCGCGTACGAACGATCTCCGACGAACGTCAGCGGCCTGCTCGCGAGCAGAGCCCGCACCGGGCCCGGCGAGACGACGGCGACGAGCAACAGCGCCGAGCCCGCCGCGTAGACCGGGACGACGAACTGCCAATGCCCGCCGAGCGCCTTCGCCAGCGGACCGACGGAGAACTGGAGCACGATGAACCCGCAGCCGATCACCGTGGCGACTGCCGGGCTGGTCAAGGGCCGGACCAGGGCGAACCCGCGCGGATGGTGGAGCGTCATCGCCAAGAGACAGCCGACGACCAGCGAGCAGTAATGCACCGAAAGGCTCGCCCAGGTGTGCGACGGTGCCAGCGGCACCGCGAACAGCACCACGCCGAGAACGGCCGATACGCCCAGCAGCAGGCGCAACGCGGCCTTCCCGCTTCTGGCGAACGACGTCAGCACCAGCAGCGCCGGCCACACCAGGTAGAACTTCTCCTCCACCCCCAGTGACCACGAGGTCGGATACGGCGTGTTGAAGTCGACGAGTTCGTTGCCGAAGACGAGGTAGTACGGCATGGCGTCGGCGAGCCTGCTGCTCTGATACGTCCCGGCGATCGCCACCGCGACCGTGGTCAGCGCCAGGAGCAGGAAGTACACCGGCATGATCCGGAAGATCCGGCGCAGGTAGAACCCGCGCAGCGAGATCCGGCCGTCACGGTCTTCCTCGCGCAGGGCCAGTGTCGTGATGAGGAAACCGGACAGCACGAAGAACAGCTGCACGGCGATCCAGCCCTGGAGGCGGTCCACGACGGGACCTCCGTAGTGGAAGAACACGACGGCCACGGCGGCGAGCGCGCGCACACCGGTGAGGCCGGGGAACCACGACGAGGCCAGGTAGTCGGCGTGGCCGAGGGGCCGCCACCACGAACGGAGCGAAGGAGCGAACATGGCCCGAAGATTCGAGCCCGGACGCTGAACCGAAGCTTAAGGAAGCTGAAGACGTCTTCAGCTTCGCATTTCCGCCAACGGCAGGCGGACGACGAGACGGGCGCCGCCGTCGTAGTCGGCGACCTCGACGGTGCCGCCGTGCGCGTGGGCGATCTCGGCCACGATCGCCAGCCCGAGACCCGCGCCGCCTTCGTCACGCGCACGTCCGTCGTCCAGCCGCACGAAACGGTCGAACACCCGCTCGCGGTCCGCAGCGGGAATGCCGGGTCCGTCGTCGGTCACCGTCACCACGGCGAATACGTCCACAATGGACGTTCGTACCTCGACCCCGGTCCTGGCATGGCGTTGCGCGTTGTCCACCAGATTCCGCAGTAGCCGCTCCAGCCTGCCGCGGTCGCCGAAGACCATCGGATCGTCCCCGATCTCGGCGCGGACACCCTGCCGCCCGGACAGACAGGATTCGACCACTTCGGACAGTCGCACCGGGGCGGACCGTTCCGGCTCGGCGTTGTCCAGCTTGCCGAGCAGGACGAGGTCTCCGACGAGATCCTGCAGCCGCGTGATGTCGAGGAGCGCGTTACGGCAGGCGTCGCGCCAGTCCAGCCGGTCCGGATGCGCGAGCAACACCTCCAGCTGCGTCCGCAGGGACGCCAGCGGAGTACGGAGTTCGTGCGACGCGTCCGAGGTGAACCGGCTCTGCCGGGTGACCGCGGTGTCCAGGCGCGCGAGCATCGTGTTCATCGTTTCGGCGAGCTTCGCGATCTCGTCGGCGCTGTCCGGGGCCGGGACCCGGCGGGAGAGGTCGTGCGCGCCGATCTCCGCCACCTCGGAACGGATCGCCTCGACCGGGCGCAGTGACCGGCGGACCGCGAACCACGCGATCGCCCCGATCAGCAGGGCGATCACCGGGACACCCACCAGCAGCGTCACCCGCACCGAATCGAGCGCCGCCTGTCCGGACTCGTCGACGATGGCGGCGCCGTAGATCCGGTACTTGCTGTCGCCGCTCACGGTGGCCGCCACGTGCAGCCGGATCCCGTTCCTCTCCGGATCTTCCCCGAGCTCACGCGCGCAGCCGACGGATTCCCGGCTGGCGAGGTCGACGGCGCCGGGCTTGAGGTTCTGGACACTGTCGCCGTACTCGAAGCCTCCGTCCGGAACTATCGTCCCGAACCGCAAGCCGGGGCAGGACGCGACCCGCTCACCGGTCTGGGTGGTCACCTCGTAGATCGAAGCCCGCACGAGGAGCCGCAGGTCGGCCGGGGCAGCGCCGGTGTTGAGTACCTGGACGACCGCGGCCGCACGCTCCCTCGCCACCTGCGCGGCGCCGCTGCCCAGCCGGTTCTGGGCATCGAGCACCAGCCATGCCGACACGACGCTGAGCGCGACAAGGGACGTCACGAACGACGTCAGCGCGACCCGGAAGCGGGTCGACCGCCACGCCTTAGGCACCGGAGCCCACCACGTGGTAGCCGGCACCGCGTACCGTCCGGATGGTCTCCGCGCCGAACGGCAGGTCGATCTTCCGCCGCAACGCGCTCACGTGGACCTCCACCAGGTTCGCGGTCGCCGACGCCGCGAAATCCCAGAGGTTCTCCAGCAGTTCCGCCTTGGTGACCACCTCGCCCTGCCGTTTCATCAGATACGCCAGCAGGGCGAATTCCTTGGTGGTCAACGGGATCTCGGCGCCGCCGCGACGGCAGGTGTGGCTCGCCTGGTCCAGCTCGAGGTCGCCGAGGCGCAGTGTGCCCGGCCGGATCGCTCCCCCGCGCCGGATCAGCGCACGCAGCCGGGAGAGCAGGACGCCGTAGGAGAACGGCTTCGGGAGGAAGTCGTCGGCGCCGGTGTCGAGCGCCTCGATCTCGTCGTCCTCGCCGTCCTTCGCGGTCAGCATGAGGATCGGGGTGGTGTCGCCCCGTTCGCGCAACCGCCGGCACACGCGGTACCCGTTCAGCCCCGGCAGCATGATGTCGAGGATCATCGCGGCGTACGGATGTTCGGCGGCGTACCAGAGCGCGTCGCGGCCGTTGTGCGCGACGTCCACGGCGTAACCCTCGGCGCTCAATCCCGCCCGGAGCGACTCGGCCAGGCGTCGCTCGTCCTCCACGAGCAAGATCCTCATCCGCTCACGATCCCATACGGCCCGCTGTCCGGATGGAGGCTCCCTTCACCCCGTTTGTCTCGCTTTCTGCGCCGCACCGGTGATGTTGCGGACCATGCCACCGAAGACGACGCCGTGGAACGGCGCGATCCCCTTCCAGTACGCGTGCCCGGCCAGCCCGTGCGGCTCGAACACCGCGCGCTGCCGGTAGATCGTCCGACCGTCCTCATCGGACTCGACGCCGAGTTCGAGCCAGGCACGGCCCGGTAGCTTCATCTCCGCCCGCAACCGCAGCAGCCGCGGCCGGTCGAGGTACTCGACGCGCCACCAATCCAGCGCCTCACCGAGATGCAGCCGTCGCGGATCCCGCCTGCCGCGCCGCAACCCGACACCGCCGACGAGCCGGTCCGCCCAGCCGCGCACCGACCAGGCCAGCGGGAACGAGTACCACCCGTGTTCCCCGCCGATGGACTCGATGACGTCCCACAGTGCCTCCGGCGAGGCGTCCGTCCACTGCTCACGCTTGTCCTCGTACACGGTCCCGCCCGCCCAGTCCGGATCGCTCGGCAGCGGATCCGAGGGCGCCACGTCACCCGACGCGTCCGACCAGCGGGTCGGCACGTCGGCGTTGCGGATCCGGGACAGCGCCAGTTCGACGGCGCGCTCGTAGTGGGTCAGCCCCGCCTCCGGATCGGGGATGTGCTCGGCGATCGCGTGGTCGTGACAGACGACCTCGTGCACCAGCGACTCGATCAGCGGCACCGCGATCGCCTTCGGCACGGGCGTGACCAGGTTGACCCATTGCGCGGACAGCCACGGGGTCAGCACCGGCACGGGGACGACGGCACGTCGCGGCAAGCCCGCCACGACGGCGTAGCGGCGCATCATGTCCAAATAGGTCAGCACGTCGGGCCCGCCGATGTCGAAGGCACCGTTCACTTCGGACGGCAGTTCGGCCGCGTGCACGAGGTAGTGCAGCACGTCCCGGATCGCGATCGGCTGGATGCGGTTGCGCACCCAGCGCGGCGTGACCATCGCCGGGAGCCGCTCCGTCAGGTAGCGCAGCATCTCAAAACTCGCCGAGCCGGAGCCGATGATCACCGCGGCCTGCAGGACGATCGCGGGCACCCCGGAGTCCAGCAGGACCCGGCCCACTTCGGCGCGCGACGCGAGATGCGGCGACAACTCCTCGTCGTCCGGCACGATGCCGCCCAGGTACACCAGCCGCCGCGCGCCCGCCGTCTTCGCGGCCTCGGCGACCGTCTTGGCCCCCTCGCGGTCGACGTCGACGAAGTCCTTGCGCGCCAACGAATGCACGAGGTAGTAGACGACCTCGCAGCCGGTCAGCGCCGTCTCGATCGAGGACGGATCCGTGACGTCGCCGCGTTCGACCTCAACCCGGTCGCGCCACGGCTCCTCGGCGACCTTCTCAGGCGACCGGGCCACCACGCGGACCTCGTGCCCCGCTTCGAGCAGTTGCGGCACCAGCCGTCCACCGACATATCCCGTCGCCCCGAGCACCACACATCGCATGCTCCCGAGTCTTCACGGTGCGAGCCGGCCTCGCACTTCGACGGTCGCGGCGATGGTGCCCCGAAGGAACCGGGCGACCGCCCGCCGCTCGTCCTCCCCCATCTCCCGCCAGGCTTCGGCGTAGCGCCGTCCGAGGGGCAGGAAGAACTCGGCCCCGATCTCGCGCGCCTTCTCGTGCATCCGCAACTCGACCTTGCGCCGGTCGGTCGCGCTCCGGTCGCGATGCAGGTGCCCGGCCCGCTCCAGCCGGTCCAGCACCGCCGTGGTCGCCGACGCGCTCAGGTGCAACGCGCTCGCGAGCGTGCTCGGACTCATCGGCGCCCCCATCCTGGCGGCGTCCATGATCACCGCGAGCGCGTTGAGGTCGGTCCGGTGCAGGCCGTGCTTCTCTCCGAACAGTTCCGCGAACCGGTCCGATTCGACGGTCAGCTGCCGCAGCAGGAGTACGAGCAGGTCGTCCGTGACCTGTTCGGCGTCCTCAGCCATGTCGGGTAGCTCCCCTCACGTTGCCCCGCCCGGATGACCACTCTACTATTTCGATGGTCGAACTATTCACTCGTCGAAGTAGCACTGGAGCCATCCGCTCATGATCTCGGAAGTCGAACGTCCCGCCCGCACCCGGTCACGTCTGCGGTGGCTGCTGCCGGCCCTGGTGGCGGTCGCCTGGCTGATCTTCGGCGGCTTCAGCGGCCCGTACGCGGGGAAGCTCAGCCAGGTCACGGAGAACGACAGCAGCAGTTTCCTGCCCGCGTCGGCCGAAGCGACCGAAGTGGGCGAGCTCCAGAAGCAGTTCTCCAGCGCCGCCGTCATCCCGGCGATCGTCGTCGCCGAGCGGCCGTCGGGCCTGACCGAGGCCGACAAGCGGTTCCTCGCCGACCGGACGTCGAACGCACGGCTCGTCCCGGCTCCGCAGAGCAACGCGGGCGCGCAGGTGGTCGTGCTCCTCGACGCCACGACCGACCCCGGTGACGGCGTCGAGGCTTTGCGGGAGTCTCTCGCCCGTGACACCCCGGACGGGTTGAAAGTGCTCGTGACCGGTCCCGCCGCGCAGGTCGCCGACCTCAAGGAGGCGTTCGGCGGGATCGACGGGCTGCTGCTCCTGGTCGCGGGCGCGGTGGTCGCGCTCATCCTGATCATCGTGTACCGGAGCCCGCTCCTCCCCCTGCTCGTGCTGCTGTCGGCGGTGTTCGCGCTGGGCACGGCGAGTCTCGCGGTGTACCTGCTCGCGGAGCACGACGTGCTGGCGCTGAACGGGCAGAGCCAGGGAATCCTGTTCATCCTCGTCTTCGGCGCCGCCACCGACTACGCGCTCCTGATGATCTCGCGCTACCGCGAAGAACTCCGGACGACAGACGACGCCCGCACCGCACTCCGCACGGCCTGGCGCTCGACCATCGAGCCGATCGCGGCCTCCGCCGGGACCGTCATCCTCGGCGTGCTGTGCCTGCTGTTCAGCGATCTGAACTCCAACAAGGGACTCGGCCCGGTCGCCGCCATCGGCATCGGCGCCGCCTTCCTCACCACCATCACGTTCCTGCCCGCCGTCCTGGCCTTGTGCGGGCGCAACGCCTTCTGGCCCTTCCGTCCGGCGGTGGCCCCGCCGCGCGACGAGACCGGCGGGCTTTGGGCACGCGTCTCCGGCCTGGTCTCCCGCGCACCGCGGACGATCTGGATCGTCACGACCGTCGTCCTGCTCGCGGGCGGCGCGTTCCTCCCCCAGCTCAAGGCTTCCGGCACCGCGCAGTCCGACGTCTTCCTCACCCCGGTCGATTCCGTCGCGGGACAGGAAGTCCTCTCGCGCTACTTCCCCGGCGGCTCCGGCTCGCCGACGGTGATCATCGCTCCCGCCGGCCAGGCTCAGGCCGTCACCGCGCTGGCGCGTGTCCCCGGCGTCTCGGACGTCCGCCAAAGCACCGAAGCGGGCGGGCTCGCGAAGATCGACGCCGTTCTCGCCGATCCCCCGGACTCCGACGCGGCCGTCGCGACGGTGCAGCGGATCCGCGACGCCGTGCACACCGTCGACGGCACCAAGGTCGGCGGCCCCACGGCCACCCTGCTCGACACGCGGGAGACCTCCGAGCACGACCGGACGGTGATCATCCCGATCGTCCTGGCCGTGATCTTCCTCGTGCTCGCGCTGCTGCTGCGGTCACTGCTGGCACCGCTGCTGCTGATCGGCACGGTGGTGCTGTCGTTCGCCGCGACGATGGGAGTCTCAGCGCTGGTGTTCAACCACGTCTTCGACTTCCCCGGAGCGGACCCCGTCGTCCCGCTGTTCGGCTTCGTCTTCCTTGTCGCGCTGGGGATCGACTACAACATCTTCCTGATGACCAGGGTCCGCGAAGAGGCGGGCGAGATCGGCACGCGGGAAGGCACGCTGCGCGGTCTGCGCGTCACCGGCGGCGTGATCACGTCCGCGGGTGTCGTACTCGCCGCGACCTTCGCCGCCCTCGCCGTCCTGCCGATCCTCTTCCTGGCGCAGCTGGCCTTCATCGTCGCGTTCGGCGTCCTGCTCGATACGCTCCTGGTGCGCTCCCTGCTGGTACCGGCACTGGCAGTGGACGTCGGGCGGAAGATCTGGTGGCCGTCGAAACTGGCGAAGACCGGCCGGGAATGAGCACCGTGCCCGTAACCTGGTGACCATGAGCGCTGATCAAGACGCCATCGACGAACGGATCCAGGCCGCCGCCGAAAGCGGCGACCTGGCCGAACTCCGGCAGCTGGCCGACGGCGGCAGCAGAGACGCGGCGGACCAGCTGATCGAAACGGCGACCGAACTGGGCGCCCTGGACGAACTGCGGAGGCTGGCCGCGGCCGGGAACCAGGACGCCGCGGATCAGCTGGCCGAGCTCACCGAGGAGTAGTGCCCCGCATCGCCGGAACGATCACCGGAAGCGCGGCCAAGAGCGCGAGGCCGCGCACGACGCCCGCGACGGGATAGGGAACGCGAAGCCCGAACCTGTGCGCGAGCAGCCCTCCGGTCAGCGCGCCGAGCGGCATCAGCCCCCAGCCGAGCAGCCGGTAGACGCTGTTGACCCGGCCGAGCAGAGCGGACGGCACCTCCTGGTGCCGGACGCCGACGGTGACGACGTTCCAAATGGTCGTCACGAAGCTGCTCGCAGCCCAGAACCCGCCGAGTACGGCGATGTTCGGGCTGAACCCCATTCCGAGGAAGACCACGGCGTTCACGGCGAGCGAGACGAGCAGCGCGCGGAGGTCGCCGAGCCAGGCGACCAGCCTGGTGACCACCAGCCCGCCCACCACACCGCCGATCGCCGCACCGGCGAGCAGGAGACCGAACACCCCCGTGCCGAGATGCAGCACGTCGGTCACGAACAGGACGAGCGTCGCGTTCCCGAGCTGCCCACAGAAGGTGTTGACGCCCAACAGCAACGCGAGAGCGCGCAGCAACCGGTGCCTCATCAGCCACCGGACCCCATCGAGGACCTTCGCGCTTTCCGCCTGACCGCCTCGTCCGGGCAGCTTCGCCAGGAGCACCGCGGCGATGACGAAGGACGCGGCGTCGACGGCGAACGGCAACGTCCAGGCGAGTGCGAAGAAAAGGCTCCCGAGCGGCGGGCCCAGGAACTGCCTGCCCACGATCATCGCCACCTGCTGCCTGCCGTTCGCCTGGTGCAGCAGGCCTTCCGGCACGAGATCCGGAACCGCCGTTTGCGCCGCGTTGTCGTAGAAGACGTCACACGCCCCCAGCGCGAAGGCGAGCAGGACGAGCACGGGCACGGTGACGGCCCCTGCCGCGACGAGCGCGGTGAGCACACCGACGATCAGGGCTTGGAGTGTCTGCGTTCGCCACATGAGGCTCGTTCGGTCGACCTTGTCGACGACGGAACCGGCGGTGAGCGACAGCAGAAGCCACGGCAGGTACGTCGCCGCGGAGACCAGGGCGACGTCTCTGGCGTCGTGGCTCACCGTCACCGCCAGCAAGGGCAGCGCCGCCGCGAAGACGCCGTTGCCGAGGCTGTCGATCCCGGTGGCCCACCAAAGCCGCCGGTAGGCAGGGGGTAGGTCGGGCATGGTCGGATCGTGGCGACGTCCGGTGTTCCGGAGACACCATTTAGCTCATGGCTACATACTCGAGCGATGCCGATGACCATCGAGCTGGGCGTCTCCGAACTGGCCGCGACCCGGTTCGCGATCTCGCCACTGTCCGAGACCGTGGCCTGCCTGTTGCAGATCGCCGGCCTCGACCGGAATCCGGTCAATCTGCCCTGGCTACGGTGGGCACGGGAGGAACTCGATCGCGCGCCGCTCGATCTTCCCCGGACCTGGCCGCTGCTCGTCAACGGCAGGCTCAGCTGGCCCGAGTTCCTTGTCCCTGCTCCGCGGGGTTCGAGAGCTTCGCTCGAAAACGACCTGGACGCGGTGCGGCGAACCCCCGAAGCCCGGGTGAGAGCCAGCCTCGACCGGGTCTTCGGCGCGAAGCTTCCCCGCGCCGCGGCAGCACTGGCCGACAACCCGCGATCCGGCCTGCGCGAAATCGCCAACGAACTGCGCGAAGCCCACGACCGTCTCGTCGCGCCGCATTGGCCGCGGATGCGAGCGGCACTGGACGCCGACATCGGGTTCCGCGCGCGGCAACTGACCGCGGGTGGGGCCGAGCGGTTGTTCGCGGATCTGCATCCGGATCTGCGCTGGCACGACGACCGGGTGATCCTGGCCGGCGAGCGGTGGCGCGATCAGCATCGTGTCGTCACGCGAGGACCCGGCGGTCTCGTGCTGATCCCCGTCGTCCTCGGCTCGCCGTACGTCCTGGTCAAGAAGAACACGTCGACCCAGACCACGATCCGCTATCCGGCGCGGGGAACCGGCACCCTGTGGGCCGCCGGAACCCGGGCACCCGGGTCCACGACGATACGACTTCTCGGCCGGACGCGAGCCACTCTCCTGACCGCGTTGTCCTCCCCCGCGACCACGACCGACCTCGCGCGCGCCTTGGGCGTGACGCCGAGCGCCGTCTCCCAGCACCTCAAGGTCCTGCGGGACAGCGGACTCGTCACGCGTGAACGCTCCGGCCGCGGCGTCCTCTACCGGACGACGCCGCTCGGTGAACGCCTCCTCTGACGGTCAGAGATCGATCAGCTCGACGGTCACTTTCGCCATATCACCTTCCTCGATTCCTTCGGCCTTGCGAACCGCTTTCTTGACCGGCAATACATAGGCACCTTGTTTGGCATCCGGGAAGATCGACGTCTTCCATTTGCTACCGCCGATACCGACCTGGACCCGGACCGCTCCGAACCCCCGGCGCGGCCCGTCGGTGATTTCGCGGATCTCCTCGGAGATGTCCTGGGGCAGGCTGACGAAGGTCCAGGTCTCCCCACGGCGGGCGTCCCAGACCCAGAGCTCGGCATCGAACACGACGATCATCGGTGGAGCGTCGCACACGGCACCGACAAATTCCGCGCGCCCCGAATCGGGAGCCCACTACCGTGGCCGAGTGGACTTCTTCGTGATCTTCGGACCGCCCGCCGTCGGCAAGATGACCGTCGGCGAGGAGTTGTGCAAGCTCACCGGGTTCAAGCTGTTCCACAACCACATGACCGTCGAGCCGGTGCTCGGCATCTTCCCGTTCGGCTCACCGCCGTTCGGCAGGCTCGTGAACGAGTTCCGCCGCCGCGTCATCGAGGAGGCGGCCGACGCCGCGTTGCCCGGCCTCGTCTTCACCTACGTATGGGGTCTCGATCTCCCCGAGGACACCGACCTCATCACCTCGTACGTCGACATCGTCCGGTCGCGGGGCGGCAGGACGCGTTTCGTCGAGCTGTACGCGGATCTCGACGAACGCCTCGAACGGAACACCACCGAACTCCGCCTCGACCGCAAACCCAGCAAGCGCGACCTCGACTTCTCCCGCGCCAATCTGCTCGAACTCGACCGCGACTACGTCATGAACACCGACGACACGTGGCGCACCCACGCCCAGGACCTGATCGAGCGGCACGATCACGTGCGTATCGACAACACCCGGCTGACCCCGGCGGAGACCGCGGCGCTAATTCTCCGAGAGATGCCGCAATGAACGGGTCGTCGTCGCGCCGAGCACCCGTGAGGCCATCCACGCCAGGGCGTCGGCCGTGCGTGCCGGAGTGTCCGACGGCTGCATGATGTGGCTCAGCACGGTCCGGACCACGACGTCGATCGCCACGTCCAGCTGCGCGGCGTCCAGCGGCGGCCCGTAGGCGCGGACTCGCCCGCGCAGCATGACGGTCGCTTCGCTCAGCAGGCTCCCGGCCCGCACCGTCAGCAGCGGCAGCAACTCGGTGTCGGCGCCGTGCGTGGCCGAGACGATGGCACGCAGCAGGAGATTGTCGTCGGCGAGTTCGAGGACGCCGCGGACGGCGTCGTGGATCGCCTCGACGAGGTCTTCGGGGTGCCGCTCGAAGGCATCCCGGACCACCGAGAGGAACCGGGCGAGTTCGTGCGAGATCATCGCTTCGGCGAGCTGGGTCTTCGAGCCGAGTTCGTTGTAGACGGTCTGGCGGCTGACGCCGACGATCTCCGCGAGTTTGCTCATCGTCACCGAGGACCAGCCGGAACGCACGGTCAGCTCGATCGCCGACGCGACGATCGGTTGACGGTACGGACCTCCCGTAACCGGTGCCTCACTCATGATCGTCATTCTAGGCTGTGCCTTTCCAGGCGCGCTTTCGGATTTCCGTAGCCGGGCCGCGGTATTCGCCGGTCACTCGCTCATCCACATCGGCGGCCCGCCTCCGGAAATCCGAGGCCTCCGGCCGAAGAGAGACGCGCGCCGTCTTCGCAGCGAACGCCAGCGCCTCACGCCACGGCGCCCGCCCCGCGATGTGCCGACGGTACTTCATGATCTCCCGCGGCCGGTCGACGGTCAGCGCCCCCACGATCCGGTCCCCGCGCCGGTACAGCGCGGTGTAACCACCGGACTCCGGGACGGCGGCCACCACCTCGTCCGCACGCGGGGTGCCGACGAACTGGATCCGATGGTCGTACCAGTCCGACCAGAAGTACGGCACCGGCGACAACGTCTTCGCCGCTTCCGGCGCGAGCGCGTGACGAGCGGCCGCGGCACCCTGTTCCGCGGCGTTCGTCCAGTGCTCCAGCCGCATCGACTCGCCGCCGAACAACGGATTCGCCGCATGTGCGACATCCCCGGCGGCATACACGCCGGGCACCCCGGTCGCGAGCGTGGCGTCGCACACCACGCCGCCGTCGCCCTCGTGCAGCGGTACCCCGCTTCCGGCCAGCCAGCCGGTGGCCGGGACGACGCCGATGCCGGCGACCACCAGATCGGCGGGCAGCACCTCGCCGGTCGAGAGCCGGACCCCCGTCACCGCACCGCCATCGGACTCCAGGCCGGTGACCGTGGTGGACAACCGCAGTTCCGTACCCGCCTCCCGGTGCAGCGAGGCGCACACCGCGCCGGCCTCGGCGCCGACGGACCGGACGAGCGGGACGTCGAGCGTCTCGACGATCGTCGACGGCAGCCCGCGTTTCCGAGCCGCGGCCGCGACCTCCGAGCCGATGAAGCCCGCGCCGATCACGACCGTGCGTGCCCCTGCGTCGAGCGCCGCACGGACCGCCAGTGCGTCCTCGGCCGTCCTCAACGTGTGGACGCCGGCGATCCCCTCACTACCGGGCAGCCGCCGCGCGGTGGCGCCGGTCGCGATCACCAATGCCTCGTAGGGAACCGTCCTTCCCGCCACCGAAACCTCGCGGGCGGCGGTGTCGAGCCCGTCCGCGGGCGCGCCGAGCATCAGCTCGACACCGAACTCGTCGCGCAACGCGTCCTCGCCGTGGAACGGCTCGACCTCGCCGGGTCCTTCCGCGTCCAGGAACGACTTCGACAGCGGGAGCCGGTCGTACGGCGGGTGGTCCTCCGCGCCGATCAGCACGATCCGCCCCCGGTATCCGTCCCGGCGCGCCGCCTCCACCGCGCGCAACCCGGCCAGCGACGCACCCACGACGACCAGTGCCATGATCAGTCCCGCAGTTTCAGGGCGAGGACCGGGCAGGCGTCGACGGCGGCCGACAGGTCCTGGCGGTGTTCCTCACCGGGCTGTTCGTCGAGCACCACGACCGTGCCGTCGTCGCCCACTTCGAAGAAGTCGGGTGCCATCGCCTCGCACATGCCCAGCCCGTCGCATTTCGCGCGGTCCGCCTCGATCTTCATCATGCTCCGACCCTTCCCGGTGCCACGAAATCGACCTTCTCCCGCACGCCGCAGTCCGGACAGCACCACGAGTCCGGGATCGCCGACCACGGGGTCCCGGCGGGGAAACCCTCCCGTGGGTCGCCGAGTTTCTCGTCGTACACATAGCCGCAGCCGGGGCACATCCCGCCCTCGGTCGCGTCGCCGTGCGTGTCGGCGACGTGCCGCGACGGCGCGGTGACCCGCGTTCCGTACCGCGCCAGCACCTTGGCCCGCTTCGACGGCTGGATGTTGGCGCGGGAGATGTCGCCGTCGAAATGCGCGAGCACCCGCGGATCCATCACGCGCCGCCAGACCGGCGGGACCAGCGCCAGCACGATCATCCCGGCGTAGCCCGTCGGGAGCACCGGCGATTCCGCGAAATCGCGCAGCGTCTGGTAGCGGCGGGTCGGGTTGGCGTGGTGATCGCTGTGCCGCTGCAGGTGGTAGAGCAGTACGTTGGTGGCGATGTTGTTGGAGTTCCAGCTGTGGCTGGGGTCCACGCGTTCGTACCGCCGGCGGTTCGGCGGGCCGACCATCTGCCGACGCATGCCGTAGTGCTCCATGTAGTTCACGACCTCCAGCAGCGAGAACCCGACCACCGCCTGGATCACCAGGTACGGCAGGATCCCCGGCCCCAGCCACACGGCCATCGCCGCCCACAGCACCGCCGACATCAGCCAGGCGTTGAGCACGTCGTTGCCGATCCGGAACGGATGCCGGTCGCGCCGGGCGTAGCGCTTGCGCTCCAGCCCCCACGCGGACTTCAGCGAGCCGAACACGGTGCGCGGCCAGAATCGGTAGAAGCTCTCCCCCACCCGGCTGCTGGCCGGGTCCTCGGGGGTGGCCACCCGGACGTGGTGGCCGCGGTTGTGCTCGATGTAGAAGTGGCCGTAGAAGCTCTGCGCCAGCGCGATCTTCGACAGCCAGCGCTCGTGGCTCTCCTTCTTGTGCCCGAGTTCGTGCGCGGTGTTGATGCCGATCCCGCCGATGCAGCCGATCGAGATCGCCAGGCCGATCTTGTCCGCGACGGACAGGTCACCCCGGGCGATCAGCCAGAACGCCACCACGAAACCCGCGTACTGGATGGGCAGGAACGCGAAGGTGATCCACCGGTAGTAGCGATCCCGCTCCAGCCGTTCGATCACGTCGTCGGGCGGATTGCTGCGGTCCAGCCCGGCCACCAGGTCGATCAGCGGCACGATCACCAGGATCACGATCGGCCCGATCCAGAACCACACCCCCCAGCCGGTGGCCGCGTGCAGGCCGATGGCCAGGAACGCGAGCGAAGGCACCACCAGGCCGATCAGCCACAGATACCGCTTGCCGTCGGTCCAGCGTTCGGTCGAGCCCGCCGGGATCGTGCCCGTCATCTCGCTCATCGCACCCTCCTCCATTGGCTGGGTTTACAAAACCATAGGTGATGTACAGCCAGTTTGACAAGAGGACACTCTTTGTAAACCCAGCGTTGCTTCATTTCGTGAGAATCTGGCGATATCTTGTATTCGTAAGGAAACTTACTTAACTTGTGATGACCCGCCGCGACCCACTTCGTCCGCCCCGAAGGAGCGCGAATGCCCAGATCATCCCGCCGGATCCGACCCGCCGCCGTGGCCACCGTCGCCGCGACCCTGCTGGTCCTGCCCGCCACCACCGCCACCGCGTCCACGACGGCGAACAGCCCGTGGCCGGGAGGGTCGGCCGTCACGAACGCCGACGGGTCGAACGTCCTCGGCGGCAACATGAGCGGCCTGTCGTTCGGCGGCCCGGACGTCCTCTGGGCGGTCAAGAACGGCCCCGGCACGCTGTACCGCCTCGTGCGCAACGGCTCGAAATGGCAGCCGGACACCGCCAACGGCTGGTCGTCGGGCAAGCAGTTGCGCTACCGCAGCGGCAAGGGCGACCCCGACGCCGAAGCTGTCGTGGCCACCCCGGACGGCGTGGTCGCGGCCACCGAACGCGACGGCGACAACAGCAAGACGAGCGCGCTCAAGGTGCTCCGGTACGACGTCTCCGGCACGGCCAAGACCCTCAGCGCCAAGGCCGAATGGGATCTGACGGCGGACCTGCCGAAGGTGTCGGCCAACGACGGTCTCGAAGCCGTCTCGTGGATCCCGGACAGCGCCCTCACCGCCAAGGGGTTCGTCGACCAGCGCACGAAGGCGCCGTACAACCCGGGCAGCTACCCCGGCCACGGGACCGGTCTCTACCTGGTCGGCCTCGAAAGCAACGGGATGATCTACGCCTACGCGCTGGACCAGGCCGGCGGGAAGTACACCCGAGTCGCGAGCTTCGCGAGCGGGCTCGACTCGATCATGGAACTCGAGTACGAGGCTTCCACCGGAAGGCTGTGGGCGGTCTGCGACGACAACTGCGGCGGCGACTCGGCGACACTCGCCGTCGACGCGCAGGGCGCGTTCGCCGTCACGGCCACCTACGACCGTCCGAGCGGAATGCCGGACTACAACAACGAAGGCTTCGCGATTTCGGCCACGTGCGCCTCCGGGACCAAGCAGGTGGTCTGGGCCGACGACGGGAACGAAAGCGGCCACGCGCTCCGCGCCGGCACCCTCTCCTGCGGCTGAGTGGGGCGCTCCATGAAACTCGCCTCCCTCGCGATTCTTCCGGCTCTGGTCTTCCCCTTGCTCCTGCCGTCCGTCGCGCTCGCGGGCGACGGCTGGGAATCCATCGGCACCGGTATGACCTCCGGCGCCAGCGGTATCGCCGTCCTCGACCGGGACGACGACCGGATCGACGCCCTTGTCCTGCGGGACAACAAGAAACCCGGCCAGAACCGAGCGGCTCGGGTCCGGCTCGATCGCGGCGAAGTGTCCAAGGTGGACTCGATCGACTGGCCGGGCGAGCTCCCGGTCGACCTGGAAGCGGCCGAAGCGGTGCCGGGAAAGACCGGCGAATTCATCGCTTTGGCCAGCGACGGCAAGGGCTTCCACTTCAAGCTGAAGGACCGGAACCTGAAGGTGCTCGGCACTTTCCAGGTACCGAAAGGCGATCCGGAAGACAACTACGAGGGTTTCGCGCTGAAGAAGGTCAAGGACCGCGTGTTCGCGGTCTGGGCGGACCGCGGTCAGGACACCCGGCCCGCCACGCTCTACTCCGCGGAGTTCTCGGTCTCGAAGCTGTCCTTCAAGAAGCCGAAGTCGATCCCGTTCCGGGTCCCGTACCCGGCCGCGGACGTCCGGCACACGTCGGACGTCGAGATCACCGCGGACGACCGCGTCCTGGTCTCGGCGGCCTCCGACCCGGGTGACGAGGGACCGTTCGATTCGGCCGTCTACGCGGCGGGCGTGCTCCGCGCCGACGGTTCGATCGCGCTCGCCCCGGCTCCGGTGCGGATCGGCGACTTCCCCGGCCACAAGATCGAGGCCATGACCTGCCTTTCCCGCTCGTGCGGCAGCCTGCTCTACGGCACCGACGACGAGGCCGCGGGCGGTAGGCTCCGGATCGCGACCAGGAACGACCCGGAGGACCAGTGATCAGCGAAGACCTGCGCGAGCGCCGCCACAAGATCATCGAAGAGCACATGGACACCGAGGTGGCCCACGAGTTCGACCGCACGCTGGGCACCTTCAACGGTCATCCGCACTACGAGATCATGGCGACCGGGCAGATCTTCGACGGCGACGAAGAGGTCATGGCGTACTACCGCATGACCCGGACGGCCTTTCCGGACCAGCGGCACGACAACGTCCGGTACCACTTCGCCGACGAGTCGGTCATCGTCGAGTTCGACCTGCTCGGCACCAACCTCGGCGAGTTCTACGGCCGTCCGCCGACCGGCAAGGCGTTCCGGGTGCCGATCATCGCCGTGTTCTTCTTCGACGGGGACCGGATCACCAACGAGCGCATCTACTTCGACGCCGCCAGCCTGATCACCCAGGCCGGGCACGCCGAACTGCTGACCCTGCTGGCGTCCGGCGACGTGTGAACCGACGGCGGCTGATCACCCGATGTGGGAGAGACCGAACGCGGTCAGGAAGCCCGCCACGGTGATCAGCCCCGTCCACAACCCCGCGTCGCCGAAGGCTTCGGGGATCATCGTGTCGGCGATCATGGCGAGGATCGCGCCGCCCGCGATCGCGGTGATCACCGCGAGAGTGGCACCGGAAGCTTCGCCGAGAACGCCGTAACCGAGCAACGCGGCCACGCCACTGATCACGGCGATGCCACCCCAGAGCGCGAAGACATAGCGCGGGCTCCGGCCCGCCCGCTTCATCCCGGCGGCGCTGGACAGCCCTTCCGGGACGTTGCTGATGAACACCGCGGCCACGGTCACGACGCTGACACTTCCGCCGCCGAGCAGGCTGGTGCCGATCACCATCGATTCGGGGATCCCGTCCAGCAGGGCGCCGAGCGCGATGGCGGTACCTGAGCCCGCCTGCTCGGCTTCGGACGGCTGCTGGTCACCCGAGCGTTTGCGATGGCGGGCACCTCGCCGGGCGAGTCCGACGTTCGCGAGGGTGTAGATCACCGCGCCGCCGAGCGCACCGAGCGCGGTCGGCAGGAAACCACCCTTTTCGTGTGCCTCCGCGATCAGCTCGAAGGAGACCGCGGAGATCAGCACACCGCTTCCGAAGGCCATGATGCCGGCGACGACCCTGCCCGGGATCCGGACCAGGAAACCGGCCACGGCCCCGAGCAGCAGTGCCGATCCGGCCAGGAGGCCCCAGCCTCCCGCCGCCAGCAGATCCGCCACACGTTCCCCCTCGCTCGAAATCCGGACACCTCAGTCTGGACGACCAGGTGGCCGGACGCGCGCCGGAGGATTACGCCCAAGCGGCCCGGGTACCCGGCCGCCATGGAACGAGAAGACACGGCGCGCGATTCCCGCCCGGCGGAGCAACGCAAGAGCTTCAAGCGGGGTGACGCGCGGCGTCCGCCGCAGGTGGCGGCACTCGTCGTCGGCGCGGCGTTCCTGCTTGTCGGCGTCCTCGGTTTCATCCCGGGCATCACCACCGGCTACGACGGGCTGGAGTTCGCCGGACACCATGCCGGAGCCCGGTTGTTCGGCGTTTTCGCGGTGTCGATCCTGCACAACCTGGTGCACCTGCTGTTCGGCGTGGTGGGCGTGCTCGCCGCGCGCAAACGCGCCGCTTCCCGCGTCTTCCTCATGGTCGGCGGCGGTATCTACCTGCTCCTGTGGATCGTCGGCCTGGCGATCCCGCAGAGCAGCCCGGGGAACTTCCTCCCGTTCAACGTCGCCGACAACTGGCTGCATCTGGGCCTCGGCGTCGGCATGATGGCGCTCGGTGTCTTCACGACAGCGCTCGAACGCAAGGCGGGCGACTATCCGGAACCGGATCTGCAGCACCAGTGAAAGAGTCCGGGCCCGCCGCGGAAGCGACGGGCCCGGACTTTTTCAGACCTAGATCACGCCACGTCGTAGCGGTCGAGGTTCATGACCTTGTCCCACGCCGCCACGAAGTCGCGGACGAACTTCTCCTTGGCGTCGTCGCTGGCGTAGACCTCCGCCACCGCGCGAAGCTCGGAGTTCGACCCGAACACGAGGTCGGCCCGGGTACCGGTCCACTTGACCTCGCCGGTCGCCGAGTCGCGGCCTTCGAAGACCTCCGCGTCGGCGGACGTGGCCGTCCACTGCACGCCCATGTCGAGCAGGTTCACGAAGAAGTCGTTGGTCAGCGCCCCCGGCTTCTCGGTGAACACGCCGTGCTGCGACTGCTGGGCGTTGGCGCCGAGGACCCGCAGACCGCCGACGAGCACGGTCATCTCGGGCGCGCTCAGGTTCAGCAGGTTCGCGCGGTCGATGAGCAGGTACTCCGTCGGGAGACGGTGGCCCTTGCCCCGGTAGTTGCGGAACCCGTCCACGGTCGGCTCCAGCGGCGCGAACGACTCGACGTCGGTCTGCTCCGCCGTCGCGTCGGTACGGCCCGGCGTGAACGGCACGGTGACCTCGTGGCCCGCGTCCTTGGCGGCCTGCTCGACGGCGGCGACGCCGCCCAGCACGATCAGGTCGGCGAGCGAGACCTTCTTGCCGCCGGTCTGGGCGCCGTTGAACGCCTCCTGGACACCTTCGAGGGTCCGCAGCACCTGCGACAGCGTCTGCGGGTCGTTGACCTCCCAGTCACGCTGCGGCTCGAGGCGGATGCGGGCACCGTTCGCGCCACCGCGCTTGTCGCTGCCGCGGAAGGTCGAGGCCGACGCCCACGCGGTGGAGACCAGCTGCGAGACCGACAGGCCCGAAGCGAGCAGCTTCTCCTTGAGGGAGGCGATGTCCGCGTCGTCGATCAGCTCGTGGTCGACGGCGGGCACCGGGTCCTGCCAGATCAGCGTCTCCTGCGGCACCAGCGGGCCGAGGTAGCGCTGGATCGGGCCCATGTCGCGGTGGGTCAGCTTGAACCAGGCGCGGGCGAAGGCGTCCGCGAACTGGTCCGGGTTCTCGTAGAACCGGCGCGAGATCTGCTCGTAGACCGGGTCGAAACGCAGCGCCAGGTCGGTGGTGAGCATGCCGGGCGCGCGGTTGAGTTTGCCGTCCTCGGGGTCCGGCACGGTGTTCTTCGCCTTGCCGTCCTTCGGCGTCCACTGGTGGGCGCCCGCCGGGCTCTTGGTCAGCTCCCACTCGTACTCGAAGAGGTTGTGGAAGAACCAGTTGCTCCACTGGGTCGGGGTCGGCGTCCAGGTGACCTCCAGGCCACTGGTGATCGCGTCGCGTCCCTTGCCGCTGCCGAAGCTGTTCTTCCAGCCGAGGCCCTGCTCCTCGATGGAAGCACCCTCGGGCTCGGGCCCGACGTACTTGTCCGGGTCGGCCGCGCCGTGGGTCTTGCCGAAGGTGTGGCCGCCGGCGATCAGCGCGACGGTCTCCTCGTCGTTCATCGCCATCCGGCCGAAGGTCTCGCGGATGTCGCGGGCCGCGGCCAGCGGGTCCGGGTTGCCGTTCGGGCCTTCCGGGTTCACGTAGATGAGACCCATCTGCACGGCGGCCAGCGGGCCTTCGAGCTGACGGTCACCGCTGTAGCGTTCGTCGCCGAGCCACGTGCGCTCGGGACCCCAGTACACGTCCTCGTCCGGCTCCCAGACGTCGGCGCGGCCACCGGCGAAGCCGAAGGTCTTGAAGCCCATGGTCTCCAGCGCGCGGTTGCCGGTGAAGATCATCAGGTCGGCCCACGAGATCTTGCGGCCGTACTTCTTCTTGACCGGCCAGAGCAGGCGGCGGGCCTTGTCGAGGTTGCCGTTGTCCGGCCAGCTGTTGAGCGGGGCGAAGCGCTGCATGCCCGCGCCAGCGCCACCGCGGCCGTCCTCGATCCGGTAGGTGCCGGCGCTGTGCCACGCCATGCGGATCATGAAGCCGCCGTAGTGGCCGAAGTCCGCGGGCCACCAGTCCTGCGAAGTCGTGAGGACGGCGTCGACGTCCTTGGCGAGTTCATTGAGGTCGAGGGTCTTGAACTCGGCGGCGTAGTCGAACCCGGCGTCCATGGGGTCCGAGGCGGCGGAGTGCTTCCGGAGGATCTTCAGGTTGAGCTGGTTCGGCCACCAGTCACGGTTGCCCGCGCCTTCGGTGGGATGGTTGCGGCGGCCCGACGAGACGGGGCAGCCGCCCGCGCTCTCTTCGTTCATTTCGCCGATGACGGCGTCCGGGCTGTCAGACACGGGAATCCTTCCGGGAATCAGAACTGCAGGGCTCAGGAACGGGGTTCGATCGCACAGTCGGGACACAGGCCCCAGTAGATGACCTCGGCCTCTTCGATCAGGAAGCCTTGGTCGTTCGACGCGGTCAAACAGGGTGCGGGGCCGACTGCGCAGTCGACGTCGGCGATGGCACCGCAGGTCCGGCACACGACGTGATGGTGGTTGTCCCCGACCCGGGACTCGTAGCGTGCCACGGACCCCGACGGCTGGATCCGCCGTACGAGACCCGCGGCGGTCAGTGCCCGCAACACGTCGTAAATGGCCTGGTGAGAGACCTCTCCGAGCTCCGCACGCACGGCACCGATGATCGAGTCGGTGTCGGCGTGAGGATGGTCGCGTACCGCTGTCAGCACGGCCACCCTGGGACGCGTCACGCGCAGGGAGGCCCCGCGCAGCATCCGCTCGAACTCCGGGGTCGTGGGCACGGCCGCAGTCTGACCCATTTTCTGGAATGAATCAAGTTCGCAGGATCCCGGGCGTGTCTCGACCCCGCACAGTCGCGCCTGGCGCCGGACCTCGCGTGCCTGGGGCCGGAGGGGCGGTCACCCTTGACGACGCCGTCGCCGTGGCCTTCGTTACAGATCCCGTCACGAATTTCACTCTTCGACGAACAACCGGGAGGAAAACGCGTTGCGAAGCGTCTCGCGATATCCCGAACTGGTCTGGACCGCACGCTTACCCGAAGGTGCGAAATTCGGATGAAACTTGCACCCACGAAAGGGAATCTCCACCACCACAGCAGGTTTTCCGCGTACTCCAAACACAAACCGGTGCCCCCGCGATACCCTGGTCGAGTGAGAGGCCGCGCCGGAGCGTTGCCGAACGCGGCCGCGCTCACCTCCCTCTGAGTGACACAAACCCTTGCCAGGGAATGATTTTCGAAGTCTCCGCAGCTACAGGGCCACTCGCACGGCCGTCCACGGCACGCTTCCCCCGTGGTAGCGTCTGCGCCCTGTTCCCCACAGTCCGGCTTCACCCATCGTGCACCAGCAAGGGAAAACCATGCCCGAACAAGGTCTCGGCACCGTCGTGGCGGTGGACGGCCCGGCGGCGGCGGGCAAGACCACCACCTGTCTGGCGCTGTCGAAATCGTTCGATCTACGCTATCTCGAAAGCGGAAGGACTTATCGCATCATCGCTTTCGAGGCCCTGCAACGTCGCATTCCCGTCGAAAACGCCACGAAAGTCACCGGACTCTGCGACGAATTGATCACGGCGAGCCGTTCCGAGAGCCTGCTGACCTCCGACCGCTACGCCCAGGACAAACTGCGCGCGACCCGGGTCAACGTGGCCGTTTCCGCCGTCGCCAAAATCGCCGAGGTCCGCCAGCGGGTGACCAGCCTCATCAGGCTTTGGGCCGGCGCACAGCCACGATGCGTCATCGAAGGCCGGGACATCGGCACCACCATCTTTCCGGCCGCGACCGTGAAGTTCTACTTGACCGCCAAACCCGAAGTGCGGGCGATGCGGCGAGTACGGCAAGAGCGGGCGGCGTCCTTCGAACACGTTCTCGACGACATGATCCGCCGCGACGAGGCCGATATGTTCCGGACGACGTCGCCGTTGGTCCCCGCCGAGGACGCCATCAGAATCGACACCACCGAGCTCACCGTCGAGCAGGTACTACGGCTGATGACTTCGGCGTGTCGAGACAGAGGCTTAGAGATCAACCGTTAGTGCGAGTACGCTTCTGCTTTGTCTGCGACGAAGCTAAGTTGACCATGGGTATGACTTCAGGTGATCGATCAATGACGAGGAGTATCGGTTATGAGACCGGCGATGGCGAAGGAAAACGAAGCCGAACCGGCGAACACCGATTGCCTCTTTTGTCATTTCGATGACACCTCGGTGAATGACGTACTGTTCACCGGAAACGAGATCTATGTGCGGTGGGACAACTTCCCGGCCGCCAAGGGGCATGTCGAGGTCGTCCCGAAAAGACACGTCGAGTCCTACTTCTCGCTCACGGCGAGCGAGCACGCCGAAGTCTACGCGCTGATCAAGCGGGCATGGCGCCGGATCCAGGACCAGTTCCAGCCGGACGGCTACACCATCGGTGTGAACGAAGGGCAAGCGGCGGGCCGGACGATCGACCACCTGCACATCCACCTGATCCCACGGTACGAGGGCGATGTGGCGGATCCGCGAGGCGGTATCCGTCATGTACTACCGGGGACCAATCCCGACGAGTGGCTCGGCCGATAGCCCTTTCCTCGCCTCCACCACGAACCAGCTGCCGCGTCCGCTCGGCCACACCTGGGCCGAGACGAACCCGACGGCGGCCAATTCCTCCGTCACGGCTTCGGGGCTGCGCAACGAAAACCACCTCGGGGACGGCATTCGGACGCTTCGCGCCCATCCTTCGCCGTTCCCTTCCTTGAGGCTGATCGCCGTGACACCGCCGGGCGCGAGCACGCGATGGATTTCGGAGAAGACGTGCGGATGCGTCTCGCTCGGCAAGTGCACGACGCTGGCACAAGCCCAGACGCCGTCGAACACTCCGGCTGCCAGCGGTAAGGCCATGAGATCGCAGAGCACCGTGCCGGCCACCGCACAACGACATCGGGTGTACCGGAGCAACTCCTCGCTGAGGTCGGCCGCCACCACGCTCGCGCCGCGTCCGATCAGGTATTCGGCGTCCCGGCCCCCACCGCAGCCGAGGTCCAGCACCGAGCTTCCGGGCAGGGCATCGAAGAAGCGGTCCAGTTCTTGGTCGAGGCCGGGAAACAGGTCGAGCGTGCCGGTGGACCGGACGTACACCTCGGCACACTCGTCGTAGGCTCGTCGAGTACTCGACACCAAGCCGCGCAGGTTCGTGTCGTTCAGGTGCATTCGAAATCCTCGCGACCGATGGCCATCCCGAGATTGGTCATCTCCTCCAGCAGTTCCCTCCGGTCGAGCACCTCGTAGCCGCGGCCGGCGTCGACGCTCACGCAGCCGACGAACTTGTTGCGCCCGCTTCTGATCGGCGTGACGAACAGCGCGGTCCGATGCTTGAGAGCCTGGAACGCCTCCCACGTCAGGTTCATCACCGATTCCGCACCGAAGCGTGCCACGTGGTCGTCGAACTTCGCCTCGTCGGTGAGGCGGGCCGCCAACGGTGCGACGTCGAATGTCACTTCACGATCGTGCTGCCAGCAGAGTCCCACCGCGCCGATACCCCGCACCGGGGCGAAACTCCGCGTCGCCGGAAAGGATGACATCCGATAGGAGGAAAGTCGTTTCAGCACACCGTGGATCGGATGCCTCAGCGTGCGCGTCTTCCGCCACACGTGGAGTGCCAGATCGCCGGTGTCGAGTGGAGGATCGATCTTCGCGCTGATCTCGAGCAATCTGCCGAACGTGGACAACACGCGCCTGCGCATCATGACGTTCCGGTCCACGAAGGCCCGTCGTTGCCAGCTCTCGAACGGTGCGAACGCCCCGAAAATCCCGGCTGTGACGAGAGCGACCAGCAGCAGGTACGAGCGGTCGTTCAGAAGGTCGTCCCAGAAGGCCTTCGTCGGTACGTTGTACGCCTTGCCCGCGAGGAAGAGCGTCGCCGACAGCAGAATCGCCTTGTCCGCGAACTTGGCCGTCTTCCGGCTCATGCCTTTCCGTCACGCTGGTGGCGCCATGCCTCGCCCGGCAGGTCCGCCCGTTCGCCGTCGCATCCGGTCAAGACGACCTCGGGCCGCTCGGTGACGACACCGATCCGGTGGAAACTCACCGCTTCGGCGAGGTCGTCCACCCTGGCGGACGGCACGGTGAAGACGAGTTCGAAGTCGACCGAGTCGCCCATGACCAGGCTCAACGGCTCCACGCCCACGTGTGCGGCCACCGCGGCCACCGCCTTGGGCACGGGGACGGACCGCTCGTCGACGTCGATCCCGACCCCGCTCGACTCGGCGATGCTCAGCAAAGCGGCCTTCAGCCCGTCCGAGGTGTCCAGACAACTCGTGACCATCCCGCTGGCGCCGAGCGCGAGTCCCTCGTCCACTCTGGCCACCGGACGCTTCCATGCGGAAAGCAGCGACGGCACCAGGCTGTCGATGACCAGGTCCGGGGCACCGGAACGCAGATACGCCATCGCCGCTGCGGCGGGTCCGGTCGGCGCCGTGAGGCAGACGACGTCGCCGGGTTTCGCGCCGGATCGCAGCAGCGCCCGGCCCGCCGGGCACACCCCCAGCGCCGACGCCGAGAGGATCAGGCGTTCCGCGCCGCCGATGTCGCCACCCACGTTGAGACAGCCGGACGCGGCGCACGCGTCCCGGATACCGCGCATGACGAGACCGAACAGCGCGTCGTCCATTTCGGCCGGATACCGCACGACGGAAAGCAGCCCGATCGGCTTCGCGCCCATCGCCGCGATGTCGCTCAGATTCGCGGCGACCAGGTAGTACCCCAGGTCGTATTCGTCCAGATGCCCCATCTCGTAGAGCCTGAACTTGGGGCCGCGGACGTAATCGGTCCCCACCACGAGGTCGTGCTGCCCGGCCAGCCGGAACACCGCGCAGTCGTCTTGGGCGTCGGCGCCCGCGGTCAGTTCCACCCGGCCGCCGTCCGGGGACGAAACCGGGACGAACTCGCGCGCCTGCCCGGCGAACAACGGCACGATCGTCGTGGCCAGTCTCGTCGGTTCGTCCGAGAATTTCTCACTCACCACAGGACAGCTCCAGATCGTCGCCACGAAGTTTCCCAGGCCAGTAATCCACCATTCGCAGGGTCTCGCGAAGATCCCTTTTCCGCATCACCACCGCGTAGTCCCATTCCGGATCCTCGATCGCCAGTACGGCGCCGACGATCGAGCGGAGATACTGCCTTTTCTGCGCGCCGGTCGGCAGGTATACCCGCACTTTCTCCCGGTACACGCGAAGAAAATAGGCGGAAGACGGCCACGGGGCGAGCGCGAGTTCCCCGAGTGAATCCAGATCCCGATGGAACAGGCCGTCTCCGATCAGGAGATCGTCCACGGCGTCGCCGTCGACGGGGAGAAAGTGCAGATGCGCGTGCGTGATGCACGCGTGGCTCTCCTGTCCGGCGCTCGACCCGTGTTCGAGGATCAGTGGCTCGCCGAAGGTCTCGCGGTACAGCGGCACGAAGTCGTCGACGAGGCCGCACACCTCGTCCTGGTGACGCGAAAGCACCTGCGCGAACGACAAGTGATGGTTCGACGGCAGGAGAAGGAGATGTCCGAGTACGAGCGGCGACATATCGGCCAGCAGCGTCAAGTTTTCTGTTGAATGTATTAGCCGGGACGGTGGGTCGCCCTCGTAGAAACGGGTGAAGGAAGTGTCATCCGAACCCGAAAGCTCTTCGCAGAAGTCCGCGCCCGCGCACTGCATGGTTTCGATCATGTCTCCCCCGCCGCCTCGCTTCGTCCTGGCCTTCGCCGAGCAGAGCACCTGGATTTTTGCGCACGGTCATGGCGGACTTGAATGGTCGATGCGGAGATTAACTCGAACGTCGTAACCGGCTCACGGATTCGTGATGACGGGAATTTGGACAAAAGCAGGACACATCATGGTCGATACATACTCGTCCGCCGCACGACGTGAAAAAGCGTCCGTCACCCGATGGATGACGGACGCTTTCCGACTGTCGCTATCCGTTCGAATTCACGGCGATTTCGGCGAAATCCGCACTCACCGGCCTTCGCGTGCCAAGAGTTCCCGGACCCGTTCCTGCAGCGCCTCCCTCGGGTACGCGTTCACCTGCGCTCCGGCCATCCGCACCGGGTCGCCGAAGAAGAAGTACTCGTACAGCGATTCCCGTCCGGCGAAGCTCGAGACCGACGCGTCGAAGGCCAGCTTGAACAGCCGCGCGCGGTCCTTGGCAGGCAGGGTGGCCGACTGGAGGTAGGTGTCGATGTCGGGACGGCCCTCCGCTTCGAAGTCCGCCTCGCCCGGCAGCGCCATGAGGCCGGACGCGGAGAATTTGCGGATGATCTCGGTCAGCCGCGGCGAGACCTTCGTGGGGTACCAGTTCCGAGCGGCGTTGAGGACTTCCCACTTGGGCAGGAAGACGCCGTCCTCGCTGAGCTTCCCGTCGGCCTCGGCCGCGCGCAGCACGGCCTTCTCGATCTCGACGTAGGAGATCAGCTCCGAGAGGTCCTGCTGGATGTGCTGGAAGCCGCCGATGCCGATCGCGGCGGCGATCTCGCTGGCGAGTCCGAGGTAGAACTCCGTCTTGGCCAGCGTGCGCGTGACGACCTGGTGGGTCATGAGCGCGCCGGCGCCGGTCTCTGAGTACCAGGCGTTGCACAGTTCCGGGTGCCCCAGCAGGAAGACCCGCTCGTTCGGGACGAAGACGTCGTCGAACACCACGACCGCGTCCATCTCCTCGAACCGGGAGGCGAGCGGTTCATCGAAGGTCGAGCGGCCGTGGTCGAGCCCGGCGCGGCAGAAGTACTTCAGCCCCGGCGCGTCGTTCGGGACGGCGAAAGCGTAGGAATACGGGGCGTCCTCGGGGGTTCCGCGCAGGACGGTCGAGGGGAAGACCAGGAGTTCGTCGGCGATCGGCGCGATCGTGGCGAGCATCCGGGCACCGCGGACGACGATGCCGTCCTCCCGTTCCTCCACCACCTTCGCCGACAAGTTCCCGCCACCCTGCTGGCTGCCCGAAACCGATCGGTTGACCTGCGGCGGGATCAAGGTGTGCGTCGCGAGCAAGTCGTTCTCGCGCGCCATCTCGTAGTACTTCTCGATGCGCTCGCCGTAGACGGGATCGGCCTGCGAGAAGAACTTCTTCGCCGTCGAGAGGGCGGTGAGCGACGAGTTCATGTAGTCGCCGGTGCGGCCCAGGAAACCGTTGGAGTATTCGGCCCAGACGGAGAAGGCGGCACGGCGGCGCTTGAGGTCTTCCTCGCTGCGCGGCACCAGGAACGACATGCCGACCCGCTCCCCCGTGGTCGGCGATGCGTAGGTCAGGACGTCACGGTGCGCCGGATCGTGCTGGAGGTCGAACAGCTTCGCGTAGGTCAGCGCGTTGTTGCGGAACGCCGGATGCTCGGCGACCTTGGCGGTCACCTTCTCGCCGTCGACGTACAGCTCCGGCATCATCGCGTTGAGCTTGTCGAGGTACTGCTGTCCGGTACGGGCTCCCATGTCGTGCTCCTTCTC
Source organism: Amycolatopsis sp. MJM2582 (assembly GCF_000754115.1). Classification (NCBI taxonomy): domain Bacteria; kingdom Bacillati; phylum Actinomycetota; class Actinomycetes; order Pseudonocardiales; family Pseudonocardiaceae; genus Amycolatopsis; species Amycolatopsis sp. MJM2582. The sequence continues at coordinate 1,230,053 of NZ_JPLW01000002.1, forward strand.
GGGTGGACGTCGTTGTCAGAACAGGGATTCGTGACCTTGCGCGGATTCGTGGATCGTCGAGAACCGCCCGTCGACGAAACCGAGCGCGTCACCGGAGCGGTAGTCGAACTCCCGCACCTCACCGAGGAACAAGGTGTGGTCACCACCGTCGTAGGTGGCCCACGGCGTGCAGTCGAACCAGCTCAGGACGCCGCCGAGCCTCGGCGCGTGCCCGCCCTCGACCCACGTCGGCGCGCCTTCCGGAGTCGGACGGCCGGCGAAGTTCATCGCGAGCGCCTCCTGCTCGGCGCCGAGGACGTTGACCGCGAACGGGCGGTCCTTGAGCAGATCGTGGCTTTTCACGGTGCGCTGGATCGAAACGAGGACGAGCGGCGGATCCATCGAGACCGCGGTGAAGGAGTTCACCGTCAGACCGTGTCGTTTCGTCGCGGCGTCGAAGGTCACCACCGCGACACCCGTCGCGAACCGGCCCAGACAGCCTCGGAAGAACTGCGCGGGCGGGCGATAGAGGCTCGATCCCGGCGGAAAACTGGTTTTGCGTGACATCATCGTCCGATTCCTGTTCTATAATCGAACAGCCAGTTCAACTATCGAAATGGATCGTATACGATGGTTTCGGACTCCCGCAAGACCGCGAGCACGTCCCAGACACTCAGCCGCGGCATCCGCGTCCTCGAAGTCCTTGCCGACGCCCAAGAACCGCTCAGCGTCGACCGGATCGCCGAACGACTGGAGGTGCACCGGTCGATCGCGTACCGGCTCATCCGCACCCTCGAAGAGCACGGGCTTCTCACGCGGGAACCCGCCGGGAAATACGAACTCGGCGCGCGGTTGGCCGCGCTGGCGGCGGGGATCAAACACGATCTGCAGGCCGCGGCGCTGCCCGAGCTGACCGCGGTCGCGAACGAACTCGGCATGACGTGTTTCGTCGCGGTGATGGACCGTGAGGAATGCGTGACCCTGGTCAGCGTGGAACCCCGGCACGCCGTCGCGTCCGTCGCGCAGCGCCCGGGTTCCAGGCATCCGTTCACCGCGGGCGCCCCGGGGCGCGCGATCCTGTCGCAGCTTCCGGAAGAGGACCGGCCGGCCGATGTCCGGGAAGTCGCCGACCGCGGCTACGCGGACAGCCACGGCGAGGTGATCGAGAACCTCAGCTCGGTGGCCGTGCCACTCCCCCTGCGCGGGCACGCTCCGGCCGCGCTCGCGGTCGTCTACCTGTCCAGCACACGAACCCCCGCCGAGCTCGCGGAGCGGCTCAAGGCGGCGGCGAAGGCCGTCCGTGACGCTCTCGGCGGGTGAGCGTCACGGACGGCGGGATCACTTGGCGAAGCGGAGCGGGCTGACCGCCTGCTCGGCTTCGTGGTCGGGCCCGAGCGGGATTCCCGACCGGTCACGCAACAACAACGTGGCGATGAGACCGACGACGGTCATCCCGCCCAGATAGACGGCGACGGACACCGAAGTACCGGTCGCGTCTACCAGTGCCGTGGCGATCGTCGGCGCGAACGCGCCACCGAGGATCGCGCCCAGCGCATACGAGATCGACACGCCGGAGAACCGGATCGAGGCGGGGAACAGCTCCGCGTAGAACGCCGCCTGCTGACCGTAGGTGAACCCGAGCCCGACGCTGAGGATGATCAACCCCAGCGCCAGCAGGGCGATGTTCCCGGTGTCCACCAAGGGGAACAGCACCGCGATACCGGCGAGCTGGGCGATCCACCCGACGACGTAGGTGCGGCGCCTGCCGATGCGGTCGGAGACCGCGCCCGCCGCCCACGTCGAGATCAGCCAGGTCGCCGCGGACGCCGTCACCGCCCAGAGCACCGGGCCGCGGTCGAGCCCGATCGGGCCCTTCGGGTTGGTCGCGTAGTTCTGGATGTAGCCGCCGGTGGTCATGTAGCCGACCGCGTTGTTGCCCGCGAACACCAGCGCGGCCACCACGACGAGCACGGCGTGTTTGCGGAACAGCTGGATGATCGGCGTCCGGGTCCGCTCACGGCGTTCGGCGATCTCGCGGAAGACCGGGCTCTCCTCGACTCGGCGCCGCACGTAGTGACCGACCAGGATCAGCCCGACGCTGAGCAGGAACGGGATCCGCCAGCCCCAGTCGAGGAACGCCTGCCCGGGGACGAGCAGGCTGGTCAGCGCCAGCACACCGGACGCCAGCAGCAGCCCGAGCGGGACGCCGATCTGCGGTGAGGCGCCGAAGAGCCCTCGTCGCTTCGACGGCGCGTGTTCGACCGCCATCAGGACGGCGCCACCCCATTCCCCGCCCGCCGAAATCCCCTGCAGGATCCGCAGCAGGATCAGCAGTACCGGCGCGAGGACCCCGATCTGGTCGAACGTCGGGAGCACCCCGATCAGCGTGGTCGCGGCGCCCATCAGGATCAGGGTGAGCACCAGGACCACGCGGCGGCCGTACTTGTCGCCGAAATGCCCGGCGAGGAACGCGCCGAGCGGACGGAACAGGAAGCTCACGCCCACGGTGGCGAAGGAAACGAGCGTGCTGTTCGCCCCGAGGCCGGAGAAGAACAGTTTGCCGAAGACGAGACCGGCCGCGGACGCGTAAACGAAGAAGTCGTACCACTCGACGGTGGTACCGACGACGGTCGCGAAGGCGACCCGGCGCCGGTCGGAGGAGGGTGGGGCGGTCCGGCCGGATAGGCGTTCATCCTGGGCTGGGTTCGACACGTGGACTCCTTTGTCGTCGGCCACCTTGCCACTGTGGCACGGAATCATATACGTTATTAGATACGAAGCAAGGGTCGAGGATTCAGGGGAACATGGGCACTTACGAGGCAACATCGCCGTCCGGTCCGTTGGAGACCCGGCCGGGCAAGATCATCGCCGTCCATCTCAGTTACGCCTCCCGCGCGGAGCAGCGTGGACGGCGTCCGGCGAACCCGTCGTACTTCTTCAAGCCGTCGAGCTCGATCGGCACGTCCGGCGGCACGGTCGAACGCCCGGCGGGCACCGAACTGCTGGCCTTCGAAGGCGAGATCGCGCTGGTCATCGGCACCACGGCCCGCTGGGTCAAACCGGACCAGGCGTGGAACCACGTCGCCGCGGTGACCGCCGCGAACGACTTCGGTCTCTACGACCTGCGCGCCGCGGACAAGGGCTCCAACGTCCGGTCCAAGGGCGGCGACGGCTACACCCCACTCGGCCCCGGCCTCATCGACGCGCGCGACGTCGACCCGTCGTCGCTGCGCGTCCGCACCTGGGTGAACGGCGACCTGGTGCAGGAGGACACCACCGCCGGGCTGCTGTTCCCCTTGCGGCAGTTCGTTTCCGATCTCTCCCAGCACTTCACGCTCGAACCGGGCGACGTCATCCTCACCGGAACCCCGGCCGGCTCGACCGTGGTCTCCCCCGGCGACGTCGTCGTGGTCGAAGTGGACGTTCCCGGCACCTCGCTGAGCAGCGGACGGCTCCACACCACCGTTTCCCAAGGCATCCGGTCCTTTTCGGACATCGGCAGCCTGCCCGAGGTCGACGACAAGCAGCGCGCCGAAGCCTGGGGCACGCCCGTCGAAACACCTGTCGAGGAGGACGCTCCCGCGCTGAGCGAGGAACTGCGCGCCAAGTTGCTGCGTGCGCCCGTCGCGGGTCTGTCCGCCCAGCTGCGCAAGCGAGGGCTGAACAACGTCGCGATCGACGGTGTGCGCCCGAATCTGCCTGGGTCGAAGGTCGTCGGCACGGCACGGACCCTGCGTTTCGTCCCGAACCGCGAGGACCTCTTCAAAACCCACGGTGGCGGCTACAACGCCCAAAAGCGGCTCTTCGACTCGGTCGGCGTCGGCGAGGTGATCGTCATCGAAGCCCGCGGTGACAAGGGTTCCGGCACGCTCGGCGACATCCTGGCGTTGCGGGCGCGGTACCTCGGCGCCGCCGGCGTGATCACCGACGGCGGGGTCCGCGACTTCGAAGCCGTCGCCGCGACCGGGCTGCCGGTGTTCTCCCAGGGCGCGCATCCGGCGGTACTCGGGCGCAAACACGTGCCGTGGGACACCGACGTCGCGGTCGCCTGCGGCGGGGCGACCGTCCTGCCCGGGGACATCATCGTCGGCGACGACGACGGCGTGGTGGTCATCCCGCCGTCGCTGGCCGAAGAGATCGCCGACGCGGCGCTCGTCCAGGAGGACGAAGACTCCTGGATCGCCGAGCAGGTCGGACAGGGCCGCCCGATCGAGGGGCTCTTCCCGCTGAACCCGTTGTGGCGGGAAAGGTATGAGGCATGGCAGAAGAAGCAGTGAAGACGACCAGCAAATCCGAACTCGCCTACGAGTGGCTGCGTGAGCGGATCGCCCGGCACGAGTACGGACCCGGCTACCGGCTGGTGCTCGCCGAGATCGCCGGCGCGCTCGACATGAGCGTCGTCCCGGTGCGCGAGGCGATCCGGCGGCTGGAGGCCGAACGGCTGGTGACCTTCGAACGCAACGTCGGCGCGCGTGTGGCGATGGTGGACCAGAACGAGTACGTCCACGCGATGCAGACGCTCGGCGTCGTCGAAGGCGTCGCCACCGCGCTGTCCGCGCCGCAGCTGTCCGAAGAGAACATCGCGCGGGCGCGGCGGGTGAACGAGCGCATGATCGCGCTGCTGGACCATTTCGACGCGCATGAATTCACCGCGCTGAACCAGCAGTTCCACTCGCTGCTCTTCGAATGCTGCCCCAACCCGCAGATCCTCGACCTCGTGCACCAGGGCTGGACCCGGCTGTCCGGGCTGCGCGACTCCACGTTCGCGTTCGTCCCCGACCGCGCTCACCGGTCGGTCGAGGAGCACGAAGAGATCCTCCGGCTGATCTCCGCGAAAGCCGACCCGCTCGACATCGAATTCGCCGCGCGCAATCACCGCTGGGCCACCATGCAGGCCTTTTTGGACGCTCGAGAGCGCGCCAAGCGCTGACTGAGGAGGAATCTTGACCAGCACGACTCCCCGGCCGATCCCGGACGGTGTCCCGGAGCGGATCCGGCACTACATCGGCGGCGAACTCGTCGATTCGGCCGACGGCGCCGTCTTCGACGTGATCGACCCCGTCACCAACGAGGTCTACGTCCAGGCCGCCGCGGGCAAGAAGGCCGACATCGACCGCGCCGTCGCCGCCGCGCGAAAGGCGTTCACCGAGGGCCCCTGGCCGAAGCTGCTGCCGCGCGAGCGCTCGCGGGTGCTCAACCGCATCGCCGATCTCGTCGAGTCGCGGGACAAGCGGCTGGCGGCGCTGGAGAGTTTCGACTCCGGCTTGCCGATTTCGCAGGCGCTGGGCCAGGCACGGCGGGCCGCGGAGAACTTCCGGTTCTTCGCCGACCTGATCGTCGCGCAGGCCGACGACACCTACAAGGTGCCCGGCCGCCAGGTGAACTACGTCAACCGCAAGCCGATCGGTGTCGCCGGGCTGATCACGCCGTGGAACACGCCGTTCATGCTGGAGTCGTGGAAACTCGCGCCCGCGCTGGCGACCGGCAACACCGTCGTGCTCAAACCCGCGGAGTTCACGCCGCTTTCCGCGTCGCTGTGGGCGGAGATCTTCGAGGAGGCCGGACTGCCGGCGGGGGTCTTCAACCTCGTCAACGGCTTCGGTGAGGACGCCGGTGACGCGCTGGTGAAGCATCCGGACGTCCCGCTGATCTCGTTCACCGGCGAGAGCGGCACCGGCAGCCTGATCTTCGGCAACGCGGCGCCGTTCCTCAAAGGACTGTCGATGGAACTGGGCGGCAAGTCGCCCGCCATCGTCTTCGCCGACGCCGATCTGGAGACCGCGATCGACGCGACGATCTTCGGCGTGTTCTCGCTCAACGGCGAACGCTGCACCGCGGGCAGCCGCATCCTGGTCGAGCGCGCGATCTACGACGAGTTCGTCGAGCGCTACGCCGCGCAGGCCAAACGCGTCGTGGTCGGCGACCCGAGCGACCCCAAGACCGAAGTCGGTGCCCTGGTGCACCCCGAGCACTACGACAAGGTCATGAAGTACATCGAGATCGGCAAGACCGAGGGCAGGCTGGTCGCCGGCGGCGGCCGTCCGGACGGCTTCCCGACCGGGAACTACGTGGCGCCGACGGTGTTCGCCGACGTCAAACCGGACGCCCGGATCTTCCAGGAGGAGATCTTCGGCCCGGTCGTCGCGATCACGCCGTTCGACAGCGAGGAAGAGGCGCTCGAACTCGCGAACAACACGAAGTACGGGCTCGCGGCCTACGTCTGGACCAACGACCTCAAGCGGGCGCACAACTTCGCGCAGTCCGTCGAGGCGGGCATGGTGTGGCTCAACTCGAACAACGTCCGCGATCTCCGCACACCCTTCGGCGGGGTGAAGGCGTCCGGGCTGGGGCACGAGGGCGGCTACCGCTCGATCGACTTCTACACCGACCAGCAGGCGGTGCACATCAATCTCGGCGAGGTGCACAACCCCGCCTTCGGCAAGGGCTGAGCCCACCTCCACTGTCCACAAAGGATGACGCAATGAAGCCGATCCCCACCCCGAAATCGCCGCCGCCGGACGTCCTGCGCTGCGCGTACATGGAACTCGTCGTCACTGATCTGGCGCGCTCGCGCGCGTTCTACGCCGATGTCCTCGGTCTGACGGTGACCGAAGAAGACGAGACGACGGTCAGCCTCCGCACGATCGACGAGTTCATCCACCACAACCTCGTGCTGCGCCAGGGACCGGTCGCGGCGGTCGCGGCCTTCTCGTACCGGGTGCGGTCGCCCGAGGACCTGGACAAGGCAGTCGCGTTCTACACGGAACTGGGCTGCCGGGTCGAACGCCGCGCGGACGGCTACACCAAGGGCATCGGCGACTCGGTGCGCGTCCAAGACCCGCTCGGCTTCCCCATCGAGTTCTTCCACGACGTCCAGCACGTGGAGCGCCTCGGCTGGCGCTACGACCTGCACCTGCCGGGTGCGCTGGTGCGGCTCGACCACTTCAACCAGGTCACGCCGGACGTCCCGCTCGCGGTGAAGCACATGGAAGACCTCAACTTCCGGGTCACCGAAGACATCCAGGACGATCAGGGCACGACCTACGCGGCCTGGATGCGCCGCAAGCCCACCGTGCACGACACCGCGATGACCGGCGGAGACGGGCCGCGGATGCACCACGTCGCCTTCGCCACGCACGAGAAGCACAACATCCTGTCCATTTGCGACAAACTCGGTTCGCTGCGGATGTCGGACCACATCGAACGCGGACCGGGCAGGCACGGCGTGTCGAACGCGTTCTACCTGTACCTTCGTGACCCCGACGGGCACCGCGTCGAGATCTACACGCAGGACTACTACACCGGCGACCCGGACAACCCGGTCGTCACCTGGGACGTGCACGACAACCAGCGCCGCGACTGGTGGGGCACGCCGGTGGTCCCGTCCTGGTACACCGACGCCTCGCTGGTGCTCGACCTCGACGGCAAGCCGCAGCCGGTCGTCGCGCGGACCGATGACAGCGAGCTGGAGGTCACCATCGGCGCCGACGGCTTCTCGTACACGCGAAAGGGTGACGACGAAGGCGAACTGCCGGCGTGGAAACAGGGCGAGTACAAACTCGGCAACCAGCTCTGAGGCGGGAGAGATGCTCGAACAGGAAACGATCACCGCGATCGCCGACGAACTGGCGGCCGCGGAGGAGGCACGGGAGACGATCCCGCTGCTGACGGCGCGCTATCCGGACATGACCGTCGAGGACTCGTACGCCGTGCAGAACGAATGGCGGCGGCGGGGCATCGCGGCGGGTCGTCGTCCGGTCGGCCGCAAGATCGGGCTGACGTCGAAGGTCATGCAGGCCGCGACCGGAATCACCGAACCCGACTACGGCGCCATTTTCGCGGACATGGTGTTCGAGAACGGTTCCGTGATCGAACACAGCCGGTTCTCGAACGTGCGCATCGAGGTCGAACTGGCCTTCGTGCTCCGTGACTCCCTCGCCGGACCGGACACCACGGTGTTCGACGTGCTGCGGGCGACCGAGTACGTGGTGCCCGCGCTGGAGATCCTGTCGTCGCGCATCGAGATGGCCGGCCGGACCATCGTGGACACGATCAGCGACAACGCGGCCATGGGCGGCATGGTCTACGGCGGCAACCCGGTCGCCGTGGGCGCCGTCGATCTGCGGTGGGTTTCGGCGCTGCTGTACCGCAACGAGACCATCGAGGAATCCGGTGTCGCCGCCGCGGTGCTGAACCACCCCGCGAACGGTGTCGCCTGGCTGGCGAACAAACTCGCTCAACACGGTGACAAGCTCGATCCGGGCGACATCGTGCTGGCCGGGTCCTTCACACGGCCGATGTGGGTGCACCCCGGCGACACCGTGACCGCCGATTACCGGGATCTGGGGGCGATCACATGCCGCTTCGTCTAGACCCGCCGTTCCGGGATCGGTTGGGCGAGCGGCCGCGGATCGGCATGTGGGTCACGTCGGGCAGTCCGGTCGTCGCCGAGATCTGCGCGGGCTCCGGGCTCGACTGGCTGCTCGTCGACACCGAGCACTCCCCCGCCGGACTGGAGACCGTGCAGTCGTTGCTGCAGACGATCGCCGCGTATCCGATCACGCCGGTGGTGCGTGCTCCGTCCGGCGACGCGGTCGCGCTGAAGCAGCTCCTCGACCTGGGCGCCCAGAATCTGTTGGTGCCCATGGTCGACAGCGCCGAGGAGGCGGAAGCCGTCGTGCGGGCCGTCCGCTATCCGCCGCGAGGCGTTCGCGGTGTCGGCAGCGCCCTCTCCCGGTCCGCGCGCTGGAACCGGGTCGACGACTACCTCGCGAAGGCCGAGGAGTTCACGTCACTGTTCGTCCAGATCGAGTCGACGACGGGGGTCGCGGCCGCCGCCGAGATCGCCGCGGTCGACGGCGTCGACGGGGTGTTCGTCGGACCGTCCGATCTGGCCGCCTCGATGGGCCTGCTCGGGAAGCAGACGCACCCCGATGTCACCGCGGCCGTCTTGCGCACGTTCGAGGCCGTTCTTGCTCGGGGAAAGCCGGTCGGCGTCAACGCGTTCGACCCGGCGCAGGCGCAGCGCTACCTCGACGCCGGTGCCTCGTTCGTCCTGGTCGGGGCTGACGTCACGCTGCTGGCCCAAGGTTCGGAGGCACTCGCGCGGCGGCATCAGGCCTGAGGTCATAGGCATGCTCGACTCGCCCACCAGGCCCCGAGTGTGCGGCGGCGCGTTTGCGGGAATAGGGTATGGACGCTGGCGCGCTGCGGGGGTCCGCCGAACTCATCGCTGAGAACAGCCGGTGGGAGTGCGACGATCTCCCCGTACTGGGGTGGCGAGGTCGGCTGCCGCATCAACGCGTGGCCCCTCGCGAACGGCCTGTGGCTCGGCGCCAACGTCGCCCCACTCGCCTCGTAGTTCTCGGAACACCAGCAACCTGACGGTGGCTGGAACTGCGGAATGGGTCTCGGGTTCTGAACATTCGTCCGTGCATTCGAGGCCGAACTCGCTCAAGTGCCTGCTCGGGCTTGGCGGCCCCTCGATGACGTCCCGGGAAGACGAAGTCGGTCGCGTGGTGGTAGTTCTTCCTGAAGCTGGAGGTCTTCGCCGCCGTGGCGATGGACTGTGTGGATTTTGGGACGTCAGATGTCCCGAAATCCACACAGTCACCGACTGCGGGCATGCCGAGGGGCCCGTCGCCTGGGTGGCTGGCGGGCTCCTCGGTGGTCAGACGTGGTGCAGGGTGTTGCGCCGAGGTTTTCGAAGCGGGTCCCGGTATTGGGGTGGGATGAACTCCGGTAACCCATCGGCGGCCATCCGTACTTCCCAATCGCCGTGGTGAATCAGGCGATGATGGAACCCGCACAACAGGACCAGGTTCCGAAGATCGGTCGGCCCGCCGTCCGCCCAGTGATGAATGTGGTGGGCGTGGCAGTTCTTGGGTTTCCGGTGGCAGCCGGGGAAGGCGCAGCCGCCGTCTCGGATGTTGAGTGCACGTCTCTGCCCTGGAGTGACGAACCGTCTCAAGCGTCCCATATCCAGAGGTTCACCTGAGGCCCCCATGACCACCGGCACCATCAGGCAATCGCAAGCGGCTAGCCGGGCTTCGCGGGCGGTCATGGTTCCGACGAAGTCGAGGCAGGCGGTGCCGAGGCCGGACTTCAGTTCCTCGAGTCCGATGGTGACGTGCACCAAGGTCCGGTAGCCGCTGGTGCCCGGTTGGTCGGGGCACGCGATCGCCAGGTCGAGCAGTTCGGCCCAGGCGTCTCCCATGCGCTCGCACTTCATCCGCAGATCCGCCTGCCCGAACTCGTCCACCGGCCGCGGCTGGGCATGGGCATCCAGCGCGGCGGCGGTGCGGGCACCGGTCTCGTCGTCGAGGAGGCCGGTGAGTTTCCAGAAGCCGTCTTTGCGGCGTTCCAGGGTGATCTCGCGGCGCGGTTCCTTCGGCTCGGGATCCTTGGGTTCCTTGCCGTCAGGGTTCAGCAAGCCCTGCAGGCTCGCCTCAGCCTTGGCGAGCTGCCGAGGACCAGCACTCGGAGCAAGGTTCGCCAGGATCTGCTCCGCACCCGCCCGCTCCTCAGCCGAAATATCGACGGGAAGGTTCTTCAAGATCTCCAGGATCTGATCGATCCGCTCATCCCCGACCAACCCCTGAGCCGCCACCGCGGCAGTGGCGGGAGCGACAGGCGGAACCTCCGTGCCATCCAGAGCCCGGGTGGGATTCAACGCGATGGCCCGCTTGACGATCGGGCCCGCTTCGCCGCGTGATAGTCCCGCGATTTCGGCGAACCAGCTCGCCGTACTCCCGTGCCCATACAAGTCTTTGACGCCACGAGACTCGATCTCCGCCAGGAACCGCCCTAGACAGGCGGTCGCTATCCGGATCACCTGCAACGACTGCTGCACGCCATGGGCAAGCTCCAGCTTGCCGGCGCGCCACAGTTCTTGCGGCAGTTCGGGAAGGAAGGTCTCGGGCACCCCTCCATAATACCCGAAAAATCGAACTTGTGTTCGTAATTTTAAGCAACCAACAAAACGCCCAAACAACACTGAAGAGTGATTTGGTTAAGCCCCTGCAAAACCCAACAGAAACCGAATCAACCAACCTCGACCCGCACAACCCCCGGCAACCGAAACGCCGCCACAACCCCACTCACAGCAACAACCCCCACGAACCCGAACACAACACCAAAACCCAACCCCGGCCGAGAATCCAACCCAGCCAGAATCGCCCCGGTCACCGCGACCCCGCCCACCGCACCCACCTGCCTCACCGTGTTGAACAGACCCGAAGCGCCACCCGCAGCCTCCGGATCGACGGACGCCATCGCGATGGCGGAAAGCGGCGACCACGCCATCGCGTTGGCGGCACCGAGCAGCGCGGCGCCCACGGAGATCCACCACGGATTCAGGTTCAGCACCACCACTAGCCCAATGAGCAGCAGGCTCGTCGCGAGCAGGCTCATGCCGAGGATCGCCGGTCGGCGCCCGCCCACCCGGTCGACCCAGCGGCCGGCCGGTGGCGACAGCAGGATCGCGACGACGGCGTCCGGTGCGAGGACCAGCGCCGCCTCGATCGGGCCGAAGCCTCGCATTTCCTGGATGTACAGCATTGTGGGAAGCGCCATCGCGAGCACGGTCGCGCCGAGCGATGCCATCGCGAGGCTCGCGGACAAGTACCCGGACGAACGATAGAGGCGCAAAGGCGCGAGCGCGTCCGCGCCTTGTCTGCGTTCTTGGAACCAAAAGCCAGCCAACAGCACGACGGCAAGGGCGGCGGCAGGCGGCGAGAGCGGGCTCCACGACAGCAGCGCCCAGACGAGAAGGCTCAGGCCGGCCGTACTCAGCGCGGCGCCGAGCAGGTCGAAACGGGCGGTGCCTCCCCGGCTTCCCGGAATCAGGCGAACACCCATGACGACGGCCACGGCGCAGAGCGGCACGTTCACCCAGAAGATCCAGCGCCAATCCAAGCTCGCGGTCAGCAGTCCGCCCAGCACCGGACCGAGCAGGGTGGCGGCCGCCGCCACCGAGCCCCAGATACCGAAAGCGCGACCTCGCTCATCGTCGGCGAAGAGCCGACGGATCAGCGTGAGCGGTTGAGGCGACATCGCGGCCGCGGCCAGGCCTTGCAGGATCCGGAAGGCGATGAGCCAGCCGATCGACGGCGCGATCCCGCACAGCGCGGAGGCGACGGCGAAGCCTCCCATGCCGACGAGGTAGACCCGCTTGGGGTCGAAGAGATCGCCGAGCCTGCCGGCCACCAGCAACGGGACCGAGAACGCGAGCAGGTAGCCCGCCGTCACCCAGAACAACGCGGCGACATCCCCGCCGAGGTCGGCTTGGATGCTCGGGCTCGCCACGGCGACGATCGTCGTGTCCAGCAGGAGCACGAAGAATCCCGCCAGCAGAGCCGCGAGACCACCCCAGCGCGAAGATGTCATTCGCTCCCCCAAACCGCCTAAGCCGATCACGATAGGGCCACGGATGACGCCTGTCGTAACAAGGCCTCGCCGCCTCACGAGTTGTAAGCCGACGGCTTCGGCAGAGGAGAAGATCTTGAACCGGGCGGGTTCGACATGGTTCTGGTCCTTGCTCGGCGCCTGCATCGCGGCCGCCCTCGGCACCGCGATCAATTTCGCGACCGACCTCAAGACCAACTTCCTGGCCTGGGGCCTGGTGGTCGCGTTCACCCTCGCGACCGGGCTGATCAGCGGTATCTCGCAGGTACTCGTCCGCCGTGACGGCGCCAGTCCGAGCACCACCGGAACGACGAACGTCTACAACGTGCGGCACTCACAGGTCAACGCCTGGCTGGTGTTCCTGATCCTCGGGGTCTCGGGTTCGTTGCTGGCGGCCATTTTCGTGGGCGTCCATTTCGCGGGGTCGTTCCAGACGGCCGGGACACCGATTCCCGCCGTGATCGCCCCGAGCCCGACGACCAGCACCACGACCAGTACGACGTCCACCGTGCCCCAGCCCGCGACGAACGAGGACATCGCCCAGTTCGTCACCGCCTATTACCGCCTGATGCCCGACACCCGGGCCGGCTGGCCGTTGATCGGCCCGAACCTCCAGCGCCGCGGTCAGAGCGATTACGAAGCCCATTGGGGCAGGATCAGCGCGGTGGACGTGCACAGTGCGTCGGCCACCTCCGCGACCACCGTCCGGGTCCGGATCACCCTGCATTATCGCGACGGCCGCCCTTCCCCCACGGAAACGCATGAGCTGACGGTCGTCCCGCACGACGGTCGCCTCTGCATCGACGCGGACACCCTCATCCGCGCGAAATAGAATCCTGTCCATGACCGCTCTTCCACGCGGCGGGCGCCCCGCCGAGGCCTTGGCGGCCGTCGAGGCGGGCATCGAAGACCGCTGGCGGCTGTTCCTCGCGGAATACGGTGTCTCCGCTGGGACCACGGAGGAAACCGACCTCGCCGAATCGGTGGTCGTCGACACTTCCCTGTTCGAGTGGCGGGTCGTTGACGCCGCTTACGACAGGCTGACCTGCACCGACTGCGGCAGCCGTCTCGGCTCGGGGCCCGTCGGCTGCGACAAATGCGACCAGGCCGACGGATTCCGGTTCGCGGCCATCGAAACCGACCGTCCCGCGACACCGCCGGGCACCGAGCACGGGCTCCGCGTCGCCACCGCGGTCGCCCGCGCCCGGCACCGCCACGGGACACGGGCCCGCTGTGGTTTCGAGCTCGGGCTTCCGCTTCTCCTCGGCGGACAGCTGCCCGGCACGGCTCAAGCGCAGGCGTACCGGGCAGCCATCGACAAGCTCTCCGAAGAGGAATGCGAACGCGTGACCTCCTTCGAGGAGATCCCGGGGATCAGTAGTCGTCGCGTCCGGTGAACTGCTGCTCCAGCAGCTCCGCCGAACCCGCGACGAGTTCGAGCGGGTCGGTGAACTCGTTGATGTCGAGATTCACCAGCGGCAGGGAATGGCGCAGCACCAGATGCTCTCCCATGACCACCAATCCCCCGACGACGATGGTGTTGCCGATCTCGGTCAGCACGGTCGCCAGGTCGACCTCGTCGACCCGGGCGAAAGGCGTCGCGATCTGCACCCAGTCCTCGCGACGGTCGAAGATCTCCCGCGCGATGACCACGGTTTGGGCCCGCTCTTCGTAGTCGTCGTCACCGTAGGACAATCGGATGCGAATTTCGTCCGGTTCGTCCTTCACCACCCGATATTCGTGTCGTACGAACGCGACCAGATCGGCCCATTCCGCCATGAATTCAGTCTCCCTCGCAGTCGAAGATCAAGACTAGCGGCTGCAAGGGCGAAGAGTCCGACCCATGCCTGACATCACCCGGACAGCGGCCGCCCGTACGTGTCTCGACACCGGTTGGTCCTTGATCTTGTTGTAGCCTCCTTCAGCATCTTTTGGCAGGGGAGACCACTTGACGAACAATGATCGCGACCGGAAGAAAACCAACCGGCCGGGAAATGTCAAAACTTCGGATCCGGCGGTGACCGCGGCATTTGTCAGCCGACGTGGAGTAATTCTGGCGGCCCTCATAACCGCGGTGGTGGGCCTGGTGAGCGCGGTGCTCGTGGCACTCATCAACACCAGTGCGCAGCCGGCGAAAGGCGCCGACGACCGGAGCACGCCGTCCACGCCGTCGTCGCAGAGTGCCACCGGCACACAGCACCAGGAGAACAAACCCGCCGAAGCCGTCCCAGAGCAGGTGAAACTCGACGCGGATACGGCGGTCGACCTCGACAAGCCCGGCGCCACCGCGGCATCCGCGACAGGCCCCAATGGCGACATGGACCTCCACTTCGACGGAAGCAATCTGTCCTCCAATCGATCAGGCCTGTTCTATTACTACGGAACCGAGCAGGAAGCCGCGACGCAGTGCCCGAAGATCGTTTCGGAGGGAAAGGGACCGGTCCCCGGACCCGAGGTGATATTCGCCGGTGGTCAACATTGTCTGAGGACATCCCAGGGAACGGTTGGATGGCTCAGCGTGAACGATGTCAAGATCGCCGCGAATTCCGGCTACATCGTCCTCAATTACAAGTTGTTCCGTTAGCCGGGCAGCCGTGAAGGCCTCCTTCCCTACCTTCAGAGTAGGCAAGGAGGCCTTCACCACCCATTTACGAGGCCCGCCGAGTCAGCCGCCGGTCGGCAGCCCCGCCCGCGCCTCCTGCGACGTCAACGGACGCAACGACAGCGTGTACTCGTACGTGCTGTCCGGCTGGACCTGGCTGCGTTCGCGCACCGGATTGGGCGTGTCCCCGACCCCGGTCACCGCGTGACTGGCGTGGAGCGTGAACCAGCCCTTGTTGCGCTGCAACTGGAACGGGTACGCCGCCCGGTCGAGATCGTCGAACGGGGTCACGCTGACGTCGTTCGCGCCCCCGACCAGCAGGCCACCGGTCCGGCCGTCGGTGAGCAACGCCCACCGGCTGTCGGTGTGATTGCCGTGGTCCTGCGGCCGGTGGTACTCGACGTACTGTTCGTCCACCGTGCTCGACTGCACGCCGATCGGGGTCCCGTCCTTGCGGTCGACGTAGCTCTCGGCTTTCCGTCCGTACCAGGCGAACCGGTCATATCGGTCCGGCACCGCCAGCGAGACACCGATCCGCGGCAGATACGGCAGAGTGCGCACACTCCCCTGCGGAATCACCCGATTGCCGAGGCTCAGCGTCCCGGTCCGGTCGACAGCGTAGGTCATCGTCTGGTCGAACCACGCCCCGGCGACGTCCGGCGCCGCGACCCGGCTGTCGACGATCACCCGAACGCCGCGCGAGCCGTCCTGCTCGACCCGGACGCCCGTGACCGTGGTCTTCAGCCGATCGAGCCCGGCCTTGCGCCAGTCCTCGCCTTCGGCCCTGCCCCAGGCGAAGGTCTCGTTGCTGATCGGTGCCCGCCACGCGTCGAGCTTCGGCCCGCCGCTCAGCAGTTCCTTGCCCTGATACCGGATGGACGTCAGCGTGCCGCCGGCCTTGTCGACCCGATACGTGACGCCTGCCGCCGACGCCGTCACCGAAGCACCGTCCTCGACGACTCCAACGGACTTCCCGTCGAGCGGCGTCCTGTCGAGGCCGGGAACCCGCTTGCCGCCCAGGGAGAACTGATCGTGCGCCAGGACATGTCCTTGCGCCAGCATCGGCTCGCCTTGGGTCGTCACCGCTTCGACGATGAGGAACCGTTCGCGGTCCGCGGGATTCGGCGGCACCGGAACGGCGACCTTTCCGGTCGATGCCGCGGCGACCCGCAACGGCTGTTCCCCGTGCGCGACGACCCGCGAGCCTTCCTGGATCCGCCACCGCAGGTTCAGCTCGTCGGTGCCCTTGAACTGCCGCTCGTTGGTCACCGAGACCGTGCCGCCCGAGTAGGCGAACCGCAGCGGCTGATGCGCCCAGGCCATCTGCGCGGTTTCCGGCTGCACCGAACGGTCCGACCCGATCAGACCGTCCACACCGGACAGACTGGAGCCGTACGACAGGTGACTCCCCCGTTCCGTGACAGTGTCGAAGTCCAGCGCCAGCACGGCCCCGTCCGCGGGAGCCGTGCCGGACAACTCCGCGGCGGACAACGGCTTGTCGTAGATGCGGACGTCGTCGACGGCTCCGCGGCCCATCCAGCCGATGGTCGACGGGTCGTTCCACGACGTCTCGAAGTCGCGGCCGATGTTGACCTCCGCCGAGGACGAGTCGATCGCGCCGGTGAACGGTTTGCTCCCGATCTCCTTGCCGTCGAGGTACAGCCGCAGGGCCGTGCCATCGTACGTACCGCTCACCCGGTGCCAGTTCCCGTAGAAGTCGGCGGGCACCTTCGCCTGCACCGCCTGCCACGTTCCACTGTGGATGAAGAACTCCAGTGTGTCTTCCGTCTTCATCTTCAGCGCGTACTGGTGGTCGCCCTTGCCGAGGATGCGGAAGTCACCGGTCCACTTCCCCGGTTTCACCCAGGCGTCGAGCGTGAGCGCCTTCCCGGTGATGTCGAGTTTCCGGTCGCGGTAGACCTCGACGAAGTCGTCAAGGCCCGACAACGCCAGCGCCTTGCCTCGATGACCTTCGACCAGCTCCGGCTTTCCGCTGAGATGCGCGGAGATGGCGTTGCCCGACGAATCGGGCGTGAGCCGGATCGGCTGCCGGATGTTCTGCTCCGCCCAGTCCCAGATGAACCCGCCCTGGGTCTGCGGATTCGCCCGGATGGTGTCCCAGAACTCGCGGAAGTTGCCGAGACTGTTGCCCATCGCGTGCGCGTACTCGCCGAAGATCAGCGGTTTGGTGGTGTTCTTCGCCTGCTCGGCGAACTTCTCCGGCGACGGATACCGCGGCCCCCAGACGTCGGCGAACGGCGCGTCGCCGTCCGGGCTGTTCGACTGGTGGTAGATCGGCCGGGTCGGCTCGTTCGCGTCCAGCCATTCCGCCAGCGCGAAGTGGTGCGCGCCGAGACCGGCCTCGTTACCGGTGTCCCACAGGAAGACGCTCGGATGGTTCTTGTCCCGTTCGACCATGCCGATCATGCGGTCGAAGAAGGCGTCCCGCCAGGCCGGGTCGTTCGCCTGGCAATACCTGGCGCAGTTCTCGTGGTTGTGGGTCTCGATGTCGATCTCGTCGTCGATCCAGAGCCCGTGCCGGTCGGCCAGTTCGTAGAAATAGGGATCCGACGGGTAGTGCGACGTGCGGACCGCGTTGACGTTGAGCTGTTTCATCAGCGCGACGTCGCGTTCCTGTGCGCGCCGGGGCACGTGCCTGCCGTGGTCGGGGTCGGTCTCGGCGCGGTTGACGCCTTTGAACAGCACCCTCTTCCCGTTGACCAGCAGCTGCTTGTCGCGGATCTCGATCTCGCGGAACCCGGTCGTCTCACTGGTGATGTGTGTGACGCGGCCGTCGGGCGCGGTCAGCGTGAGGACGGCCGTGTACAGGTTCGGCGTCTCGTCCGTCCACTTCGCCGGGTTGCGGACGGGCAGGCTCAACGTGGTCTTGCCGCCCGCGTCGACCTCCCCGCTCGTGGTCCCGACCTCCTTGCCCGCCGCGTCACGCAGGCTGAGCCCGACCCGGTGCTTGCCCGCGGTTCCACCGGGTTTGGTGGCGACCTCGACCGCGGCCTTGAGGGTGGCGTCGGTGTAGGTCGCGTCGAGGTCGGTCGTCAGCCCGACGTCCTGGACGAACGTGCCCGGTGTCGAATACAGGTTCACCGAGCG
The DNA here is from genome assembly GCF_000754115.1 of Amycolatopsis sp. MJM2582. Classification (NCBI taxonomy): domain Bacteria; kingdom Bacillati; phylum Actinomycetota; class Actinomycetes; order Pseudonocardiales; family Pseudonocardiaceae; genus Amycolatopsis; species Amycolatopsis sp. MJM2582. The sequence continues at coordinate 1,248,147 of NZ_JPLW01000002.1, forward strand.
GAAGATGCCCGAGTACCGCCACTGGTCGACATCCTCCAGGTAGGCGCCGGCACTCCAGCGGTGCACCTGCACGGCGATCCGGTTCGGCCCCGGCCGCAGCGCGGACGAGATGTCGAATTCCGCCGGCGTGTAGCCGCCCTGGTCGTAGCCGATGTACGTCCCGTTCACCCAGACGAAGTACGCCGACGTGACCCCCTCGAAGCGCAGGAAGGTCTCGCGTTCCGCCCACTGGGCGGGCAGGGTGAAATCGCGGACGTAGGCGCCGGTCGGATTCACGTCACGGGGAACGCGCGGCGGGTCGTCGGGCTGGATCTCGGTGGCGATGTTGCGGAAGATCGGGTGGTCCAGACCGTCCGTCTGCCAGGTGTGCGGCACGGACACCTCACGCCAGCGCGACGCGTCGTATCCGTCGTCGTGGAAACCCTTCGGCACCTGAGAGGGGTTGTCCGCCATGGCGATCCGCCATTTGCCGTCGAGCGACATCGTGTAGGGACTGCGTTCGTCGTGGCGGGCGGCGGAGGAAACGTCCGCGTACGGACGAAGGTGGGCGTGCGGTGGCTCCTGTCCTTCGGAGACTTTTCGTGGATCGTCGAGATAGGACTGGACGTCGGCGGCCGCCGGAGAGCCGGTCGCGACGAGGGTCCCGGCGAGCATCGCCAGGACCAGGACGATGGGGCGTGTTCGCAGCACTGCGTTCAACCTCCCAGGGAGTTCAGCCGAGCCGGAAGCTGACCCGTTGACGATCCCGCACCGTGGCACCCGGACGGAAGACCAAGATCCTTCCCTTGTCGTGGGCCAAATAGGTGGCAGGTTCACCCGGGAGGCGGAACGACACCGCCAGCCGGTCGGAAAGCCCCGGCACCTGGGTGAAACTCGCCGCCCGGCCGTAGGCGTCGCTTTCGTCGTACGGATCGATCCGCACGGTCGTCGCGTCCACCACCCGGACGTACCGGTCCGGGAAGTTCACCGACTGCAGGGCGACGGTGCCCGCGCCGCGGAACCCAGCGACGATGCGGAACTGCGAATCGGCCAGCTCTCGAACATTGCCGTCGGCGGTCAGCCGGTACTCGTAATGCCGCACGTACAACGCGGGATCGTCCAACGGGGACAGTCGTACGCACGGGCCGCCTTTGCCGACCGGCACACCGAAACTCGGCGTCCCGTCGTCGTTCCAGTACAGCCGTTGCACCCGGGTGTGCCGATTCGGGTCGTACAGCGGGTCGCCGGTGATGTCGCGGTAGTCGCGGGCGTGGTACACGAGGACGTCCGAGCCGTCCTCGGCGACGGTGAACGAGTTGTGCCCTGGACCGTACTGCCGGGTCGCCTCGTTCGTGGTGAACACCGGCTGCGGTGACTTCGTCCACGAGCGCGGGTCCAGCAGATCCGAACGTTCGTCGGCGGTGAGCAGCCCCATGCAGTAACGGGCGTCGGTGGCACTGGCCGAGTAGGTCATGAACACCCGCCCGTTGCGGACGAGCACCGCCGGCCCTTCGTTGACCTTGAACCCCTGGATCTCCCAGGGCAGCGTCGGCACCGCGAGCCGGACGGGGTCACCCTTGAGCGCTAGCGGTGACGCCATCTCGGCGAGGTACAGATTGCTGTTGGTCGCGATCCCCGGTTCGCTCTGCGCCCAGGCGAAGTACCGCTTGCCGCGATGCTCGAACGTCGTCGAGTCCAGGGTGAAGGTGTCCCACTTCGTCACCATCTGTCCGCGCAGCACCCAGGTGCCCGCCCGCGGATCGTCCGAAGTGGACTCCAGCACGTACGTCCTGATGCGGAACACGTCGTCGGAGTCGCCTGCGGCGAAGTAGACGTACCAGCGCCCGTCGATCCGGTGCAGTTCCGGCGCCCAGATGTGGCCGCCCATCTTCCCGGACGACGGACGGCGCCAGATCGTCGTCTCCCTGGCGGTGGCCAGGCCGTCGAGCGTGGCGGCGCCGCGGACGACGATGCGGTCGTACTCGGGCACCGAACCGGTCAGGTAGTACATCCCGTTCACCGGCCGGGTGATGAACGGATCGGCCCGCTGCTCGACCAACGGGTTCCGGGTGGTCAGCGGCACGGGAGCGGCTTCGGCGGCTTGGGCCGTGCCCGGTGCCAGGCTTCCGACGGCGGTGGCGGCCAGCAGTCCGCCTCCCGCTTTGAACAGGTCACGACGGTCGATGGTCATGGTCATCCCCTCACTCGGGCCGGGAACCGCAGGAAGGTCACGGAGTTCGGCGGGAAGGTGTACGTGAAGGCGTTCGAGACGCCGGAGAACCGCGATTCGCGCGGCGCGATCGGCGTGGTGAAGGCGGTGTTGACGTCGTCCGGCGAGCCCTGCAACGTCGTCACGCGGGCGGTCGCGCCAGGCTGGACGCGAGAGCCGAGGTCGACGCGGGTCCGGGCCGCGGAAGCCTGCGCGTTGACCACTTTGACCACCAGTTCCCCGGTCTTGACGTCGCGGGTGACGACCTGGCGGAACGGCTCGGCGACCTTGTCGTCGGTGAACGAGCCCCACTTCTGCCCGTCGAGGAAGAGCGTCACCTGACGGCCCCTGACCTCGACCCGCAGGTCGTACTGCCTGCCGGTCTCGATCTTCGTGTCGTTCTGGATGAGGGTCTGCTTGCCGCCGCCTTCGGTCTTCTCCACGGCCGAGACGGTGTTGTTCCAGCCGCCGAGGTTCCACCAGTAGTTGTCGCCGGTGTCCTTGACGCCGAACGCGACCAGGAAGCCTTCCTTGCCACCCGTCTTGGTCGCCTTCACGGAGAAGTCGTAGTTGCTCCACGAGGGATCGCCCGCGGTCACGAGGGTGTTCTCGGCCGCCTGATCCGACTGGACGTAGGCCCCGTTCGACACCGCCCACGATCCCCGCCCGGCCGCCTTCGACCAGCGCGAGTCGTCGCCGGAGAAGTCGTCCGCGAACAGCTGTGCGCCGTCGGCCGAGGTGACCTTGACGTCGTCGTACGCCGCACTCGTCGCCCAGGTGGAGAGTCCGATCGCGCCCGAGATGGGAGCGACCGTGGCAGGCGTGGCCGACGCCCTGCTCGGGACCACGTGATCACCGACGTTGGTCATGAACAGCTTCTGCGTCTCGTAGCTGGCCGAGGCCCACGAGCGCTGGTTGTCGAACCAGATCATGTCCGGCTTCCACTGCACGTAGTCGGTGTTCGCCAGCAGTGGCGCGTATGACGCGAGCTTGACGACGTCGGCGTTGCGTTCCAGCCCGGTCATGTACGCTGCCTCGGCCAGCGCGTTGCCGAACTTGTTGTCCAGCGACGCGTACTCGCCGAGGAACACCTTCGGGCCGTTGCGGTCGTAGGCGTCGTACCGCTGGTTGTTCTGCAAGAACCATTGTGGACTGTTGTAGTAATGCTCGTCGACCATCGAGACCTTCGCGTTCCGGTTCAGGTCCCACAGCCGGTCGAACGTCGTGCCGGTGTCGTCCGGTCCCGAATTGCTGATCACGGTGATCCCCGGGTACTTCGCCGCGATCGCCTTGCGGAACTCGGTGAACCGGGCGAAGAACTCGTCGGGCAGGTTCTCCTCGTTGCCGACGCCGACATGCGTCAGGTTGAACGGCGCCGGATGTCCCATCTCGGCCCGCTTCCTGCCCCACGTCGAGGTGACCGGGCCGTTGGCGAACTCGATCAGGTCGAGGGTGTCCTGGACATGCCGCCGCAGCAGCGCCGGATCGTCGGTCACCTTGTTCTGCCCGCAGCCGGTGACCAGCGCCGGCACCACCGGCAACGGCATCGCTCCGATGTCCTCGGAGAACTGGAAGTATTCGTAGTAGCCGATGCCGTAGGACTGGTTGTAACCCCAGAAGTTCGCGTTCGTGGCCCGTTGCTCGACCGGGCCGATCGTGTCCTTCCACTGGTACGAGCGCTTCCGCTCCCAGTTCGGCGCCTCGTAACCCTGGTGGCTGCCGGTGTTGACCAGGCAGCCGCCGGGGAAGCGGACGAAACCGGGCTTGAGCGCGGCGATCTTCCCCGCGAGGTCGGCCCGCATGCCGTTGGGGCGGTTCTTGTAGGTGTCGCGCGGGAAGAGCGACACCATGTCCAGCCGCAGCGTGCCACCGCCGGACGCGGTGAGCGCGAGCCTGCCCAGCGCGCTCGACTCCCGCGCCCGGACGGTGCCGGTGTAGCGCACCCAGCCGTCGCCGCGGACCTGGACCCGCAGCGGATCGGCGAGCGCCTTCCCCGCCGGATCGGTGACGGCCACCGTGAGCGGGGTGCCCGCCGCGCGATCCGTCCGGGCGAACACCGAGAAGTCGTACTGCTTGCCTCTCTCGACCCGGATCCCCGAGTTGTAGCCCGAATTCGCGACGCCGAACTCGCCACGGGTGAGTTCGAGCTTGAGATAGCGCCGGTTCCGTTCGTTGAGCCGCCGGTCGTCGTCGGCCACCGTCGCCGTGCCTGTTCCCCCGTCGAGCGCCGTGGGCGCCCACGAGGTCAGCGGGGTGTACGACGCGTTGTCGGCCTTGTCGTATTCGAAGGAGCGGTTCTGCACGAGTTCCGCGTACAGCCCGCCGTCCGCGGCGCGGTTGATGTCCTCGAAGAAGACGCCGTACATCGAACGGTCGATCGTGGCACCGCGTCCCGCCGCGTCCACGGCGAGGCTGTAGTCGGTCGTCGGTGTCTGGCCCGAAGCGGTCTGGACGGGCACGAGGACACCGGCGGCGATGGTCAGGGACAGCACACCGAGCCGGACTGATCTGCTGCGCACAGCACTTCCTTTCGCGACGTTGCGAGGAGAGCCGAGGGTGAGGAGTCGGTCGAGTTGGTCGTGAGTGGCGTTTCGGGTTAGAACCCGAAACGCCACTCACGACCATCAGGCGGCGGTACGGGCCCGCCGTTTGGTCCAGATGTCGTAGGCGACGGCGGCGAGCAGCACGAACCCCTTCACCAGGTTCACGCTCTCGGTCGGCGCGCCGATCAGGGACATGCCGTTGTTGATCACGCCCATGATGAGCCCGCCGGTGATCGCGCCGACCACCTTGCCGACCCCGCCCTGCACCGCGGCGCCGCCGATGAACGCCGCGGCGATCGCGTCGAGTTCGAACATGTTGCCCGCGGTCGGCCCGGCCTGGTTGAGCCGTCCGGCCACGATGATCCCGGCGAGCGCGGAGAGCACGCCCATGTTGACGAAGATCCAGAACGTCACGCTTTTGACCTTCACGCCGGAAAGCGTCGCCGCCTGCAGGTTCCCGCCGATGGCGTAGATGTGGCGGCCGAACACGGCCCGCGTCGTCACCAGCGAGTAGCCGATCACCAGTACCGAAAGCAGGATCAGCACCCAAGGCAGGTTCTTGTACCGCGCCAGCTGGACCACCACGAACAGCACGACGGCGGCCGCCGCGGCGATCTTCAGCAGGAACATCGGCAGCGGGTCGACCTCTTGCAGGTAGTTCAGCCGGGCCGTCCGCTTGCGCCACCGCGAAACGATCGCTCCCGCGATGGCCAGGGCACCCACGAGCAGGCTGACCACGTCGGCACCGCCGAGCGGGCCGAGCCCGATGTTGCCGAGATAGCCGCCGGTGAACCCGTTCGCCAGCGTGCGCACCTCGTCCGGGAACGGGCCGATGCCCTGGTTGCCGAGCACGGTGAGCGTCAAGGCCCGGAAGATCAGCATCCCGGCCAGCGTCACGATGAACGCTGGAATGCCGAAGTAGGCGACCCAATACCCCTGCCACGCCCCGATCACCGCGCCGACGGCCAGCGTGATGAGCAGCGCGATCGGCCACGCCACGCCGAGGTTCACCATCAGCACGGCCGAGATCGCGCCGGTCAGCGCCACCACGGAGCCAACCGACAGGTCGATGTGCCCGGCGATGATGATCAGGATCATGCCGATCGCGAGGATCAGCACGTACGAGTTCTGCACGATCAGGTTCGAGATGTTCTGCGGTTCCAGCAGCGCGCCGCCGGTGAGGATCGAGAACAACACGACGATCAGCGCGAACGCCACGTAGATGCCGCTTTCGCGCGGGTTGAACGAGATCCGGCGCGGCGCCCTGGCCGGCGCGGCTCCCTGCTGGTCACCGGCACCGGTGATGGTGTCGGCGGAGGCGGTGCTCATGTCTTACTCCTGTTCCCTGGTCATCGCCCGCATGAGGACCTCTTGGGTGGCCTCGGCCCGGTCGACCTCACCGGTGATCCGGCCCGCCGACAACGTGTAGATCCGGTCGCACAGCCCGAGCAGTTCCGGCAGCTCGGACGAGATGACCAGCACGGCCTTCCCCTCCTCGGCGAGCCGGTTGACGATCGTGTAGATCTCGTACTTCGCGCCGACGTCGATGCCGCGGGTCGGCTCGTCGAGGATCAGCACGTCCGGATCGGTGAGGATCCATTTGGACAGCACGACCTTCTGCTGGTTGCCGCCGGAAAGCGTGCCGGTCACGCTGCGCACGTCCGGTGCCTTGATGTTCATGCTCTTGCGAAATTCTTCGGCGACACGGTGTTCTTCGTTCTCGTCCACCCAGCCGCGGCGCGCGAGTTTGCCCAGCGCCGCACCGGAGACGTTGCGCTGGATGTCCTCGATAAGGTTCAGCCCGTAGCGTTTGCGGTCCTCGGTGGCGTAGGCGATCCCGTTCGCGACGGCGTCGCCGACCGTGCGCACCTCGATCTCCTTGCCGTCCTTGATCAGGCGGCCGGAGATGTCCTTGCCGTACGAACGGCCGAACACGCTCATCGCGAGTTCGGTGCGCCCGGCGCCCATCAGGCCGGCCAGCCCGACGATCTCGCCGCGCCGCAACGTCAGGCTCGCGCCGTCCACGACGACCCTGCCGTGTTGCGTCGGGCTGTGCACGGTCCAGTCCTCGATCCGGAGGACCTCGTCGCCGATCCGCGGTTCCCTCGGCGGGAACCGGTTCTCGAGTTTCCGCCCGACCATCCCGGCGATGATCCGGTCTTCGGTCACCGTGCCCGCGTCCAGCGTCTCGATCGTCCTGCCGTCGCGCAGGATGGTGATCGAGTCGGCGATCGCGGCGATCTCGTTGAGCTTGTGCGAGATCAAGACGCAGGTGACGCCGTCCTCGCGCAGGCCGCGCAGCAGGTCGAGCAGATGCGCCGAATCGTCGTCGTTCAGCGCCGCCGTCGGCTCGTCCAAGATCAGCAGTTTGACCTCTTTGGACAGTGCCTTGGCGATCTCCACCAGCTGTTGCTTGCCGACGCCGATGTCCAGCACCGACGTCACCGGGTTCTCCCGCAGGCCGACGCGCCGCAGCAGCTCGCCCGCCTCGGCGTTGGTCCGGTTCCAGTCGATCAGCCCGCCGCGGGCCTTCTCGTTGCCGAGGAAGATGTTCTCCGCGATGGACAGTTGCTGGCACAGCGCGAGTTCCTGGTGGATGATCACGATGCCGCGGCGTTCGCTGTCGCGGATCGCGGAGAACGCGCACGGCTCGCCGTCGAAGACGATCTCACCGTCGTACGAGCCGTGCGCGTAGACGCCCGAGAGCACCTTCATCAGCGTGGATTTGCCCGCGCCGTTCTCGCCGCAGATCGCGTGGATCTCTCCCCGGCGCACCGACAGGTTGACGTCCTGCAGCGCCTTGACCCCGGGGAAGGTCTTGGTGATCCCCCGCATCCGAAGGATTTCGTCGGTCACGTCGCTACCTCAGCTGTTCCGCTTTGTAGTAGCCCGAGTCGATGAGTTCCTTCTGGTAGTTGCCCTTGTTGAGGATCACCGACTCCAGCAGGAACGCCGGGACGACCTTCTGCCCGTTGTTGTAGTCCGTCGTGTTGTTGGTCTCGGCCTTGCCGCCCTTGAGCACCGCGTCGGCCATCTTGACCGTGGTCTCGGCGAGCTTGCGGGTGTCCTTGAAGATCGTCGAGTACTGCTCGTTCGCGATGATCGATTTCACCGACGCGACCTCGGCGTCCTGGCCGGTGACCACCGGATACGGCTGGCCGGGCGTTCCGTAGCCGTTGCTCTTGAGCGCCGACAGGATCCCGATGGAGAGCCCGTCGTACGGCGAGAGCACGCCCTGCACCTTGTCGCCGGAGCTGTAGGTCTTGGTCAGCAGGTCTTCCATCCGCCGCTGCGCGGTCGCCGCCTGCCAGCGCAGGATCGCCGCGACGTTGAACGCGGTCTGGCCGCTCTTGACGACCAAAGTCCCGTTTTCGAGGTACGGCTTCAGCACGGACATGGCGCCGTTGAAGAAGAACGTCGCGTTGTTGTCGTCCGGAGAACCCGCGAAGAGCTCGATGCTGAACGGGCCCTTGCCCTCGCCGGGAGAACCGTCCTCTTTGAGCACCTTGAGACCGGTGAGCAGCGACGTCGCCTGCTGCACGCCGACCTTGAAGTTGTCGAAGGTCGCGTAGTAGTCGACGTTCGGCGTGTTGCGGATCAGCCGGTCGTAGGCGACGACCGGGATCTTCTTGTCCGCGGCCTCCTGCAGCTGGGTGGTGATCGCGGTGCCGTCGATCGAGGCGATCACGAGCAGTTTCGCGCCCTTGGTGATCTGGTTCTCGATCTGGTTCACCTGGGTGGGGATGTCGTCCTCGGCGTACTGCAGGTCGACCTGGTAGCCCAGCTTCTCCAGCGCCGCCTTGATGTTGTCGCCGTCGTGGATCCAGCGCTCCGACGATTTGGTCGGCATGGTGACGCCGACGAGGCCGCCGGCCGCGCCTCCCGCGGCCGCCTGCTGATCGACGGTCTTCTCACTCGAACCGCAGGCCGTGAGCGCGGCACCGAGGCCGACCGCCACGGCCAGTGTGGCCAGTTTCGTGAACTTCATTGTTCCTTCTCTCCGGTGGGGACCGATCAGAATCCTTGTGCGAGCCGGTAGTAGGCCTGGTTCCAGCGCATCCGGTCGGCGATCGCGGCGGGCGTCGTGGCCTGGTCGATCACCAGCAGTTCGACGTCGAGCATGGTGGCGAAATCCCGGATCGTTTCGGCGCCGACGGCCTGGGTGAGCACCGTGTGGTGCGGCCCGCCCGCGGTGATCCAGGCCTCGGCGGACGTCGCCAGCGACGGCGCCGGCTTCCACACCGCGCGCGCCACCGGCAGGTTCGGCAGCGGTTCATCCGGCGCGACGACCTCGACCTCGTTGGCCACCAAGCGGAACCGGTCGCCGAGGTCGGCGAGGCCGATCACGACCGCGTCGCCGGCGGCGGCGTCGAAGACCAGCCGGACGGGATCCTCGCGGCCGCCGATGCCGAGCGGGTGGATCTCGCACGAAGGCTTCGCGGCGGCGATGCTCGGGCAGACCTCGAGCATGTGCGCGCCGAGGATCTTCGGTTCGCCGGGGCCGAAGTGGTAGGTGTAGTCCTCCATGAAGGACGTCCCGCGCTCGGAGTCGCGGCCCATCGCCTTCACCGCGGTCAGCAGCGCGGACGTCTTCCAGTCGCCCTCGCCGCCGAAGCCGTAGCCGTCGGCCATCAGCCGCTGCACGGCGAGACCGGGGAGCTGCCGCAGTCCGCCGAGATCCTCGAAGTTCGTGGTGAACGCGCCGAAACCGCCGCTCGTCAGGAACGTGCGAAGCCCTTGCTCGATCCGGGCCCCGTAACGCAGCGATTCGTGTCGCTCCCCGGTCTTGGCGAGTTCCGGCGCGAGCGCGTACGTCTCGGCGTACTCGTCGACGAGAGTGTCGACCTCGGTGTCGGGCACCGCGTCGACCAGGGCGACGAGTTCATTGACGCCGTAGGTGTTCACCGAGACGCCGAACTTCAGCTCCGCCTCGACCTTGTCCCCGTCGGTGACCGCGACGTCGCGCATGTTGTCGCCGAACCGCGCGAGCTTGAGCGAGCCGATGGTCTGGCGCCCGACCGCCGCGCGGACCCAGGCGTCGATCCGGTCGGCGACCGACGGATCCGCGGCGTGCCCGGCGATGGTCTTGCGCGGGACCCCGAGCCGGGTCTGGATGTAGCCGAACTCGCGGTCGCCGTGCGCGGCCTGGTTCAGGTTCATGAAGTCCATGTCGATGGACTGCCACGGCAGCGCCTCGTTGAGCTGGGTGTGCAGATGCAGCAAGGGTTTCCGCAGCGCGTCAAGGCCGGTGATCCACATCTTCGCCGGCGAGAACGTGTGCATCCAGGCGATCACCCCGACACACGCGTCGTCCGCGTTCGCCTCCAGCATCACGCGCCGGATCGCCGACGGTTCCGTCAGCACCGGCTTCGCGACGATCTCGGCCGAGATCCGGCCGGTGTCGGCCAGCATCCGCTGGATCTGCAACGACTGGCCCGCGACCTGTTCGAGGGTCTCCTCGCCGTACAGCGCCTGGCTCCCGGTGAGGAACCAGACCTCGGTCTTGCGTTGTGTGCTCACTTCTCTCCCTGCTGGCCGTAGACGTTCTGGTAGCGCGCGTGGAGCCGGTCCACGTCCTGTTCGGACAGTGGTTTCGGCCTGCCCAGCGCGGAAGCGAGGTGGACGGTCTTCGCGACGTCCTCGACCATGACGGCGGCCTTGACCGCGTCGCGTGCGGTGCGGCCGACAGTGAACGGGCCGTGGTTGCGCATCAGCACCGCGGGCGACCGGCTGGACCGCAGCGTCTCGACGATGCCCCGGCCGATCGAGTCGTCACCGATCATCGCGAACGGCCCGACCGGGATCTCGCCGCCGAACTCGTCCGCGATCATCGTGAGCACGCACGGGATGGGTTCCCCGACCGCGGCCCACGCGGTCGCGTACGTCGAATGCGTGTGCACGACCCCGCCGACCTCCGGCATGTGCCGGTAGACGTAGGCGTGTGCCGCCGTGTCCGAGGACGGCGCGAGGTCGCCGTGGACGACCTCGCCGTACAGGTCGGTGACGACCATCGTGTCGGCACTCAGCTCGTCGTAGGACACCCCGGACGGCTTGATCACCATCAGGTCGTGTCCGGGGACCCGCGCCGACACGTTGCCCGCGGTCCAGATGACCAGCTCGTAGCGGGTCAGCTCGCTGTGCAAGCGGGCGACGGTGTCGCGCAGCTCTTCGAAGGTGTCCGTGATCTCCACGGCGAGGCTCATCGGTGCGGTCCTTTCCGGACGGAACGGCGCCGGGCGGCGAGCCGGTGCATGACGTCGTTGGCCCCACGGCCGAAGTAGTCGTGCAACGTGGCGTACTCGGCGTAGAGGTCGTTGTAGGCCTTGACGTTTTCGGCGATCGGCCGGTGGACCGCCCGGCGGACCGAGCCCATCGCCAGCGCGGCGGCCGGGACGTCGGCGTGTGCCCCGGCGGCGACGGCGGCGTGGATCGCCGAGCCCAGCGCGGGACTCTGGGCCGAGCCGGCGACGGAAAGCGGCAAGTTCGTGACGTCGGCGTAGATCTGCATCAGGAGCGGGTTCTTGACCAGGCCACCGGCGACGATCAGTTCGGTGACCGGCACCCCGGCGCGTTCGAAGGTCTCGATGATCGTCCTGGTCCCGAACGCCGTCGCCTCCAGGAGCGCGCGGTAGGTGTCCTCGGGCCGCGTCGCGAGGGTCTGGCCGACGACGACGCCGGACAGTTCGTGGTCGACCAGTACCGACCGGTTCCCGCTGTGCCAGTCGAGCGCGACCAGTCCGTGCTCGCCGATCTCCTGCACCGAAGCGAGCCGCGTGAGCAGTTCGTGGACGGAGATCCCCGCTTCCCTGGCGTCGTCCACATAGGACGCGGGCGTGCCGTGTTCGACGAACCACGCGAAGATGTCGCCGACGCCGCTCTGGCCGGCCTCGTAGCCCCATTTCCCGGACACGATCCCGCCGTCGACGACGCCGCACATGCCCGGTACCTCGCGCAGTTCGGCGCCGTTCATCACGTGGCAGGTGGAGGTGCCCATGATCGCGACCATCTGTCCCGGCTCGACCGCCTGGACGGCGGGGGCGGTGACGTGCGCGTCGACGTTGCCGACCGCGACCGCGATCCCCTCGGGCAACCCGGTCCATTCCGCCGCTTGAGCGCTCAGGCTCCCCGCCTTGGCACCGAGGGCTCCCAGCGGATGCACGAGCTTGTCGTCCACAAAGGACCCGAAGCCGGGAGCCAGCTCCTCCAGGAACTCCGTGCTCGGGTAGCGGCCGTCCTGCAGGATGCCCTTGTAGCCGGCGGTGCAGGCGTTGCGGACGTAGGTTCCGGTGAGCTGCCAGACGATCCAGTCGGCGAGTTCGACCCAGTGGCGCATCCGGGCGTAGACCTCGGGCGCCTCTTCGTAGACCTCCAGTGCCTTGGCGAACTCCCACTCGGAAGAGATCAGCCCGCCATAGCGCGGCAGCCAAGATTCACCGCGCTTCCGCGCCAGCGCGTTGATCCGGTCGGCCTGCGGCTGGGCGGAATGGTGACGCCACAGCTTCACGTAAGCGTGCGGATCGTCGGCGAACTCGGGCAATTCGCACAGCGGCGTGCCGTCGGCCGTCGTCGGCACCATGGTGCACGCGGTGAAATCGGTACCGATGCCGATCACGTCGGCGGGATCCGCCCCGGCGGCACGGACGGCCTCCGGCACGGCGGTGCGGAGGACGTCGACGTAGTCCGACGGCATCTGGAGCGCCCAGTCCGGCGGCAGCCCGTGGCCGGTCCGCGGCAGGATCCGGTCGATCACGCCGTGCCGGTACTCCGAAACCGCGCTGCCCAGTTCCGCGCCGTCGCGGACGCGGACCACGACGGCCCGGCCGGACAGCGTCCCGAAGTCGACGCCGACGACCAGCGGCTCCCTTGTACTCACTTCTTCTCCAACTGTTAGCGTTCACATTTCTGGTCGAAAACCGCGATCACCCGTGTTTGGAGCCGTAACTCGCGTGTTTCAAGCCGGTCCGGCTCCAATCACGCGAGTCACGGCCTTGATCACGCGTGTTCCGTCTTACGTGGCCCGTCTCCCGACGAGGCGTTGCAGCACGATGAAGGCGAACAGCAGCGCACCGGTGATGATCGAGGTCCACCAGGAGTTCAAGGTGCCGTCGAAGGTGATCAGGGTCTGGATGATGCCCAGCACCATGATCCCGAGCACCGTCCCGAGGACGTAGCCGGAGCCGCCGGTGAGCAGCGTGCCGCCGATGACGACGGCCGCGATCGCGGTGAGCTCCAGCCCGACACCGTTGAGCGGATCGCCGGAGGACTTGTACAGCACCAGGAGCAGTCCGCCGAGCGCCGAGCAGAACCCGCTGAGCGTGTAGACCGTGATCCGCGTACGGCCGACGTTCAGGCCCATCAGCAGCGCGGACTTCGGGTTCCCGCCGATCGCGTACACCGTCCGCCCGAACCTCGTTCCGTACAGGACGTACGCCGCCGCGGCGACCACCACGAGCGCGACCACCACACCGATCGAGATGTGCAGTTCCCCGCCGAGCGGGATCTGCGTCTGCGCGAGACTCGCGACCGTCGGATCGTCGATCGAGTACGCCTGGGTGCTGATCGTGTAGCAGAGCCCCCTGGCGAAGAACATCCCGATCAGCGTGGCGATGAACGGCTGGATCTCGAACACCTGGACCAGCACGCCCATACCGAAGCCGAGCGCCGCGCCGATCGCCAGCACCGCCGGGATCACCGCGAGCACCGGCCAGCCCTGGTTCTGCAGCAGGTCCGCCGAGACCACAGTGGACAGTGCCACCACCGAGCCCACCGACAGGTCGATCCCGCCGGTGAGGATCACGAACGTCATCCCGACGGCGACGACCAGCAGGAAGGCGTTGTTGATGAACAGGTCGAGCACGACCTGCCCGGAGCCGAACGTCGTGTAGCTCGAAGCCCCGTAGACGTAGGCGCCGATGAGCATCGCCATCGTCGCCAGGATCGGCAGATGCCGTTGCCGCGGCCGATAACCCTTGATGCGGTCGAGTGTCGTCATACCCCGGCCTCCACCTTCTCCGGCAGGACGGCGGGCGACGGCGGGGCCGTTTTCCGCCGCCGGGCGAGCTTCCTGCGGAACACCGGCGACTGCAGCAGGCAGACCGCCAGCACGACCACGGCCTTGAACAGCATGATCGCCTGCGGCGCGATGCCGAGCGCGTAGACCGTCGTCGTCAACGTCTGGATGAGCAGCGCGCCGATCACCGAGCCGGTGAGCGAGAACCGGCCACCGGTCAGCTGCGTCCCGCCGATGACGACGGCGAGGATCGCGTCCAGTTCGATGAACTGCCCGGCGTTGTTGCCGTCGGCGCTGTGCACGTTCGCGCTGATCATCAGGCCGGCGATACCGGCGCAGAGCGCGCAGAAGACGTAGGTGAGCCAGATCAGCCGCGCCGACCGGAGCCCGGCGAGCCTGCCCGCCTCCGGGTTGCCGCCCACCGATTCGACCAGCAGCCCCAGCGCCGACCGGCGGACCAGCACGGCGGCGATGGCGAACACCGCCAGCGCGATGAGGATCGCGCTGGGCAGGCCGAAGGTGAACCCGCTGCCGATCCACTCGTACGGATGCGAGTTGACGGTGATGATCTGGCCGCCGGTGATCAGCTGGGCGATGCCGCGGCCGGCGACCATCAGGATCAGCGTCGCGATGATCGGCTGGATGCCGAGCACCGCCACGAGCCAGCCGTTCCACAGACCGAGCACGAGGGCGAGCCCCAGCGCCATCCCGACCGCCGCGAGCGTCCCGCCGACACTGTTCTGATCGCCGAGTCCACTCAGGTGCAGGCACGCGAGCGCGCCGCTGATCGCGACGACCGCGCCGACGGAGAGGTCGATCCCCCGCGTCGCCACCACCAGCGTCATGCCGATCGCGATGAGGATCAGCGGGGCGCCGTTCTTGAGGATGTCGATCAGGTTCCCGTACAGATGCCCGTCGCGGAATTCGATCGCGAAGAACGCCGGATGCGCGATGAGGTCGCCGAGCAGCAGCGCCAGCAGCGCGACGAACGGCCAGAACAACCGATGTTTGGTCATCGTGCGACTCCTTCGGCCATCGTCGCCATCACCTGGTCCGCGGTCAGCGTTTCGTTGTCCAGCACGGCGACCACCGCGCGGTCGCGCAGCACGACGACCCGGTGGCTCAGCCGGAGCACTTCCTCGAGTTCGGCGGAGATGAACACCACGGCCATCCCCTCGCCCGAAAGCCGCGCGACCAGTCGCTGGATCTCCGTTTTGGCACCGATGTCGATCCCGCGCGTCGGCTCGTCGAGGATCAGCAGCCGCGGTTCGGTGATCAGCCACCGCGCGAGCAACACCTTCTGCTGGTTGCCGCCGCTCAGGTCGCCGACCTTCGCCTCGGCGTTGGCCGGCCGGATGTCGAGCGCCTTGATGTAGCGCTCGGCGATCTCGTCCTGCCGCCGTCGAGGGATCGGCCGGGCCCAACCACGCGAGGCCTGCAGCGCGAGCACGATGTTCTCGCGCACGGTCAGTTCCTCGACGAGGCCTTCGGTCTTGCGGTTCTCCGAGCAGAACGCGATGCGGTGGTCGAGACCGGTCCGCGGTGTCTTCAGCGACACCGGCTCGCCGTCGATCCGCACCGTACCGCTGTCCGCGTGATCGGCGCCGAACAGCAGCCGCGCCAGTTCGGTGCGGCCCGAACCGAGCAGCCCGGCGAGCCCGACGACCTCGCCGGACCGGATGTCGAGCGAGAACGGCGCGACACCGCCCTTGCGGCCGACATCGCCCGCTTCGAGGAAGACGGGCGCATCGGCGACGTCCGACCGGCTGTGCCCCGCGTCCTCGATGTCTTCGAGCGCCGCGAGTTCCTTGCCGATCATCCTGGTCACCAGGTCGACCGGGGTGATCTCCTCGGTGCGGTACTCCCCGATCAGCTTCCCGTTGCGCAGCACGGTCATCCGGTCCGCGACGGCGAAGACCTGTTCGATGAAATGCGAGACGAACAGGATCGCCATCCCCTGGTCCCGCAGCGAACGCACCACGTTCAGCAGTTGCTCGACCTCGCCGGCGTCCAAACTGGACGTCGGCTCGTCGAGCACGAGCACCCGCGCCTCGACGTCGAGCGCCCTGGCGATCGCGACCAGTTGCTGCACCGCGATCGAGCAGCCGCCCAGCTCGGCCGAGACGTCCACTTCGACGTCCAGCCTGGCCAGCAGCGCGGCCGCCCGGCGGCGTGTCTCGCGCCAGTCGATGCGGCCGCGCCGTCGCGGCTCCTTGCCGAGGCAGATGTTCTCCGCCACCGACAGGTTCGGGCAGAGGTTCACTTCCTGGTAGACGGTGCTCACGCCGGAGCGCTGTGCCTCACCCGGGCCGCTGAACGCGACCCGGGCGCCGTCGAGTTCGATGGTGCCCGCGTCCACCCCGTAGACGCCGGTGAGCACCTTGATCAAAGTGGACTTGCCGGCACCGTTCTCGCCCATCAGGGCGTGCACCTCACCGGGGAACATCCGGAAGGAGACGTCGTCGAGGGCGACCACGCCGGGGAATTCCTTCCGGATATGGCTCATCCGCAGCATCGCAGGGGTTTCCGTCATCGGCTCAGTACTGGCGTTGCGGCAGCGCGGCCTTGGCCGCGGCCTGGTCGAACTCGGTCTCGGTGGTCTCGATGCGCGGCGGAACCTGCTCTCCGGCGGCGACCTTCTTCACCAGATCCATCAGCTGCGGGCCGAGCAACGGGTTGCATTCGACGACGTGGTTGATCTTGCCGTCGGCCAGCGCCTGCAGGGCGTCGCGGACGCCGTCGACCGAGACGATCTTGATGTCCTTGCCGGGCACCTTGCCCGCCGCCTCGATCGCTTCGATGGCACCGAGGGCCATGTCGTCGTTGTGCGCGTACAGCACGTCGATCTTGGGCTGGGACTTCAGGAAGGCCTCCATGACCTCCTTGCCCTTCGCCCGGGTGAACTCACCGGTCTGCGACGCGACGACCTTGAACTTCGGGTTCGACGCGATGACGTCGGCGAAGCCCTTCTTGCGGTCGTTCGCCGGCGCGGAACCGGTGGTGCCCTGCAGTTCCACGATGCTGACGTCGCCCGCCGCCGAGCCGAACTCCTTGGCCAGCCACTCGCCCGCCTTCTTGCCCTCGGCGACGAAGTCCGAGCCGAGGAAGGTCTTGTACAGCGACTTGTCCGCCGAGTCGACGGCCCGGTCGGTGAGGATCACCGGGATGTTCGCCGTCTTCGCCTCCTTGAGCACGGTGTCCCAGCCGGATTCCACGACCGGCGAGAAGGCGATCACCTTGACCTTCTGCTGGATGTAGGACCGGATCGCGGCGATCTGGTTCTCCTGCTTCTGCTGCGCGTCGGAGAACTTCAGTTCGATCCCGGCCGCCTTCGCGGACTCCTGGATCGACTTCGTGTTCGCTGTGCGCCAGCCGCTTTCCGCGCCCACCTGGGCGAATCCGAGGGTGAGCGCGCCGCCGCCACCCGTCCCGCCGCCACCGCCACAAGCGGAGAGCAGGAGCAGCCCGGCCACTCCGGCCACGATCGCCGTCCACGGTTTTCTTGCCACATCGACTCCTAGATCCGCACTGATCAGTTGAGTTAGCGTTAACATTCGCGCCTTGAGCCGCAGGGACTGCTCTCGGAGCTACGAAAGACCGGTGCTCTCCCGCACGATCAGTTCGGGGACCACCAGGTCGCGATCTCGGTCCTCACCGCCGTTCATCCGGCGGCGGAGCAGGTCGAACGTGCGCCTGCCGACTTCGACGAAGTCCTGGCGCACCGTCGTCAGCGGCGGCGTGTAGTACGCCGCCTCGGGAACGTCGTCGAAGCCGACGATCCGCATCTCCCCCGGCACGTTCACGCCCGCCTCGGTGCAGGCGCGAAGGAAGCCGAGGGCCATCTGGTCGTTGGCCACGAACACCGCGTCCAGGCCCTTTTCCCCGACGAGGGATCGCCCCGCCGCGTACCCGGAGCGCGCACTCCAGTCACCGCGGATGACGGGCGGGATCGGCGCGCCGTGCCGTTGCAGGGTCTCGCGCCAGCCGCGTTCGCGGTCCAGCGCCTCCAGCCAATCCTCGGGTCCGGCCACATGCCAGACGGTCTCGTGTCCGAGGCCGAGAAGGTGTTCGGTGGCGCGGCGCGCGCCGTCGAACTGGTCGACCGAGATCACCGGGACCGGCGCCTTCTCGCCGCCACCGACCGCGACGAGCGGTACGTCGTTCGGCGCCGCCTCCAGCGCGCGGGCCGCGGTGACGTGCGGCGCGATCACGACGATGCCCTCGACGGCCTGGCGACGAAGGCGCTCCACGGCGTCGGTGATGGACGACCGGCCCGGACGGCTGATGCTGGTTATGGTCGTCGCGTAGCCGGCCTCGCGGGCGGCGTGCTCGATGCCGCTCAACGTGCTGGCCGGACCGTAGAGGTTGGCCTCCAGCGCGACCACGCCGAGCGTGCCCGAACGGCCGGTGACCAGCGCGCGGGCGACCGAGTTCGGCCGGTAGTCCAGCTGCTCGATCGCCGCGTTGACGCGGACCCGCGTCTCGGCGCGGACCGGGCCGGTGCCGTTGATGACCCGCGAGACCGTCATATGCGAAACACCCGCGAGCGCGGCCACGTCGGTGAGACTGGCCTGCTTGCTCTCGGTGGTTTCGCGCGCCATCGCCTGTCTCCCAATCCCGGTACCGTGTGACGAGTGCCGCAAGTGTTAGCGATAACACGAGCCGGGTCAAGCGCTCCCCGAGTCACAGTCGGGTCACGGACCGGTTCCCTGAGCCAGGGTTGGCATGCCGAGGTCGCCTTCGGCACCTGCCGCCGTGCGCGGATGGACGACACGCGTGACTGGCGGGACGACACATGTGTCCAGAGGGACGACTCGCCATGTCGTCCAACCAGTCACGCGTGTCGTCCGTCGGATCACGCGTGTCGTCCGTCCAGTCACGCGACACGGCCGGCTCCGCACAAGGAGCCTCGTGAGTGGCAATTCGGGTTAGAACCCGAAACGCCACTCACGACCACCCCCGGCTCAGCTGGAGGCGCGACGGGTGAGCGAGACCGGCAAGATCCGCTGGCGGGGCTTGAGATCCCGGTCGTCCATCACCGCGAGCAGGGTCTCCACCATCGCGTGGACCTGTTCCCGAGGATCCTGGTGCACCGACGTCAGCGGCGGGTCCATCTCCGGCGCGAGGGTGGCGTTGTCGTCGAAGCTGACGACGGCGACGTCCGAGGGAATCCGCCGTCCGGCCGAATGCAACGTACGGAGCGCGCCGAGTGCCATCATGTCGCTGGCTACGAAGACGGCGTCGAGATCGGGGCGCCGGGCGAGCAGGTTCGACATCGCCTTCGCCCCACCGGTCAGGGTGAAGTCGCCCTCCTCCATCAGATCCGCGGGGTCGAGCCCTGCGTCGAGAAGGGTCTTGCGCCAACCGGAAAGCCGGTCGATCGCCGCGCTCTGGTCCTGCGGGCCCGCGATCGTGGCGATCCGCCGGTGGCCGGCCTCGACCAGATGCGCGACGGCGAGCTTCGCGCCGCCCTCGTTGTCGAAGTCGACGACGTGGACCCCGCGTTTGAGCCCGGCGGCCTGCCCGCCGTACACCACCGGGATCCTCAACTGCCGCAACGCCTTGGGCAGCGGATCCGTGCGATGCGGCGCGAACACGAGCACGCCGTCGACGTGCCCGCCGTCGAGGAACCGGACCGTGCGGTCGAGGTCTTCGCGGGTGTCGCTGAAGATCAAGACCATCTGGCAGCCGATGTCGGCGAGCTCGCGATAGCCCGCGCGCATGACCGCGGTGCGGTACGGGTCGTCGAGCAGCCGCGCCTCCGGCTCCGACAGCACGACCGCGACCGCGCCGGTCCGCTTGGTGACCAGGGATCTCGCCGCCTGGTTCGGGGAGTACCCGAGTTCGCGGGCCGCGGCCTGGACCTTCTCGCGGGAGCGCGCGCTGACGTAGCCGTCGTCGTTCAGCGCACGGGACGCCGTCGACCGGCTGACCCCGGCGGACGCGGCGACGTCTTCCAGCGTCGGCCTGCCGTCTTCCCCTGGTCGAGGCCCCACCAGCGCCACCTTCACTCTTCAGCTCCATCCGGACACCGACAGCTTAGTGTCCGGCGGGTCATCGCACTGAGAGCGCTCCCCTGCCGGAAACACTCTCATTACAAGCTATTGACACGGCCAAACCTTGGCGACAGACTCGGCGCATCCTGGGAGCGCTCCCATTTTCTTCCCACCCACCTGCAAGGGGCATTGACGTGAGAAGCATCCGGAACGGCCTGGTGCTGGCACTGGGTATCACGATGACGACGTTCGGACTGGCGGCGTGCGGCGGTGACGACGGCGGGGCGCCCGCCGCGTCCGACCCGAACGCGAAGGTCGAGCTGTCACTGGCGACGTTCACCGAGTTCGGCTACGAGGAGCTCATCCCCGAGTACGAGCGGCTGCACCCGAACATCAAGATCACCCACCGCAAGACCGGCCAGGGCGGGCCGTACCACCAGGACCTGATCACGAAACTGGCCGCCGGGTCCGGCCTCGCCGACGTCACCGCCGTCGAGGAAGGGCATCTGTCGAACGTCCTCGACAAGGGCTCGAAGTTCAACGACCTGACCAAGATCGGCCCGGCGGAGGCGTCACCCGACCGCTGGCTCGGCTGGAAGTACGACGCGGCGAAGACCAAGGACGGCAAGGTCATCGGCTACGGGACGGATATCGGCCCGCTGGCCATGTGCTACCGCAAGGACATGCTCGAAGCGGCGGGGATGCCGTCCGACCCCGAAGCGGTCAAACCGCTGTTCGCGACCTGGGACAGCTACTTCGCGGCGGGCGAGCAGTACGTCGCCAAGTCCGGCGGGAAGGCGTGGTTCGACTCCGCCGCGCAGAACTTCAACGCGATGGTCAACCAGCTCCCGACCGGCTACATCGGCAGTGACGACAAGCTCGCGGTCGAATCCAATCAGGGCATCAAGGACGCCTGGGCCAAGGTCACCGGCGCCGTCGCGAAAGGACAGTCGGCGAAACTGACCGCGTTCAGCAACGAGTGGAACTCCGGATTCAAGCAGGGCGCCTTCGCCACGAAGGTCTGCCCTGCCTGGATGCTCGGCGTGATCGAGGAGCACTCCGGCCCGGAGAACGCCGGCAAGTGGGCGGTCACCGCGGCCTTCCCCGGTGGCGGCGGGAACTGGGGCGGTTCGTACCTCACCGTGCCCACGCAGTCGAAGCACCCGAAGGAGGCAGCCGAACTCGCCGCCTGGCTGACCGCGCCCGAGCAGCAGATCAAGGCGTTCAAGGCGAAGGGCACCTTCCCCAGCCAGGTCAAGGCTTTGGAGGACCCGGCACTGGTGAGCGAGACCGACGCCTACTTCGGTGGCGCCAAGATCGGGCAGCTGTTCGCCGAGCAGGCCAAGAAGGTCGCGAAGCCGCAGTACAAGGGCCCCGGCGACGGCCAGATCCAGGAGAACGCGTCGAGCCCGGCGCTGCAGGCCGTCGAACAGGGCAAGTCCGCGGCCGAGGGCTGGACGCAACTGCTCGACGCCGCGAAGAAGATCACGCGCTGACCGATGACCGTCGTCGACAAGATCGCGCCGGACGAGACGAAGGCCGGGGCGCGCACGCAGCCCCGGCCCACCCTCCGCCATCGGCTGAGCCGGTGGGACGTCAAGGTCTCGCCGTACCTCTACATCGCCCCGTTCTTCGTGGTGTTCGGGATCGTCGGGCTGTTCCCGCTGCTCTACACGGCGTACGTGTCCCTGTTCAGCTGGGAAGCGGGCGATGACGATCCCACCTTCATCGGGCTGGACAACTTCAAGGAACTCTTCGCCGACACGCAGTTCTGGAACGCGCTCGAGAACACCGTCAGCATCTTCCTGCTCTCCAGCGTTCCGCAGCTGATCATCGCGGTGCTCCTGGCGGCGCTGCTCAGCGCCAGGATCCGCGGGGCGACCGGCTGGCGCGTCGGCGTCCTGCTCCCGTACGCCGCCAGCCTGGTGGCACTCGGCATCATCTTCGCGAACCTGTTCGGGCCGAAGTACGGGCTGGTCAACGGTCTGCTGCAGACGATCGGGCTGGACCCGGTCGACTGGCAGGCCGGCCGGTTCAGCAGCCATGTCGCGATCGCGATCATGGTGAACTGGCGCTGGACCGGGTACAACGCGCTCATCGTCCTGGCGGCGATGCAGGCCGTCCCGAAGGAACTGCACGAGGCCGCCCTCATCGACGGTGCGGGGACCGCACGCCGGTTCTTCAGCATCACGCTGCCCTTGCTGAAGCCGACGCTGATCTTCGTCACGATCACTTCGACGATCGGCGGCCTGCAGATCTTCACCGAACCCAAGCTGTTCGACGCCATGCCGGGCTCGAACAACGGCGGCTCGTCCAACCAGTTCCAGACCGTGACGTTGTACCTCTACCAAACGGCCTTCGAGAACTACGAACTCGGCTATGCCTCGGCGATCGCGTGGGTGCTGTTCGTGATCATCGTGCTGATCGCGCTGGTGAACTTCTTCCTCACCGGCAGGCTCACGGCGGTGAAGAAGAAATGACCACGATCCACAATGGACTCAAGCGTGGCGTCTCGGCGCTGGGCAAACCGCGCCGGACGACCTATGTCGTACTCACGATCTTCGTGCTGGGCTCGCTTTTCCCGTTCTACTGGTCGTTCCTGGTGGCCAGCCGGGACAGCGGGATGCTCACCGAACGGGTGCCGCCCTTCCTGCCGGGCGGGAACTTCTTCGCCAACGCGGCGAGGGTCTTCGACACGGTGCCGTTCTGGAAGGCACTCGGGAACAGCCTGATCGTGTCCGGCACGGTCACCCTCACCACGGTGCTGTTCTCGGCGCTCGCCGGGTTCGCGTTCGCCAAACTGCGGTTCCGCGGCCGGAACGGGCTGTTCGTGTTCATCGTCATCACCCTCGCCGTGCCGACCCAGCTCGGCATCATCCCGCTGTTCATGGCCATGTCGGAGTTCGGCTGGGCGGGCGGGTTGCAGTCGGTGATCGTGCCGAACCTGGTGACCGCGTTCGGGGTCTTCTGGATGCGGCAGTACACGCTGGACGCGGTGCCGTACGAACTGATCGAGGCGGCGCGGGTCGACGGCTGCAGCATGATCCGGATCTTCTGGAACGTCTGCCTGCCCGCGGTCCGCCCGGCGGCGGCGATCCTGGCGATGTTCACGTTCATGACGTCGTGGAACGACTTCCTGTGGCCGCTCGTGGTGCTGGACGCCGGAAACCCCACCGTCCAGCTGGCACTGGAGAAGCTGCAGAGCGGCTACTACGTCGACTATTCGCTGGTGCTGGCCGGAACCACCCTGGCCACCATTCCGATCCTCATCGTCTTCCTCCTCCTCGGCCGCCAGATCGTGGCCGGGATCATGCAAGGTGCCGTGAAAGGGTGACCATGTCCGCTCATCCCGACAGTGTCCGGGCGAAGACCGCACTGCTGTTCCCGCCCGGATTCGTGTGGGGCGCCGCCACCGCGGCCTTCCAGGTCGAAGGGGCGACGACCGCCGACGGCCGGACGGACTCGATCTGGGACGTCTTCGCCCGCCGTCCCGGCGCCGTCGTCGGCGGAGACACCGGTGAACCGGGCGCCGATCATTACCGGCGCTACGCCGAGGACGTCGACCTGATGCGGCGGCTCGGGCTCGGCGCGTACCGGTTTTCCCTGTCGTGGCCGCGGATCCGGCCCGACGGCGGCGCGCCGAATCCCCGGGGGCTCGCGTTCTACGACCGGCTCGTCGACAAGCTGCTCGAAGCCGGAGTGGAGCCCTGGGCGACGCTGTATCACTGGGATCTCCCCCAGTCCTTGGAGGACCAGGGCGGCTGGGCGGCACGCGAGACCGCCTTCCGGTTCGCCGAATACGCCGAAACGGTCGTCGCGCATCTGGGCGACCGTGTGCCGCGCTGGTCCACGCTGAACGAGCCGTGGTGCGCCGCGATGCTGGGCTACGCGCGCGGGATCCACGCGCCCGGCAGGCAGGAGCCCCGCGCCGCCGTCGCGGCCGCGCACCATCTGCTGCTGGGGCACGGGCTCGCGATGGACGTCCTGCGGCGGCACGCGCCCGCCGCGTCGTCGGGCGTGACACTGAACCTGTATCCGGTGTCGGCGGCCGACCCTTCGTCCACTGTGGACGTCGAGGCCGCGCGCCGGATCGACGGCCTGCAGAACCGGCTGTTCCTGGATCCGGTGCTTCGTGGCTCCTATCCGGCGGATCTGCGGGCCGACCTGGCGCCGCTCGGCATCGAGGAGCTCGTGCGGGACGGTGATCTCGCGACCATCGCCGCGCCGATCGATTGGCTGGGCATCAACTACTACCGCGGCTACCAGGTCGCGGGCACTCCCCTGCCCGGCAGCGAACCGGCGGGCGCCGACTGGCTCGGCTCCCCCGACGTCCATTTCGTCCCCGACGAGACGGCGCCACGCACCGACTCGGGCTGGGAGGTCCAGCCGTCGCGGCTCACCGAATGCCTGCTTCAGGTGCACCGCGACTATCGGCCGATCCCGTTGTACATCACCGAAAACGGCGCATCGTATCCCGACGCGCTGATCGGCGGGGACATCGCGGACACCGACAGGATCGCCTTCCTCGACTCGCATCTGCGCGCCGCGTACGAGGCGATCGAGGCGGGCGTCGACCTGCGCGGCTACTTCTACTGGTCGCTGCTCGACAACTTCGAGTGGGCCGAGGGATACGCCAAACGGTTCGGCCTGGTGCACGTCGACTACGCGACCCAGCGGCGGACACCGAAGCGGAGTGCGCTCTGGTACGCCCGAACGATCAGCCGGAACGGACTGAGCTGACGGCGTCGCCGTCACCCCGCCGGGATTGCGGTGGCCGCGTCCCGGCGGGTCTTGTTATCGTGGAGCGGACCTGATCGAGAAACAGGGAGACCAGACGTGGCAGGTGAAGACGACATCTCCGGGTGAGCCGGAGTTGGCAGGCCACCGGCGTTGACGCCGACGTGGCCACTTTGTCGTCCCTTCACAGCCACGTCCATCGCGGTGCCGCCTTGCGGCGCCCGCTGTCTTTCACGAGGTCATTTCCATGTCAGACGCCTTCGTCGTCGTGTCCGCCCTGTCGTTCGCCTGGCCAGACGACACCCCGGTCTTCGACGACCTTTCCTTCACCGTGCCCGGAGGCCGCACCGGCCTGGTCGCGCCGAACGGGGCGGGCAAGAGCACGCTGCTGAAACTGATCGCCGGCGAACTGCGGCCGGTGTCCGGGTCCGTCTCCGCGCAGGGTGTCCTCGGCTACCTGCCGCAGTCGCTGCCGCTCACCGCCGACCTCAACGTGGCCGAGGTACTGGGCATCGCCCCGCAGCTCGCGGCGCTGAGCGCCATCGAGTCCGGTGATGCGAGCGACGAGCACTTCACCACCATCGGGAACGACTGGGACATCGAGGAGCGCACCCGCGCGCAGCTCGACCGGCTCGGCCTCGACGGCATCTCGCTGGACCGGAGCCTGCGGACGTTGAGCGGCGGGCAGATCATCTCCCTCGGCCTCGCCGCGCAGTTGCTGAAACGGCCGGACATCCTGCTGCTGGACGAACCGACCAACAACCTCGACCTCGACGCGCGCCGCAAGCTCTACGGCGTCCTCGAGGACTGGTCCGGCTGCCTGCTGCTGGTGAGTCACGACCGCGAACTACTCGATCGGATGGACCGGATCGCCGAACTCGACCGCGGCGATCTCCGGTACCACGGCGGGAATTTCACCCAGTACGAAGCGGCGGTCAAGGCCGAACAGGAGGTCGCCGAACGCAACGTCCGCAGCGCCGAGCAAGAGGTCAAACGCGAGAAGCGGGAGATGCAGCAGGCGCGCGAACGGGCGGCGCGGCGTGCGGGCAACGCGGCCCGCAACCTCGGCAACGCCGGTCTGCCGAAGATCTTCGCCGGCACCATGAAACGCAACGCCCAGGAGTCGGCCGGCAAGGCGAACGAGACGCACGCGGCCCGCGTCAGCGACGCGAAGAACCGCCTCGACGAGGCCGAACGCTCACTTCGCGACGATCAGAAGATCGCCCTGATCCTGCCGGGCACCAACGTCCCCGCCGGACGCACGATGTTCCACGGCGAGCACATCCAGGTCCGCTACGGCGACCGGAACGTCTTCGCGGGCGACGGCGTCGACCTGACGATCCGCGGCCCCGAACGGATCGCGCTGACCGGCGGGAACGGCACGGGGAAGTCGACGCTCCTGCGGGTGCTCAACGGCGACCTCACGCCGGACAGCGGCGTGCTGAAGCGGGCGGAGGGCCGGATCGCGTACCTGTCGCAACGGCTCGATCTCCTGGACCTCGACCGAACCATCGCCGAGAACTTCGCGACGTTCGCCCCGAGCCTCCCCGAGTCGCAGCGAATGACCCTCCTCGCCCGCTTTCTGTTCCGAGGCGCGCGAAGCCAGCTTCCCGTCGGAGTTCTCTCCGGCGGCGAGCGCCTTCGAGCGACCCTGGCATGCGTCCTGTTCGCCGAGCCCGCGCCGCAACTGCTTCTACTGGACGAGCCGACGAACAATCTGGACCTGGTCAGCGTCGGGCAGCTGGAGAGTGCGCTGGGTGCTTATCAGGGGGCTTTCGTGGTGGTGAGCCACGATGAGCGGTTCCTGAAGGAGATCAAGGTGGATCGGCGGGTTCGGTTGGCCGATGGAGCTCTGGTGGAGTCCTGATCCGGTGCTTCGGGGCGCCTCTTTCGCATTTAGTCGGCTAAATGCGAAAGAAAAGGTCCCGCTTCCGCTCAGCGAAGGCTGGGGGTTCCTGCGAGCAGGAAGCGGGAGTTTGTGGCCGGTACGGGGGCCGCCTCTCGGCGAGTGGCTCGACGCGGCTCCGGCCGAACCGGTATTCCGCGAAGGCGAAGGGTGAGGCCCGGGGGCACCATCCGTACCGACACTCTCTACAACGCATCACCACCGGAAATGTTCCCCGGCGGCGAGCCCGAATCGATGTGACCCGCGTCTACACGAAAAAGAGTGACCCACGTCGACGGACGGAATAAAAAGACCCGCTCCCGCTCAGCGAAGGCCTGGGGGTTACCTGCGAGCGGAAGCGGGAGCAAAGGCCGATACGGTGGGCCGCCTCTCGGCGAAAGGCACGACATGGCTCCGGCCGAACCGGTATTCCATGAAGGCGAAGGGTGAGGCCCGGGGGCACCATCCGTACCGACACCCTCTACAACGCCACGTCCCCCGAAAACGTTCCCCAAGAAAAGAGTGACGCGCGTCAACACACGAATGCGCTAACGCTCAGCACGGCGGCGGAACCTGGGCGACGAGTTCCTCGGGCGCGGAAAGCCGCCACGCCTCGTAGACCAATTCGGTGAGCTCGTCGGCTTCGATCCCGTCGAGGTAGACCACCACCCAGCCGAATCCCCCGGCGGTGAACTGCACCTCGAAGACGTCGGGTCGCTCGGCCACGAGGGCTTCCTGTTCCGAGAGGGTCTGCTTCAGTCCGACGGTCTGGGTCCGCGGCCAGTAGTAGCCGAACCGCTTCCCGCGCACGCTGAACGACTCCCACTCCTTCGCGTCGGAGCGCTCGACGTCGGCGAGCGTCTTCAGCATCCGGTGGAACTCGTCACTCGACACGCTCATCTGTACCCCAAACCCCAGGAACTCCGTCCGCCCCAGTCTAAACAGCCACTTCCGTCGAGAACGCGAGACGGCGGAACGGTAGATTCGCCCGAGGGAGATCCACTCGATCCGGGGAGTTGCGCAATGGACCGACCCGTCACCGCGGCGGAGCTGTTCGACGCCATCGGGTCCGACTACGAAGACGTCTTCGGGCGGGCTCCGGCGGTCGACAAGGCGGTGCGGCATCTGCTGGACACCCTGCCGCCGTCGTCGAGGGTGCTCGACATCGGCAGCGGTACCGGCAAGCCGGTCGCCGAGGAGCTGTCCGCCGCGGGCCACCGGGTGACCGGGCTCGACGTGTCGTCGGTGATGATCGACATCGCGCGCGAGCAGGTTCCGGCCGCCACCTTCGTCCACGCCGACGTGCGCGAATGGGCCTCGCCGCCCGAGACCTGGGAAGCGGTCTGCGCTTTCTTCCCGTTCCTCCAGATGCCACGCAAGGACACCGAAGCCGTGCTCGCCGACATCGCGCGCTGGCTGGTGCCGGGTGGCCTTTTCGCGCTGGTCACCGTGCCGCGGGACGCCGAAGACGTGCCGGCGGAATTCTTCGGCCGCACCTTTCTCGAGACCAGTTTCGCGCCGGACGACCTCGTCCGGCGGGTCGAGGCGGCCGGGCTGGAGGTCACCGGCACCCACTCGGAGATCTTCACCGCGGACGAGCCGGGGACCCCGCCGGAGGAGCATCTCCTGATCACCGCTCGGCGCCCGGGCTGATCATGCCGACCATCAGCGTGATCACGCCGGTCCACCCGCCGAGTCTGCCGTTCTTGACCGAGGCGTACGAATCCCTCGTCGCGCAGGAACTCCCGCCCGGCTGGAGCTGGGAATGGCTGGTACAGGAGGACGGCGAGACCGGCCTGCTCGACGGCGCCCTCCCTGCGGACGCGCGAGTGCTGCCCGGCTCGGGCCGCCGAGGTGGTCCCGGGGTCGCGCGGATGATGGCCCTCTCCCGCGCCTCCGGGGAGCTGATCAAAGCCCTCGACGCGGACGACCTCCTCACCCCCGGCGCGCTCTCGCGGGACATCGCCGCGCTCGCGGATCCCGCGATCGGCTGGACCACTTGCCGGGTCCTCGACCTCTTCCCGGACGGGACCACGGCCGGCTTCGACAGCGACCCCGACGAGGGGCCGATCGAGCGCGGCGCGATCCTGCGGCACTGGCAGCGCAACGGCTACGTGTCTTCGGTGGTGGCCGGGACCTTGTGCATCCGCCGCGAACTGCTGCTGGACCTGGGCGGCTGGATGGCGCTGCCCGCATCGGAGGACACCGGGCTGATCCTCGCCGCCAACGCCTGCTCGGACGGCTACTTCATCGCCACGTGCGGCATGTTCTACCGGAAGTGGCCCGGACAGGTCACCAAATCCGCGGCGCACAACGACGACGGCGAGCGGCTCGCGCGGATGAGGCTGATCGAGGAACGCGCCGAGGTCATGTTGGCAGGTCGACGAGGTCGAGCAACGCCTTCGCGCACAGATCCCGGACCTCGTCCCGGCTCAGCCTCCGGTACTTGAGCCAGTCGAGGCAGACCGCCACGACGAAGGCCAGCCAGCCGCGCACGAGCACACGCAGGGCCTCCGGCGGCTCGCTCTCCGGGCACAGCACTTCGAGGATGCGGCGGCCCTGTTCGGCGAAGTTGTTGTCCAGGACCTCGCGGACGCCGTCGACGGCGATGGACGTGCCCGAATGCAGTGCCCGGTACCCGTCCTCGTTGGCTTCGACATAACGGAGGTACGCGTCGAGGCCGGCCGTCAGCTGCTCCTCGACCGGCAGTGTGGGATCGGACTTGGTCATCTCGAGCAGCCGCTCGCCCTGTGCCCTGATGACCTCGGTGACGAAGTCCCGTTTGGTCGGGAAGTAGTGGTACAGCAGCCCTCGGGACACCTCGGCGATGTCCGCGACCTGCTCGATCCACACGTCGTCGTACGGCCGCTCCGCGAACAGGCGGGCACCGATCCGCAGCAGCTGTTCCCGCCGCTCGGCGGTGGACAGCCTGCTGCGGGGCTTCCCGGAAGTACTCGGCGCCATCCGGGCATCGTACTTACTTGACACGGGTTCAGTAACAGGCCACGCTCGCTATTGGATGCCGGTTCAACAGCGCTCACCCTGGAGGGGCTCGATGGCCACCGCTCTCCCCCATCCCCCGCGACGGATCCCGCTGATCGGCGACGTGCTCGGCGTCTCGCCGAAGACGCCGGTGCAGGACTCGATGCGGCACGCGGCCGAGCTGGGCCCGGTCTTCGAGCGCAAGGTGTTCGGCCGGAGCATCGTGTTCGTGCACGGCGCTGAGATGGTCGCCGACCTTTCCGACGAGAAGCGGTTCGCGAAGCACGTCACACCCGCGATCTCGAACCTCCGTCCGCTCGGCGGCGACGGGCTGTTCACCGCGCACAACGAGGAGCCGAACTGGCGGCGTGCGCACGAGATCCTCGCGCCCGCGTTCAGCCGCAACGCCATGCAGCGCTACCACCCCACGATGCTGGCGATCACCCGCGAACTGCTGGACACGTGGGACAGGGGCGGCGAAGTCGACGTCGCGGACGACATGACCAAGCTGACGCTGGAGACCATCGGCCGGACGGGTTTCGGCTACAGCTTCTCGTCGTTCGAACGCGCCGAACCGCATCCGTTCGTCGCCGCGATGGTCCGCACGCTGCGGCACGCGCAGCGGACGGCCATCCAGCCGCCGGTCATCGGCCCGCTCCTGAGCCGGAAAGCGAACCAGCGCAACGAAGCCGACCTCGCGTTCCTGCACTCCGTCGTCGCCGACGTGATCGAGGCACGCCGGAACGATCCGAGCACCGAAGACCTGCTCGGGCTCATGCTGAACACCACGCAACCGAGCACCGGCGCGGCACTGGACGAGGACAACATCCGGCACCAGATCATCACCTTCCTGGTGGCAGGCCACGAAACCACGTCGGGCGCGCTGTCGTTCGCCCTGTACTACCTCGCCCGCAACCCGGACGTCCTGGCCCGTGCGCGGTCCGAAGTGGACAAGGTCTGGGGCGAGAACCCGGATCCGTCCTACGAAGAGGTCGCCAAACTCCGCTACGTCCGGCGAGTGCTCGACGAAGCGCTCCGGCTCTGGCCGACGGCGCCCGCGTTCGCACGCCAAGCCCAGGTGGACACCGTCGTCGGCGGCGAGTACCCGATGCGGAAGGGGCAGTGGGCGCTGGTCCTCATCCCGGCGCTGCACCGCGATCCCGTCTGGGGAGACAATCCCGAGTCGTTCGACCCGGATCGCTTCTCCCCCGAACGCAACCGCGCCCGGCCGGCGCATGTCTACAAGCCCTTCGGCACCGGCGAGCGCGCCTGCATCGGCCGGCAGTTCGCCCTGCACGAGGCGACGCTGGTGCTCGGTATGCTGCTTAGCCGGTACGACCTGCGGAGCGACCCGTCCTACCGGCTGAAGGTGCAGGAATTGCTGACCCTCAAGCCGGAGGGCTTCAAGCTAGAGGTCTCGCTCCGCGATCGCGCGTCGGTGGCCGCCTAAGCCTTGAGCAGTCCGTCGACCAGGGCGTCCACCAGGGCACGGGGGACGCTCGCTCCGGTCATCGCCCGGTAGACGATCGGGCCGACGACGGCGTCGAGCGCGGCGTCGAGGTCCAGCGCGGTCGAGACCTCCCCCGCCTCGATCCCGCGCGCGAGGAGTTCGCGCTCCAGCTCCCGGCGCGGACCGAGATAGCGGTCGTGCAGGCTCTTGGCGGTTTCGGGGCTGTGCTGGGCCTCGGCGATGAGCGCGAGCAGGACCTTGCCCGCCGGGTCGCGGGTGACGAACCGCGCGTAGCCGCGGAAGTAGCCGCGGAGATCGGCCGGCTTGTCCACCGGGACCGCGAAGCGCTTTTCACTGTCCTCGATGAGCGTGTCGAGCAGGATCTCGACCTTCGACGGCCACCAGCGGTAGATCGTCTGCTTGGCGACCCCCGCCTGCCGCGCGATCGCCTCGATGGTCAACCGCGCGAAGCCGTGCTCGACGAGCAGGTCGTCCGCCGCATGGAGCACGGCCAGGCGGGCGGCCTCGTCGCGCTGGTTGCCGGAGCGCGCCCTGCGGGGCTGCGAATTCACCGCTGGCATGCGGCCACCCTACCGCGCTATTGTCGAGACGCAACGTCTCGTCTAGACAAACCTCTTCACCAAGGAGTTTTCGTGTCTCGAACAACCGAGCGCCGGGCTCTCGTCATCGGCGCTTCGCGCGGCCTGGGACTGGCCCTGGCCGAGGAGCTCACCCGGCGCGACTGGCAGGTCGTCGCCACCACGCGCCAGAGCGGAGGAGATCTTCAGGAGAAGGCCGACGCCTCGGACGGGCGGCTGCGGGTCGAATCACTGGAGATGACCAGCGACGAGCAGCTCGCCGCCCTGCGCGAGCGGCTCGACGGCACCAAGCTCGACCTGCTCTTCGTCAACGCCGCGATCGACCGCGGGAATCTGCCGATCACCGAGGTCTCCACCGAGACCTTCGCCGAAGTCATGATCACCAACGCGTTGCGCCCACTGCGCACCCTGGAAGCCCTTCGCGATCTGGTCGTACCGGGTGGCACCGTCGCGGTCATGTCGTCCAGGCAGGGCAGCATTTCGCTGAACACCAGGCCGGGATTCGAGGCCTACAAGGCCAGCAAGGCCGCGCTCAACCAGTTGATGCGCAGCTACTCCACCCGGTACGCCGAGGACGGGCACACCAAACTCCTCATCCACCCCGGCCACAACCAAACGCCGCTCGGCGGCTCCGGCGCCCCTCTCACCGCCGCGGAGAGCATGCCTGCCGTCGTCGACGTCCTCGAAGCGCAGGCGGGCGCGCCCGGTCTGCAGTTCTTGGATCTCTACGGCGAAACCGTGCCCTGGTAGGTCACATCCCCGCTTCGGGATCCGTCAGACCGGTATGGAAACCCGCATCCCGAATCCCGCCCTGTCGAACCCCGCCACCCTGAAAGCCTTGATCGCGTTGTCGGAATCGGCCGGCGACACCGGCGTCCCGAAGACCACGCACTACCTCATGCACGTCCGCGCGAGCCAGATCAACGGCTGCAGCGGCTGCCTGGACATGCACACCAAGGAAATGCGCAAGGCCGGCGAGTCCGACGAACGGATCTTCACCGTGGCGGCGTGGCGCGACACCGCCTACTACACCGACGCCGAACGCGCGGCACTCGCGCTGGCCGAGGCCCTCACCCGGATCGCGGACCGGGCCGACCCGGTCGACGACGCGGTCTGGAACGAGGCCGCTCGTCACTACGACGAGAAGCAGCTCTCCAGCCTGGTCCTCTCGATCGCCGCCATCAACACCTGGAACCGGCTCAACGTCGCCACACGGCAGCTCGCCGGCGCCTCCTGACCGGGCTATTCGGCCTGCCGTAGCTCCACACAGCACTCGGCGGCGCCGGGAACGAGGGCCGCTTCCACGTTCCCGGCGCGCACGCCGTCCAGGAAACCGGCCAAGAACGCCTGGTTGATCCCGCAGACCAGGTCCGGGGCCTTCTCGGCCAGCGGATGGAACGGGCAGTTCCGCAACCGGACGCACGTCCGGCTGTCCCGGCTCGGCTCGAAGCCATAGCGGCGAAGCATCCCTTCGGCCACGGTGAGCGCGCGCTCGGCGCCGAGCCTGCCGGGCCGCGTCCGCGCGCGTTCCTCCTCACCCGCCGCGAAGCCCCGCTCCCCCGCGACGCGGCGGACGGCCTCCCTCGCCGTCTCACCGCTCCCTTCGGCGAGCACGGCTTCGGCGAGGATCCCCGCGAGCACCTCGTGCCGCCGGGCGGGAAGCTGCACCTGGATGGTGTCGTCGACGGGTTCGTAGACCTTCGGCCTGCGTCCCACCTTCACCACCGGGCCCGCCGCGAAGCCGAATCTGAGCAGCCCGGCGTCCACGAGTTTGTCGAGATGGAAGGCGGCGAGCTTGCGGGAGATCCCCACCGCGGCCGCCGCCTCGTCCCGCGTGACCGGGCGCCGCGCGCGCCGCGCGTAGGCGTACATACCCCGGCGAAGGTCGTCGTCGAGAGCCGCCACCGCGGCGATGGCGGGGACGTCGAGGCCGTCCGGATCGGGCACTGTCACGTACACCACGATATCGCCTATCTCAACCGACGGAACACTCTGGAGCAGAGATCTACCATGTACGATGAGCCCGCGGGTGGCAAAACACCCAAAAGTCTTGGTTAAATAACCACTGGGGACCGTGTCCAGCCTAGGAGGCCCAATGTCCACTCCCGCGTTGCGCGTCGTGCACGAAACCGGGCCGGGGCCGGACCTGGCGGCCGCCGAAGCCGCGGCTGCCGATCTCCTCACCGCACTGGGCATCTCACTGGACTCCGAGAGCCTCCGCGGCACGCCGGGCCGGATGGCGCGCGCGTACGCCGAACTCTTCACCCCGCGTCCGTTCGACCTCACGACCTTCCCCAACGACGAGAGTTACGACGAACTCGTCCTCGCCAGGGGAATCCCGGTCCGGTCCGTCTGCGAACACCACCTGCTGCCGTTCGTCGGCGTCGCGCACGTGGGTTACCTGCCCGGCGACCGGATCCTCGGCCTGTCCAAACTGGCGAGGATCGTCGAGCATTTCGCCTGCCGTCCGCAGGTTCAGGAGCGCCTGACGAAGCAGGTCGCCGACTGGCTCGAAGAGCAGCTCGAACCCCGCGGCGTCGGCGTGGTGATCGAAGCGGAGCACTCCTGCATGACGTTGCGTGGCGTCCAAGCCGTCGGGTCGAGCACCGTCACCTCCACCCTGCTCGGCACGCTCCGCGAAGACGCCCGCTCGCGGCAGGAATTCTTCGCTCTCACCGGTATCAACGGCTGACCGCGGGTTCTTCCGCGTAGGCCGCGGAGACGACCGCGCGGTCGAACACCCGCCAGGTGAGCGCGGAAACGAGCACCGCCACCACGAAACCGGCCCAGTACGGCGTCGTCAGCCCGAATTTCGACGCCACCGCACCGCCGAGCAACGCGCCGACGCAATTGCCGCCCGCGATGACGAACAGGCTGGTGCTGCCGACCCGGCCGAGCATGTCCGGCGGGGTGAGCCGCTGACGCAGGGAGCTGGCGACGATGCCCCACAACGCGCCGTGCACCCCGAACAGGAACAAGGTCACCCCGACGACCGGCGCGTTCGTGCTCGTCGCCAGCACGAGATGGGTCGCGGCTTCGATCAGCAGCCCGATCCGCAACGTCCAGGTCGGCGTGCACCACGCGATCAGCCGGTCTCCGGTGACCGAGCCGAACAGCCTGCCCACCGCCATACAGGTGAACAGCAGGCCGTAGCCGACGGAACCCAGCTGGAGCCGCTCCTTCGCCAGCAACACCAACACGGACGTGGCAGCGACGAGCGTCAGGTTCAGCATGCCGATCAGCCCGACCATGGTCCGCAGCAGACGCTGACCGGCCAGCCACCGGAATCCCTCGGCCACCTCCGCCCGCATCGAGCGACGCACCACGGGCTCGCCGGGTTCGTCGCCGGGCCGCGAGCGATAGGCACCGGCGATGAGCCCGAGCAGCAGGGCGCTGACCGCGTACGTGCCGGCGTTGACGTAGAACGGGATGCTAGCCGCGACGCCGAACAGGAATCCGCTCAGCGGACCGGAAAGCATGCCGTGGGCCAGTGTCGTCCCGGCGTACAGCCGCCCGTTCGCCCGTTCCAACAACGACTTCGGGACGATCGCGGGCAGCATCGCCCCGCTCGCCGTCCGGAACACGACCTCGCTCGCGTTGATCACGAAGAGGACGGAGTACAGCAGGGCGATGCCGACGTTTCCCGCCGTGATCGCGACGGCCAGCAGCGCGACGGCGGGTACGCGGATCCAGTCCAGGGTGATCATCAGCTTCCGCCGGTCCACCCTGTCGGCCAGCACCCCGCCCGGCAGCGAGAAGAGCAGCCAAGGCAACCACGCCACCGCGAATCCGCCCGAGACCACGAGAGGTTCGTCCGTGCGGGAAGCGATCAGCAGCGGCGCCGCCACCGTCGCGAGACCACTGCCCAGCGCGGACGTCGTACTCGCCGCCCAGAGCTTCGCGTACCTGCCGTCGAGCCGCTCCCCCGTCATGAGATCCAACGTAGCGAGTGGTGACCGAACGGATGCGGAGTTTCACCCACAGCTGAGTATCCGCCCTCTAGACTGCCCTTCCGTTCGGCCTTGGGAGGGGACCTCGAATGGTGCTGGTACGCAACGTCGATCCGGCGATCCTGCTGAAGAACTCGCCCATCGGCGGGGAGCTGCGCCCATATCTGCCGCGGGATGTCGACCAGGACGTCCGGGCCGCGCTGTCGGCCGCCCCGTTCACGCTGATCGTCTACGAGCACAACTCGGGGGTCCGGCGGACCGCGTACGAGGCTTTGCTGGCGTCGTACCCCGACTACGAACTGATCATCAAGCCGCAGAGCACCGACCTCGCTCTCCAGCGGGGTGCGGCGGCCGCCGTCGTCTGGCTGGACGGCGAGCTGGATGTGAAGACCGGTCTCTCGCTCCCCCTGGCTACCTGGCTTCGGCACAGCACCGCCCGCCGGGCGCTCGGGGTCATCCGGGAGGACCGGTATGAGAACCCGGAGCTGCGAGAGGCCCTCGACCCGCTTCGCCCCACCATCGTGAGGCTCGCCGCAGGTCTCTCCGGCGGCGAGCGCCTCGTCGCCGACCAGATGTTCCCCGAATCCGCACCGGTCCGTAGAGCCGGGCAGCTCGCCGGCCTGCCCGCCGAAACGCAGCCGCCCAAGCCGATCGTGTCCCCCGACCCGTTCGCCGCCCACGTCGCCGACTACCGGCCCGACACCGAAGACGGCGTCGACCGCCTCGGCATCGGCACCGACGTGCGCATGCTCGCCGACTTGGTGGTCTCTCGGATGATCACCCCTCCCCTGTCGATCGGCCTGTTCGGCAGCTGGGGTTCGGGCAAAAGCTTCTTTATGCGGCAGATGCAGCTGCGCGTCCGTGAGCTCGCCGATTCCGCGCGGACGGCCGAAACCGAGGCGGGCGCGCACGGGAAGTCCGTGTCCTCCTACTGTTCGAGTGTCCGCCAGATCAGCTTCAACGCCTGGCACTACAGCGAAGCGAACCTCCTCGCCAGCCTCGCCACGCATATCTTCGACAACCTCGCCGCGAGCGGCGCCGAGAACGACCTTCAGCGCCAGGCCGATCTGCTCGCCGAACGCCGCAAGACCGAGAAGACCCTGCTCGGCAGGCTCAGCGCGGTCCGGCTCGAACGCAGAACCCTGACGGCCCAGCAGAAACAAGCGAAGCGAAGGCGACGGAAGCCGCGCGAATACGTCCTCGCGGTGTTCGACAGCCTCACCGAGGCGGACAAGGCATGGATCGCGTCCAGGATCGGCGTCGACCAGCCGACCGCCGAGGATCTCGAACGCCTCGCGCAGGAGACCGGCGGCCTGCGTTCCGACGTCGCCGAATTCTGGCGACGCCTGCGCCAGGATCCGGTGCCGCTGCTGGTCCTGATCGGCGGACTGGTGACGGTCCTGGTGGTCACCTTGCTCGTCGGCCGGTCACAGGTCTCCGGAGTGCTCGGCGGGCTCACGGTGGTGAGTTCCGCGCTGACCGTCGTCCTGCGGATGCGCGCCAGCGCGGACCGGATCCGCCAGGCGCTCGACAAACTCGGCGGCCCGTCCGAAGAGGACGAAGAGACCGAGCGGCGCCTGGCCGAACTGGACGCGGAATCCGACCGGCTCGAAAAGGCGGTCACCGAACTAGCGCCAGGGCTGGACCTCGTGTCCTTCGCCGAATCCCGGGTCTCGGACTACGTCGAGCATCTGGGCGTGGTCTCCTTGCTGCGCAAGGATCTCGAAACGTTCGCGACGATGCTCTCCGAAGTCCCGCACGGTTCCGGCAAGATCGAACGGACCGTTCTCTACATCGACGACCTCGACCGTTGCCCGCCCAAGGTCGTCGTCCAGGTCCTCGAAGCCATCCATCTCCTGCTGGCCCTGCCCGTGTTCGTCGTCGTGGTGGGCGTCGACTCCCGCTGGCTCAAGAAGGCCGTCGAGCAGCACTACGAGGAGATGCTCGGCGACGATCCGGAAACCTTCGCCGAGAGCTACCTCGAAAAGATCTTCCAGGTGCCGTTCACGTTGTCCCCCATGGACGATCCAGGGTTCGCGGGGCTCGTGCGCGGGCTCGCCGACACCGAGGTCCAGGACTCCAGCCCGGCGCCCGCACCCGCCGAAACGGATCAGGCCACCGGTGACCACTCTGCGGTCGCGACCGGTTCTCGTCCTCGCGCGGAAGCACCGCGACCGTCGCCCGAACAGTCCACAATAGACCTACGACCTCCTCGGCTGGTGATCTCGGCGCAGGAGCTGGACTTCCTGCCGACACTGGCCCCGCTCGTCCGGTCCCCTCGGGCCGCGAAACGGCTCTTGAACCTGTATCGCCTGCTGCGCGCACGGTTCGCCGGAGAAGACCTCGCGGAGTTCCTCTCCGACGGTGACCGTGAGGCACCGTTCCGCGCGGTGCTGGTGCTGCTCGCGGTCCACGTCGGACATCCGGACGCCGTCCGGTGGTTCGCCTCCATCGAGGGGACCGACCCCGGCGACAAGGCCGTCGAGATCGTGTCCTCGATGAACGACCACGAACTGCGGCCGAAGCTCGAACGTGGCCTCTCCGGCGAAGCGTGGCCACTGCTGGCCGGGTCCTATCAGCGCTGGCTGCCGTTGGTGAACCGGTTCTCGTTCACTCGCGACCGCTCGATGTCGGGACCGCGGTAGAGCCGCTCCGGGATTTTCGCCAACGTCGACGGATGGACCTGCGGGCCGAGGCCGTAGAGCTTCTGGAAGCTCATGATCAGCGGCCGCCACCGGTCGGGGTCGATCCGGTCTTCGGTACCCGGCATCCGCACGTCGTCGTGGACGTGGACACGCTGAACGCGCACTTCGAACACGAGCACGCCACCGCGTTGTTTCGGATCGTCCTCGGCGAGGGGATGCACGGCCTCGACGACGGCCTCCATCGTCACCGGGCATTCCGCGACACGCGGCGGCCGGACCGTCTCCGAAGCGACCGGGGTGAGCCCGGCGCGGGCGAACTTGTCCGGTTCGTGCCGGTAGCCGCGCTCGTACTTGCGGGCTGGGACCGGATCCGATCCGGTGGTCAGCGCCAGCCGGTCGACGGCGGCCGCCAGCGCGTCGGAAGGGAGATTCAGAACACATTCACGGTTGCGCATGAGATTCTGCGCGGTCTTGGATTTCGCGCCCAGCCCGAGCATGCCCCGCCAGCCGAGCCAGAACGCCGACGACATCGGGGCCAGGTTCACGGTACCGGCCTGGTCGACCGTCGAGAGGAGCACCACCGGGGTGCCGAAGTAGAGGATTCCGGGCTCGATACGGGTGTGCGCGGCCTCGGCCGCCGTCGTGGAAACTGTCACGTTCGTCAGCTTCGCCGCCTCACCTGCCTGAGGCTGGCGAGAATCGGACGTCGCGATCAACACCGTCGGCGGAGGGCGTCGCGCCGTCCGAACACTTACCCTCGTCCGAGACGGTTCCCTTGGGCGGACGCGAACCCGCGGTCGTTCGGAGTATTGCGTTCGGCCGATTGCTGGTAGGTTCGCCGAACTTGAACGACGAAGGAGGCGCCGGCAGCGGCCCGGTCAACACCCGAACGCGCGTGGTGAGGCGAATCGCATGCGAGACGATGTGGTCCAGGCGAGCTCGATTCTCGGGCATTCCCCCGGCCAGGTTTGGGAAGTGATCGGCGATCCCGAGTCCTACTCGAGGTTCGTCGCGGAGATCAGCTGGTGCGAGCTCCAGCGCCCCGCCGAACGCGGGCGCGGCCCGAAATGCCTTGTCCGGCTGGAACCGCGGCCGGGAACACTCGTCGTCGGCGAGATCGAGGCGCGGGTCTGGCGGCCGGGCGAGCACGTCGTTTGGTGCGGCGTCGAGAACGACGGCATCTGGGTCTCGGTTGAGCTGCGACAGTCCCCCGACGGTGGCACGGAACTCCTCGCGCAGCTGATGCTTCCGGCGCCGCACTCCCCGCTCGTGTCCGCCGCGTCCTTCAAACGCACCGTCCGCGCGGCGGCCCGGCGGATCGATCTGCACCTTTCGGGCCGGGCGGCGTCACCCCAGGACGAACCCGCGCACACCAAGGCGACCACGCTGCACACCGCGAGCACGCTGATCAAGGCCGGGGTGCTCGCGGCCGCGCGCCCCGACAAGATCGCGCGGCAACTCACCTCGCTCTCGCAATGGGGCGCCACCGTCGCCGGCGGCTACTCGGCCAACGCCGCGCGCGTCCCCGATGAAGTCGCGCTGCACGATGAACGCAACGTCCGGACGTTCAAGCAGACGGCCGATCGCAGCAATCAGCTCGCGAACGCGCTGGCGGCCCGCGGTGTCCGCGCCCGTGACCGGATCGCCTTGCTGTGCCGCAATCACGCGACGATGGTCGAGTCGCTGATCGCGTGCAGCAAACTCGGCGTGGACGCGATCCTGCTCAACACCGGCCTGTCCGCCGGCGCGGTCGCGGACGTGATCGGGCTGCACAAACCGGTCGCGGTGCTCGCCGACGACGAGTTCTCGCGGATCATCGCCGACATACCCGGCGATTTCCTCCGGCTGTCCACCTGGCCGGAGACCGAGAACGGCTACCCGACGATCGACCAGTTCATCGCCGGGGTGCCCGCCACCAAACTCAAACCGGTGGACCGGATCGGCAGACTCGTCGTCCTCACCTCGGGCACCACGGGCACCCCGAAAGGCGCACGACGGCCGACGCCGAAGGGACTGTCGACGTCGGCCGCCATGCTCGACCGGATTCCGCTCCACTCCGGAGACCGCTTCGTCGTGGCCGCGCCGCTGTTCCACAGCTGGGGGCTCGCCGGAATGCAGATCGGGATGGCCGTACGGGCTTCGCTGTCGCTGATCCGCCGGTTCGACGCCGAAGAGATCCTGCGGACCATCGCGGAACATCGGTGCGGTGTGCTGTTCGCCGTCCCCATCATGTTGCAGCGCATCCTCGACCTGCCCGAACGGATCCGCAGCCGCTACGACCTGTCTTCGCTGCGGATCGTCGCCAGCAGCGGATCCGCGCTGCCGGGCACGATCGTCACCGAGTTCATGGACACCTTCGGCGACGTGCTCTACAACTTCTACGGCTCCACAGAGGTTTCGTGGGCCAGCATCGCCACCCCCGAGGACTTGCGCGCCGCGCCGACCACCGCCGGCCGCTGCCCGCCCGGCACCCGCGTCGCCATCCTCGACGACGACCACAAGCGGGTCCCGCCGGGCTGGGAGGGACAGATCTTCGTCGGCAACGACATGCTGTTCGAGGGCTACACCGACGGCGCCAGCGTGCCCCGCGCGGAGAACCTGATGGCGACCGGCGACGTCGGTTATCAAGACGCCGCCGGCCGGCTCTTCGTCACCGGCCGGGCGGACGAGATGATCGTGTCCGGTGGGGAGAACGTGTCCCCGCGCCCGGTGGAGGAGGCCATCGTCGCCCTGCCCGGCGTCCACGAGGCCGCCGTGATCGGTGTGCCGGATCGCGAGTTCGGGCAACGATTCGCGGCGTACATCGTCCCGAAACGCGGCGCGCGGATGAGCGCGGACGACGTCCGCGCCTACATCCACCACCGCCTGGCCCGTTTCGCGGTCCCGCGGGACGTGTACTTCGTCGAGGAGCTGCCCCGGAACGCGACCGGGAAGGTACTCAAGCGGTTGCTACGAGACGAAACCTGGCCGATCGATCAGTAGCTCGAATGCTTCTGCCGCAGGAGGAAGCGCTGGATCTTCCCGCTGGGTGTCTTGGGCAGCTCCGGCACGAAGCGCACCTCACGCGGGTAGGCGTGCGCGGCGAACCGGGTCTTCACCAACTGCTGCAGTTCGGAAACCAGGCCGGCATCAGCGGAAACGCCGTCTCGCGCCACCACGTACGCCACGACCACCTCGCCGCGCAGTTCGTCCGGGACACCGATCACGGCGCATTCGGCCACCGCGAAGTGTTGCTGCAGAACGCTTTCCACGTCGAACGGGCCGATGCGGTAACCCGCCATCAGGATGACGTCGTCGTCCCGTGACGCGAAGGTCAGGTAACCGGAGGCGTCCTTGGCGGCCACATCGCCGGTGTAGTACCAACGTCCGTCGGGGCTGAACCGCGCGGCAGTGCGCTCGGGGGCGTCGCGGTAGCCCCGGAACCACACCAGCGGACTCGCCGAGAGGTCCAGGGCGACGCGTCCGCGTTCTCCCGGCTCGGCGATCACGTCGGCGTCTTCTCGGAGGACCTCGACGGTGAAGCCCGGCAGGACGCGCCCCATCGATCCGGGTTTGACCTCCGAGCGGAGGTCCGGATGCCAAGCGTTGCCGACCACCATGCCGAGTTCCGTCTGTCCATAGTGGTCGTAAACGCCGACGCCGAGCTTGGCTGACGCCCACTCCAGGAC
This sequence comes from Amycolatopsis sp. MJM2582, assembly GCF_000754115.1. Lineage (NCBI taxonomy): Bacteria > Bacillati > Actinomycetota > Actinomycetes > Pseudonocardiales > Pseudonocardiaceae > Amycolatopsis > Amycolatopsis sp. MJM2582. The sequence goes on from NZ_JPLW01000002.1 coordinate 1,289,800, forward strand.
ATCCGGGGTCAGCGGTTCACCCGCCGACGAACAGTGCCGCAGCCGGAGGCCGTCCGGCACCGGGGCGGCCGAGTTCCGGAGCGCGCGGTACACCGTCGGCGCGGCGGCGAAGTTGGTGACGCCGAACTTCTCCAGCACCGCCCAGGTCAGTTCGGCCGAGAAACCCGCGTGCAGCAACAGACTCCGCCTGCCGGTCGCCATCGGCGTCATGATCGCGTAGTACAGACCGTAGGCCCAGCCTGGGTCTGCGGCGTTCCAGAAGACGTCGTCGGCGCGGACGTCGAGCGCGAAGTCTTGGTACGCCTGGAAACCCGCGAGCGCGCGGAGGGGAATCGGGACGGCTTTGGGTGTACCTGTGGTCCCGGAGGTGAACAGCTCCACCAAGACGCCGTCCCCACCGGTCTCCGCGGACCCCGGCAGCGGCGCGGCGTCGGCCAGCATCTCGCGGAACGACAGGTCGCCGTCCTCGCCGTCTCCGACCACCACGATCCGCCGCGACGGGTCGGCGGGAAGATCGGCGGACGGCGTCAGCTTCGAGCGCTGACCGGCGTCGGCGATGACGACCTTCGTGCCGTTGCCCGTGATACGCAACGCGATGGCGGGCGGCGCGAACGCGGTGAACAGCGGGACGTGCACCGCGCCCAGCCGCCAGATCGCGAGCAGCGCCACCACGAGCTCCGCCGACTTGCCCATCAGCGTCGCCACCCGGTCCCCCGGTCCGACACCTAGACCGAGCAGCGCCCCGGCGAAGCGTTCGGACTGCTCACGCAGCTCGCCGTAGGTGAGGTCCACACTGGTCAGATCCGCCTCGACCACGGTGAACGCGACCGCCTCCGCCGGATGCCGGTCGCACAACAGCGTCGCCGCACTGGCCCGCTCGTCGTCGTAGACCTCGAGCAACCGCCGGACGTGAGCTTCGGTCATCGTTTCTCCCGGGACGTGGCGAAGGCGTACAGTTCCGGAAATCGTGCGGGCGGGCCCGACCCGCCCACCACCCCCGATCGAGGGGGATCACCGAGGAGGGTGAGCCGATGCCGGTCGACGACGCCCAGCTGCTCGGCGCGGTCTCGGACCTGCGCCGGGACACCGGCCTGCCGGTCGGTTTCGCCGGGATCGCCGGCACCTCACCGCGGATGCGGCTGACCGCGTTCCTCGGCAACCGGGGCACCGCGCTGAACGGCCTGTCCGTCCGCGCGGGTTGCGGTCTCGGCGGCAAGGCGCTCGCGCTGACGAGGCCGGTGGTCGCCAACGACTACCACCGCGCCACCACGATCAGTCACGACTACGACGAGCCGGTCCGGGACGAGGGGATCCACTCGGTGGTCGCCATCCCGGTCGTCGTACGCCGTCGCGTCCGCGCAGTGCTCTACGGCGGCCTGCGCGACGAGGCGACCCTTTCCGACCGGACGATCACCGCCGCCCTCCACGCCGCGCGCGATCTCGAACAGACGCTGGCCGTCGAGGACGAGATCGAGCAGCGGCTGGCCGAGGCGCGACCGCTGGCCGAACACCGTGAGGAGGCAGCCCCGCGCGAACGCCTTCGTGAGGTCTACGCGGAGTTACGGGCGCTCTCCGGCCAGCTCGACGACAGTGTTCTCCGCGACCGCCTCGACGCGGTGTGCGAGAACCTCACGGGCGCCGTTTCCCCTGCGCTACACCTGGCGCCGCGGGAGCTCGACACGGTCTCGCTCGTCGCGCTCGGGCTGACGAACGCCGAGATCGCACACCGGCTCGGCCTGACCGCGGAGACGGTCAAGAGCTACCTGCGGGACGCGATGCGCAAACTCGACGCGACCTCGCGGCTGCAGGCCGTCACGCATGCGCGCCGGGCGGGTCTGCTCCCCTGACTCAACCCGCGGGAACCGGCGAAACCGAGGAGATGCAGTACTTGTCGCCCGCCTCTCGCCGGACCTCCATCGTCCCGTTGTAGGGCTCGCTGTGATCCAGGGTGCCGGTCGTCGTCACCAGGATCAGGTCCGGGCTCACCGCACGCGGGTCTTTCGCGCGGAGCGAGGCATTGCGGTCGCCGTACTCCTTCGCCGCCTGGCGGACCTTGTCCTTGGCATCCGCGCAGGCGGACTCGGCGGCCTTGTCGGGCTCGTCACCGAACACCGCGAGCATGAACTTGCCCGCCAGCACCGGGCCCCAGTCGAGCTGCAGCGGGGTCTGCGTCGCGGAACTCGAAGACTTGCTGTCGCTCAGCAGGAACCCGGGCGCGACGAACGCGAGGATCACGAAGACGACCACGACGAGCGCGCCACCTCCGGCGATCAAGCCGATCAGCAGCCCGTTGCCCTTCTTCGGCGGCGGGTATCCCTGCTGCGGGTACTGCTGTTGCGGATATTGCTGCTGGGGATATTGCTGCTGGGGGTACTGCTGCTGGGGGTACTGCTGCGGATGCCACTGCGGCCCTTGCGGTCCCTGCGGATACGACATCGACGGTTCCTTCCCCCGGCCAACCTGGTGCGCGAGGAATCTACCGTCCCCTTCGGACAGTCGAAAACCGGCTCCACCGCAGGTCCGGTCTCCCTACAATCGCCCCATGAGACGGCTGGCCGTGGTGGTCTTCAACGGGGCGTCGCTCGGCGCGATGTCCTTCGCGTTCGGGGTGTTCGAGATGGCTTCGGCCTTCGGGGAGCTACCCGACCTCGACCTCAGGGTCGTCGGCGGTGAACCCGGCACCGCCTTGCGAGGCGGCGGCCTGACCGTCCCGGTCCCCGAAGATCTCGACGCGGTCCGGGACGCGGACTTGGTACTGGTCCCCAACTGGCGGTCGCCGATGGAGGATCCACCGGAAGCGGCGCTGGCGGCTCTCCGCTCGGCGCACGACCGTGGTGCCCGGGTCGCCGGACTGTGCAGCGGCGCCTTCGTGCTGGCCGCCGCCGGGCTGCTCGACGGCCGCCCCGCGACCACGCACTGGGCGATGGCGCCGCTGCTCGCGGCCCGGTTCCCCGCCGTCCGGCTCGACGAGTCGGTGCTCTACATCGACGACGGCGACATCCTGACCGCGGGTGGTGGCGCGGCGGGGATGGACCTCGGCCTGCACCTGATCCGCTCCTGGTGCGGCGCGGAGGTGGCGAACCGGCTGGCGAAGGGCATGGTCGTTCCGCCGCATCGGCCGGGTGGGCAGGCGCAGTACATCGAATCGCCGATGCCGGAACTCGACGAGGGCGACCCGGTGTCGGAGACGATGGCCTGGGCGCTGACCAGGCTGGACACCGCGCTCCCGGTCGACGAACTCGCCAGGCGGGCGCATATGAGCAGGCGCAACTACGACCGCCGGTTCCGCGAGATCACCGGCGCCGCACCCGGGACATGGCTCACGCATCAGCGCGTCATCCGGGCACAGCAGTTGCTCGAATCCACCGATCTCCCGGTCGACGAGATCGCCAGGTACTGCGGGTTCTCCTCGTCGGCCGCGCTCCGGCCGCATTTCCGCCGCCAGGTCGGGGTCACGCCGGTGTCGTATCGGGAGACGTTCGGGACCAGGCTGGGCGTGCCGGAACCCATGCTGTCTTGAAACTGATCCTGGTTGGCGAAAACACCACTCACGGCGGGCGCCGCGACCGGGCCACGATCGGGACATGACCGAAAACAGCCGTTCCTTCCTCAACCGCCGGTCCATGCTCACCCTCGGCGCGGGGGCCGCGGCCGCGCTGGTGGCCTCGGGTGGCGTCGCCGAGGCGAGCCGGCCCGCCGCGACCGACGCCGAACTCGCGCGGTCGCTGCCCGGCGGCTTCCGCAGCGAGTACGCCCAGGTCAACGGGGTCCGGCTGCATTACGTCGCCGGTGGCCGGGGTGAGCCGCTGATCCTGCTGCCGGGCTGGCCGGAGACCTGGTGGCAGTACCGCAAGGTCATGCCGGAGCTGGCGAAGCGGTATCGCGTGATCGCCGTCGACCTGCGGGGAATGGGCGGTTCGGACAAGCCGCAGGGCGGGTACGACAAGAAGACGATGGCCCGCGACATCTTCGAGCTCGTCCGCGCGCTGGGCCACCGGCAGGCGCATATCGCCGGGCACGACATCGGCGCCATGGTCGCGTTCGCCTTCGCCGCCAACCACGCCGACGCCACGAAGACCGTCACGCTCATGGACGTCTCGCACCCCGACGAAAGCCTGTACCAGCTCCCGATGCTGGCCCCGCCCGGGCAACCGGTGAACGTCTGGTGGTTCGCCTTCAACCAGGTCGCGACGCTGCCCGAGCAGCTGCTGACCGGCCGGTCGCGGTTCCTCGTGGACTGGATGTTCGACCACCTGGCGGCCGACCCGGCCTCGATCGGGAGGCGGGACCGGGCGATCTACGCCGCCGCGTACGACCGCCCGGACGCCATTCGCGCCGGGAACGGCTGGTACCAGGCATTCGGCCAGGACATCGAGGATCAGAAGGCGTACGGGAAGATCACCGCGCCGATGCTGGGGCTGGGCTCGGAGTTCAACTACGACTACCTCGCCGCTGTCCTGCCGTCGAAGGCGGCCGACGTCCGGGTGCGGAAGGTCTCCGGTTCCGGGCACTTCGTCGCCGAGGAGCAGCCGCGGACCGTCATCGACGAATTGCGGACCTTCCTCGGGTGAGGCATATACCCCGAATGGGTCAACGCCGCGCGCCGAACGACCCAATTCACTCGGTCAGGTGAAAGACGCGGCGAGGCGTCATTCTCGCGGCGAGGGCCCCTCTTCTCTGGTGTGTCGGTACCGGCCGGGCAGCCCCCCGAACGGCCGGTACCGACATGGAAGTTCAGCTCAACCGATCCACCAGCGGGCCTTGTAGATCCACGCGCCGTGCAGCGCCAGCTCGGCGCGTGGAAAGGCCAGCCGGACGGTGTCCGTGCACCAGGTGCACAGGTGACCTTCCTGGACCGAGGCCGTCACGATCTGGCCGGTCCGCGGGTTCGTCGAAACGCTCTTCACATGCGGCCGGTCGATCTCGCGAGCGCCCGCGTAGCGCTGGGTGAACGCGACACCCGTCTTCGAGAACTGGTACACCCCTGCTTCCGTCGTCACCCACAGCAGATCCGGCCGGTTCGGGACCGGCTGGAGGTCGTGCCCGCCCTTGGTCGGCACCGGGACGGACCGCTGCTCGGTGAGCACCGGAGCGGCGGGCGTCCCGCCGACGCTCAACGCGACGAGCGCGTCGGTGCCCAGGGCCCACAACACGTTCCGTCCGGCGTCCCACACCACACCGTGCGCCCCCACCAGCCGGTACTCGGCGTAGGTCGTCGAACGCTGCCCCTGCGAGGCGGTGTAGACCCGCACCCAGCCGCCGGTGCTGGCCGCCACCGCGACGTTCCCGTCCGGCAGCAGTTCGATGCTGTGCGGATTGGCGGGGCCGCCCACGTTCGCGGCCCAGTACGCCCGGTCGCCCGCCGGATACGGCACGACGGCCGCGAAACCACCCGACGCCGACGTCAGCAGGTACTTCTCGCCGCCTCGTTCGGCGAGCTTCGCGTCGCTCGGGTTGCTCCAGGAGCCGGCCAGGTCCGCCAGCCCGTTGGCGGCGTTCGGCGCCCACGCCCAGCTCACCTTCCTCTCCCGCCAGGACGTCCGGTCGGCGGGCAGGACCAGGATGCGCTTGGACGCCTGCTCGGTGATGACGATCGAGCCGCGATCGCGCCCGGCTGCGTCCGCGTCCGCCACCGCCGGCGCGGACGCCGCGACCGATAGGCCGGCGATGGCCAGCGCCACCAAGGATTTCCGCATGATCTTCATACCCAGACCGAACCCGTCCGGGATGACGGGTGGGTGGCGGCGATCGGAAACGTGGATGTCGGCGAGGTGACCCCGGGATCAGAGGCTCGCCTCGGACCGCCGGAACAGCACTTCACCGATCGGACGGCGGGCCGTCATCGCAGCCGGGCGGCCGTACCCGAAGCGCAACACCGCGTGCGGGCGGCCGAGATCGGCGAAGACCCGGTCCATCGCCGCCCGGGTCTCCGGGGTTTCGAACGGCCTGCCGACGAACGACGTCGCGAGACCGGCGGCCGTCGCGGTCAGCAGTACCCGCTGCAGCACCATTCCCGCCCGCAGATCCGCGGCGGGGCCGCCACCGGCGGTGAGGACCGCGCCGAGCACCGGCTCACCGCCTTCGGGTTCGGCGGCGATGAAGGACTCCTGCGCGGGGATGCCGTGCGGTGACGGCGGTCTGGTCGGTGCCTGGACACCGTCCGGCGCGTGGGCCGTCCGCCGCGTCCACAGCGCGACCTCCGCCTGGAACGCGCCGTTGCGGGCCTGCGCGGCCTCGGCCCGGTGCAGCACTCGCGCGACCGCGTTCGCCCGGTCGCCGCGGCCGAACAGTTCCAGCAGCCCGCCTTCCACCAGTGCGGCAGCGCGCAACGTCGTCCGCGCCCAGACCGGCACCGGCCGGTCCGCGAACGGACGGCGGTTCGTGTGACGGCGGAAGACGACCTCGGCCAGCTTCCGTTCCTCCGGCGACGAAAACCGGTCGCCGCCGATCACGAGTTCGGCGAGCAGGTCCGGCTCCTCCGGCTTCGGGACCAGCCGCAGCGAGACGGTCTTGCCGTTGGACCGCAACGAAACGATCAGGTTGAACAACGCGGCGCCGCACGAAAGCCGCGCCTCGCGGGCGTCCGGGTCGGCGATCCGGAGCACCCTGGCGCGATCGAGCCACACTTCGATCCGCCCTCGGTCGACGACGAACCGCCACGGCTGGGTGTTGAGCGGGGACGGCGCACGGACGGCCGCCGCCACCGCCTGGTCGACATGGGTCGGTAACGGGATCTTCATCGTGTGCTCCCGAAGAAAGGGGTTGATCCACCATCGGCCGGGGTACCCGGCGACCGCAGCGGCCGCCGGTCACGAGTTCCGAGGACTTTCGCCCCCGATTAGCGGAGAGCGAGGACCAAGGACCCTGTGCCACGGACGGCCCCGATGAGAGTCTCTATGACCGGAACGGAGCCCACGATGACGGACAAATGGACCATCGACGTGTCCCTGCAGCACGAGCCGTACCGGGTACGCGCGGAAGCATTGCTCCGTCTCGAGGACGGCGGCGAGTTCGTCGGCGTCGGAATCGCGGAGGCCGGGCTGAGAAACGGTGCGTCGTCCCAGATCGGTTCCTATCTCGCCGTGACGCGGGCGCTTTCGGACCTCACCGCGGAACTGCTGGAGACCGTCGCCTCCGACGTCGCCCGCTCGGTCGAAGTCGACGGGCTCCTCGCCACGCAGTCGACGAACTGAACCCCGGTCAGCGCAAGGGGGCGGACCAGTCGATCCTGGTTCCGCCCCCTTCGCGCGTCTCCGCCCGGAACGTCCCGCCGGCCTTCTCCGCGCGATCACGAAGATTCCGCAGCCCGCCGAATCCGCCGGACTCGCCGATCCCGGTGCCGTCGTCGGTGACCACGATCCGCAGGACGTCGTCCTTCACCGCGACGCTCACCGAAACGCCGCTCGCCCGCGCGTGCCGGACCACGTTGCCGACCGTCTCGCGCACCACCGCCTCGGCGTGTTCGGCGAACGGGAGCGGGATCGAGTCGAGCGGCCCGGACAGGCTGACCGTCGGATGCAGTGGGGTGTCGTCGGTCAGTTCGGTGATCGAGTCGTAGAGGCGATGCCGCAGCCGCACCCCCTGCTGACCCGCCTCGCCGCCGTGGAGGTCGAAGATCGCCGTGCGGATCTCGTGCACGATCTCGTGCATCTGGTCGATGCTCTCCCCGATCCGCCGCCGCAGTTCCGGCGAATCCGCGCGGCGGTGGGTGCTCTGCATGGCGAGACCGACCGCGAACAGCCGCTGGATGACGTGGTCGTGCAGATCCCTGGCGATCCGGTCGCGGTCGGCGAGCACGTCGAGCTCCCTGGCGGTGCGCTGCCGCGCGGCCAGCTGGAGCGCGAGCGCGGCCTGGTCGGCGAACGAGGCCACCACCGGCAGCTGGGCGAGCTCGAACGGGACCGCGCCCGGATTCCGCACCGCCATCAGCACCCCGGACGTCCGTTCCCGCGCGCGGAGCGGCACGACGAGCGTCGGGCCGAGGCCGATCTCCCCGTCGGGACCGAGTACCAGTTCCGGCACGCTGCGCGGGGTCCGGTCGCGGTAGACCGCCCCCGGCAACGACGTGGCGACGCTGATCCGCACCCCGGTCAGCTCCGCCGCCCGCGCGCCCGCGCACACGGCGATGGTCAGCTCGTCGGCCTCGTCCTCACCGTCCGGGCTGACGTCGAGCCTGCCGGAACCGGGCAGTGCCAGCAAAGTGAGATCGGAACCGGTGAGTTCGAGCGCCCGGCCGGCGATCAGGTTGAGCGCGTCGACGGGGTCGGTGCCGCCCAGCAGTTCCGTGGTCACCTCGCTGGTGGCCGCCTGCCACCGCTGGCGGATCCGCGTCTGCTCGTACAGGTGGGCGTTCTCGATCGCTATCCCGGCCGCCGCGGCGAGCGCCTGGACGACCACCTCGTCGTCGTCGGTGAAACTTTCCCCGCGTTTCTCGGTCAGGTAGAGATTCCCGAACACCTCGTCGCGAACCCGGATCGGCACGCCGAGGAACGAACGCATCGGCGGATGGCACGGCGGGAACCCGACCGACGCGGGATGCCGGGAGATGTCGGCCAGGCGCACCGGTTTCGCCTCGTCGATGACGAAACCCAGCAGTCCGTGGCCTTTCGGGAGATGCCCGATCTGTTCCTTCGTTTCGCCGTCGATACCGTGATAGACGAATTCGGCGAGCGAACCGTCGTCCGCGATCACCCCGAGCGCGCCGTAAGTCGCTTCGCCGAGATCGATCGCCGCCTGCACGATCCGGTGCAGCGTCGTGTCCAGCTCCAGCCCCGACGCGACCGCGAGCACCGCTTCGAGCAGGCCGTCCATCTTGTCGCGGGTGCCGATGAGCCGTTCGATGCGGTCCTGGAGATCCCGCAGCACCTCACGAACCTTCAGCTGGGACAGCGCGCCGGTGATCCGGTCGTCGCTTCCGCCCAGCCGGTCATGAGCCGACATCCTGCTCCGCCTCCGAAGATCGGGACGACTCCCGGCCGTGGTGACTTTCTCCTCTTTCGGCCCCGCACCGCGGGCGGGACCGTCTCATCAGACAACCGTATTGCCCGTGGCGCAGCGGCGGGGGAAACCATGACCATACAAGTCACCAGGGTCGGACGTTTGAACTCCGAACAGGTGAATTCCGTGCTCCGGTCGGCCATGTTGGCCCCGTCGACGCACAACACCCAGCCGTGGCTTTTCCGGTGCACCGGCACCGGGATCGAGGTGCACGCCGATCCGCGCCGTATTTTACCCGTCACGGATCCGGACGGACGCGAACTCGTGCTCTCGTGCGGCGCCGCCCTGTTCACCCTCCGGACGGCGATTCACGCACTGGGCTTCCATCCGGCGACGACCCTGATGCCCAGCCGCGCCGAGCCCGATCTGCTGGCCGTCGTCCGCCCGCTCGCCGAACGCATGCCCGATCAGAAGGTCGTGCGGCTGGCCCGGGCGATCCCCCGTCGTCGGACCAACCGGCGGCCGTTCCTTTCCAGCGTCGTCCCGAAACCGACGCTCACCGCGCTCCGCCACGCCACCGAACTCGAACACGCGTGGATGCCGAACCTCGACGCCGAACAATGCCGTCTCCTGCACGACCTCACCGCCCGCGCCCGCCGGGAGCAACTCGCCGACCCCGCCTTCCTCGCCGAACTCGGCCGCTGGACCGGGCTGGGCGCGAACACCCGCGACGGTGTGCCGTCCTACGCGATGGAAGGCAGCCCCGCCGACGAAAGCTGGCTCCTCGACGAATTCGGCGAAGCGACCGGTGATCCGCGGCCCGCCCCGCTCGTGGTGGCGATCGGATCGCTGACCGACGACCGGCTCGACCGGCTGCAGGCCGGCCAGGCCCTGCAACGGGTGCTGCTCACCGCGACCGCCACGGGACTCGACGCGTCGTTCATCTCGCCGCCGATCATGGTCCGCGAGGCCCGTGCCGAACTGCGGCGGATCCTCGGCTGCGGGGTGTGGCCGCAGGTGCTGTTGCGGGTCGGCTACGGCTCTCCGCTGCCGTGGACGCCGCGCCGGCCGCTGGACGACGTGCTGCTCGATACGCTCATTTCCGCTTGACCCGCGCGACCCCGCCCTGTGTCATGAACGACCCTTTCAGGACATCCCGCACCTCGCGCATGTCAGGAAAGGGTCGTTCATGACATTTTTCGTCCTGAACGACCCTTTCCTGACATTCGGGGCCGAGCGAGGATCGCGCCTCGAAAGCGTCACTGCCGCCGCAGTTCCGTCGCCAGCACCGCCGCCTGGGTCCGCCGCTGCATCCCGAGTTTCGTCAGCAACCGCGACACGTAGTTCTTCACGGTCTTCTCGGCGAGGAACATCCGTTCGGCGATCTGCCGGTTGGTCAACCCCTCGCCGATCAGCTCCAGCAACGTGCGTTCCTGATCGGAGAGGCCCGCCAGCGGGCCCTTCTTGGCGGCGTCGTCGCGGAACTTCGCCATCAGCGTCGCGGCGGCCCTCGCGTCCAGCAGCGACCGGCCGAGGCCGACCTCCTTGACCGCCGCCACCAGGTCCATCCCGCGGATGTCCTTGATGACGTACCCGCTCGCGCCCGCCATGATCGCGTCAAGCATCGCCTGTTCGTCGGTGTACGACGTGAGCATCAGGCATTTGAGTTCCGGCATCCGGGATCTCAGTTCCCGCGCGAGTTCGACGCCGTTGCCGTCCGGCAGCCGCACGTCGAGCACCGCGACGTCCGGCCGCAGCGCCGGGATCCTCGCCAGCGCTTGGGAAAAGGTCGCGGCCTGCCCGACGACGCACAGATCGGCCTCCTCCTCGAGCATGTCCGCGACCCCTCGACGGACCACCTCGTGGTCGTCGACCAGAAACACCCGGAGCATTCCGACCTCCACGGTTCCCCCTCCTCGGCTGAGCGTACGGTGCACGGCCGGTCACTGCGACAGGCCAAAGGGCCCTGTTCGGCGCCCGTTCGAGTGGCTGCCGCCGACCGGACCAGGTTCATTTGCATCATTCGAGTCAGGACGTTCTGTTCTTCCCGGAGCAGTCACGCCGCTGCGACGATCGCTTCATGTCCGAGACCACGCTTTCGCCTACCCCGTCGCCCGGCTCTCCCGACCCGGCCGACGACCTCGTGGCGATGCGCAACCGAATCCGCTTCTACCGCGCCCGCGCCGAGCAACTCCAGTACGCGCTGGATCACCGGCTTCCCATCGAGCAGGCGAAGGGTATCCTCGCCGAGCGCTACCAGATCGACATCGACGCCGCGTTCGAACTGCTGCGTTCGTTCTGCCGCAACAACAACATGAAGATCCACGACGTCGCCAGGACGCTCATCGAGCAGCCGAGCGAGGGCGACCGCCGGATCTCTTGCTGAGTCACGCCATGTTCGGCGGGGGGCCCGCGACCACCACCGGCGCCGCAGACCGCGCGGGCACGGACTGGGTGATGAACCGAACGCCACTCCCCAGACTTCGGGTGCTCGTCGCGGACGACAACCCGGTCATCGGCGACGCCCTGCGCGCCCTCCTGGACTCCGAGCCGGACATCGAGGTGGTCGCCGTCGCGCTGGACGCCGGCGAAGCGGTCGCGCTCGCCGAGCTGCTGTCCCCCGAGGTCGCCGTGCTGGACGTCCGGATCCCCGGTGGTGGTGGCGCGTGGATGGCGCGGGAGATCCGGCGCCGGGTGCCCCATACGCGGTTGATGGCGTTCTCCGCGCACAGCGACACCCGCTCCATCGCCCAGATGGCGTCCGCGGGCGTCACCGAGTACCTCGTGAAGGGCAGTCCCAACACCGAGATCGTCGCGGCCATCCGCCGCATCTGCGCGAACAGCGCCAACGGGACCGAGTAGCCAGGACTTCAGTCCGTGAGCCAGCGTTCCATACAAGCCAGGAGTTCCTCCGCGTTCACGGGTTTGGTCACGTAGTCGCTCGCCCCGGCGGCGAGGCTCTTCTCGCGGTCCCCTTCCATCGCCTTCGCGGTGACGGTGATGATCGGCAGTCCGGCGAACTTCGGCATCTCGCGGATCGCCGCCGTCGTCGCGTGGCCGTCCATCTCCGGCATCATCACGTCCATCAGGATCAGGTCGATCCCGTCGTCGGCCAGCAGTTCCTCGATACCCTTGCGGCCGTTGGGCGCGTGCACGACCGAAAGTCCGTGCAGTTCGAGCATTCCCGAGATGGCGTAGACGTTGCGGGCGTCGTCGTCGACGAGCAGCACCTTGCGTCCCTGGAGCCTCGCCGGCCCGGCGGGCGGATCGGACGGCTGGTCCGAGGCGGGCACGGTCTCCACCGGACTCACCTCGGGCTGGCGCATCAGCGGCAGGATGCCTTCGAGTTCGCTGGCCGAGATGTGCAACATGATCCGCTCCCGCAGCATGTCCAGCGAAGGCAGGAGTTCGACGGGATGCACCCGCGCGTGTCCGTGCAGCAAGCGGTCCTGTGCGGCGCTGAGCTTGCGGGTCGCGTACGCCAGCACCGGGACTTCGACCGGATCCGGACCGTCGACGAGCCGTTTGAGGAACGTCAAGGCGCTCGTCCCGGGGATGCTGGTGTCGAGCACGACGCAGCGGTAGCTGTCGCGTTTCAGTTCCTCGAACGCCTCCGCCGGGTCCGACACGGCACGGACCTGGACCGAGCCGTGGCTGTCCGCGATGTCGGCCGCGACCCCGCGGGCGAGCAGGGTCAGCAGACTGTTCTGCTCGCTCTCCACCACCAGCACCCGCCGTTCCGCGGCGGAGTTGTCCACAGTGGACTCTTCGAGGCTCACGGGTGCGGTGAACCTGGCGACCGGCAGGTAGAGGGTGAACGTGCTGCCGGTCCCCAGGACACTGTCCGCCCGGATCTCACCGCCGAGCAGATAGGCGACCTCGCGGCTGATCGACAGGCCGAGTCCGGTGCCGCCGTACTTGCGGCTGGTGGTGCCGTCGGCCTGCTGGAAGGCGCCGAAGATCGAATCGAGGTTCTCCTCGGCGATCCCGATCCCGGTGTCGGTGACGCTGAAGGCCACCAGGGACTCGTGCGAGGGTCCTCCGGACGGCGAAACGATGGTGTCGACGAGTTTGACCCGGAGCTCGACGCTGCCGTCTTCGGTGAACTTGACCGCGTTCGACAGCAGGTTCCGCAGCACCTGCCGCAGCCGCTGCTCGTCGGTGAACAGCAGCTCCGGAACGTTGGGTTCGACGGTGACCTGGAAGTCGAGCCCCTTCTCGGCGGTCAGCGGCCGGAACGTCGTGCCGACGTAGTCGAGCAGCTGGCGCAGCGGGAACGGCTCGTGGTGGATGTCCATCTTGCCCGCCTCGACCTTCGACAGGTCGAGGATGTCGTTGATCAGCTGCAGCAGGTCGGTGCCCGCGGATTGGATGACCTTCGCGAACTCGACCTGTTTGGGCGTCAGGTTCTGGGTGGAGTTCTGCGAGAGCACCCCGGCGAGGATCAGCAGACTGGTCAACGGGGTCCGGAGTTCGTGCGACATGTTGGCCAGGAACTCCGACTTGTACTTCGACGCCAGCGCGAGCTGCTGCGCGCGTTCCTCGATCTCCTGGCGAGCCTGCTCGATTTCGAAGTTCTTCACCTCGATGTCGCGGTTCTGCCGGGCGAGCAGTTCGGCCTTCTCCTCCAGCTCCGCGTTGGACACCTGCAGTTTCGCCTGCTGCGCTTGCAGCTCCTCGGAGCGGGCCTGCAGTTCCTCGGCGAGCCGCTGGGATTCCTCCAGCAGCGAGTCGGTCCGCGCGTTGGCGATGATCGTGTTGACGTTGACCCCGATGGTCTCCATCAGCTGTTCGAGGAAGTCCTTGCGGACGGCGGTGAATTCGCCGAACGACGCCAGTTCGATGACGCCGAGCACCTGGTCCTCGAAGACGATCGGCAGCACGATCAGGGTGACCGGCGGGGCCGAGCCGAGACTCGACGAGATCTTCACGAACCCCGGTGGCGTCCGGTCGACCACGATCGGTTTCTTGGTCTGCGCGGCCTGCCCGATCAGCGACTGCCCCATCGCGAAATCCGAGGGCGCGTCCGGGGCCTCGCTGTGCCCGTAGCTGGTGATCAGCCGCAGCCGCGTGCCGCTCTCCCCCGGTTCGGTGAGGAACAACGTGCCGTGCTGGGCGCCGACCAGCGGGGTCAGCTCGTTCATGATCAGCGTGGCCACCACCCGCAGGTCCCGGTGGCCCTGCATGAGGCCCGAGATCCGGGCCAGGTTGGTGTTGAGCCAGTCCTGTTCCTCGTTCGCCCGCGTGGTCTCGCGCAGCGACTGGACCATCGCGTTGATGTTGTCCTTCAGCTCCGCGACCTCGCCCTGCGCCTCGACGGAGATCGACCGCGTCAGGTCGCCGGTCGCCACCGCGCTGGTCACCTCGGCGATCGCCCGGACCTGCCGGGTCAGGTTCCCGGCGAGCTCGTTGACGTTCTCCGTCAGCCGCTTCCAGGTACCCGAAACGCCTTCGACCTCGGCCTGACCGCCGAGCCGTCCTTCGCTGCCGACCTCACGGGCGACGCGTGTGACCTCCGCGGCGAACGCGGAAAGCTGGTCGACCATCGTGTTGATGGTGGTCTTGAGCTCCAGGATCTCGCCGCGCGCGTCGACGTCGATCTTGCGGGACAGGTCTCCCTGCGCGACCGCGGTGGTCACCTGGGCGATGTTGCGGACCTGGCCGGTGAGGTTGTTCGCCATCGAGTTGACGTTGTCGGTGAGGTCTTTCCAGGTGCCGGCGACGTTCGGCACCCTGGCCTGCCCGCCGAGGATGCCCTCAGTGCCGACTTCCCGCGCCACGCGGGTGACCTCGTCCGCGAAGGCCGACAGCGTGTCGACCATCGTGTTGATCGTCTGCGCGAGCGCGGCGACCTCGCCCTTGGCCTCGACGGTGATCTTCTGGGACAGGTCACCCCTCGCGACCGCGGTCGCCACCTGGGCGATGGAGCGCACCTGATCCGTGAGGTTGTCGGCCATGACGTTGACCGACTCGGTCAGGCCCTTCCACGTGCCCGACACACCCTTGACGTCCGCCTGACCACCCAGCCGCCCCTCCGTACCCACCTCACGGGCGACACGGGTGACCTCGTCGGCGAACGACGACAACTGGCCGACCATCGTGTTGATGGTGTCCTTGAGCTCCAGGATCTCGCCGCGCGCGTCGACGCGGATCTTCTGCGAGAGATCGCCCTTCGCGACCGCGGTGGTGACTTCAGCGATCGACCGCACCTGGTCGGTGAGGTTGTCGGCCATGACGTTCACGGACTCGGTCAGTCCCTTCCAGGTACCCGACACACCCTTGACGTCCGCCTGACCACCCAGCCGTCCTTCGGTGCCGACCTCGCGGGCCACGCGGGTGACCTCGTCGGCGAACGACGACAACTGATCCACCATCGTGTTGATCGTGTTCTTCAACTCCAGGATCTCGCCCCTCGCGTCCACGGTGATCTTCTGCGAGAGATCACCCTTCGCCACCGCCGTGGCCACCTGGGCGATGGAGCGCACCTGCGCGGTGAGGTTGCCGGCCATGAAGTTCACCGACGTGGTCAGATCCCGCCACGTCCCCGCCACTCCGGGCACCTGGGCCTGCCCGCCGAGCGCGCCCTCGGTGCCGACCTCGCGCGCGACACGGGTGACCTCGTCGGCGAACGACGACAACTGATCCACCATCGTGTTGATCGTGTTCTTCAACTCCAGGATCTCGCCCCGCGCGTCCACGGTGATCTTCTGCGAGAGATCACCCTTCGCCACCGCCGTGGTGACCTCGGCGATGGACCGCACCTGATCGGTCAGGTTCCCCGCCATGAAGTTCACCGACGTCGTCAGATCCCGCCACGTCCCGGCGACCCCGGGGACTTCCGCCTGACCGCCCAGCCGTCCCTCACTGCCGACCTCGCGAGCGACTCGCGTGACCTCGTCGGCGAACGACGACAACTGATCCACCATCGTGTTGATCGTGTTCTTCAGTTCGAGCATCTCGCCTTTGACGTCGACGGTGATCTTCTGCGAGAGATCGCCCTTCGCCACCGCGGTCGCGACCTCGGCGATGTCACGGACCTGGCCCGTGAGGTTGCCCGCCATCGCGTTCACCGAATCGGTGAGGTCCTTCCACGTTCCCGAAACCGAGGGCACCGCCGCCTGGCCGCCGAGCTTCCCGTCGGTCCCCACCTCGCGCGCGACCCGGGTGACCTCGGAGGTGAACAGCGCCAGCTGATCGACCATCCCGTTGAAGACGACCGCCATCTCGTCCATCAGTACGTCGTCCACCTGGGGCAGTCGGGTGCTGAAATCGCCGTCGCGAACGGCTTTCAGCCCCTCCAGCAGCCGCTGCAGGCCTTGGTCGTCGATCGCCCCGCCCACCCGGACCACTTCTCTCGTCCCGCGCTTGCTTCCCGGTTCCGGCATCGAAGTGCCTCCTTCGTTCATGTCCGCACGGGTCCGGGAGGGCCCAGCGGAATCCAGAAGGTCACCGAAGTACCTTCGCCCGGCCTGCTGGAGATCCGGAACCAGCCTTGCGCCGCTTCCGCACGTTCACGCATCGACGCCATTCCGATGTGCTCGCCCGACAAGGTCCCGTGCGGGTTCTCGCCGTCCGGTTTCAGCCCGTCGCCGTCGTCCGCGACCTCCACCAGCAGACCGTCGTCCTGTCCGGTCAGCGAGACCAGGACAGTGCGGGCGTTCGCGTGTTTGCGCACGTTCACCAGCGCCTCCTGAAGAATCCGGAAGGCGGTGACGACGAGGTCGGGCGGCGGGGTGACGGCGAGATCGTGCCGCAGGGTGCAGTCGAGGCCCCAGCCGGCGACGACCTCGTCGAGATAGTCGCGGACGGAAGCGATCAGGTCTTCGTCGTTCAGCGCGGGCGGGCGCAATTGGGCGACGAGGATCCGTAATCGTCGGATGGCCCCCTGAATCGCTTCGTCGAGTTGCATCAAAGCCGGATCACGCCGTTGTGCGGCGAGCATCTGCAACCGCATGCTCACCGCGATCATCGACTGAATGGAATCGTCGTGAACATCCCACGCGATACGGCGACGTTCGGTTTCCTGTGCGCGGACCAAATGCGCGAACGCCTGTCGCCGTTCGGTCCTTTCCTCCAGTGTTTTCCGGCGTTCGGTGAGATCACGGGTGACCTTTCCGAAACCGACGAGACCGCCCTGTTCGTCCCGCAACGCGGTGATCACGGTGTTGGCCCAGAACCGCGACCCGTCACGGCGGACACGCCAGCCCTCGTCCTCGTGGCTCCCCATCTCCGCGGCGACCAGCAGTTCCGCCGCGGGTTTGCCGTCTGCGACGTCCGCCTCGGTGTAGAAAACGGAGAAATGGCGGCCGAGGATCTCGTCCTGGGAGTATCCCTTGATCCGTTCCGCCCCCGGGTTCCAGCTGATCACCCGCCCGTCTGCGTCCAGCAGGTAAATGGCGTAGTCGGCCACGCTGTGCATGAACAACTCGAAGAGCACAGCGCTGCGGTGATCAGGCGTCTGTTCCGATGGCAGCATGGCCATAGTGCAGCTTGGCACTCGGATACGTCTTCCCGCTACGGCCGTTCGAGGAGGCCATTCTTCCGTGCGTGCACCACTGCTTCGAGTTTCGAATGGGTCCCGGTCTTCACCAGGATCCGCTGCACGTGATTCCGCACGGTATTCCGCGCCAGCCGCAGTTCTTCGGCGATCCGGTCGGTCCCGGCGCCTTCGGCGATCAAACCCAGCACCTGCCGTTCCCGCAGGGTCAGCACCGGGCCGATCCGGCCCGAACCGCCGCCCAGCATGGCCAGCGCGCCACTGAGCAATTCCGGGTCGATGACCATGTCGCCCGCCGCGATGGTCCTGATCGCGGTGATCAGCTCGTCGAGGAGACCGGATTTCAGCAGCAGCCCGGCCCCGCCGACCTCCAGGATCCTGGCGACGATCGCACTGTTCGCGTCGCCGGTCAGCACCAGTACCCGGCTCGACGGGGAGACCGCGCGGAGCCCGGCGATCGCCTCGATCCCGTCGCCGTCCGGGAGCCGCCGATCGAGGAGCACGATGTCGGGCCGGTGTTCCTCCGCCGCGATCATCCCGTGGGCCAGGGACTCCACGGACGCCACCAGGTCGATCTCCGGGAACTCCTCGAAGGCCGCGCCGAGGGCTTCGGCCACCATTTTGTGGTCCTCGACGAGCAGCACCCGGATCGGGGCCGCGGCCGGGGGCATGGGCTGCGGGGAGTTCGGGTTCGGCATGCACCTTCTCCGTCGATCGTGGTCTCGCCGGACCATTGTCCGGCAGATTCCCGGAAATCAATCCTGCCCACGGCCGTATTCACCCGCGTGCGGATTCGCGATCGGCGCGCCGGCGCATTGTCCCACCGCCGCCGCCCCGGCCGTCCTTTCGACGCCAACCCGTGACCCGCCGTACCCGTCCGGCGACCGAGTGGGGTCTTTGTGCCCTCGATGGCACAACCTTCGGCGCTGACCGGAACGGCCTTCGGTACCGCATCGTCGTAAGGGACGAATTCGACGGCCGTGACCACGGGAAGAGGGTGACCGGGACGTGACCACGAGAATCTGCGAGACCCGCCGCCGTCCCGGCACGCACGCCTCCGGCCGCCGGGTGCCGCTCGCCGCCGAACTCGAGCGGTTGCCGCGGGTCGTGGCGAAACCGGAGACACACGGCTCGCTGCTCGACGACGTCCTGACCGCGATCCGGCATCTCGACGGCGCGGCCCTCGCCACCCGGTCGCGGCGCCGCTTCCCGCGATGGAGCCCGCAGGACCGGCGCGTCCAGCGCCTGCGCGGCTGGCTCAGCGGCGTCCCCGGCTGACCCGTCATTCGCGTGATCGAGGGCGGAACTCGCGTGATTGGAGCCGGAACTCTCGAGTTCCGGCTCCAATCACGCGTGTGACGGCTCCAAGCACGCGAGTTGCGTCGGTCATACCGGGCGCCACCGGCCGATGTCGGACTCCATCGGCACGATCCGGGTCAGCGACGAGCGGATCTTCAGCTCAATCGCCCTGTCCCGGCCGCGGGTTCCGCGCGGCGCGTACGGGTAGAAGGTGCCGCGTTCACGGCGGTACACCATCGTCAGCCGCGGGTGACGCATGTCCCGCAGCTCGGCGAAGTCGACCGTCGTGTGCAGCAGCCACGACGCGAACCCGGCCTGCGCCAGCCTCTCGTTGACGTCGACGAGGTCGTCGAGCAGCCAGCCGAGGTCCCCGTTCTCCCGCCAGCAGCGGACGATCGTCCTGCCGTGCGCGTCGTGGGTGACCACGTTGCGGCGGGCGGAATCCCCGGCGAGACCGGCGATGATCTCCGCCTCCGTCCCCGCACCGGGACGTCCCTCCGCGACGAAGCAGACCGTCCCCGAACCGGTCGGCGCGAGCGCGTGACCGGACCGCAGCGTCAGCACCGCCGACCTCAATTCCAGCAACGGAAGCAGGCTCGGCCGCACCGACCGGCTCTTCCCGAGAAGGCTTCCCAACAACGCCATGACTCCACCGCACCTTTCGTCTGGGTGAAGCCTTTCCGATTACGTCCTCGCGCCCTAGGGCCGCTCGGTCGCGCATCGACGGGGACAAGTCATCGGTTCCGGTGACCAACGGCCCTACCAGCGATCGACCGGCATTTTCCGTCGGATTTCACCGGTTTCGCGACCGGAGGAGTTTCCGGGTGTCCAGTGTTCCTTCGACGACGCAGCGTGCGACGTCCGACAGCTTCTTGTTCGAACTACGGGCGAAGGAACGCATGCGGTTGAATGCGGTGCCGAGGTCGATACCGGCGCGTTCGGCGAGCATACCCTTCGCCTGCTCGATGACGACCCTGCTGTCGAGCGCCTTCTGCAACTGCTCCGACAGCGTCCGGTAGTGCCGCAATTCCCGCTGCTGCAGGAGACACAGCGTCGCGACGTCGGCGAGCGCGCGGCCGAGCCGGTGGTCTTCGGCGCTCAGCACGACGGTTTCGGCACTGAGGAAGGCGATCGAACCGACGGTTTCATCCATCGCCCGCAACGGAAGCGCGGAAACCGCGGCGAAGCCTTGCCCTGCCATCCTGGCGACGTAACCCGGCCAGCGCGAGACCTCGGCGGAAAGGTCGTGCACGGCGATGTCCTTCCCGGTTTCGAAGGATTCGAGCGCGGGCCCGTCCTCCGCGACCGCGGAATGGCGTTCGAGTTCCACGCCGGGCAGGAAGACCTCGGTGGAGTCGATCGGCAGCAGCCGTGCGCATTCGCTGGACAAGGTGTCCACGACCCGATCCGGTCCGAGGTCTTCCGTGACACTCGCGGTCAAACTCGTGAAGGCGGCACAGACCGCGGGCTCCCTGTCCGCCCTGGCGGCGATTTCCGCGTCCCAGCTACCCACTAGAGGGATTCTGGCCCGCACCGCGACACCCGGCAACGACCAGATGGAGGATCCTGTGACCGAGCGCCACGCACAGCGACGACCGGTGATCTCGACGGGATGAAGGTCGCCGGGCTCTCAGTGGCTCCGCAGGGAAAACGGCGGCACCGTGTTCGCCCTCAGCGCGTCTTCGTCCATAGTGGACTCCCCGATCCCCGCCTTGCCGATCTTTTCCGCGACGAGGGCGCCGGGGTCGGCGATCGTGTCGGCCCTGCCGGTCAGGAAGGCCCACTCGTGCTCGTCCGAACCGTAGTAGAGCACGGTCCCGAACGACTCGGTGAACCGGCGCCAGGACGTGATCAGTGTCCGGTTGCGCCACAGCGTCGGGCAGCCGGCCTGACAGCCGACCACTCCCCCGTCGGTGAGCAGCGCCGTGCACCGGGCGAGGAAGTCGGTTCCGTACAACCGATTGTGCTGCGCCGCCGGGTCGTCGTTCTCGTCCGGCAGGTCGATCACGACCACGTCGTAGGAGTCGCCGCGCTCCCGGGCTTCGGCGAGGAACTCCCAGCCGTCGCGGTAGTGGACACGGATCTTCCCCTCCCCGCGTTCGGCGCGGGCGAGCTCGTCGAGGGTGTAGCCGTACGGAAGATGTTCGGCGCAGACACGCACCGCTTCGGCGTCGATGTCGACGTGGTCGACCACCTCGGCCCCGGCCGCGACGGCGAGCTGGGAGGCGACCCCTTCGCTGGACCCGATGATCAGCACCCGCTCGACGCGTTCGGCGAGCAGCAGCGTCGGCACCATCAGGGCCTCGTGGTAGACGAGCTGGCTGAGCTCGGTGCTCTGCCGTTCGTCGTCGCAGAAGAGCGAGATCCCCTGCGCGGTCCGTCCGATGAGGACGTTCTGGAAGGCGGTGCGGCCCTCGAACAGGACCTCCTCGACGTCCCAGTTCCGGGTGAGCCCCGCGCCCATCGGCTCGACGATCACTCGCTGCGCCATCAGTTCTCTCCTCGTTCCACAGTGGACATCCGGACGGTGCCGGCGCCCAGCATCTTCGCCAGCAACGCGACCGCGCGTTCCGGATCGGCCCGGTCCCCGCAGGTGAACACGTCGACGAACACCGAGCCGATCTCCGGATAGGTGTGCACCGACGCGTGGGATTCGGCCAGCAGCGCGAGCACCGTGACCCCTTGCGGGGCGAAGGAATGCGACACGACCTCGCAGACCGTCGCCCCCGCCTCGGTCACCGCTTCGGCGAGGGTCTTCTTGAGGAGTACGGCGTCGTCGAGCAACGACGGCTCGATCCCCTCGAACTCCGCGAGTACGTGGCGGCCGGCGAACCGGCCGACGAGTGGTTCTTCACCCGGCATCGGCGAACCTCCCCACACAATAGGTGCGCAACGGCTCGATTCCGTTGAAAGCGACGGAAGAATAGCTGGCGGTGTACGCCCCGGTGCCCGGGATGTCCAACCGGTCGCCCGCCTTCAACGACCTCGGCAGCGCGCACGGCGTCCGCTGGTACAACACGTCGTCACCATCGCAGGTCGGCCCCGCGAGGACCACCGGTCCTTGCGGTCCCTTGACGCCGACGGGCTCCAGCCGATACGCGACGGCTTCGTTCTCGCACTCGGCCATTCCGTTGTACCTGCCGACGTCGAGATAGACCCAGCGGCGTTCGTCGGCGGCGGCGCGAGTGGTCACCAGGACGACTTCGGTCCTGATCAGTCCGGCGTCGGCGACGATCACCCGGCCCGGCTCCAGCAGCAGTTCCGGCTCCGGGAGGTGCTCGCGGAGGGCGGCGTGGATCGCCGTCGCGTAGTCCGTCAGCGACGGCACGGGTTCCCGGTGCTCGGTGGCGAAACCGCCTCCGATGTTCAGCCGCTCCAGTACGACACCCGCCTCCGCGGCGACCTTGGCCGCGGTCGCGATCCCGATCTCCCAGGCAGCCGGATCCGGCTGCTGCGAGCCGACGTGGAACGCGATTCCCGGGCGCAGCCCGGCATCCACGGCCTGGCGGAGCAGGGCCGCGGCGACCGCCGGTTCGCAGCCGAACTTGTGGCCGAACGGCGTGACCGAATCCGGGCCGCCGGTGAGCAGGCGGACCGAGACCAGCGAACCGGGCGCGTGCTCGGCCAGATTCGCCAGATCACCGGCGGAGTCCGTGGTGAATTCACGGACTCCGCGCGCGTAGGCGAAGGCGATGTCCGCCGGTTTCTTGATCGTGTTGCCGTACGCCAGTTCCGCCGGCCGCGCGCCCCGGGACAGGCACAGCTCGATCTCCGCCGTCCCCGCCACGTCGAATCCCGCGCCGGTCGACGCCACCGCGTCGAGTACCTCGGGAGCCGGGTTCGCCTTGACCGCGTAACGGATCAGCGCACCCGGGAAAGCCGCCGAGACCGCGGCCGCACGCTCCGCGACCAGATCGGTGTCGACGACCAGGCACGGCGTCGGCGGCTCACGATCCGCCAGGAAGGCGCGGATCCGGTTCAGGCTTTCGGTCACACGCCCCAGGGTGTCAAAGGCCGATCACCGGCCTGGAACCCGGGTCACGCCCGGTTGTCCCCCGAGGCCTGCTCCGGCAGGTCGACCCCGTGTTCGGCGGCCAGTCGCTCCAGGTTGGCCAGATCGGCGCCGACGGCCGAGGCCCGGTCCTCGTCAGAGGCCTGCTTGGCGATCTGAACGTCCTCCCTCGCCTGCCGTACCCGGTCCCGCAGATTCACCGCGAACTCGCTCATCGTGCACCCCCGATCTCCCGCACCTTGTGTGCTTTCACCCTAGGACCCTCCGAATCGGTCACCCACGTGATCTGCGTCATCACGGGTTCGTTCGCGTCGGAGTGAAGCAGTATGACGGCTGCGCCGGGGTTTCGCAGATCAGCGGAGCCCGGCTTTTTCACCGGCCTCGCGCACCACCGGCCGCCGGGCGAGTACCGCGAGCGGGACGAGGGCGCACAGACCACCCGCGACGCCGACCAGGACGTAGCCACCCAGGCCGAACAGCTGTCCGGCGAGCAGGCTCGCCCCGGCCGAAGTGCCCCAGACGAAGGCGTCGACCGTGCCCTGCGCCCTCGTCCGCTGGGCGGCCGGGAGATCGCGGCTGAGCATGCTGCTGCCGCCGACGAACACCAGGTTCCAGCCGTAGCCCAGCAGGAAGAGTGCGACCGGGATCCCCACGTGATGCGAATCGGGGGCGCCGATCACGGTGACCGCCGCGACGGTGATCGTCCCGATCCCGCCGAAGATGGTCGCGCGGCCGCCCCAGCGGTCGGCGATCCAGCCGGACAACGGCGCCAGCGCGAACATCCCGACCAGATGGGCGCTCAGCACCCAGCCGACGACGTCGAGACCTTGGCCGTGCTCGTGCAACTGGACGGGGGTCATCGTCATCACCGCCACCATCGCCAGTTGCGCGCCGACCATCGCCACGAGCGGTCCGAGTACCACCGGGTTCCGCACGGACATCCGCTGCTGCTTCGGCACCCCTTCCTCCGGGGCGGCGAGGCCCCGCGGCAGGGTGGCGACGGCGACCACGGCGATGGCCACCACGATCGCCCCCGCCGCGATCGGACCGGACAAAGCGGGAAGATCGGCGGCTTCCGCCCTCGCCGCGGCGGGCGCGATCAGGGCGGGCCCCGCGACCGCGCCGACCGTCCCCGCCCAGACCATTGTGGACAGTGCGAAACCCTTGCGGTGCTCGGGCGACAGGTCGGCCGCGGTGTACCGGGAGAGCTGCGCCCCGCTGTTGCCGAAGCCGATCAGGGGCATCCCCGCCACCAGCGCGAGCACGGATCCGCCGAGCACACCGGCGAACGAGATCAGCGCGCCCGTCACCGCCGCGCCGTACAGCAGCACCAAAACGAAGCGCCTGCCGAACCGCGCGACCAGCGTGCCGGAAGACAGCGAACCCACGGCGGAACCGAGTACCAGTACGGCGCTCGGCAATCCGCTCCACGCCGCGCCGGCGTGCTCGACCATGATCAGCGCGGCCGTGGTGGACAGGCCGACGACCGCGGTGCTGAGACAGGCGACGCCCATGAAGAGCGCGAACATCGGTTTCATGATTCAAACCTAGGGATTCCCGGCGCCGCGGCGAATAGGCTGACGAAGGCCTCGCGGGGGTGCGAGGCGCATCATGGAAGGAATCCGGGCGCGATGACCTTACGATCGGAAAGGGCGCTGGACGACCTCGACTGGCGGCTCCTCGAAACGCTCCAGGCCGACGGACGGCTCTCGTTCAAGGAGCTGGGCCGCCGCGTGAACCTCTCGGCACCCGCCGTCGCCGAACGGGTCCGGCGGCTGGAGGAGGCGGGCGTCATCACCGGATATCGCGCCCAGGTCGACGCGCACCGCGCCGGATACGGCCTGCAGGCGTTCGTCGAGATGCGCTGCTCGCTGGGCAGCTGCCTGCTGCGCACCAGCAAGTCGGAGGACTACCCCGAGGTGGTCGAACTGCACCGGCTCAGCGGCGACCGCTGCACCATGCTGAAGGTGCGGGCCGTATCGCTCGAACACCTCGAAGGCCTCTTCGAACGGCTGGGCAAGCACGGCGAGATCAGGTCGTCGGTGGTGCTGTCGACGCAGTACGAGGGCAGGCCGGTCGGGCCGCCGGTCGAGGACTACCTGAAGGCGACCAAGAGCGAGGGCTGGAGCGTCTGAATACCGAGCCCACGACCGGGTCACCCGGCTGGACGAGGCGCTCGCGGAAGCGGCCGAACCTCCGGTGCTGGTGGCGCACGGTCTCGGCTGCCTGACCGTGCTGCACTGGCTCGCGGTCCGAGGGCGAGCAGCTCGTCGCTCCCCTGCTCCGGGAAGACGGATCAGGAATCGAGAAGCGGAAGTCCCCCGAACTCACCTAGCGTGATCGTCGTCGAGGAAGAACGGCTCGAAGCTGGTTAGATCGAGCCCGGTGAGGCTGACGGAACGTCACGCGGCCCCCATGAGGATGGAGAAACGATGCGCAAGACCTCCCGGCCGCAGGTGCCCGAGGGACACCCCGCCGACAGTCACGACCTGATCCGCGTCGTGGGGGCGAACGAGAACAACCTCAAGAACGTCGCCGTCGAGCTGCCGAAGCGACGGCTGACGGTGTTCACCGGCGTCTCCGGATCGGGCAAGAGCTCGCTGGTCTTCGACACGATCGCGGCCGAGTCGCAGCGGCTGATCAACGAGACGTACAGCACCTTCGTGCAGGGCTTCATGCCGACGCTGGCCCGGCCCGAGGTCGACGTGCTCGACGGCCTGACCACCGCGATCATCGTCGACCAGCAGCGGATGGGCTCCGACCCTCGTTCCACGGTCGGCACCGCCACCGACGCGTACGCGATGCTCCGCATCCTCTTCAGCCGGATCGGGAAACCGCACATCGGTTCGCCGCAGGCGTTCTCGTTCAACGTCGCCTCGATCTCCGGCGCGGGTGCCGTGACCGTCGAGAAGAGCGGCCGGACCACCAAGGAACGCCGCGAGTTCAGCATCACCGGCGGGATGTGCGCCCGGTGCGAAGGCCGGGGCAAGGTCAACGACATCGACCTCACCGCCCTGTACGACGACACCAAATCGCTCAACGAGGGCGCGCTGACGATCCCCGGTTTCTCCATGGAGGGCTGGTACGGCCGCATCCTGCGCGGCTGCGGTTTCTTCGACCCGGACAAGCCGATCAAGAAGTACACCAAGCGGCAGCTGGACGATCTGCTCTACAAGGAGCCGGTCAAACTCAAGATCGACGGCATCAACCTGACCTATTCGGGGCTGATCCCCACGATCCAGAAGTCGTTCCTGTCCAAGGACCGCGAGGCGATGCAGCCGCATATCCGCACGTTCGTGGACCGGGCGGTCACCTTCGCGGTCTGCCCGGAATGCGACGGGAGCAGGCTGAGCGAGCTCGCACGGTCGTCGAAGATCAAGCGGATCAACATCGCCGACGCCTGCCGGATGCAGATCAGCGACCTGGCTGACTGGGTCCGCAAGCTCAAGGAGCCGTCGGTGGCGCCGCTGCTGGAGAAGCTCCAGCACACGCTCGACTCCTTCGTCGACATCGGACTCGGCTACCTCTCCCTCGACCGGCCCTCCGGCACGCTTTCGGGTGGCGAGGCGCAGCGCACGAAGATGATCCGGCACCTCGGGTCTTCGCTCACCGACGTCACCTACGTGTTCGACGAGCCCACCATCGGGCTGCACCCGCACGACATCCAGCGAATGAACAACCTGCTCCAGCAGTTGCGGGACAAGGGCAACACGGTACTGGTCGTCGAGCACAAGCCGGAGACCATCGCCATCGCCGACCACGTCGTCGACCTCGGGCCTGGCGCGGGGACCGCGGGCGGGACGATCTGCTTCGAGGGCACCGTCGACGGTCTGCGCGCCAGCGACACGAGCACCGGCAGGCACCTCGACGACCGGGCGTCGCTCAAGGACAGCGTCCGCAAGCCCACCGGCAAACTGGAGATCCGCGGCGCGGACCGGCACAACCTCCGGAACGTGGACGTCGACGTCCCGCTGGGCGTTCTGTGCGTCGTCACCGGCGTCGCGGGCTCCGGCAAGAGCTCCCTGCTCCACGGATCGATCCCGGCCGACGAGGGCGTGGTCTCGGTCGATCAGACCCCCATCCGCGGCTCGCGGCGGAGCAACCCCGCCACCTACACCGGGCTGCTCGAACCGATCCGCAAGGCGTTCGCCAAGGCCAACGGCGTGAAACCGGCGCTGTTCAGCGCCAACTCCGAGGGCGCCTGCCCGACCTGCAACGGCGCGGGGGTCATCTACACCGACCTCGGCATCATGGCGGGCACCGCGACCACCTGCGAGGAATGCGAAGGCAAGCGGTTCCAGGCTTCGGTGCTGGAGTACACCTTCGGCGGCAAGAACATCAGCGAGGCACTGGAGATGCCGGTGTCCGAGGCCGTGAAGTTCTTCGGCGAGGGCGAAGGGCGCATCCCCGCCGCGCACGCCATCCTCAGCAGGCTCGACGACGTCGGGCTCGGCTACCTCAGCCTCGGCCAGCCGCTCACCACGCTTTCCGGCGGCGAGCGGCAGCGGCTGAAGCTCGCGACGCACATGGGCGACAAGGGCGGCGTCTACATCCTCGACGAGCCGACCACCGGTCTCCACCTCGCCGACGTCGAGAACCTGCTCGGCCTGCTGGACCGGCTCGTCGACGCGGGCAAGTCGGTGATCGTCATCGAGCACCACCAGGCGGTCATGGCGCACGCCGACTGGATCATCGACCTCGGCCCCGGCGCCGGGCACGACGGCGGCAAGATCGTCTTCGAGGGCACGCCGTCCGATCTCGTCGCGAGCGCTTCGACGCTCACCGGTGAGCACCTGGCGGCCTACGTCGGCAAGTGATGCTCTCCCCTGCCCGCATTTAGTCCTCTAAATGCGAGAAGGGGGTCACTCGCCCTCGGTATCGAGGCCGTCGCGATCGGCCCATTCGAGCAGGGTGTCGAGCGAGTACGCCGTGTCGTCGATGCCCGCGTGCAGGTCGCCGAGTTCGGCGAAGCGCGCGGGCACGGTGGCGATCGTGAAGTCGCGGGGTTCAACGTCGTCCACCTCGTCCCAGCGGATCGGGGTCGAGACGACGGCTTCGGGCACGCCACGGACCGAGTACGCGCTCGCGATGGTGTGGTCGCGGGCGTTCTGGTTGTAGTCCACGAACAGCTTCGAGGGGTCACGGTCCTTGCGCCACCAGGTCGTGGTGACCTCGTCGGGCATCCGCCGCTCGACCTCGTGCGCGAAGGCGAGCGCCGCCCGGCGCACCTCCTGGAAACCCCACCGCGGTTCGATCCGGACGTAGACGTGCATGCCGTGTCCGCCGGAGGTCTTCGGGAAGCCGGTGATGCCGAGTTCGTCCAGGATCTCGCGGACGGTGCCGGCGACCTTCCGCACGGTGGAGAACGGGCAGTCGGGCATGGGGTCGAGGTCGATCCGCCACTCGTCGGGGCGTTCGGTGTCGGCGCGGCGGGAGTTCCACGGATGGAACTCCACGGTCGACATCTGCACCGCCCAGATCACGTCGGCGGGATGGGTGACGCACAGTTCGTAGGCGTGCCTGCCGGACGGGAAGTCGACCCGGACGGTCTGCAGCCAGTCGGGGGCACCGTTCGGGACCCGTTTCTGGTGGACCTTGTCCCCCGACACCCCGGACGGGAACCGGTGCAGCATGCACGGCCGTTCCCGCAGCGCCCGCACGATCCCGTCGCCGACCGCGAGGTAGTACTCGACGAGGTCGAGCTTCGTCTCGCCCCGCGCCGGGAAATAGACACGATCCGGGTTCGAGACGCGCACCGTCCGGTCGCCGACCTCGATCTCCACCGCCGAGCTTTTCGCCATACGGGGAAACTAGCCCGAAAGTCACCGATCCGCGCTCTGCCAGGATGAACGGCATGGCACCACGGACCCGCGCGGAGGCTTTGTCCCGCGAGCGCATCGTCGAGGCGGCCGTCGAACTGCTCGACGCGGATGGCGAACGCGGGCTCACCTTCCGGACGTTGACCGAGCGCCTCGCCACCGGTCCCGGGGCGATCTACTGGCACGTGCCGAACAAAGGCGCTCTGCTCGACGCCGCGACCGCGTCCGTCATCGCCGCCGCCCTGACCGTCGACGCCGGACGCTCACCCCAGGACGAGATCCGGGCCATCGGCCTGAGTCTGTTCGAGGCCATCGAGCGCC
Source organism: Amycolatopsis sp. MJM2582 (assembly GCF_000754115.1). NCBI lineage: Bacteria > Bacillati > Actinomycetota > Actinomycetes > Pseudonocardiales > Pseudonocardiaceae > Amycolatopsis > Amycolatopsis sp. MJM2582. The sequence goes on from NZ_JPLW01000002.1 coordinate 1,318,685, forward strand.
ACCCTTGGCTTTCCCCGCAACTCGCCCTCCAGCTTTCCCGCAGCCCTCGGGGCTCGGTGACGCCGCGAATCTTCGAAGCCATCGGACAGCGGGTCAGCGCGCTGGGCATCCCCGAAACCACCTGGTTCACGGCAACCTCGGCGCTGGTGCACTACGTCTTCGGCGCCGCGGGCCAGAACGCGGCGAACTCCCGGGTGCTCGGGCCCGGGGTGGACCGCGCCGAATTCCTCCGTGCCGCGGCGAACGCGTGGGAAGACCTCGACCCCGCCGAGTTCCCCTTCCTCCGGTCCATCGCCGACGAGGTCCGCGAGCACGACGACCGGGAGCAGTTCCTCACCGGGATCGAGCTGATCCTCGCCGGGATGACCGGTGGATCGCGGCGACCATGACCGCGAACACCGCGCCGAGGAAGGTCACGTCCACCGAAGGCACCCAGCGCACGTCACCGCCCTTGACCACGTAGGCCCCGACGGGACGCGCGGCGAGGATGAACCCGCCACCCTCACCTTCCTTGCCCTGCTCGCTGCCGTGCCCGCCGCCGCCACCGCCGATGACACTCGCGGCCGGGATGATCACGACGCCGTCCTTCTCCACCGGTTCGCCGTAGACACGCCGGACGGTGAGGTTGTCACGCATGACACCGACGATCTTCTCGAGTCCCATCAGGTCCCCGCCCTGTCCAGTTCCAGCGCGATCGCGCCCCGCAGGAGCTCCCGCGCCCGGTCCAGCTCCATCGAACCAGAAAGCCATCGCTCGCTGAGCCCTTCGACCAGGCCGGTGAGCCGTTCGGCGGCGTCTTCGGCCAGGACACCGGCGCCGTCGACACTCCGGATCACTTCGGCGACCTCGTCCACCCAGATCCGGGTCGACTCGGCCAGCGGTTCGCGCAGCTCCGGGGTGAACACGGCACTGGCCCGCAGCTCGCCCCAGGCGGTGCTGTTCTCCCGCACCGCCTGCGTGTCCTGAAGTTCCCCGAACAGCAGGAGTTCGAGCTCGGCCCGGGGATCCGCCGCCTCGGCCGCGGCCTCTTCGGTGTACGCCGCGGCGCGGTCGCTGACGAATTCCAGCGTCTTGCGCAGCAGCCCGGCGCGGTTGGTGAAGTGGTAATAGATCAGCGACGTCGAGATCCCGGCCTCGGCCGCGATCTTCTCGACCCGCAGGCCCCGCACACCGCTGCGCGCGATCACCCGCACGGCCGCTTCCAAGATCTTCTGCTGACGTTCGACCACGGGTGATCACCCTAGCGGTTTCATCCTGACTGAATTTTCAGTCAGGATGCTATCGTGTCCACACCGGTCCGACCAAGGAGTGCAGAGTGTTCGCTTCGTCCCTTCCCCGTCGCACGATCCTGCGCGCCCTGACAGCGGTCGGCGCGGTCGCCGTCGGGAGCGCGGGATGTTCGGATAACCCGGCCGCGCCCGCCGCGGCGGCCGGCTCGCCCGAGCCCGCCGCCGCGGCGGCTCGCAGGCTGGGCGCCGAATGGGAGAGTCACGCGCGCACCTACCTGTCGTGGCCCGCGTCGAAGTCCATCTGGGCGGAGGATCTGCCCGCCGTCCGCGAGGAGATCGCCGGTCTGGCCAAGGCGATCGCCGACTACGAACCGGTGGTGCTCCTCGCCCGGCCCGAGCACGCCGACGCCGCTCAACAGGCTTGCGGGGACACCGTCGAGGTCGTCCCGATCCCGGTCGACGACCTGTGGGCACGCGACACGGTCCCGGTGTTCGTCGAGGAGGGCGGCAAGGTCGCCGGGGTCGACTTCAACTTCAACGGCTGGGGCGGCAAACAGAAGCCGCACGACAAGGACAACGCCGTCGCGAGGTCCGTGCTGGGCAAATACGGCCTGGCCCGCACGGAAACCTGGATCACCGCCGAGGGCGGCTCGTTCGAGACCGACGGGGCCGGCACGTTGATGGTCACCGAAAGCTCACTCGTCAACGACAACCGCAACAAGGGAAGGACCCGCCAGGAGATCGAAGACGAACTGAAGAAACTGCTCGGCGCCCGGAAGGTCATCTGGTTCGCCGGTGTACGCGGCGAGGACATCACCGACGCGCACGTCGATTGCCTGGCCCGGTTCACCGCGCCCGGCGTCGTCCTCTTGGACAAGGCGGCGCCCGGCACCCCGCCCGATTCGTGGTCCCGCGCGGCCGATCAGGCGAGGTCGGTACTCGCGAGCGCCACCGACGCCGACGGCAAACCCTTCAAGGTGGTCGACCTCGTCCAGCCGGATCCGGACAAGGTCGAGGGGTACGGCGAAGACAGCGTGATCTCGTATGCCGACTTCTACGTCGCGAACAAGTCGGTCTTCGTGCCGAAGTTCGGCGACGCCGAGGCGGACGAGCGTGCCCAGCAGGTCTTGCGCGAGCACTTCCCCGGCCGCGAGATCGTGCCGGTGAAGATCCCGACCATCGCCTCGGGCGGCGGCGGGATCCACTGCTCGACGCACGACCAGCCGGGTCAGCCTTCCTGAGGCAGCACCGACATCACTTCGGACACCGGGCGCAGATGCTCCTCCAGCAACCGCGATGCTTCCTTGGCGTCGTGGTCGTTCAGGGCGGCGACGAGCGCCCTGTGTTCCTCGTTGATCACGGTCAGCCGTTCCGGCCGCGCCTCAAGCGCGCGGACCGTGACGCGTTGTTGCCGCGAACGCAGGGTGTCGTACAGCTCGGTCAGGACGGTGTTGCCCGCGGCGTTCACGATGGCGCGGTGGAAGCGGCGGTCGAAGCCCGAGACGGCGAACCAGTCGCGTTCGGCGCCGGAGTTCGCCATCGCCTCGATGAGTTCCGGCAGTTCGGCCGGCGCCCCCGCCCGGTTCGCGCAGAGCGTCGCGATCGCGTGCCCTTCGATCAGGCGCCTGCTCTGGTAGACCTCTTCGAGCTCCCTGGCGGTGACGGTGCGCACCTGCGCGCCCTTGCGCGGCAACAGGCTGATGAACCGCTCCGCGGCCAGCCGGTGGAACGCCTCGCGCACCGGCGTCCTCGACACGCCGACGACACCGGAAACCCACATCTCGTCGAGGAAGCGGCCGCCTTCCAGCTCACCCGAGATGATTCCGTCGCGTAGCCACGTGTAGACCCGCTCACGCGCCGGGCCGCCCCCTTCGGCGGTCACAGTCATCTCGTTCCCCCTCTATGCCGTCACTTTCCGCGACTGAGCCTACACCTGGACCAGCCAAGTATCCATCATGTATACAAGAGTTCCACTTATCGGAAGGGGTCCCATGGTGCACGTCGCGGTGGCGCAGTTCGCGCCCGGCAACGACAAAGAGGCCAACCTCGCCCGCGTCGCCGCCCTCGTCGGCGAAGCGGCCGATCGCGGGGCGCGAGTGGTCGTGCTGCCCGAGTACTCGTTGTTCACCGTACCGACGATGAGCCGGGAATTCGTGACCTCGGCCGAAGAACTCGACGGCCCGTTCGTCACCGAACTGCGCGGGCTGGCGAAAGACCGGCAGATCACCGTCGTCGCGGGCATCAACGAGGCGCTCCCCGGCGGCGAGCGGATCTCGAACACCCTCGTCGCGGCCGGTCCCGACGGGGCCATCGCCGCGCTCTACCGCAAGCTGCACCTTTACGACGCCTTCGGTTTCCGCGAATCGGAGCTGGTCCGGCCCGGCGACATCGAAGCGCCGGAGACGTTGGAGGTCGACGGGATCACCTTCGGTCTCCAGACCTGCTACGACCTCAGGTTCCCGGAGGTCACCCGCCGCCTGGTCGACGCCGGCGCGGACGCGGTGCTCCTGCCCGCGGAGTGGATGCCCGGACCGCTCAAGGAGGACCACTGGACCACGCTGGTCCGGGCCAGGGCGATCGAGAACACGATCTACCTCGTCGCGGCGGGACAGGCCGCGCCCGCCGGTTCGGGGCACAGCATGATCGTCGACCCGATGGGCGTGGTCGTCGCCTCGCTCGGCGAACGCACGGGGACGGCGACCGGCGAGGTCTCGGCCGAGCGGATCTCCGAGGTACGCGCCAAGAACCCGGCACTGGAACTGCGCCGGTTCGCCGTCACCCCGAAGTCCTGAGTATCTTCTGACCCGGAGGTCCGTTCGTGAAGACACGCCCTCGGGCGTGGTGACGCGGCTTCCGTACGCCTGGGTGCCGGGTGGCCGCCCGGCACCCAGGCTCATTTCACGGCACCAACAGTCCCCAGTGGACGGCCCACGGGACGAACAACGCCGCGCCCGCCAGCAGCAGGCCGACCCGGACTCCCCCGCGTTCCTTGCCGCGCCACCACGAAACCGCGGTCACCGCACCGGCGGCGACGACACCGACCGCGATCAGCTGCAATGCGAGCCAGGGCAACGTCCGTCCGAAAAGGACCGGACCCGGCGCCATCGCTGCCCCCGTCGACAGGGCGATGTAATAGGCGAGGAACCCCGCCGTGGCGAGCGTCCCGGTCGACGCGAGCCAGCGTGCGGGCCCGGCGAGCGGAACGCCTTCCCTGCGGCGGAACAACGCCGTCACCGGATAAACCGCGAACGCGAGCAAAGCCAGCGCCCAGACCCCGATCTGCACCCACGGCGCCTCGTACCAGGCGAGCGGTGCGAGGGCGACGCTCTGGCTCGCCTGGACCGGAGGCGGGTCGGCCGACGGCCCGCCCTTTGTCCCGTTCACCCAGTTCGCCACGAGTTCGAGGTAACCGGGCGCGAAACCGTCGAGCTTGTCGAAACCGTCGGTGGTCCGCCGGAGCCCGTGCTGGGCCTGGGGGAACACCTTCAGCGTGTACTGCCGGTTCCCCGCCCGGTCCAGCGTTTCCCGGAAGATCCGGACGGCCTCGCCGGGCGGGGTGAGCCGGTCCAGTTCACCCCACAGACCGAGCACCGGCTGCCGCACCTTCTCCAGCACCGGCACCGGGTCGTACCCGGCCTCCGGGAAGGCGCCCGCACCCGCGAGGGTCCGCATGTTCGTCGAAGCCACCATGTCCACCATCGAGCCGGTGACCCCGCCCCGCCGTAGATAGGTCTCGAGCGCCCACGCCTGCTGACGATCGGGCGAGACCCCGTTGGCGCCGACGGTGACCGCGAACGCGACGTCCTTCGACTTCGACGCAGCCAAGGGCGCGACCCAGCCCCCTTCGCTCAAGCCCCACACCCCGACGCGGGACGGATCCACGCCGGGACGCGAGCGCAGGGCCTGCACGGCGGCGAGCGCGTCGTCGGCCAAGACCGAGTAGTCCCGCTCGAACAGCGAATAGCCCTCGGTCCGCTTGTCGTAGATCAGGGTCGCGATTCCCGCCTTGGCGAAGGCTTCCGCCTCGGCACGGTAATCGTCCCGGTCGTGTTCGCCGGACCCGTGCACCATGACGATGCCCGGCGCCGGACCGCCACCCTCCGGTGCGACCACCGTTCCCCTCAGGGTGACCCCGTGGCTGGTGAACGAGACTTCACCGTCCGGAGCCGCCGCAGGCAGCGGTGACGAGACCGCCACGACGGCCGCGAGCATGGCCGCGATCATCGCCTGCTCACCCGGATCACCTCGAGCGACGGCGACGCGAGGATGTCCTTCTCGCAGTACCGTTCGGTGACCCACTGCTTGCGCGAATACAGCTCCGTCTGGTCGCTGTGATGCGCCGACTTCGGGTTCGCGGACTGCGAGTAGGTCATCAACGTCGTCGTGTCCGGGCATCCGGTCCCGTTGAACGCCACGACGTGCAGATACGTCCCGCCGTGCGTGAACTCGGTGTACCCGCGGGCCGGATCCCAAGGCCCGCCGACGGTGTTGTAGACCCCGCGCCCCGCGGTTCCGCCGCCCAGCGGGATCTTCCGGCCGTCGCGGACGACGTAGTGGTTGTCACCGTACGGCGCGTCGAGCGGGATCTTCGCCGCCCGCAGCTCCGAAACGGCGTTGGAAAGCGCCTTGCGGATCGCCGCGTTCCCCGTGTCGAGCGTGTTCGGCGTGTGGACCGGATCCTTGACGTCGAACGGGTTCTTCCAGATCTCCGGCCCCATCCGGTCCACCGCGGCCCAGAACCGGTCGAAGAGCAACGCGCCCCGGCTGCCGGCGTCCGAACGACCGTCCCAGCCCGCCAGCGCCGCGCAAGCGTCGTCCAGCCCCGGCATCGTGCGGCACATCGCGACGACGTCGGCCCGCACGAGTTCGGCGGCGTGGTCCCGGTTCGAGAACATCAGCTCCCGCATCGCTTGCCCCGTGAAGCCGCCCTTCTTCAGCTGGTCGGCGATCTCGACGAGACCGGCGCGCGTCCGCATGTTCTGCTCGTAACGGACCGGGCCCACGATCCTGGGGTGACCGGTCTTCGGCTCGGCGGGGTTGACCAGCCAAGAGCTGTCGTTCGAGTTCGCCACGTAGTCCGACCGGCTCAGGCTCGGCAGGCTGGACGGCCCGAAAGTACCCGGCCGCAGCGCGTCCCGGTCCCGGCCCCAGGCGCACGCCGTCTTGGAGCCGTCGAGCACCGCGACCCCGTTGGCGTCGAACAGTTCCTTGCCCAGCGGTGTGTTGCAGCGCGCGGCCTTCTCGTCGGTGACGTGCGGAACCCCGTGGATCTGGCTGAACTCCACCCGGCCCCGGTCGTCGGTGGCGAGGATGTTCATCCACGGCAACCCTTGGGTCTCACGGACCGCGCCGATCATCTCCCCCGCCGTCCTGGCGCGGGCGATCGAGAACATCGAGTTCGTCATGCCGAGGTTCGTGGCGTTGGCGTCCGCGATGGCGAACGCGCTCGACGCCGTCCACGGTAGCTCGCGCTGCCCGAGCCGGGTCGTCACCGGGCCGTACCTCGTCGTCCACTGTGGACGCACGACTCTCTCCAGGCTGCCGTCCGCCTTACGCGACAGCACACTCACGTCGGAACGGCGCATCCGCTCGGGCTTCCCGTCGACCAGATACGTCGTCGGCGAGCCGGGCACGAGCTTGAGCTCGAACAGCGTGTACGTGCGCGTGGTGTCGGTGGCGGTTCCGCTCCAGGCCGCGGTTTCGTTGTGCCCCAGCCACATCAGCGGAATCCCGGGGATGCCCGCACCGCTGACGTCGAGCTTGCCGGGCAACGTCACCTGCGACTGCCAAAGCCTGGTCCCGCTCAGCTGCCACGGCAGATGCGGGTTGGCCAGCGAGACACCGCGTCCGTTCGCCGACGCGGCAGAGCCGATCGAGATCGCGTTGCTGCCGATTCCGGTCTCCCCGAGCATCTGTTCGGTACCGCGTCCCGCGGGCGGGGCCCCCGGCAGCGACGCGGTGATCGAGTCGGCGACGCCGCCCTGGCCGAAGATCATGCCGATCGCGTGGGCGTGCCGGTGGACGTCGAGTTCGGTGAGCGGCTTCAGCCAGCCCGCACCGCGGCAGGCCGGGTCGGTGATCTCGCCGGTGCGCAGGTACTTGTTGACCCCCTCGACGTAACCGCGGATCAGTTCGCGGACCTCGCGGTACGGCCCGCGCGGCGCGGGCGCCGACAGGAGCCGCTCGACGGCGCCGCTTTCGTTGAGACCTTGGAAGTACAGGTCGCTCGCGAGGTTCGTGCTCGCCTGGCTCACCCCGCTCGTCGGCGGCGCGTCCGGCCCCAGCCAGCGGGAACGCTCGGCCCGCGTCGTGACCGCGACGTCCGCGATCGCGCAGATGTTGTCCTTGGCCGCGGCGAATCCCTGTCCGAAGCCCAGGCTCGCCCAGTCGTTCGCGACGATATGCGGGATGCCGTATTCGGTGTAGCGGATGGTGGCGTCCGACCGGGATCGCCCATCCGGCGGTTGCGCGGCCGCCGCGGTCCCCGCCGCGAGCAGGCTCGCCGCGGCGCAGATGGCCGCGATTCTCTTCCAGAGCAGCATGCTGCTCCCCCTTTGTGTGTGGAGTTGTTCGTGAAGACACGCCGTCCGGCGTGGTGACGCGATTCCGGTGGTCGAGTGGCCGCTCTCCCACCGGTTTTTCAGTTCCCTTCCCGCACCTCCCCGTCCGCGTCCGGGAACGCCGTCCACCGCACGAGCACCTTCCGCGCGTCCGGGCCCGGCTCCGGCCGCCAATAGCGGCGTAACAGCTCCAGGTATTCGTCGAAGAACTCCTTGAGCTCTTCGAGGTTCACGTAGACCGAGCCGCGCGAGAACACCAGCGCGTCACCCCATTCGCCCAGCTCACCGCGACGCTCTAGGAAGGTCGCCAGCTGTTCGAGGTCTTCGGTGAACGCCGCCCGCTGCGCCTCGTCGAACACGGCGCGCATCTCGTCGTTCTGCTCGCTGTGCCGCGGCCAGCGGATGTCGCGCTGGCGGGCGCGCCACCAGCGCTCCTTGCCGTGCGCGAGCTCCGGCGCCTCGTCGACGAAGTCGTATTTCGCCAGTTCCCGCAGGTGATAGCTGGTCGCGCCCGAACTCTCCCCCAGCTCCTTGGCCAGCTTCGTCGCCGTCGCGGGGCCGCGGCCCAACGCCTCCATGATGCGGCGGCGCAACGGGTGCATCACCGCCTTCAGCACGGCGGCGTCGGCGATCTCTTCGGGTGGCGGCGGACCGGTCATGACACCAAGGTAGCCGTGCAAAGGAGATTGTGCAAAGGCCTCTTTGCACGCGGTTCAGACCACTCCACGCGGCGGCCGCGGATTCTGCTGACGATTCGGTGAACTCAGCGTGAAATTGACAACTTCACTACGAAGGTCTTGTGCCGCCAGGACGAAAACTCGACAGGATCGCGGGTTTTTCGTTGCGTCGTCCCCGAAAACCGGCTCTATCGGATAGTTTTGCGCGGAGTCGACCTTGCGGGAGAGAACATGCCGAAGCACCGCCCTCGACAGACGGACAAGTTGTCCGCCCGGCACCGGACGGCCTTCGCGCTCGCCGGCGGCGCGCTCGCCGTGCTGCCCGCAGTCACCGCGTCCGCGGGCCCCGACGCCCCGATCGCCGCGCCGAAGCCGCCCGTGCCGCAGAACCGGGCCGCGGCCTGGCAGCCGCCGGCGGGCACGGTCCCGGAGATCGCCGTCGACGGCAGCCTCCCCGAGCCGCCCACCCCGGATCCGCTGACCGTCCCCGGGCATTCCGGCAACATCGGCGGCGCGTTCGCGCCGTCGGGCGCGCTCGGCATCCCCGCCAGCATGATGAAGGCGTACAAGAACGCCGCCGACATCCTCGCGAAGGAACTGCCCGGCTGCCACATCGACTGGGCACTGATCGCCAGCATCGGCCGGATCGAATCGAATCACGCGCGCGGTGGTTACGTGGACGCCAAGGGCAACACGCTGGAGCCGATCCTCGGCCCGCAGCTCAACGGCGCCGGGCCGTTCGCGGCCATCCCGGACACCGACGGCGGCAAGTACGACGGCGACACGGTCTGGGACCGCGCCGTCGGCCCGACGCAGTTCATCCCGTCCACGTGGAAGGGCTACGCCTCCGACGGCAACGGCGACGGCGAGTCGAACCCGAACAACATCTACGACGCGACGCTCGGCTCGGGCCGCTACCTCTGCTCCGGCGGGGTCGATCTGACGTCGGAGCAGACCCAGCGCGTGGCCGTGTACCGCTACAACCACTCGCTGTCCTATGTGGACACCGTGATCCGCTGGGCGGTCGCGTACCGCGGCGGTGTCGCGACGATGCCGGACAGCCAGGTCCCCGTCGGCGCGCCGGACTCCCAGGACGTCGCCGCCGGTACGCCCGACGGCCAGGTCCCGGTGCCGACCCTGCCCGGCACTCCCCCGCCCGGCACGACCACGCCGGGACCGACCCCGTTGCCCGGCACGTCCGTCCCGCCGAGCAGCAGCACACCGCCGAGCAGCTCTTCGCCGTCGAAGCCGACCAGCACGCCGCCTTCGTCGACGCCTCCCTCGTCGACCCCGCCTTCCTCCACACCGCCTTCGAGCACCCCTCCGTCCTCGACGACGCCTCCGCCGTCCAGCACGTCCTCCGCGGCGCCGTCCTCGACCCCGGCGGGGAACACCGGCGAGACGTCCCCGACCAGCAGCACCTCGCCGACCCCGTGACGCGGCTTCCGACTGCGGCTTGATGCCAGGCCCGGTCCGTAGCCCGGAATGCCCTGAAGTCGGGCCGCGTTGTCGCTTCTCGTAGCCCACCTACGAGAGAAGCGAGACACGGATGTCGTCTTTCGTCATGACCGCCGAGGAACGCGAAGCCTTTCTGAGCGAGGTCCACATCGGGGTCCTGGCCGTGGAGCGGGAAGGGCGGGCCCCGCTGGCCGTGCCGGTCTGGTACGACTACGAGCCCGGCGGCGAACTGCTGATCTGGATGGACGGCGGTTCGGTCAAGGACAAGGCGATCAAGAAGGCGGGCAGGCTGAGCCTGGTCGCGCAGTCGGAGACGCTGCCGTACAAATACGTGACGGCCGAGGGTCCGGTCATCGCGAACGACACGCCGCCGACCAGGGAGCAGGCGCTGAAGATCGCGCAGCGCTACCTGCCGGAGGACGAGGGCACGAAGTACGTCGACGGCGCGCTCAGCGACAACTCCGTACTGGTCCGTGTCCGGCCGGAGAAGTGGCTGAGCAACGACCAGGGCAAGGCCTGACCGCACGACGGTGTCCCGGCGGACGAGCCGCCGGGACACCGTCGTTCAGCCCGCGATCGGCTCGAACTCGACGACGCTGTCGAGCGCCTTGCCCATCGCGGCGTTCCCTTCGCGTTCGATCATGATCTCCACCAGCACCGGCCGCGAGGTCCGCTCGGCCTCCTTGCGCGCCCACTCCAGCGAAGCCCGGATCTCGCCCGGCTCGGTGACGCGAGTGCCGGAGCAGCCGTAGGCCTCCATGACCTTCACGTTGTCCGTGCCGATCTTGTCGTAGTGGATGTCGACCTCGAAGTTCATCTCGTAGCCGGTTTCGGCCTGCCGGATGAGCCCGAGGTACTCGTTGTTCAACATGATCAGCACGAACCCGACGTCGTACTGCGCGGCCACCGCCAGCTCCTCGACCAGGAACTGGAACGAGTAGTCCCCGACGACGCCGACGACCTCGGCCTCCGGTTTCGCCTTCTTGACACCGATCGCCGCCGGGATCTCCCAGCCGAGCGGGCCGGCCTGGCCGCACACCTGGTAGTGCCGCGGCTTGTGCGCGCGCTGGAACTGCCCTGACCAGATCTGGTAGAGCCCGATCGCGGTGACGAAGTAGGCGTCCTCGCCGTAGAACTCGTTGATCTCCTTGAACACCCGGGGCGCCTTGATCGGCGTGTCCTCGAAGTCCTCGCGCCGCGGCAGGCTCTGCCTGAGTTCGCCGATGCGCCGCGGCCACGCGCGATCCCGTGCCGGGGAACGCTTCGACGCCGCCTCGATCAGCGCGTCCAGGAAGGCACCCGTGTCCGACACGATGCCGAGGTCCGGTCCGAACACCTTGCCCAGCTGGGTCGGCTCGATGTCGACGTGGATGAACTTCCGGTTCCCCCGGTAGACGTCGAGGTCACCGGTGTGCCGGTCACCGAACCGCGCACCGAGCGCCAGCACCAGATCCGCCTCGAGGAAGGCCGCGTTCGCCCAGCGCTGCGAGGTCTGGATACCCGCCATGCCGGCGAACAGTTCGTGGTCCTCGGGGAAACTCCCCTTGCCCATCAACGTCACGCCGACCGGGACGCCGAGTAGTTCCGCCGCGGTCCGCAGCCGGTCGCTCGCGTCGCCGAGCACGACGCCGCCGCCCGCGAGGATCAGCGGCCGCTCGGCGGCCAGGAGCAGGTCCAGCGCCCGCTCGACCCTGGCCGGGGACGGCGTCGCCCTGATGACCGGGAGCGGCGAGTCGATGCTGGAGTCCCATTCGATCTCCTGCCGCTGGACGTCGATCGGCAGGTCGATCAGCACCGGTCCGGGACGGCCGGACCGCGCGATGCGGAACGCCTCCCGGAACACCCACGGCAGCTGGGCCGCTTCCTTGACCTGAACCGCCCATTTGGTCACCGGCTTGGCGATCTCGACGATGTCGACGGCCTGGAACGCCTCGGTGTGCAGCTTCCGCGAGTCGGCCTGCCCGGTGATGCACAGGATCGGGATCGAGTCGGCCTGCGCGGTGTAGAGGCCGGTGATCATGTTCGTCCCGGCGGGCCCGGAGGTGCCGATCGCGACGCCGACGTTGCCGGTGGTCCTCGCCCAGCCGTCGGCCATATGGGTCGCGCCCTCCTCGTGGCGCACGATCAGATGCTCGATGCCGCTGTCCTGCATCGCGTGGTACAGCGGGAGGATCGCGGCGCCCGGACACCCGAAAGCGGTGTCGACGCCCTCACTGACCAGGACGTCGACGACGGCCTGCATGGCGGGGATTCTGGGCATTCCTCACTCCTTGTTTTCCGCGCCGGACAGCGATTCGACGACCTTCAGCAGGGCGGAGTGATCGAGCGAGCCGTGGCCCATCGCCCGTCCGGCGGCGACGAGCTGGGCGACCAGCCCGGTGAGCGGCAGCGCGACGTCGGCCTGCCTGGCGGCGGCGAGCGCGATGCCCATGTCCTTGTGGTGCAGATCGATCCGGAAGCCCGGCGCGAATTCCCGCGCCACCATGGACTTCCGCTTGAGTTCGAGGATCCGGCTGCCCGCCAGGCCGCCCGCGAGGACGTCCAGGCCGACACCGGCGTCCACGCCCGAGGCTTCGAGCAGCACGATGGCTTCGGCGATCAGCGCGTACGTGCCGCCGACGACCAGCTGGTTCGCGGCCTTCACGACCTGACCGGCACCGTGTGGCCCGACGTGCACGATCGTCTTGCCGACCGCCTCCAGGATCGGGAGCCCGGCGGCGAAGTCGTCGCGCTCGCCACCGACCATAATGGACAGTGAAGCCTGCTCGGCCCCGGCCTGGCCGCCGGAAACGGGCGCGTCGAGCACCCGGATCCCGCGTTCCCCGGCCCGCTCGGCCACCTCGATGGAGGTCTCCGGGCGGATGGTGCTCATGTCGATCAGCAGCGTGCCCGGTTTCGCCGATTCCAGCACCCCGCCCGCCGCCAGCACGACCGCCTCGACCTGCGGGTGGTTCGGCAGCATGGTGATGACGACTTCCGCGTCCGCCACGGCGTCGGTCACCCCGTTCGCGGCCCGGCCGCCCGCGGCCTCCAGCCTCGCGAGCGCGTCGGCGTTCGTGTCGAATCCGCTCACCTCGTGGCCGGCGGCGACGAGATGTCCCGCCATCGGCCCGCCCATGATCCCCAGGCCGATGAATCCCAGCTTGGTCATGCCAGTCCCCTTCGTTCGAAAGGCAGCCACGACAGCGAATCCGCGCTCGGCCCGTCGGGTTTGTACTCCACGCCGACCTGCCCGCGGTAGCCCGCCGTCTGCAGCTTTTCCAGGTATCCCTCGATGTCCAGCGTTCCGGTCCCCGGCTGGTGGCGCCCTGGGGCATCGGCGATCTGCACATGGCCGATCCGTCCGGTGTGGACGGTCGTGACCGTGTCGAGGTCGTCACCGTTGACCGCCAGGTGGTAGAGGTCGGCCAGCAGCTTCACGTTGTCCCGCCCGAGTTCGTCGAGCACCTTCAGTACGTCGTCCGCGGTCTTGAGCGGGTACTTCTCCGCTCCCGACAACGGCTCGAGGACGATCTCCGCGCCGATCCGCGCGGCCGCGTCCGACGCGAGCGCCAGATTCGACAAGCCGAGCTTGTCCTGGGCGGCCGGATCCGCGCCGTCGATCCGGTTGCCGTAGAGCGCGTTGAACCGGCGGCAGCCGAGCCGCTCGCCGAGGTCGATCGCGGAGGCGATGCCGCGGGCGAACTCGTCCTCGCGACCGGGCCAGGTGACCAGGCCACGATCACCACCCGCCATGTCGCCGGGAAAGAAGTTCAGCCCGGTCACCGCGACACCCGCCCGCTCGACCGACGCCACGAACGCGTCGACCTCGGCGGCGGCCGGCTCCGGCGTCTCGAACGGCCACCAGTACTCGACCGCGGTGAAGCCCGCGGCGCGCGCCGCCTCCGCACGGTCGAGCAGCGGCAACTCGGTGAAGACGAGCGACAGGTTCAGCACGTAGTGCAGTGCGTGACGCGAACCGGCAAGATCAGCCATCGAAACCTCTGCAATTTCGCTCTGCGGAAACTTTCTTTCGTATATCGAGAATAGCCCGCTGACCTGTCCAGGTCAACGGGCGGTATACCGGCAGCGGGCAGGTGGTCGTTCGGGGTTACTCGTCCCGCCGGAAGTCCACGAACTGTCGGACCCCCTCGTTAGCGTCGGCCGACATGGACACCACGCCCTTCCGAGCCCGGATCCCGGAGGCCGATCTCGAAGACCTCCGCGACCGGCTCCGTCGCGCCCGCTGGCCCGAGGACGAGACCGTCGACGACTGGTCTCAAGGCGTTCCCGCCGCGTACCTGCGCGAGCTGTGCTCGTACTGGGCCGATACGTACGACTGGCGGGCCGCGGAGTCCCGGCTCAACGCGTTCCCCCAGTTCCGAACCGAGATCGACGGACTCGGCATCCACTGTCTGCACGTCCGCTCCCCGCATCCCGGCGCGCTGCCGCTGATCCTCACCCACGGCTGGCCGGGTTCGGTCTTCGAATTCCTCGACGTGCTCGGCCCGCTCACCGATCCGGTCGCCCACGGCGGGAACGCGGCGGACGCCTTCCACGTCGTCGTCCCTTCGCTGCCCGGGTACGGTTTCAGCGACAAACCCGCCCGCGCCGGCTGGTCGATCCAGCGCATCGCCGACGCGTGGATCCACCTCATGGACGGCCTGGGCTACGAGCGCTTCGGCGCCCAGGGCGGCGATTGGGGCACCAGCATCACCACGCTCATGGGGCGGAAGGCGCCGGAACGGCTGGCGGGAATCCACCTCACCCCGCCGCTGGCCGCGCCGGATCCGGCGACGTTCGACGACCTGACGGAGTCGGAACGGAAATCGCTCGACGACCTCGAGGGCGCCAAGGCGGACGGTTCGGGTTACGCGATCCAGCAGGCGACGAGGCCGCAGACGATCGGTTACGCCCTGACCGACTCGCCAGTGGCGTTGTGCGCGTGGATCGTCGAGAAGTTCCAGGCGTGGACCGATTGCGACGGCCATCCGGAGAACGCGCTGAGCCGGGACGCGATGCTCGACGACATCACGCTGTATTGGCTGACCGGCACCGGCGCGTCGTCCGCCCGCCTGTACTGGGAGAGTTTCGCCGAGGTGTCGGGCTGGTTCTCCGAATCCACTATGGACACGATCGCCGTGCCGACGGGCTGTTCGGTCTTCCCGCGCGAGATCCCGCGTCCGTCGCGCCGGTGGGCCGAACGCCGGTTCACCGACATCCGGTACTGGAACGAACTGGACCGGGGCGGCCACTTCGGGGCGTTCGAGCAGCCGGGCGTGTTCACCGAGGAGGTGCGTTCGTTCTTCCGGCTCGTGCGGTGACCGTTGACTGTGACACCGTGTCAGGCTGTCTGGTGGGAGGACCATGTTCAGTATCGGAGACTTCGCCAAGCACGGCCGGGTGTCGGTCCGGATGCTGCGTCACTACGACGCCATCGGGCTGCTGCGGCCCGCCCACGTCGACCCGTTCAGCGGCTACCGGTCCTACACCGGCGACCAGCTGGCCCGGCTCAACCGGGTGATCGCGCTCAAGGACCTCGGCTTCACGCTCACCCAGGTGCAGGAGATCCTCGACGCGGAGATCGGCGTCGAAGAGTTGCGCGGAATGCTGCGGCTGCGGCGTGCCGACCTCGAAGCGGCCATCGCGGCCGACGAGGCGCGGCTCAAGGCCGTCGAAGCGAGGCTCCGGTCGATCGAAAGCGAGGGAACCATGCCTTCCGAAGACGTCGTCGTCAAAAGCCTCCCCGCGGTGCGCGTCGCCGAGCTCACCGGGACGGCGGGCGGATACGTGAACGACGAGATCGGGCCTATCGTGCAAGGGCTCTACAAGGACCTGTTCGGCGCACTCGGCCCGATCACGCCGTCCGGACCGCTCATCGCCTACTACGAAGACGACGCCGACGGCGAGCGGGTGCTGATCCACGCCGCCGTCCCGATCTCGGCCGAAACCGACGGCACCGAAGGATTCTCGACCGTCCGCCTCGCCGCGGTCGAAACCGCGGCGACGATTTTGCACCGCGGCTCGATGGAGACCGTGCTTTCCAGCTACCAGGCACTGGCGAAATGGGTCGACGCGCACGGCTACCGCGCGAACGGCCCGGCGCGGGAGTTCTACCTCGAGTGCCCGGACGACGGGGACCAGTGGGTCACCGAACTGCAGCAGCCGATCACCAAGGCCTGACCAGGACGGGAATTGCCCGCGTCTCGTGAGTGGTAAGGACGGTTCTAACCGCCCTTACCACTCACGAGGTCTGCGAGGAAATCGGTCACGGCGGCCCGGAACTCGGCAGGCGCCTCCAGCCAAGGCACGTGCCCGACCCCGTCGAACCGCACCCGGGTCACCGAAGGCAGCGCCTGCTCCAGCGAGTCGACGGCCCACCGTGGCCGGTTGTCCGCCATCCCGTCCACGATCAGCGTCGGCACCCGCAGCGACCGGCAGGCCGAGACGAGTTCCGTCTCCGGCACCGTCCGCATCTCCTCGCTCAAGGCCGCGTTCGCCTCGTAGTTGACCGGGAACCAAGGCGTCGCCATCGCTTCGGCATGGCGCTCGCCGTCGGTGACGAAATCGGCGGCCCATTGCCGTACCGCGCGTTCACGGCCTTCCCCGCGGAGCTCCTCCCCCAGCACTCGCTCGAAATTCCGCTGGAACTCCGCGTGCCATTCGTGCCCGAGGCCGACCCCCGACACGTAAACGAGCGCGCTCACTCGTTCCGGGTGCGCGAGCGCGTACAGGAGAGCGAGGTGCGCACCCCACGAATGCCCGAGCACCGGGACACGGTCGAGGCCATGCCCTTCCCGGACGGCGTCGACGTCGGCGACCATCCGTCGGAGTGTGTACGGGCCGCGCGCTTCCGAACGCCCGGCACCGCGCTGATCCCATCGGATCAACCGGAATCGCGGACCGAGGTCGAGGGTGCCGAACATGTCCCACAGGCCGGGACCGCCGTGACAGCACAGGATCGGTTCGCCCCGGCCGGTCGCCGAGGTCCACAGCTCACATCCGTCGTCGGTGATCATCACGGGATTATCCGATAGGCGACGACGCCTTCGTTGGCTATCTTCCGCGGGATGACGACGTACACGCCACCACAACGGGCGGCCACCCTCGCCGACGCGCCCGCCATCTCGGCGCTGATGCGGGCCTCGGTGCTGGAGTTGTTCCCCCGGTTCTACGACGAGCGGCAGACCTTGAGCGCGGCCGAACATATCGCGAGCCTCGATCTGCGGTTGATCGAAGACGGCACCTACTTCGTCCACGAGGCCGACGGCGAGATCGTCGCCTGCGGGGGCTGGAGCAGGCGCAACCGAACGCACGCCGGCGCGGGTGACGCGGCGGACGACGACCGCCCCCTCGATCCGGCCACCGAACCGGCGCGGGTGCGCGCCATGTTCGTCCGCGCCGACTGGACCCGGCGCGGGCTCGGGCGCGCGATCCTCGAGTCCTGCCGTCTCGCGGCGAAGGCGGAGGGCTTCAGCTCGCTCACCCTCACGGCGACGCTGCCCGGCGTCCCGCTGTACCTCGCGTTCGGCTTCACCGAGGTCGAACGGGTGACGGTGACGACGCCCGACGGCGTGGACGTGCCGGGCGCCGTGATGGCCAGGGACATCGACGAGCCGGATAGCATCGAAGCATGATCTCCGGGGCCACCGCACTCTCGTTCGTCCTGATCTGCCTGCTCGGCGCGATGGCACCGGGCCCGGATTTCCTGGTGGTGACCCGCAGCGCGATCCTCGGCGGGCGTAAGGCAGGCATCTCCGCCGGACTCGGCATCGCGCTCGGCGTCTTCGTCTGGGTGGTCGCGATCGCGCTCGGGGTCGCGGCGATCCTCACCGCTTCGGCGATCGCGTTCACCGTGGTGAAGCTGATCGGCGCCGCGTACCTGATCTTCCTCGGCGTCAAGGCTTGGCTGGCGGTACGCCGCGGCGACTACAGCGAACTCAAGGACAAGGTCGCCCCGGTCATCGCGCCCAAGGAGGCGTTCCGGCAGGGACTGCTCACCAACCTGCTCAACCCGAAGGTCGCGATGTTCTTCCTCGCGCTCATCCCCCAGTTCCTCCCGCATTCGGCCTCGACCGCGCAGACCCTGCAGCTCGCCGTCCTCGCCACCACGGTGGCCGTCGTCTGGACGTTCGTCCTCGCGACGCTGGTCGGTTCGCTGCGGAGGTTCTTCAGCTCCGGCCGTGTCCGGCGCATGATGGACGCGGTGATGGGCACCTTCCTGGTCGGACTCGGCATCCGGGTCGCGGTCCAGAACTGACGAAGGCGCCCATCACGCGGCGTCAGAGCGCTTCGGCGGCGAGGCGCGTCCCTTCGACGCGGGCGGCGATCTTGGCGAACGCGATGTCCCGTGACGTCGAGGTGTCGTCGGCGAACGGGGAGAACCCGCAGTCGTCACAGGTGCCCAGCCGCTCCGGCGGGAGGTATCGCGCCGCCTGCAGAACCCGGTCCCGGACCTCCTCGGCGGTTTCGACCCTCGGGTCGATCGGGTCGGTCACGCCGACGAAGACCCGCTGGTCCGGCCCCGCGTGCTCGGCGATCACGCGCAACGCCCGTTCGGGATCCGCCTCACTGGCGAGCTGGACGTAGACGTTGCCGACCTTCAGCTGGAACAGCGTCGGCAGCAGTCCGGCGTAATCGACGTCGAGGCTGTGCACGGAGTCCTGGTCCCCACCGGGGCAGGTGTGCACGCCGATCTTCTTCCGCTCCTCGTCCGAGAACCGGTCCAACACCGCGTTGTTCAGGTCCACAAAGGACTGGAGCAGGCCGCCCGACGGATCAAGCTTCAGCGACAACCTGCCCTCGGTGAAGTCGATCTGCACGCTGTTCGCGCCCGCGTCGAGACTGCGGCGGATATCGGCCTCCGCTTCGTTCACCAGGTCGGCGATGAACTGTTCTTTGTCATATCCCGACAATTCCTCACCGGGATAGACGAGACTGATCGCCGAAGCCGCGATCACCGCCTGCTTCACCGGTTTGGTCGCATACTTTTTCGCCTCACGCAGATAAGCGTCGGCGTACGCCTGATAGCGGAACGGCCCGGCGGTGAGTCTCGGCAGCTGCCGGGTGTGCCCGTCGGCGAACGGGATCACGACGCCGTCCGGCGCCAGCGAAGTGAGGCCCGCCAAGGGATACGTGGCGAAGCTCGGCTTGCCCTGTTCCCCGTCGGTGATGACCGGGGAGCCGGTCTCCTCCAGGCGCTTGATGGTGTCCACGAGGGCTTTTTCGCGCAATTCGCCGAGTCCGTCGGCGTCGAGCCGCCCCGCCGCGTGCTCACCGAGCGCCTCGATGAGATAGCCGGGCCGGGGAATGCTGCCGATCGGTTCGGTGGGCATCGTCATCGCTCGGGTCCTCCCAGATGGCGCAACCGCGGCCACCCTGGCCACAGGCGCAGAAGCTACCGAGCTCTCCCTTCCGTGACGATCTTTTCCCGTGCCGAAACCCCTAATGGCGCAACCATTCGATCGAAATCGATCTTCCTTAGCCCTCGCGTATAGGTCGTTATACGAACGGGAGCGAAATTCGATGCTTATCCAGCCCCGCTCCTGGGTATTCCGTGGTTGTCGACGGCCGGGGCGCGCCGAAGGAGAAACCGATGCTGAGCCATCATGATCGGCAAGAGCTGGAGAAGATCGAGCGCTGGTTCGAGCTCACCGAACCGGCGCTGGCCGCCCGGCTCCGCGCCGGCAGGCCCGCCCGGCCCCCGCTCCTCCGGCTCGCCGTCCTCCTGAGCCTCGACATCACCGCGGGCCTGTTGATGTTGCTGGGCTTGATGCTGAACAGCCCGGCCCTCCTGCTGACCGGGATGATCACCGTGACCGCGGCGGTGATCGCGCATCTGTCCCGGCTCGGGCGCGACTGACCGTCTTCCCCGCCACCGGTAGAGTCCGGGCGAAACGTCCGGTTCACTGGGAGGAAGACGCATGCGGTTCATGATCATCATCAAGGCGGACGAAGATTCCGAAGCCGGGAAGATGCCGCCGATGGAGGCTTTGACCGCCATGGCGAAGTTCAACCAGGAGATGCTCGACGCCGGGGTGCTGGTGGGCGGCGAGGGCCTGCAGGAGAGCTCGAAGGGCGCGCGGGTCACGCTCAGCGCCACCGGGGCCACCGTCACCGACGGCCCGTTCACCGAAGCCAAGGAACTCGTCGGCGGCTTCTGGATCGTCGATGTCCCGTCGCGCGCCGAAGCGATCGAGTGGGCGAAGCGCTGCCCCACTCCCCCGACCGGCGACACCGTGCTCGAGGTCCGCAAGATCCTCGAAGCCGAGGATTTCGGTGAGAACTTCACGCCCGAACTGCAGGAGAACGAGCAGCGGATGCGCGACGAGATCGCAGAACGGGCCTAAGGTCGGCTCATGGCCGGCCGGGAGTGGATCCTTCACGTCGACCTCGACCAGTTCATCGCGGCGGTCGAGGTCTCCCGGCGGCCTGAGCTGCGCGGCAAGCCCGTGGTCGTCGGCGGCACGGGCGATCCGACCGAACGGGCCGTGGTGGCGACGGCGTCGTACGAGGCGCGGGAGTTCGGCATCCGGTCCGGGATGCCGTTGCGAACCGCCGCGAAACGCTGTCCTGACGCGATCTTCCTCGCCACGGACGCGCCCGCGTACCAAGAAGTCTCCGATCGGGTGATGGCGACACTGCGGGAATTCCCCGTGGTCGTCGAGGTGCTCGGCTGGGACGAAGCGTTCCTCGGCGTCACCACCGCCGATCCCGAAGCACTCGCCGCCGACATCCGCCGGGAAGTGGCCGACGAGACCGGGCTCTCCTGCTCGGTCGGCATCGGGGACAACAAGCTGCGCGCCAAACTCGCCACCGGCTTCGCCAAACCGGCGGGGATCTTCCGTCTCGTCCAGGACAACTGGTGGGAGGTGATGGCCGAAAAGCCGACGGACGCGCTCTGGGGCATCGGCGGCAAGACCACGAAGAAGCTCGCCGAGGCCGGCTATCACACCGTGCTGGAATTGGCGGGCGCCGATCCGGCGGACCTCGCGGCCCGGTTCGGCCCGAAGCTCGGCCCGTGGTACCGGATCCTCGCCGGCGGGCTCGGCGACGCCGAAGTCACCGCGACGCCCTATGTCGCACGGTCCCGTAGCCGCGAGACGACTTTTCAGCGGAATCTCACCGATCCCGAGGTCATGGCCGCCGAGGTCGCCGCACTCGCGAAACGGGTCTCACAGGACGTCGCCGAGGAAAGCAGGCCCGCCGCGCGGGTAGCGGTCAAGGTCCGGTTCGCCCCGTTCCAGACCCATACGCACAGCGTGACCCTGCCCGCACCGACCTCCGACCCAGTCGAAATCGAAAAAGCGGCGCTGGCCGTGCTCGGCATGTTCGACCTCGGCAGGCCGGTCCGGCTGCTCGGCGTCCGCGCCGAATTCGGCACACCCGCGTCGCCTTGACAGCTCTCGCGGCGCTTTGCCATCCTGGTTCCGGGTCGAGAGGCGCTGCGACGGAATTCTTCCGCCACGCTCGGCCCGCCGCGACAGACGTAAGGGCGCCTCCCACTGTGGAGGTGCCTTTCTTGCGTCAGAACCCTTTTCCGGCCTTCGTCGTCGAGGCCGTGCGCTGAACCCCCGTACTGACACCGTCCTTCCCGCCACCGGCGAGAAGGACCGCTCCGCCCTGCCTTCCTCGATGAATGGAGAACCAGTGAGCCCCACCCTGTCCAAGGTCAACGGGATCGAATTCGCCGTCGCCGACCTTTCCCTCGCCGAGGCCGGCCGCAAGCAGCTGCGCCTCGCCGAGGTCGAGATGCCCGGCTTGATGGCGCTGCGCCGCGAATACGCCGACTCGCAGCCGCTGAAGGGCGCCCGGGTGGCGGGTTCGCTGCACATGACCGTCCAGACCGCCGTGCTGATCGAGACGCTCGTCGCACTGGGCGCCGAGGTGCGCTGGGTGTCCTGCAACATCTTCTCCACGCAGGACGAGGCCGCCGCGGCCGTCGTCGTCGGCCCGAACGGCACCGTCGAAAACCCCTCGGGCTCCTCGGTGTTCGCGTGGAAGGGCGAGACGCTCGCCGAATACTGGTGGTGCACCGACCAGCTCTTCGACTTCGGTGACGGCCGAGTCCCGAACATGATCCTGGACGACGGCGGCGACGCGACCCTGCTGATCCACAAGGGCGTCGAGTTCGAGGCGGCGGGCGCCGTCCCGCAGGCGACCGAGGAGGACGGCGAGGAGTACGGCCTCGTCCTGGAGACCCTGCGCGAAAGCCTCAGCCGCGACACCGGCCGGTTCACCCGGATCGCCAAGGAGGTCCGCGGCGTCACCGAGGAGACCACCAACGGCGTCAAGCGGCTCTACAAGCTCGCCAAGGAAGGCGAGCTGCTCTTCCCGGCGATGAACGTGAACGACTCGGTGACGAAGTCGAAGTTCGACAACAAGTACGGCATCCGCCACTCGCTCATCGACGGTCTCAACCGCGGCACCGACGTGATGATCGCGGGCAAGGTCGCGGTCGTCTGCGGCTACGGCGACGTCGGCAAGGGCGCGGTGGAATCGCTGCGCGGCCAGGGCGCGCGCGTGGTCGTGACCGAGATCGACCCGATCTGCGCGCTGCAGGCGGCGATGGAGGGCCTCGACGTCGTGGAACTCGACGACGTCGTCGAGCGCGGCGACATCTTCATCACCACCACCGGCAACTTCGACATCATCATGGCCGACCAGATGGCCAAGATGAAGCACAACGCGATCGTCGCGAACGTCGGCCACTTCGACAACGAGATCGACATGGCGGGCCTCGCGAAGATCCCGGGCATCCAGAAGATCGAGGTCAAGCCGCAGGTGCACGAGTGGGTCTTCCCCGCGACGGCGGACCGCGAGGCGCACTCGATCATCGTGCTCTCCGAGGGCAGGCTGATGAACCTCGGCAACGCGACCGGCCACCCGAGCTTCGTGATGTCGAACTCCTTCACCAACCAGACGATCGCGCAGATCGAGCTGTTCACGAAGCCCGGTGAGTACGCCACCGACGTCCACGTGCTGCCGAAGCACCTCGACGAGAAGGTGGCCCGCCTGCACCTGGATGCGCTGGGTGTCCGGCTGACCAAGCTGACCAAGCGCCAGGCCGAGTACATCGGCGTGGACGTCGAAGGTCCGTACAAGCTGGACCACTACCGGTACTGAGCCCTTCACTCCCTGTGAGTCGCAGTACATGAAGGCCCCCTTCCTTGCGCCAGACGCAGTGAAGGGGGCCTTCACGCGCCGCCGCTGTGACCACTGGCACCGATGGGGCGCTTGCACCGACCCACAGGTCCGTGAAGGCCTCCTTGAGGGCCCCTGGGTCCCTCAAGGAGGCCTTCACGGACTTGTTTGCTTACCCACTGGTGCGGGTCGAACCTGAGGGCTCGGGCGTTGTACGTCCTGGCTTCTCCACGTTTGGATTCGTTGATGAAGGATTCGGGACAGTGAACGTCCCAAATCCTTCATCGACAACGCTCGGGCCAGTGTGGAACGGAGCGAATCCCGCTCACGCACAGGACAGACGTAGATGTACAAATCCGGCCCTCCTTGAGGGAGCTGGCACACACCTGGCGCCCGGCGCACAAGCCACCGTTAGGCCGAATGCGTGAAAACTTCGGCCGGATGGACCTGTTTCTCGCGTTTTCGGGGCGGGAATCCCTTGCGTAGCCACACCCCGGCAGCACTCGGGCCGGGCGACTACGAAGGAGAAGGTGTTCCCGTGATCATTCTCGGCGTCATCCTGATTGTCGTCGGTGTCATCGCCAGCATTCCCGTCCTGTACTCGATCGGGATCGCGCTGGCGGTCATCGGCATCATCCTGGCCGTTCTCGGGAACACCGGGAAGGCCATCGGCGGTCGCGCCCACTGGTACTGAGCACCGGACCGAAACCGGTACCGAGCCCCCCGGTGCCGGTCCTGAAACAGCCCGGGCACCCGGCGTTCCCCTCACGCCGGGTGCCCGGGCTGTTTCCGTTCTCCGTCCACCGGGTATCCGCCCCGGACGAGGAGAAGGAGGGAGAGCCGATGGCAGGAACAGACCCGCGCCCGTACTTGACGGAGGCGCGTTATCCGTGCGGACGTGACGAACTCCTGCGGGCCGCCGCGGCGGCCGGAGCGGGCGACGAGGTGCTCGGGCCGCTGGGCGCCCTTCCCGCGCGTGACTACGCGGACGGAGACGGGGTCTGGGACGCGGTGTGCGCCTGCGACGGCGCTTCGATCCACGACACCGCGAAGGAAGCGCCGTGACAGGAAAACCGTGACATGAAGGGGTCCCCCGGCTCCGAGGGGGAGGGAGAGCCGGAGGACCCCGTCATAGTTAACACATTCCCGGCCGCGATGTACACGAACGCCTACACCTTCGAGTGGCAATCGGTCGCGATCACCCGGATCGGGCCGGATTGGTGTATTGGCCGCCGGTCAAGAAGCCCGCAGCAGCATCTGGGTCGAAACCTCCGCGCACGAGCAGCCGCCGTCGACGTCGAAACAGTCGATCGTCAGCGTGTGCCGCGCGAAGTCGAAGTCGACGCAGCCGTCTTCGCTGCATTCGGTGAAGCCACCGTCGAGGTGGACCACCAGGGTGCCGTGGCAGTGGTCGAGTCCGACGGCGCAGAACGCGCACTCCATGCTCATACCGCCTCCCGCGTTCAGGAAAGTTCTCCTCGATTGCCTTACTACCACCGAGGGACGACAGATCCTGGCATACGCGCGGCGTGTCGCGGCACCCGGCGGGGTGACGCCGGGCACAACAGTCCACAAAGGATGGTCAGGCGCTCTTCGGGGTTCGCTTGCCGGACGCGGGTTTCTTCGCCGCGGTGGCCTTCTTGGCCGTCGACGGCTTCCTGCTCTTCTTCGCCTCGCTCACGCTGGCCTGCAAGGCCTCCATGAGGTCGACGACGTCGGCCTTCGCGCCGACGGCCTTCGGCTTGGTCGTCTCGTTCCCCGCGACCTTGGCCTCGATCATGGCCTCCAGCGCCTCGCGGTAGGAGTCCGTGTACTTGTCCTGCTCGAACACCGGCTCCGACAGCGAGTCGATCAGCGAGCCGGCCATCGTCAGTTCCTGCGGCCGCACCTGCGGCGGATCGTCGTGCAGGAAACCGAAATCCGGGACGCGGACCTCGTCGGGCCACAGCATCGTCGTCATCGTCAGGACGTCGCTGTGCACCCGCAGGATCGCGAGCGTCTCCCGCTGCCGGATGGCGACCTTCGCGACCGCCACGTGGCTCGCCTTCTGCAGCGCGTCACGCAGGACCACGTACGGTTTGACGGCGTTCTTCTGCGGTTCGAGGTAGTAGGTCTTGTCGAACTGGATCGGGTCGATGGACTCCAGCGGTACGAACTCGAGCACGTCGATCGCCCGTGACGACGCCAGCGGCAGTTCGGACATGTCCTCGTCGGTGAGCACGACCATCTCGCCGTCGGGCAGTTCGTACCCCTTGGCGATCTCGGCGTAGGGCACTTCCTCGCCGTCGATCGTGCAGAACCGCTTGTACTGGATGCGACCGCCGTCGGCCTCGTGCACCTGGCGCAGCGAGACGTTCTTGTTCTCGGTGGCCGCGTAGAGCTGGATCGGGATGCTCACCAGCCCGAAGGACACCGAGCCCTTCCACATCGAACGCATCGAGCCGCACCTCCGCTGCCGTCACCGACCGTACTCACGCACGGTGACAACGGTAGCCCGAAACGGCGCACCGCGACAGTCCCGCACACTCGGACGCGGGACTGTCGCGCTACCGGAATCAGGCCTCGGCCAGGTACTTCTCCGCCTTCGCCGGATCGAGGAACCAGTGCTGGAAATCGGTCGGATCGGAGAACCCGTTCGCGAACCGCTTCGCCACGGCGGGGTTCTCCCCCGCCGCGCCGATGATCTGGAGCACGTGCGGAGGCGGCGGCTGCAGCATCGCGTTCGTCCAGGTCGTGACGTGCTGGGCGTACTCCCAGTACTTCTCGAACGACGCGGTCATCCACTCTTCGTCGAACGGCTTGTCCCCGCGTTCGAGGATCGAGTCCAGATAGGACGCCGCGCAGTGGCTCGCGTTGTTCGAGCCCTGGCCGGTGATCGGGTCGTTGGCCACCACGACGTCGGCCATGCCGAGCACCGCGGTCCCCGAGCCCAGTTTGCCGACCGCGTTCCGCACGACCGGGGTGTACCCGCCCGCCAGCGTCGCCTTGTCGTCGGTCAGCACTGCGTTCCGTGATCGTTCGTACTCCCACGGGAGGAACTGCTTCATCAACGACAGGATGCGGTCGAGATGCTGCTGCGGCGTCGGCCGGTCGTCCCAGCAGTCGAGCGGGCCGCCGGGAATCCCCTCGAAGAACAGGATGTCGCAGTTCCCGCTCAGCGTGTACGCGGGGATCATGAACAGTTCACCCACACCGGGGATGATGTTGAACCGCACCGCCGCCTTGTCCGGATGCTCGGGCCGGCGCTCCAGCCCGTGCACGTACGCCAGCGAAAGCGCGCGCTGGGGTTCGGTGTACGGCGAACGCTCCGGGATCCGGTCGAACAGCTGGACCAGTTCGCCCTTGCCCGCCGCGATGACCACCAGGTCGTACAGCTTCGCCAGCGGGGCCAGATCCGAGGTGGTGACGCCGTGGATGACGACCTTGCCGCCGCGGTCCTCCACCAGTTCCAGCCAGGCCGCCATCTTCACCCGCTGGTCGACCGATTGCGCGTAGTGCTCCAACGGCCCGAACCAGTCCAGCACGCGGCTGGAATCCGGGCCGGCGATGGAAACGCCGAGTCCCTCGACCTTGACGGTCTCGTCCTCCCACAGGTTCAGCTTGTGGTCCCGCTCGTGCTGCAAAGCCGAATGGAACATGCACTGGGTCGACATCACCTTGCCGGAGCGGATCTCGTCCGGCGTCCGCGCCGACATCACCGTGACGTCGTAGTCGTGGGACAGCAGGCTCAAGGCCAGCTGCAACCCCGACTGCCCGGCACCGACGATCAGAACCTTGCGCATCCTCTGCGTTCCTCCCAGAACCGTTCAGCCAAGTGAAGCGAACTCGCGGCCTGGCCCGGAGACCACCGCGAGGGACAACGTGTGCGACACCAGTTCCTGCAGCGTCGCGACCGCCGACTTCGGGTCGCGGGCGTCGCAGGTGACCAGCGGGATGTCCGGGGAGAGCGCCAGCGCGTCGCGGACCTCTTCGAGGTCGTGCACCGGCATCCCCTCGAACTGGTTGACCGCGACGATGAACGGCAGCTCCGAATCGTTCTCGAAGTAGTTGATCGCGGCGAACGACTGGTCGATCCGGCTGGTGTCGACCAGTACGACGGCACCGAGCGCGCCGCGCGAAAGGTCGTCCCAGAGGAACCAGAACCGGGCCTGGCCGGGTGTGCCGAACAGGTACAGGAGCAGGTCTTCACGCAGGGTGATCCGGCCGAAGTCCATCGCGACCGTGGTGGTGGATTTGGTTCCGGGCGGCACCAGCTCGTCGACCCCGGCCCCGGCCTCGGTCATCCAGGCCTCGTTGCTCAGGGGCGGGACCTCGGAGACGGAGCCGACGAACGTCGTCTTGCCCACGCCGAATCCACCGGCGACCACGATCTTGGCGGAGATCGCCAGCAGATCGGCGTCAGACCGGGAGGCGCTTGAGTCCATCGAGGATCCTCTCGAGCACGTTCGTATCGTGGTTGTAGGCGTGGGCCGTCGGGTGCACGAAGACGGCGCCCTGGGTGGCGAGGTCGCCGATGAGCACCCGGACCACGCCCAGTGGCAGATCCAGTCCCACCGAAAGCTCGGCGATCGACGAGCGTTCGCGGGCGCGCTCGTACAGCGAGCGCGATTCGGGCATCAGCGCCTCGGCCAGCGACGGGTCGTAACGCGGGACCGAAATCAAGGTCTCCACCAGCAGCAGCTGGCTGCTCTTGGTCCGGCCGCCGGTCAGCGCGTACGGCCGGATTCTGCGGCTGCGCATCTTGACGTGCCGGTCCGGAGATTGGTCGCTGGACACGGTCATCCCTTCCTTCTCCGGATTCTCAGGCCTGCGGCCGTCGGGCGGTCAGGACCTGCCGGAGTCCCGCTCGCACCTCGGGGGTGAGCGCGTGACCGGCGTTGGTGATGAACTGGGTCATCTCGTAGGCGACGACCTTCATGTCGCAGTCCGGTTCGGTGAGCACCGCGAGGCCCGCTTCGGCACCGATCCCCATGAACAGGAAGTACCCGCGGGTCAGCCGGATGATGATCTGCTCGCAGTTGCCCTTGCCGAACAGCGCGGCGCTGTTGCCCGCGAGGCTGAGCAGCCCGCTCGCGATCGCGGCGAGCTGCTCGGCGTCGTCACTGGACACCGATTCCGACGCGGTCAAAGGGAAACCGTCGACGGACATGATCAGCGCGTGGCTAGCACCGTGCACCTTGCGCACGAAGTCGTCGAGCAGCCACGTGAAATCCGTGGTCGCGTCCTGGGCGGTCACTGGGTGTTTCCTCCGGTCTCACGCTCGTGCCGGTCGTCGAGAGCGGCACGCTCGCCGTCGGTGAAGGCATCGAGGTCGGCCAGCAGCGCCTCGTGCCCGTCCGCCGCGTCGGCGGGCGGGGTGGTCGGCGGGGCCGGTTCGTCGGGCAAAGTCCTGATACTGCGGGAAACCCGGCGCGGAAGACCGCTGGCCGTGGTGCCGCCGTCGGCGGGCGGCTGGAAGGCCGAGCGCGGACGGGGGCTGGGCTTCCGTTCGGGTTCCGGCGCGGCCGAGGGGGCCGGGCGGCGCCTCGGCAGCCCGGACGGCGTCGCGACCGGCCCGCCCACGGGCGCGCCGTTGGTGATCCTGGCCTGCGGCAGCACGACCGTCTGCGAACCGGACCACTGCTTCTCGGCCAGTTCCGAGACCACCGGGACCGGCAGCAGCACGGTGGCGACCGTGCCGTGCGGGGTGCGGCGGTCGAGTTTGACGGTGATCTCGTGGCGGTCGGCGAGCCTGCCGACGACCGCGAGTCCCATGTGCCGCACGGAATCGTCGTCGAGCACCGGGCCGGCCGCGAGCCGTTCGTTCAGCACCGCGAGCCGTTCGGGCGGCATGCCGATGCCCTCGTCCTCGATCCGGATCAGCACGCTCCCCTGTTCGGTGAGGTGCGCGCTGACGCTGACCGGAGAACTCGGTGACGACTGGTTCGCCGCGTTGTCGAACAGTTCCGCGAGGATCCGGCTGACGTCCTCGGCGGCGAAGCCGACGACACCGAGCGAAACGACGCGGCCGATCGTGATCCGCGAGTAGTGGTCGATCGACGACATCGCCGCCCGCATCACGTCGAGCACGGAAGAGATCCCGGCCGTCGTGTCGTCGGCGTCCCGGCCGGCGAGCACGCGCAGGTTCTCCGCGTTGCGCCGCAACCGGGTGGCGAGGTGGTCGAGCCGGTAGAGCTCGGCGAGGCGGTCGGAGTTCTCCTCCCCCGCCTCCATCGTCTCCAGCTGCGCGAGCAACTGGTCGAGCAGATTGAGGTCGCGCAACGCGACGTTGGAGCAGACACCCGCGAGCGCGCCGGCGTCCGGCGCTTCAACGGCAGGCCGCTGCTCCACTTCCGGTTCGACCGGTGGAGCCGACGGAGCGTGCCGGGGCGGTGCGGCGAGGAACTGCGCCGCGGCGACCCTGGAACGGTCCAGAAGAACCCGTGAGCGGTCAAGCAAGCCTCGAGCCCGCGTCACCATGTGCTTCCACTTCTTTCTCTTCGCATACCCGGACCCGTGTCGCACTCCCCAGCACAACGACGGCCATGCAAGCAGAAGTCACTATCCGTGTCCACAGTCGGTTTCCGTTCAACCGCTGGCAGTGACCTGGTCACGAACGCGTTACGGCTGGTGAGCGCGGCGCGCTAGGCCATTCGGCTGCATCTTGCGTGTTGCACGCCACGGGGGATGTCCGAAAAGTGCGGACTGCGCAGGAATTTGCGTGCCCCGCAAGTTTTCCCTACCCTGGCCGCATGACCCTGGACCCGAACGCGCCTTTGGGACTGCGCGAACGCAAGAAGCGCGCCGCCCGGCGCGCCATGAGCGAGGCAGCGCTCAGGCTGGCCGCGGAGAAGGGCGTCGAGCAGGTCCGCGTCGAAGACATCGCCAGTGCCGTGGGTGTCTCGTCGCGCACCTTCAACAACTACTTCTCCAGCAAGGAGGAGGCGATCTGCTCGTTCATCGTCGAACGGCAGGAACGGGTCCTGGAGGCCTTGCGTGAAAGGCCGCCAGAGGAGTCCTTGTGGGAAGCGGTCAGCGCCGCGACTCTGGAGACCTACGGCCGCGAGGGCGAGCCGAACCGCGATTCGGTGAAGCTCGCGCGGTCGATGATCCTCCACCCGTCGGTGCACGGCGAGTTCCTCAAGGCCCACGCCACCGTCGAACGGGTGCTGGCGGAGGGCATCCTCGAACGGGCGGGGGCGGGCCCGGAAAACGCGTTGAACGCCAGGCTGATGGCGGCCATCGTGGAGTCCGCGGTGAAGACGGCGTTCTTCCACTGGCTGATGAACGAGGGCACCGAGCCGTTCCTGGAGACGGTCTCCGCCCTCCTGCACGAGGCCGCCGCGGGCGTCCCGTCCCTCACCGGACCCGAACCGGTGAAGAAACCGAACAAGCAGTAACACCCTACCCACCACTGGGGAGAAACCGTTGTGCTGACGAAGTTGTTGCGCATTCACCTGCGCCCGTACCGGCGAGACCTGTGGCTGATCGTGCTGCTGCAGTTCGTCCAGACCCTCGCCGGGCTCTATCTCCCCACCTTGAACGCCGACATCATCGACTCCGGCGTCGTCAAGGGCGACATCGACTACATCCTCGGTGTCGGCGGCGTCATGCTGCTGGTGTCGCTGGTGCAGATCGCGTGTTCGATCGGCGCCGTTTACTACGGCGCCCGCACCGCGATGGCGGTCGGCCGCGACGTCCGCGGCGCGATCTTCCACCGGGTCCAGGATTTCTCCGCCCGCGAGGTCGGCCAGTTCGGGACACCGTCCCTGATCACCCGCACGACCAACGACGTCCAGCAGGTGCAGATGCTGACGTTGATGGCGTTCACCCTGATGGTGTCGGCGCCCATCATGTGCTTCGGCGGCATCATCATGGCGCTGAACCAGGACGTCACGCTCTCGTGGCTGCTGGTGCTCGCGGTGCCGATCCTCGGCGTCTCGGTCGGGATCATCATCGCGAAGATGCGGCCGGCGTTCCGGCTGATGCAGGAGCGCATCGACAAGATCAACCAGATCCTGCGCGAGCAGATCATGGGCATCCGCGTGATCCGCGCGTTCGTCAAGGACACCCACGAGCGGCGGCGGTTCACGAAGGCCGACACCGAACTGCTCGACGTCTCGCTGGTCGTCGGCAGGCTGATGGCCCTGATGTTCCCCATCGTGATGCTCGTGATGAACGCGTCCAGCGTCGCCGTGCTGTGGTTCGGCGGGCTGCGCATCGACGACGGCAGCATGCAGATCGGCGCGCTCACCGCGTTCCTGTCGTACCTGATGCAGATCCTGATGGCGGTCATGATGGCCACCTTCATGTTCATGATGGTGCCCCGTGCCGAGGTCAGCGCCGAGCGCATCACCGAGGTGCTGGACACGCACACCAGCGTCGTCCTCCCGGCGAACCCGGTGAGCCCCGGCGAGGTGCACGGACGGCTCGAACTGTCCGATGTGGAATTCCGTTATCCCGGCGCGGAGAAACCGGTGCTGCAGGACATCTCGCTGCTGGCCCTGCCCGGTGAGACCACCGCGATCATCGGCAGCACGGGCAGCGGGAAGACCACTCTGCTCAACCTGATCCCCCGGCTGATGGACGCCACCGACGGCTCGGTGCGCGTCGCCGGCGTCGACGTCCGTGAACTGGACGCGACCGTGCTTTCCGACGCCGTCGGGCTGGTGCCGCAGAAGCCGTACCTGTTCGCCGGGACGGTCGCGAGCAACCTGCGTTACGGCAAGGCCGACGCCACCGACGAGGAACTCTGGCACGCGCTGGAGGTGGCGCAGGGCAAGGACTTCGTCGAACGGATGCCCGAGGGGCTCGACTCCCCCATCGCACAGGGCGGAACGAACGTCTCGGGCGGGCAGCGGCAGCGGCTCGCGATCGCCAGGATGCTGGTGCGGCGCCCCGAGATCTATCTCTTCGACGACTCGTTCTCCGCGCTCGACTACGCGACCGACGCCGCGCTACGGCGGGCTCTTGTGGCCGAGACCGCCGAAGCGACCGTGGTCATCGTCGCGCAGCGGGTCAGCACGATCCGCCACGCGGACCGCATCGTCGTGCTCGACGAAGGCCGCGTCGTCGGCACCGGCACGCATACCGAACTCATGGACGGCAACGAAACCTATCGCGAGATCGTGCTGTCCCAGCTGACCGAGCAGGAGGCCGCCTGATGAGCGCGCCCGAATCCACGACGAAGGCCAAACCCCTGGGCGAGCGCGCGAGCGCGGCACGGGGGCCCGGCCCCGGCGGAGGCGGTCTCGGCCGCGGCCCCGCCGCCTTCATGGGCGGGCAGTCCGCCGAGAAGGCCTTGGACTTCAAGGGATCCTTGAAACGGCTGCTGCGGCTGCTCCAACCGCAACGCGCCATGCTGTACGGCATCCTGCTGTTCGGCGTCGCCAGCGTCGCGCTGAGCGTCATCGGGCCGAAGATCCTCGGCATGGCGACGGACCTCATCTTCGCGGGCGTCGTCGCGAAGGACATGCCCGCGGGGGTGAGCAAGGAGCAGGTGATCGCCGGCCTGCGGGCTGAAGGCAACAACACTCTCGCCGATCTCTTCTCGGGGATCGACTTCGTCCCGGGCCAGCGCATCGACCTCGACGCCGTCGGCCAGGTCCTGCTGTGGGTGCTGCTGCTCTACATCGTGGCGTCGTTCTTCTCGCTGCTGCAGGCGAGGCTGACCACGAACCTGGTCCAGCGGGCCGTGTTCGACCTCCGGGAACGGATCGAGGAGAAGTTCGCCAAGCTCCCGCTGAGCTACTTCGACCGCCAGCCGCGCGGCGAGGTGCTGAGCCGGGCGACCAACGACATCGACAATCTCGCGCTGTCACTGCAACAGACCCTCGCGCAGATCGTGTCGTCGCTGCTGATGGTCGTCGGCGTGCTCGTGATGATGTTCGTCATCTCGCCGGTGCTCGCGCTGGTCGCGCTGCTGTCGGTGCCCGCGTCGGTGATCGTCGCGGCCAAGATCGGCAAGAAGGCGCAGCCGCAGTTCATCAAGCAGTGGTCCACCACCGGACGGCTCAACGCGCATATCGAGGAGATGTACACCGGGCACTCGCTGGTCAAGGTGTTCGGCCGCCGTCAGGAGGCCGAGGAGGTCTTCCGGGAGCACAACGACACGCTCTACGGCGCGAGCTTCAAGGCGCAGTTCATCTCGGGCACCATCCAGCCCGCGATGATGTTCATCGGCAACCTGAGCTACGTGCTGGTGGCCGTGATCGGCGCGCTGCGGGTGGCGTCCGGGACGCTGTCGCTCGGTGATGTCCAGGCGTTCATCCAGTATTCACGGCAGTTCAGCCAGCCGGTCACCCAGATCGCCAGCATGGCGAACCTGCTGCAGTCCGGTATCGCGTCCGCGGAGCGGGTCTTCGCGCTGCTCGACGCGGACGAGCAGGAGCCGGAGCCCGCCGAACCCGCGCGGGTTGAGCAGGTGCGGGGCCGGGTCGAGTTCGAGCACGTGTCCTTCCGGTACGCCGAAGACACGCCGCTCATCGAGGACCTGTCGCTCACCGTCGAACCGGGGCACACCGTCGCCATCGTCGGCCCGACCGGCGCGGGGAAGACCACGCTGGTCAACCTGCTCATGCGGTTCTACGAACTCGACGGTGGCAGGATCACCCTCGACGGCGTCGACATCGCCGGGATGGACCGTGAAGACCTGCGCGCCAAGACCGGCATGGTGCTGCAGGACGCGTGGTTGTTCGGCGGCACGATCGCGGAGAACATCGCCTACGGTTCCGCGGGCGCCACGCAGGACGAGATCGTGGCGGCGGCCAAGGCGACCCACGTCGACCGGTTCGTCCGCACGCTTCCGGACGGCTACGACACGGTGATCGACGACGAGGGCGGCACGGTCAGCGCGGGCGAGAAACAGCTGATCACCGTCGCGCGGGCGTTCCTGGCGAAGCCCGCGATCCTCATCCTCGACGAGGCCACCAGTTCGGTCGACACCCGGACCGAGGTGCTGATCCAGCGGGCGATGAGTTCGCTGCGCGAGGGACGGACGAGTTTCGTCATCGCGCACCGGCTCTCCACCATCCGCGACGCGGACGTCATCCTGGTGATGGAGAACGGGTCGATCGTCGAACAGGGCGACCACGAAACGCTGCTGCTCACCGGTGGTGCGTACTCCCGGCTCTACGCCGCCCAGTTCGCGGAGGCGCTGGCCGAGACCGACTGAACCACATCGGCGCCGAAGGTCCCTTTCCTCCTTTTACCGTGGGAAAAGGGACCTTCGGCACACGGAAGGACGGTGAACGGCGCTAGGCTTGCGTGACCCGATCCGGAAAGGGGTGCGCCGGCCGACCATGGCGGAGAAACTCGGCGAATACCGCCGTAAGCGCAGACCTGGGCGAACTCCCGAACCCCTGCCGGATCGCGACGGGAAGACCGGGGCCGACGATCTCTTCGTCATCCAGGAACATCACGCGAGCAGCCTGCACTGGGACATCCGCCTCGAACGGGACGGGGTCCTCGTCTCCTGGGCGGTGCCGAAGGGCCTGCCGATGGCGCCAGACCAAGAGCGTCTGGCCGTGCACACCGAAGACCACCCGATGGAATACCTCACCTTCGAAGGCGAGATCCCGGCGGGTGAATACGGCGGCGGCACGATGACCATCTGGGACACCGGCCGGTACGAAACGCTGCACTTCAACGACCACAAGGTCGAAGTCGTCTTCCACGGCGCACGGGCACGCGGGAAATACCTGTTCCTCAACGTGAAGAAGGACGGACGAGACAACGGCTGGCTGCTCAAACGGCTCGACCCCGCCGACCCCGGCCGGAAGGAACTCCCCTCTTTCCTCGCCCCGATGCTGACCAAACCGGGCCGTCTCCCCTCGACCGGCGAAGACCCGGAATGGGCTTACGAATTCGACTGGTCCGGGCGCCGCACGCTGATCCGCGTATCCGGGGGCCGGATCACCGCCTACGACGATTCAGGCGACGACGTCACCGGCCTGTATCCCGAATTCCGCGGCCTCGGCGAACAACTCGGGGCCACGGAAGTCTTCCTCGACGGGGAAATCGTCGTCTTCGACGGCGGGAAGCCGAGCGCGGAAGGGCTCGGGCACCGCGCGCGGGCGACGAAGAACTCCGCCAAACGGCTCACCTCCCGGTATCCGGCGTTCTACCTGGTGAACGATCTCCTGCATCTGGACGGCCGCGCCTGTGTCGGGACGCCGTACGTCGAACGGCGGGAACTGCTCGACGAACTCGGGCTCGCCGGTCCGCATTGGCAAGTCCCGCGGTACTACCTCGGAGACGGCGGCGCGGTCGCGAGGGCGGCTCGTGAACACGGTCTCGCCGGTATCGTCGGCAAACGGGCCGACTCCGCGTATCACCCGGGAAAGCGCACCGGCGAATGGCTTTCCATCACGGGAACCCTGGTGCAGCAAGTGGTACTGGGCGGCTGGCGGCCGGGTGGCGGCAGCCGGGCGGGCACGTTCAGCTCGCTGTTGCTCGGCGTCCCGCACGAAGACGGCTTGCGGTACATCGGAAACTGCGGTGTCGGCTTCGCGGGTGACGAGCTGGAGACGCTCTCCAAGCAGCTGTTCCGCTTGGAGCGCAAGACATCCCCGTTCCACTCCGTTCCGGACAAACAGGCGCGGGACGCGCACTGGTCGCGGCCGACCATCGTCGGGGAGGTCGTCTTCGGCGGCTGGACCGACGCGGGTTGCCTGCGCAATCCACGGTGGCGGGGCCTGCTGCCGGACGTCTCCGCCGACGAGGTCGAGCTCGACTAGATCCGTACGTCCTCGACGTCCCACCGGACGTCGAGGTCCGCTCCGACCCCGCTGACGTCGAGAATCCGTGACACCAAAGCGGTCTTCACGATCACCGAGAACCGGGGCGACGCCGCGTTGGCCTCCTCGAGTGCCTGCAATCCGGCACAGCTGAGGAAACCGACGCCGGAGAGGTCGAGGATCACGTGCCTCCCTTTGACGCAGGCGCCACTGAGCTCGGTGCGGAAGCGTCCGACGGTCGCCGCGTCGATTTCCCCCACCGCGGTGAGGATGAGGACGCCGTCCTTGCGGCGGCAGGTGGTCACGGCCAGGTCCGGCTGTTCGCCGGGTACGCGCTGGCCAGGCAACATTGGGGGCGCCTCTCTCCAGACCACCAAGTTCCCTCGACGTTACTCGGCGACGGCGGCAGGTCAACCCGGGCTACCTCATTTGAGCCATTTCGGACGAGAACCTTTACCCGCCTTTTGCCATTTCCCGGCGAAGCGCCGGTGCGCGGCGTCGGCTTCGGCGACCGAACGCCCGTGCAGCAGCCCATACGTGAAAGCGTTTTCGTTCTCGGCGTAGGCGCGGAGGCCGAGGAGGCGCAGGACCTCCCGGCTGACCACGATGTCGTGATGCTCGCCGAGCGTGCTCTGCACCGCCTTGACGTTCTTTCGCCATTTTCGAAGCTTCTTGCCGGTCACCGGCCGGACCGCGTCCGCCGCGTAGCGGGCTCGCTTGGCCTTCTTGCGCACCTCGTGCAAGGCGGCGTCCTGCTCCGCGCCGGGCTCGAGCTCGCTCGCCGCGGCCACCGCCTTGCTCAGCTTCCGCCCCGACCGTGCGACGGCCTTGCGTAGTTCTTTCTTGCCATCCTTGATCTTCCGCGGTTTGCCGACGATCTTTTCCAGCGCTCGCAACAGCTTCGTGTACCGCTTGCTGTCGAGCGCCCGGATGGCGCGCGCCTTGGCCTCTTCGCCCTCGCGCGCGAAGTGGCGCGTCATCAGCTGCTCGACGTTCCCCAGCACCAGCTCGGCCGGGAGCGCCTTCACTTCGTCGTGCAGGCGCGCGGCCATGACCTCGCTGTCCCTCGCCGGCCCGAGTTCTCCGCCGAGCCAACGGAGTTCCTCGGCGAGCCCGGCCGCGACGTCGGCGTCCAGCGAGCGGCGGAAGGTTTTCAAGGCGCTCCGCAGCCGCCTGGTCGCGACGCGCATCTGGTGTACCGCGTCCTCGACGTCCCGGCGGACTCCGATGTCATGGCGTCGCAGCGCGTCCAGCTGCTCGGCGAGGTAGTCCGCCAGTACCGAGCCCGAAGCTCCCCTGGCCGGGGGCACGAGTTCGTCGGTCAGCCGCCGGAGCTTCGACGGCCACCTCGACCGCTCGGCGCCTCCTTCCAGGACCGCCTGCTCCAGGCTTTGGAGCAGTTCGGGGTCGGCGCCGGGCGAGAGTTCGATCTCGATCTCCCGCCAGCGGTCGAGGTGCGCCTTGTCCCCGCCCGCCTCGCCGATGACGACGTCGTCGGTCAGCGTCGCGAGCTCGTGCCCGTCGGCGTCGAGCAAGGCGTAGGAAGTGCGCTCGGTACGCAGATGCGCGGCCTGGACGAGTTTGGCGCCGAGCGTATGCGCCCGGACCAGTTTCGCCAGCGCGCCGGGCACCTTGTCCGGCTTTCCCGCCAGCGGGAGGCGGAGTTCCTCTCGCCTGTCCTCGCCGACCGGGAGTTTGAGATGCCAGCCCTCGTCGCTACCGCCGAGCCTCCGCCGCAGCGTGATGCCCGCCTGCGCGAGCCGGAAGTCGGCGGTGTCGAAGTACGTGGCGTCGAGGACGTCGACCCTCGGATCGGCCTGGTTCGTCACCGGACCGGCCGGGACCAGCGGCGGGATGGGCCGGTCGGCCGCCAGGTCGTACTTCCGCTCGATCTCCGCCTCGGCGACCGGGGCACCACCCTGCGTCTTCGTCACCACGAACTCCTTCTCCTCGGCTACCCGGAAGGATTACCCCCTGCGGAGGCGGCGGGAAACCCCGGACGGATCATTCCTCCATCCGGTCGTACCGGTCCGCCCATTCGGCGAGCATTTGCCGTGATCTCTCCTCGGTCAGGGTATCGCTTTCCAACCTCGCGACGAGCGAATAATAGGCCTCGACCGCCACCCGGTCGTCGATGAACACCCCGGCCGCGTAGGAATCCGTGTACACCACCGCCGGATGTTCCGTGAATTCCATGATGGTGAAGGAATTCTCGAGCACCCTGCCCACTTCGCCGCTTTCGGGGACGATGCGAATGGAGCAATAAGGCAGATTCGCCGACAGGACGAGGTGGAGCAGTTGCTCGTGCATGATCCGGGGACCGCCGACGACCGACCGCAGCGCGCGCTCGTGCACGAAGAACCGGCAGCGCGGCGGACGATCCCGCTGAAGCAACCGCTGCCGTTCCATCCGGGCGCTCACGATCTTGTCCAGCTGGGCCTGGTCGCGGTTGCCGATCAGTTCGAAGGCGGTGCGGGCGTACGGTTCGGTCTGCAGCAGTCCGGGAAGCGTCAACGACTCGTAGCGCACCAGCGTATGCGCGAGGTTTTCTTGGATCTCCAGGGATTTCATCGG
This sequence comes from Amycolatopsis sp. MJM2582, assembly GCF_000754115.1. Lineage (NCBI taxonomy): Bacteria > Bacillati > Actinomycetota > Actinomycetes > Pseudonocardiales > Pseudonocardiaceae > Amycolatopsis > Amycolatopsis sp. MJM2582. Next base: position 1,357,021 of record NZ_JPLW01000002.1, read on the forward strand.
GTCGACGAGCTCGTCGAAGTACGGCCGGACCCAGTACAGGTCGCCGCCGGGCTGGGTCAGTTCCAGCAGCAGATCGCGTTCGGGCTCCGCCTCGCCGCAGGTCGCGAGATACAGCGCCGCGTCCACCACGGACAGCTCGCGCAGCCCTTGTTCCCACCTCGTGACCTTGCTCTGCAACCAGCCGTTACGGCGGCTGACGTCGGCTCCGCTGAAATGCCTGCGCTGCCGGAACGCCTTCATGCGGTGGCCCAGTTCCCGGGTCCGCGCCGTCGAATCCTTCTCAACCATGCGGGACAAAGTAGGGCCGAACTCCGGCCGCGCGGTGATTGCCACGCGGCAATTCACCTCAAGTGCTGATCACTTGCGCTCCCGCACGTATCTTAAACGCTGCTTCGCAGGCGAAGCGCCTTCGCGCGCGAAGGGTTCTTAAAGCTTTATAGCGGAATTGCGGAAAGGGATCCAGTTATTCGTACGTGGATTTCTTGCGGTGTCGCAGCCTTAGGTGCGGGTCCGTGAAGGCCTCCTTGCCTACCCTGAAGGTAGTGAAGGAGGCCTTCACGGACCTGGGAGGCAGCAAATCAAGATCGCCACCTACCGTGTGGTTTGAAGCTTTCGCGCGGATTCCGCAGGCCGAAGCGAGTCAAGTTTCAACCGGAACATCAACGATATGCTTGAACCTCATGAGTCAAGACATCCGAGACTTCGTCACCCCCTCCTGCGACCTGCTGGCCCTGGGCGAACCGACGCACGCGACCCCGGTCTTCGCGGAGATCCGCAACGAACTGTTCGCCCAGCTCGTCGAGCGCGGCTTCCGCTCGATCGCCCTAGAAACCGATCGCGTGGCCGCCCTCGTCGCGAACGACTACGTCCAAGACGGCACCGGAACCCTCGACCTCGCGATGAGCGAGGGCTTCTCACACGTCTTCGGTGGCGTCGAGGCGAACAGGCGGCTGATCGCGTGGATGCGCGAGTACAACGAAACCCGGCCTCCCGAGGAGCGCCTTTCGTTCCACGGCTTCGACACCCAGACCGAGAACACGTCCGCGCCCAGCCCACGGCGCTACCTCGAGTACGCCCGCGACTTCCTCGGGCTCGACGTGGACATCGCCGGTCCGGCGGGCGACGACGAACGGTGGAGCCGCACGGAAGCCGTCATGGACGCGGCTTCCTCGCCCGGCGCCACGGCCGATGCCTACCGCCTCCGCGCGATCGCGGCCGATCTGCTCACCGCGCTTCGCTCCCGGAAGCCGGAATCGGACGCGTGGTCGCGCGCGGAGATCCATCTCATGGCGGGGATCGATCTGCTGCGTTACCACCGGCAATGCGCCGAGCCTCTCGCACCGCACGAGCGCTACGCGCCCCTCGTCGCGGCCAGGGACGCCTTCATGGCGCGGAACCTGCTGGACATCCGCGCCGCCGAAGCGGGTCGCGGCCGGACGCTGGTCTTCGCCCACAACCTCCATCTGCGGCGCCAGGCGAGCACGATGCGGGTCGCCGACACCGAGACCAGCTGGTTCCCCGCCGGCGCACTGGTGGCGCCGCTGCTCGGCGATCGCTACACGTTCGTCGCGACCAGCCTCGGCGCAAGCGAGGACATCGCGCTCGCGGAGCCGGAGCCCGACACCTACGAGGGGTTCCTGCAGAAGCACGTCACCACGGCGTGGGGGCTTCTCCCCGCCTCCGACGTCCCGCCCGCGAGCGTCCGTACCGATCCCACCCCGCGGCAGGGTTACTTCCCGCTCGACCAAGGGATGCTGAACGACGCGGACGCGATCCTGCACGTCCGCGCCTAGCTTGCGAACCGGGTGACGCCTCCTGCCCTCTGAAGGCGTCACCCGGCCACGAGCACGCGCCGCCACCCCCAGTTCCGCGAATTCGGGGCGGCGCGAAGTCCGCTCACATGAGCAGCAGTCAACACACCGTCGCCATAACTTCGCCAAACGCCGCGGCCGTAGACCCTCCGCCGGGCTAGGCCGGAGTCACCCCGAAGCGGATCTTCGTCAAGGCTTCACGAGCCCGATCCCGCTGGCGTCCGCTCTCGTCGACGGCGGAAAGACCCTGGAGGGCGCGTAGCTCCCACACCGGGAATCCCAGTTCCCGGAACAGTCCCGCCGCGGTTCGGAGCCCTTCGGCGGCTTCGGTCGCGATGCCTTCGTCGGCCCGTAGACGTCCGAAGCTGAGCAGGGCGTATCCGCCGCCTCGGCGGTCTCCGAGCTCGCGGAAAGTACTCATCGCCAGGCTCAGGTGCTCGGCGGCACGGCCGTGTTCACCCGCCAGGCGCAAGGACTCGCCGAAGCTTCGATGCGTGTAGGCGGCGGCGTGCCGATGCCCGACGTCCTCGAACAACTCCAGCGACCGCGAAAGGCACCGTTCGCTCTCCCCCGCGTCGCCGGTTTTGGCGTGGAGGTCACCGAGGCTCCGGAGGACGTGCGCCTCCCAGTGACGTTCACGCGAACTGCGCGTGCCGATCAGGGCGCTCGTCAGCAGCGCGCCGGCCTCGTCCAGGCGGCCGTTCCGTCGCAGGACGTCGGCGTACCGCTTGGCGGACCTGTCGTGCTGGTGCCCGTCTTCGCAATGGAGCGAAAGCAGCAGGCTCGCGTCGAAGCATTCCTTCGCCCGGCGGAAGTCGCCGAGGTCGTCCCACAGCGAGCCGAACTGCGCCGACGCCATCGCCTGCCCGGCGAGGTCACCGCAGTCCCGCAACAGGTCCAGCGCCTCCCGCAGCGCGTGGACCGCCGCGCCTGCCCGGCCGGAATCCGCGTCGACGTCGGCGAGCGCGATGAGCGCGGCCCCGGTGCCCGGCTGATCACCCACGGAGCGGAATCTGTTCTCCGCCAACGAGAAACAGGTCCTCGCCCGGGCCAGATCCCCGGCGTCGGCGTGGGCGTGCCCGAGCTTGAGAAGCTTCTCCGCCTCCGCGGGGACATCGAGCCGGTCACGGACGATGCCGAATCCGAGCCAGGCGGAGGAACCGCCTTTCCGGGGGCCGACGAGATCGCTGTAGGCGTCGGCCAACCGCATGGCCAGCTCGGTCCAGCCATGGTTCTTCGCGGTACGGACGGCGAGCGCGAGGTTCGCGGTTTCCGCGACCCGCCAGCCGATCGGATCGGCCGCGACGCGGTCCGCGACCGCGGCCGGGACGTCCGCGCGCCGTGCGGGCGGGTACTCGGCGCCGAGCGCGGAGGAAGCGTGTTCGGCCACCGCCGCCATCACCGTCAGCCCGCGTTTGAGGGCGCCGGGATCCGGCGGTTCCCGGAGCGCGAGCCGAGTCAGCGCAGGCAGCCGGTACCGGAGGAACCCCGCCTGATCCGGTTCGGCATGGAGCAGGTGGTCGTCCACGAGTCCGTCGAGCAGGTCCGCCGCCTCGCGCGACGGACGGCCCAGCATGGCCGTCGCGAACCAGTCGGCGATCTCGGTCGCACCGGGAAAACCGAGCAGCCGCAGGCAATTCCGTTGGCGCGCCGACAGCTCGGCGAGGGCTTCGGCGAGCACCGGGCGGACGGCCAGGTCACCGGCGGCGAGTTCGTCGAGACGCAACCGCTCGTTCTCCAGGCGGGTCGCGAACTCGGCGACACTCAGCCGAGGCCGCTGCAGCAGTTTCGTCCCCGCCGCCCGCACCGCCAGTGGAAGACCGTCGCAGCAGGCCAGCACCCGGCGGACGGCGTCGGGTTCGGCGGACGTCCGGGCCTCACCGGCGATCTCGCCGAGCAGCAGCCGCGCGTCCTCGTACGACATCGCCCCGACCTCGACCGGCCTGGCGCCGGCGAGACCGGCCAGCCGCCGCCGTGTCGTGACGATCGTCGCGCAGCCGGGACCACTCGGCAGCAACGGCCGCACCTCGGCTTCGGACCGGGCGTTCTCGAGGATCACCAGCAGCCGCCGGTCGGCGGAATGGCTCTGCCACAACGAGAGCAGCCCGGCCCGGTCCGCGGGGAGTTCCGTTTCCGCAAGCCCGAGCGCGCGAAGGAACCCGGCGAGGACGTCACCGGGTTCCCGCAGATCGGCGACGAGCTGACCGTCCGGGAACCGCTTGCGCACCCGCCACGCGGCTTGGACGGCCAGCGCGCTCTTCCCCGCTCCCGCCGCCCCGTGCAGCACGATCGGCGCGGGAGACCGCACCGCGCGTGCGACTTCCGTCAGCTCTGCCGCCCTGCCGGTGAAATCCGGCGTCGCGGCAGGCAGACGGCATGGCGCGCCGCCCGCCGACCAGCCGGTTCCGGAGATCCGGCGGTGGACCGCGAGCAGGTCGTCCCCCGGTGAGACTCCGGCGTGTTCCCACAGCGCCTGGCGGCAGCGGTCGAGGACGGCCAGCGCCGCGTCCCGCCGCCCGAGACCGTGCAGCGCCTCGGCCAGCCACCCGGCGAGCCGCTCGTCGCCGGGCCGGGCGGCCAGCTCCGGTCCCAGCCGGTCCGCGACCGACTTGTGGTCACCGGCGGCCAGTTCCAGTTCCACGAGCTTGCCCAGCACCGAACAACGCCGGTCTTCCAACCACAACCGGTGCGCCTCCACCAGCGGACCGACCGGCACGTCGGCGAAGGCCCGGCCACGCCACAACCCCAGCGCCCGTTCGAGCAGCGCCTTGCGTTCGTCACCGGTCGCACTCGCGGCAGCGGCAGTCAGCTCCGAGAAACCGGCGACGTCCAGCTCGCCGTCCGCCACCGTCAGCCGGTAGCCGCTCCGGCCGGACCGCAGCCGTTGCCGCTCGTCGTCCACCGGTATGCCGGGCGACAACGCCTTGCGCAGCTTGGAAACCGCCATCTGCACGACCGCCGCCGCACTCGACGGCGGTCCCTGCGGCCAGAGTTCGTCCACCAGGGTGTCCCGGTGGACGAACTCGTTCGGCCGGGTCAGGAGCACCGCGAGTACCCGACGGGGCTGAGCCGCCGACGGCAGCGGGACCGAGGCCGCGAGCGGGCCGAGCACCTTGAACTCCACGAACCACCTATCACCTGGACGGATGACCCGAATGTAACCCGGTGCTGTCCCCCAGATGTTGCTTTCTCACCCGGATGGCCGTCCCCCTTACTTCCCGGTGTGCGCGAGGAGCCTGTCCCGCAACGCGGGTTCGTCCGCGAGCGCCTCGTTCACCGTGTGCTCCAGCAAGGGCTTGAGATCCCCGTACGGACGCTTCGACCAGTCCAGCGGACCCTGCGGCGGCTCCGGGTCGTACTCGATGACGAACTGGATCGTCCTGGCGATCTCGGCGCCGACGAGCCGCTCGACCAGGTGCAGCGCGAGGTCGATCCCCGCCGACACCCCGGCGGCGGTGATCACGTTCCCATCCTCGACCCAGCGCTCCGCGACCGGTTCCGCGCCGAACGCGCCCAGCAGTTCCCGGAACATCCAGTGCGTCGCGGCCTTTCGCCCCTTCAACAGCCCGGCCTGCCCCAGCAGCAGCGATCCCGTGCACACCGAGGTCACGAGCTCGGCGTTCGCCGCGGCGCCACGCAGATATCCCACCAGTTTCTCGTCGGCGAGCGCCTTCAGCGTCGGCGCGGCGCCACCGGGCACGAGCAGCGCGTACGGCGACGGGACCTCCTCGTAGGTGTGGGTCGCCACGAGCTTCAACGGGTTGTCGGTGGTGACCGGGTCCTTCGTCTCGCCGACCACGACGGTCCGGTATTCCTGCGCCGTGCTCGCCATCCCCTCCAGCACGGTCAGCGGTCCGACCATGTCGAGCGGGGTCATCCCCGGGTACACCACGAACGCGATCGTCTTCTTGTCGTCTGTCATGGGGACAACGGTGTCGAAGCGGCGGGCCCTCGGTGGCCCGGATGTCCGGATTCCTGCGAACAACGTCCGACGGCCGGGCACTACTGGTAGCGTTCGATCATGCCGGGTTCACCCAGACGAGTGTTGATCGTCGGCTACAGCAACGCCGAGTTGCTCGACATCGCCGGTCCGTCGGACGTCCTGGACGCCGCGACCAAACTCGGCGGCAAGCCGGGGTACGAGATCATGCTCGCCAGCGTCGACGGACGCGGCATCCGCTGCGAGTCCGGACTGACCCTGCAGGCACAGCATCGGCTCGACCAGATCACCGGCGGGCTGGACACGCTGATCGTCGCGGGCGGCACCGGACACGAGGCCGCCGCCGCGGACGCGCGGTTCGTCACCCACGTCCGCAGGCTCGCGCAGCAGAGCCGCCGGGTCGCCTCGGTGTGCACCGGCGCCACCGTGCTCGCCGCGTGCGGACTGCTCAACGGCCGCCGCGCCACCACCCACTGGCGGTTCGCGAACCGGCTCGCGACGAACTATCCGCAGGTGAACGTCGATCCGGTGCCGCTGTACGTGCGCGACGGCAACGTCTACACGGCGGCGGGGGTCACCAGCGGGATCGACCTCACCCTCGCGTTCGTCGAGGAGGACCACGGCCCGAGTGTCGCCAGGGAGGTCGCCCGCATGCTCGTGACCTATCTGCAGCGGCCGGGCAACCAGGCGCAGGTCAGCATGTTCCTGTCCGGTCCGCCGCCGGAGAACCGGCTGGTCCGCGACATCACGGCGTACGTCGCCGAACACCTCGCCGGTGATCTCGGCACCGCGGTCCTCGCCGAGCGGGCCGGGATCAGCACCCGGCAGCTCACCAGGTTGTTCGACGCGCACCTGAGCACCACGCCCAGCAGGTACGTGCGCGCCGCGAGAACCGAGAACGCGGCGAAACTGTTGTGCGGCACCGAACTTCCGCTGTCCTCGATCGCGAGGCGATGCGGTTTCGGCTCGACCGAGACGCTTCGCCAAGCCTTCCTCGACCACTTCGACACCCCGCCTTCGGCGTATCGCCGTGTCCACCTTCGGCAGGCATTCGGCTAGGCCGAGTGCGGCACCTGGCGCGCACTGTGGAGGATGTGCGGGTGAACCGCCGCGACATCTCCGACGACGACACCGGCCCGATTCGCCGGGTAACGGACACCCCGTCCGATCGTTCGCCCGGAACGTCCCGTTCGCCGCGCCGGACGCCGCCGCCCGAGGGCACGCGGCGCCCGCGCCCACCGGCCCAGCGGCCGCGACCGGCGGAAACGGGCAGACGTCGCGCCGCCGAACCGAAGCCCGAACCCGAGCCGGTCGGCCACGGGCACTCGCACGGTCACGGACCGGCGGCGCCCGCGTCGCGCCGGGTCCGGCTGCTGCTGATGTGGCTGCTGATCCCGCTCGCCGTCGCGACCGTCGCCGGGATGGTCTTCCTCTATCCGTGGGGCAAGGATCCGGCGAAAAGTGTCTTCCCGCAGGGGACCCCGGTGAACGCGACGGTCACCGGGACGATCACCGGACCGTGCCTCGCCGAAGGACAGGTGCAGGTCGGCGAACCGCCACCGGACGCGAAGCCGTGTCTCACCAGCGAGCTCACGATGACCGACGGTCCCGCGTCCGGAAAGCCGTTGAAGCTCACGCTGCCCATCGAGCCGAGCACGCCGCGGTTCGCCGCGGGCGACGAGGTGGTGCTGTCCTACAACGGCGGCGACGTCGCGAACCCCGCGTCCTTCCAGATCGTCGACTTCCAGCGTGGTACTCCGCTGCTGCTGCTCGCCGGGTTGTTCGCGCTCGCGGTGATCGTCCTCGGGCGGTGGCAAGGTGTCGCCGCGCTGATCGCGCTCGGACTGAGCTTCCTGGTGCTGGCGCTCTTCGTACTGCCGTCGATCCTCGCCGGCGAAAGTCCGTTGCTGGTGGCGATCGCGGGCGCGGGCGCGATCATGTTCGTCGCGCTGTACCTGACGCACGGGCTGTCCGCGAGAACCTCGGTGGCGGTGCTGGGCACCCTGGTGAGCCTGGTGCTGATCGGCGTCCTGTCGGCGATCTTCTCGGCCGCGGCGTCACTCACCGGCCTCGACGACAGCACCTCCCAGCTGATCGGTTCGCTCGGGCACGGGATCGACGCGCGGGGGCTGCTGCTGGCGGGTGTCGTGATCGGCGCGCTCGGTGTGCTCGACGACGTCACGGTGACGCAGACGAGCGCGGTGTGGGAACTCCGGCGGGCGAACCCGGCGCTCGGCTGGCGTGAGCTGTACGGCGCCGGTCTGCGGATCGGGCGCGATCACGTCGGCTCGGCGGTCAACACGCTCGTGATGGCGTACGCGGGCGCGGCGCTGCCGGTGCTGCTGTACACGTCGCTCTCCGGGGTCGGGCTCGGTTCGATCCTGGGCGCGGAAAACATCGCCCAGGAGATCGTGCGGACGCTCGCCGGAAGCGTCGGCATCGTCGCGGCGGTCCCGGTCACCACCGTCCTGGCCGCGCTGATCGCCTCGCGGGAGCCTCAAGAGTCCCTGTAGCAACAAGCGCCCCAAAGCGCGAGCCCACCACGCGATCACGGGCCGGAGTCGGGTACGAAGAGGCCGCACCCGAGGTTCGGAGGGGCCATGTTCGACGCTGTGTTCGCCGTGCCGAGACAGCTGACCGCGGTCGCGCGGCGCGTGCTCGTCTCGACGCTCGAAGCCGTCGAGGCGGTCCCCAAGATCGCCGCCGCGCTCGACGACGTCCGGGCGACGCTCAAGCACTCGGAGCGGCTGGCGACGTTCGCCGCGGGCGAGTTGCCGGAGATCGTCTACCAGCTGGAGGAGATCAAGGCCCGACTGGAGAAGCTGGAAACCTCGGGCACCCGGCCGGATCGTGTGTCATGAAAGGGCCGTTCAGGACGAAAAATGTCCTGAACGGCCCTTTCATGACACACGGCGCGGTCTCGCCCGGCTCAGTCCAGGGTCGCCACGAAACGGCTGACCGCCTCCATCGTGAACCGCTGGATGTACTTCCCCGCGGGCGCCGCCGAGGCCAGCCGGTAGAGCGGCCGCTCCGCCGCCGCGTCGCCGCGCGCTTCCGATTTCAGTTGCGCCACAAGCAGTTCCGAGAACACGAGACCGTTCGCCTCGGTGTTGTTCAGCAGGGCGTTCGCCAGTTTGCGCAGCTGCAGGATGCCCAGTTCCCTGCCACCCGCGCCCGAGTACACGGCCAGATCGACCTTCGCGACCTTGCGACGCTTGCCCGCGTTCACCAGCAGGCTGACCGTCCGGGTCCCGCGCACGTCGCTGATCACCAGGTCGATGCGCTCGGCCGCGGTCAGCTCGATCCGCCGCACACCCCACGTCCGCACGATGAGCGTGTCGCCTTCGAGCCACACCCGGCGGCGCAGGTTGTAGAACATGACGTACAGCAGCGGCAGCGCGATCACCCCGGCGACCACCAGCCCGGCGATCTCACCGCCGATCAGCCCGGCGATCCCGCCGAACGCGGCCGCGAAGATCACGACACCGGCGACGCTGGAGCAGCCGCGCTTGCGGCGGAGCTTGGGGTCGTCGTGGAACAGCGGGAGACGTTCGGGGGGTTCCGGGGTCCCGGTGGGCTCGGTCATCACGCGCCCGTCCCGGCCAGGAACGGGTTCCCGGCCCGCTCGCGGCCGATCGTGGTGGCCGGACCGTGGCCCGGCAGGACGACGGTGTCGTCGGGCAGCGTCATCACCTTGGCGCCGAGGGAACGCACCAGCTCACCGCCGTCACCGGAAGACCGGCCGATCGAACCGGCGAACAGGCTGTCCCCGGTGAGCACGATCCGCCCGCCTTCGGCCGCGGTCAGCCCGAAGACCACCGAACCGGCGGTGTGACCCGGTGTGCCGGACACCGTGATCTCCAGCCCGGCCAGCCGCAGCGGGCCATCGACGAGTGGCACGATGCCGTCCTTCCGTTGACCGGCGTCCTGGCCGAGCAGTGGCCGGTCCGCCTCGTGCAGATAGAGAGGTATCCCGTGGCGCGCGCCGACCTCGCCCGCCGAAGCGACGTGATCGGGGTGGCCGTGGGTGGCGAGCATCGCGACCGGCGTCAGACCGTGCTCGGTGAGCGCGGCCTCCAGCGGCTCGACGGCTTCCTCGCCGGGATCGACGATCACGCACTCGCCCCCGCCGTCCGGGGCGAGCAGGTAGCAGTTGGCTTCGAGGGGGCCTGCCGGAAAACCGACAACCAGCACGAAACGCCTCCTCAGATCTTCCGCCGAACAGGTGACAGGATGGCCCTGATCACGATCAAGTAAGCCTAGCGGCCCCTGTACGGGGGCCTCACAGGCTGTGCCAATAGACTCCCGCTACCTCAGACGTGTGACATCGAGTGGAAACCGGGAGGGCGGGTGCCGACCAACCAGCAGCGCCGCGAAGCCGCGAAGCGCAAGCTCGAGCGACAGATCGTGCGACGGGCCGAGAAGGCCAAGCGGCGCAGGATCGTCGGCTCGGTGGCGGTCGTCGGCGTCGTCGCCATCGTGGCGGGCGCGGTGTGGTGGATCGTCAGCAGTAACAGTGGTGACGATGCCGCCTCCGACGCTTCCCCGAGCTCGGCTCCTCCGACCCCCGAGGTCACCATCCCCACGGAGCGCGCTCCGATGCCGAAGCGGCCGACGCCGCTGGCGAACCCGGTGGCTTGCGACTACAAGGACGACGCCGGCAAGCAGGCTTCGAAGAAGGTGAACAAGCCGGAAGGCAAGGACGTCTCTTCGAACGGCACGGTGAACGTCGTACTGAAGAGCACCGCGGGCGACATCCCGCTGACGCTGGACCGGGCGCTCGCCCCGTGCGCGGTGCAGAGCTTCATCAGCCTTTCCCAGCAGGGCTACTTCAACGACACCAAGTGCCACCGGCTCGGCACCAGCGGCCTGCAGATGCTGCAGTGCGGTGACCCCGAGGCCACCGGCATGGGCGGCCCGGGCTACACGATGCCGGACGAGGCGTTCAAGGAGATCAAGTACGGCCGCGGCATCCTCGCGATGGCGAAGACGCAGCAGCCGAACTCCGGCGGAAGCCAGTTCTTCATGGTCTACGGCGAGGCCGAACTGCCCGCGGACTACTCGGTCTTCGGCAGCATCTCCGACGAGGGCCTGAAGGTGCTCGACAAGGTCGCCAAGGCGGGCGCGAACGCGCAGGCGGGCAACGGCGACGGCACCGGCCCGCCCAACACCGAGGTCAAGTTCACCGGCGTCACGGTCAACGCCTGACGTGAAGCTGGAGATCAACGGCGCGCCCGCCCGGTCGGAAGACCTGGCGGGCGCGTTCGGTTACGGCCATTTCACCGCGATGCAGGTCCGCGACGGCAAGGTCCGCGGCCTGGACGTCCACCTTCGCCGCCTCGTGACGAGCACGCGGCGGATGTTCGGCAGCGACCTCGACACCGACGCGGTGCGCGGGTACGTACGGCAGGCCGTGCGGGGTGAGGACGCGCTGTCGGTGCGGGTGCTGATCTTCTCCCGCGCGATGGACTGGTCCGATCCCGGCGCGCCCGCGGCACCGGACGTCCTCGTCCGGACCGGGCCGCCCCGCGAGCACGAGATGACGCCGCTCCGCCTGCGGTCGGTGCGGTACGAACGAGTGCTTCCGGAGGTCAAGCACGTCGGCACGTTCGGACTCCTCCACCACATGCGTGAGGCGAAGCTGGCTGGATACGACGACGCGTTGTTCATCGACTACGACGGCCGGGTCAGCGAAGCGTCGATCTGGAACGTCGGGTTCCTCGACGGCGGCACGGTGGTCTGGCCGCAGGCTCCGGTCCTCGACGGCATCACCCAGCAACTCGTGCGACGCGGCCTGGAGCGGAACGGGATCCCACAGGAGATCCGCGACGTCCGCCCAACCGACCTGCCGGGGTTCGACGCCATGTTCCTGACCAATTCGGAGTCGGTCGGCTGGCCGGTGGCGTCGGTGGACGACGTCGAGCTGTCGTACGCTCCGGAAACGGGCCGGATCCTCGCCGAAGCGTACGACAGCAATCCCTGGGACGAGATCTAGCTCGGCGCCTGGAAGCCGCCGATCGTCTGCTCGAGCAGTTCGGCCAGCCGCAGCGGGGTGCGGTCCTCGAACGCCGGACCGATGAGCTGCACTCCCACCGGAAGGCCCTCGGCGGACAGGCCGGTCGGCACCGCGGTGGCGGGAAGACCGGGCATGGTCGCCACGCCCGCCCAGACGAGCTGGTCGAAGTACGGATACTCCACACCGTCGATGTCGAGCTTGCGTCCCAGCAGATCGGGATCGTGATCATGCGGGAACGCGGGAGTCGGCGTGATCGGGCAGACCACCGCGTCGAACTCGGCGAACAGCTGCCGCCAGCCGTGACGGTGCCGTTCGCGGTGGTCGTACACCGCCAGCCAGTCGCGGTGGGTGAACACCATGGCGCGTAGCCGCGCAGCGTCGAGACTTCGGTCGTCCGTGCTCAGCCCGGCCGCGTTGGCCTGCAGTTGCTCGTACGCCTCGACGGGGAAACGCGCGACCGTGCTCGAGAACAGCAGTTGCGTGTAGAGCGTCGCGGACTCGGTCAGATCGGGGAACAACGGGCTGTACCGTTCGACGCGGGCGCCGCCGTCGACCAGTGCGTCCGCGACCCGGTTCACGCCGGCCCGCACAGCGGCCCCGGTCGGGATGAGCGGATGGTCCTCGATCACCAAGACCCGGAAGTCGCCGAGCCGCTCATGGCGCGCGGGCGGCAGCTTCACCTCGTACGCCATCCCGTGTGTCAACGGGTCCGGCCCGGCCATGACGTCGAGCAGGAGCGTGAGGTCGCGGGCGGTACGCGCCATCGGTCCGGCGACGGCCAGGTCGAGGTCGACCGGCAAGGCGGGTGCCGGCGGCGGGACCATGCCGCGGGTCGCCGCGAGCCCGACCGTCGGCTTGTGCGCGTAGATCCCGCAGAAATGCGCGGGGGTGCGCAACGAGCCGGCGAGGTCGGAGCCGATGGACAGCGCGCCGAAGCCGGACGCCAATGCCGCCGCCGATCCGCCGGACGACCCGCCCGAGGTGCGATCGTGATCCCACGGGTTGTTCGTGGTGCCGTAGAACTCGTTGAACGTCTGGATGTCCTGCAGCCCCAACGGCACGTTGGTCTTCCCGAGCACCACCGCCCCGGCGGCCTTGAGCCTCGACACCTGCACCGCGTCCTCGGCGGGCATGAAGTCCTGGTGCTGTGGCATTCCCCAGGTCGTGGGCAGGCCGGTCATGTTGAAGGACTCTTTGACCGTCACCGGGATCCCGAGCAGCGGCCGGTCCTCACCGCGGGCGCGCGCCTCGTCGGCTTCACGCGCGGCGGCCCGCGCCCGGTCGAAGTCCGGCACGCAGATCGCGTTGATCGCCTTGTCGTCCCGCTCGATCCGGGCGATCGCCTCGTCGGTCAGTTCCGCCGACGTCACCTCACCGGCACGCAAAGCGGTCGTGAGCTCTTCGGCCGATTGAAATTTCCACTCCATGAAACGACCATAAACACCTCTGGCTCAAGCCATAAAAAACTTTTTCGCGCAACAAGGCGAACGACCTGCGGAGGCACAGAAGGTGCCATACCACAAGGGTTTCCGGGGCGAGAATCGAGGCAGGAATGGTGCCACCGCGACTGTCCACACGGAACACCGCGCTGAAGTGCGAGCCTCAGCGATAAGTGAACTTCGGCGGCCGCCGCGCCAGGAACGCCGCCACCCCTTCGGCATAGTCCTCGCCGTGCAGCGCACCGAGCCGGATCTCGTCCACTTCGGCGTCGGATTCCTGTTGCCCCGCCACGATCTTCTCGATGATCCGGTTCATCCCGCGCACCGATGCCTGCGAACGCGAAGCCAGCGTCTCGACGAATTTCGCCGTCGAGGCTTCCAGTTCGTCCGCCGGGAAGACGTCGTTGAGCAGCCCGATCTCCCGTGCCCGCCGCGCATCGACGAGCTCGCCCGAAAGGAGGAAGTACTTCGCGTTCGCGGCGCCGACGAGTGAAACGAGCTGCCGTGTCGAGTCGAAGTGGTAGACGATCCCGAGCTTCGCCGGCGTGATGCCGAAGCGCGAGCCCTCCGCCGCGAACCGGAAGTCGCACGCGACCGAGATCTGGCATCCGCCGCCGATGCAGTTGCCCTGGATCATCGCGACCGTCGGCTTCCGCGACGCCGTCAGCGCCGCCACGGCACCGTCGACGGCCTTGTCGTAGGTCTCGGCCGCGTCGGCGGTGGACCGCAGGTCCCGGAACTCGCTGATGTCCGCGCCCGCCGAGAAATGCGCGCCCGCGCCGGTCAGCACGAGGACCTTGATCGCCGGGTCCGCCTCCACCCGCGCCACCACGTCCGGGATCGCCGACCACATCCCGTAGGTGATCGCGTTCATCTTCTCCGGCCTGGTGAACGTCAGCCGTGCGACCTCGCCGTCGCGAGTGAATTCGAACCCGTCAGTCATCCTCGGACTGTAGCCGGGACCCACCGGCGGTCACGAAGCCGAAGTGACCCGATACACGTCGTAAACGCCTTCGACGCCCCGGACCACCTTCAGCACGTGTCCGAGGTGCTTCGGGTCGCCCATCTCGAACGAGAACCGGCTGACCGCGACCCGGTCGCGCGACGTGGTCACCGACGCGGACAGGATGTTGACCTTCTCGTCCGCGAGCACCTTGGTGACGTCGGAGAGCAGGCGGTGCCGGTCCAGCGCCTCGACCTGGATCGCGACGAGGAACACCGAAGACGCAGACGGCGCCCATTCGACCTCGACCAGCCTTTCGGGCTGGGCCCGCAGGTCGTCGGCGTTGGTGCAGTCGGTCCGGTGCACGCTGACACCACCGCCGCGCGTGACGAAACCGAGGATCTCGTCGCCCGGCACCGGCGTGCAGCAGCGGGCGAGTTTGGCCCAGATGTCGCTGGCGCCCTTCACCACCACGCCGACGTCGTTCGAGCCGCGGCGGCGGGTGACGGTGGACGGGGTCGCGCGCTCGGCGAGCTCCTCCTCCGCCTCGTCGACGCCGCCGATGAGCGCGACCAGCCGCTGCACGACGTGCTTCGCGCTGGTGTGCCCCTCGCCGACGGCCGCGTACAGGGAGCTGATGTCCGGGTGCCGCAGTTCGGTGGCGACCGCACCCATCGACTCGGCGGAGACCAGCCGCTGGATCGGGAGGCCGACCTTGCGGACCTCCTTGGTGATGGCCTCCTTGCCGCCCTCGATCGCCTCGTCACGGCGTTCCTTGGCGAACCACTGCCGGATCTTCGCGCGCGCCTTGGGCGAACCGGCGAACTGCAGCCAGTCGCGGCTCGGGCCCGCCGTCTCGGCCTTCGAGGTGAAGATCTCGATGACCTCGCCGTTCTCCAGCTTGCGCTCGAGCGCGACGAGCCTGCCGTTGACGCGGGCCCCGATGCACCGGTGGCCGACCTCGGTGTGCACGGCGTAGGCGAAGTCCACCGGCGTCGAATCGACCGGCAGCGTGATCACGTCGCCCTTGGGCGTGAACACGAAGATCTCGCGCGACGCGAGTTCGTAGCGCAGCGACTCCAGGAAGTCGCCCGGGTCCGCCGCTTCCCGCTGCCAGTCGAGGAGCTGGCGCATCCACGCCATCTCGTCGACGTCCATGGCGTTCCCGTTGTGGGTGCCCTTGGTCTCCTTGTAGCGCCAGTGCGCGGCGATGCCGTACTCGGCGGTGCGGTGCATCTCGTAGGTACGGATCTGGACTTCGAGCGGTTTGCCGTCCGGGCCGATCACCGTGGTGTGCAACGACTGGTAGACGCCGAAGCGAGGCTGCGCGATGTAGTCCTTGAACCGGCCCGGGACCGGCTGCCACAGCGCGTGGACGACACCCATCGCGGCGTAGCAGTCACGGACGTCCTCGACCAGGATCCGCACGCCCACCAGGTCGTGGATGTCGTCGAGGTCGCGGCCACGGACGATCATCTTCTGGTGGATCGAGTAGTAGTGCTTCGGGCGGCCCTCGACCTTGGCGGTGATCCGCGAACCTTCGAGGTGACTGGTCAGATCCGTGATCACCGACCGCAGGTACGTGTCGCGCGAAGGCGCGCGATCGGCGACCAGGCGGACGATCTCGTCGTACTTCTTCGGCTGCAGGATGGCGAAGGCCAGGTCCTCCAGCTCCCATTTGACCGTCGCCATGCCGAGCCGGTGCGCCAGCGGGGCGAGGACCTCCAGGGTCTCGCGCGCCTTGCGGGCCTGCTTCTCCGGCGGCAGGAAGCGCATCGTGCGCATGTTGTGCAACCGGTCGGCCAGCTTGATGACCAGCACGCGCGGGTCGCGCGCCATCGCGATGACCATCTTGCGGATGGTCTCGGCCTCGGCGGCCGTGCCGAGTTTGACCTTGTCCAGTTTGGTGACGCCGTCGACGAGCTCGCCGACCTTCTCACCGAAGTCGGCCTTCAGGCTCTCCAACGAGTAGCCGGTGTCTTCGACGGTGTCGTGCAGCAGCGCCGCGACCAGCGTCGTGGTGTCCATGCCGAGTTCGGCGAGGATGGTCGCGACGGCGAGCGGATGCGTGATGTACGGGTCGCCGGATTTGCGTCGCTGCTCGCGGTGCAGCTCTTCGGCGACGTCGTACGCGCGCTGGAGCTGCGCGAGGTCCGCGTTGGGATGCAGTTCGCGGTGGATGACGGCGAGCGGTTCGAGAACCTGCTTGACCGGCGCGGCGCGCTGCGCGGTGATGCGGCGGGCGAGACGGGCGCGCACGCGGCGCGTCGCGGACGGTGTCGGCGCCGCCCCCTGTCGCGCCGCACCGTTCTGCTCGGTGCCGTCCTTCGAGGACACCGCGGCATCGAGCTCTTGGCTCACCCGCACCTCCTGCGCTTCGTGCGGCCTTCGGACATCAAGGGTAACCGCTCCCCCTCGCGGCTCACTTGGTGCGCCCGGTCAACACACCCGGAGGGCCTCCACACGACGCCCCTCGAGCACGGAACGACCGCCGAGCGCGCCGAGTTCCATGACCACCGAAACGCCCGTGACCTGCGCCTTCGCGTCTTCCAGCAGTTTGCAGGTCGCCGCGACCGTGCCACCGGTGGCGAGCACGTCGTCGAGGATCGCGACACGCTGGCCGGGCTCGACGACACCTTCGGGCAGTTCGACGGTCGCGGTGCCGTACTCCAGCGTGTAACCGACCCTGCCCGCGACGCGGGGCAGCTTGCCCGGCTTGCGGATCAGCGCGACACCGAGGCCGCGGGCGTAGCCGACGGCGGCGGCCAGCAGGAATCCCCGCGCCTCCACCCCGGCCAGCAGATCGACCTCGGGGCCGACGGTGGCGGCCAGTCCGTCGGTGACGGCCTTGAAACCCGCCGCGTCGGCGAACAGCGGACTCAGGTCCCGGAACAGCACGCCGGGTTCCGGGAAGTCCGGTACGTCGGCGATGAGGTCGAGTGCCTTGGCCAGCTCCATGTACTTCCTGCTCTCCAGTCGTGCTTCCGGGTCCCTGAACGCTATGAACGGTCCGTTCCTTGCAAATTTCGCAAGGAACGGACCGTTCATAGCGTTCGACGGCCGGGATTACCTCTTGCGCTTGCCCGACGGACGGCCCTTGTGGGCCTTCTGGTTTCGCGCGGGAACACTCGCCGCCGCGGCGTACGCCTTCTCCTTGCGGAGCTCGGCGGCCAGCGCGTCCTCGTCGTTCGGGTCGAAGTCGTCGTCACGCTCGGCGGCCTTGCGGGCCTGGTTCGCGCGCCGCGCGGCGACCCGGTCGGCCTGCTGACGGAACTTCGGGTCACGCATCTTCAGGTCCACCAGCAGCGGGGTGGCCAGCGCGACCGAGGACAGCACGCCGACCAGGGTGCCGGTGAGCTGCACCAGCGCGAGGTCCTGCAGCGTGCCCGAACCGAGCAGGATGTACCCGACGACGAGCAGACCGAGAATCGGCAGCATCGCGATCAGCGCCGTGTTGAACGACCGCATCAGCGTCTGGTTCAGCGCCAGGTTGGCGGCCTCGCCGAAGGTACGGCGGGTGAGCCCGAGCAGGCCACGCGTGTTCTCGCGGACCTTGTCGAACACCACCACCGTGTCGTACAGCGAGAACCCGAGGATCGTCAGCAGACCGATCACCGTCGCCGGCGTGACCTCGAAGCCGATCAGCGAGTACACACCCGCCGTCACCACGATGTCGTGCAGGAGCGAGATCAGCGCCGCGGCGGCCATCCTGGTGTCGAAGTACAACGCCAGGAACAGCGTGACCGCCAGGAGGAACACCCCGAGCGCGATCAACGCCTGGCGCGAGATCTCCCCGCCCCAGGACGCGCTGACCGCGCTGTCACTGATGGCCTGGACACTCGGCTGCCCGTTGGATCCGATGGGGCCGAGGTCGCGGAACAGCGCTTCCTTGATCTTGGCGACCTCAGCGGCGTCCAGGGTGTCCGAACGGAGCTGGATGGTCGACGAAGCGCCGCTGCCGACCTTCTGCGCCTCGTCGGCCGGACGGCCGAGCGCCTCGGAGAAGACGTCCTTGGCCTGCTGCTCGCTGATCTGCCCGTTCTTGCCGTTGGCGGGCAGCTGGATCTGGGTGCCGCCTTCGAAGTCGATCCCGAAGTTGAAGCCCTTGATCCCCATCGACGCGATGCAGACCAGCACCAGCGCGCCGAAGAAGATGTACCAGCGCTTGCGCTTGCCGACCACGTCGAACGCGCCCGTGCCCACGTAGAGGCGGCGGAAGATGCTGTCGCGCTTGCCCGCGGTGGTGGTGTTTTCGTCGACCACGGTCACGCCTCCTTGACGTTCGGGCGGCCGGCGGCCGGACGGGCCGCCTTGCGCTCCGAGCCCACCTGCTGAACGGCACCGAGGCCGAGGTTCTTGGGGTTGGACAGGAACTTCGACTTCGAGCGCGAGACCATCGCGACCAGCGGGTGGGTCACGAGGTAGACCACGACGAGGTCGAGGACCGTCGACATGCCGAGCGTGAACGCGAAGCCCTTGACCTCACCGACGGCCAGCCAGTACAGGATGGCCGCGGCGAGGAAGCTGACCGCGTCCGACGCCAGAATCGTGCGCTGGGCGCGAGACCAGCCTCGTGGCACCGCGGAGCGGAACGTCCTGCCTTCCCGGATCTCGTCCTTCAACCGTTCGAAGTAGATGACGAACGAGTCGGCGGTGATACCGATCGCGATGATCAGGCCCGCCACGCCGGCGAGGTCGAGGGTGTACCCGATCCACCGCCCCAGCAGCACCAGTACCGCGTAGACCAGGGAGAACGACAAGGCGAGCGACAGGATCGTCAGCACGCCGAGCAGCCGGTAATAGAACAAGCAGTAGATGAACACGATCAGGAGGCCGAGGCCACCGGCGATCAGGCCCGCCTGCAGCGACGCGAGACCCAGCGTCGCGGACACCGTCGTCGCGTCCGAGGACTCGAACGACAGCGGCAGCGAGCCGTACTTCAGCACGTCCGCCAGGTCTTTCGCCTCGGACTGGCTGAACCGGCCGGTGATCTGGGTCTGACCGCCCAGGATCGCGGACTGGATGGTCGGCGCGGAGACGACCTGCGTGTCGAGGACGAACGCCGCCTGCTTCTGGACGTTCTTCGAGGTGAAGTCGCCCCAGATCCGGGAACCCTCGCCCTTGAAGTTCAGGTTGACGACCCACTGCGAGTTCTGCGTGTCGTAACCCGAGGAGGCGTCGGAGATCTCCGTCCCGGGGAGGAACTCCGGCTCCAGCAGGTACTTCATGGTGTTCTTGTCACCGCAGGCGACCAGCGGCTTGTCGGTGAGGTCGTTGCCGACCAGCGGGTCCGACACCTTGGGGTCGCAGTTGAGGGCCGCGAAGGCCTTCTCGGCGGCCGCGGCCTGCTTCGCCTGGTCCGTCGAAAGCAGATCGGGGTTCTGCCGGAGGTTCCGGGCCTCCTCGATCTCCTTCTTCGTCTTCTCGTCGGAGTCCGCGCCCGGCTGCTGCTGCGGCGCGCCGGCGGCGCCACCGCCACCGTTGGCCGGGCTGGTCGGCGGGGCGCTCACACCCGGCGAGGACGGCGGCGCCGAAGACGGCGTGCCGGAGGCGGGCGGGGCCGTCGGCTGCTGGACCGGGGTCACCGGCTGCGACGTCACGACCTTCCGGAAGCCCAGCTTCGCGGTCTTGCCCAGGGTCTTGGCCTGATCTCCCTGCTCACCGGGGACGGTGATGACGACGTTGCTGCCGTCGAGGACGACCTCGGTACCGCTGACGCCGATACCGTTGACCCGGCGCTCGATGATCGAGCGGGCCTGTTCGAGGGACTCTCGCGGAGGGTCGCCGCCGTCGGGGTTTCGGGCGGACAGGGTGACCCTCGTGCCGCCTTGCAGATCGATGCCGAGCTTCGGCGTCGGCTTGCCGCTACCGGTGAAGAACACCAGGGCGTACAGCGCGACCACGATCAGGGCGAAGAAGGCGAGATAGCGTCCCGGGCGGAGATGCCCGGCCGGTGCGGCCACTGTGCTTCGGTCTCCTCGGACGGACTGGGTTTTTCCCCAATGGACTTGGCTGTTCACTCATCCGGGCGGGAGCCCGGTGGTACCGCGAACGAGCACGACTATGACGACGGACACGCACGCAGCACCGAGACACTACTCGGTGCTGCGTGAGCCCGGCGTTGGCCCCGCACCTACGAAAGTCTGGTGTCGGGGATGGCCTTACAACCGCTACTTCTTGCCGTGCTCCAGCGGAGGAGCGATCTGCGCGCCCGACTTCTCCTCGACGCGCTCGTCGTCCTTCGACTCGACGACCGGCGCCTCGACGACCTCGTCGGTGTCGACGGCGTCTTCGTCCGTCTCGACGACCGGCTCGACCTTCTCGCGGACAGCCTGGCGCAGCCAGGTGGTCACGACGCCCTCGGCGATCTCGAGGTCGATCGTGGTGTCGGCGGAAGCGTCGGCGACAGTCGCGTAGAGACCGGAGGTGGTCATCACCCGGTCACCGGGAGCCAGGCTCGAGAGCAGCTCCTGCTGCGCTGCCGCCGCCTTCTTCTGCTTACGGGTGCCCATGACGAGCGGAATCGCCACAACGAGCATCAGGAGCAGCGGCAGCAATAACTGGTTCATGATTCTCCATTTCGAGCGGACGCCGCGCGGTGCGCTGTTTTGTCCGGTTTGGCGGGGTGTGCTCTCCCCGAGTGTGCCAGGTGCCAGCGGAAACTCCACCACCACCCGTCGTCACCACGGGCCTCGAACCGCGTGAACGGTCCGTTCAGTCCTGGTCGAACAGGTTCGGGCCGCCCTGATCGCCGCGCGTGGCACCGGCCGGGGCCGGCAGGCCGAGGTGTTCCCACGCGGCCGCTGTGGCGACCCGGCCGCGAGGAGTGCGGGCGAGCATACCGGCGCGGACCAGGTAAGGCTCACACACCTCTTCGACGGTGGTCGGTTCTTCCCCCACCGCGACGGCCAGCGTCGACACGCCGACCGGGCCGCCGCCGAAGGAACGGACCAGCGCGGTCAGCACCGCGCGGTCGAGCCGGTCGAGGCCGAGTTCGTCGACGTCGTAGACCTCCAGTGCGGCACGCGCGATCTTGCGCGTGACCTTGCCGTCCGCCCGGACCTCGGCGTAGTCGCGCACCCGGCGCAGCAGCCGGTTCGCGATCCGGGGTGTGCCGCGGGACCGGCGGGCGATCTCCGCGCAGCCGTCCCGGTCGATCTCGATGTCGAGGATCGTGGCGGCGCGGCGGGCGACGAGTTCCAGTTCGGCGTCGCTGTAGAACTCCATCTGGCCGGTGAAGCCGAACCGGTCACGCAGCGGACCGGTCAGCGAACCGGACCGCGTCGTGGCCCCGACCAGCGTGAACGGCGCGATCTCCAGCGGGATGCTGGTGGCACCGGGCCCCTTGCCGACGACGACGTCGACGCGGAAGTCCTCCATCGCGAGGTACAGCATCTCCTCGGCTGGGCGGGCGATCCGGTGGATCTCGTCGATGAACAGGACGTCGCCGGGCGCCAGGTTCGACAGCATCGCGGCCAGATCGCCCGCGCGTTCCAGCGCGGGACCGGAGGTGATGCGGATGGCGGCGTTGAGTTCGGCGGCGACGATCATCGCCATACTCGTCTTGCCCAGTCCCGGCGGGCCCGAGAGCAGGACGTGGTCCGGCGGGACACCACGGCGCCGCGCGCTTTCCAGGACGAGTTCGAGCTGTTCACGCACCCGCGGCTGGCCGACGAACTCGTCGAGCTTGCGCGGGCGCAGCGTGGTCTCGACCTCGCGTTCGCCCGTCTGCGGCAGCGCCGAGAGCGTCTCGTCGGTTTCGAACTCCGTCACGGCCTCATAGTCCATGTGGCCGGTTACCGCTTACGCCCGAGGGTGGCCAACGCGGCGCGCAGCACGGACGACGTCGTGTGGCCGTCGCCCTCGCCGAGCACCTTGTCGACGGCCTGTTCGGCCTGTTTGGCCGGGAAGCCGAGGCCCGCGAGCGCCTCGACGACCTCACCCCGCAGCGCGCCGGGCGCGACGACCGACGGCGAACCGTCGGTCGGGCCCGCGAGCGCGGTGACCTTGTCGCGCAGTTCGAGCGTGAGCCGCTCGGCGCCCTTGCGGCCGATGCCGGGAACCTGGGTGAGCACGGTGATGTTGCCTTCGACCAGCGCGGAGCGCAGCTTGTCGGGATCGAGGACGGCGAGGGTCGCCAGCGCGAGCCGCGGGCCGATCCCGGAGACCGTCTGCAGCAGACCGAACAGTTCGCGGGCGTCCGCGTCGGCGAAACCGAACAGCGTCAAGGAATCCTCACGGACCACGAGCGCGGTGTGCAGCATCGCCTGCTCTCCGCGGCGAAGCGTCGCGAGGGTGGCGGGGGTGGCCTGCACGGCGAAGCCCACTCCCCCGACCTCGATGACGACGTGGTCGAGACCGATGGAGAGGATTTCACCGCGTACCGACGAGATCATCGAGGCGCTCCCTGCGTTTTCGCTTGTTTGGCCGCGGCGGCGAGCCTGGCCTTGTGGTTCTTGGCGATCTCGGCCGCCCTGGCCTCGGCTTCGGCGAGCCGGACCCGCATCGGCTCGCGCCACAGGTGGCAGATGGCGAGGGCGAGCGCGTCCGCGGCGTCCGCCGGATGCGGTTTGACCTCGAGGCCGAGCAACCGCATGACCATACCGGTGACCTGTGCCTTGTCCGCCCGGCCGGAGCCCGTGACGGCGGCCTTGACCTCACTCGGGGTGTGGAACACGACCGGCAGCCCGCGCCGGGCCGCGGCGAGCGCGACGACGCCGCCCGCCTGCGCGGTGCCCATCGCGGTGCGCACGTTGTGCTGCGCGAAAACCCGCTCCACGGCGACGGCCTCGGGCTTGTAGCGATCCATCCAGCGCTCGACCGCGTCGGAGATCCCCAGCAGGCGCACGGCGAGATCGGCGTCCGGCGGGGTCCGCACGACGTCGACGGCCACCGGGCGGACGGTGCGGCCCGTGCCGCCGTCGACCACCCCGAGCCCGCACCTGGTCAGACCGGGGTCGACCCCGAGTACCCGCACGCGTTTTCCTCCGCTCCGGCGAACATCAGTTCGAGATCCGAGGCTACCCGGCGCAGGGTCCGGGCAAGATGAGGACATGCCGAGTCCCGACGAGTTCACCGCCCATCTGGGTCTTCAGCCGTTGCCCGTGGAGGGCGGCCGCTGGGCGCAGAGCTGGCGCGACGAAACCGCGTCCGCGATCTACTACCTGCTCGCGCCGCCGGAAACCTCGGCGCCGCACCGGCTGGACCGCCTGGAGATCTACGCCCACCACGCCGGCGCGCCGGTGCGGATGCTGCTGTTGTTCCCCGACGGCCGGGTTTCGCGGCCGGTGCTGGGACCCGACGTCGCGGCCGGCCAACGTCCGCAGGTGGTGGTGCCCGCCGGGGTCTGGCAGGCGTCGGTGAGTACCGGTGAGTGGAGCCTGGTCGGGACCGTGGTCGTGCCGCCTTATACCGATGACAGCGTGGAGTTCCGTCCGGCGACCGCTCTAGCCGCCGAGTGGCCCGACGCGACGGAAGACCTGGCGCCCTGGCTCTGATGACCCCGCATTTAGTCCTCTGAATGCGGGGACGCAGGTGCCCCGAACGCTAGGAACGGTCCTTTCCTTGCAAATTTCGCAAGGAAAGGACCGTTCCTAGCACGCTCGGCTGCGGTTCAGGGGCCGTCGACGCCCGGCGTCCAGCTTTCCGGGTCACCGGATTCGGTCAGTACCGGCTGGTACCGACCGAAGCCCTCGGGCGCGTCCGGATGCCACGGGAAATGCCCGTCCGGCGTGGCGACGATCAACTGCAGCGCCGGGAAGTCCCCGTCCGGGTAGATCAGGAACGCGCTCCCGAAGTACTCGGGATAGTGCCCCTTCGCGACCCGTTCGAAGACCACCGGCGCGCCCTCGAAGAAATCGTCGTAGCGCTTGCCGACCTCGAAGATCTCACCGGCGGCCGCACGGTCGACGTAGGCGTCGAGAAGGACCGGCCCCATGTGCTCGGGCAGTCCGATCACGACCGCTTCCGCGACGTTGTGCAACGCCCAGGCGCACGCGGTGAAGCAGAAGTTCGCTTCCTCCTCGTCGCCTTCGACCGCGATGACCGCGTTCCCTCTCGCCTTCGCCTGCGCCTCGATCCACTGGATGAGTTCGGTTTCTTCGGCGGTGAGGGCATCGGCTTCGGAGGTCGTCACGCGCGACATTGTGCCCCACGCGAGCGCCCGCACCTAGTCCCGGGACCGATTTTCCGCGGCATGGCGGGAAAATCGATCAGCCGACCTCGGCCATGACCTCGTCGGAGACGTCGAAGTTCGCGTACACGTTCTGCACGTCGTCGCAATCCTCGAGCGCGTCGATGAGCTTGAAGACCTTCTTCGCGCCTTCGACGTCCAGCGGGACGCTGACCGACGGGAGGAACGTGAGATCCGCGGACTCGTACTCGAAACCGGCTTCCTGCAAGGCTTTCCGGACCGGGACGAGGTCGGTGGCCTCCGAAACGATCTCGAAGTTCTCGTCGAGGTCGTTGACCTCTTCGGCGCCCGCGTCGAGGACGGCCATGAGGACGTCGTCCTCGCCGGCGTCACCCTTGGGCATGATCACGACGCCCTTGCGGTTGAACATGTAGGCGACCGAGCCCGGGTCGGCGAGCGAGCCGTTGTTCCGGGTGAGCGCGGTGCGCACCTCCATGGCGGCGCGGTTCTTGTTGTCGGTGAGGCATTCGATCAGCACGGCCACACCGTTCGGGCCGTAGCCTTCGTAGGTGATGGTCTGCCAGTCGGCGCCACCGGCCTCTTCACCGGCGCCGCGTTTGCGGGCACGCTCGATGTTGTCCTGCGGGACCGAGTTCTTCTTGGCCTTCTGGATGGCGTCGTAGAGCGTCGGGTTGCCGTCCGGGTCGCCACCGCCGGTCCGGGCCGCCACCTCGATGTTCTTGATCAACCGGGCGAAGAGCTTGCCGCGCTTCGCGTCCAGGTTGGCCTTCTTGTGCTTCGTGGTGGCCCACTTGGAGTGGCCGCTCATCTCTCCTCCATCTACTCCTGTGCCCGCCGCTGAGCACAGTGTCGGTTTTGCTTAAGCCTGCCGCACGAGGTCGACGAACAGCCTGTGCACGCGTTCGTCCCCGGTGAGTTCGGGGTGGAACGACGTGGCGAGTACCGCCCCCTGCCGGACCGCGACGATCCTAGCGGCCGCGTCCTCGGAGCCCGGCATCTCGGGGACACTGGCGAGTACCTCGACCCCGTCGCCCGCTTTTTCGACCCACGGGGCGCGGATGAACACAGCGTGCACCGGGCCGCCTTCGATACCGCTGAAGTCGAGGTCGGCTTCGAAGGAGTCCACCTGCCGCCCGAACGCGTTACGCCGGACGACGACGTCGAGCCCGCCGAGTTGCCGCTGGTCAGGCCGTCCGTCGAGAGCCTGGCGGGCGAGCAGGATCATCCCGGCGCAGGAGCCGAACGCGGGCATCCCGTCCGCGATGCGCTCGCGCAGCGGTTCCAGCAGTTCGAAGGTCTCCAGGAGCCTCGACATGGTGGTCGACTCGCCGCCCGGCAGCACCAGACCGTCCACTTCGGACAGTTCACTCGCACGACGGACCGGCAGTGCGCGCGCACCCGCTCGTTCCACCATCGCGGCGTGCTCCCGCACGTCGCCCTGCAGTGCGAGCACGCCGACCACCGGCCGTGCCCCCGTCGCGATCGCCACCCGACCTCCCGAAAGACCTTCCCCTTAGCTTAGGCGCCTCGGGGAAGGGCCAGGTCAGGGGACCCCGGCCAGCCGCAGCAGGGCGGCGGTGGCGGCCGCCGCGACGACGACCAGCGCGAACGGCGCCTTGCGCCAGGCGAGCACGCCGCCGACCAGCACTCCGGCGGGCCGGGCGTAACCGGCGAACTCGTGTCCCTCGGTGAGCGCGGCGACCGCGACGAGGGCGGCCAGCAGGACGACGGCCGAGCGCGCCATCAGCTTCTCGGCCTTGGGCGACACGGTGAACCGCGCCTTCAGCACCGGTCCGGCGAACCGGAAGGCGAAGGTCCCGGCGGCGAGCACACCGCCGGCGATGATCAGTTCCAGCGGATCCATCAGTGCACTCCCTCGGGTTCGCGTTCGGCGGGTTCCTTGGCCGCCACCCCGGCCAGCACGCCGACCAGCGCGAGCAGCACCGGCAGCCCGGCGGGCAGGAACGGCGTCGTGGCCAGCGCGACGGCGACGCCGACGAGCACCGGCAGCCGGGCGGCACGGTCGCGCAGCGACGGCAGGACCAGCGCGAGCAGGACCGCCGGGAAGGCCGCGTCGAGCCCGAACGCGTCGGTGTCGCTGATCGCCGTCCCGGCGTAGGCCCCGGCGAGGACGCCGACGTTCCAGCAGACGAACAGCCCGATCCCGCACACCCAGTACGCCGCCTTGCGCCGCTCTTCGTCGCGCTGGGCCAGCGCGAACGCGACGGATTCGTCGATCATCAGGTGGCTGCCGACCACCCTCGACGACCACCGTTTCCCCAGGACGTCACCGATCGCGAAGCCGAAGGGCAGATGCCGCGCGTTGGCCAGCAGACCCGCCGCGACGGCCGCGACCGGGCTGCCGCCCGCGGCGATGATGCCGACGAACATGAACTGCGAGGCACCGGCGAAGACCAGCACCGAGAGCAGCATCGGCGCCCAGATCGGGAAGCCGGAGCCCACCGCGATGGCGCCGTAGGAGATGCCGACAATGGTGTCGGCGAGGCAGACCAGCCCGATGTCACGGAGAAGATCGCGCCCCAGGACACGAGTGGTTGTTCGCCATATCGAACGCATAGCGTCATACAATGAACGAACGCAGCCATGTTCGTCAAGGCGAACGCAACGACCGATGGAGCGAACGCATGTCCCCGACCGCGTCCGACGGTGCCCCACTGGACGTCATCGCCATGTCCCTGCGCCGGGAACGTGCCCGCACCGGCCTGTCCCTCACCGAGGTCGCCAAACGCGCCGGCATCGCGAAATCCACGCTCTCGCAGCTGGAGTCCGGGACCGGAAATCCCAGCGTCGAGACGATCTGGGCGTTGTGCGTCGCGCTCGACGTCCCGTTCTCGCGGGTGGTCGAGCCGGAACGCCCCCGCGTGCAGGTCATCCGCTCGGGCAGCGGCCCGACGGTGTTCGCCGAACACGCCGATTACGCGTGCACGCTGCTCAGCTCCTGCCCTCCCGGCGCCCGGCGCGACGTGTACCTGATTCGCGCCGAGCCCGGGAAACCGCGGCTCTCGGACCCGCATATGAGCGGCATCGTGGAGCACATCGTCCTCAGCGCGGGCCGCGCCAAGGTCGGGCCGCTGGACGAGCCGATCGAACTGCTGCCCGGCGACTACATCTGCTACCCCGGCGACGTGCCGCACATCTTCGAGGCGCTCGAACCGGGCACGTACGGCGTGGAGATCGCCGAGTACACCTGATCAGGCCGGCTCCTCCGCCTTCTCCTCGGTGACGTCGGCGAGCTTCCAGCCGCCCTTCCGCCGCAGCACCAGGACGTAGTACGCGATCGACAGCAGGGCGACGCAGGCGGTGACGATCAGGCTCGGCCGTCCGACCGCCGGGTCGAGCACGTTCTGATAGACGACGAACACCAGGACGCCCAGCGCCAGGACCGGCGCGACCGGGAACCACGGCATCCGGTACTTCGCGTGCGCGGTGGCTCCGGTGCGCCGTCCGACGATCGCGCCGAGACAGAGCGCCGCGTAGACGGCCACGATCGACGTGCTGGTCACCACCAGCAGCAGTTTCGGGTCGACGAAGCAGAGCAGCGCGGCGACCAGCCCGGTGCCGACGGTGGCGACCCACGGCGTCCCGAACTTCGGGTGCACCGAGGCGAGCGCCCGGTTGACCGGCGACGGCCACGCGCGGTCGCGGCCGCTGCTGAACAGCATCCGTGAGCTGATCAGCACGATCGCCAGCACGGCGTTGATGATCGCGAGCGCCACCGCCAGGCCGATCACGGTGTCGAGGGTGCCGCCGCCGCGCGAGCCGATGAAGTAGGACAGCATGTTCTCCGAGGTGAACAGCGCGTTCAGATCGGGCGCGCCGAGTAGGACCGCGGTCACCGGGATCAGTTCGGCGAGCACCGTGATGCCGAGGGCCATCAGGATCGCGCGGGCGATCCCGCGTGAGGCGTCCTGCGTCTCCTCGCCGAAGTACACCGCCGAGCCGTAGCCGTTGTAGGCGAAGATCGCGACCGAGGTGGCGATCGCGATGGCGCCGACCGTGGCCGGGCCGCCGTCCGAGGCGACCGGATGGGCCAGCAGTTCGGTGAACGAGCGCGCCGGGTTCAGCAGGCCGAGCGCGCTGACCACGATCAGCGCGAGGATCTCGATCGCCAGGAAGATCCCGGTGACCCAGGCGTTGAGCTTGATGTCGAACACCCCGACGACGGCCGCGACCACGCAGGTCACGGCGGCGATCACCGAGCCGGGCACCCCGGGCAGGAGCACGCCGAGATAGGTGCCGACGCCGAGCGCGATCACCGCGACGATGAGCACCTGCGTGATGATCATGAGACCGAGTACCGCGAAGCCGGGCAGGCGGCCGAGCGTGCGGGTGACGATCGCGTACTCGCCGCCCGCCAGCGGGAAGGCCGACGCGAGTTCGGCGTAGACGAAGGCCATGAACACACCGACCACCGCGGCGGCCACGAAGCTGTAGAAGGCGCCCGTCCCGGCGCCGGAGAGCACCCCCGGCGCGATGATGAAGACCGACGAAGCGGGACTGATCGCGGAGAGCGTGATGAGCAGCGTGCCGAGGGTGCGCAGACCGCGGCGCAGGGCGGGAGTGGACACGGCCGACCTCCTACAAGGTGGGTTCCTTGAATCTCCTTCGAAGAACTGTTGAGCACGCATCAAAGGCCCTCCACGGTGTGACGTCAAGAGCTGATCGCGCGCAGTACTTGCGTTTTTCGAACAAGATTCGAAGAATGAGGGGTATGGCGAGACCGAGCAAGGCACCGGAGCGACGGGCCGAACTGATCGAGGTGGCCAGACAGGCCGTCCTCGAACGCGGCGTGCTGAATCTGCGGCTGAGGGACGTCGCCGAGGGCGCGGGTCTGTCGCCGGGTTCGGTCCTGTACTACTTCCCCACCCTCGCGGATCTGCTCCAGGAGGTGCAGCGCGAGGCGGTGGCGCGGTTCTGCTCGGCGAGGGAGCGGGCCGCGGGCGCGAAGACGAAGCCGTCCGACCGGCTGCTGGCGATGATCCGCAGCGGTCTGCCGACCGGTCCCGACGACGAACTCTGCGTGCTGCTCTACGAACTCGGCACGATCGCCCGCCGCGATCCCGCGTACGCCGCCCGGCACATCACGCTCTACGAGCAGCAGGTCCGGATCTACACCGGCATTCTCGAAGCGGGCGCGGCCACCGGCGAGTTCACCCTGACCGCGGAGCCGGTGTCGATCGCGCGGAACCTCGTCGCGCTGGAAGACGGCTACGGCCTGCACCTCACCCAGGCCGTGCCGACGATGGAAACCGCCACCGCCGAAGCGATGTTGCTTTCCTACGCCCGCACTGCCACCTCGAACCCCTTGGAGGACTGTTCATGACCCGCGCCCGCGACCTGGGTGTCCCGCTGCCCGGCCGGACCGGCGAGCACAACGCGCTCACCGACGTCCCCGGCGTCGAGATCGGTTTCACGACCCTCGTCGAGGGCGAGTCGGTGCGCACCGGCGTCACCGCCGTCCTGCCGCGCGGACGCGAGGACTTCGCCGTGCCGTGCGCGGCCGGGACGTACGCCCTCAACGGCAACGGCGAGATGACCGGCACCGCGTGGCTGGCCGAGACCGGGTCGCTGACCCTGCCGGTGCTGATCACCTCGACGCACGCCGTCGGCGCGTGCCACCGCGGCACGATCGACTGGGTCGTCCGCGAGCGCCCCGACGTCGCGGCCGAATGGCTGCTGCCGGTGGTCGCCGAGACCTGGGACGGCTACCTGAACGACAGCACCGCGCCGACCATCCACAGTGGACACGCCATCGCCGCGATCGACGCCGCACGGCCGGGCCCGGTCAGTGAAGGGTCCGTCGGCGGCGGCACCGGGATGACCTGTTACGGCTTCAAGGGCGGCACCGGTACGGCCTCCCGCATCGTGTCCTATGGGGACGACGAGTACACCGTGGGAGCGTTGGTACAGGCCAACTTCGGCTCACGCCGCGAGCTCACCGTCGCGGGCGAGCACGTCGGAGCCGAACTCGGCGCCGACAACCCGATGGAGGATGCCTGGACGGCGCCGTCGGGTGCCGGGTCGGTGATCGTGATCATCGGCACCGACGCTCCCCTGCTGCCCGGCCAGTGCACGTCGCTCGCCCGCCGGGTCCCGCTCGGCCTCGCCCGCACGGGAACTGCGGGTTCACATTTCTCCGGCGACCTCTTCCTGGCGTTCAGCACGGCGAATCCGGGTGCGCTCACCAGCCGGTTCCCGCGCACGGAGGAAGCCGAGTACGAAACCATGCGATTCGTCCCGTGGGGCAGGCTCGATCCCTTCTTCGAAGCCGTCGTGCAGGCGACCGAGGAAGCGGTGCTCAACGCGCTGTTCGCGAACGAGGAGATGACCGGTCACCGCGGGCACCGGGTTCCCGCGCTGCCGACCGGACACTGGACCAGGTCCTGACGCTCGCCGCCGATCAGAGCCAGTCCGCCTCGATACCGCGGGCGCGCAACGACTCCAGCGCCGCGTCGTTACCCGTGAAGAGCAAGGTCATCGACTTCAGGTTGGGAAAGTGTTCGACGTCGGCGAACTCGTCGACGTCGAACAGGGAGTCCTCGCCGTCCCAGTTCGGCGCGATCTCGAGGTAGATCTCGTTGCCGCCGTCCATCTCGATCTCGGTGATCTTCTCCGCGAGCTCGGCGGGGACCTCGAGCGCCTCGAAGTAGGCCGCCGCCTCTGGGACCGCCTCGAC
The DNA here is from genome assembly GCF_000754115.1 of Amycolatopsis sp. MJM2582. Taxonomy (NCBI): domain Bacteria; kingdom Bacillati; phylum Actinomycetota; class Actinomycetes; order Pseudonocardiales; family Pseudonocardiaceae; genus Amycolatopsis; species Amycolatopsis sp. MJM2582. The sequence continues at coordinate 1,388,020 of NZ_JPLW01000002.1, forward strand.
ACTCCCGGCGTCGTAGGCGAAGCCCTTCTCGGCGGCGTACTCCCGCAGGTCGAACTTCGGGAGGAGTTCCTGGTTGTACATCAGCTCTTGGACCACGGCGAGCTTGAAGTTGAAGTCGGTGAACTGGATCGTCTGGCTCATGCCCGGACCTTATAGCGCGACTTCTCCGGATGGTTCCGGATCCGGAAAAGTGGTCCGATGGCAGGATGGTGGCCTGATGACCGAACTGACTCTCGAAGATGCCCGGCAGGGCCTCGCCTCACAACCGTTCAGCGTTCTGCTCGGGGCCAGGGTGGCCTCGTTCGGGAACGGTGCCGCGACCCTGGAACTCGACATCCGTGAAGACTTGTTGCAGCAGAACGGGTATCTCCACGGTGGCGTACTCGCCTACGCCGCGGACAACGCGATCACCTTCGCGGCCGGGACGACACTGGGTCCGGACGTCCTCACCGGCGGCTTCAGCATCAACTACCTACGGCCGGCACAGGGAATCCGGCTCGTGGCGGAGGCGCGGGTCCTGCACAGCGGCCGGCGCCAGGCGACTTGCCGCTGCGACCTGTACGTGGTCGGCGAAGACGGGACCACGACGCTCAGTGCCGCGGCGCAGGGAAGCGTGCTGACCAGGAACGGCCCCACTCGCTGATCGACGCGGGACGGTGAGACCGACAACAACGGCGAACTGAACACCGCGATGCTCGACACGACGTCGCGCTTCGCCGGTGCTCGCGCAGCAGGTGCAACTTCGCCCAGCCGACCAGGCGGGGACGCAGAGTCCGGCGGAAAGCATCGTGTCCGCGAGCCGACACGCGGTCCACTACCGTGTAGTCGGCGCTGTGCTCCGGTTGTCGTCATGGCGAGAGGGGATCGCGTGGAGTCTCTGTGGACGACGCTTGGTGTCGTGGCCGTTGTGGTGATCATCGCCTTCGTCCTGATCACACTGTTCCTCTTGGTCAAACTGGTCAGGAAACATCGCCAGGTCCATCGGCCTGACACGCCGGTGCCGACCAAGGTCACCTACTGGCTTTCCCTTGCCTACACGGTGTTCCCATTCGACCTGCTGCCCGACCCGGTCTACTTCGACGACATCGTGGTCCTGACCGGCGGACTGATCTACGTCAGCAAGTCGCTCACCAAGAAGACCCGCGAAGCCCGCCGATCGGACTAGCGGGAACTGGCCGCGGCCGTCGTGAAGGGCGCTTTCCCCGCATACGATGCGGGGAAAGCGCCCTCACCACGTGAGACGAAGAGAACCGTCCACTAGGGACAGCCCTGGTAGCCGATCGACGAGGCGCGGTCGTTCCAGTCGGGGGTGAAGTTGCCGCTGGTGCCGGCGGGCATGGTGTTGTCCGGGTTACCTCCCCAGTAGCCGTCGGAGACACAGAAATTCTGGCCCGTACGGTTCCACCACGAGGTCGCCTGATTGTCGAAGGTCCCACCGCACGCGCTGCACGAGATGGTCCGGAAGTCGCCGTTGTACTGGTTCGGGAGCCAGTAGACGATGGTTCCTTCGCCGTTGGCGTGCTGGAACAGGCACATCTCCCCGTTGTAACAGTCGTTCCAGCCTGCCGCCTGCCGGATTCCCTGCGACACCGAGGATCCCTCGGCTGAGTCCCCCGCCGAGGCCGTGGCGGCCGGAGCGCCGGCGAGCAGCGTCACCCCCACCATCATGGCGAGGCCCCATGCACTCCTCGAACGTGTTCTTCCCGATCCGTTCATGATCAACCTCCACGAGAACGAGTGAACGCACAGCGCGATCGATTTCCGGACAGCCCCAAGCAGCGGATAATATGACTGGAACGCCATCCTCGATCACTTTGATGACACGATCGACTGTAGTGACCCGGTTCCAACGTGGTCAATAAGCTGACTGGCCTACACTGCTCAGTCATTTCAGTGGTTCTTGCGAGCCGACTGCCCGCCCGCATCGGGGCAACAGTGCTTTACCAGAACGATCTGCGGCGATCGACCCGACTGATATCGTCCTTGAAGGCAGATCAGTCTACTGATCCACGTGGAGCGGGAGGTTGTCCGTGGACAACGAGCAGCTGGTCCCGCGGACCCTGGCCGAGAAAGTGGACTACCTGTTCCGGGAGGTCCATCCACGCGACCGGAAACCCTTCACCCATCCCGAGGTGGCGAAGGCCACCGGTCTCTCCACTGGACTGCTTTCCGCGCTGCGTTCCGGGAAGAACGTCAACCCCACCAAGGACACCTTGGAGAAGCTGGGCAAGTTCTTCGGCGTCTCGGCCGTCTATTTCCTGGACGACGAGCCGTCCGAACAGGTGAGCGCTCAGATCGCGTTGGCCGCACTGTTGCGGGACGCCGGAATCGCCCGGGTGGCCGCTAGGATGGTCGGTCTGTCCGATGGGAGTCTGGAAACCGTCACGGCCATGACCGAACAGCTACGAAAGCTGGAAGGACTCGACTCCGACAACGCTGGGGGGCGTCGAACTTGAGGTGGCGTCGCGGATCCCGCGGGATCGAACGACGGTGTCGGCAGGTGGTGGGTCAACTCGTGGTACCGGACTCGTGCGACGTCCTGCAATTGTGCGCTCAAGTGGGGGAACAACGGGGCAGGCCGATCGCGCTTCTGCCGCTGCCGATGGCGGCCTCGGGCGCCTGCGGGCTTTGGATGTCGGGATCCTCGACTGACTACGTCTGCTACGAGCGCGACACCACGCCCGTGCACCAGGCGCATATCGTCCTCCACGAACTGGGCCACATCCTCTGTGAGCATCCCGGTGCTGAGCGCCCCGAGTCGGTGCTTGCGGGCATCTTTCCCGACCTGAGCGGCACCACGCTCAAGATCATGCTGGCCCGGCAGCACGCGGGTTTCACCACTCAGGACGAGGCCGAAGCGGAGACCGTGGCCTATCTGATTTCCGAGATCATCGAGACGCGCCCGCGTCGTCCGTGCCGGGAACCGACCGAGATGAGTGCCCGGTTGAGTCAGGCGCTGGAACGATGACGGACCCTGGGGGATGCCTGGATGCCGGTGGCCAGCGTTGTTCATCTCATCGCACTGACAGCCATCGCCGCTGCCGTCGTTTACCGGGCCACGACCTGGCGTGAAGACAACAAGGCCCCCGCCGGCCGGGCCTTGTCCTTGACGATGGTGAACCTCTTCGCCCTCTATCTCCTGGGCTGGGCTCCGGCCTACTGGCTGGCCTACGACCTGCTCGGCCGTGTTCCCAGCTTGCCGCAGGTCATCCAGCACGTCGTGTGGATGGCCATGTCCTTCTACGCCCACATCTTCGTCATCCGGGTCTCCGCCCCGACAGGGCAGTTACGACGACGTCTGCGTTTCGGCAGGGCATTGTTCGGGGTCGCTCTCCCGTTGCTGCTGATCGGCTATGTGATCGGACCGCTGCGCATCGGATTGCCGATCGTCGGGCCGAGCGGCACCCATGATCCAGGGGTGCTCGTCTACGACCTGATCTGGGAGACCCACAACATCATCGTCCTGGTCGACGTCTTGCTCGTCCGGTGGCGTGGGATGACCATCGAGAGCACCTATCTGCGGATCGGGGTGCGCTTCATGGGGCTCGGCTGTCTGATCTGGCTGGTCATGCTGATCCACAAAGTGGCTTACCAGACAATCGTCGGCTTGGGGTACGACTTGCCGTACGAAGAGAACGGCGTACACGGCATCCAGTTCTTGTTCTCCGCTCCAGGGGTCTGCTTCCTGGTGATCGGTATGACCATCCCGTCCTGGGGACCGCGAGTCGCCCGGTACCGGCACCAGCGTCGTGCCTACCGCCATCTGACCCCGCTGTGGGAAGCACTCGCACCGGCGCGCACGGCCATTCCGGTCGCGGCCCCACGCGGCCCTCACGCCCGGCTGCGGCACCGAGTCATCGGCATCCGCGACGCACTGGTCGGTCCGCTGCGCGACCACCTCGACGAGAACACGATCCACCTCGCCAAGAGGGAAGCGATGCGGTCCGGGCTGACCGACGACGACGCGCAGGCGGTCGCCGAGGCGGCGCTCATCGCAGCCGCGGTGTCGGCGCATTCCCACAGTGGATCTGCCTCGATCACCGCGCCCCCTGCACCGCGGCTGCGGCAGGAAGAGAACTTCGACGCAGAGACTGCCTGGCTGGTCAAAGTCAGCCAGGCATACCGGCACTCCCCCATCGTTCCCGCGGTCCTGAGGCGACAGTCGTTGCCCTAGCGGTGCCCCCCTGGAGTGTCCAGAACGCGGCAGAGGCCCCGCGGACGGATGTCCACGGGGCCTCTCGAACGACTCTGACTTACCAGCCGCGCTCGGAGAGACGGTGCGGCTCGGGCACGTCGTCGACGTTGATCCCGACCATCGCTTCACCGAGGCCACGCGAAACCTTCGCGATGACGTCCGGGTCGTCGTAGAACGTGGTGGCCTTGACGATCGCCTCGGCACGCTGCGCCGGGTTGCCGGACTTGAAGATGCCGGAGCCGACGAACACGCCTTCGGCACCGAGCTGCATCATCATCGCGGCGTCGGCCGGGGTCGCGATACCGCCCGCGGTGAACAGCACGACGGGGAGTTTGCCCTTCGCGGCGACCTCCTTGACGAGCTCGTACGGCGCCTGGAGTTCTTTCGCCGCAACGTAAAGCTCGTCCTCGGGCAGCGAGGAGAGGCGGCGCAGTTCCGCGCGGATCTTGCGCATGTGCGTGGTCGCGTTCGAGACGTCGCCGGTGCCGGCCTCGCCCTTGGACCGGATCATCGCCGCGCCCTCGTTGATCCGGCGCAGCGCCTCGCCGAGGTTGGTGGCACCACAGACGAAGGGCACGGTGAAGGCCCACTTGTCGATGTGGTTTTCGTAGTCGGCCGGGGTCAGCACTTCGGACTCGTCGATGTAGTCGACGCCGAGCGACTGGAGCAGCTGAGCCTCGACGAAGTGGCCGATGCGGGCCTTCGCCATGACGGGGATCGAGACGGCCTCGATGATGCCGTCGATCAGGTCCGGGTCGCTCATCCGCGCGACGCCGCCCTGCGCGCGGATGTCCGCGGGGACCCGCTCGAGCGCCATCACCGCGACGGCGCCGGCGTCCTCGGCGATCTTCGCCTGCTCGGCGGTGACCACGTCCATGATCACACCGCCCTTGAGCATCTCCGCCATCCCGCGCTTGACCCGGGCGGTGCCGGTGAGCGAGGTGGTGGCCGTGTTCGTGGAGTCGTCAGACACTGCTGGACCTTTCGGAAAGCGCACGAGTGAGGGTGACGCCTCCGAGGGTAGGCCGCTTTTGGACCTCTGAAGCAGGCCAGTTCGCGGCGATTTCAGCAGTCCACTGGGTGATCTGGCCCCCACCTCTCCCCCGCGTTTCGTCCTCCGGATGCGGTAGTTCGACAGCGAACTACCGCATCCAGAGGACGAAACGCGTCAGCGGGCCAGGCCCTGTTCGAAGGCGAACAGGCCGTCCGGGTCGTACTTCCGCGCGACTCGGCGCAGTCGCGGCAGGCTTTCGCCGTAGTACGCCTTCGCCCACTCAGGCATCTCCGGGTCGATGTAGTTGATGTACCCGGCCTGCCCGTACTCGCGGCCGAGTTCGTCCCGGACCCCGCCGATCACCTGGCGCGCGTACGCCTCGCCGCCGTCCAGACCGCGGGTGATCTGGACGCTGCCCAGCGCGGACCGGTGCGGGAAGCACGACTCGCTCGACGGCACCCGCGCGATCGCGCCGCCGTAAGCGTCCACGATCGAGTACAGGTGCGGATCGCTCGCCAGCAATCCCGCCAGCGCGTCCGGATCGTGCACCGGATGGGTCAGCATCCGCGAAGTGGCCACGTACTCCCCTCGCTGCGCGACCGCGGCGGGGAAGGCGGCCTCCTGGGCGAAGGTCCTCATCGTGGCCAAGTGGCCTTGTTCGGTCACTTCGCGTCGGAGCGGCTGGACGCCGACGCGGCGGACCAGCTCGTCCAGCAACGGGTTCACCTGCGCGGCGAAGCCCACGAAACACCCACCGCAGTTCGCGGCCGCGGCACCGAGACCCATCCCCGACCACAATTCGTCCGGCATCGCGGACTGCCACTCCTGCCAGGCCGCCACGAGAGCCGCCAGCGCGGCGGGCGGGAAGACCAGGTTGAAGTTCGTCAGCGTCCTGGCCGCCGCCGTGCGGAAGGTGAACGACGTGACGATGCCGAAGTTGCCGCCGCCACCGCCGCGCAACGCCCACAGCAGGTCCGGCGCCGTCTCCGCCGACACCAGGCAAGCCTTCCCGTCCGCGCCGACGAACCGCACCGACTCGACGTTGTCGCAGGTCAGGCCATACTTTCGGGCCAGGACCCCGATCCCGCCGCCGAGGGTCAACCCGGCGATGCCGACCTGAGGACAACTACCGGCGGGCAGCGCGCGGCCCGCCGCCGCCAGGGCCTCGTAGACCCGGCCGAGCTGCGCGCCCGCCCCGATCTCCGCCCGGCCACCGGGCAGGATCCGGACCGCGTTCAGCCGGGACAGGTCGACGACGAGCCCTTTGTCCACTATGGAATAACCGGCGTAACTGTGCCCGCCCGACCGGGCCGCGATCGGAATCCGCTGCCTGGCAGCGAAATCGACGCACCGGCGGACGTCGTCCTCGTTCGCACAGACCACGACACCGGCGGGCAGCCGATGGTCGTAGAGGCTGAAGAACCCGAGCCTCTTTTCGTCGTAGCCGGGGTCGCCCGACCGGAACAGCTCCCCCGCCAACCGGGCCCGCAGCCGTTCCCACGGACCACCGCCCTCGGGGATCGCGGCGGGCACCGCCGCCATCATCGGGACCGCCCCTGCCAGCCGTAACACCGTGCGTCTGTCGAGCTCCATCGCTCATCCCCCACCGTCGGATCCGCCTCCGGGTGTCCGCCATCGAGCATAACGGCGCGTCGACATTCGGGCGGTCCCTCGCCGGTCGCCTTGCCGCGACGCCCGTCGCGGGTGTGTGATCGAGGACACACCTGTACGCGGCATCGTGTGGTGAGGAGATCGGCATGGCCGACAAACAGAGCAAGAACGGAGACTCCGGGGCCGCCGTCGCTGTGGACGACCCGGCGAAGGTCCGCAACGTCGTCCTGGTCGGCCCTTCGGGATCGGGCAAGACGACGCTCGCCGAGGCCTTGCTCGCCGCGTCCGGGACGGTGACGCGGGCAGGCTCGGTGGTGGAAGGGACCACGGTGTGCGATCACGATCCCGCCGCGGTCCGGCAGCAACGGTCGGTCGGCCTTTCGGTCGCGCCGGTGTTGCACCAAGACCACAAGATCAACCTCATCGACACCCCCGGGTACGCCGATTTCGTCGGTGAGCTGCGGGCCGGGCTCCGCGCCGCCGACGCGGCGTTGTTCGTGGTCTGCGCGGCGGAAGGCGTCGACGCGGCCACGGTCGCGGTCTGGGAGGAGTGCGCCGCGGTCGGGATGCCGAGGGCGGTGGTCGTCTCCCGGCTGGACCATCACCGCGCCGACCCCGAAGGCGAGATCGCGGCCTGTCAGGAGGCCTTCGGCGCCGGCGTCCTGCCGCTGTACCTGCCCGCGCGCGACGGGCTCGTCGGGCTCATCACGCGCCGCTATTTCGACTACTCCCAGGGCTTCCCTCCCGAAATCGGCGAGCCGGACGAGGCCGAACTCAGCCGGATGACCGAGGCCCGCAACGAGCTGATCGAAGGGGTCATCGCCGAGAGCGAAGACGAGTCCCTGATGGACCGGTACCTCTCCGGCGAAGAGATCCCCGAGGACACGCTGATCGCCGACCTCGAAACCGCCGTCGCGCGGGGTTCCTTCCATCCGGTGATCCCGGTGTGCGCGACGACCGGGGTCGGGCTCGCCGAAGTCCTCGACGGGATCGTGCGCGCCTTCCCGTCGCCGTTGGAGCACGTCCCGCCGGAGGTCACCTCGCCCACCGGGGAGCCGCACGCCGGGCTCCGCGCCGACCCCGACGGCCCGCTGGCGGCCGAGGTGGTCCGGACCGCCGTCGACTCCTACGTCGGCAGGGTCTCGCTGGTGCGGGTGTTCTCCGGGACACTTCGCCCGGAACGGCCGGTGCACGTCTCGGGCCACGGCCTCGCCGAACGCGGCCACGAGGATCACGACGCCGACGAGCGGGTCGCGCATCTGTACTCCCCGCTCGGGGCGAACCTGCGCGAAGTCCCGTACTGCGTCGCGGGCGACCTCTGCGCGCTCACCAAGGTCGGCTCGGCGGAAACCGGCGACACCGTTTCCTCACCGGAAGACCCGCTGATCATGAAGCCGTGGGCGATGCCGGAGCCGTTGCTGCCGGTCGCCGTCGTCGCGAAGACCCGCAGCGACGAGGACACGCTGGCGCGCAATCTGTCCCGGCTGGTCGCGGGCGACCCCACGCTCCGGCTGGACCGCAACGCCGAGACCAACCAGCTCGTGCTGTGGTGCATGGGCGAGGCGCACGCCGACGTCGTGCTGTCGCGGCTGCGCGCGGGAGGCGCCGACGTGGGCACCGAACCCGTCCGCATCAGCCTGCGTTCGACGTTCGCCGGGCCGGCTCGCGGGCACGGACGGCACGTCAAGCAATCCGGCGGGCACGGCCAGTTCGCCGTCTGCGACATCGAGGTCCAGCCGCTGCCGAGGGGGTCGGGCTTCGAGTTCGTGGACAAGGTCGTCGGCGGTTCGGTGCCGCACCAGTTCATCCCGAGCGTGGAGAAGGGAGTCCGGGCGCAAGCCCAGCGGGGACTCGTCGACGGTCATCCGCTGATCGACATCCGGGTGACCCTGGTCGACGGCAAGGCGCACAGCGTCGACTCGTCGGACGCCGCGTTCCAGACAGCGGGCGCGCTGGCGTTGAAGGAGGCCGCCGCGGCGGGCAAGATCGCGCTGCTCGAACCACTCGAAGAGGTGGCCGTACGGCTTCCGGACGAGCACCTGGGCACCGTGCTGGGCGATCTCTCGTCCCGGCGCGGCCGCGTACTCGGCACTGAATCGGGTGAAGGCGGCCGCACGATCATCCGCGCCGAGGTGCCCGCCGTCGAGCTGCTGCGCTATGCGATCGACTTGCGTTCCCTGACATCGGGCACCGCGACGTTCACCCGCAGGCACGCCCGGTTCGAGCCGATGCCGGAAGGGGCGGTGGCCTACTGACACCGCGTTTAGTCCTCTGAATGCGATGCTTGCGTGCGCAAGGATCGCATTCAGAGGACTAAACGCGGGCCTACTTGAACTCGAAGCCGCCCGGACGGCCGTTCCGGTCCGCCACCAGACCGGCCAGGGTGGCGACGGCGATCTCGGGCGGCGTGCGTGAGCCGATGTTCAGCCCGACCGGGCGGTGGACGCGCGCGATCTCGTGGTCCGGAACGTCCAAAGCCTTGAGCGCGGCGACGTGCGGGCCCGCGTGGCGCGGATTGCCGAGCACCCCGACCCACCGCGCCGGGCGGTCCAGCACGGCCTTGAGCACGTCGCCGAGCTCGGGCCGGTCGTGATCGGTGACGACGACGTCGGCGTCCGCGCCGAGTTCCGGCAGCGTCGTGACAGCCTGCAGTCCGGGCTCGACGTCCGTGACGCGTGCGCCGTCCGGCTCGAACAAGACGGCCCTGTAGCCGAGATCCTTGCCGTAGCGCAGGAGGAACGACGCGACCGGCGTCGCGAACACCGCCACCAGCAGCCGATCGCTCATGGGTCCGTCCTCCTAAAGTTCGGGCTCGGCGATCTCGAAGTATTCCGGAAGCCGGGCGGTCCCGGCGAGGCCGAAGTACCGGACCTTCCGGCGCCGCCTCAGATGCAGGGTGTCCCGGACGGCGTCGTTGTGCACGCGGCGCGCGATGACGACGCGGTGCTCGGCGTCGGTCAGCTCTTCGGCCAGCGTCGACGGCAAGGCCGCGCGATCGACGCGCGCCAGCCGCAGCGTCAGTTCGCTTTCCTCGGCTTCGCGATCCGGCCTCGGCGCACGCTCGGCGCGCTCGCCCAGCTTGCGCAGCTCCTCATCACCGAGGATCGCGGCGGCCGCCCTAGCGACGACGGCGCGGCGCGCGAGGGCGGCGTCGAGGGCCGCCCAGCCCGCGTCCGTGCGGACGTGCAGCCGGTCGAGCCGGTTCGCCGTCGCGAGCAGGAACAACCCGCCCAGTACCACGATCGCGGCCACCAGTCCGCCGATCCACACCCAGGTCGTCACCGGCTGAACTCGCGTTCGCCCGCGCCGACCCGCCGGGGGTCGGCGGCGATCGCCGTCTCGTACACCCGCAGGACCTGCGTCGTGACCACGGACCAGTCGAACATCGCGACGCGCTCCCCCGCGGCCGCCGCCAGCGATGCCCGTCGAGCCGGGTCTCCGAGCAGCTCGCGCAACCCGTCGGCCAGCGCCGCCGCGTCGCCGGTCTCGGTCAGCATCCCGGCCTTGCCGTCGTCGAGGACCCGGCGGAACGAATCGAGGCCACTCGCCAGGACGGGCGTTCCCGCCGCCATCGCCTCGGTGAGGATCATCCCGAAGCTCTCGCCGCCCGTGTTCGGCGCGCAGTAGACGTCGACACTGCGCAGCGCCCGCGCCTTCGTCGCGTCGTCGACCTGGCCGAGCAGATCGATATGCGGCGCCAGCCCCGGACCGGCCTCGCGCCGGAGCTGATCGGCGTCGCCGCGGCCGACGACCAGCAGCCGCAGCTCCTCGAACTCCGGCAGCAGCATCCGCAACGCCTCCAGTAGCACCCCCATCCCCTTGCGGGGCTCGGTGTACCGCCCGACGAAACCGACCGTGCCGCCCGCTCGCGGGTAGCCGTCCAGCGGGAGCGCGCGGGAGAAGAAGTCGACGTCGACGCCGTTGGGCACCTCGACCGCGTCACCCCCGGCGTGCTCGACCTGGACCCGGCGGGCCAGCGCCGAAACCGCGATCCGCGCGGTGATCTTCTCCAGCAGCGGGCGCAGCACCGGTTGGAACGCCGCCAGTGTGCGCGAACGCGTCGTCGCGGTGTGGAAGGTCGCCACGATCGGACCGTCCGCGACCTTCAACGCCAGCAACGAAAGACTCGGCGCGGCGGGCTCGTGCAGGTGCAGGACGTCGAAGTCGCCGTCGCGGATCCATCGCCGTACGCGGGCGTAGGACACCGGGCCGAACTGCAGCCGCGCGACCGAGCCGTTGTACGGGATGCCGAGCGCTTTCCCGGCGGGGACCACGAAATCCGGGACGTCGGAGTCCTCGTCCGCCGGTGCGAGCACCGAGACCTGATGCCCGCGCGCCAGCAACGCCTTCGCGAGATCGATGACGTGTCCCTGCACGCCGCCCGGCACGTCGAACGAATAGGGGCAGACGATCCCGATCTTCATGACCCGCGACTGAGCCATCCGCTCAGCTCGCTTCGCCGAGTTCGGCCTGTTCCCCGGCTTCGAAATCGGAGATCCAGAACTTCTGCATCATGTGCCAGTCGGCCGGATGCGCGGCGATGTCCCCGGCGAAGATGTCCGCCAGCGCCTGGGTGGCCGCCGGGACCTCGGAGCGGTTCGTGACCCGGATCCGCGGGTGCAAGCGGATCTGCCAGCCATCCTCGGTGAACCAGCACCCGGCCGGGATCAGCGCGGCGCCGGTGGTGGCGGCGAGCCTGGCCGGCCCGCCCGGCATGCGGGTCTGCTCGCCGAAGAACTTGACCGGCACGCCGGAGTTCGTCAGGTCCCGGTCCCCCACCAGGCAGATCGCCTTGTTCTCCCGCAGCCGCTTGAGCAGCACTCGCATCGCGGAACTGTCGCCGGTCAGCGGGACGATCTCGAAACCGAGCGATTCCCGGTAGGACACGAACCGCTGGTACAGCGACTCGGGTTTCAGCCGCTCCGCGACCGTGGTGAAACCACCGAGATAGTCGGCGAGCCAGACGCCGGCGGCGTCCCAGTTCCCACTGTGCGGCAGCGCCATCACCGCGCCGTTGCCCTCGGCGAGGGCGGCGTCGAGGTTCTCCACGCCGGTGATCGACTGGGCGACCTTGCGGCTGACCTCCTTGTGGTCCATCGAGGGCAGCCGGAACATCTCGTGCCAGTAGCGGGCGTACGACCGCATCGCGCGGCGGGTCAGTTCGTCGAGTTCGACGCCGTCCGCCTGCGGCACGACCCTGGCGAGATTGCGCCGTAGCTGGCGCACCCCGCCGCCGTCCCGCCGGACGGCCAGATCGGCGCCCAGGCCGAAGGTCACCGAGCCCATCGACTCCGGCAGCCAACGCGCGAGCCGCCAGCCCGTCGCGTAGCCGAAGTCACTGAGCCACTGGGAGAACCCGCTCATGACCCGCCCTCCGCGGCGGGTGGCCCCGCCGCCTTGGCGGCCCTCGCCGCCTTGGCCACCGCGGCCGTCCGCTGCAGAAGGGTGATCACCGAAAGCACCGCGAGGAGCCAGAGCGTGATGTCCACGGTGTACGGAACGCCCAGACCGTGCAGTCCGGTTCCCACGAGGGCGATGATCAGGCGTTCCGCGCGTTCGACGAGGCCGCCGTCCGCCTCCAGCCCGGAGGCCTCGGCGCGGGCCTTGACGTATGAGATGACCTGCGCGAGCACCAGGCAGATCAGCGCGGCGGCCGCGGCCGGGCGGTTGTCGTCGTGGACGAAGCACCACCAGGCGATCGCGGCGAACAACGCGCCGTCGACCAGCCTGTCGCAGGTCGCGTCGAGGACGGCGCCGAACGCCGTGCCGTACCCGCGGGCGCGGGCCATCGCGCCGTCGAGCAGGTCCAGCATCGCGAAGCCCCAGACGGTAAAGGTGCCCCACAGCAGCATGTCGTTGGGAAAGAACCCGAGCGCGCACAGCACCGCCCCGGCCGTGCCGATGACGGTCATCGCGTTGGGGGTCAGACCGGCACGCACGAGCACCTTCCCCATCGGGTCGGTGACGCGGGAAACGGAGGCGCGCGCGAAAATGTTGAGCATCGGTTCTTCAGGTGCACCTAAAGCAGCAGGGTCGGGTGGCCGCCCGAAGCCTATCCACCCGCACCGACACTCGTCGTCGCGCCCGCCCCTGGACCGGCTCCAGGTCAGTCCGCTTTGGCCAGTTCGGCCGAGTCGGCGAGGTCCGCGAGCCCCTCTTCCCGCAGCGCCAATTCCGCCTCGGCAGCGGCGCATTTCGGCGACAGCCGCTCCAGGACGGCGGCGCTGATCTCGCCGAGCGCCTTCACCTGTTCGGGGGTCAGCGGGTCGAAGAGGCTCTCACGGACCGCCGCGACGTGCCCGGGCGCGGCCTCCTCCAGCGCGGCGAAACCGTCGGCGGTGAGCACCGCCCAGGAACCGCGCTTGTCGGTGGGACAGGACTCACGGCGCACCCAGCCGTTCGCCTCCAGGCGCGCGACCGCGTGCGAGAGCCTGCTGCGCGACGCCTTGCGCGCGTCGGCGAGCTCGCTCATCCGCAGCCGCCGCTCCGGCGCCTCGGAGAGAGCGACGAGCACTTCGTAGTAGGTGTGAGGCATGCCCGCCTCGTGCTGAAGCTGGCCCTCCAGGTGCGCTTGCAGCATCCGCGTGGCCGCGGAGAAGTCGCGCCAGACTTTTTGCTCCTCGTCGGAGAGCCATCGGGGTTCGGACATGACGCCCATTCTACCCCTGGTTGAGCGCTCAACCAAATTGCGCTACAGTCGTTGTTGAGCGCTCAACCAGACGAGGGTTCACCACGAACGCACACAGACTTTTTGGAGATCGACTCACATGACCACCACCGAGATCCCGGGCTACGTCGCAGGCAAGTGGACGATCGACACCGCCCACTCCGACATCGCCTACACCGTGAAGCACCTCGGCCTGGCGAAGTCCCGGGGCAACTTCACCGCCTTCACCGGTGAGGTCGTCACCGCCGACAACATCCTCGACTCGTCGGTCACCGTCGAGATCGACGCCTCGTCGGTCGCCAGCGGCGTCGACGGTCGTGACACGCACCTCAAGTCCGAGGACTTCTTCCACGTCGACGAGCACCCGGTCATCACCTTCCGCTCGACCGGCATCCGCGAGGACGGCGGCGACTACGTCATCGACGGCGAGCTCACCTGGCGCGGCAAGACCGTCCCGGTCTCGCTCGAGGCGGAGTTCAACGGCATCGGCACCAACCCGGCCAACGACAACGCCACCACCCTCGGCGTCTCGGCCACCGCCACGGTGAACCGCCGCGACTTCGGCATCGGCCCGGAGGGCAACGCCTTCCTGTCCGAGAAGGTCAAGATCGACATCGAGCTGCAGGCCGCGCTCAACGCCTGAGGCCCCCGAGTGTCATGAAAGGGCCGTTCAGGACGTTTTTCGTCCTGAACGGCCCTTTCATGACATCAGCCACCGGCCGGACCTACCAGGCGTCCGCCAGCAACTGCCGCGTCTCCCCCAGCAACTGCGGCAACACCTTCGTGTGCCCGATCACGGGCATGAAGTTCGCGTCGCCACCCCACCTCGGCACCACGTGCTGGTGCAGATGCGCGGCAATACCGGCGCCGGCGATCACGCCCTGGTTCATCCCGATGTTGAACCCGTGCGCCGACGACACCTCCCGGATCACCCGCATCGCGTGCTGGGTGAACTCCGCCACCTCGACGGTCTCCTCCGGCGTCAGGTCCGTGTAGTCCGCGACATGGCGGTACGGCACGGCCATCAGGTGCCCGGGGTTGTACGGGTACAGGTTCAGCACCGCGTACACCGTCTTCCCGCGCGCGAGGATCAGCGCGTCCTCGTCACTCTTCTCGGGGAGATGGCAGAACGGACAACCCTCGTCGGGTCGCTTCGACCCCTGCACGTAGGCGAGCCGATGCGGGGTCCACAGGCGCTGCAACGCGTCCGGGACCCCCACACCGTCCTGTCCGACGACGTCAGGGCCATCGAGGCCCGTCACCGGAGTACCGCCTCCAAGCCCGCCACGGTCGGCGAAGCGTTCTCACGGCGCTGGACCCAGCCGGCGATCGCCTCGACGGCGTCGTCCACCGAGACGCCGTTGATCTGGCCGCCGTCACGGAACCGGAACGACACCGCGCCCGCCTCGACGTCCTTCGCGCCCGCCAGGAGCATGAAGGGCACCTTCTGCGTGGTGTGGGTGCGGATCTTCTTCTGCATCCGGTCGCCGCTCGCGTCGACGTCGACCCGGATCCCCTTGGCCCGCAGCGCCTTCTCGACGCCGCGCAGGTGCTCGACCTGGTCCTCGGTGATCGGGATGCCGACCACCTGGACCGGCGACAGCCACGCCGGGAAAGCGCCCGCGTAGTGCTCGGTCAGCACGCCGAAGAACCGCTCGATCGAGCCGAACAGCGCGCGGTGGATCATCACCGGG
Source organism: Amycolatopsis sp. MJM2582 (assembly GCF_000754115.1). Classification (NCBI taxonomy): domain Bacteria; kingdom Bacillati; phylum Actinomycetota; class Actinomycetes; order Pseudonocardiales; family Pseudonocardiaceae; genus Amycolatopsis; species Amycolatopsis sp. MJM2582. The sequence continues at coordinate 1,403,181 of NZ_JPLW01000002.1, forward strand.
CGCTGACGGCTGCCGTCGCCCGCGGTGTACTCCAGTTCGAACTTCTCGGGCAGCATGAAGTCCAGCTGGATGGTCGACATCTGCCAGGTGCGGCCCAGCGCGTCCTTCGCCTGCACGGAGATCTTGGGGCCGTAGAACGCGGCGCCACCCGGATCCGGCACCAGTTCCAGCCCGGAGTCCACGGCGGCGGTGCGGAGGACCTCGGTCGCCTCATCCCACACCTCGTCCGAACCGATGTACTTCTCGTCGTTCCGAGTGGACAGTTCGAGGTAGAAGTCGTCGAGACCGTAGTCGCGCAACAGGTTCAGCACGAAGTCCAAAAGGGACTTCAGCTCACCGGGGACCTGCTCCAGGGTGCAGAAGATGTGCGCGTCGTCCTGCGTCATGCCGCGCACACGGGTCAGGCCGTGGATCACGCCGGACTTCTCGTAGCGGTACACGGAACCGAACTCGAACATCCGCAGCGGCAGTTCCCGGTAGGAACGCCCGCGCGAACGGAAGATCAGGTCGTGGAACGGGCAGTTCATCGGCTTGAGGTAGTAGTCCTGGCCGGGTTTGCGGACCGAACCGTCCTCGTTGTGCTCGGCGTCGAGGTGCATCGCCGGGTACATGCCGTCGCGGTACCAGTCGAGGTGACCGGAGGTCTCGAACAGCGCGCCCTTGGTGATGTGCGGCGAGTAGACGAAGTCGTACCCGGCCTCGACGTGCCGCTGGCGCGAGTAGTTCTCCATCTCCTGCCGGATGATCCCGCCCTTGGGGTGGAACACCGGCAGCCCCGAGCCGATCTCGTCGGGGAAGGAGAACAGGTCCAGCTCGACCCCGAGCTTGCGGTGGTCGCGCCGCTCGGCCTCGGCCAGGCGCTCCAGGTAGACGTCCTGCGCCTCGGTGGATTCCCAGGCGGTGCCGTAGATCCGCTGCAACTGCGGGTTCTTGTCGTCACCGCGCCAGTAGGCGGCGGCGACCCTGGTGAGCTTGAACGCCGGGATGAACTTGGTGGTCGGCACGTGCGGGCCGCGGCAGAGGTCGCTCCACACGCGTTCCTTGGTGCGCGGGTCGAGGTTGTCGTAGATGGTCAGCTCGCCGCCGCCGACCTCCATCACCTCGGAGGTGTCCACATCGGACTTGATGTCGACGAGTTCCAGCTTGAACGGCTCGTCGGCCAGTTCCTTCTTGGCCTCGTCGACCGAGTCGAAGACGCGGCGGGAGAACTGCTGCGCGCCCTTCACGATCTGCTTCATGCGCTTCTCGAGCGCCTGCAGGTCTTCCGGGGTGAACGGGGTGTCGACGGCGAAGTCGTAGTAGAAGCCGTCCTTGACCGGCGGGCCGATGCCCAGTTTGGCCTGCGGGAACTGCTGCTGCACGGCCTGGGCGAGCACGTGGGCGGCCGAGTGCCGGATGACGCTGCGGCCGTCCTCGGTGTTCGCCGCGACGGCTTCGACCTCGACCTCGGCCTCCGGGGCCCAGGAGAGGTCGCGGAGGTTCCCCTCGGCGTCGCGCACGACGACGATCGTGTCCGGCCCCTTGGTCGGCAGCCCGGCTTCGCGGACCGCGGTGCCCGCCGTAGTGCCCGCCGGTACCACCACGCGCGGGGCGGTTGCGGCTGCTACTGACGACGGCTGGGACACGATGGACTCCTCGCGGTTAAAGCGGATGGTTCCCGTGATGTTAGTCGTCAGGTGCGGCGCGGCTCACGCGCATTACCCCTAACACCACGAAGGCCTCCTTCCCATCGGAAGAAGGCCTTCGCGTATCGAGGAACGAGGTCAGACGGTCTCGACGACCTCGTCGAAGTCCAGCCGCGGCAGGCGGTCGAACCAGGGGTTCTCGCCCGGCTTGCCGACGTTGATCACGACGAGGGACTTCCACGGCTTGTCCGCGAAGAACTCCTTGTCGATGCCCTCGGCGTCGAAGCCGGTCATCGGGCCGGCGGCCAGCCCGGCGGCGCGGACGCCGATGATGAAGTAACCGACCTGCAGCAGCGCGTTGAGCTTGGCGGTCTCGACGCGAGCCGCCTCATCGGCGAACAGGTCCTTCGCGCCAGGGAAGTGCGGGAAGGTGCGCGGCAGGTTCTCGTGGAACTCGGTGTCGGCGGCCAGCACGACGGTCACCGGCGCGGCCTCGGTCTTGGCGCGGTTGCCCTCGGACATCAGCGGGGACAGCCGCTTCTTGCCCTCTTCGGTGCGGATCACCAGCGCGCGCAGCGGCTGGTTGTTCATCGACGTCGGGGCCCATTTGACCAGCTCGTAGATCGCGCGGATCTGCTCGTCGGTCACCGGCTCGTCGCTGAAGTTGTTCGCGGTGCGGGCCTCGCGGAACAACAGGTCCTGAACGTCCTGCGGGAGGTTCAAGGCTTCGGTCGGCTCAACGCTGGTGGTCATGGGTGGATCTTCCTTCCGTACGCGTCCTGTACCCGTCCCAACCTAGTTGAGCGCTGAACTATTTCTCGCTCAACTATCTCTGCGTGTGGGTCCGGTCACAGGAAGGCGTCAGTAGGCACCTCGCCCCTGCACCACCGCGCGGAAGGTCTTCCAGAGGATCACCAGGTCGAGGGCCAGCGACCAGTCCTCGACGTAACGCAGGTCGAGGCGGATGCTCTCGGCCCAGCTGAGGTCACTGCGGCCGCTGACCTGCCAGAGGCCGGTCAGCCCCGGCTTGACCAGGAGACGGCGGCGCGCGTCGGGAGCGTACTTCGCGGTCTCCTCGGGCAGCGGCGGACGGGGGCCGACGAGCGACATCCGCCCGCTCACGACGTTGAGCAACTGCGGCAGCTCGTCGAGGGAGTACCGGCGGAGAAGGCCGCCGACCCGGGTCACCCGCGGGTCCTTGCGCATCTTGAACAGCGGGCCCGCGCCTTCGTTGTCCGACTGGAGATCCTGCTTGAGCTTGTCGGCGTTCGTGACCATCGTGCGGAACTTCAGCATCGTGAAGGTGTGCCCGTCGCGGCCGACGCGACGCTGCCGGTAGATCACCGGGCCGTGGTCGTCCAGTTTGATCGCGACCGCGATCGCCAGCAGCAGCGGGGAAAAGAGAGTGAGGAGCAAGGCGGAGCCGAACCGGTCGAGCGCTTCCTTGACCAGACGGCGGCCGCCGGTGAACATCGGCGCGGTCACCCGCAGCAGCGGCATGCCGAGCACACCGGAGACGTTCAGCCGGGGGCCGGCCACCTCCATGAGCATCGGCGCGACCACCATCTCGGCCGACGTTCCTTCGAGGTCCCAGGCGAGCCGCTGGAGGCGCTTCGGGTTCCAGTGCTGATCGGCGGTCACGGCGACCACCCGGTAGCCACCGCGGCGGACGTGGCCCGCGAGGTCGTCGAGCTTCCCGACGATCGGGACGCCTTCCACCTCGCCGCTCCCCCGCTCCGCGCCGGCACCGGAATACGTGCAGACGGCCTCCACGCGCCAGCCGACATGAGGATCGGCCTTCGTGCGGGCGATCAGATCGGCGACCGTGTCGGGACTTCCCGCCGCGAGCACCGGGAGCAGGCATTCACCGAGCCGCCTGCGCCGGTGCAGCACCTGTCTCAGCGCGTACCGCTGCAGGAACATGAAGACCGAGATCATCGGGACGACGATGAAGACCCACGGCTGCACGGCGAGCGCGCCGAAGAGCAGGCCGCCCAACGCGACGAGGACGGCGGTGGCCACGAGGCCGCGCCCCAGCGTCCGGTATTCCTCCGCGCCCTCGCCCAGTACACGCGGACTCCAGGCACGGCAGACCGACAACCCGAACAGGAAGGCCGCGGCGGTACCGAGCGCGTGCATGTCGTGCGGATCGGATCGATCGATCAAGAAGGCGCTCATCACGATGAGCACGAACGCGGTGAAAACGTCACTACCGATGACCCAGGCGCGGTAGCGCGATTCCCAAGCCGCGTACGGGGGCCGCGCGGACGTTGTGCCGACCGCGGCGGCATCCCCCGCGCCCCGTTGCGGGGGAAGCGGAATCGACTGGAGGTCGATGTGCTGCGGCGTCCCGTTGACGGTGGACGACGGCCGCACCGACTCTTCCATCAGACCTCCCGGAGTGGGGATTCCCGAACGCCGGATCAACACGCTGAGTAAATGAGACTGATCTCGAAGAGTGATCGATTCTCAAGGTCTCTCAGCGGCCGATGGGGCGACACACGCCAAGGTATCGGCCACTCTCCGGCCATCGTTACAAGGATTTCCAGCCACACCCTGGGCGAGCATCCGGCAAATGAATGCCGTGTTGATAACAAGATGATGACGATGCGTAATAGACCGTATCCTCCGAACAACTACTCAAAGTAGTCACGAATTCCCATGACTCGCGGCCACTTGGAGCACCGGTTCCCCGATCGGCCGAACAGCCCGGAAAACTCCACAATGGACGGTTCGCGCGAGTCGATCTCAAGCCGGTCCACTGTGGATTTCACACCCCGCGAGGACCACGGCCCGGCGGGTGCGCCCACCGCGCGCCGACCTACCTTGTCAATCGGTCACCGGCGTGGCGTTTCGTCACATCACGTCAGCGTCACGGCGGCCCCTCGGCCGGAGCCGGACGAGTGAGCCGCCCGGCCATGCCCCACATCACTTTCTTCATGGTCTGGACCTTTGCACGGACGTTTCGTGCCGAGGATCACAAAGAAGTCTCAATGGTCGGATCATGCGACATTTTTGTGTCGCGACACGAGATCTCCGGCGAATGTCCACACCGGCCGGAAGGGCGGACTTCGGGGATCTTCGAACCGGCGGCACTCCGCGCCCGTGATCGCCCCGAGCGGATTAGCCCGCGTCGGCCGGGCCGCCCGCGACGGCAGAAGTACCGCCCCCACACAACCCGCGTCCGACCTGGGGATCGAATACCCCCGGACGGCTCACCGCCGACCGTGGCCGAAAATGAATCAAGGCCCCGGACCGATGGTCCAGGGCCTTCATCCGGTGGGCGATACTGGGATCGAACCAGTGACCTCTTCGGTGTGAACGAAGCGCTCTCCCGCTGAGCTAATCGCCCGCTCGCGGTGTCCGGCAGACTCTACCCCACGACTTTAGGGGGCCTGCAAACGGGTGGTTCCCTCCGACCACACTCCGCTCACCAGCAAATACGGAGCGAACAACCACGAGCTAGTCGGGGTTGTCCCGGCCGGGGGCCGCCCGCGACGCGTTTCGACATTCGTGCGACGGTGCTATCGCGTGACGACTAAACCGCGCAGTATGTACATGTGGACTGCCTGCAGGGCGCATGGAGGGCTGCGCGTCGCGCGGGTGATGATGGGGTGACGGAGTATGGACCCGGGGTCCGATGACCCCGTCCGGGTGATCTGCGGCAAAACCGCGTTCCGATCAGCCGGCCGAAACGTCACATCATCGCCACTCGGTTCGACCGGGCCGGGAAGGAGACGAAGGGTAGGACGATGCGCAACGATCACGTGACGCTCCGCTCGACGGCGGTGTTCGACCTCCTGGCGCCGCGGACCCCCGCGGTCCCGGTGAAGGTGGAACTGCGATACGACACCCGCGACCCGTACGCGGTCGTGGCCGCCTTCCGCACCGGCCGCGCCGGCTGGGTCGAGTGGGTCTACGCGCGCGATCTCCTCGCCGACGGCCTCCTGGCCGACGCGGGCGACGGCGACGTACGCATCCGCCCCTCCGTCGAAGACCCCGAGTCCGTCCTCATCGAACTGAACTCGCCGTCCGGGCACGCCATGTTCGAGGCGTCCGCTCAGGAGCTGGCCGACTTCCTCGACCGGACCTACGACGTCGTGCTCCCGGGCAACGAGCATCTATGGGTCGACGTCGACGACGCCCTGACGCACCTGATTCCCAACGATCTGGCCTGATGACGGCCTTGCGAACAGCAAGTGGCACCCCGGTTGCAGAGCCGTTTTCGGGATCGGATAGTGTTCACACACACCACGGCGACGGGGTGAGAGACAGAACCGCGAGGCTCTGAACTCCCATCCAGACCGAGGATGTGCGGATGTAGCGCAGCTGGTAGCGCATCACCTTGCCAAGGTGAGGGTCGCGGGTTCGAATCCCGTCATCCGCTCGGAAGGCCCTCTCGGGCCTGACACGGTGGAGTGGCCGAGAGGCGAGGCAACGGCCTGCAAAGCCGTGTACACGGGTTCGAATCCCGTCTCCACCTCGCGCGATTAGCTCAGCGGGAGAGCGCTTCCCTGACACGGAAGAGGTCACTGGTTCAATCCCAGTATCGCGCACCATCTGTTTTCGCAGGTCAGAAGCCCTGCTCCTCCTCGGAGGGGCGGGGCTTCAATCGTAAAAAGGGCGATGAAAAGGCGATGGCCTTCGGAGCGGTCTCGAGCCGCATGTCACCGAACGTCGCATGCAGGTGCGGGAACCACTCCCCCAGCTTCGTCCGCTCACCTGCGGTGAGCGCGACAAGCGACCCGATGCACCGCGTCTTCAGCGCTTGCAGAATCTGTTGACGCATCAACGGAGTCACGTGGTCGTAGACCTGTGGGGTTCCAAAGCGCGGTCGTAGGCGTTGACCAGGATTTCTATGCGGCTGCGGACTCATACTCGTTGATCATGCCTCCGAGAAGCCGCTGTCGCTTGATCCGTTGGGCGTTGGGGTTCGCCACGGGGTGGGTCGGCCGTGGTGGGCGAAGCTCGCGGGAACGGTGCGGCCGTCGACCGTTGTAATGCCGGACGTACTCAACGAGCACGGCGCGCAAATGCCGTTCGCTCAGAATCAACATCCGGTCGGTGAGCTCGATTCTGACCGTAAGCACGAACCGTTCTGCGTAGCAGTTCGCCCGCGGGCAGCGCGGAAGGATCTTCACCGTCTCGATGCCCGCGTCGGCCAGGACGGCATCGAACGCGGCCGCGAACTGACCGGCCCGGTCACGGATGAGAAACCTGAACTCGTCGACTCGATCACCAAGATCCAGCACGAGATTACGAATCTGCTGCGTAGTCCACCAGCCGTCCGGATTCGTGGTCGTACCGAGGATATGGACGTAGCGGCTGCCGACCTTCAGCACGAAGAACACGTAGATCCTCCGGAGGGTGAGCGCACAGTCGACGTGGAAGAAGTCGCACGCCGGCATCGTCGAGGCCTGCGTGCGCAGGAATTGCCGCCAGGTCGTGTCGGTGAGCCGGACCGGCGCAGGAGGTACGCGTGCCCGCTGCAGGATCCGCCGGATAGTCGAGGCACCGCACGCACTTTGTTCGACGCGAAACTCGGGGATGCTCCCGAGATCCCGCTGCCGACGGTGAAGAAGTTCGCCCAAGTTCACCAGGAGCCGGAGTTCGAGACAGCTGTGCTGAAATCGATCGCTCTGGATCCGAGTCGGCCCGCGGACCGACGCCTGGAGGCTGCGGAAGAGATTTTGCAGCGTGGTGATCGGGAGATTTCGCACGCTTTAACTGCACTCGCGGCAGATCTGACCGTCGGTTTCGCCACCAGGGTCGCTGCGACAAGCAGAATGTTGTCTTTCGATGAGGTGCGTGGTGTCGAGTTGGCGAAGTCGCTGCTCGACGAGGACGGGTTGTCCTGGGAGGAACGCCACTCGCTGGCCAAGGCTCTGATCGCAAGCTCTGGATCACGCGGCGCGAATGTTCTCCTCAAAGCGACTCGGCAAGACGATGCTCTCGAGATACTTGGCGACCTCGAGGACCGCGGATCCGACCACGCCGCCGTTCTGGCCTCCGTGATCAGCCGGGACGAGCGGTTCGCTCCTCGGACCCGGCTGGACGCGGTCGAGTACGCCACAAGTCACGGACCGGATGGAAGCGTTCGATTCACTCGACAGTATCGCCAAAGCGCTGCGTGCGACCCCAAACCGGCACGGTCTCTGAGTTCGCTCGCTATACAGGCGAAGGTCCGCCTTGGCTTCGCGCTGGTGACGAGACACGGCCAAGCTTTGGAGATAGGGCCGTCCACGGGGTCTTGACCTGCGGTTTGGCCAGCGACAACCACGTCATGAACAAGAACGCGACGATGTTCAACATCGCACCGTAGGCGAGCTGACCTGCGGGGTTCAGTAACTCTGCCATGTCGCTGAGCTGGGCCTATGCTGCAGCGTCATATTCGTTGATAAGACCTCCGAAGATCTTCGTTCAGTTGATCCGTTGAGCTGGGAGCGGGATGAGGTCCGGGTCGTCCAGGGGCGCTCGTAGATTCAGGCCATGGCCTTGGTGGGTCCGGCCAGAGTTGTAGTGCTCGGCGTACTGCTCGAGTACGACACGCAGGTGCCGATCGCTGGTGATGAGCATCCGGTCGGTGCACTCGGCTCGGACCGTCTTCACCCAGCGCTCCGCGAAGGCATTCATCTTAGGGCTTTGCGGAGCCGATTTCTTGATCTCGATGTTCGCGGGACCGAACATGGCGTCGAACGCGTCCGTGAAGATCGAGTCCCGGTCCCGGATCAGATACCGGAACGCACTGGCCTGCTCCCCCACATCAGCCAAGAAGCCCCGGGCGAGTTGAGTCGCTCAGCCCGCATTTGGATGGTCGGTGACCCCGAGGATGTGCACCCGCCTGGTCCGATGTTCCAGGACAAAGGACACGTAGAGGTGTTTGAGGGTGACGGTCTCGACCTGGAAGAAGTCAGTCGCTAGGATAAGTGCCGGCCTGGGCTTGGAGGACCGCGCACCACGTCGTCCCGCGTCGGCGCGGGCGGGATGCGGTGGCTGATCGACGTACTCGGCCAGCACCTGCTCCAGATGACCCCGGTTGACGATGAGCATCCGATCCAGACACTCGCGACGCACACTGCCTACCCATCGCTCGGCGATCGCGTTCGCCCGAGGAGCTCGAACAGGGCTCCGCAGGACCTCGATGCCGACCGACGTGAACACCGCCTCGAACGCGGCCGTGAACTTCGCGTCACGGTCACGGATCAGAAACCGCAAACTGCCACTCGGTCACCGAGTTCCACCAGCAGGTTCCGGGCCTGCTGCACCAGCCACTCCACAGTCGGATGAACCGTCGCCCGAACGATGTGCACCCGCCGACGATCATGCTCGACGACGACCAGCCACAGGCTGAGTTTGCAGGAACCGGATCTGCAGCAGTTGTTCCGCCGAGAGCAGGGCCAGAGCGGCAGACGGACATGAAGTGCTGGCTTTCCTTGACAAAATGGCGGGAAATTCCGTCGGAATCCCCTGCCACCGGAATAGGCTAGGCCTGTACTGGGAATGCGATCAGCGGTCCGAGCGGCGGGCGAAGATGTGCCCTCTGAACAGTTATCGTCCTCAGGAGACTCTCGGCTCCCCTGGGCGTCAGGTCGGTGACAGGGTAGTGGTCGGCCGTCAGTGGCTGGAGGAACAGAGGTATCTCGTGCCACGAGTGGCCCGGCAGCACGACGGGCAACAATCGCTGAGTCCACGTCGCGCGGTCTCGTTGCAGGAGTTCACGCAGCAGGCACATCTCTGACTGGCCACCGAGGTTGAGGTGCGCGGGTGCCTGACCGTCCCCGACGGTGCGGCACGACGGCGACGCCATGACGATCACGAAGTCCGCCCTCGTGATCAACTGCGCGGCCCAGGCGTACCAGTCTTGCCGTCTGCCGGTGAACCAGCGGTCGAGTTGGGCATCAACGCCGCACGAGCGGAGGAAAGTGGCGAAATGGAGGACGTCGGCCTTATGCCGGTCCGATTCGTGGAGGTAGGCCACGAACGCGGTCGGATGGCGGCCGATGGCGGGTCCGGACCGTGTCCGGTGGGGCGAAAGGAGCGGCGAAGCGGTGCGGTAGTAAGGCGGGGGAACCCTTTTGCTGACCATGTCCATGTTCGTAGAGTCTCTTCACCGGAGATGTCCGGCGAGCCCTGTCCGGCGGCGGTAACTGCCGGACACGCCATCAGCCCAGGCGTAGCCCGCCGAGTGTCCGGGGAATTCGTCCGGCGCCGGACGACGCGAGGGGGCACCGGTAAGCCCGGATCCCACCGGCGCTTCCAGCGAGTGATGACCGAACTCGGCGGAACTTCGCCGACACTCAATGCATCGACTCGATCTGCACCTTGTAGTCGTCGTACCCGTAGACGTCGTCACTGGTCGTGAGGCTGAACGACTTCTCCTCGCCTAGCTCTAGGTTGCGCACCACGCCCATCGCGGATCCAGTAATCTTCCCACCCGCGTAAAATGTGGCCTTCAGCATCAACCACGCTACCGGGATGCTGCCCGCCTTGATCTCGCCGTGCACGGTATGCATACCTAGCGAATCACGTGTCACTGAGAAGTTGCCGAGAGTGGGGTTTCGGCCAGAGCTCGACGGTTTACCCGGCGACGAGGTTGCCGTAGGGCGCGGAGGCTCTTCTGGAGGTGTGAGCTCCACCGAGAGCCAGTCATCGCCGCTCGTGTTTACCGCGCAGCCGATAGCACGCAGCCGCTCGGCGAAGCGGTGCTTCATCTTCGGTGAGTTGTCCAGCTTGACGACATTCCGGCCGCCGATGTCCGTGAACGGGCGCACCTTGCCGAACTCGACGATGATCGTCTCGTCGGGACGCCGTGCGAACACCATTCCCGCTTCGAAGAACACGTTCGGCCGCGCCTGACCATGCGGCGCGAGCTCCCAGTCGTCGTCACCGTCCGCGTGCTCGGGCCTCAGCCTCACCTCGTCGTCCGGTGTCTGCAGCACGACGACTGCCGTGCCCATGCCGAGCACATGCCCCACTACGTCACCGATGTGCGGCGCGCCCTGCTTGGTCGCGGCCAGGGCTTCGTTCCACTCGATCGGGTGAAGGTCGAGGGCGCGCAGGAACGCGTACACCGCCTTGCGGGCCGCCTTGTCCCTGCCGTGGATGACGAATACCGTCCGCGCGAGCTCGCTCTTGGCCTCATCGGACGACTGCCACACCGACCCCTGCCAGCGGTACGGACCATCCCCCATGCCCTGCAGCGCATCGCCGAGTTTCGCGAAGGCGTGGTCAGGGTCGTTCGCGGTGATCTGGAAGACGATGCTGGTGGCGCGGTCCTCGATCTCCAAGAACTCGTTGGCACGGCGGCGAGTCTGCAACCAGCCACGGCCCGCATCGGCGGTCGTGCGGAGCACGTCGGCCGTCGAGTCCACGAGGTTGATCACCGCGGCGACCGCGTCCTCGCGTTGGCCACGACGGTCGAGGTCTATGCCACGCGACGCCGCAAACTCCTGCTGGTGCAGCATTTTGTCGAGCTCAGCGCGCTCGGCCTCAGCGACGTCATCCGCGAACCTGACGACGGCGACACGTTCTGTCATTCGCGACATGATGCCATCAGATTCGCGCGATGTGGTTGCATGGGTCGATGACCGCTGGACCGCTCGATCAGCTCATCAACGCCCTGGCAGACTCCGTGAGAGTCCTCGACGGTGAGGACCTCCAAGTCGCTTTGGCCCTGCGATACAACGAGGACTTTGCCGCGCCCGCCAATTTCTACGATTCGCTATCGTCGAGGGTGTTGGGGACGGCGAGAACCGCCGTGCCCGGGAACTCCTCCTCACCGAACGCGTTGTGGCACGGCAGATCGGTCATCGGCACCGTGTCGCGGAAGCCATCCACCACCTCGCTCAGAACTACCGGCTGCGCACCGAGTTCCTCGTCGCCGAGGTTTGGAACCGGGCCATGCTCGACGAGCAGACCGTTCTCGCGCACACACGCGCCTGGCATGAGCTGGCCGCGATCCGCGAGGTCAACGCTGACTACGCGACCGGTCACGACCTTCTGCTGTCGGGCATTGACGATCTGCGATCGGTTCCCGGAGTTCCGGGGGTGCCCGACTCGCGAGTAGGGACCGTGCTGCAGCAAGCCATGTTGTTCCGGGTGCAGGGCGAGTTGGACCGACCGGTCCGGACTGTCAGGGAGGGCTACTTCGCCAAGGCCAACGACCTCGGCAAGTTCCTGCAAGGCCTCGTCGCCCTGCGCGAAGGCGGCCTGGAGGTGGTGCTCGGCCGCGGCGCTCCGGCGTTCCACGCCTACCGGCGGGCCAAACAATACTTCACCGGACTAAGCCACAACAAACGTGAAAATCGCACAGGTTCGTCAGATCACGTGCCTACGTGCGACCAACGAACCGTGGAGTGGCACGGCGCAGAGCAGGTATGGCACAGACCCGCGGTCGGTGCGATCCTCAGCGGCGCTGACATCCGTCGTGGCGGGCACCGGGTCTATTGGCAGCATCGCATCTGCCGAGGTCGTGGCCCGTCTCCTGTCGATGCTGCACAGCGGAGTTCCGCTGTGCAAGGTGTTGCGATCAACGCAGCTGGACGTGCGGCAAACCATCCCGAGCTCGGACCGTTCGGTTGGGTGGGCCTCTGCATCATCGGGATGGGTACGAAGAGGGTTGGCGGTGCTTTCATCGGTATGACGAAGGGGTGAGCGGTGTCAAGCAGAACGAATGACGTTTTTCTTTGTTACAGCTGGAAGAACCAGGCTTCCGCACTCGCACTGCACGCGGCACTCACCGCGTCGGGCTTGCGCGTTTACCTCGACCAGATCGGGGGCGAGGACTGGGAACCACTCGGCGAGTCAGTGCTGCGCGAACTGCGGCGTTCCCGGACGCTCGTCGCGCTCATCACCCCGGAGTTCCCGCTCAGCCCGCACTGCCGAGATGAGCTCCACCTGGCGTTGCACGCCTCGTACTATCTCGACGAGGGACGCACGACGCGAGTGCTGGCAGTGGTCCAGGGTGTGTCCCCCGACCACGTACGTCCGCGCCAGCTCAGCTCGATCCGGCTGGCTAGGGACGGCAAGCAGCTCGACGACGTCGCGTCGAGCATCGCACGGGTCGTCGAGCAGCACGCCGGCACGTTCGGCGACGCACCCGAACCGGCGACCCCGAGATGGTTCCCAGAAGAGCTGGCCGGCGACCCCGATTTCATCGGCAGGCATGCGGAGCTGTGGGAGCTACACGAAGGTCTGCGCTCCAGGGCTAAGACGCGCGACCGCGGCCATGCCGTCGTGTACGTACGGGGCAAGGGTGATGTTGGCGGTCTCGGCAAGACCGCACTGTGCCTGCGGTACGCCCAGCTGTTCCAGCGTGATCACCCCGGCGGAGTGTTCCTGTTACAACTCGGCGGCAGCGGTGACGCCACTGATGACGCCGTGTGGGGCCGTTACCGGGAACAACTCGCGCTCATCTGCGAAAGGATGATGGTCGATGATCCGGGCAAGCTCACGGCCAGGCTCGCGGACATCGATGAGGACTACCTCTGGATCGTCGACGACGTCCCCACGACGGTCAGCAACGAGGTCCTGGACAAACTCGTCGCGCCGACGTCGCGCGGACGGACAGTAGTCACCACTCGGCGCAAAATGGCCGGCCACCGCTCCAGCACGGTGGAGCTCGACTCGTTGTCCCCTCAGGACGCCGGGGCCGTACTGACCTCGCACCGCCGGGCCGGGCCGGGCGACCGGAAAGCCGTCAACGCGATAACGACGATGCTCACCGGACACCCGCAGACACTGCGGCTCGTAAGCGGGCTCACCACACTGCCTGACTTCGCGAGCTACCCGATACTGCTCGACGAGCTGTCATCCCCTGAACCCGAGCGGCTGGAAACCGCCCAGTACGAACGAGAGCTGCCCTTCGGGTGCGCGAAGCCATTCGCCCGCGCCCTGCTCCGCAGCGCAGACGCGCTGGACAACCACACGAAAAAGTTGCTGTTCGCCGCCAGCGTGCTGGCACCGACCGTCATCCCCCATGGCCTCCTGCACGGCGTTGCTCGCCGACTCGGCGCGGGCACCCCTGCCGAAGTGGACAACGGCCTGCGCGGTGCTGCCGAGCGTGGCCTCATCGACCTCACGAACACGGCGGGTCCCACCATGCACGCGTTGATCGCGCGCAGCCTACGTTTCGTAGCCGAACCGCCCCTCCTCCGTGCACAGCTCCGCGATGCCGCCGTCACCGAGCTCGCCTCCGCCGTGACGAGCACACGCGACTCGTACCAGCACCGTGCGGTGCTGCACCACCTCCCCCATGTGCGTGCTGTAGCAGGTTTACTCGTCGGCGGCGATCGTTGGAGCATAGGGGAAAACGAGCGCTACCTGCTCAACGAAACCGGACGGACGCAGGCAGAGGCGGGCGACTTCCACACCGCGCTGGGGACTTACGAAGCGTTGAACACAGCATGTGACACAAACCACGATCTCGACGCATACACGCGTTACGCAGTACGCGCGAACCTCGGCGTCGCGCACGGCGTGGTAGGCCACCGTTCCATCTCACTGGCGATGAAACACGAGGCGCACCAAGGGTTTGTCATCGCCCTCGGTGTCGGCGCACCAGACACCCTGATCGCCCTGAACAACCTCGCACAGTCGCTTTTGGACGCAAAAATGTTCAATGAGGCTCACGCGAAGTTCCGTGAGGCCTACGTCGCCCAGCGGGACCACGTGGAGCGCGGCCCGTTTCATCGCGAGACCCTCAAAACGCTCTCCAACCTCGCCATCGCCCGGGGCCATCTCGGCGACACGCCCTCCGAGCGGAACCGACACCTGAGAGTGGCCCAACGATACTGGCGCGCGGTGCACAGACGCTGGCTAAAGGTCTCCCGGCCGGAAGACCAGTACTCTCTCGACCCGCTCAACGGCCTGGCGTTGAACTTCCGTGCGCTCGGCGACCTCGACCGCGCGCTCGAGGTGACCACCGAGCTGCTCGGCCTGCGCATTGAACTGCTCGGCGACGATCACCCGGACACCATCGGCACCCTCGAGAACAAGCTCGTCATCGAGGACGAACTGGGCCGGGACACACACGACGGATTCCGGATGGTCCTGGCACGCAGGCTCGGCGGCCAGGGGCCGGAACACCCGGACACGATGAAGACACTGCGCAACCTAATCATCAGCGAGTCGAGGTCTCCGCTGCGCACGCAGGGCAAGCTCGCCGACCTACCGGACGGTGACTTCGAGCCGGCTGAAGACGATTACGACGCGCTCAAGGAGGAGCTCAACGGGGCGACGGTCGCGTTGCACTGCCAACGCGTGGCAGAGTTCGGCAGCGACGACCCACGCACGCTGATGGCCACCTGCTATCTCGCCTACACCTCGGCGCTCTGCGTTGGTCTCGGCATCCCCGCCGAGCAAGCGGTGTTCCTCATCGGCGACGCCTACGAAGGTCTCGCCGACGCGACAGACGAGCACGTGGATCACCTCGGCGAGCACGACCTCCGCATCGCCGAGGCGATCCGCGAGTGGATTGGTGAGATCGCCCCTCAGTCCGAGGACTGACCTCCCTCGTGCAGTACCGCGAGATCCGCCCGGACATCGGCCGACTTCGGCGAACCGAGTTGCTCCAACGCGTCCGCCGCGAACCGGAGGTGCTCCTGAGCAGTGGTGAACTCGAACCGCGCGCGGGCAACGTTGCCCAGCCCCCACCAGCCCAACGCCTGCTCGTACGCGCTCTCGCAGACCTCGCCCGCGGCGATGGCCGCCCGGTAGGACCGCTCGGCGTCGTCGAGCCGAGCCCGCCGCAGCAGGAGTTGCCCGAGTGTGTTGTGTGCGCGGGCCGCGTCCATGTCCATCCGGCTCAGCCGGGCGCACAGCTCGAGCGATTCCACCAGGTGCTGCTCGGCCTCGGCCAAGAGGCCGGCTCTCAGTTCGATCTTCGCGACCGTGCGCAAGGCGATGGCTACATAGCGATGTGAGCCTGCGGCACGGTGATGGAGGAGTGCCTCATTGCCGAGTCGCAGCGCCTCGGCGAACTCGCCCCTGCGCCGCAGAATCACCGATTGGTTGATCAACGAGTTGCTCACGCCGTGCAAATCGCCCACCTCTGCGAAAAGCCGGCGCGCCGACTCATACTGCGCGACCGCGCGCTCATCGTGCCCCTGCTGGCTCAGCGCTACACCGAGGTTGTTGCGCGTCTTGGCCTCGCCTCCACGGTCACCGCACCGGATCGTGGCATCCAGTGCGCTTTGATGACTCTCGATCCACTCATGGGTTCGCTTGCTGAGGAAGAGGAACCCGCGCAGCGTGAACGCCAGCTGCCATCGCTCGTTGTCGAATGCCGGGTCGTCCAGCCTGCACAACGCCACCGCGTTCGTGCATTCGGCGTGCAGCCAGGTCAACGCGCCGTCGTAGTCGCTGAAAGGCGTGGGTACATCGGTCGAGCCCGTTATCGGAACGCGGTATCGGTCTGGAATGATGAGCTCGTCGGCCTTCCACGTAGTGTGCAGGAAGTAGTCGAACAACCTGCACCTGGCGGCGCGCACCGCCTGCTCGCCGTCCTGCTGTGCCAACTCATAGGCGTACAGACGAATCAGGTCATGCATCTCGAACCGGCCTGTCGCCGCCTCTCGTACGAGGTGCACCCGAGTGAGAGCACGCAGGTGCCTAGCTGCTGTTCGTAGTGGCAAGCCAGCCAAAGCAGCGACAATGTTCGCGTCGTACGACTGTCCTGGAAACACGCCGATGGCACGGAAGACCGCGGAGACATCGGCGGGAAGCTGGCGGTAGGACCAGGTGAACACCGTTCTCGGCGCCGAACGTGGGTCAGGCCCGTCAAGTTCGTCTAGCCTGTGTAGTTCATCCACCAGCTCCTCCTCAACAATACTCAGAGGCGCGAACAACCGCTGCCGGGTATTCTCAGCGACAACCCGTAGCGCGAGCGGCAGATGACCGCACAGCACCGCCAGCCTTCCTGTCGTCTCGATTGAGCGGTCGACGCGCTCACCGATCAGCTCACGCAGCAGCTCAACCGACTCGTCGGGAGTGAGCGGTTCCAGTGCGACCATCGCGCCACCGTGATGGACCGTGAGTCCGGACAACGTGTCCCTGCTTGTGACGAGCACGGGACAGCCAGGGGATCCAGGTAGTAGCGGTCGCACCTGCTCCTCGTCTCTCGCGTTGTCGAGTACGACGAGCATGGACCTGCCAGCTAGCGCGGTGCGCATCACCGAGGTCCGACCCGCCCGGTCGACAGGCACTGTCGCCGGGTCCAGCCCTAGTTGAGTCAGCCAGTCGACGAGAACCTCGTCTGGAGATGCTGGTTCGTCCGGCCCCCAACCGCGCAGGTCCCTGTACAACACACCGTCCGAAAACTCAACCAGTTTGCGGGAGGCCCACTGCACCGCGAGCGCGGTCTTGCCGACACCGGGCGAGCCCACCACCACAGCGATCCGGACCGTATCGGCACGCTCGAGGAGTGCTTCATCCAACGCAGCAAACTCGTTAGCACGAGCCACGAATCCGCTCACGCCGGGCGGGAGCTGTTGCGGGACGGATCTCGAACGCCGGAGAGTGGCTGTCGTTCCGAGCTCTCGAGCAGCACTGCGCGGGCTGATTCCGGCTTCAGCGCATACCCTCTCGTACAGGCCTTCCCAGTCCGTCACCCCCGTCACAGCGGCTGGGATGGTCTTCAGAACAGCGAGCATTGCAGGCCAAGTCGTACGCGCATCCGGAATGGTGTCACCTTTTTGGGCGCTGTCCCACGTCGACTTGGGAACCTCGCTCACTCCTGCTGCGGCCCGCGCTCCCCCAAGGGAACCCACCGCTCTGGCCAGTCCGTCTCGCAATCGCAGTCTGTGCGGCCCAAGCGTTTTCGACAACGCGCCACCTCTCCGGTGCTGTCCGACGTCGGCCAGCTTCGCCGGACATACAGCGCGGCGTCTACCCACACCGTGCTGGTTCACCCGGTCGGCCAGATCCCGTCTGAGTCTGGACAAGCCTCGCCGGCCGTGTGTCGGTTCCATCAGTCTTCAGCCCATGGACACTTGGCCACCAGCTCCACGCGAGACCGGGCTATTGCCCAAAACGGTCGCGTGCGTCACGCGCTACCATTCGGCGATCAGGCTCATCGCCGGCAGGAACCTCCTGCTTATCCGCTGTCGCCCAACTCTGCAGCTACACCGACCACGCACATCTGAACTGGACCTTCCGCCTCCTGGTCGGCACGACACCGACTTGCCTCGTCCAGTCCGGCGACGCCCGCACTGGCCTCTTCCTAGGCAGCGAGATCGCACTGCGTCCCCGGCACGCCACTGCAATCACGACAGCCCCTCTCATGAGCGACCTGCCGAGATTTGGTTTGCACACGACAACCGGATATTCCGATGGCTTTTCACAGGCGACCGTACGCCCACCAGAGGTTGGCGGGTGGCCAACATTCGGACCACCACCTCAAAGGATCACTACGACGTCACGGCACGATGACGAAAGTCCGCGTCGCGTAACAGGCTTTCCCTGCCAGTTGACTTCATAGTCCAGCGAGGCAATTAACTTCTGCGACAGCGCGCCTGCCCGAACATTGACGTGAGGGGATACCAGCAATGACACCGTGGTCCAGCGTCGACGATTCCGACCCCGAAACAATCCTAAATAAGATGATTACCGAAGTGGAGCCCTTGATCGATCTCTTTCCTCCCGAGTTCCGCGAAGCGCGGGCTTCGGAGTTCGCGAAAGCCAAGGAAGCGGCCACCCAGAAAGTTTTGACTGGAGACTTCTTGTCGAGCTTCGCCGGGATCTTGATCGACCTTGGAGAAGTGTGCTCCAAAGCAAAACAGGAAGACAAGGCACTACTCCTGCTGCACGGTGCCCACGAACTGTCGCGACTCTCGCGCACTTCGACCGGCGCAACACAGCAACGAGCGGCATTGCGCGCCGCGTGCATCGCCATCGTGCACTCACGCGTAGACAAGATCATCGCCTTTGGAGGTGATGAATCGATCGACGACGCCATCACGGAGGTCGATAGACTCCTGGAGTACGCTAGCAGCGGCGAAGACCAGAAACAGTGGCGGATGAGTGTACACGAGCAGGTACTGCAGTTGCTCGAAGCAATCCGCACGGAGCATGCGGGTGAACCCGAGTTTGAGCGAAACCTTATCAGAAACAATATCGCTGCCGTATTGAAACTGAGCTTGCCGCAGCACCTCAAAGAAGCTCAGCTGCACTGGCAGGAAATCGCCCTGCACGTGGCACCACACGCTCTCACCTTCGCGAAGACGGAATTCCCCGTTCCTCAGCGCCTGAGCACTTTACTGGACTTAGAATCACTTCGGAAGATCGAGATGGCAGTCGAAAGTGGTGAAGCCAGTAACATCCTCGACGCCCTCACTCCTGTCGAAGAAATTCTCGAAGCGAACCTCATTCGCCGCCTAGAGGTGAACATCGACTGGCTACCCCCTTCCGGCAGGGTGAACATTCGACGAGGTGTCCCAGACCCGAAGTGGCTCAAAGCGAAGAACAGCCTCGAGCGAGGTCACGCATCGGCGATCACCGAGTTCGAGAACCTCGACTTCAGCAAGAACAACCGCGACATCAATGCACATATGTGGTACGGCTACGCCTTGGGCAAACTTGGCAAACCCTTCGAAGTCCAAATTGTTCGCGAAATATTTGACGAAGTCGTTAAATCCGAGAATTTTGAACCCGCCTACCACGCCGTTGCTTACTGGAACCTGGCCATCGCCTGCTCCAGGTCGACCGCTTACAAAGACAACGCGTTGGATGCGCTCCTGCCACTCCTTGAGCAGGAGAACCATCCACCCGGATCTCTCGACCTCGCGTTGAAGTGGGCTATCGCCCAGCGCCGCAGCGACATACTCGGGGCTCTCTGCCAACGATGCCGCCACTACGAGGCACATCTTCTCGCCGCGCTGATCAACGCGAGGGCGTCCTATGATTCCGGCGACGTCGCCGTCGAACCGGTGCCTATCCGCCGGCTCGCCGCGATACTGCGCGATCCCGATCAGGAGTTTCCACATCCGGTCGAGGAAATCCGTGACATTCGTCGGCTGGACCAGATCGTGGAGGACTTCAAACGGCTTCAGCTTACCGCTGCGGGCATCGAGTGGTTCCAGCAGCGGCTGACCTCACCCCGCGAACGGTACAGCTACAAGAACTGGGAGTGCCTCGCGGCACTGTACGAATTCACTCGTGACTCCGCGGCGTCCTGGCGGGCCAGGTGCAAAAGCTTCGAAAGCACCCTGAAGTCCGCCAAGAGGAGAACGCAGCCCCAGCTCGCGACCCGCCCCCTGAAGAAACTGCTCGAATGGGGTCAGCACAACGAACACCAACGGGACGCACTCCGGATCCTCCGCAACTCCTGGCGGGACACCGGAATGAGCCAGGACGAAGTAGTCGTCTGGGAACGAAAGCTCGCGACTCCGGACGGATCCCCGGAGCCAGCCCCTGGGGTGGCGGGGTCTCTCGTTCCTCCGGGTCAGGGACGCGGGATGAACGCTGGAGAGGCCCGTGAGCTCATCGACCGCGTCGCTCCGCTTTTCGACAAAGTTACAACCTCGCAGAATCTGGTCGAGCGCTCCCGCGAGGTGAACGAACTCCTCGACGCCGTCGCCGTTCTTCAGCGCAGTGCGCCCGCGTCGGTGGTCAACGCGGTCCGTGAGGTCATCGCCCTGGCGACCGAACTCGAAGAAGGCCCCACAGCCGAACGGATCGATGCCATCGGCGAAGCCATGCGTGACGGCGAGCAGAAGATCACCGGCCTCCTCGAAGCCGTCCCGTTCGAAGTCCTGGGCCTGGCCAAGGCGGCCTTGCGGGCAGTTCGGCAAGCTCGCTCGAGGATCATAGGTGTAACCGGCCTAGCCCTGACGATGCCTGGTGCGCTGAGGATGACCCTGGCCGACCCGACGGACAAACGGCCTGCCACCACCCGTCTCGCCGTAAGGCTGTTCAATCCGGCGACAGAACCGGCGGAAGCCGTGAAGGTCACCGTGCTGTCGGAATCCGACGAGCTCGTCATCGAGACAGAGGAGCTGACGGTCGGCACCATAGCTGCGGAGTCCAAAACGGTGGTCGATTTCGTGGTGTCACTCAGAGACAAGCCGACGGCCGACGTCTGCGGGCTACGTTGCCACATCGCCTACCGATCCGCGGGCTTCGACCGGGCGGTACACGCTCGCGCGGAGGTACCCGTCGTGAGCCCGGCCCCGCCCATCCCGGTCCACGACAGGTTCGTCACCAGCGCGCCGGTCTCCGCCGACCGCACCGACCTCTTCCAAGGCCGCGATCGAGAACTCACCGAGTTGAAGGAAGCGTTCTCGGGGGGCCGGCTGAGGAGACTTTATTTCGTCAACGGAATTCGCCGGGTTGGCAAGTCGAGCCTGATGCGGCACTTAGGCCGCGTCTGTGGCTCCGAGTTCCTCACCTTGATCGTCACATTCGACATGGACACTGGGCTCAACGACCGGCAACTGGTCCGCGTTCTGTTCAAGAAGATCAATGAGCAGCTCCGGCGGGATCCCGAACTCACACCCCATGTTCTCACCCTGCCGGGTGCGGAGGACTTCGAACTCGATCCGCCCTGGACCGTCTTCGAGGACGGGCTTCGACGGCTCCAGCACAGCACAGGCCGCAAACTCCTGCTGTGCTTGGACGAGTTGCAGGAAGTCGTCCAGCGCATCGCAGACGTGACCCAGCCGCTCAGCGACGGGTTGCTGTCCCGGATCCGCGAGCACGCCCAGCAGCAGAGCGATCTCCTCTTCATCTGCACGGGCTCGGAGTCCTTCGAGGTGATGAAGAGACGATTCGACAACCGGCTCTGGGGCAACCTTCAGCCCTACAACGTGTCCTTCGTCGACAAGCAGGCGATGGAGCGCATCGTGACCGTGCCTCTGCAGCCGGACGGCGTCACCTGGCTGCCCGAATCTCTGGCCGCACTGTGGGACTTGACCGAAGGACACCCCTGGGTTACACAGGTCCTGGCCATACACACCGTGACTGCGCTCAACCGCGATCGTCGGCGAACGGTCACTCCGGGCGACATCAGCCGTGCGGCAGCGGTTGCACTCACCGAAGCGAACATCAGCGACCTCTGGTGGAACGAGACTGAAGGGGTGGTCACGGTGGCGCACCGGCAGGTCGCGTTCCTCGTGCTCAAACACCAGCCTGGCCCTCGAGTGGGCGTGACGACCGACGACCTGTTCCAGGCGTGCGCACGCTCCGGCATCCAGACCCCCGGCATCTACGTCGACGCCATGGCCAACCTCGAACTGCTGACGTTCGAAGGCAATGACACCAGTGAGGGCCGATGGCGCGTCCGTGGCGGTTTCCTCGAAAGGTACCTCGAGGGACTTCTCGCGCGGGAAGTCAGCGAGGCCCGCGTCAACACCTCAGCCCACCAGTCCACCCAGCCACTCGGTATCTTCCTCGACGTCGAAAATGTGAAGCGATCACTGGTCGATGCTCTTTCGCGCCGCAGTCTCGACGATCAGAAACGGCTCCGGCGGCGACTCGACGGCGACGAGGTCGGCCGCCGACTGCTCACGGCGGCTCGGCGTCACGGAAAGCCGGCCATCAAGTGGGCCGTCGCGAACTGGCACGCCGCCGACCTGCAGGACGACCAGATGAAGTACAAGGACGCCGGGTACCAGCCCGACATCGCGGGCAGTGCGAAGGCCAACGCATCCGACCACGTCCTCAAAGAACACATCCACAGCGCGCTGCGCGACGTGGCCCTCAACGCGTATGTCATCGGAACAGGAGACGGGGACTTTCGGGAGATCATCCACACGCTTCAGTCGGCCGGCAAGTACATCGTCCTCTGGGCCACCCGTGAGAACATGAGCAACGCCTTCGGCGCCAATCTCAGGAGCGACGACGGAACTCTCACGGTCGAGTTCCTCGAGGACATCGTCTTCGGCGGCGACGACGACGATCAGGCTCAGGCCTGACAGGGACAGACCAAGCGGTCAGCCCGCCGTGGAACCCCGCGAACCGGGTGGCTGACCGCCGGCATCTGAACTATCAGGACGCGGAATAGCTGTTCGAGGTGAGGTTCATGCCTCCGCAGACGAGACTGTCTCGAAACCGAACCGCACCTCCCCACCGACATCGCCCCAACCGGCTGGGCCCACGAGCAGCGATCGCAGCAACGCCGCCCTGAGTCGGGCGACACGTTGGGGTGTGTGCCGAGCGCCAGCCAGCGAGCGGTGCGCCGCCAGCCGCACTCCAGCAGTGTCGAGCAAGGCCACACCGTGCACGAAACAGAACAGCCGATGCCGAGAACCTAGTTCGATCCACCAGCGACCTACACGACTACCTTGTCAGCGCGTACCGCGGCCCTCCTCTTGAATTCGAGCCATGGGCCATGTCGCTGGCGGCGCCATCTGGTGATCAGTCACGGAGTTCCGACGGCTGATCACCAGATGGCGCGGAACAGCCTGATCTCGACGTCAACTTCCAGTCCTGCCTCAGCCGATGACGGCTCCAAGGCGGGCCGACCGCATCAAACAGCCCCGGCCGATCTCCCCAGCGACGAGCGGCTTGGCTACGTTCAAGGCCGCCGTCGCGACACTCGGAATCAGTAGCAGTCGGCGCGCTGGTCAGATCACCCCGGCACGTGCGCCACGCAGTGGCAGCTGGCGGATCGCGATGGGCGGCTCCAGGATCGACAGGTCGACGGCAGGCGACCCAACCGGATACACCGAGCCGGAGACCGAACGCCAGGACGTTGCCAAACCCGAACAAGAACGTCAACCCCACGATGACGCCGACAATGACCGTGACCAGCTGAAGCACCGGGTCACGCCCGACCGGTAACCCAATAGCTTTGGCAGACACGAAGTAACTCCTCGTAACCAGCAACCCAAGATCAACTGGCGATATTCAGGCGACCGGAACGCGCCGCAACGCGTTCGAAACCGCCCCAACGAGGAGGAAACGAGAGACCGTAGACCTGCGAAAACAGAGGAAACGCCTGGTCAGGAGTTGGTTTGATCTTCCCTGACACGGAAGAGGTCACTGGTTCAATCCCAGTATCGCGCACCATCTGTTTTCGCAGGTCAGAAGCCCTGCTCCTCCTCGGAGGGGTGGGGCTTCAGTCGTTCAAGACGGCACGGCGAGGATCACGGGGATCCCGCTCCCCCGGCCCGCGCCTCGGCGGCCGTGTACTCGACCCTGATCACGACCGACCGCTCGTTGGGCACGGTGAACTCGCTGTCGGGCACGACTTCCATCCGGCCCGCGACGTTGTGCAGGCGCCTGGTGACGTCGTCGATGCGGCCGGCGATCACCCGCTCGTTCCGCTCCGGGCTGCCGGTCTGGCTCGCCCGGCCAGTGATCCGCACCGGTTTCCGCCCGGAAACGATCAATTCACGCACCGGCGCCGGGAGGGACGCCCACCACTCGTTCACCCCCAGAATGCCGTCGTTTCCGGACCTGAACCTGCCCTCGGCGGAATAGAAGATGGTCTTCATCTTCGTGATCTTCGGCGGGATCCGCACCCGGATGTTGACCGCGAAGCTGCACGTGACCGAGGTGGTACCGCTCACCGCCACTCCGACCGCGTGCGAATTGGCCTCGCTCACCGCATAGCTGCCGCCCGTGGTCACCGATCCCCCCACTCCGCCCGGGCTGGCGGCCCCGGTCCCCGATCCGGTGAGCGTGGTGGTCGTCGTCCTCGTTCCGGTGTCCGTCGTGGTGGTGGTCTGGAGCGCCCGGAAGACGACGCTGACCGTCAGGGTGCCGGAATTCTCGCCGTCTCGCGAAGTGATGGTCGGAACCCCTTCGAGGTACCCGGCGGCACCGAGCGTGCCGCCGGGAGTGGTGTTGACGAAAGCCACTCGGCCTTCGGGTGTCACCGTGAAGGGCGCCGAAACCCAATAGTCGATGGGACCACCACCGGCGTGGATGTGCCGTTCGTTCGTGCCGTAGACCCGGCCGAGTTCCTGGACGATGCCGTGGTGGTGCCAATACCAGGGCAGCCGGAGCAGCACGGTTCCCGTCGCTCCGGGATCGACCTCGACCGTCTCCGTGGCGTTGCTGAGGAACCAGGCCGGATGACTGACCGAGCGGTTCCCGTCGGCGACGTCGACCGACGCGTTGGCGTTGACCATCACGCTGCTGTCGTTCGTCCCGCCCCAGCCGGCGAAGGTACCTCGCTTGTTGACGTCGCGCTGGACGGGAAGCCCGGGCTTCTTCGCCCCGAGATAGGCGGCGACGGCTTTGTTCCCGGCGAGGCGTTGCAGGTTCGCCACGTTCGCCACGCCCGGCGGTACACCGGGCGGGAGCTTGTCTTCCGTGGTCCGGGGACGAGTACTCCGGTCGCGGGCCGGACCGGACGACCCGAGTCGTCGCCTGTCGACTTCGCGCTCATTCATGAATGCGACACCTCGCCAACGTGAATTGCCGGAGATCGAACTTCACGCACTTTCCCGCAGAACAGCACGATACCGTCACACTGTTCGAGGCTCGCCGATCTGCCAGGGCGTCACAATGGGCACCATCGGCTTCCCTGTCGGGCAGACGCCATCCGGACGGGTCACTTTGAAGGGACACTTGACTGCCGAAGAACGGCCGGAAAATCATGCCGCTCCACGGAGGGCATTTCGGAGGCGGTCATCGGCGAAGTGCGCTACCTGCTCACCGTCCAACCGGGCCTGACCTCGATATGCCGTGATCTTCGGCGACACCATCACGAGTTCGGGCGTGTCCGCTTTCACGGAACAGTTTGAGCGCGCTCTCGAAGCGCCGAATACCGCGCCATCATATTGAGCGATTCGATAGCGTCCCTCGCGGACCTACTACTGGTCCGGTTGCTCGACGTGGTGCGCGTGGATCTGCCGAATTTCGGAGGAAGGCAGGGAGGTCATCCGCGCTCCGCCAGGACGTCGCTCCACCAGCGCTCGGCGACTTTCGGATGCGAACGCAGCCAACCGACGAGCGCGTTCTCCCCGAACGCCGCATGCAGCGGATTGTCCGCGTCCTGGCTGATCCCGTGCGCCTCCGCCGCCAGTTC
Organism: Amycolatopsis sp. MJM2582; assembly: GCF_000754115.1. Classification (NCBI taxonomy): domain Bacteria; kingdom Bacillati; phylum Actinomycetota; class Actinomycetes; order Pseudonocardiales; family Pseudonocardiaceae; genus Amycolatopsis; species Amycolatopsis sp. MJM2582. The sequence continues at coordinate 1,428,780 of NZ_JPLW01000002.1, forward strand.
CGGCGGAAGCCGCAGGGGTTCGACGACGGCGTCCAGGCGTGGCCCGAGGAAGAACGGCACCGAGAACCGCTCCACGCCGGCGGGTGGGCTGACCACGCGGTGGCGTGTCGCCTTCAGATAGCCCTGCGTCGCGATCTCCAGCATTTCGCCGATGTTGAACACGAAACTGCCCGGGATCGGGTTCGCGTCGATCCAGCCACCGTCGGCCGACTGGACTTGCAGACCGCCGATCTCGTCCTGCTGCAACAAGGCGAGGTAGCCGTAGTCCTTGTGCGCCCCGACGCCCTGTTCCCGCTCGGCCGTGGGACGGCCGGGATAGCGGATGATCTTGACGTGGGTGGTGGCCTCGTCGTCGAACCAGGCGTCGAAGTAGCCCTCGTCCTGTCCCAGCGCCGCCGCGAGCGCGCGCAGTACTTCACGGCTGATCCGCAAGGCCTCCGCCTGCCACGCCAGTGTCGTATCCCGGAGCCCGGGAAGCGTTTCAGGCCATTGGTTGGGGCCGATGAGCCGCTGCCAGGCGGGGCCGCCCGGCGGCACGGGCGCGCGTTCCGGGCCGATGTCGATCTGCTCCCGCCAATCGGGAGTGCCGCCGGTGTACTCGTGACCGGTCCGCGTATAGCCGCGGAACTGCGGGGAGTGGATGTTCTCGATCGCCAGCCGTTCCTCGACCGGCAACGCGAAGAAATCCTTCGCCTTCTGGAAGATCCCGGCGGTCAGCCGCTCGGGCACGCCGTGGCCGACCACATAGAAGAAGCCGACCTCGTGCGCTGCGCGGCGCAACCCGGTCAGGAACTCCTCGCGATCCGCGGCGGGATCGCGAAAGCGCGAGATGTCGATCGCCGGCAGGGCGGTGGCCCCTTCGTCCGCCTCAAACGTCGTCACCCTCGCAGATTAGGCTTCGCCCTGAGCTTGAACGGGTGTTCCCACATCGCGGTCACCGGGTTTCCCCGCGGTCGTTCGTTACCCTGTGGGGGTGAGCGCAGCCGAAGACGCGAACCAGAGCCCGTTGGGGCGTTTGGAAGCCGGCGTGTCGGCACTGGTCAGGTGGAGCGAAAGCAAGCACATCCGGGCAGAGGTGGCCCGCCGCTCGAACTGCGATCTGCCCGCCAGCGAACTGCGCCTGCTCGAGCATTTCGACCTGTCCGAACCGATGCGCATCTCGGATATCGCCGAGTGCCTGCAGATCGAAGTCTCGACGGTCTCCTTACAGCTGCGCCAAATTCGCCGAGACGGACTGGTGGCGGCGATCCCGGACGAGCGCGACCGCAGGATCACCCGGATCGCGATCACACCGAGCGGCCGCGCGACGATGGCCAGGGTCCGCGCCGCCCGCCGCGACCTGCTCGCGGAGGTACTCGATCAGGTGCCCACGGCGGATCTCGACCGCACCGCCGAGGTGCTGCTTCTGGTGCAGGATCACATGCTCGCCGGGATGCGGGAACTGCTCGGGCTCACCACCGCGGACTGACACCTCGCCCTTCGGACGAGCTTGCCGCTCTCACACAACCAATGCTTTGATTGCTCAAAGCAATAAAGTGCCACCCGAGTCCCACGAAGGGAACACGACCATGAGCACGGCAGTGATCACCGGCGGCACCGACGGGATCGGGCGAGGCCTCGCCGAGGAATACCTCCGGCGCGGGTACGACGTCCTGGTCGTCGGCACGAGCAAGACGAAAGGCGGGATGTTCGCCAGGAGCGCCGAGCGGGCCCACTTCCTCGCTGCCGACCTCAGCCGGGTGAGCGACAACGAACGTTTGGTCGCCCACCTCGCGGATCGGTTCCCGGTGATCGACGTGCTGGTGCTCGGCGCCCGCTATCACCGCCCGGCCCGCCTCGTGACCCCGGATGGATTCGAGAGCAACTTCGCACTGTTCTACCTGAGCCGGTTCCTGTTCAGCCACGGCCTGGCCTCCGCGCTCGGCCGCGCGGAAGCCCCGGTCGTGCTGAACTTCGCCGGTGCGGGCAGCCAGGTTCCCGTCCGATGGCACGACCTGCAACTCGAGCAGGACTACCACGGGGTGGGCGCGATGGGCCACGCCGCACGACTCAACGACCTGCTCGGCGTGCATTTCGTGGCACAACACCCGGATATCCGGTATGTCCTCAACCACCCCGGCGTGGTGGCCACGAGCTTCGCCGGCGAGTACGACCGAGCCACCTCGGCCCAGGTGTCACATCTACGGGCGACCGGGAAAAGCGTGGCGACCAGCGTCGGGCAGATCCTCCCCCACCTCGACCCTCCAGGCCGGAACGGGCTCACCGCGGTAATGGAGGGCGCACTCGTACCGCTGGCACCGAAATGGTTCGGCCGCGGCGACGCGGCCAGACTGCACGAAACCACCGAGAGACTCCTCGCCGAGCTACCGCGATGAGCCTGGGCGGACTCAATGCGAAACGCGCGCCGCTGACCCCGACCACGATTCGCGGATCGTTTCGGCGTTCTCGCGAAGGAAGTCGTCGAAGGTTCGGGGCGGGCGCCCGGTGAGGTCGGCGACCGCGTCCGTGGTCGGGGCGAGCCTGCCTTCGGCGACTTCGGCGAACAGCGCGGCGACATCCTGGGCGAATCGGGCGGGCAAACCGTTCGAGGCGAGCCGGGCGGCGAAGGCTTGCGCGGGCAGGTCGACGTAGCCGATCTCCCTGCCTGCGACAGCCGACAACTTCGCGGCGATCTCGGTGTGCGTGAGGGCTTCCGGTCCGGTGAGGACGAACGTCTCCCCCGCCCGGGGGCTCACGGTCAGCAAGGCGGCAGCACACGCGGCGATATCCGAACAATCCACATAGGACACCCGGCTGTCGCCGTACGCGCCGAGAATATCCCCGTTCTCGGTGAAGACCGCGGCACCGGTACGGAAGTTCTGCATGAACCCGCTCGGCTGCAGGATGCTCCAGGCCAGGCCGGACTTCTTCAGATGCTCCTCGATGACCCAGTGCGCGCCTTCGGCCAGCTTGGCGCCCTCACGCGCATGCCAGACCGACACCTTCACGATGTGCTCGACCCCGGCCTCGATGGCGGCGTCGATCACGACGCGCTGCTGGCGGACCATCGGTTGCTCCCCTGTCACGGGCTGGGCCCCGCCGGCGTTGAGGAACACCCGGTCCACCCCCGTCATCGCCGTCGCCACCGACTCCGGGTCGTCGAAATCGCCGACGACGTACGGGCAACCGAGTTCGTCACCTACGGCCGGATCACGTACGAACGCGGTGATCTCCTCGCCGCGCAGGTGGTGCACAAGATGGCGGCCGATACTCCCGGACGCGCCGGTGATCAGGATCATCACGATCTCCATTAAACTGAGGGCGACTCGACTTAATAAGTCGAGGGTACCTCGATATAAGCGGGAGGCAAGAGTGAGTCCAGCCGCCGGACGCCGGCCACGGGCCGACGCGCTCCGTAACCGCGAGCGGCTGCTGGCCGAGGCGGACGCGGTGTTCCGCGAACACGGCACGGACGCTCCACTCGAAAGCGTCGCGCGCCGCGCCGGGGTGGCGATCGGCACGCTCTACGGGCATTTCCCGACCCGCAGGGCACTGGTCGGCGCGCTGCTCCGTGAACGGAACGAGGCGCTGTTCGAGGCGGGCGACACCTTGCGCGACCAGACTCCGGGCGAGGCGCTGCGCCGGTGGGTCGACCTGGTCGTCGCCCACGCCGCCACCTACCGGGGGCTCGCGGCCATGCTGGCGGACGGTGCCGATGACGAAGCCTCGGAGCTGTACGCGTCCTGCGCACGGATGGCCGACATCGGCGATCGGCTGATCAACCGCGCGGTCACCGCCGGAGTGGTCCGTGCGGACGTGACCGGAGCGGACATCTTCGCCTTGATGAACGCCGGCGCCTGGACGCGAGAGCACGCCTCCGCCGAACAGGCGGCACGACTTGTCGCCTACACCATCGACGGAATGCTCAAGCCCTAAGCGGGCGAAGAACTTCTGCTCGGCGGGAGGGGATCGCCTGCCCGGAGCCGTCGCCAGGCTTCACGCCGCCGCCGTTGTGCCGCGGGGTCGGCGACCGGCGCGGCCGACAGCAGGCGGTGGGTGTAGGGGTGCACCGGATCGGTGAGCACCTCCTTCGTCGGACCTTGCTCCACGATGTGGCCGCGATGCATCACCGCGACCCGGTCGGCGAGCCGCTCGACGACGGCGAGGTCGTGGCTGATGAACAGGCAGGCGAAACCGAGTTCGTCCTGCAAGGTCCGCAGGAGATCGAGGATCCGGGCCTGGATGGTGACGTCGAGCGCGCTGGTCGGCTCGTCGGCCACCAGCAGGTCCGGATCGAGCGCCAGCGCTCTGGCGACACACACGCGCTGCCGCTGTCCGCCGGACAGCTGGTGGGGATAGCGACCGCGCAGATCGGGGGAAAGCCGCACCGACTCGAAGAGCCCGGCGACCCGCTCGTCCACCTGGGTCCCGCGATGCGTGCGATGCAGGCGGATCGGGGTAGCCACACTCTCCCCCACGGTGATCCGGGGATTGAGCGAGGACAACGGATCCTGGAAGACCACGCCGATCCGGCGGCGCAGCGTCTTGGCGGTCTTGCCCTTCGTCCGGGCGATGTCGGTCCCACCGATCCGGACCGAGCCCGAGGTGGGCGGGATCAATCCCGTGACCGCACCGGCCACGGTGCTCTTCCCCGACCCCGATTCCCCGACCAGACCGAGGATCTCACCGGGTTCGACGTGGAGGCTCACCCCGTCCGCCGCCCGGACCGCCATCGCCCGGAAGCGGCCGCGATAGGTGACGGACAGGTCTTCCACCACCAGCAAGGGTGCATCCGCCGGGGCGTCCGGCACCGACCGGGTGGCGGGATGGTCGGTCGCGGCGTGATGACGGGCGGACACGACCGGCTCCGCCACGAGCACCCGCTCGACTCCTTCCGTCGCCGCGGCACCGAGCGAGACCACCGAGCCGAGCAGCCGCCGGGTGTAGTCCTCGCGTGGCGAGGTGAACACCGCTTCCACGGCGTCCTGCTCCACGACGCCGCCGTCGTACATCACCACGACCCGGTCGGCGATGTCGGCGACCACGCCCATGTCGTGGGTGATCAGCAGGATCGCCGTGCCGAGCCGGTCGCGCAGATCCCGCAGCAGTTCGAGGATCTCGGCCTGCACGGTGACGTCGAGCGCCGTGGTCGGTTCGTCGGCGATCAGCAGTTTCGGTTCGTTGGCGACCGCCATGGCGATCACGATCCGCTGCAGCTGACCGCCCGACAGCTCGTGCGGATACGACCCGAACCGTTGCTCGGGAGCGGGCAGTCCCACCAGGCCGAGCAGTTCGATCGCCCGCCGCCGGGCGGCTTTCGGTGTCAGGTCCTGATGAGTGCGGATCGCTTCGATCAGTTGGTCTCCGATGGGGAACACCGGATTCAGCGCGCTCATCGGTTCCTGGAACACCATGCCGATCTCGTTGCCCCGGACGGCGCGCAGTTCGCCCGGCGTCAGCGTGTAGAGATCGCGGCCGGACAGCAGCGCCTGGCCGGAGACCTCCGCGTCCGGCGACAGCAATCCGAGCAGGGACAACGCGGTGACCGATTTGCCCGAGCCTGATTCGCCGACCACCGCGACGACTTCCCCTGCCGAGACCGACCAGGAGACCGAACGCGCCGCCCTGGTCTGTCCGAAAGAGACACTGACGTCACGCAAGGCCAGCAGGGCGGCCTCGCCGTCCGGCTCCGCCTGCCCACCGGACGGCGAGGCCCCCGTCACTGGATCAGCCCGAACTGGCGGTAGTCCGGATACGCCGGGAACCGCCCGATCACGACGTTGCCGAATTTCGATCCGTGCAGGAACGAGTTCCGCGTGTAGATCAGCGGGACCACCGGCGAGTCGCTGAGGATCTTCTTGTCCAGCGCCGCCCACTTCTTCCCCGCTTCGGCGGGGTCCAGTGTCGCCTGTGCCTCGGTGATCAGCCGGTCGACCTCGGGATTGGCGTACCGCGACTCGTTGACCCCGCCGTTGCCGATCTCGGTCGACTGGAACAGCGGCTGGATGTTCGCGTTGGCGGACGGGATGTCCGGCTGCCACGAGGTCAGCGTCAGGTCGTAGTCCGAGATCCCCTTGGTGTCCACTTCGGACGTGTAGGTGTCCTCGTCGAGCGCCTTGATGGTGATCTTGATGTTCGCCCTGGCCAGCGCGGCCTGGATCGCCGCGGCCTTCTCCGGGTAGCTGTTCTCGTTGCGGGTGGCCAGGACCAGGCCGTCGAGACCGTTCGGCAGACCTGCCTCGGCCAACAGCTTCTTCGCCTTCTCCGGGTCACCGCTCGGCGGAGCCGGGTACAGGTCGAACTGTTCGCGCCCTTGCAGGCCCGGCGTGATCAGTGTGGTCGCGATGTCCCCGGCGAGCTGGGCGTTTCCGGCACTGGCGACCTGGTACGCGGCCTTGTCCACCGCGTACTGGAACGCCTGGCGCACCTTGGGGTCGACGAGTTTGCCGCGCTGGGTGTTCAGCGTGAGGTACGCGAGCGCTCCCGATTCCGAGGTGACGACCCGCGACTTCGCCGAAGGGTTCGCCTGGATCTGGGCCAGCTGCGCGGGAGAGGCGAACGGGATGCTGAACGCGCTCTGGTCGTCACCGCTGTCGTCGATCAGCCGCTTCGAGATGACGCTGGTGTCCTGGCCGAGCTGGAAGACGATGGTGTCCGGGTTGGCCTTGCGGGTGTCATCGGTCGCCCGGTCCCAGTGCGGGTTCCGGACGAGCCTCGCCTCCTTGCCACGCTCGTACTTCTCCAGCACGTACGGGCCGGACGCCACCGGATGGTTGCCGTAGTCCGCCTCTTGCCCCTTTCCCTTGGGCACCGGGGAGAACGCGGGTGTGCTCGCGATCCAGTTCCAGTCACCGTAAGGACGGGCGAGATGGAACACGATGGTCTTGTCGTCGGGTGTCTCGATCGAGTCCAGCTCCTTGCCGCCCTCGAACGGCCCCTTGTACGCCAGGCCCGGGGACAGCAGGTCCTTGTGGTAGGTCAGGCCACCGGAGAAGGCGGCCGCGTACGTCCGCTCCAGTCCCCATTTGATGTCCTGCGACTTGATCGGGGAGCCGTCGCTGTACTTGACGTTGTCCTTCAATGTGAAGGTCCAGGTCTTACCGCCCTCGGTAGGCCTGCCCGTGTCGGTCGCGAGGTCGGGGATGATCGTGGTGTCCTGCCCTGGCGCGACCTTCCACGAGGTCAATCTGCGGTGCACCAGGCCGAGCGCCGTGACCACGAGGCTTCCGCTCTTGGCCGGGTCGTACTGCTGGGTGGCGCTGTCGTTCAGCAGCCGGACGGTGCCGCCGGGTTTGACCTCGCCCCCGGTCTGCGCCGGTTTGTCGTTGGCGCCGCAGGCGGTCAGCACCGTGGTGGCGGCGACCACCCCGGCCACCGCCCTCAGCAAAGCCTTGCGTTTCATCGTTTCCCCTTCAGATCAGGCGGGCTCGCGGATCGAGCGCGCCGTAGCACAGGTCGACCAGGAAGTTCACGACCGTCACGAGGACCGCCGAGAACAAGGTCACGCCGAGCAGCACGGGCAGGTTCATCGAGGCGATGCCGTCGACCAGCAGCCTGCCGACCCCGGCCATCCCGAAGATCCGTTCGGTGATCACGGTCCCGGCGAGGAGGGCGCCGAGGTCGACACCGAACACGGTGACCACCGGCAGGAGCACATTGCGCAACGCGTGCTTGCCGACCACCTTCCGCTCGCTGAGCCCCTTGGCCCGTGCGGTGCGAATGAAGTCCTCGCCGAGGGTCTCCAGCATCTGGCTCCGCGTCAGCCGCGCGTAGATCGCGGCGTGCAGGAAGGCCAGCACGAGCCAAGGCAGGACGAGGTGCCAGGCCCATTGGACCGGATCTTCGCCGATGGGCACATAGCCGTTCTTGGGCACGACATCGAGCGCGAACGCGAAGATCGTGATGCCGATCATCCCGGCGAGGTAGGCGGGCAGGGAGACCCCGGCCATCGCGACCGCCATCGTGATCCGGTCGGCCGCGCTCCCCCGGCGCAGCGCCGAGAGCACGCCGAGGCCGACGCCGATGACGAGCCAGAGGATCGCGGCGCCGAGCGCCACCGAGAAACTCACCTCGATCCGCTCGCCGATCTCCGTCAGCACTTCGACGTTGTTCTGGAAGTCGTAGCCGAAACACGGGGAACCGCAGTGAATCGCGGTGACACCGGTACCGAACGTCCGCCCGGCGAAGATCCCGCCGAGGAATTCGGCGAACTGCCGGTACCAAGGTGCGTCGTAACCCATGAACTCCCGTGCCAGCGCGAGGCTTTCCGGGGAACAGGGACGACCGCAGGCCATCCGCGCCGGGTCGGCGGGCAGCAGGTAGAACACCACGAAGGTCACGAAGGTGACGATCAGCAGGACGAGGACCATGCCGGCGAACCGGCCGAGCACGAAGCGCAGGGCACGCATCAGTCCCGGCCTCCCGACCGCGGGTCGAGCGTGTCGCGCACGGCGTCGCCGACGACGTTGAACGCCAAAGTGACTACGAACAGCAGCAGTCCCGGGAACACCAGGTAAAGCGGGTCGGTCTCGAAGAAGTCGATCGCGGCGCTGATCGTCCGGCCCCAGCTGGGGGTCGGCGGCAGGACACCGACCCCCAGGAAGGAAAGCGCCGCCTCGCTGCCGATCATCGACGGGATCGACAGGCTCGCCACGACGATCACCGGTGCCCACAGATTCGGCAGCAGTTCTCGGGTGAAGACATGCCAGGGTCCCCCGCCCATCGCCTTGGCCGCCGACACGAAATCGCGGCCACTCAGCGAAAGCGTCTGCGCGCGGACGATCCTCGCGACCCGGGGCCAGCCGAAAACGCCCAATACGACGATCAGCAAGGGCTGACGCGGGAAATCGGGTGGTGCCATCGCGCCGAGCGCGATCATGAAGATCAGGTACGGGAAGCCCAGGAGCACGTCGGCGGTCCAGGTGACCACCCGGTCCCACCAGCCGCCGAGATAGCCCGCACTGGCCCCGATCACCACACCGAGCGCGGTGGCCAGCGCGGTCGCGCCGAGTCCGACCAGCAACGACGTCCTGGCGCCGTGGGCGACCAGTGCGAACAGGTCGACACCGGTCAACGGTTCCACCCCGAACCAGTGGGATCCGCTGACCCCGCCCAGGGGGCCGGCGGGCAGCCCGGTCGGCCCGAGGTTGGCGATGTCCGGGTTGAGGCTCTGTCCTTCGACGAGGACGAGCAGGTCCGCGGCGGCCGCCATGACCAGGACCAGCACCACGGCGATCGCGCAGGTGAGCGTCCAGCCACTGGACCTGACCGCGTGCCACACCGCGGACGGCAGGGAACGCGCCGCCGTCGGCGGGATGCCTTCGGGCAGCAGCAAGGGATCGGGCACAGCACCTACTCGGGTTCATCTGATCGGGTGACGATCAGGGACCCTAAGGAAAGAAAACCGTCCCACCCAGCTTTGGCGCCGCCGTCTCACCAGCTGGACTGTGAGCTATCCGGCACCCCACGAGTCCTCTTTGGACTCAGAGCCCGCACTCCCCCCGGTCACCGCCTCGTCAGCTCTCGAAGAGCACGGCGGCGATCTCGCCGGCCGTGACCTTGGCCAGGTCCACGAAGAAGGGCAACCGTTCGGGGATCATCAGGGCCGTCGAGCCGCGCAGGCCGAGGGCGAAGCGAGCACGGCCTTCCCGGTCGCGGAGCGGAATGCCGATCGTGCGGAAACCGGCGGCCAGTTCCTCGTCGTTGAAGGCCCATCCGCGTTCACGGGTCAGCGCGAGTTCCTTGGCCAGCTCGGCCGGATCCGCCGGGGCGCGTTCGGTTCCGTCGGTGAACGGCAGTCGCGCCAGCTCGTCTTCCGACACCTCGGACCAGGCGAGCAGCGCCCGGCCCAGCGCACTCGCGTGGAGCGGGATCCGGAGCCCCTGGAGATCGTGCCCGTCCGCCTCCCGCCAGCGGCTGGTGCCCAGCAGCACCATGTCGTTGCCGTGCCGGACCGCGATCGACGCGGAAGCCCCGGTGGTGGTCGCGAGCTGTTCGAGATGAGGCTCGACAAGATAAATCCGGTGCTGCCGGTAGGCGATCTGCCCGTACTCCGCGAGCGCGCCCCCGATCCGGTACCGGTTCGAAGTCGGGCTCTTCTCCAGGAAACCCGCGCCGATGAGCGCGGTCACCAGACGATGAGTGGTACTGGCCGGGAGCTGCACCCGCCGGGACAGCTCGGTGATCCCCAGCTCTCCGCCACCACGAAAACAGCCGAGGACCGCCAGCGCCCTCGCCACGGTCTGGACGCCGTCACCACTTTCTCGCGCCATACGGCCCAGCGTAACAGCATTCCAGATAGTGGTAGGACTTTCGCCGCCTGCGCCAGTTGTGCCAGGAATCCCGAACCTGTTTTCCATTCTGTGGAACACCTGGATCCCCTGAGGCGGCGTGGTTAGCGTTGCGCCCATCTCGACCGGGCCATCCGAACCGGGTCCCCTCTCCCCAGGAGTCACCTCCATGCCCCGCAGCCGGAATTCCAGACTCACGCTCGCACTCGCCGCCCTCCTCGCGCTGACCACCGCGTGTGCCGGCGCCGGCACGGACACCGGCGGCACCTTCACGCTCAAGGTCACCGATCCCGGCAACTCCGGTCCGCTCGCGGTCGGCAAACGCGATGGGACGTTCGACAAAGCCTTGGCACCACTGGGCGCCCGCATCGCATGGGTCCCCAGCACACCGGGCTTCAGCTCGAACCTGAAACTGTTCAACACCAAGCAACTCGACGTCTCCGGTGGCGCGTACAGCCCGGTGATCGGCGCGCTGTCCAAGGACGTCGGCGTCCGGATCGTCGCCGTCGCGGATCCGGTCGGCAAGGACCAGAACGGCATCCTGGCCACACCGAAGTCGGGGATCAAGTCGGTACGCGATCTGGCAGGCAAGCGGATAGCCGTGAACCCGGCGGGGAAAGGCGAGTACATCACGCTGCTTGCCTTGGCTCAGGCCGGTGTTCCCGTCGACCAAGTCGAACGCGTGCCGTTGCAGCAGGCCGACGCGACCTCCGCGTTCGCCACCGGGCAGGTCGACGCGTGGGCGTCGTTCAACGAGCCTTACCAGGAGGCGAAAGCCAACGGCGGCGTGGAGATCGCCACCGAGCAGAGCATCGGCTCGGTCGACAACACGATCGTCGCCTTCCGCACCGAGGTGCTGGACTCGCGGCCGGACGTCGCGGCGAAGTATCTGGAGACGTTGCAGCAACTGACCCGGCAACAACGGGAGAACCCCGCGGACTTCGAAAACGTCTTCGAGAAGGCTGGTCCGCGCGCGCTGTCGGGCGACCGGCTGCGGCGTGCGCTGGCGCTGGGCGCACAGGCCGCAGTTCCCCGGTACCCCGACGAAAAGGACCTGCGCGACCTCGAATCGGTCGCGAACCTGTTCGCGGCGAGCAAGGTGACCCCGCGGACGATCACCGCCGCGGACGTGATCTACGACCTGCCGGCCAAACTCGCCGCATACCGGGAGGCGGCGAAATGAGCACCATCACCGCGCCCGGGCCGGTGCGCACCGAGCCGCCGGGCCTCGTCCGGCCCGAATACCGGGGACGCGGACGCCGTCGCCGCTGGTCGTCGATCCCGCTGCGCTTCGCCGTTCCACTGCTGCTCGTCGGACTGTGGTGGACCGGCTCGGCCACGGGAGGTATCTCCGAGCAGATCCTGCCCGGACCGCCGAAGGTGTGGAACGCGTTCATCGAGCTGTTCCAGACCGGCCAGCTGGTGGACTTCACGCTCGCGTCCCTGCAGCGCGCGGCGGCCGGAGTGGCCCTCGGTGTCGCGTTCGGGCTCCTTTTCGGCGTCCTGTCCGGGCTTTCCGCGCTCGGCGAGGAACTGATCGACGCCACCATGCAGATCAACCGCGCCATCCCGTTCCTCGCGCTCGTGCCGCTGTTCATCGCGTGGTTCGGCATCGACGAGACGTTCAAGGTGCTGCTGATCGCTGTCGCCACCGTCGCGCCGATGTACGCCTACACCTATCTCGGTGTCCGCAACGTCGACCGGAAGATGCTGGAGGCGGCGAGGAGTTTCGGGCTGCGCGGACCGCGGCTGGTGTTCGGGACCATCCTTCCCTCGGCACTTCCCGCCGTGCTGATGGCCCTGCGGATCTGCCTGTCGATCAGCGTCACCGGGCTCATCGCGGCCGAGCAGGTCGGCACCCGGGAAGGCATCGGCTACCTGGTCAGCCTGGCTCAGGAGTACAACCGCACCGACTACATGGTGCTGTGCGTGGTGCTCTACGCCGTACTGGGCCTGGTGTTCGACGCGGCGGTTCGGGTGCTGGAGCGGTTCGCGATGCCGTGGCGAGCGGGGGTGGCGGCGCGATGACGGCCACCACCACCGACCTCGCGGTGTCGCTGTCGGGTGTGAGCAAGAGCTTCGGCGACAAGACCGTGCTGGACGGCGTCGACCTGGAGATCAGGCGGGGCGAGTTCGTCGTGCTGCTCGGCCCCAGCGGTACCGGCAAGACCACCCTCCTGCGGCTGCTGCTCGGGCTCGAACGGCCGGACGCCGGAGAGATCCTGGTTCCCCGGAAGCGGACCGTCGTCTACCAGGAGCCGCGGCTGATCCCGTCCAAACGCGTACTGTCCAATGTGGTCATCGGCCGGCCGCACGGCAGGCAGACCAAGGACAGCGGGCGCCGCGCGCTCGCCGAGGTGGATCTCGCCGACAAGCACCGCGCCTGGCCCGCCACCCTGTCCGGCGGTGAAGCGCAGCGCGTCGCGCTCGCCAGGGCGCTGGTACGCGAACCCGAACTGCTGTTGCTCGACGAGCCGTTCGCCGCACTCGACGCGCTGACCCGGTTGCGCATGCAGGATCTCGTCGGTGACCTCGTCGCCCTCCACCGGCCCGCCGTCCTGCTCGTGACCCACGACGTCGACGAGGCGATCCGGCTCGCCGACCGGGTGCTCGTCCTCCACAAAGGACGGTTCGGGCACGACGTCGTCATCGACCTTCCCCGCCCCCGTGACCGCACCGACCCCGCGGCACTCGACTACCGCGCCGCCTTCCTCGCCGAACTCGGCGTCGGCCCGACCCCTTCGGAGGACCGCCATGACCATCACCGATGAACAACCGATCGACCGGCTCTGGTACACGCGCTGCCCGGTACCCACGGCCAGTGGTCTCGCCAACAGCCTCGGCTGGCTTTCCGGCAACGCGCGCGAGCACGGCCTTCCGCTGGCGATCCTCCAGGACGCCGCACCGGAGATCGCCGTCCATCACTACGACCACCGCCTCCGCGGGCTGATCCGTGAAGGCGGCAACGTGCCGGCCATCGCCGCCCGTGCTCAAGGCTCACCCACCCGGCTCATCGGGCTGACCTGGATCGACGAGGCACAGGCCATCCTCGTCGCGGGCGACTCCCCCATCGCGGACGCCGCCGGGCTCGCCGGCGCGCGGATCGGCATCCCGGCCTGGGCCGCGGATCAGGCCCGCAGCTTCCCGAGGGCGATGGCCTTGCACGGGTTCACGAACGCGCTGCGCCTGGCGGGCCGCACCCTCGCCGACGTCACGGTGACCCAGGTCGACGTGAACCGCGACCCTCAGGTACGCGGCCGCGCCACCGGCGGCACCACCTGGGGCGTGGCCGAACTCCTGGCCGGCGAGGTCGACGCGATCTACGTGAAGGGCGCACGGGCGGCCGAGGTGGCGCGGGAACACGGGCTACGGGTCGCGGTCGATCTCGACACCGCCACCACCCGCCGGGGCCGGGTCAACAACGGCACACCCCGCCCCATCACCGTGCACGCCGATCTGCTGGAGCACCGTCCCGAGCTGGTGGTGGGCTTCCTCGCGGCGAGCCTGCGCGCCGCGGACTGGGCCGCCACTCACCTCGACGAGGTCCGTACCGTGCTCGCCGGCGAAACCTTCTCCGGACCGGAGGGTGTCGTCGCGGCCTACGGCGACGGGTTCCATCGCACCCTGCACCCCGACCTGTCCGCCGAGCGGATCGAACTGCTGGGGGTGCAGAAGCAATTCCTTTACACCCACGGATTCCTCGCCGCCGACTTCGACCTCGGCGCTTGGGTGGAGCACGAGCCTCTGGCGCGGGCGAAGGCGTTGATCGCCGGCGAGCAGGCGGCATGACCAGGTTTCTGTGGGAGCTGCCCACCCGCGGCGACGGTCGCCGCGCGGACCCGAATCAGTGGCAGCGCGCCGGCTTCGAACATCTGCACCAGGTGATCGACGCGGCAGAACTGTCCGGATTGGACGGTGTGGTCGCCGCATACGACCCGCACGGCGAGGAATCCTGGATCGTGGCGGGCGGCGCGCTGCGCCACACCCGCCGGGCCAGGGTGACCGTGGAGTTCACGCCGTCCTTCGCCACCCCGGTATACGCGGCGAAGATGTCGCTGACCTTGCAGCGCCTCGGCGCCGACCGGCTCGACTGGCTGGTGCGCGTCGACACCGATCCGGAAGACGACCGGCAGCGTGGCGACCGCCTCGGCACCGCCGAACGCTACGAACGCGCGGCCGAGTTCCTCACCGTCGCCCGCGGCGTGTGGTCCGGACGCGGCGCCTCACCCGGCGGATTCGACGGCGGGGAGTTCGACCACGACGGTGCGTACTTCCACGTCCGGTCGGGTGGCTTCGACGAAGCGGCCGACGGCCACCCGTTCCCGGTGGTCCATCTTTCCGGGGCGTCACCGGAGGCGATCGCCTTGTCGGCCGCGCACGGAGACGTGCACTTGTTCTCCGCGTCCACAGTGGATCCGGCCTCGGCTGTCCGCGCACTCCACACCGCAGCCGCAAGACACGGCCGGACGGTACGGGCCGGGCTGGTGCTGCCGATCATCGCCAGGGAGGACGAGCACGAGGCGTGGGCCCGGGTCCTGCGCCTGTGGCGCGAGATCCACCCGGCCGCCACCGAACAGGACATCCGCTCCCGCACGCCGGACGGGACGACGTTCGACGGCTTCGACCGCATCGGATACCGCACCCCGGTCGGGCTGGTCGGCAGCTACCGGCAAGTGGCGGACCGGCTCGCCGGGTACGAGCGCGCCGGTATCACCACTTTCGTCCTGAGTGGACACCCGGGTATCGAGGAGATCCACCGGGCGGGCGAACACCTCCTTCACCTCGCCGACCCGGCGAGCCGGACACCGACAGGAGCGAAGGCATGACCGTGGACGTCTACTGGCGCATCGGTATGGGCGGCGACCACGCCTCGCTGCGCACGCCGAAGATCCGCAACCGCGGCGACTGGGGCGGCATCGGCCCCGGCAACATCGCACCGGCCCTGCGCGAGGGCGAGCCCGACGGGTACGCCTACGTCGACCACGCCGCGGCCGTGGCCAAAGCGTCGGAAGCGGCGGGATTCCTCGGCGGGCTGTTGCCCTCGTTCCCCGGCACCGAAGACCCTTGGGCGTTGTCGGCCGCGCTCGCCAAGGAGACCAGCACCTACCGTTTCATGGTCGCGTTCCAGCCAGGGTTCCTGCACCCGTTGCAGGCGGCACGCATGTCGGCGAGCCTGCAACGCGCCACCGGCGGCCGCCTCGTCTACAACATCATCTCCGGCGGTGGCGGACCCGCGCAGCTGTGGTGGGGCGACAAGGTGGACCACGACGACCGCTACGCCCGCACTTCGGAGTTCCTGCATGTCCTCAAAGGAGTGTGGCGGGGCGAGCCGTACGACTTCGACGGCCGGTTCTTCGCCACCCGCGGTGCCGCGCTGCCCGAACACCTCGCCGGCGAACCCTTCCCGGAGATCTACTTCTCCGGCTCGTCGGCGGCGGCCGTGAACGCGGCGGGACTGCACTCCGACTACTACCTGTCATGGCTGGAGCCATTCGCCGATCTCAAGCGGAAGTTCGACGGAGTCCGGGAGCACGCCGCGAAACTCGGCCGCACCCCGAAATTCGCGGTACGCATCGACATCCTCGCCCGGCACACCGAGGAAGCCGCGTGGGCCGAGATCGAGAAGGGCTGGCGGTACGTCGACCCGGAGATCGCCAACCGGCAGGCGCGAGGCGACTCCGTCGGCGCGGGCCGCATCAAGGGCTGGGTGCCCTCCACCATCACCGGCTACCGCGACGTCGAGGTCCAGCCGAACGTCTGGGCCGGGTTCTCCCTGCTCCGCGGCGGACCCGCGTTCGGCCTCGTCGGCAGCTACGAGCAGGTCGCCGAACGTCTCGACCAGCTGCTCGACCTCGGCGTCGACGCGTTCATCCTCGCCGGAAACCCGCATCTGGAGGAGGCCTACCGCGTCGGCGAGGAGGTCCTCCCCCTGCTCGGCCGTTCCCGCTTCACCAGCCCCACCGCCCCGCGCGAACCCGCGTTCGTCGCCTGACCAGGAGAAATGATGACCAGCACACTCGATTCGACCGTCTCCGAGTTCGTGGAGAAAGCCCGCAAGGACGCAGAGAAGGCGTTCCGGGTCTTCCGGGAGACCGGCACCACCTCGGCGAACGGCACCGTGAACTTCGTGGAGCGGGTGCCCGGCGAAGAGATCGCCGTGGCCCTCAACGAACCCGGCCCCTGGGCCGACGACCGCGCGGTGGAACCCGTGGTCGCCACGTTCGACGGCACCGTGCTGTCCGGAAGCGGCCGCGCGGGCTTCATCGGCGGCTACAGCAAGGTCTTCCGCGAGCACCCGGAGATCACGACGGTGGTGCACGTCCACACGCCATGGCTCGGCGGATGGGCCCAGACCCACCGCACCCTGCCCATCCGCTACGCCGCGTCCCAGCGGCTCACGCTGTCGAGGGAGATCCCGCCGCATATCGACCGCAGCCGTCCCGCGAGCGAGTTCATTTTGGACCGGCTGCGGGAGGACCCGCATCTGGTCGCGATCTTCGAGGCCAACGGCGGCGTCAACGTGCTCGGCCGCGACGGCCTGCTGGAAACCGCGAAGTTCATCGTCCTGCTCGAAGAAGGCGCGCAGTTCCAGGCGATCGCCGAAGGGCTGGGCGGATCGGTCGAGTTCGACCCGACCAACCTGGTCGCGCAGTGGAGCCGCAGCGGACTCGTCGACGAGGCACGCCGCCTCGGCCTGGTCCCCGAACACTGAGGAGCACACACCATGACCGTTCGAGTCGGGTTCTTCCCCCACAACAATTCACTGTTCGTCCTTCGTCACCGCGGCATCCTGGAACGGCGGCTGCCCGGCGTCGAGTGGGTCGATCTGCGCACGCTCCCCGCGAAACCGCCCGTCGACCCGAAGACCGCACTGCCGACCCTGCACTCGGATTGGCTGTTCGAACCGGGCGGTTACGACTTCATCGGCACCGGGTTCACCCCGCCGGTGACCGGGCTCGCCCACGGGCGTGACCTCGTCTACGTCGGCATTTCCGGGCCACGGGTGGAAAACGGCAGGCTGGTGGTGAAGCCGGAGTCGCCCATCCGGTCCGTCGCCGACCTCCGCGGGCGCCGGGTCGGCATCGCGCACGGGTCCTGGCAGACCACGCTCGTGCTGTTCGCGCTCGAACGGGCCGGGCTGACCTGGTCCGATATCGAACCGGTGGACACCTCGGTGCACGACGGGCCGTCCGCGTTCCGGTCCGGCGACCTGGACGCCTGGGTCGGGGCGTACCCGGCGTTGGCCGCGGTCGAGCAGGAGAGTCCTGTCCGGACACTGATCGACACCGAAGGTCTTTTCAGCCATCCCTCGTTGTGGTTCACCCGCCGCGATTTCGCCGAGAACCACCGCGACGAACTCACCGAAATCGTCCGATCGCTGCAGGAGTCGGACGCGTGGATCGCGGCCAATCCCAGGGAAGCCGCCCGCTATTTCGCCGAAGACGCCGGGACGACCTCCACAGCCGACCTGGACCGCTGGGAACACGCCTTGCGCGGCCGCCCGTTCGGGCTCAACCCGGTGACCGACGAATTCCTCACCGAACAGCACCACGCCGCGGAACTACTGGCGGCCAACGGACTCCTGCCCCGGCCGGTCGATCCACGGTCCGCGGTCCTGCCCTGGCTGAACGATCTGCTGGCCCCGCAGGCGGCCCGGTAACCCCCGCCGCGGGTCAATCTCGCCCGTCGCAAAGGTGTCTTGTCCGTGGGGTGAAGGGGACTTTCGTCGCATCGCATGCGGCGAAAGTCCCCTTCACGTCATGTCTGGAAGGGCTCCGGCGCCCTCAACCGCGCCCACCCTATCGCGACGCGGCGTGTTTCCCGCTGGGCTGGTCTTCGGCGGCCTGGTCCAGGATACGGTTCGCGACCCGGCCGAGCGCCGCGTCCAGTTCGTCTTGTCCTTCCAGACCCCAGTCCCGCAGCCGTTCGGCCAGCCAGGCTTTCCAAGCCCGGATGAGCTTTTCGAGTTCGGCGCGTCCTGCTTCCGTGGTGGCCCATCCCCCGGATTTGAAGGTCAGGTGGCCTGTGAATTCGAGGCGCGCGAAGGCGGCTTCGAAGACCTCTGGCGGAACGCCGTAACGATCGCCGATCGCGGACAGCGACGTCGGCTTGTTCCGGCGTTCCCGCAGGCGAACCTGCCCAAGGCACCACAATCCGCCGGCGTCGAGTTCGCAGCCGGACTTCATGATGACACCCGCCGAGGCCGCCTTCCCGTCGCGCGCCAGCAGGCGGCCGACGGCACGCTCGAGATCCTGATCCCCGTTGCCCGGCTCCGGCATCGCGAAACCGTCGCCGAGGTCCGGCGCGGCCGCCCGCGAGGTGTCCCGCAGCGGAACCTCCTTGAGGAAGAACGCCAAAACCAGCGCGACGAGCCCGACCGGTGCGGCATAAAGGAAAACCGTGTGCAGGGAATCGCCGTACGCCTGGATGTAGGGCGCCGAAACCGAATCCGGCAAGGCGTGGAGAGCGCTCGGGACCTGGACGGCCTTGGGGTCGATCCCGGGCGGCAGCGGATGTTCCGCACCCGCCGCGGCCATGTTCGGCGCCAACTGGTTGGCGTAGATCGTGCCGAAGACGGCCGCACCGAACGAAGAACCCAAGGACCGGAGGAAGGTCACCCCGGATGTCGCGACGCCCAGATCGCGGTAGTCCGCGGTGTTCTGCACGACGATGACCAGCACCTGCATGCTCAGGCCGATTCCCAGACCCAGCACGGCGAAGTAGAGGGACATCTCCCAGAAACCGCTCGTCGGGGTCAGCCGCGAAAGCAGGTACAGGCCGAGCGTCAGCCCGATCCCGCCGGCGATCGGGAAGATCTTGTACCGCCCCGTCCGGCCGACCACATTGCCCGCGAACACGCCGGCCACCAGCAGCGCGATCACCATCGGCAGCATCCGCACGCCCGAACTGGTCGCCGAGATGCCGTGGACGTACTGCAGATAGGTCGGCAAGTACGACAGCGCACCGAGCATCGCGAAACCCACGACGAAGCTCAGGATCGCCGAAACGGTGAACACGGGATTCCGGAACAGCCGCATCGGCAAGGTCGGTTCCTTCGCGCGCTTTTCCGCGAAGACGAACAGCACCAGCAAGATCACCGAGCCGATCGACATCCCGATGATCGTCGGCGAGTCCCACGCGTACTGGGTACCGCCCCAGCTGGTGACCAGTGTCAGGCCGGTCGCGGCCAGTCCGATCAGCAGGATACCGAGATAGTCGATCACCGGCCTCGCCGCGGCCTTGACGCTCGGCATCGCGCTCGCCGCCACGATCAGTACCAGGACCGCGATCGGGACGTTGACGTAGAAGGCCCATCGCCACGAAAGGTGGTCCACGAAGAGCCCGCCCAGCATCGGGCCGAGCACCGTGACCACACCGAAGACCGAACCCAGGACGCCCTGGTACTTGCCCCGCTCGCGCAGCGGCACGACGTCGGCCACGAGCGCGGTCGCCGTGACCATCAGGCCGCCCGCGCCCAGGCCCTGCACCGCGCGGGCCACGATGAGCCAGATCATGTCGCCGGCGAACCCGCAGAAGAACGAACCCACCGTGAACACGATCACCGACAGCTGGAACATCAGCTTGCGGCCGAACAGATCGCCGAGCTTTCCGACGACGACGGTCATGATCGTCTCGGCGAGCAGATAGGAGGTGATCACCCACGACAGATGCCCTGCCCCGCCGAGATCCCCGACGATCGTCGGCAACGCGGTCCCCACGATCGTCTGATCGAGCGCCGCGAGCAACATCCCGAGCATGACCGCCGCGAACACCGCGTTCCTGCGTTTGCGGCTCAAGACCGGCGGGGCGGCGTCCGGCCCGCCGACCTCGGCGGTCGTGGTCATCGAGCTTCCCTCACGTCGGGCACTCAACGTAAGACAGGCCCCGGGTACCGCGCACTTCGATGATCACTCGATCCGGTCATCTCGCCGGCTCTGCCAGATCACTGTGGCGCCGGTTCCTTCGAGTGACGTCCCAGGCTGCCGATCGCGGCCATGATCAGCACGACACCCACGACACCGGCCACCGTCAGCCTCTCCCGCAGGAAGACCATGGCGATGAGGACGGCCGTCACCGGCTCGAGCAGCGTCGCCACCACAGCGGCACCGCTGGGGGTGGTCCTCAGACCGGTGAACAGCAGCGCGTAGGCGAGCGCCATCGTCACGGCCCCCAGGTAGCCGATCACGGCCCACGACCCGATGTCGGTCGTCCAGATCCCGTCGCCGCTCGACAACGGTATGACCAGTCCGGCGGGAACGAGGACCATCGCGGCGACGCAGGTGGTCGTCGTGGTCATGGTCAGTGTGTCGAGCCGCAGGGACAGCGGCGCGGCCGCCTCGGCGGAGAGGGCGTAAGCGGCTCCTGACACGAGTGCGGCGAACACACCCAAGACCGGGTACTGCGCTTCGCCTACCGGGCTGCCGAACACACTGACCAGCAGAAGCCCTGACACCGCGACCGCGACGGTGAGGAACTGGCCGGCGGAAGGCGGGCGGCGACGCCGGACGCTGCCGGTGATCAGCAACAACACCGGCGCGAACCCGAGGCACACCACGGTGGTGATGCTCACCCCGGTCCACAGGACCGCCACGAAGAAGAACAACTGGAAGGTCGCCGTCGCGACCCCGACCACGGTCACCCGCCGCCAATGCCGCCTGCCGAGCCGCGCGCAGGCGCGCAACCGCCGCATCGCGGCGGCCGCGATCACCAGGACGACGACGGCGAAGAACGCGCGGTAGCCGCCGATGGTGAGCGGGGAGAGACCTGAAGCGTCGTGGACCACGGGGATGGCCGGACCGATCGTTCCCCAGAGCATGCCGGCCAGGCACACCAGGACCAGCCCTCCGCCCTTGCCCGCGGACGTCTGGACGGGCTCGGATTCCGTCGTCGCCATACCGGCAGCATGTCAAAGAGGTGCGCGACCGACTGCTTCGGGAAGCATCACAGGACCGCCACCGCCGCAGCGGCACACTTCTACGGCAGCATCAGGGCAAGCCATCCCCCGCAGGCCGCGGCGAGCGCGCCGACGACGAATCCCAGCCACCTCGGGCAGGTGTAGTCGTCGATGACGAGTTCTCGCACCAAGGCGATGAGCAGGCCGACCGCGCCGAACACGATGAGGACCACGTCCGTGGTCACGGTAGTGCGCAGATCCACGACCGTGGTGCCCTTGCGCAGGAACACGATCTCGCCGGTCACCGTCGAAACCTGCACCACCACCGGAGTACCCGGCTCGGTATCGATCGCCTGTTGGCCGTTGCCGAACTCGAAGTCCCCGGCCGCGCCGCGGACGGTGATGAAATAGGTGAAGTGCGGCTCAGGGTCCTGTGACGACATGTGGGACTCTTGCCGGTGCGCGATGACCGTGCCCTCGATACTGGAGGTCGGCGCGTCCCGCACGTTCAGGTCGTGGACGGCGTAGGTGAGCAGGCCGGCCGACACACCGAACCACAGCAGTGTTGCGAAGAGCCGGATCACCAGCATCGCCGCAGCCTAGGGACAGCGCGTGCGGACGGGGAGGGCATAACCGCCCTCAGCCCCGCGCCGTGACGACGGCGCCGCGAGGTGGTCTTGCAGTGTGGCGTGACGGAATTGGTAGACGGGGCCGACCGTCCTGAGGATGTGCCTTTGACGTGCGTCCTCGAGGAACCGCAGGAGCCGGAACGGTGTCCGGTACCGGACGGTGAGGTAGAGCTGACCGCAGGCCGCTCGTATCGTCTTCGACAGCGCGGTCCACACCGCGACCGCGATCGCGGCCCCGATCAACGCGCCCATGACGGCTTCTTCCAGCCCGCTTCCGATGCCGCCGATCACCCCGCCGATCAACCCGAAGACAAGCGCGCCCGCCAACGTGAAGGTCACGAGAAGCAGGGGCACGGTCGCCAGTTCGGCGCGCCAGAGGTTCACCGGGGTGGGCGGGTTGACGTCGTTTCGCCCTTGCTGGGCGAGGTGATCGAGAAGACCGACCGTCAGGCCGCCGACGAGGCCGACGGGCAGGCATACCGCGAGGCCTCCCGCGTATCCAGTGGCGAAACCGCCGGCGAATCCTCCTTGAGAACCCGCCACGACTCCGAAGCCGAGTCCGAGGGAAAGTCCCAGCAGGACACCGCGCCTGAGGTTCCTTGACCGGAACGAGCCACCGAGTGTGAGCGGGTACCTGGCGGCGGGCGCCAGGAACTTGATGGCGATGCCGATGCCGGCGGCGGAACCGAGGGTGACCCAGAACAAGTCGCCTGCCAGGGCGGTGATCAGTGCCGCCGCGGTCAGCGCGGCGGGAATCGTGAGCAGCGCCAGCGGTATGGCGGAGGCGAGGCGGCCGGACCACGGCGACCACGCGGTCATCCCCCACCAGGTGAAGTCGCGGGTGCGGTCTCGATGAAGTCCGCCGGCGATGACACCGAGGGTGCGCCGGACCGTGGCGGGGCTGTATCGAGACGGCTTCTGCCCGGGGCGCGTCGTGTAGGCGGCCGCGACCGCTTTCTCGAGGAGGTGCTGTGTGATGGCACGGGGGTCGGTGAACCGGTCGCCGAGCAATTCGTCGACGGTGGCGTCCAGATTTCCCAGCGGTGGGTAGATGTCGTGCAGAAGACTCACCCACAACGGGCTGCTCAACACCGACGCCAGGGCGCCGGAACGGTTGTCCTTGACTGTTTCGGCGATCGATCTCCACGCGGAGGGAGCCGGCGAGGGCAGTGGGCCGAGTAGATAACGGACCGTTGCAGCGGGCGTCAACGGTTTCAGCCGTACCGCCACCGCGCCGACGAACAGGTGCTGCCGCGCGGCGTCGGCCATCTCCTCCGTGCGGCTGAGCAGTATCACGCGGCACGTCGCCTGCTCGCTGAGCGCTCGCAGCGCGATCGGCCGCAAGTTCTCGGGGATCTCGTCGAGCCCGTCGAGGATGACGGTGACGTGCCGCTCCAGCAAAGCCCGCGCATGACGCGCGCCCGCTCTGCCGCGGAGCAGTGGGACCAGCGTCAGCCTGCTCACCAGCCAGTCCACGACCGGAGTGGTCTCCGGATCCCAGCCGTGCAGAGTGAGGATCACCGGCACCGGAATTCGCCGCCGGGCCTCGGCATCGGACGTGGATTCGCGATACTGCAAGGCGTCGAGCTGCAGCAGCACAGCGGCCGAGCTCTTACCCGCCCCCGGTGGACCGACGAGGATCAAGCGTCCTGACGGAAGAGCACCATAGATCCTGTGCAGCTTCTCGCGGTTGCCCGACCGCAGGTCCGCCGAAGTGATGGTGTCAAGGCCCGGCAAGGGCGGGAACCACGCTCCCGCGCCGCGAGGTGCCGTCGCGGACGCGACGCTCCCGGCGATTCCCTTCGACACACCCGTCCACCGGATCGGCAACGGAGACGGCTGCATCAGGCCACGCTCCAACGCCGCCGCCATGCCTTGGGTGCGCATCGCCACGGCGAACCGATCCGACAACTCGTCGAGTCCCACCGAAGGCGGTGGGAGAGCCGTCCTCCACAACGCGACGACACTGACGACCAGGCCCACCGCGGCGAGGACGAACTGCCCGTAGGTGGCAGCGGCACTCCGGGCATCCGAGGGCAGTACGGCGACCTGGACAACCCACCACACCAGCGCCACGGCAAGCAGGCCGAGGCCGACCGGCAAACCCTGTCGTCTTTTCACTGACATTCCATCGGAATACGAACGTGCGGCATCACAAACCGACCGCCTACCCACTCGAATGGACCAACAATTCACCTGAAACCAGCGTGAGGCCTGTGAGAAGGTGTCCGAACTTCAAGGGGTTCCGAAGAACAAGGGCGTTGGTATATGACGAGCAGGCTGGAATGGACGACGATCGACAGCGTGGATCCGCGGCGGCTGGCCGAGTTCTGGTGCGGTGTCCTCGGGTACGTCGTCTACGAGGACAGGGGTGAGGTCGTCGAGATCGGGCCCGACCCCGAGGTCCCGGACGCGGAGCGGCTCGCCGATCTGCGCCGCGGGCCGGCCGTACCGAGCATGTCGTTCGTCCGAGTGCCCGACGGCAAGAGCGGCAAGAACCGGGTGCACTTCGAGATCACCCCGATCGACGTCGACCAGCGCTCCGAGCTGGACCGGCTGCTCGCGCTCGGTGCGTCGACCGTGGACCTCGGCCAGGGCGAGAACCGCTCGTGGGTCGTACTGGCAGACCCGGAGGGCAACGAGTTCTGCCTCGCGCGCAGCCTCGCGCCGGGCGAGTTCGAGCTGTAGCGACCGGCCGGGTCAGCCGGTAGTGCCGCGGCCCTCCGCGACGGTCCCGGGAGGCTCCGATGTCACCTGCGCGGTGTCGTCGTCATCGAATGCGCTGGTATCCCGCGGTGGCAGGAAAGGCTCCCGCTCGGAGGGTTGCCCGGTCTCGATGCGCTGCCCCCGGGCGAGTTCGGCGTCGAACTCCGCCCCCAGCAGCACGGCGATATTGGAGATCCACAGCCACACCAGGAACACGATCACCCCGGCCAGCGTGCCGTAGGTCTTGTTGTAGGAGCCGAAATTCCCCACGTAGAAAGCGAATCCGGCCGAGGCCGGCACCCATACCACCACCGCCAGCACACCGCCGGGGCTCAGCCACCGGAATCCCGGGTGTTTCACGTTGGGTGCGGCCCAGTACAACAAGGCGAACGCCAAACTCACCAAGAGCGCGATCACCGGCCATTTCGCGATGTCCCACACCAGCACCCCGGCCGACCCGACGCCCAGCAGTCGCCCGACTCGCTCGGCCACCCCACCGGTCGCCACCACACCCACCGCGCACACCGCCAGCAGCACCACCACCGCCAGGGTCAAAACCAGGCGCAGCGGCACCGTTTTCCATATCGGCCGCCCTTCCGGCATCTCGTAGATCGCGTTCGAGGCTCGCATGAACGCACCCACATACCCGGACGCCGTCCACAGCGCCCCCGCGACACCCACGATGGCGACCGGTCCCGCCAGCCCTTGAGACCGGCCCACCTCACGGATCGCGTTGACCAAGATCTCCCGGCCCTGTCCGGGAACCAGCGTGTCGATGTTGTCGATCAGCGTCTGCGTCGCCGCCGGGCCCAGCAAACCCAGCATCGCGGTGAGCACCACGATCGCCGGGAAGATCGACAACACGCTGAAGTAGGTCAACGTGGCAGCCCAGTCGGTCAAGTTGTCCCGCTGGAACTGCTTGACCGTCCGTTTCAACACCTGCCACCACGAACGCTTCGACAGATCCGTCGGGCCCTCGGGCTCGTCCTCCCCCGTCCGATTCCCGGTGACGCCACCCTGCCGCACTCGTCGTCGCTCCACTGCGCTGCACCTCAGCCCACGATCGGCACTGCTCTCCACTCAAAGCCAGGTACCCCGATCTCGCTTCGCTAGACCTCGGCTTCTCGATTTCCGAGCCGACCGGCGCGACCGGTGTGCATCCGAAGAACTTCATCAGGCATACATCCGGATCGACGACGGCTGGAGGAAGGTGTTCGAGATCTCGAACCGCGCCTTGTTCCCGAAGGTCGGGAGTACCGAGTTCGCGAACTGTGCGACGTCCTGGTCTTCGAACAGCGCCGTCTCCGCGGCCAGCCAGTCCGGGCAGCCCGCGGTCCCGACCTGGGTGGCCGCCTTCGCGACCAGCGCGTCGTACCGCGGGTTGTCGATATGCGCGAAGTTCGTGCCCTCGGGCGGGCGGCTGCCGGAGACGAACGGGGTCAGCTGGCTCGGCAGGTTCAGGCTGACCGGCGCCAGCGAGAGGTCCCAGTCGCCGGAGGCGAACAGCGTCTGGCTGGTCGCCGGGCTGTCCAGGCCCTTGAGTGTCACGTCGACGCCCGCCTCCTTCCAACCCCGCTGCATCAGCTCGGCGGCCGGTGTCATGGTCGCTCCGATCTGCGTGCCGTAGATGGCGGTCAGCGCGAGACGTTTGCCGTCCTTCGTCCGGATGCCGTCCGGTCCCGGCTTCCAGCCCGCCGCCTCGAGCGCGGCCTTGGCCGCGGCGAGATCGAAGCCGGGGATGTGCCCGGTGGCGGAGTCGCCGGTGCACGCCGCGGGTTCCATGGTGATCAGACTCCGGACCGGCGCGCCGGCGTCCCTGGTCAGCACCTTGGCGACCTGGGCGAGATCGAGTGCCTGCACCAGTGCGCGGCGCATCGTCTGGTCCGCGCCGAACCGGCCGGGTGCCTGGTTGAACCACAACTCGCCGAGTGCCACGGTCGTGTCGGCGTGGAACAGCCCGCGTGCCCGCAGCCGCTGCTGGTCCGGCCCGACCACCTGGGCGGCGTTGAGCTCGCCGGACAGCAGCAGGTTCGTGACGGTGGTCATGTTGGGGATGACCCGGATGATCACCTTGTCCGGCAAGCCCTTCTGCCGCGGATCGAAGGCGCCGGGGCCCCAGTGGTAGTCCTTGCGCCGGGTCAGCGTGTAGTGGTCGTTCGGGACGATCTCGGACACGGTGAACATACCGGTGCCGTTCTCGCCCCTGGCCAGCGTCGCGCGGTCGGCGAGGCCCTTCGCGCAGACGATCGGGATGTTGCCGATGTTGCGCAGCAGGAACGCGTCCGGTGCCCCGCTGGTGACCTTCACCGTGCCCGCGGAATCGTCGGCGACCGCTTTCGTGCCCACCTTCACCGTGTTGCCCGCGATCGGCGACTTGTTCGCCGGGTCGCCGATGAAGTCGATGTTCGCCGCGACGTCCTTCGCGGTGAGCGGGCTCCCGTCGGGACAGGTGATGCCTTCGCGCAGGGTGAAGGACGCCGTGGTCGTGGTGGCCTCCCACCGCGCCGCGAGGCCGGCCTCGGGTTGTCCCTTGCCGTCCACGCCGAGCAACCCGTCATAGAGGTAGCGGCCGATCTCGCCGGCGATCGAGAGCACGGTGAGCGCCGGGTCGAGCGTCCCCGGATCCGAGCCGACGGCATAGGTGAAAGTCTTGCCGTCGGCCAGTGGCCGGTTCGCGTCCGGGTCCGTGCCGGAGGGCGCCGGTGCGGAGCACGCGCTCACGGTCAACGCGACCACGACCGCCGTCACGACGGTGTGCCGGGCAGTTTTCATGGGAGTTCTCCTACGGTGTCACGTTCTCGGCGGCGAGGTGGTCGAGCGCCAGCCGGGCGACGGCGCCGATGGACGCGTCGACCTCGGGAAGGCGGTCCTCGAAGGAATGGGCGCGGGTGAACACCGCGACCGCGAAACGGCGGCCCTCGGGCAGGGTCACCACTCCCGCTTCGTTGCGGATGCCCGGCAGCGTCCCGGTTTTCGCGGCTATCCGCACATCGGAGGGGAATCCGGCGGACAGCCGGTGCGGCCAGATCTGCCGGGCCATGATCGCCCGAACGCGTTGGCAGGCCTCGGGTTCGCCCGCCCGGTCGGTCCAGATCGCGTCCAGCAGTTCGGTCGTCTCGCGCGGTGTCGACGAGGTTTCCCTTTCCGGGTCGCACATCGACAGGTTCCGTAGCTGTTCGTCGGTGGCTTCGGCCAGCAGCGCGTCGATTTCGGCGAGGTCGGTCCCGCCGAGTTCGGCGAGCCCGATGCGGAACGAGTCCTCGCAGGAGCCGATCAGGCGGGTACGGGTCAGCCCGAGGCCGGCGACCACCCGGCAGATCGTCTCCTGGCCGATCCGGTTCCAGATCAGGTCGGTCGCCGCGTTGTCGCTCATCGTGAGCATGAACCAGGCGAGGTCGCGCCAGGTCATCTCGACGTCGTCGGCGCAGCCCGCGGTGCCGATGCCGCCGATCCGGTACCGCGCGGTCACCTTCGTGTACTCGGTCTCGTCGAGCCGTCCGGCCACCACTTCCCGGGCGTAGGCGAGCGCGATCGGAATCTTGAAGACCGAGGCGAGGACCACTTGATCATCGGCGCCGACCGACACCTCGGCACCGTCCGGCACGCCGATTTCCCTGGCGTGCAGCGAACCTTCGGCGCCCGCGGCGGCGAACACGGCTTCGATCCGTTCGCGGATGTCGTTCACCGGGTCACCCGCCGGTCCGCGCGTCCGGTGTGGAGGAACCGGGCCCGGCCGGCGCCGTCGTCGCCGACGAACTGGTGGGGCATGTAGGCGCCCGGGAGTTCCGGGACGACGGCGACGAAGGTTTCGCCGTGCCACGGCAGCAGTTCGACCGTGCCCGAGGGCTCGTCGAGTTCGGCGAACTCCCCCTTCGGGGTGCGCCGAAGCCAGAGCCTGCCGCCCTCCTCGGTGACGACGGTGGAGACGACCCTCGACGAGTATTCGCCCACGTACCGGGAAAGATCGGCCGGCGCCGCCGCGGGATCCGGCTCGGGCAGCGGCGGAACCGTGATACCGGCGAGTTCGTGCATCAGCTTGGTGGCGACCTCGTGGTAAGCCCGCAGCGCGGCCCCTCCGTTGGTCAGCAACGCGAACGCGACGTCGCGCTCCGGCGCTACGCGCAGGAAGGCGGACTGGCCGATCGTGCCGCCGTCGTGGCCGATCACCGTGCCGCCCTGCCAGCCGAAGTCCGCCCAGCCGAGGCCCCAGTACGCGCCCATGACGCCGAGATCCGGCACGGCGATCTGCCGCTCGCGCATGGCGCGCACCGACTCCGGCGACAGCACCTGGGCACCGTTGTCGGCCTTGCCTTCGTTCAAGTGCATGCGGGCGAAGGTCAGCAGATCGCGCGGGCACATGACCAGCGTCGCCCCGGCGGGGGCGTTGGAGCGGGCGAGCGACCAGACCTTCGTGGGTACCGGCCCGCCACCCGTTTCCGGCAGGTCGTGACCGACCGCGGCGCGATGGCGGACGGCGTCCTCGGCGCCGCAGCCGGCGTGGGTCAGGCCGAGCGGGCCGATCAGCCGCTCGCGCACGCAGTCGTCCCAGTACTCGCCTCGCAGCACCTCGACGATGCGGCCGAGCACGCAGTAGCCGGCGTTGCTGTAGGAGAACCGCTCGCCCGGCGGGAACAGCTGCGGCACGTCCGCCAGCAACGGGATGAGCTTCGCCACCGCGTCCTCACCGGTTCCGGTGTCGGCGAAGACGTCACCTTCGAATCCACCGGTGTGGCATGCCAGCTGCCGGACGGTGATCGTGGCGGCGGCCTGCTCGTCGGCGAGCCGGAACTCCGGCAGGTAGTCGCGCACGGGACGGTCGAGGTCGACCAGGCCCTCGTCGACCAGCTGCATGATCAGCGTGATCGTCCAGACCTTGGTGATCGACCCGACCTGGAATACCGAGTCCTTTGTGGACTCCACCCCGGTGCTCGTGTTCAGGACACCCGCCGCGTGCTCGACGATCTCGCCGTCGGCGAGCACCGCGATCGCGGCACCGGGAACCCGGTGCCGGTCCAGCAGGACGGCGAAATTCTCCCGGAGCCAGGTATCGATTTCGGAAATCTTCGACATGTGCACCTCTTGTCCGGTGTGGATGGTCCGGCGTTGCGGGAATGCTAGGTCCGGCGGAGGCGCCGGTTGTTCGTCCGGATCGAGGAGAGCCGAGGGGGAAGTTCGTCCGCGCGGAGGAACCCCGGGATCGGGAGTGCCTCAGGCCGTTTCGGGCCGCGTGCCGTGGAGCAGCAGATGCAGTTGCACCATCGCCGCGAACCGGTCCCTGGGGTCGTCGAGGTCGATGCCGCCTATCTCGGCCAGCCGTCGCAACCGGTAGCGGAAGGTGCTCGGATGCACATAGGCCGCCGCCGACGCGGCGTTGGTGTCCCCGAACGAATCGAGCCAGCACCGCAGCGTGTGCACGAACTGGGACTGGTGTTCCCGGTCGTAGGCCAGCAACCTCGCGATCGGCCCGCTCGCGACGTCGCCGCGGGCCGCGGAAAGGTCCGCCAGTTCGAGCATCAGCGCGTCGATGTGCGCGTCCTCCGCCGTGAGCACCCGCTTGGCGCCGCCGTTGTCGAGCAGCACCCGCAACGCCCGGTCCGCCCCGACGCGAGAGTCGTACAGGCCCGAACTGTCGAGCGCCGTCGGTCCGACGCCGATCGTCGCGGAGACCCGGTGCCCGATTCGTTCCAGGAACGCGGCCGCGACACGCACCGAGCGTTCCTGCTGATCACCGTGGTTCCCCGGCACGATCCCGTACACGACCTCGCCGATGAGCGCGACCGCCGATCGCGGCTGGACCGCGCTCAGATGAAGGGCGAGCGCGTCGGCGACGCGATGGCGTTCGGTGGCGAGCCGGGGGTCGTCGTCAGCCGAGTCGAGCAGACCCATCGCGAGCACGACGGCGGGCCGGCCGAGCAGGCCGAGGCGCGCGACGGCTTCCGGGGCCCCGCGCCCGCCTTCGAGGGCGGTACTCACCAGATCGGCTCGCAGCCGGCGTTCGACATCTTCTCCGGCGCGCACCCGGAGAAGATGCAACGCCACGATTTTCGTGGCGTCCACCAGCGCCGCCTCACGTTCGTCGCTCAGCGCGTGATCGACCACGGCCCAGATCGAGCCGAGCACCTCATCGCCGGCCCGGACGGCGGCCACCGCCCTGGGACGGTTCTCGCCATCGTCGTCCGGATGGAAATAGACCGGTCCCGGCTCGTGATAGAGGCGGTCGAAGAAGCCACTCTCGGCCAAGCCCCGGGTGTACCGCTCCGGCACCTGGCGGCCGAGGATCGTTTCGACCCGCGGCGGATCGGTTTCGTCCTGGCGGCCGGAGAAGGCGAGCACCCGCGAGTCACGGTCCTCGATGGTGATCGGCGCGTCGAGCAACGCGGCGATCGCGTTGGCGAGCGCGAACAGGTCACCGGTCGGGATCCCGCCGAGTGCCTGCGGAGAGACGTCGCCGACGTCGCCCTCGGCCAGCAACGTACGGAGCATCGCGGCCAGCTGCGTCCACGACGCCCTGCTCGCCAGTCCGACCAACGCCACCCCGGAGGCCGCGGCCGCTCGCGCCAGCTCGGCCGGGGCGGAGACCGGCGAGCGCACGACCAGCGCGGACGCGCCGCGTTCGCCGAGTTCGTGCAGGAGCCTCACGATGTCACCGGATTCGCGCACCCCGACCCCGAGCACCACGGCCCGGTCGGGGAACTCGGCGTCGTCGTACGGGTCGTGGATCACCACGCCGCCGAGGGGACGCCGGGTGTCCCGGCCGACCGCGATCGGCTCGAGGAGCACGTCCCCGAGTGCTTCGATGACGCGGTTCAGACTCGTATGCGGTTTCGCGTTCACCGCGGTTCACCGCGCAGCGGTCTGCCGGGGAACGCGTCGGTGAGCAGTCGCCCGTCGCGGACCACCGGAGTGCCCGAGACGAAGAGGTGCCGGACGCCGAGCGAAGGCCGGGTCGGGTCGAAGTACGAGGCGGTGTCGGTGATGGTGGCCGGGTCGAGGACGACGATGTCGGCGTCCGCGCCGATGTCCAGCCTGCCCTTCGCCCGCGCGGCCGGCGAGACCTCGTCCAGCACCCGCGCGGGCAGATAGGAACAGCGGCGGAACGCCTCCAGCCAGGTCCAGGTGCCGGTTTCGCGCACCATCAGACGAAGCGCTTTCGAGAACGTCCCCGCCGTGCGCGGGTGTGTCACCCCGCCCGGGGGAAGCGGCCATCGGGTGCTGTCGCCGGTGCCGTCGGGCCAGTACACCGGCATCGCGTCGCTCGCGACGATCGAGTCGGGGAAAGCGAGCGACCTGTGCAGCAGAGCCCGTTCTCCCGGATCCTGCTCGTCGAGCGACTCGAGAAGGCACGGCGCTCCCGGCGTCTCGCGCCGGACCTGCCGCAACCGCGCCTCGTCGGCGATCCGCTCACCGGTCTCCAGCAGGACCACCCGTGTCGGATCGAGACCGTTCATCCGCAGCCGCTCCGGGGCGAGGAAGAACGCACCGACCGCGGTGCAGCCCGCCCCGTAGGGATAGGCCTCCACCGTCACCCGCGACCCGGCGGAGCGGGCGGCCTCCAGCGCGGCGAGCACCCGGTCGATGTGGTACCCCGACGTGCTGTTGACGTGGCAATGGTGCATCGCCGCCCCGGTCTCGGCCGCGGCGATCGCGATCTCCTCCGAACCGTCGACCGGCGTGTCCGGGTCGACCTCGACCAGCTCGCGGACGTGCGTGTACGTAGGCGCTCCGGCCCGCTTGGCAAGCCTCGCCAGGGCCAGGAACTCGGCCGGGTCGCTGGCGGGCGCGTACCCGAGAAGCACGCCGACGCCGAGCGCACCCGCCGCCAGCTCGTCTTCCAGCAGGGACAGCCAGGAAGCCAGTTCGGGTTTCGACGAAGACCGCTGCCAGGCCGGATCGCCCAGCACCGAAAGCGCGGTGGCGAAGTTCGCGTCCGGCTCGACCCCGGCCAGCACCTTCGCCCGGGCGGAACCCCAGGAAGCGGAGAAACCGTAGTGCAGCGGCCGCCCCGCCGAGGCCGCCTCCGCGTACGCCCGGCCGACCGGCATCATCCCGGCCTCCAGATCGAGCGCCGTGGTGACCCCGTCCATCGCCTGCAACCGGTGGCCCGCGATCGAATGCACGTGGCTGTGGAGATCGACGAAACCCGGCCCCACGAGGTATCCGGCGACGTCGATGGCGATCTGGTCGTCGGTCTCCGGCAGACCCGGCCCGACGGCGACCACCGTGCCGTGATCGACCAGCACGTCGGCGGTGCCGTCGAACCCGGTGGCCGGATCGACGACGCGACCGCCGCGCAAGAGCGTGCGCATACCTGCCCTCCTAGCCTCGTTGGCGACGACACTAGGTCGAGCCGCGGGCGGCCCGTTCGTCCCGCGCGATGAATCCCGGCGAGAATTTCCTCCGCGAGCACGAACTCGGGACCGGTTCGCCCCGATGCGGGAAGGTGTGGCTTCCCGCCTGGCGGGGTATTCGCCGCCTGATCATGTGCCCAGCCGAAGGACGTCAGATGAGCGACAACACGCAGCCGAGCGACACTCCGAGCCCGGAGAAACCCCGCGAAGACTGGGCGACCGGCGACGAGCCGATGACCGGGCCCCAGCGCTCCTACCTCGGCACCCTCGCCCAGGAGGCGGGCGAGACGGTTCCGGAGGGCTTGACCAAGGCGGAGGCGTCGGAGCTGATCGACCGCCTCCAGAACCAGACCGGACGGGGACAGTAGGGGCAGGAGGGGCATGCCGAGGTTGCGCAAAGCTCCTTGCGGTGACGCCGTGGCTGTCGGCAACCCTGTCTTGTTCCCAGGCCCGGCTTCGCGCCGACCGCTTCAGGTGACGCGAAAGACCGGCCAGCCGATCTCGGTGCGCCACGCAGCGGGATCGCCCGTGGCACGCGGGCCGACGAGGTAGACCTCCCGCACCGGCCCGGCCACCGACATCGCGTTCTCCACCACCCAGGTCCCGAGCTCGCCGTAAGTGACCTCGATGCCGTCGTGCTCACCGACGTGGGTGGTGACGGCCAGTTCCGCGGCCGGAAGAGTCACGGGGTGCACGCGTCCGGTGTGAGGTGGCGCGGCGGTCGGCAGGTAGAGGAGCGCGTGACCGCGCTCCTGTTCGAACAGGGCGTTGTCGTAGTTGCCACCCAGGGGGCCGGACGCGGCGGCGCCGACGGCCGCCTCCAGCTCGGCCACCGCGCCCGCGAACCAGGCCTCGACATCGCGATGCCCGATCACGGCCTCCACCGCCGCGACCGTCCGGGCGGGCTCCGCGCGCAGCTCGACGTCGATCGGCGCGGGGTCGGGCCGGAGCAAGCGCCGCAACGACACGACCGCGGCCCGGGTGCGGTCGAGCACGTCCTCGAGGCGTTGCAGGTGATCCGTGACCAGAGCCGCCCGGACACCGGGATCGGGGGTCCGCAGGATGCGCTGCACATCGTTCAAGGGGACGTCGAGTTCGCGGAGCCGGTGGATGACCTGCGCGGTCGGGATCTGGTCGACACCGTAGTAGCGGTAACCGGTGGTTTCGTCCACCACGGCGGGCTCCAGCAGGGCCGCCTCGTGATACCGGCGCAGTGTCCGCACGCTCAGGTGGGTCAGCCGCGAAAACTCCCCGATGCTCAGCATCCCCTCATCCTGGACCCTCCCCCTGGGAGAGAGTCCACGGCTTGACCCTCCCACGCCGCGAGGCCACACGATCGGCTCATGACACCGCACACCGACCTCCCGTCCGATCTGCTCCCGGCCACCGTCCGCGAGTTCTTCGCCGCCCACGTCGTCCACGACGCCGATACCGCCTCGTCGTTCCGGGCGGGCTCCGCGCGCAGCTCGACGTCGATCGGCGCGGGGTCGGGCCGGAGCAAGCGCCGCAACGACACGACCGCGGCCCGGGTGCGGTCGAGCACGTCCTCGAGGCGTTGCAGGTGATCCGTGACCAGAGCCGCCCGGACACCGGGATCGGGGGTCCGCAGGATGCGCTGCACATCGTTCAAGGGGACGTCGAGTTCGCGGAGCCGGTGGATGACCTGCGCGGTCGGGATCTGGTCGACACCGTAGTAGCGGTAACCGGTGGTTTCGTCCACCACGGCGGGCTCCAGCAGGGCCGCCTCGTGATACCGGCGCAGTGTCCGCACGCTCAGGTGGGTCAGCCGCGAAAACTCCCCGATGCTCAGCATCCCCTCATCCTGGACCCTCCCCCTGGGAGAGAGTCCACGGCTTGACCCTCCCACGCCGCGAGGCCACACGATCGGCTCATGACACCGCACACCGACCTCCCGTCCGATCTGCTCCCGGCCACCGTCCGCGAGTTCTTCGCCGCCCACGTCGTCCACGACGCCGATACCGCCTCGTCGTTCCTCACCGAGGACGCGGTGATCATCGACCAGGACGAGACCTTCCACGGCCGAGAGAAGACCCACGCGTTCCTGCGGGACGCCGGGACCGAGTTCGAGTACACGACCGAACAGATCGGCGCCCACCGCGCCGACGACAACCACTGGGTCGTGACCGTGCGGCTCGAAGGCAACTTCCCCGGCGGCATCGCCGAGCTCGACTACCGGTTCACGCTCCGGGACGACCGCATCGCCGAAATCGTCATCGCCAACCACGCGGCCCGACCGAACCCGCGCACGTCGATCCTGAATGGAGAAAAAATCATGAAGACTTGGTTCATCACCGGCGGGACGCCCGGAGGGTTCGGTCTGGTCTACGCCGAGGCCGCACTGGAGCAGGGCGATCGAGTCGCGGTGACCGTGCGTCGGCCTGCCGAGCTGCGGGAATGGGCTGAACCTTACGGCGACCGCGTGCTGGTTCTCGAGCTCGACGTCACCGATGCCCAGCAAGTGCGTGCGGCGGTCAAGGCGGCGGAGGAGCGGTTCGGCGGAATCGACGTGCTCGTCAACAACGCGGGCCGCGGCTGGTTCGGCTCGATCGAAGGGGCCCCTGACGAGACGATCCGCCGCACGTTCGACCTCAACCTGTTCGCCGTGGTCGACGTGGTGCGTGCGGTCCTGCCGGGTATGCGGGCACGCGGCGGCGGTTGGATCGTGAACATGTCGTCGGTGGCGGGCCTCGTCACCGCACAGGGGTTCGGCTATTACTCGGCGGCGAAGTTCGCGGTCGAAGGACTGTCGGAGACGCTGCGGCTCGAGGTCGAGCCGTTCGGTGTGCGGGTGCTCGTCGTGGAGCCGGGCGCAACCCGCACCAAGGCCTTCGCCGGCTTCCAGGACCAACCCGTCAACGAGGTCGTCGACGCTTACGTACCGATGGTCGAGAGCGTCAAGGCGGCGTTCGTGGACCACAACGGCAAGCAAGAAGGCGATCCCGTTCGAGGAGTGCGGGCCGTGCTCAGCGCGATGAGCGCACCCGTTCCGCCGCGCCGGATCGTGCTCGGCAACTCCGGCTACGACGTCGTCACCGCGATGCACGAGGACGCCCTCGTGGAGCTACGCGCCAACGAGAAGCTTTCACGCAGCACGGACTTCTAGCCCAGCGGCTGCGGGCCGCTCGTGTTCAGGTTGCTGCGCAAGGACTTCGGCGATGCTGTCGGTGATGGCGTGGTGGGCGGAGCTACTGCACCCGACCGCGCGTTCGGGCCACGCGGGAGTTCAGTCGTGGTGATGCTTCCGCGCCAGTTCCGCCGTCGCTTCGGCGATCTTCCGTTCCAAACTCGGCTCGTCGGCGAGCAAGGCGAGAATCTCGTCAGCGCTCAGCTTCAGCAGCATTCCGCTGACCTGCGCCGCCAGAACGGGCTGATACCTCTGCACGCGAGGAAGCAAAGCTTCACCGAGCCAAACCTTGCGCTGTTCCGGCGTGAGGTCGGCGGGCATCTCGTCCTGGGGCGAACTCACGCCGACCGCCGCGCCCGGCCGGTCGACGCCACCAAAGCCGCGCACCGCGACAACGAGATGTGGCGACGGCGCGCCATCTCCCTCAGTTCGCCACCAGCCCGTTCACGGCTGACGCCTCGAGCGACCAGAATGGCCTCCGCCCGCTCGACATCTCCAACGGGCACGATCGCTTTCCTGCGAAACAACACTGCGTTTTCCTCCGGCGGCACTTCACGACGACTCAAGGCGTTTACCCACGATCCGCGGATTCAAACCAGGGAATTCTGTGAAAGAAACCCTGGCCGGACGGTGTTTGACGAGACGCCGATGCGGGCACCACCAGCCAGTCCCCATCGTGGCGGCGGTTCGTTTCGGCCGCTCCAGGAAAGTGAGTCACCATGATCGTGCTCGGAGTCATCATTCTCGTGATCGGCCTGATCGTCGACATTCCCGTGTTGACCACCATCGGCGCCGTCGTCGCCGTCGTGGGCGTGGTTCTCGCGATCCTCGGCAGCACGGGACGCAAGGTGGGCGGCCGCGCCCACTGGTTCTGAGCCACTCGTTCGAACCGACGGCCCCGGTCCACGTTTCACCCGGACCGGGGCCACGTTCTTCCCTCGACACTTCTTCTCCACCGCACCTGCGAGGACCACGATGCCTGAGCCGACCACGCCGGAACCCCTCCCGGCCGAATTACGGGCACTGGCCGCCGAGGCCGACGCCCTCGCCGAGCGGACCGCGGAAATGGCCGCTCGGCTGGCGGCCACGGACGACGGGCACCTGCAACGGCTCGCGCAGCCGATGAACAAAGCCACCGACGATCTGGCCGGCTACACCGGCGAGATCGCCAGGACCGCCGAGTCCCTGGCCCGTGTCCGGGTGTCCCGCGATCCCCATCTGTGCGACGTGCCCTGGGGCGTCTGCCCTGTCCACGGCGTCACCTTGCACTCGCTCGGCGACCGGGCCTGGTGCACCGCGACGGGCTGTGACAACTCCTGGGATTACGACCGGCTGCACACCCCCTGCACGGAACCGGCCGCGGCGATCGCCACCGATCGCGACGGTGTGACCGGCTCGCTCTGCTCCGCCCACGCATCGGACGCCGCGCGGCGACTGGACGGATGCAGCATCGAATATCTCGGTCACCGGACGACGAACGGCTGACCGATCCCGTTCCACGGGAAGGCCGATCGCACTCCGTCGGCCGACCGGGTCTGGTGGTGACCACGGCGGGTGATCAACGCGCGGCGATTCATCACCTCTACTCCGGGAAACGATTCCGAGCACATACTCTGAGTGGGCTCGCCCCGTCGTTACCGGTTTTCCTCCGTTTTCCCCGATCGTGTGAATTCACCGAACATCTGCGACCTGGGAGAACACGGCAAAGCCGCAGGCAGATCCTCCCGTGCGCGCATGGTGATCATTGATTAACACATCGCGCCGATGTTAGGAATGTTCCCCACGGAAGCGAATTCCGTTGTGGAACACTCTGCCCAAGGACAAGGCACTCGATGACCAACCTGCAGACCTTCAGCGGTCGTGCGCGCCCTCGTATGGTTTTCCTTCTCCTCCCCTTGACAGTGGTCGCGTTGCTGACCGGCTGCGGAACGAAAGGCGGCAACGGTGCCACCGACGGTTCCATGACCACGCCGGCGGTGGAGCCCGCGGCCGCCGACGCACTCCCGGAGGCGAACACCTTCGGCGAACTGGCCTCCGCGCCCGCGGACCCGTCCCCCACCGCCCCGACCGGCGGCGAAGTACTGCATCCCAAAGAGGACGCGGTCGTCTTCCGTACCCCCGGTGGTGAGCCGATCGCCCGCCTCCCCCGAACCCAGATCGGATCGCCGACCTGGGTTCCGGTGATCGCCCGGCAGGGCGACTGGGCACAGGTCCTATTGCCCACGAGGCCCAACGGAGCGACCGGCTGGCTGCACGCCACCCCGGATGCCGTGGAATCGGCACAGAACGATTTCCGCGTCACCGTGGATCTCGCGGGTTTTCGGCTGGAAATCCACGAAGCGGGCAAGCCGGCCGGCTCGTGGACCATCGGCACCGGAAAGCCGGAACACCCCACGCCGACCGGCCGCGCGTTCATTCTCGCGTCGATCCAGGAAAGCGTGAACACCTACAGCCCGATCGTGCTGCCGCTGAGCAGCCATTCCGCTTCACACGAAACCTTCGGCGGCGGTCCCGGCACCGTCGGCCTGCACACCTGGCCGGACAACAGCTTCGTCGGCAAAGCCACCAGCGACGGCTGCATCCGCGTCACCCGCGAGGCGTTGAACCGCCTCGTCGAACTGCCGCTCGGCACCATCGTCCAGATCACCTGACACCCGATCACGGAGGTATTTTCCCTTGTTCCCACGCACTACGAGCGCGCTCGCCGGTACGGCGG
>NZ_JPLW01000002.1:1468302-1657420 GCF_000754115.1 Amycolatopsis sp. MJM2582
CCGGCCTCGCGCTCAACCTCGGCCTCCTACCCGCCACGCTCCCGCTACCCGGGCTGAGCGCTGAAGCGATCAGGGCAGAATGCCGCGACGGCAAAGGTTCGGTGTCGATCGCGAAGCTGAAGGCCGGCGGCAAGGTCCTCGACCTCGACCGGGTGCCGCCGAACACCACCGTCCCGGTGGCCCAACTGATCGAACTCGTGGTGAACAAGCAGACCAAGAACAACGACGGCACCCTCACCGTGACCGCGGTATCGGCCAGGCTGCTCGGCCAGACCCAGACCGTGGACATCGCTTCGGCCACCTGTGCCAAGGCAGGTACTTCACCGGAACCGACGACCAAGCCCGCCGCCGACAAACCCCAGCCCAGCGGCAAAGCGCCCAAACCCACCCCGGTTCCCGCGCATCTGGACGTCACCGGCTGATCTCAGCAGCCGGCCGAGTAGTGGCACGCGGTCACCAGCAAAGCGCCAGTGTCTGCCTCCGTTCCCGGACGGCCAGCGCGACCGAGGCCGCGGCCAGCCCGCTCATGACCACCGTCGCGGCCGCCAGCCGTCGGAGCCGCCACGCGGATCGGTCCGCCTGGGCCGTCTCTTCTTCGCGGGTCTGGATGCTCGCGGCGAGGAACTGGTGTTCCCGGAGGGTCAGTCTCGTCGATCCGGCCAACGTGATCGCTTCGTCGAGCTGGCTGCCCCGGTAGAGCGGCGCCGGGTCGCGGTTCGCGCGTTCCCACACCCCTGCGGCCTCGGTCAGCCGCCGGTGCAGGTACAGACGGCCGCGACCGGTGGACAGCCAGTTCCGCAGCCGCGGCCACTCGCGGATGAGCGCGTCGTGCGCGAACTCCAGCCCGTCGGCGCCGGCGGTCACGAGCCGGGCATCGACCAGCCGGGCGACCACCGGGGCGGCGGCCGGGTCGAGTTCGTGCGCGGGGACGCGCCGCCGGGTGTCGTAACCATCGAATCCCAGCGTGGTCAGCCGGAGGAACACGTCCCGTGCTTGCCGCTGCCCGATTCGGTCGAACTCGCCGAAGACCTTCTCGGCCGTGTCGGCCAGGGCACGCGTTATCCCGCCGGACGCCTGGTACGCCGCGAGGGTGAGCGTGGCGCCGTGAGGGCGTCGCCAGGTCCGGCGCATCGCCTGGGAGACGAGCGGGAGAACACCGTGCCCGCCCGCCGTCTCGGCCATGATCGTGGCGACCAGCGCGCCTTCCAGCTGGTGTCCGGTGGCGATCGCCGGTCGCATGATCGCCGAGCGTAGCTGCTCTGCGGTCATCGGCCCGGTGTCGACCCGGTTCTCGGGGCTCAGCGCCGCGGCGAGCGCCGGGTACCTGTCGCAGTGTCCGATGAAGTCCGAACGCACACCCACCACGAGCCGGGTCCGGCTGTCCGGTTCCTGGACGGCGTGCAGGAGCACCGCGACGAAGGCGTCACGCTCCTCCGCAGTCCGGCAGCGGGTGAAGACCTCTTCGAACTGATCGACGACGAGTAGCAGTTCCGC
The DNA here is from genome assembly GCF_000754115.1 of Amycolatopsis sp. MJM2582. NCBI lineage: Bacteria > Bacillati > Actinomycetota > Actinomycetes > Pseudonocardiales > Pseudonocardiaceae > Amycolatopsis > Amycolatopsis sp. MJM2582. Next base: position 1,469,797 of record NZ_JPLW01000002.1, read on the forward strand.
GTCCGCGTGCCGCCTCGCCAGGAGCTGACGGACCCGCAGATGCAGTCCCGCCGGATCCGCCGTCAGCTCCCCGTGCAGCCGGACCGCCGATCCGCCGCTCACCGCGGCCAGCTGGATCGCGCTTTCCCGGAGCGGATGTGGTCCGGGAGTGAGTCGCACGATCGTCCGATCCCGGCCGGATCTCCGGACAGCCGCGATCAGCCCCGCCTCCAGCAAGGAGGACTTGCCGGATCCCGATGCGCCGGAAACCGCGACGAGTCGCCGTTCGGTGACTTGGCGCGACAATTCTTCGACGAGGTGCTCGCGACCGAAGAAATAGCCTGCCTGATGCGCCCCGAATGCGGCGAGACCCGGATAGGGGATCTCTTCGTCGATTTCCTCGGGCTCCGGGGCACGGTTCATCGTGGTGATCGCGTACCAGCGCTCCTCCCACTCGGCGAGGTCGCCTTCACAGGCCCGGACATAGGCCAAGGTCACCGCCAGAGTCGGCAGTTTCCGGCCGCCCGCCGCGTCGGACAAGGTGCTCGCCGCGTAGTGGGCCCGCTTGCTCAATTCGCGATACGGCGGGCTTCCGGCGTTCTCGCGTAATCGTCGTAGATCCCCCGCGAACTGTGACAACGAATCTTCGTCCGTAACAAAGGGACGTTCATACCGTGGCATCAGCCACCCCCCAGGTGTCTGCTTTTCTCCATTGTCCGGAAGTTTGTCGTTCGCTGTCCACTCCCCGGCACAGAACGCTCCCGCCGCACTAGACAGGTGACAGCGGGGGCCGCGCTTTACACGGCGCTCGTGCTCGAAAACCGGAAACGATCACCGGAGGGGAAATGGATAACGTGACGATCCGCAGAATCGCGGTGGCGGCGGGGGCCGTGGCGCTGACCGGGGGTGTCCTGCTGGCAGGCGCCGGCTCGGCGTCCGCCGACACCGAGGGGAAGCATCACTCGGCGATCGGCGGGGAGGTCGGCACCAGCCACGTGGCCAGGTGGACGACCACCTACTACGACGGCGTCGCGTGGAACGCCACCGTGTTCGTGGACTACGGCCGCAGCGGCGCCTGGACCAAGTGCTCGGACGGCCACGAAACCCACGGACCGTTGGTGGGACCGGGCACCTGGCTGTGGGGCGGCGACTGCTACAACCACGGCCGCATCGTCAACTACGGCTGGTACGACGGCTGACAGTGATCTGGACGGCGGCCCGTTCCCTTGTCGTGGGGCGGGCCGCCTCGTCCTTCGGCCGTGCTTCGAGTTGCAGGACGGCCGCTGCCCAGGAATTGTCGGCATATGACTGCCGTGACGATTCCCCGTCCAGTTGCTGGTGACGTCGTGGACCTCATCCTGGACGACCACCGCCTGTTCGAACAGCTCCTCCGTGACCTGCGGGACGCGACCGCGGACCGGGAAGGTGCCCGAGCCGCGTTGTCGGCGGCACTGATAGCGCACGGTGAAGCCGAAGAACAGGATGTCTACCCCGCCCTGCGGCGCAAGGACGCCATCGACAAGCACGAGCAGGAACACGGCGAGGAAGAACACGCCGAAGGCAACCAGGCGCTGTTGGACCTGCTGGAATGCAAAGGCACCGACACACAGAAATTCGACGACGCGGTCGAGAAGCTGGCTGAGGCGCTCATGCACCACATCGGCGAGGAAGAGCAGACGATCCTCAACCCAGCGCGCACCGAAGTGAGCGAGAAAATCCGCCAGGACCTGGGCACGGCGTGGGCCCAACGCCGCAACGCCCTGCTCGACCAGGACTGCGGTTCAATCGAGTTCGTCAAAAAGGTGGTGGCCCGAGCCGAGAAGTCGGGCCTGCTTTCCTCCGACGACGACAAATGACCGCTCCGAATCGACGATGCAGCGTGCGCTGAGCGCGAGCGGGCGTGCGAGCCGGGCGATCACCTTTGACCGCGAGGACACCCAGGACGATCACGACCGGAATCGTGACGCCGAGGGCATTCGCCGGAACCAGAGGCTTGATCACGAACATGACGACCATCACGGCGCCGATCGCGCCCTACCACCACTGATCCCCCATACGGTCAGCCACGATCAGTACCGGAAATCCAGCAGTTCGAACACCCGTATCGTCCGCACGGGCTCGGTCGCGCACGTGAGCCGTCGGCCTGCCGGGATCCGGCCTTCGCGCAGCCGCACGATGCAGTCGGGTTCGGCGAAGACCACCTGCCAGTCGGTATCACCGGTTCGTGTGGTCTTCGTCAGCCGGAGATCGTCGATGCCGACGACGCCGGTGGCGGCGCGGGCGTGATGGTGCGCCGCTTGGACGACCGGTAGGTGCGAGGAACGGCCACGCAGGAACCGGCCGTCGACGACCCCGTCAAGGTACCGTCGGAAAAGACCGCTCGCGTCGGCCGGACGCAGGCCGCCGAAGGTGAAGCCGTGTGGCAGCAACACCATCGAGGGAGCGAACCGGCAGCCGCCGAGATGGCTGCATTCCCAAGTGGACTCGGAGAACTCCGCGGCCAGCGTGGTCGCGAGCGAACGGCCGCGCACCGCGCAGCAGGTGTCGTGTCTGCCATGGACGCACACGAGCGCGAGGGGTTCCGGCCACACGCGTCCCTCGGCGAAGGTGCTGCGGCCGAGTTCCGCGGCGTCGCTGAATTCCCCGGTGCGGATCTGCTCGTGGCCGGGGCGGGCGTCGACGCGGAACCAGCGGAACGGCCGATCGCGGATGGCCGGACGCCGAGCGACACGGCGCACCAGAGCGATCCGGCCATTGACCCGCGCCGCCCACGAAACGAGCGAGGCGACCGCGCCCGGATCCATCCCGGATTCCCTGAGCGCGAAGCGGCCCCAGGGGCCCGGATGCTCGACCAAGAGCCAGTGCTCCGCGGGCGGGGCCGTTCCCTCCCTGGGATCGCCCGCGGCTTCGGCCAGGTCCGCGCACCGTTGCGCCGGTGTCGCGATCATGCCGTCGCGGCCATCAGCACGCCTTCCCTGAGCAGGCGGCGCACGAGCACGAACTGATCGCTTCGATCCATTCCCGGGATCTCCCCCAGCCGCCACACCCTTCCGTCCAGTAGCACCGTCAAGGCGGTCGAGGTGGCTGCCGGCAACGAAAGGCGACGATCCGGGAGTTCGAGAACGATCCTGCCGTCCGCTGTGTCGCCGATGCGGAAACGCAAACCGTCGCGACGCCGCACGGCATCCCCGTCGCCAAGGCCGAGCGCGAACCTGGCCGTGGCGACCGGTGCCAGCGGTTCCGGACGATTCCCTTGCCACACCTTGTCCCGGACATGCCGGGCGAGGGCGTCGCCGGGCACCGCCCGCAGCGCGGCGATCAGAGTTTCCCGGACGGACTCGACATACGTTTCCAGCCGGTCCGGGTCGCCGACGTCCATCCCGAGCGGGAGCGACGCGCGCAGCCCTTCCTCGGAACCGACGAGCGCGGTGAGCGCCTCCACCAGAGCGAACGCGGTGATCACGTGGACGCCGACGGTCAGATGCGCGGAAACGTCACCGAGCGCCGTCGCCGAATGGAGCCAGCCGCGGGGCAGATACATCATGTCGCCCGGTTCGAGGACTTCGTCGATGACCGCAGCGTCGTCACGGGCCCGCGCGGCCACGGCATCGGCGTGCTCGCTCCACGGCTGATCACGCAGCGGCGACGGGTGGACGGGCGCGTGCACCTTCCATCGTTTGCGGCCTGCCACCTGGAGCACGAAGACGTCGTGCACGTCGTAATGCGCCGAGAAGCCTTGCGACGACGGCGGGGTGACGTAGGCGTTCACCTGCGCGGGATGGCCGAGCTCGTCGGCCAGGCGCGTGGTGAAGTCGATGACGGCCGGCCAGATGCGGTGCAGCCCCTGGAGCACGATGGTGCTGCCGTCGGCGAAAAGAGCGGCGACCCGGTCGTCGCGGACCTGGTCGCCGATCTCCGCACCCACACCGCCCCCGCCGGTGAACGAGCGGGAATCGACCACCGCGCCGTCGCGAGCCAGCCGCAGGAACGGCGTCCGCAGCCCGCGGCGGGAAAGGATTTCGTCGACGCCGTCCAGATCGAGCAGATCACCGAAGTCGCCGCCGGTTCGCCGCAACAACGGTTTCCTGCCCCAATGCCGGGCGGCGAACTCCTCGATGTCGGAACCGACCAGGCGCGACAGGACAGTTTTTGACGCGCGGCCGTCCACCGGCACCGGGACGCTTTCGCGCCTTGGCCCGGTATCGGTGGACGGCTCGCTCAGATCAGCTCGCGCCACTGTCCGCGCCGCCGTCGGCTCCGCCGTCGTGCTGGCCGGGGGTGCCTTCGCCGGCGCCGGAATCGGCAGGCCCTTCGGCGCCACCGTCCGCCCCACCGTCGTGCTCGCCGGAAGTCCCCTGGCCCGCCCCGGCGTCGGCCGGTCCTTCCTTGTCCTTGTCCGAGGTGGTGGAGATGTCGTCGTCGTTCAGGCTCATGTCGATTCCCTTTCCCATGATCCGGATGAATCAGGGGCCGGTTACCCCGGTTCCGCCCGGGACACACCTGCGGAGACCGATTCGCGACTTGTCCCGCGCTCTGCGGGAGCGTCCTCGCGGCGTACGGTGAGTGCACGTGTGGTTCAACCCGCAGCGGGATGGACTTCTTACAAGCGGCCAACGGCCACTGGTAAGGACCCCGCCGCGGCGCGCGGCGGGGTCGCCGGAGTGTCACAGTCCTGAAAGTCGCGCTCGATGACATCACCTGCCTTTCACTCAGCCGTGCCGGACTCCACGAACCGGTACCGGAGGTGAACGCTGCCGCATCCAGCGCTCACCGACGTGGACCGCGGGACACGGTCGCGCTGCCGGTGAACGGGCCGGCCGTGCGGTCCGAGCGGCCCGTGATCGCTCGGACGGGGCCACGCCCCGCGGACGCCGAGGGGGAATACGTGAGACATCGGCGAAAGAGGCCGCGATGATCGACTCGAACTCGGTGCGCAGCCACACCCGGTCCGCGTACACCAGCTCGGCGAACGCTTCGTTCACCGCTGTACGGCGGGTACCGTGCCGCATCTCGATCACTCCCCGGAACGTCGTCGGGACCGAAGCCAGGTCAAGTCATCTCTGAAAAACTATGTAACTCGCCTTGCCGAGGATGTCAAGCCCCGCACACTTGCGGCCCCGCGCCCGACGTGCTATCAGAGAATTAGCACTCGGGGGTCGAGAGTGCTAACGGGCCACACCTCTCCACAAGGACGGAAAAGCATGGCAGCTGTGATCGTTTTCAGCACCGTGGTCACGGGCATCGTCGCGATGGTCACCGTGGCCGCCCGCAGATACCACCTGGACGATCTCACCCGCGACTGACCACGGACTCCCGCTCACGAACCGATGGAGCATTCATGGGGTTGAACAAAGTCTGGATACGCACGCTCAGCGATGGTCTTCTCCGTGCCGACCAGGTCATCGGGCTGACCGCGCACGCCACCCCGTCGATTCCCGGCAAATCCCCACGCTGGCTGTTCGACGCCACCGTCGCGGTCCCCGCCGGCAGCGGCAACACCAGCGGCTGGGACGTCGGCATCCTGCATCGCACACTGATCCAGACACCCGTCGAACCGGTCGAGGCACCCGACGAGCTCGCCCGCCTGCTGGCCCGTCTCGACGAGCCGGGCACGGCCGGGATCATCGAACCGATGGCCGACCGGATCGCGGACGGCGCCGGCCGGATTCGTTTCCGCTTCAGCTCCTTCGGCGATTCCTCGCCGGACACCACGGCGGCGGAACAGGAACACGAAGCGGCGAGCCGCCGTTGAAAAGAACGAAGGCACACGCTTTCGCCGCGAAGAGGTGGCGATACGAGGAAGGAGGCAATTGTGATGTTGATGCGAACCGATCCGTTCCGTGAGCTGGACAGGCTCACCCAGCAGTTCCTGGGCGCCAACGGCACCGCTTCCCGCCAAGTGATGATGCCGATGGACGCCTACCGGTCCGGCAACGAGTACGTGGTGGCGTTCGACCTGCCCGGGGTCTCGCCGGATTCGATCGAAATCGACGTGGAACGCAACGTGCTGACGGTCAAGGCCGAACGCACCCTCGAACCGGGCGGGGACATCGAGGTCCAGGTGGCCGAGAGGCCTCGCGGGGCGTTCAGCCGTCAGCTGTTCCTGGGAGACACGCTGAAGACCGACGACATCGGCGCGGAGTACGACGCCGGGGTGCTCACCCTGCGCATCCCGATCGCCGAACAGGCCAAGCCACGCAAGATCGCCGTCACCGGTGGCGAAAAGGCCAAGCAGATCAACCCCTGACCGTTCCCGAGCACCACTCGACGCGGCGCGGCCTGCCCTCCGCGGTGCGGGCCGCGCCCCCTCAGCGCAGGAGTACCGCGATGCTCGACGACGAAAAGCCCGTGGCGGACGTGGCCGACCAGCACCGGCTCGCCCACGCGGTGGACGGTGACCCCGGCGAACACTTCGACGAGGAAATGGCCACGGCGTTCGACGCGAATCGGATACCGGAGGCCGATCCCGCCGACGTGGCCGACCAGCGACGTGATGTTCCCGCGCTCGCGGACCGGGAACCCTGGCACTGACCGGGTTTTCGGGGCAGGTGATGGAGCATGACGGCCGATCCGTACACGGTGCTCGGGGTGGCTCGCGACGCGACCCCGGCCGATATCGCGACGGCGTATCGCCGTCTCGTTCGCAGGCTGCATCCCGATGGCCGGTTCCCGGATCCCGAGCGCCTCGCCGCCGTCCTGGCCGCTTATCGGACGCTTCGCGACCAAGCGCCGCGGACGACCGGATCGCGCGGTGTCGCCATTCCCGTCCGTGTCCGCAAGCGACGGAGCTCGTCGCCCTACCTCCGGTGGCGTCCGGGTTCCGATGACGGCGAGAAGCCGTGATCGGGCCTACGGCCGAGCCAGCGCGCCGTTTGCGGCATCAGCGCCAACAGGAGCGTCGCGGCCGCCGCGACCAGGACCACCGCGAACGGCCAGCCGGAGCCGATGCGCGGGGTGAAACCGCTGTACGAGACAGCGAAACGCGAGCCTATCCACGGCACGAGCAGGACCAGGCCGGCGAATCCGCATGCGATCGACGCTCCGGCCGCGGCGAGTACCCGCCCAGGCCTTTTGCGCCGGAGCAGCATGATCCCACCGCTCGCCAGCAGCGCTGTGGTGAACAGATCGGTCACCGCGGCGATCCCCAGGAAGACGGGAACGGCGACGGAGAGATCGATGTCGGGGGCGACGACTCCGACGGCGAGCAGGATAAGGGAATAGGCGAACTCGACGGTGTGGAGCGCGGCAGCTGCCAGGAAACCGAGACCGCCGAGAATCGCCAGAACCCCGGCAGCGATCCCGGTCGAGCTTTTCGGCTGCGACATCGCGGCGAACAACGGATGGTGTCGACGGTCGTCAGCAGGCCTTGACGATGACCGAGTGCGCCTTGCTGCCGAGGTCGAGGATCTTCACGTTCCGGTTCCCCGCAGGCACGCGAACCTCATAGGTACCCGGATTGACCGGGTATCCGAAATAGCTGCCCGCCGGAGCGGCCCCGGTGCCCGCGATCATCGCACCGTCGGTGCGGTGGATCGTCGTGGAGACCGAGCTGCCGCAGTTGTTCGAGATGTAGATCTTGCCCTTGGTCGCGGCCGAGGCGGAGCCTGTGCCGAGGACCGAGACGGCCAGCCCTGTGGTGGCCAGAACGGCAAGTGCGCGCCGGGTAGTCGTCATGGTGGCTTTCTCCAGTGTCCGATCGGGGTCGGCCACAAGCTACCGGCAGGCGTGTTCCCCTGCTGTCGGTCGAACAGACCACAACGCACGAGTCGATCGGTGATGTCGGTCTCGCCGGACCTCGAACGCCCGCGCGAAGTGCTCACCGCACCCCGTTGGTCCCCGCTGTGACCCGTGGCCCGCCCAGTCCGAGGGTCGCGGCCGTACCGAGGACGGCGGCCCCCAAAGCCACGAAGATCCCGGACGGCAGATCGGTCGCGCCGCTCCCCAGCGCGACGGTACTGATCACCGCCGTGCCGAGCGCGGAGCCCAGCTGCGGCGCGGTGTTGAGCAGACCGGACGCGATACCGCGGTCCGTCTCCCCCACCACGGAGGTCCCGGCGTTCGTCGCCGCGACCGACGCCGCGCCGAGCCCGGTTCCCGAGATCGCGAGCGACACCGCGAAGCCCGCCGTCGAGCCGGTGCGCAGCGCGATCAACCCGATCACCAGCGCCGCCGCGACGACACCGAACGCCCCGAAGGCGACCCATCGGCCGCTGAGCCGGTCCAGCAGCCGGGTGCCCAGCCAGCTTCCGCCCACGACGCCGATGCTGAAGGGAGCGAACAGGAATCCGGTGGTCCCGGCCGACAAGCCTTGCTGCTGCTGGAAGAACACCGTTCCCAGCACACTGGCCGGGGTGGTGGCGAAGGTCAGCGCGAACGCCACCACGAGCGCGGCGTCGAAGCGCGGCGTGCCGACCAGACGTGCCGGGACCAGCGGGTCGGCGGTCCGCCGCTCCACCACGACGAAGGCCGCGAGCAAGGCGACAGCGCCCGCGAGAGCGACCACCCGGACGGTTCCGGTCGCCGCGCTGACACCGTAGATCGCGGCGAGCAACCCACCGGTCACCAGCATGGCGCCCGGCAGGTCCAGCGAACCGCGTCCGGCGCGTTCGGTACGTGCGGGCAGCAGGGAACGCGCGAACAGCAACACCGCCAGGCAGATCGGCACGTTGAGCAGGAAGATCGAGCGCCAGCCCGCGTAGTGCACCAGCAGTCCGCCGAAAAGGAACCCGGCCGCTCCCCCGGCAGCCGCCGTGGCCGTCCACCAGCCGACCGCGACCACCCGCTCCCGGCCTTCGGCGGTCAGGGACAACACCAGGGCGAACGCCGCCGGGACGACGAACGCGGCGGCCAGTCCCTGGATCGCGCGAGCGGTGATCAGCACCTCGATCCCGGGCGCCAAGCCACCCGCGAGGCTCGCGGCCAGGAACGCGGTCATTCCCCAGACGAACGTCCTCCGGTGCCCGTAGCGGTCCGCGACCCGCCCCGCCGACACCAGGAAACCCCCGAACAGCAACGCGTAGCCGCTGACCACCCATTGCGTGGAGGCCTCCGCACCGGGGAACCGGCGGCCGATCTCCGGCAGGCCGATCACCGCGATCGTCACCCCGAGCACGTCCACGAACTGAGCCGCACACAGCAGCAGGACCGCCGCCCGCTCGCGCATCACATCACCCCATCACGCTGTCCATCCTGCGATCCCGCAGCCGATCCCGCCACTCACGCCGGACGTAGGGCAGGCCGTTGAGATGCACCACCGGCACACTCCCGTCGCCGGACACCGTCGCGCCCAACGCGATCCGCCGCGTACCGGCGTGCGGACCCCACGGCGGCGCGCCGGGGTCGAACCGAGCCGGGCTCCGCCACACCCCGCCGAGATGCGGTGCCAGCCGCGCGCATTCCTCCTGTGACCGCAATTCCAGGTCCTCGTCGCCGCCTCTGGACACGTTCAGCGTCGGCGCTCCCGCCCGGACGTACTCGCCGGGCAAGGCGCGCGCGGCGACGGCGTCCGGCCTCGGATCGGTGTCGGAGTCCTCGATCCGGCCCAGACCGTCGAACAGCGACGCCATCACCTCGTAGCGCCGCTCCCGCAGTTCCTCTCCCCGGTTGTCCATCCACACCACGCCGCGTCCGCGCGCGGGGTCGAGGATCAGCTTGGCCCACATCCCGCCGAGAAAACCTTCGTGGCCGATCTGCCGGACACCTCCGGTTTCCGGGGTGAGATAGCAGCCGAGGCCGTAGCGCAGGTCGATGTCCAGCCGGGGATCGGAATGCGGTGTGTGCATGGTTTCCAGTCCCCCGCGCAGGTGCAGCGCGCCGAATCGGGCCATGTCCACCACGGTCGAATAGCACAGCGACGAAGGTTCGTGTTTCGTCCCCGCCCTGGCATCGTGTTCGACCCGCAGCGCCGCGCCGGACCGGACATGGTGCTGGGCGAGGGAATGCGTCATCGCGACCATCGGGTCGTGCGTGCTCCGGGTCATCTCCGCCGGTTCGAACAGCCGCTGCCGCATCAACTCCGCGAACGGCGTGCCGGTGACCTCCTGCGCGACGAGCCCGGCCAGGCTGACGCCGAGGTTGCTGTAGCCGTAGAACTGGCCCGGTCCGGTGAGCACGGGCGTCCGCGCGTAGTCGCGGCGGACCGCCTCGGCGAGGCCCGCGGGGTCGCGGCTGAGGCCTTCGTGCGTCACCGCATCGGGCAGGAGCCCGGAACGGTGACTGAGCAGATGCCGCAAGGTCGCGCCGCCGGTCCCCTCGCCGGTGCGGCGGCGGAGGCCGGGAACGTAGTCGTCGACCGGCCGATCGAGGTCCAGTACGCCCTCGTCGGCCAGGGTGACCAGAACGGTCGCGGTGAGCATCTTCGTGATCGAGTAGATCCGGAACACGGTGTCCGGCGTCATCGCGTGCCCGGTCTCGACGCTGGTGACCCCGTCGGCCACCGCGACGCCGGGTCCGGCCGCGGTGAAGGAGCAGACGGCGACACCGGGAACGTCGTGCTCGCGGCGGAACCGGCTCAGGCACTCTCGGATGTCGGCATCCATCACGCCACCGCCTCCACCCGCTGCCGCGCCAGCGCCCGTCCGACGGCCTCGACGACGTAGTCCGCGTCGTGGAGACCGAGTTGCGGTGAGAGCGGCAGATTCACCAGGCGCCGGAACCAGACGTCCTCCGCGACCGGCACCGAACCGAAGACACCGCCGCGCCGGCGCCACTCCGGCAGCAGGTGGACCGGGAAGTACCGCAGCACGACCTCGATGCCCTCCCGCTCCAGGTCCCGGACGAGTTCGTCCCGGTCGATCTCCTCGTCCCGCAGGAGAAACGCGTACAGGTGGTGGGCGTGGGCATATCCCTCCGGCGTCTCCAGCACCTGGACGCCGAGCTCACGCAGCCCCGCGTCGAGCCGCTCGGCCACGGCGTGGCGCCGCGCGATCAGGCTGTCCAGCCGCCGCAGCTGGGACCTGCCCATCGCCGCGGCGGGGTCGGCGAGTTGCGCGTTCAGCCCGCCGGACCTGATCCGGGCGCAGTCGTGGGTGTACGCGTTCTTCTCGTGGGTGACCGGCCTGGGCGGCGTTCCCGTTCCGTAGCGGCCGAACTCGAGTGGCTTGCCCCTGCGCACGAACTCGGCGTCCGGGTTGATCGCGCGTAGCGCCCGCAGCCGATCGGCCACTCCGGCGTCGCGGACGGTGAGCATCCCACCTTGGCCGAGGGTCGAGATGTTCTTCAGCGAGTGGAAGCTCCAGCAGCCGATGTCACCCCAGGTCCCCGCGCTGCGGCCGCCCGCGGACGCTCCGATGGCGTGCGCGCAGTCCTCGACGAGCGCCACACCGGCCCGCTCGGTCAGCGCTCGCAACTCTTCGACCCCGCCGCAAAGACCGCCGTAGTGGGTGGTGAACACCGCGCGCGTTCGGGGCGTGAGCGCGTCGGCCGCGGACGCCGGATCGAGGCACAGCGTGGTCTCGTCGATATCCGCGAACCGGACGGTGACGTCGCGGCCCAGCAGTGGCGCGGCGGTCGCCTGGAAGGTGAGCGGTGTCGTGACCACCTCGTCGCCCGGTTCGAGTTCGAGGACACGTGTGGCCAGTTCCAGTGCCATCGTGCAGCTCGACACCGCCACCGCGTGGGCCGCGCCGGTGCGCCGGGCGAACTCCTCTTCGAAGCGCGCCACCTCGGCGCCGTCGGAGAGATGTCCGCCGGAGGTGAGCACGGCCGTCACGGCCGCGAGGTCTTCCTCGGTCACTCCACTGCCCTGCCCGTGCTGCGGGATTCGGTACGTCGTCATGGTTTCCCCTCAGCTCGCGATCGGGCGCGCCGGTTTGAAGTACGTCGGCACCGCGGGCAGTTCCGGGGACGGCCCCAGTTCCGCGGCGAGCCGGGCGACACCCTCGTCGAGAGCGATCTCCGGCCGGAAACCCAGCCCTCGCAGGCGGTCGATGTCGGGAACGTGGCGATAGGTGTCTTCGGTGACGGAGGCGTCCACGACGAGTTCGACCTCGCGCCCGGTCGCCGACGAGATCGTGTCCACGAGCTGCCTCAGGCTGTACTCCGCCCCGGTGCCCAGGTTGTAGGTGGCGCCGCGTTCCCCGCGCTGGGCCACCAGTTCCAGCGCGCGCACGACGTCGGAGATGTGGGCGAAGTCGCGGGTCTTCCGGTCGAGGTCGCCCGCCGCCTGGACGGGAAGACCGTTGAGGTGCCAGCGAAGGTATTGCGAGACCTCTCCCCCGGCCGTCCGGGGATCCTCACCAGGCCCGTACAGGGTGAACGCGCGGGCGACGACCGTGTCGAGGCCGAACGTCTCGCCGAACGCGCGCACCACGTGCTCACCGGCCAGTTTGGACGCCCCGTAGGGCAGAAACGGTTCGGTGGCATGGGTTTCCGGCATCGGTACCACACGCGGTCTGCCGTAGACCATCGCCGACGAGAGATAGACGAGCCGGGAGACGCCTGCCGAGACCGCGCCCGCGCACAGATTGGCCGTGCCGAGGGCGTTGATCCCGAAATCGAACAGCGGGTTCTCCACCGATCGGGTCCCGCTCGGGTTGCCCGCGAGGTGGAACACCGTCGCCGCCCCGGCCAGCGCCGCCGCGGCCTGCCCCGGATCGCGCAGATCCGCGCGCCGGTAGCCGATTCCCGGCGGCAGCACCACCGCCGCCGGATCGGCGATGTCGGCGACGACCACCCGGGCGCCGGCGTCGTGCAGATGCCGCACCAGATGCCCGCCGACGAAGCCGAGCCCGCCGGTGACGACGGTGATTCCGTTTTCTTCGATCGACATGTTCGTTCCCCTATCGAACGCGATGAAGCCTTTTTCGGGCAGCACGGACCCCGGCTGCCTCGTGAAAGTCGTTCAGCTGCTGACCACCAGCGCGCCGCCGAGGCCGACGAGCGCCGTCCCGGTGACCCGGTCGAGCACCTTGCGCGGCCCGCTGCGTCGCATCAGGCCCGACAACCGCGCCGTGAGCATCACGAACAGTCCCCACCAGAGGACACCCAGCGCGATGTCGAGCCCGCCCAGCAGCAGCACCTGGGGCGCCACGGCGGCGTCCCGGTCGATGAACTGGGGCAACACGCTCACGAAGAAGAGCGCGGCCTTCGGATTGAGCACGTTGGACAGGAACGCCTGGCGGAAGATCCGCGACGGGCGCCCGGTCACCGGTTCGCCGGAATCCGCACCGGGCTTCTCGCTCTCCGGCTCGGTCTTCCAGGACTTCCAGAGTGCCTGTGCCCCCAGGTAGACCAGGTAAGCGGCTCCGACGAGTTTGAGCACGGTGAACGCCACCGAGCTGTGCAGGAGAGCGGTCGAGACACCGAGCGCCGCGGCCGTCATGTGCACGGCCAGGCCGCACTGCACGCCGATCGCCGCGATGAATCCACTGGAACGCCTTCGCGCCGAAAAGCGCAGGATCACCATCCAGTCGGGGCCGGGGACGACGTAGGCGACCATGACCACGCCGATGAACACCGCCAGCGTTCCCGCGCTCATCGTCCTCCCTCTCCGCTCCGCACGCTTCCGCTCCCCCGGGTTCCCGATCATGGGCCGTTCCAATCACGCGGTGGCGGCCCCCGGATCCGTGTCACTCGAAAGCAGGGTTTCGGCATCGGCTCAGCCTTGCCGAGGGTTTTCGATGGAGAACCGGTACAGCATCTCGACGTCGTGCCCGTCGCCGAGTTCCGCGGCGCCGAACAATTCGCTGATCTCCAGCTCGCCCGCGTATTCCGCGGCGAGTTTCCGGATCAGCATGATGATCGCCCGGTTACCGGGGTTGACCGTCGTTTCGAAGATCCGCGCGCCGTCCGCGCGGACCCGGCGGGTGATCTCGTCCATCATCGCGAACGCGAGCCCCGGTACCGGCCGGTCCTGGTCGATCGCCGATTGCCAGGCGAAGTAGACGGCCGGATCGCGCGGCGGCCGGTACCCGGTGACGAACCCGAGGATCCTGCCGTCGTGCTCGGCCACCAGCGAGGTCGACGCGAAGTCGCGGCACCAGATCAGATAGGCGTACCGCGTGTTGACGTCGAGCCGCCCGGACCGGCGGACGAGATCGTGCACGGCGGCGGCGTCCCCCACGGCGGGAGACCGCAGCGTCACCTCTCGCACGGACGGTTCACCGAGTACGGAAGTCATCGCACTGCCTCGATTCGTTCGGTCATGGCGTTCGCGAGATGGGCTGGGGCGTGCTCGCTGTTCCACGTCGCGACCCGGTCCAACCCGGCGGTCAGCGCCGGTCCGTGCGGATGGTCGAGCACGCGTTTGACCTCGGCGAGCACGGACGGCGGTTTGGCCCGGACGAGCTCCGCGAACCGGTGGGCCGCGTCCCGCGCCCCGGCCATCGAGTCGGCCACGTCGTTGACCAGCCCGGCCCGCAGCGCGCGGGCGGCCTCGAAGCGGCCTCCGCCCAGGGCCAGTTCCCGGACGACACCTTCCCCGGCGAGCCGGGGCAGCCGTTGCAGGCCGCCGAGATCGGCGACCACGCCCAATTCGGCCTCGGGCATCGAGAACCAGGCCCGCTCGGTGGCGAACCGGACATCGCACGCGCTGACCAGCTCGAACGCGGCACCGGTGCATTCACCGTCGATGATCGCGACGACCGGGCGCGCGCAGGACGCCACACCGGTGATCGCCCGCTGCAGGCGCCGGATGTCGGACGACAGCGTCTCGGTGGTGTCGCCCCGCCGCGCGGCGCGCCGGAGCCGGGTGAGGTACCACCGCAGGTCCAGCCCGCGGGAGAAAAGGTCCCCCGCTCCCCGCAGGAACACGCAGCCACGTTCCTCGGCGAGCGAGCCGGTGAAATCGGCGAGTTCGGTCCAGAACGCGCCGCCGAGCACGTTGCCCTCGCCGGTCCCCCGCACGACGACGTCGAGGTCGCCGGCGTCGGTCCGCTCGACGGACAGGGCGTTCATGTCGCGCCACCCCGTTCGACGATGGACGCCAGATCGCCGATCCGGTGGATGTTCCCGAGGTCTTCGTCCTCGATCGTGCAGCCGAAGTGGTCCTCCACCAGGGAAAGCAGGTCGATCACCTGCGCCGAGTTCATCCGGAGGTCGCGCTCGAGCGCGGAGTCGGCGGTGATTTCGCCGGGCGTCTCGTCGAGTTGTCCACGGACGAGCGCGGCGATCGCGGGTACGGAATCGGACATGGCCGTCAGCTCCTTTCTGGTCAGTCGCCGGGGCCGTCGAGTACGGCGAGCGCGCCGGCGGCGCGGCGGCCGGTCTCGTGTTCGAGGTCGGCCAGTTCGGCGAACGCGCCGCGGACGAGGGCCGGGCGGGCGCGGCCCCGGTGGGCGGAGGCGACCGCGAACCGCAGGGTGCGCGGCAGTTTCGACCACCCGTCGGCCGCGGAGTCGAGAGCCTTCCGGCTCGCCGCGCCGGTGGTGCGGTAGCCCATGTGCCGGGTCAGCCGCCGGTAGCGGAAGAGATGGTGCCGGGACGCGGCCCAGCAGTCGTCGACGACGCCGGGATCGCCGAGCAGCGCGTCGCCGTCGGACAGGCGTTCCCCCAGCCGTTCCAGTGCGGTGGCGCTGTCGGTGATCCAGCGGCCGGGTAGTACGGACGGCCGGATCCGAGGGAGACTCCGCCGGAGCAGCAGGTAGCGGTTTCGAGGCACCGTTACCTCGAAACCGAACGCGAAAGTGTTGCGCAGCCGGTGCTTCGCGGGTTCGTCGTGATCGCGGCGCATGAGTGAGCGGAGCTGGGCGTCGTCGATCCAGCCGTCGAACGGTTCCTGTTCGGCCCCGCTGGTCATCAGCCCGGTGAACCGGTCGTGAACATGCCAGCGACCGCCCTCGTGGCCGTCGACGAGCACGAAATGGGGTGCCGCCGCCCCGTCCGGAGCCGCCGACCACGGCAACTGCGAGCTGTAGCCGACGACCAGGGCGCGGCCGAACCGGCCGATCTCGTGCCGGGCCACCTCCCGGGCCGCTTCGAAGTCGTCGAAACCCTCGTAGGTCAGCCGGGAGCCGTCACCGAGCCGGTTGAGCGGGCGGTCGTGGTGCGACATCGCGATCAGCCCGTCGGGCCGGTCGAGGTCGACCGCGAGCCGCACGGACGCGGCGAGGAAGTCGGCGCTGCCCGCCGCCTCGCCTTCTTCGAGGTAGGCCGCGAGATTGGCGGTGTAGCAGCTGAGTCCCGGCGCGGTCTCCGTCATCGGTTCCTCCTTTCCGTGAACGCGCAGCACACCGCGGCGGCGCTGTCGGCGTCCCGGAGGTGCAGCCACCGCAGGGCACGCCACGCACCCGCGCGGTCGGCGGGGTGGACGGGGATGGTCCAGGGACGTCCGGCGATACCCTCTCCGGTCGCCTTGACGCAGGCCTCCTGCGCCGCCCAGATGCGGGCGAAGCGCCGGGCGCGGTCCGGCGGCGGGGCCGCGGTGAGATCCGAAGCGAGCCGGGGCTCGCAGCAGCGCCGCATCATGCCGGGGCTGGGCAACCAGGCTTCCTGGACGTCGACGCCGACGTCCCGGCCGGGAGCGACCGCGACGGCGACCGTGTCGGCCGAGTGGGACAGGCTGATCCCGACGTCGCGGCGGGCCGGCAGCACGGGCTTTCCGTGCGCGGTCTTGCCGACGCGGGTGCCGTCGATGTCCAAAGTGGACAACGCGTGGGCCAGCAGGGCTCGCGCGGCCGAGTACTCCTTCGCCCGCCAGGCGGGCAAGGAACGGGCCTCCGTGACGGCCTGGGCCGGTACCGGCAGGTGGTCGAGGACGTCCGCGATCGGGCCGACGGTGACGTGCACGCCCTCCGCGGCTTCGGTCCGCGCGATCACAACACGGCCTTCAGTTCCCGGCGATGCACCAGCAACGGGCTCAGTTCGTGCCGGATCTCGCTCCAGCGAGGCGCCCCGACGACCAGGACGTGGTCGGCGTACGGGAGTTCGTCCGCGACGTCGCAGGTGAGCGCCGCGACACCGCCGCCCGGGACCGGGAGCCCGTCGATGTCGCGGACCTCGGTGCGGTGGAACCGTCGCGCGGCGGGCAAGGCGGAGAAATCCGAGCACAGGCCGCCCTGGCCGGAGCTGAGCACGGTGATCGCGAACCGGCCCGTGCGCCGGAGGTGGCCCAGTGTCGAACTCCCCGCGCAGAGGGCGAGCACGATCAACGGCGGGGAATCCGACAAGGACATGAGCGCGTTGACGGTGCACCCCGCCGGACCGTCCGGTCCGGCGGTCGTGACCACGGTGACGCCGGTGGGCCACTGGGCCATCAGCGACCGGAAACCCGCCTGGTCCTCGGTGAGGGAAAGGGTCATCGCCGCCTCACCAGCCCAGCGTGACGTCGCGGTCGAACAGAGCCAGCGCGCCGTTCGCGTCGAGCAGGCGGTCGTTGGCGTAGTTCAGGCTGGACGCGCGCAGATCGCGGAAGACCCGTTCCAGCGGGATCGACGATCCTCGCATGTACCCGTGCCGAAGACCGGTGAGCTCGATCATGCCGTCGACCACCGCCAGCGCGCGCTCGGCGGCGAAGACCTTCAGGCCGTTGAGCCGCAGCTGCACCGGAACGGCTTCCGGATCGGACGCGGTCTCGGCGTCACGGATCACCTGCCCCAGCAGGGCGGCCATGGCGTCCAGGTCGAGCCGGGCGGTCGCCAGCCGGCGGCGGAGCAGTTCCGACGCCGGGTCGAACTGACCGCGGGTACGGGGCCCGCGGATCATCTCCAGCACCGCGGCCAGCGCGCCGCGGGCGCCGCCGAGCCAGCACGCGGCCCAGCCGATATGCCCGGCCGGCACGAACGTCCGGATCGCGACCTCGCGGAATTCTCCCGGCCGCCCCACCACGTTCCGGGGGGCGACCTCGCCGGCCAAGGTGAGCGGGACACTGTGCGTGCCGCGCATCCCCATCGGATTCCAGCTGCCGCGCCCGACGGTCACCTCGAGCTCGGCACGGTCGGCGTAGACCAGGGAAACGTCGTCGTAGCCCGCGTCAGGTCCTTTCCGCATCGTCACGAGGAAACCGTCGGCGACGGCGCCGCCGGTGACGATCGGAGCGTCACGGTGGATCGCCAGCCGGGGGCCGGACGGCGTCAGCGGCGCCTCCGCGGTGAGCAGATGCCCGCCCTTGCCGCGTTCGCTGGTCACCGACGCGAGGTAGACCTCGCCCGCGGCGATCCTCGGCAGCAGGTCCTCGCGCAGTTCGCGACCACCGTGGGCGACGATCGCGGCGACCTGCTGGCAGTGCATCGCCCAGATCATCGCGGTGGACACGCATGCGCCGCCCAGTTCCACCGACGTCCTGGCCAGGTCGGTCAGGCCGCCGCCGAGCCCGCCGAATTCGCGCGGGACGAGCAGGCCCATCAGCCCGGACCGGCGCAGTGCCGCCAGTTGTTCCGCCGGGAACTCCGCCGTTTCGTCGATCGCGCGGGCGTGCTCCCGCAGTACCGGGACGACCTCCGCGGTCCGTTCGGCCAGGGTGGCCGGTTCCGTCGCGGTCGCGGTCATCAGCTGTTCACCCCCGCCTCGTGGGCCTGGCGGACCCGGTCGTACAGCGCGCCCTGCGTCGCGAAAGTGCTGTCGGTCATCGCTTCGTCGGGAAGCTGTACGCCGAATTCGTCTTCGAGATCGAAGAGCAGGTCGATGGCGCGCATCGAGTTCAGGCCGAGGTCCTTGAGTTTGGCGTCGGCCGTCAGGTCCTGTCCCGGCTCGAGGTTCGTGAGGTGCTTGCGCAGGACGAGGTTGAAGCGTTCGGTGTCCATGGTTCCTCCAGTCAGAGCGGGTCCCGGCCGACGGTCAGGCGGGACGCGGATTCGAAACGGCCGCCCGCGACGACGATTTCGGCGGGCGCGGGATGGCCGAGGAAGGCCAGCAGGCTGGCCGTGGGCCCGTAGGCGCCGGTGTTGGGGATGGTGACCAGATCGCCGGTGGCCAGCGGCGGAAGGTCCGCGCCGCGGGCGAGGACGTCGAGCGGGGTGCACAGCGGCCCGGCCACGGTGGTGGGTTCGCCGTCGGATCCGGTCTCGCCGCCGGCGCCGATCACGGACGCCGAGACGGCCGGGATCCGCCGCAGCCCGGACATCCCGCCGAGGTGGTGCACCCCCGTGTCGAGCATCGCGTATCGCGTTCCCTTGGAGGACTTGACGTCCACCACCCGGCTGACCAGCACTCCGCAGTCGCCGACGAGGTACCGGCCGGACTCGAACGAGATCGACGGCGAGCCGTCACGCCAGCCGGGGAGCCGGTCGTCCAGCAGGGTTTCGAGGCCGGCGGCCAGCCCGCCGAACACCGGGCGTGTTCCGGCGCGGGCGAACGGCAGGCCGAACCCGCCGCCGAGGTCGACCTCGGTCAGCCCGGGGAACACCGTCGCCAGTTTCGCGGCGATACCGATGCCGACCTCGAACTGGGCGAGCAGATCCTTCTCCTCCGTGAGGTTCGTGCCCATGTACAGATGCAGCCCCGAGACCGCGGCGTGCGGCCTGCCCGCGAACAGCGGGGTCTCGGCGAGCACCCAGGAGAGGTCGGCCCCGAACTGCGAGGACGTGCCGGTCATGCTCAACCCGGCGCCCGGTACGGCCAGATCGGCGTTGACCCGCAACGCGCACTCGGTGTGGACACCGTGTCCGGCGGCAAGCCGGTCCACCCTCGCCAGATCTTCCGGCGACTCCACCGAGAAATGCCGCACGCCGCGCCGCAGTGCGTGGTCCACGGTCCCTTCGGTCTTCGCCGGGCCGGTCAGCAGGACGGCTTCGGGAGCGACGCCCGCCCCGAGCGCGGCGTCGATTTCGCCGGTGGAGCTGACTTCGGCCCGGCAACCGAGCGAGTGGAGCAGCCCGATCACCCTCGGATGGGGGTTGGCCTTCACCGAGTAGTACACAGTGGACGGTCGAGGCAGCGCGGCCACGAGGTCCGCGTGCGCTCGTTCGATCGCTTCGAGGTCGTAGACGAAGGCGGGCGTGCCGAACCGTTCGGCGACGGCGGCGGGCGAGGTGGTCACAGCGCGTCCTCCAGCTCCCGCTTGTCGATCTTCCCGTTGACCCCGTGCGGGATCCGGGCGAGGACGAGCAGCCGGTCGGGCACCTTGTGCGGTTCCAGCCGCCGGTTGAGCCCGGCGCGCAGTTCCGCTTCGTCGAGCGATCCGGTGACGGCCAGTACGGCGGGGCGGCCTTCGCGCGGGGGCAGCACCGCGGCCTCGGTGACGCCCTCGACGTCGGCGGCGGCGCCTTCGACCTCGATCGCGCTGACCCGGAAACCGTTCTGCTTGTAGATGTCGTCGTCGCGGCCGTCGAAATAGATGTGGCCTTCGCCGTCGACGCGGCACCGGTCGCCGGTGAGGAGCGTGGCGCGGCCGTATTCGTCCCGGGGGAAGCGGGCCGCGGTCAGCTCCGGCGCCCGCCAGTACCCGGCCATCACGTTCGGACCGCGCACGGCGAGCTGACCGACCTCGCCCGCGGGCAGCTCTTCGCCGTCTTCGCCGAGTATGACGACTTCGGTGCCCGGCAACGGTTTCCCCACCGAACCGGGGCGGACGACGTCGGCGTTCGGGCTTTCGATGGAGACCCTCTTGCATTCGGTCAGCCCGTACATCGGGATCACCAGGAGTTCGGGCGCGTACTCGCGGAGTTTCGCCGACGTCGCCGGGGAAAGCGCCGCTCCGGTGTTGGTGACCAGCCGGAGTGTCCCGGGAAGACGCCCGGCCCGGCCGGCGAGCCGCAGCAGCGTCGCGGCGAGGCCGGGGACCAGCGGGAGGACGGAGATCCGGCGGGCCTCCAGGGTGCGCAGCAGCGCGGGCCCGGCGTCGCCGTCGTCACCGAGTACCAGGCAGGCGCCCGCCGACGCGGCCAGGAACACCTGGTAGAGGCCGTAGTCGAAGGACAGCGGCAGGCAGCAGAACACCCGGTCTTCCGGCAGATAGCCCAGTTTCTCCGTGATGGCGTCGATGGCGAAGAGCGCCTGATGGTGCGTCGACACCACGGCCTTCGGTTTCGCGGTGCTGCCCGAGGTGTAGATCAGGCTGAGGATGTCGGTGCCCGCCACCGTGACGGACGCGGGTTCGCCGTCGTGTTCGTCGGGCAGTTCGTCGATCTTCCGGACGGCGGAGGCGAGTTCGGCGAACGCCTCCTGGGCTTCGGCCGAGGCCAGCACCAGTTTCGGTTCGCTGTCCCGCACGATGTGTTCGAGGTGGTACGGCCGCGTCTGATCGCTCACCACGACATAGACCGCACCGATCCGCGACGTCGCGTAGAGCAGCGCGACGGTGTCCGCGTCGTGCGGCGCCGCGATGAGGACGCGGTCCCCTCGTTCGACGCCCTGCGCGGTCAGCCAGGCCGCGAGCGTCCGCGATCGCCGGGCGAGATCGCGGTAGGTCCAGCTCAGCTCGCCGCGGACGACGGCGGGCGCGTCCGGCGTGGCGGCCGCGCGGTGGTCGACCAGGTCGTGCAGCACTCGGGCGGTCATGCCGGGCCTCCTTTCGCACCGGCCGCGCCGAGCAGGCGGGCGAGGGAGTCCACGGTTTCGAAGGCCTCGGGGACGATGCGGTCGGCGGGAACCTCGACGCGCCAGTGGTCTTCCAGGCGTTCCAGCGCGCTGACGATGGCGACCGAGTCGAAACCCGGCAGATCGAACAGCGTCCGTTCGGCGAGTACGTCCTTCGTGGTGAGGCCGAGCAGGTCGGCGAGGGTGCCGGTGATCGAATCGGTCAGCGCCGCGGCGGTCGGTGAAGGGGCCGGAGTCATCGGGTCTGCGCTCCTCGGTCGATGTCGAGCGCGCCGATCAGCGCGCGTTTGGACGTCTTCCCGGTGCCGGTGGTTGGCAGCCCGTCGAGCACGTGGACGCGGGCGGGCACCATGTAGTGCGGGAGGCGATCCCGGCAGTGCCGCAGCAACGCGGGGATCAGGGATTCCGGCCGGACCGCGCCCCGCGGCACCACGGCCGCGTGCAGGGCGTTGGTCAGCGCCGGATCCGGTACGGCCACCACGGCGACGGAGTCGACGTCGGGGTGGGCGGCGAGGTGTGTCTCGATGTCGCCGAGTTCGACGCGGTAGCCGCGCGTCTTGACCAATCCGTCGTTGCGGCCGAGCAGGCGCAGTGTCCCGTCTTCGTCGCGGCGGGCGAGATCTCCGGTGCGATAGAACCGGTGACCTCCCTTGTGGAGCATCGCGGCCTCCGTCAGCTCCGGACGGTTCAGGTATCCCGGCGTGACGCAGTCCCCGGCGACGACGAGTTCCCCTTCGGCGGCGCCTTCCAGGCTGAGGTGACCGTCTTCGGTGCACAGGCCGATCGTGACGCCGTCGACCGGTGATCCGATCGGGATCCTGGTGTCGGGCTCCGGTGGGACTTCGACCCGGTGACTGGTGACCACGTTGGTTTCGATGGGGCCGTACAGGTTCGCCATCCGCGTATGGGGCAGAGCACGCATGAGCTCGGCCAGCGGCGCGGCGCGGAACTCCTCCCCCGCGAACAGCACCCGCCGCAGATGCGGCAGTCCTTCCTCGTGCAGGTTCGTGCGGTGGGCCAAGGCGCTGAGCGCGGTCGGCACCGCGTAGAGGTGCGTGATCCGGCGTTCCCGGAGGAACCGGCCGAACGCCTGGGGGAACAACGCGTCGCGCTCGGGAACGAGATGAAGCCGGGCACCCGCGCCGAGACCGGCGTAGAGATCGTAGACGGGCAGATCGAAATGCAGCGGTGCGTGCACGGCGACCTGATCGGACGGATCGAGCGGGAAGGCGCGTTCCGCCCAGGAGACGAACGCCGTGGCGTTCCCGTGCGTGATCACCACGCCCTTGGGTGTCCCGGTGGAGCCGGAGGTGTAGAGCACGTAAGCCTCGTCCGCCGAGGCCGGTTCAGGCCACGCGACGGATTCGCCCGGAGCTCCGAGCAGAGCGACGAGGTCGATGTCGTCGAGCACGAGGACGCAGGCGGCGTCCTCCACGATGAACTGCCTTCGTTCCTCCGGTAGCGCGGCATCGACTGGTACGTACGGGATTCCCGCGCGAAGGCAGGCCAGGAAAGCGACGACGGTGTCGGCGCGTTTGCGGCTCACGACCGCGATCCGGCCACGGGTACCGCGGATCCGGGCCGCGAGGACGCCGGACGCGTGGGCGAGTTCGCCGTAGGTCAGCTCCACGCCGTCTCCGTCGATCAGGGCGGGTCGGTGCGGGGCTTCGGCGGCGCGGGTGAAGAACCGGTGATGGATGGCCGTCACTGCGTCACTCTCCGATTTCGGTCGGCGTTCAGATGGGATCGCGCCGTGCGGGCTTCGGCGTCGAGCGCCGCCGCCAGCGCGTCGGTCACCGTGGCGGGCACGGAACGGCCCGCTTCGGCACGGCGGACGGCGATATAGGTCAGTTCTCGCAGCTTGCGCCACCTGGTGACGACTTCCTCGGCCACGGCGGCGGCGAAGTCCGCCACCGCGGTCCCCTGGTCGGCGAGCCACAGCGCGTGCAGTTCCCGGTCCCTGGTGAGCAGCCAGGTTTCGAGTGTCAGCCTCCGCAACGCCTCCGCGCTCGAGGTCTGGTGTGAGCCGAGGAAAGCGGCCACCGCTCCCTCCCGATGAGCGCCGTCGATCGCCTCGCAGTTCGCGAGCACCTCACGGACCGGGTCGACCGGCTCGGGGGTTCCGGAAGGCCGCAAGGCCGCCCACGAACCCTGATCGAGCGCGTGCCCGAGATCGCCGAGCGCGATCTTGGTGGCCAGGGGTTCGGCGCGACCCCATTTGGTCACGTTTTCGTAGGGATCGACGACGTGTATTTGCGGTTCGCGGCCTTCGTCGACGCCTTCGACGACGAATCCGTGTGTCATATGCTCATTTTCGTGATACGGAAGCCAAGGCATCCGGAATGCGTCGCCGGTGACCGCTACGGCACGACCCGCGCGCAGTTCTTCCCGCCATTCTTCGATCACTTCGGTGACACTCCCGATTCGCCGCCACTCCGGCTGGAAGCCGGTGAACCGCCCGACCGATCGCACCCGTTCACTCGGCGGCAGATCGACCATCACGCCGGTGTCGACGTCCTCGATGGTGCGGAAAGTCCATTGATGTGCGAAGGGAGTACGGATGTCGACGACCCCGGCCTGCGCCAGTAACAGCGCGACGGTGTCCCAAACACAGTCCAGGTACGCCGAATCGACACGGTCCAGCAGGTGGGCACAAGGAGCGAATGAACGCATTTCCTGCATTGATTTCCCCCACGTCCTCGACGAGAACGAGTTCAATTGCATTTACTGATCGATTGCGGTGACTTATTTGTACCGCAACCGCAATACCGCTGCAACACATCCCATTCGGGGACAATGGGAAATGGAGCGGGGTTAGCCGGGAAAAAGAGAAGCAAACGCGACAACCCGGTGCAATATCGATGGCGGCCGGAGTAGCCGCCTTGCTCCGAACGGCTCAGTGTCGCCGCCAAGTTCGCTCGATCGGCCGCCGGAAGCACGTTCCAGCCGATGGTACGGCCGCTCGCGGGTGGTTTCGACGGGCGGGCTCGCAGCCAGCGAAAAGCACAATCAGGCCGGCGCCGCAGACAGCTCTGCGACGCCGGCCTGACGAGAACCCCACAGGACGTGCCCGGGACGGCGGAACCGCCCCGGGCACCGCGATCGGGTCATTCGGCCGCCATACGCTCCCTGAGGCTTCGGGGACGCATGTCCGTCCAGACCTCGTCCACGTGGTCCATGCATTCCTGCCGGGTCCCGGTCTTGCCGTCGGGACGCCAGCCTTCGGGAATCTCTTTTCCCTCCGGCCACAGGGAGTACTGCTCTTCGTCGTTGATCAGCACCTGGAACGTGGTGTTGTCGTCCATCGGTTCTCTCCTTATTTCTGATGGGTTCCGGCTTCGAGTGGTGCGGAAGTGGCGGGGAGCCCGCGCAGAGTGGGGTTGAGGGTGGTGAACACGGTGACGACCGCGATGGCGCCCGCGCACGCGAGCACCGCGGCCGAGCCGGGCAGGGTCTCGACCAGCCAGCCGCCCAGCGCGGGACCGAACGCGGCGGCCAGGCCGCCGGTCACCCCCAGCACGCCGCCGAGCCGACCGCGCAGTTCGTCGGGGGTGTTGAGCAACTGGTAGGTGCCGATGGCGGTGTTGGCGGCGGGCGGCAGGAAGGCGATCCCCGCGAACAGCAGGCCCATGAGGTATCCGCTGTGCACGAAGATCGCGAGCGGTGTCAGTACGGTCAACGCCCAGAACACCCCGGCGATCAACAGGTACGGGCTGACCTTGCGGTACAGGACCGGCGCGGCCAGCGCACCGAGCACCCCGCCGGCGCCGAGCATCGCCGCCATGACGCCGATCTCCCCGGAAGGCATACCGCGGCCGTCGGCCAGCACGATGATCACCAGGTAGTAGGCCGAGAAGAACAGGTTGAGGCTGACGACGCAGAACGTCGTGACGCGCAGCCGCGGTTGCCGCCACACCCAGGCGAGTCCTTCCACGATCTCCCGGCCCAGATGAGCGGGCGGCCGGGCGCCGTCCCGGCGGACCGGCAGCCGCACGAACCACAGCGACACGAAGGCGAACAGGTGCGCCACGACGTCGAAGACGAACGGCACGAACCGGCCGAAGGAGAACAGGAATCCGCCGAGCGCGGTACCCGAGAGCTGGCCCGCGCTCGTTCTCGCGGCGTTCAGCGAGACCGCCGACGGTACTTCGTCCGGCTTGACCAGCAGCGGCAGGCTCGCCTCCTCCGCCGGTTCGAACAAGGCGCGGCACACTCCCATCACCACCGCGACGACGACCAGGAGCCCCACTCCGGCCACGTCCGACCACAGCGCCAGGACGAGCACGGCGGCCGCGATCGCCTGTGCGGCCTCGCAGCCGAGCATGATCCGCTTGCGTGACCAGCGGTCCGCGAACGCGCCGGCCGGCAGCCCGGCGGCCAGCTGGGCGATCGCCACCGCGCCGACCACGAGTCCTGATTGGACGCCGGATCCGGTGATCGCCAGCACCACCAAGGGAAAGGCGATCATCGTGGTACTGAAACCGGCCTCGGAAACGACCTGCCCGGTCCACAGGAGGCGGTAGTCGCGATTGTTCCGCAGCCCGCTCACGTTTCGTCACCCCGGCAGTCGGACGCGATGGCGCGCAAGGCGCCGGCGAAGTCCGCGGCGACGGCGGCCACCGTGGCCCGCGTGTTCAGGTGTGGCTGGTAGTACCAGGAGAACTCCAGCCGGCCGTCCCGCACGCCGCCGACCACTTCGAGGACATGCGCCGGGCGGTTCTCGGGGTCCTGCTCGCGTCCGAGTGGTGCGTGCGCCCGGTGGTAGAACCCGCTCCCCTCGCTCGCGTGGTCGCCCTGGCCCAGGTAGTTGAACGCGACCTCCGGTGCCGTGTCACCGAGTTCCGGGAAACGGAAGTGCCGCAGGGCTCCGTAGCCGAAACCGTTGCCGGGCAAGGCACGCAACTGCTTCCGGGTCGCCTTGACCAGTTGCCGCCAGCCCGCAGAGCCGTCGACCGTGAGCCCGACGGGGAACAACGTGGTGAACCAGCCGACGGTCCGGGAAAGGTCGACGTCGTCGAGGATTTCTTCGCGGCCATGGCCCTCCAGATCGACCGCGACGGCGGACTCCCCGGTCCAGCGGGTGAGCGCCCTGGCCAGCGCGGTCAGCAGGACGTCGTTGATCCGCGTCCGGTAGACGCCGGGGGCCAAATGCAGCAGGGCGTCGGTGTCGTTTTCATCGACCTCCACGGTCACCGATTCCGATGGCGCGGGCGGGACGCCGGTGCGGTCGCGCGGGATCGTGCGGCCGGGCAGCTCACGCGACCAATGTCCGTGTTCAGCGTCCAGTGCGCCGCCTTCCACGAACTCGCGCAGCCGGTGCGCCCACTCCCGGAACGACGTCGTCTTGGTCCCGAGGTCGGTCTTCTCACCGGCTTCGATCTGCCGATACGCGCGTTCGAGATCTTCGAGCAGGATGCCCCACGACACCGCGTCGACGACCAGATGATGCGCGGCGAGCAGCAACCGGGGATTCTCCGCGCCGTCCGGTTCCGTCAGCACCGCGCGCAGCTGCGGTGGCCGTGCCAGGTCGAAATCGGCCTGCGCGTACTCGGCCTCTTCCGCCAACTCGGCCGCGGGCACCGTCTTCAGCGCCGGCCTCGGCTCCGGCGGCTCGTTGTACTGCGTCCACCCCGCCTCGGTCCGCTCGAAGCGCAGGCGCAGCGCGTCGTGCTGGGTGATGACGGCGTCGAGCGCGAGCCGCAGCGACTCCTCCTCCACCGGCCCGTCGAGTTCGACGAGTACCGACTGGTTGAAATGCGCGGGATTGGCCGGTTCGCCGGCGAAGAACCACTGCTGGATCGGGGTCAGCGGAACATCTCCGACGACGACCTCGCGGTCCGCGTCCGCGGTGTCCACCGGTTTCACCACCGTCGCCAGCTCGGCGATCGTCTGGTGGGTGAACAGATCCTTCGACCGCGTCGACAGCCCGGCCCGCCGGGCGCGGTGGACGACCTGGATGCCGAGGATCGAGTCACCGCCGAGATCGAAGAAGTTGTCCGTGACACCGACCCGATCCAGGCCGAGGACTTCGGCCCACAGCTTCGCGAGCACCGCTTCCGTTTCGGTGCGCGGCTCCACGTGGTCCGCGCCCTGTACCGAGGACGGGTCCGGCACCGGGAGCGCCGCACGGTCGGCCTTGCCGTTGGCGGTGATCGGGATCGCGGCCACCGGTACGAAGATCGACGGCACGAGATAGTCGGGCAACGTCTCGCCGAGGAAGGCCCGCAGCCCCGCCACTTCGCCGACCACATAGGCGACGAGCCGTTTGTGGCCACCGATCTCCCGGGCGGCCACCACCGCCTCCCGCACCTCGGGATGACGTCGCAGCGCCGTCTCGATCTCGCCGAGTTCCACCCGGAAGCCGCGGATCTTGACCTGTTCGTCCACGCGGCCCACGAATTCCAGCACACCCCGAGCCGTCCAGCGGACCAGGTCGCCGGTCCGGTACATCCGGCTCCCCCGGTCGCCGAAGGGGTTCGCCACGAACCGGTCCGCGGTCAGGCCCGGGCGGCGCAGATAGCCGCGGGCGAGGCCGTCGCCGGAGACGAACAGCTCGCCGGTGGCCCCGATCGGTACCGGCCGCAGCGCGGCGTCGAGGACGTGGGCCTCGGTGTTCGGGATGGGGGTGCCGATCGGCGGTGGCACGCCCGGGGTCAGCGGCTCGCTCCACGAAGTGACCACAGTGGACTCCGTGGGCCCGTACGCGTTGATCATCCGCCTTCCGGGCGCCCAGCGGTCCACCAGCGACGCCGGGCAGGTGTCCCCGCCGACGATCACCGTGTGGAAGTCGGGCAGTTCCACCTCGGGCACGGTGGCCAGCGCGATCGGCGGGATCAGCGCGTGGGTGATCCGCCGCCGTCGCAGGACGTCGGCCAGCCCGGTACCGAGCAGCGGTCCCTCGGGCGGCACGACGAGCGCGGCGCCGGCGGGCAGGGACAGGCACAGTTCCAGGATCGAGGCGTCGAAGCTGGGCGAGCTGAAGGCGAGTACACGATCACCCGGCCGCACCTCGCAGTGCTCGATCTCGGCGGCGGAGAACGACGCGAGCCCGGAATGGGTGACGACGACCCCCTTGGGCCGCCCGGTCGAGCCGGACGTGTAGATCACGTAAGCGGGCTGTGCCGGGTCGATCCGAATACCGAGGTCGGTGTCGTCGTACCCGGCCGCGTCGACTTCTCCGTCCACCACCAGGACGGGGTCGGCGTCCTTCAGCATGTATTCGATCCGTTCGGCCGGATAGCCGGGATCCACGGGCAGGAACGCGGCGCCGGTCTTGGCCACGGCCAGTTCGGTGACCACGAGCGCCACCGAACGCGGCAGGCGGACGGCCACGATCCGTTCCGGCTCGGCACCTTGCTCGGCGAGCCATCGGGCCAGCCGGTTCGCCCTCGCGTTCAGCTCCGCGAAGGTCAGCGAGCCGGTGTCGGACACCAGAGCTGACGCGTCCGGTGTCCGGCGGGCCTGTGCCTCGACGAGTTCGGCCAGGGACGCCGCCGGGATTTCGCGCGCGGTGTCGTTCCAGGCTCGCAACCGGTCGAGTTCACCGCGCGGCAACGACGGCAGGGCCGCCATCGGCTGGTCCGGCTCGGCGGCGAGCACGGTCAGGAGTGCCCGCAGCCGCGCGATCAGCCGTTCGATGGTCTCCGCGTCGAACAGCCCGGTGCTGTAGTTGATCGCCCCGTGCACCGTGTCGCCGTCCTGTTCGAACTGCACGAGGAGGTCGAAGGGGGCCGACACCGCGGGCAGCGCGACCTCGCCCGCGACGACCGTGCCGGAACCCGGCCGGTCACCGGTGTTCTGCAGGACGACCATGGCCTGGAACAACGGCGTCCGGCTCGGGTCGCGGGCCGGTTGCACGGCGTCCACCACGCGCTCGAACGGGACGTCCTGGTGGGCGAAGGCGTCGAGCACCACGGTCCGCACCTGGGCCAGGAACTCACGGAAGGAGCGTCCGATGTCCACTGTGGACCGAAGGGTCAAGGTGTTGACGAAGAACCCGACGAGACGTTGCAGTTCGGCGCGTTCCCGTCCGGCGGTCACGGTGCCGACGGCGACGTCCCGCTGGCCCGACCATCCGGCCAGCAGGAGCTGACAGGCGGCCACCAGGGTCATGAACAGGGTGCCGTCCTGGGCGGTGGCCAGCGCCCGGAGCTTCGCGACGACGTCGGCGGGAAGGTCGAACCCCAGCCATTCGCCCTCCGTCGTGCGCACCGCCGGCCGGGGCCGGTCGGTGGGCAGCTCGAGCGGTTCCAGCCCGGCGAGGCGGTCCCGCCAGTGGTCCAGCTGCCCGCTGAGCTCGGGACCGTCGAGGAGTTCGCGTTGCCAGGAGGCGAAATCCGCGTACTGCACGGGAAGCTCGGGCAGTTCCGGCTCCTCGCCACGCGCGAGGGCGGCGTAGACCTCGTCGAGTTCGGCGGCCAGCACGCCCGACGACCAGCCGTCGGTGACGATGTGGTGCAGCGCCAGCAGCAGCACGTGCTCTTCGGACGTCCGCCGGAAGAGCCGTGCCCGCAGGAGCGGTCCGGTGCGCAGGTCGAACGGCCGCGACGCTTCCCGTGCCAGCACGTCTTCGTCGAACTCCTCGACCGGGAGGTCGACGTCGTAGGGCTCGTGCACGACCTGGACGCCGCGGCCGTCGATCGCGTCGAACGTGGTGCGCAGCGCTTCGTGGCGGGCCACCAGGAGATCCAGCGCCCGCTTGAGGACCGCGACGTCGAGTTCGCCGCGGAGCAGCAACGCCGTGGGCGAGAGGTAATCGGCGCCGCCGGGCTCGAACTCGTCGAGGAACCACAACCGCTGCTGGGCGAAGGACAACGGCAGGGCACCGTCGCGGGCCACGATCGGGATCGGCCGCGTTTCGGCCCGCCGATCCGGCAATGCCGCGGCGAACCGGCCGAGAGTCGGTGCGGTGAACAGCGCGCGCGGCGAAACGTCGACGCCCAGTTCCGCGCGCACCCGCGACGTGATCCGCATGCTGAGGATCGAGTCCCCGCCGAGTTCGAAGAAGCCGTCCGTCACCCCGACCCGGTCGAGTTTGAGCACCTCCGCCCAGATGACGGCGAGGCGGCGTTCGGTCTCGGTCCGCGGCGCCACGTACTCGGCCGCGGCGTCGCGGGCGGGTGCGGGCAGCGCTCGCTTGTCGATCTTGCCGTTACGGGTCAGGGGAAGGGCGTCGAGCGCGACGAGCGCCGACGGGACGAGATGGTCCGGCAAGCGGTCCCGCAACCAGTCCCGCAGCCCTTGCGTGTCACCGACGACGTAGGCGACGAGGCGTCCGTCGTGGGCGGTGACCGTGGTGTCGGTGACCGCCGGATGCTGCCGCAGCACGGCCTCCACTTCGCCGGGTTCGACCCGGAACCCGCGGATCTTGACCTGGTCGTCGACGCGGCCGAGGTAGTCGAGCCGTCCGTCGGTGGTCCAGCGCACGCGGTCGCCGGTGCGGTACATCCGGGTGCCCGGCGGGCCGAACGGGTCGGCGACGAAACGGTCGGCGGTCAATCCGGGGCGGCCGAGGTAGCCGCGGGCTAGCTGGACACCGGCGAGGAACAGCTCCCCCGGCACCCCGGCGGGGACCGGCGTGCCCGTCGCGTCCAGGACGTAGGCCCGCAGGTTGGGCAGCGGACGGCCGATCAGCGGCCGGTCCCCCGCGACCGGTGTGTGGACGGCGTCGACCGTCACCTCGGTGGGGCCGTAGTAGTTGTACGAGGTGACACCGGACGCCACCAGCTCGCGCCACAGCCACTCGCCGGTCGCCTCACCGCCGACGAGTACCGTGCCGGGCCGGTGTTCCCCGCTGAGCAGTCCTGCCTCCAGCAGCTGCCGGAGATAGGCCGGCGTCAGGTCCATCAGATCGATCCGGTGGTCGCGGACGTAGCCGACGACGGCGTGGGGATCGAGCCGGGTGTCGTCGTCGAGCACGTGCAGCTCGTGCCCGTCGATCAGGGCCAGGAGCGCTTCCCAGGACGTGTCGAACGACAACGACGCGGTGAGCGCCACCTTGCGGCGTTCCTCGGTGAGGAAGACGCGGCGGTGCGCGGCGAGCATGTTCATCAGGCCGCGGTGTTCGATGACGACGCCCTTCGGCGTTCCCGTCGAACCGGAGGTGTAGATGACGTACGCCGCGGTGTCCGCGCTCGCACTGGTCACCGCCGAGGTCGCGGGGCCGGGGTCCGTCCCGTCCAGCACGACGACCGGTCGCGCGTCCTGGAGCAGGAACCGTTTGCGTTCCTCCGGAAGGCCCGGGTCGATCGGCAGGTAGGTCGCGCCCGTCTTGAAGATCGCGAGGATCGCGATGACGGCTTCGGCCGAACGGGGAAGCGCGACGGCGACCACGGTTTCCGGACCCGCGCCGCGGGCGGCCAGGTGTCCCGCCAGCCGTGTGGCGCGGGCGTCGACCTCGGCGAAGTCCAGCACCGTGTCGCGGAAGACCAGCGCGCTCTCGTGCGGTATCCGGGCGACCGTGGCCTCGAAGACGTCCAGAACCGTGCCGGACGGTACGTCGATCAGCGGGCCGCTGCCGAAGGACAGCAGTTCACGTCGTTCGGACGTCGACGGCGGGGACAGCGCGTCGAGACGGCACCTCGGGTCCGCGGCGATGGCCCGGACGAAACCGGCGAGCCGATCCGCGAGACGGCGAACCGTGTCCGCGTCGAACAGCCGCGGGTCGTAGGAGAGTTCGAGCCCGAGCTTGTCGTGCAGGTAGGCGGTGAGGTTCAGCGGGAAGTTCGTCGTGTCGAGCGATTCGACGTCCAGCACGCGCACGTCGGCCTGTCCGCTGTCCTCGATCGGGTAGTTCTCGAACACCACCACGCTGTCGAACAGCGCCGTACCGGCCGGAACGGCCGTGAACGCCTGGAGTTCGGACAGGGCGAGGAAGTCGTACCGGCGCGCGTCGGCCTGCGCCGCCTGCGTTTCGCGCAGCCAGTCGAGTGCGAGTTCCCGGCCGCGGACCTCCACCCGGGTCGGGACGGTGTTGATGAACATGCCGATCATCGACTCGACACCCGGCATCTCCTCCGGGCGGCCGGACACGGTCGTCCCGAACAGGACGTCGGTTTCCCCGCTGTAGCGCGCGAGCAGCAGCGCCCAGGCGCCTTGCACGATCGTGTTGGCCGTGAGCGCCGCGGCCTTGGCGGTCTGGTGCAGCTTCGCCGATTCCTCCGGGGAAAGCTCGACCAGGACCGCCTCCGCGGATTCCGCCCGGTGCGCTTCCGTCGGCCGCCGGTCGAAGGGCAGCGGGGTCGGGGTGGCGAACCCGTCCAGGACGGCGCGCCAGTGCGCCTCCGCCGCGGCACGGTCCTGCGCGGCGAGCCAGGCCGGATAGTCGCGGAAGGGGCGTCGCGGTACCAGCCGCGCGGGGCGGCCTTCCACGATGGCCGCGTACTGTTCGCACACTTCGCCGAAGACCTGCGCCGTGCTCCAGCCGTCGAGCAGGACATGGTGCGAGGTCCAGACCAGCTGCACCTCGTCCTCGGTGAGCCGGGCGATCGCCAGCCGCATCAACGGTGGCTCGGTCAGCTCCATTCCCGCCGCCACGTCCTCGGCGAGCAGCTTCTTCAGTTCCCGGTCCTGCTCGTCCGGGGTGAGCGCACGCCAGTCGTGGTGCCGGACCGGGACCACGACCTCGCGGTGGACCCGCTGGACCGGCTCGTCGATACCCTCCCAGGCGGTACTGCTGCGCAGGATGGGCGTGCGGTCGACCACGCGTTGCCACGCCTCGGCGAGCGCGTCCGGACGGCTCACCCCGGCCAGCCGAAGCCGGAACTGGTCGAAATAGGCCGTCGATCCGGCGTCGACCAGGCTGTGGAACAGCATGCCCGTCTGCAACGGCGTGAGCGGGTAGATGTCTTCGATGTCCCGGCCGTCACCGGCGAAGCGGTCGACGTCCGCCTGCGAGAGCCGCGCCAGCGGGAAGTCCGACGGCGTGCGCCCACCGTTCTCGGCGCAGTGCGCGATGATCCCGCGTAACGCGCCGAGCATGGCGCCGGCGATCCCGCGCACGGTGTCCTCGTCGTGCACCTCGTCGGAATACTGCCAGGTGAGATGTAATTCGCCGCTTTCGACGACGCCGACGACGTCGAGCAGATACGGGCGGACGCTTTCCGGATCGCTGTCGTGTCCGAGGGTCTCGCCTCTGCCCCGGATCCATCCGCCGTCAGGGCTCCCCATGTCCCAGCGGCCGTGGTAATTGAAGGAAATCCGCGGTTCGGGGGCCGCTCGTAAAGCGGAACCCGGCGTTTCTCCGGCGTTCGAGTAGCGCAACGCCCCGAATCCCGCGCCTTTCGACGGGACCGCGCGCAGTTGTTCCTTCACGGATTTGAGCACGTCGCCCCAATCGCCTTCGGGCACGGCGAGCGAGAGCGGGTATTGCGCGGTGAACCAGCCGATCGTGCGCGAAAGATCCAGCGGGCCGGCGATCTCCTCGCGGCCGTGGCCCTCCATGGCGATCACCACTCGCGACCGCCCCGTCCACTGGACGAGCGCCCGGCCGAGCGCGCTCACCAGCACGTCGTTGACCTCCGTGCGGTACGCGCCGGGTACGTCGCGGAGGAGCGCGGTGGTCTCGGCCCGGCCAAGTGACACCGAGACACCGCGCTCCGACTTCGCGGTGTTGCGACCCGGGCGGTCAACCGGAATGTCCGTCCGAGCTCCGCGGAACGCAGTTTCCCAGTACCCGATTTCCTTGTCGAGCTGTCCCATTTTCGCGTGTTCGCGCAGAGAACGCGCCCAATACGTGAATGTTGTTCGCACCGGGGTCAGGGTTTCGCCCCGGTACGCGCGTTCGAGGTCGGCCAGCAGGATCCGCCACGACACCCCGTCCATGACGAGATGGTGGGCGGTGAGGAACAGCTGCGGTGCCCGGTCCCGGAAAGTGAACAGCACCGCACGCCACAGTGGCCCGCTGACCACGTCGAGCGACGTCTGTGCCCGCACGGCCTCGGTCCGCATGGCGGCGGAGACATCGTCCACTTCGGACAGATCGACGTGCCTCAGCAGGTCGGCCGGTTCGGCGGGGGCGGGTTCCTGTACCCAGCCCTCGTCCGTGCGGGAGAAGCGCATGCGCAACGCGTCGTGGTGCTCGCTGACGCGGTTCAGGGCGGAGATCAGCTTAGGTATGTCCACAGAGGACAGGACGACGTGCACGGACATGGTCAGCCGCCACGGCTCGTCCAGCCGCTCGAACAGCCAGGACTGGATCGGGCCGAGCGGCGCGGGTCCGGCGTCGTCCACCTCGACCTGTTCCACCGGCGCTTCGGTGCGGACGACGAGACCGAGCTCGGCGATGGTCTGGTTGCGGAAGAGGTCCTTCGACGACAGCGTCAACCCCGCCTGCCGGGCCGCCGCGACGACCTGAATGCTGAGGATCGAATCTCCACCGAGACCGAAGAAGTTGTCCTCGACCCCGACCCGGTCGACGCCGAGCACCTCGGACCAGATCCCGGCCAGTACGGCCTCGACGTCGGTGCGCGGTGCCACGTAACGGTTCTCGGTCCGGGCGCCGGGCTCCGGCAATGCACGGGTGTCGAGTTTCCCGTTGGCGTTGAGCGGCAACCGCTCCAGCGGGACGAACACCGCGGGCACCAGGTGCGCGGGCAGGGAGCGGCCGAGGAACTCCCGCAGCGCCGTCGTCCCCGGAACGGGTCCGGTCAGGTACGCGACCAGCCTTCGCGCGTCGCCGGTCCCGTGGGCGACGACGGCGGCCGCGTCGACGTCGGGATGGGCGATGAGCGCCGCTTCGATCTCACCGGGTTCGATGCGGAATCCGCGGATCTTGACCTGGTGGTCGGCGCGGCCGCGGTAGTCCAGTTCGCCGTCGCCGGTCCACCGCAGCAGATCGCCCGTGCGGTACATCCGGGTGCCGGATCCGCCGAACGGGTCCGCGACGAACCGCGACGCGGTGAGGCCGGGCCGGTCGAGATAGCCGCGAGCCAGGCCCGCCCCGGCGACGTACAGCTCACCGGTCACTCCGGGGGGCACGGGCGCGAGATCGGCGTCGAGCACGTAGGTCCGCAGGTCCGGGATCGGGACCCCGACGGTGGCCGTCCCGTCCGCCTCCAGCGCCCGGTACGTGACGTGCACCGTGGTCTCGGTTATGCCGTACATGTTCACCAGCCGCGGGCCGTCCGGATGCCGCCGGTACCACTCCGCCAGCCGCGCCGGATCCAGGGCTTCGCCGCCGAAGATCACGTATCGCAGGCTGAGCTCCGGAGTCGGCAGCGTGCTCAACCGGTAGAACGCCGACGGGGTCTGGTTCAGGACCGTCACCCGCTGCTCCGCGAGCAGCGCCAGGAACTCCTCCGGTTCGCGGACCGCGTCCTGCGGGACGACCACGAGCCTGCCGCCGTGCAGCAGGGCGCCCCACAGTTCCCAGACCGAGAAGTCGAAGGCGTAGGAGTGGAAGAGCGTCCAGACGTCGTTCTCGTCGAAGCCGAACCAGTGCGCGGTCGACGAGAACAGTCGGGTGACGTTGGAGTGCGGGATCAGCACGCCCTTGGGCACGCCGGTGGAGCCGGAGGTGTAGATGACGTAGGCGGTGTTGTCCGGCTCGACCCGCACTTCCGGAGCGGTGTCCGGGCGGCCGTCGGCCTCCACGGAGTCGACCACGCACACCGGTCGCGCGTCGGCCAGCGTCGCCTCGATCCGCGCCGCCGGATACGCCGGGTCGATCGGCAGGTACGCGGCGCCCGTCTTCAGTACGGCGAGCACCGCGACGACGAGGTCCGCCGAACGCGGTAGCCGCAGCGCCACCAGCCGCTCCGGTCCCGCGCCCTGCTCGATCAGCCGGTGGGCGAGGCGGTTGGCGCGCCGGTCCAGTTCGCCGTAGGTCAGCTCGGTGCTCCCGCTCGTCACCGCGATGGCGTCCGGAGTACGCGCGGCGCGTTCGGCGAAGAGTTCGTGCAGGACGGGCGAAGGTTCCGCCTGCGCCTTGCCGTTCCATTCCAGCAGCACCCGGTCGCGTTCGGCCGGGCTGATCCAGGGCTGCTGTCCGAGCGGCAGTTCCGGAGCCGTCGCGATGCCGTCGAGCAGGCGGCGAAGCCAGCCGGTCAGCCGCTCGATGGTGGCGGGATCGAACAGATCGGTGTTGTAGTTGACGAGCGCGTCGAGCCGGCCGTCGGTCTCCTGGAAGTGGATCGTGAGGTCGAAACCGGCGGTCACGACGGGCGGGGCCAGCTCTTCGACCTCCAGGCCCGCCATCGACGGCCGGGTGTCCGGGGTGTTGTGCAGTACCACCAGCACCTGGCACAGCGGTGTGCGGCTGGTGTCGCGTTCGGGCCGCAGGTCGTCGACGACCCGGTCGAAAGGCACGTCCTGGTGCGCGAACGCGTCCAGGACGGTGTCCCGCACGTCGTCGAGGAAGACGTCGAACCCGAGTTTCAAGTCCACTGTGGACCGCAGGACGAGGGTGTTGACGAAGAACCCGATCAGGCCTTCGAGATCCGTCCGCTCGCGGCCGGAGACGACGGTGCCGACGGCGATGTCGTCCTGCCCCGACCAGCGGGCGAACAGCAGTTCGCTCGCGGCGAGCAGCGTCATGAACAGGGTGCCGCCCTGATGCCGTGACAGCTCCTTGAGCCGCGCCGTGGTCCCGGCGGGCACACTGAATTCGTACAGGGCACCGTTCTTGGTCCGCACGGCCGGGCGGGGCCGGTCGGTGGGCAGATCGAGCGCGGGCACGCCGTCGAGGCGGTTGCGCCAATAGCTGAGCTGGGCGTCGAAGTCGGTACCGCGCAGCCGTTCCCGCTGCCAGACGGCGTAGTCCGCGTACTGCGCCGGCAGCGGTGGAAGGACCGGCTCTTCGCCGCGGAGGAACGCGCTGTAGCACGTGGCCAGCTCCGCCAGCAGCACGCCGGAGGACCATCCGTCGGTGACGATGTGGTGCAGCACGAGCGTGAGCACGTGGTCGCCGGGCGCGAGCCTGGTCAGCGCGACCCGCAGCGACGGCCCGCTGCGCAGGTCGACGGGGCCGGTCGCGGCGGCGAGGGCGCCGTCCAGGTCGCCCTCGGTGACGGGCACGTCGACCGCGTAGGGCGGGTGGATCACCTGGACCCCACGGCCGTCGACGGTCGCGAAGGTGGTCCGCAGGGATTCGTGCCGGGCGACCAACGTGGTCAGTGCGCGATTCAGCGCGTCCGTGTCCAGTTCACCGCGCAGCCTCAAGGCCGTCGGCGACACGTATTCGGTGCTGCCCGGTTCGAATTCGTCGAGGAACCACAACCGCTGCTGCGCGAAGGAAAGCGGTGCTTCGAACCGGCCGCCGTCCCTGGGCAGCACGGGAATCGCCGCCTGCGGTGCGGTGATCTCGGGCAACCGCAAGGCGAGCCGCGCCGGGGTGGGCGCGGTGAGGACGAGCCGCGCGGGCACGTCGGCACCGAGCGTGTCCCGGAGCCGCGCGAGCACACGGATACCGAGGAGGGAGTCGCCGCCGAGTTCGAAGAAGTCGTCGTCGACGCCCACGCGTTCGACACCGAGGACGTCGGACCAGATGGCGGTCACCAGCCGCTCGCGGTCGTCGCGGGGAGCCACGTACGGCGTCGAGGTGGTGTGTCCGGGATCGGGCAGGGCGCGCCGGTCCAGTTTTCCGTGTCTGGTCAACGGCAGTGCGTCCACGCCGACGAAGGCCGAGGGGACGAGATGGGCGGGCAGGACGCGGTGCAACGCCGTCCGCAGCGAGGCGGGGTCGGCGTCGCCGACGACGTAGGCGACCAGTTTGCCGTCCCGCGCGTCCACGGCCGCGTCGGTGACCGACGGTTGCGCGCGCAGTGCCGTCTCGACCTCGCCGGGCTCGATCCGGAAGCCGCGGACCTTGAGCTGGTCGTCGAGGCGGCCGAGGTGTTCCAGCCTCCCGTCGGCGGTCCAGCGGGCACGGTCGCCGGTGCGGTAGAGCCGGGTGCCGGGCGGGCCGAACGGGTCGGCGGTGAAGCGGTCCGCGGTCAGTCCCGGCCTGCCCAGATAGCCCCGGGCGAGCTGGGCGCCGGCGAGACACAGTTCGCCGGGCACCCCGGCGGGCACGAGCCTCGACCGTTCGTCCAGGACGTAGGCGGTCACGTTGCCGAGCGGCCTGCCGATCACCGGACGGTCACCGGTCACCGGCGCGCGGGTCGCGTCCACAGTGGACTCTGTGGGCCCGTAGTAGTTGTGGACCTCCGTTCCGGAAGCGGCGAGGGCGCGCCAAAGGTCGCTGTCGAGGGCCTCACCACCGACCATGAGGAACTTCGGCCGGTGCTCTCCCTCCAGCAGTCCGGCGGGCAGCAGTTGCCGCAGGTACGACGGAGTGACGTCGAGGAAATCGACGCGCTCGTCCCGCACGTAGCGCGTCAGCCCGTCGGGGTCGAGCCGGGTCTCTTCGGTGATGACGTGCAGTTCGTGGCCGTCCGCCAGCAGCAGGGGGCCTTCCCACGACGTGTCGAACGACAGGGTCGCGGTCAGCGCGACGCGCATCCGGTCGCGGCCGAACACGGTGCGATGGTCGGCGAGCAGGTTGACCAGGGCCGCGTGGCCGACGACGACACCCTTCGGCGTGCCCGTGGAACCCGAGGTGTGGATGACGTACGCGGCGTCCTCCGGCTGCGGCGGCGCCGGTCGCGGCTGACCGGTGGTGACCGTGAAGGTGTCGTCGAGGACGACGACCGGCCGGGTGTCGGCCAGCAAGGTCCGGATCCGCTCGGCCGGCAGGCCGGGGTCGATCGACTGGTGCACGGCACCGGCTTTGAGCACGGCGAACAACGCGACGATCGCCTCGGCCGAACGCGGCAGCAGCACCGCGACGATCCGGTCGGGACCGGCACCGCGGGCGGCCAGTTCCGCGGCGAGGCCGTCGGTGCGGGCGGCGAGTTCGGCGAAGGTCAGCCGGGTGTCGCCGCAGACGAGCGCGGTGTCGTCCGGCCGCGTCTTCGCCTGGTGGTCCAGAAGGCCGACGATGGTCGTCGCCGGGACCTCCAGCTCGTCGCTCCCCCACGACAGCAGGCGGCGTTCTTCGCCGTCGTCGGTGAGCGGCAGGTCGGCGATCCGGCGTCCGGGCTCGGCGGCGATCCCGGCCAGCAGCCGCAGCAGATGTCCGATCAGGCCGTCGATCGTGGCGGCGTCGAACAGTTCGGTGCTGTATTCGACGAGTCCGGCCAGCCCGCCCCGGGATTCCTCGAATTCGATCGAGAGGTCGAAGTTCGCCGCGTCCCGCGCGACGTCCGCCGGTTCCACCGTCAGGCCGGGGAATTCGGGACCGTCGCCGGAAGCGGAATGCAGCAGCACCATGACGTCGAACAGCGGGTTCCGACCGGCGTCGCGGTCCGCCCGCACGGCGTCGACGACCGCGTCGAACGGCACGTCGTCGTGGGCGAAGGCGTCCAGAACGGTCTGGCGGGCGTGGGTCAGGTGCTCGGTGAAGGGCACGGACCGGTCGACGGCCGAGCGCAACACGACGGTGTTGACGAAGAAGCCGACGACCCGTTCGAGTTCCGGCCGTTCGCGGCCCTGCACGACCGTTCCGAGCGCGATGTCCTCCTGCCCGGTGTAGCGGGCGAACAGCGCCTGGCACGCGGCGACGAGCACCGTGAACAGCGTCGTCTC
Source organism: Amycolatopsis sp. MJM2582 (assembly GCF_000754115.1). Classification (NCBI taxonomy): domain Bacteria; kingdom Bacillati; phylum Actinomycetota; class Actinomycetes; order Pseudonocardiales; family Pseudonocardiaceae; genus Amycolatopsis; species Amycolatopsis sp. MJM2582. The sequence goes on from NZ_JPLW01000002.1 coordinate 1,509,751, forward strand.
CGACGAGCGCGCCAGCTCGGCCAGCCGTCCCGCGACCTCCCCAGGCACAGTGAACTCCCGTGTCGCACCGTCGGTGCTCCGGACGAGTGGCCGCGGCCGGTCGGTGGTCAGCTCAAGCGGGGCGACGCCGTCGAGGTGCGATTTCCAGTAGTCGAGACCCGCGCCCCGGAGCGGCCGGTTTCGCTGCCAGACGGCGAAATCCGCGTACTGCACCGGCTGGGCGGGCAGCCGGGCGCGGTCTCCGTCGCGGTAGAGCAGGCCGAGTTCCCCGGTCAGCACGCCCATCGACGCGCCGTCGGTGGCGATGTGGTGGACGCACACGAGCAGCACGTGCTCGGTCCCGGTGAGCCGCAGCAGCACCGCGCGCAGCAGGGGCCCGTGGACCAGGTCGAACGGCCGCGTGTACTCGGCGCGCAGGACGTCCTCGAGGTCGCCCGGCTCGACGTCCACGACGGGCAACGCGACCTCATCGGGCGGCCGGACGATCTGGAAGCCCTCGCCGTCGATCTCCTCGAAGGTGGTGCGCAACGGCTCGTGGCGAGCGACCAGCAGCCGCAACGCGGTGGCCAGCGCGGTGCGGTCGAGCGGTCCGGTCAGGCGCAGGGCGAACGCGCTGTTGTACTCGGGATCGTCCGGCCGCAGCCTGCTGAGGAACCAGAGCCGCCGCTGAGCGGACGAGAGCGGGATCGGGCGGGAACGGTCGGCGGCGGCCGGGATCTCCGGCGCCGGTCCTGCCGTTCCCGCCATCCGCGCGCGCAGCGCCTCCCGCAGGTGGGCGGGCAGTGCCGCGATGCGGTCCTGTCGGGACGAGGTCATGGTGGCGTCCTCACGCTTCCGTTTCGGAGGCGAGGCTTTCGAGCTCGCCCAAGATGAGTTCTTCGACCGTTCCGGCCAGCCCCGCGACGGTGCGCGCGGTCAGGACGTCGGCCGGGGTGAGCCGGACCGCGAACAAGGCACCTGCCTTGGCCGCGATGTGCAGGCTTCGCAGCGAATCCCCGCCGAGGGCGAAGAAGTTGTCCTCGACGCCGATCCGCTCCACGCCGAGCACTTCGGCCCAGATCGCGGCCAGCGCCTGTTCGGTTTCGGTTTCCGGCTCGACGTACCCGGTCTCCGGCGCGGCGGGCGCGGGCAAGGCTTTGCGATCGAGCTTTCCGTTGGCGCTGACCGGGATCCGGTCCAGCGCGACGAACGCCGACGGCACCAGATAGTCCGGCAGCCGATCGGCCAGGAAGTCCCGGAGCGTGTCCTGCCCGGCTTCCGACACGACGTAGGCGACGAGTTGCTTCAGGCCGGGCTGATCCTCGCGGACGACGACCGCGGCCTGCGCCACTGCGGGATGCCTGGCCAGCACGGCCTCGACCTCGCCGGGTTCGACGCGGAATCCGCGCAGCTTCACCTGGTCGTCCGCCCGCCCGAGGAATTCGAGGGTGCCCGCTCCGGTCCAGCGGACGACGTCGCCGGTGCGATACATCCGTTGCCCGCCCGGGGCCGCGAGGAACCGGTCAGCGGTCAGCCCCGGCCGGTCGCGGTAGCCGCGGGCGAGCCCGGCACCGGCGAGGTACAGCTCGCCCGGCATTCCCGGCGGCACCGGGCGCAGATCCGGATCGAGGACGCGGGCGACCATGCCGTCCAGCGGCGTGCCGATGGGGATCCGGTCCGGAACCGTCTCGTCCATCGGATGGGCGGTGGCGAACGTCGTCGTCTCGGTGGGGCCGTAGCCGTCCACGACCCGCAGGCCCGGGCAGGCACTCAGCACTCGCCGCACCGCTTCGGCGGGCACGACGTCACCGCCGGTCCACACCTCCCGCAGTCCGGCGAAGCAGTCCGGGCTTTCCTGCGCCAGCACCCGGAACAGGCCCGCCGTGACCCACATCCCGGTCAGCCCGTGCTCGCGGATCAAGGTCCGCAGCCGGTGCGCGTCGAGGTCGCCGTCCGGGGCGGTGACGACACGGCCTCCGGTGAGCAGCGGTACCCACAGTTCGTAGGTGGTCGCGTCGAAGGCCGCCGGGGAATGCAGCAGGACCACTTCGTGTGCTCCGCTCCGGAACCGGCTGTCCCCAGCCAAGGCGGCGACGTCGCGGTGCCGCACGGCGACGCCCTTCGGCGTTCCGGTGGACCCCGAGGTGTACATGACGTACGCCAGCTGGTCGGGATCGACGACGACGGCGGGATCACCGTCCGGCTCTTCGTCCACAGAGGACAGCCGGATGGCGTCCGGGTACCCGGTGTCGGACACGACGAGCCGCACACCTTCGAGCAATACCCGCCGTCGTTCCGCCGGGGCTCGCGTGTCGATCGGCAGATACGCGCCGCCCGCCTTGACCACGGCCAGTTCCGCCACCACGGTGCCCGCCCTGCTCGTCGCGAGGCCGACCGGTTCCTCCGGGCGCAGGCCGAGCCCGATCAGGCGGTTGGCCAGCCGGTTCGCCCGCCGGTTCAGCTCGGCATAGGTGACCTGTTCACCGTCGAGAACGGCAGCCACCGCGTCGGGCCGAGTGCGGACCTGCTCGGCGAAGAGGTCCGGCAGCGACCGGGCGGGGGCCACCGTACCGGTTTCCGTCCATTCCGCCAGGAGTAGTTCGTCCTCCGGAGTCAGCATCGGCACGTCGGTGATCGCCCGAGCGCCGTCCACGGTCAGCTCCCGGAGCAGCGTGAGCAGGTGACCGGCCAGCCGGCTCACGGTTTCCGCGTCGAACAAGGCCGGGTCGTAGCCGAGGTCGACGTTCAGCTCACGACCGGGCGACGCGACGACCGTCAGCGGGAAGTTCGTCGTCTCTCGTGCCGACAGATCGCGCACGGTCAACCCGTGCCCGGCCTCGGCGCCGGTGATCGGATAGTTCTCGAACACCACCAGGCTCTCGCAGAGGTTCACTCCCCCCGGCAGCTCCGCCCAGCCTTGGACCAGCGCGAGCGGAAGATGTCCGTGACGGCGGGCTTCGGCCTGGCCCGCCTGAAGATCCGCGAGCCACTCGGCGACGCGGGCACCCCGGTCGATCCCGACCCTGACCGGCAGCGGGTTGATGAAAATGCCGGTGATCGCGTCCACGCCGGGCACCTCGGGCGGACGGCCGGAGACGGTGGACCCGAACACGACGTCGTCGTGACCGTTGTACGCCGACAGCAGCAAGGCCCATGCCCCTTGCAGGACCGCGTTGTGCGTGAGGCCGTGGCGTTTGACGAACTCGTCGAGCCCGCTCGTCGCCGCCTCGTCCAGGCGGACGGGCAGCCATTCGGACGAACAGGCGATATGCCCGGCCGCGGGCGCCCGGTCGCCGGGAACGGGTGTCGGCCCGTCGATCCCGGAAAGCGTGCGACGCCAGAAGCGTTCGGCGTCGGCCCGGCCGAGGCCGCCCAGCCACGCGAGGTAGTCCCGGAACGGCGGCCTCGTGGGCAGCGTCTGCCCGGCGTACGCGCCACAGACGTCGGACAGGACGTGGAAGACGCTCCAGCCGTCGAGCAGTGCGTGGTGGAACGTCCACAGCACCTGGACCTCGGTCTCCGACAACCGCACGAACGCCACGCGCATCAGCGGCGCCTCCGCGAGATCGAGCCCTTGTTCGCGGTCCTCGGCCAGGAGCCGCTGGAGATCGTGACCGGTCCCGTCCAGCACGCGGATCGGCAGCCGTACCTCGCGGTGTACCACCTGCAGCGGCTCCTCGACGCCGGCCCATACGAACGCCGTCCGCAGGACCGGCGTGCGGTCCACGACCCGCTGCCACGCCGCGGCGAGCCGGTCGAGGTCGGTGACGCCTTCGAGGACGAACATCGCCTGTTCGACGTACATGCCTTGCGCCGTCTGGGAAAGGCCGTGGAACAGCATCCCACCCTGCATGGGCGTCACCGGGTAGACGTCTTCGACCGCCCGGCCGTCGCCGACCAATGCGTCCACTGTGGACTGATCGAGGGTGACGAGCGGGAAATCCGACGGCGTGCGGCCACCGGCCTCCGGTGCCGCGCAGTGCGCGATGATCTCGCGCAGGGCGGTCAGCATCCGCTCCGCCAGCTCTTCGACGGTGCCGCGATCGTGCCGGGTCTCCACGTGCGCCCAGGTCAGCTCCAGTGTCCCGGCCACGACGCGGCCGACGATGTCGAGCGTGTGGCTCGCGGGAGCGGCCGGGTCGACGTCGGCGTCGAGGGCGCCGGTCCGGAACGCGCCCGCCTCGGTGTCGTCGAACCGGCCGAGGTAGTTGAAGCCGATCCGGGGATCGATGGCCGGCGCGGTACCGGTGAGATACCGCAGGGCGCCGTACCCGATTCCCCGCCGCGGCACCGCCCGGAGCTGTTCCTTCACCGCTTTGAGCGCGGCACCCCAGCCGTCCGGGACGTCGAGCGCCACGGGGAACACGCTGGTGAACCAGCCGACCGTGCGGGACAGGTCGACGTCGTCGAACAGGTCTTCGCGTCCGTGGCCCTCGAGGTCGATCACCGGGGTCTGCCCGGTCCAGTCCCGGAGAACCCGGCCCAGCGCGGTGAGCAACACGTCGTTGACCTGCGTGCGATAGACCTCGGGAACGTCCTGGAGAAGTGCCCGGGTCTCCTCGGCGGTGAGCCGGACCGTCACCTCGCCCGTGTCGGCGATCGTGGCCGGTTCATCATCGGCCGACGGCGCCGGAATCCCACGCCAGTACGCCAGTTCGTCGTCGAATCCGCCGGACTCGGCGTGCTCGGCCAGCCGCCGGGCCCACTCCAGGTACGACGTCGTCTTCGGCCCGAGTTCGCCACCGCGGTAGGCGGTTTCCAGATCCTCCAGCAGGATCCGCCAGGAGACGCCGTCGACGACGAGGTGGTGCGCGGCCAGGGTCAGCCGCCGCCCGTCGAGCACCGCGGCCAACAAGGGACCGCGCTCCAGGTCGAAGGCGATCTCGTCGGTGAGCAGTTCGGCCGGCCACACCGGTTCGCCGTACTGGACGCCGTCACGCTCGAACCGCAGTCGCAGCCCGTCGTGCTGTGCCCACACGGCTTCCAGCGCGCGGCGAAGCGCGGCTTCATCGATGTCCTCGGTGAACTCCAGCACCACTCGCTGGTCGAACCGGTCCGGCAGACCGTCGAAGTACCAGTGCTGGATCGGGGTGAGCGGCGCCGTCCCGGTGACCGGCCCCTGTTCGGCGCGCGGCCCGGCGTCGCCACCGGCGTGGGCGGCCAGCGCGGCGAGGGTCGGATGCCGGAAGACGTCGTGGGGCAGCAGGCTCAACCCGGCGCGGCGGGCGCGCGACACGACCTGGATGCTGACGATCGAGTCGCCGCCCAGTGCGAAGAAGTTGGCCTCGGCGCCGACGTCCGCGACGCCGAGCACGTCGGACCAGATCGCGGCGAGCGCGCGTTCGGCCTCGGTCGCGGGCGCGGTCCGGGCCGTCTTGTCGCCGAAATCCGGCGCCGGCAGGGCGCGGCGGTCGATCTTCCCGTTGGCGGTCAACGGGAAGCGGTCGAGCCGGACGAACGCGGCGGGCACCATGTAGTCGGGCAGGGTCCGGCCGAGGAATCCGGCGAGGCCGTCCGCGTCGCCCGTGTGGTAGGCGACGAGCCGTTTGACGCCGTGGTCCTCCCTGGTCAGCACCGCGGCCTGGCCGACGCCCGGATGCGCGGTCAGCGCGGCCTCGATCTCGGCCGGTTCGATCCGGAAACCGCGGACCTTGACCTGCTCGTCGGCGCGCCCGGTGTACTCCAGTTCGCCGAGCGGGTTCCAGCGGACGAGGTCGCCGGTGCGGTACATCCGCTCCCCCGGCGGGCCGAACGGGTCGGGCACGAACCGGTCGGCGGTCAGCGCCGGATCACCGAAATACCCGCGAGCGAGCCCGGCCCCGGCGATGTACAGCTCACCAGGCACTCCTTGCGGCACGAGCCGTAGTTCGGCGTCGAGGACGTAGGTCCGCATGTTGTCGAGCGGTTTCCCGATCGGGACGGCACCGGCGACGTCGTCCGGGATCGGCTGCGAGGTGGCGAAGGTCGTCGTCTCGGTCGGACCGTAGCCGTCGACGACGACCGTGCACGGGCACGCCTCCTGTACCCGGCGGACCGCGGCGGCCGGGACGACGTCGCCGCCTGCCCACACCTCGCGCATCCCGCGGAAGGTCTCCGGAGCCTCCTGCGCGAGCAGCCGGAACAGCCCGGCGGTGAAGAACGCCCCGTGGACCTCGTACTCGGCGATGATCCGGCGGAGGGTGTCCACGTCCAGGTCTCCCGGAGGGGCCACGACGACGGTGCCGCCGTTGAGCAGCGGGACCCACAGCTCGTAGGTGGAGGCGTCGAAGGCGGGCGAAGCGTGCAGCAGCACCCGCTCGTGCGCGGCGAAGCGCCGGTCGGCGGCGAGGGCGACGACGTCACGCTGACGTACGGCCACGCCCTTCGGCCTGCCCGTCGAACCAGATGTGTACATCACGTACGCGAGGTTGTCCGGCGCCGCCTCGGGGAGCGCGACGTCCGCGGTCCGGCCGTCGGGGACGACAATCTGTCCACTGTAGACAGACGCGTCGGCGCGGACCCGGTCGGTGACGAGGATCGGCACACCGTCCAGCAGTGTCTTCAACCGTGGCCCGGGCGCCCTCGTGTCCAGCGGGAGGTACGCCGCACCGGCTTTGACGACGGCGAGTTCGGCGACGACCAGCTCCGGCGAGCGGTCCATGAGCACGCCGACGACGGTTTCGGGGCCGGCGCCGAGTGACACCAGACGGCGGGCGAGCCGGTCCGCGCGCTCGTCCAGGTCCGCGTAGGTCAGGCGGACTCCGTCGCCGACGAGGGCGATCGCGCCGGGCGCGTGCGCGACCTGCCGTCCGAAGAGCTCGGCGAGACTTCCTTCCGGCAGCGGACGCGCGGTGTCGTTCCAGTCGCCGAGGATCTGGAGACGTTCGGCGTCGGTGAGCAGGTCGATGGTGTCGAGCGGACGGTTCAGGTCCTCGGCGAAGGCGTCGAGCACACCCACGAGCTGGTCCGTGATCCGCTCGGCCGTCGCGGCGTCGAACAGATCGGGGTCGTAGCCGACGTCGAGGCTCAGCCGTTCCCCCGGCGACGCGACGACGCTAATCGGGTAGTTCGTCGTTTCGGCGGCGTCGACGTCCCGCAACCGCAGCCCGTCGCGCGTCGCCGAAGCGATCGGATAGTTCTCGAAGACGACGAGGCTGTCGAAGAGGCTGCCGTCCGTCCCGCTCCACGCCTGCAGCTTCGTCAGCGGCAGATGCCCGTACCTGCGGGACTCCACTTGGCGGTCCTGCAACGCCGCCAGCCATGGGGCGACCGGCGACCGATCGGTGGTGACGCGGACCGGGAGCGTGTTGATGAAGATCCCGGTGATGTCGTCGGCGCCGGTCAGGTCGACCGGGCGACCGGAAACGGTGGTGCCGAAACAGACGTCACGCTCCCCTGTCAGCCGGGACAGCACCAGCGCCCACGCGCCCTGCAGGACGGTGTTCATCGTGAGGCCCGCCTTGCGCGCGGCTTCCCCGAGCCGCGCCGAGCTTTCGACCGGGACCCGCAGCCACTCGGCCGACCGGCTCGTGTGGTCCTGCGCCGTGAGCCGGCCACGTGCGGTGAAGTCGCCGAGTTCGCGACGCCAGTGGCGTTCCGCCTCGGTGTCGTCCTGGCGGTCCAGCCACGCGACGTAATCCCGGAACGGTGGCCGTTCGGACGGTTCGTCCCCGGCATAGGCGGCGAAGACGTCGGACAGCACTCCGAAGACGCTCCAGCCGTCGAGCAGGACATGGTGGAACGTCCACAGCACCCGGACTTCCGTGTCCGACAGCCGCGCCAGAGTCAGCCGCAGCAAGGCTTCGCCGTCCAGGTCCAGCCCCTCGGCACGGTCCGCGGCCAAGACCTCCTGCCAGAACCGCTCCTGCCCTCCGGCCGTGTGGGCACGCCAGTCGAGCCGGTTGACCGGGACGGTCACCCGTCGCCGCACCACCTGCACCGGCTCCGGCACACCCTCCCAGGCGATCGTCGTGCGCAGCACGGGCGTGCGATCGACGACGTGCTGCCAGGCTTCGGCCAGCGCGTCGACGTCCTCGACGCCTTCGACGACAAAACCGACCTGCTGGAAGTAGAGCCGCTCGTCCGGCTGTGACAACGAGTGGAACACCATCCCCGCCTGCATCGGCGTGAGCGGGTAGAGGTCTTCGACCGCCCTGCCGTCCCCGACGAGGGCGTCCACTGTGGATTGGTCAAGCGCGAGCAGCGGGAAGTCGGACGGGGTGCGCCCACCGGCCTCCGGTTCGGTGCAATGCGCGATGATCTCCCGCAGGGCGGTCAGCATCGCCTCGGCGAGCCTGTCCACTGTGGACCTGCGATGGACGCCCTCGGTGTAGTACCAGGTCAGTTCGAGTTCGCCGGACTCGACGCGGCCGACGACGTCGAGCAGATGCGCTCGCGCCGAAAGCTCGCTCTCGTCCGATTCCAGCCTGCCCGAGGTGAAACGGCCGAGGTAGTTGAAACTCACCGCGGGGTCGATCGGCGGCACGGTCCCGGCCAGGTGACGCAGGGCGCCGTAGCCGATCCCTCGCCGTGGCACGGCCCGGAGCTGCTCCTTCACCGACTTCAGTGCCGTACCCCAGCCTTCGGGCACGTCCAGCGCGACCGGGAAGACGCTGGTGAACCAGCCCACCGTGCGGGACAGATCGACGTCGTCGAACAGGTCTTCGCGCCCGTGTCCTTCCAGGTCGATGACCGGCATCTTGCCCGTCCAGTCCCGCAGCACCCGGCCCAGCGCGGTGAGCAGCACGTCGTTGACCTGCGTGCGATAGGCGGCGGGCACTTCCCTCAGCAGCGCCTCGGTCTCCGCCGCGGGGAGCCGCACGGTGACCTCGCGCATCGAGGCGACCGTGGCCGCACCCTCGCCGTCGACCGGGATCGAGGTGTCCGTCGGCAGGCCGTGCCAGTGGTCGAGTTCGTCGTCGAATCCGCCGCCGGCGGTGTGCTCGGCGAGCCTGATCGCCCACTCCCGGAAGGAGGTGGGGCGCGGCCCGAGGTCGATCGCCTCGCCCCGCAGCGCTTGGGCGTAACCGCGGTCGAAGTCCTCGGCGAGCACCCGCCACGAGACACCGTCGACGACGAGGTGGTGCACGGCGAGGGTGACACCGTGCTCGGAGAGGTCGAGGCGGATCAGCGGTGTCTCGGCGCCGACAGGACCGTTCTCCTGCTTCCAGCCGTCGCCGCGGGTGAACCGCATCCGCAGCGCGTCGTGGTGTTCGAGCAGCGCGTCCACGGCCTTGCGCGCGGCGGCGCGGTCGATCCGCTTAGGTCCTAAATGGACGAACTGGTGGAAATGTTCCGGATCGGCCGTCTGGGTCGCGAAGAACCACCGTTGGATCGGGGTGAGTGGCACCTCGCCGCTGACCGGGCCACGGCGGACGGCTTCGGTGGCGCTGCGGGCCGCGGCGGCGAGCGCCGCCGGGGTCCGATGGGCGAACAGGTCGCCGGGCAGCAGTTCCAGCCCGGCACGCCGGGCCCTCGACACCACCTGGATGCTGAGGATCGAGTCGCCGCCCAGTTCGAAGAAGTCGTCGGTCGCGCCGACCCGTTCGACACCCAGCACCTCCGCCCAGATCCCGGCGAGCACGAGCTCGCGATCGGTGCGTGGCGCGACGTGGTCACGCGCCCCGAAATCCGGAGCGGGCAGGGCGGTGCGGTCGAGCTTCCCGTTGACGTTGACCGGGAATTCCTCCAGCCGGACGAACGCCGCCGGGACCATGTAGTCCGGCAGGGTCCGCCCCAGGAATTCCCCGAGCCCTTCGGTCTCGCCGACGATGTAGGCGACCAGCCGTTTCACCCCGCCGTCCGCGCGCGCCAGCACGGCCGCCTGCTCGACGCCGGGGTGCTCGCCCAGCGCGGCCTCGATCTCGCTCGGTTCGACACGGAAGCCGCGGATCTTGACCTGTTCGTCCACCCGGCCGACGAATTCGAGGGCCTCCTCGTCGTTCCAGCGCACCACGTCACCGGTGCGGTACATCCGCTCCCCCGGCGGGCCGAACGGATCCGCGACGAACCGGTCCGCGGTCAGCCCGGGCCGTCCGAGGTAGCCCCGCGCGAGCCCTGCCCCGGCGAGATGCAGTTCGCCGGGCGCACCCGGCGGCACCAGGCACAAGTCGTCGTCGAGGACGTAGGCACGGGTGTTGTCCAGCGGTGCCCCGATCGGCACGACGTCGGGTACCTCGCCCGGCAGCGGGTGCACGGTGGCGAAGGTCGTGGTCTCGGTGGGGCCGTAGACGTCGGCGACCAGGGTCCGCGGGCAAGCGGCCCGGACCCGGCGCAGCGCGACGGCGGGAACGGCGTCGCCGCCGGTCCAGACCTCGCGCACGCCGGCGAACATCTCCGGGGCCTCCTGCGCGACGAGCCGGAACAGCCCGGTCGTCATGAAGACCCCTGTCACGGCGTGCGCGGTGATCACCCGGCCGAGCGTGTGGACGTCGAGTTCCCCCGGCGGCGCCAGGACGACCGTGCCACCGTTCAGCAACGGCACCCACAGCTCGTAGGTGGACGCGTCGAAGGCCTGCGGTGAGTGCAGCAGCACCCGGTCATGGGCCACGAAGCGCTGCTCGGCCGCGAGAGCGAGGACGTCGCGATGCCGGGCGGCGACACCCTTCGGTTTGCCCGTCGAGCCAGAGGTGTAGATGACGTAGGCGAGCTGCTCGGGGTCGACCGGCACCACGGGCGCGGCCTCCGGGGCGTCACCCGCGTCCGTGACGATCACGCCGTCGTGGATCTCCTCGGCGGTGGACAGCCAAGCCTCGTCGGCGACGAGGACGTCCGCCCCGGCTTCGCTCAGCAGCAGCCGCAACCGCTCGCTGGGCGCGCGCAGGTCCAACGGCAGGTAGGCGCCGCCCGCCTTCAGGATCGCGAGTTCGGCCACCACGAGCGCGGGCGAGCGGTCCATCAGGAGCGCGACCCGGTTCTCGGCGCGGACGCCGAGCTCCCGCAGCCGGTTCGCCAGGCGGTTCGCCCGGACTTCGAGTTCGCCGTAGGTGACGGTCTCCTCATCGGTCACCAGCGCCACGGCGCCGGGATCCCGGCGTGCGCGAGCCTCGAACAGCTCCGGTACCGACCCCTCCGGTATCCGCCGGGCGGTGGCATCGCGCTCGCGAAGCAGGTGCCGGATCTCCCGCTCCGACAACATGGGCACCCGTGTCACGGGCTCGTACGGCGCGTCCGCGAAGCCACGGATCAACGTTTCGAGGTGGCCGGCGAGCCGCCGGGCGAGATCCGGTCCGATCAGCTCGGGGTCGTGGGTCAGCATCAGCGACAACCGGCGGCCCGGATACGCGACGACCCCGAGCGGGTAGTTGGTGCGTTCGGCCGCGCGGACGTCCGCCATCCCCGCGACGTCCGCCACCGGATAGTTCTCGAAGACGACGATGCTGTCGAACAGGCTGCCGCCGGTGTCGCTCCAGGACTGCAACCGCGGCAGGCCGACATGGCCGTACCGGCGGGATTCCGCCTGCGCCGCCTGCAGTTCGCGAAGCCAGTCGACGAGACCGTGCCCGGCGTCGAGCCGGACCCGCACCGGCAGGGTGTTGATGAACAGACCCGCGATGTCGTCCGCTCCCGGCAGCTCGACCGGCCTGCCCGACACCGTCGCGCCGAAACACACCTCGGATTCGCCGCTGTAGCGGGAAAGCAGCGCCGCCCAGGCGCCCTGGACGATCGTGTTGAGTGTCAGGTGGTGCCGTCGCGCGAACGCGTGGATCCGGGCGGTCGTGGCGTCGTCGAAGTCCACCGGTACCCGGGCTGACGAGCTGGCGGCGTGTGCGCGAGCGCCGCGATCACCGGGCAGCGGGGTCGGCGTCACCCCGGCGAGTTCGGCCCGCCAATGGGCTTCGGCGGCTTCGTCGTCCTGCTCGGCGAGCCATCCGGCGTAGTCGCGGAACGGACGACGCACCGGTGGCTCTTCACCACGCAGCACGGCGAGGACGTCGGACAGGACACCGAAGACGCTCCAACCGTCCAGCAGCACGTGATGGAACGTCCAGATCACCCGGACCGAGGCCGCCGACTCCTTGGCGACGACCAGCCGTGTCAGCGGGGCGCGGGTCAGGTCGAGCCCTTCGGCGAGGTCTTCGGCCAGCTCCCGCCGCAGCGCCTCCTCGGCGTCCACTGTGGACCAGTCCGGGCAGCTCACCGGGATCTCCGCCGTCCGCAGCACGATCTGCAGCGGACGCGGTACCCCTTCCCAGACGATCCGGCTGCGCAGGACCGGGGTCCGCTCGACCACTCGTCGCCAGGCCGCGACGAGCGCACGGGGATCGGGAACGTCGTCGACGGTGAAGGTGATCTGTTCGAAGTAGTTGCGATCGCCGGGCCGGGCCAGGCTGTGGAACACCATGCCCGCCTGCATCGGCGTCAGCGGGTACACGTCCTCGACGTCCCGGCCGTCGCCCACCAGCTCGTCCACAGTGGACTGGTCGAGCCCCGCCAGCGGGAAGTCCGACGGCGTCCGCCCGCCCGCACCGGGTTCGGCGCAGTGCCCGAGGAGTCCACGCAGGTTCTCCAGCATGCCTTCGGCCAACCGGGTCACGGTGGCCTCTTCGTGCACGCCTTCCGCGTAGTGCCAGGTGAACTCCAGCGTGTCGCCGGTGACCTGGCCCACCACGTCGAGCAGATGGGGACGGACGCCGCCGGGGTCGGCGGCCAAGGACAGTTCGCCGGGCGAGCCCGTGTAGAGCTCACCGGTCAGCTCGAACTGCCCGAGGTAGTTGAAGCTGATCTGGGGATCGATGGCGGGCGCGGTGCCGGACAGATAGCGCAGCGCGCCGTAGCCGATGCCGCGGCGCGGGACCGCACGCAGCCGCTCCTTCACCGCTTTGATCGCGGCGCCCCAGTCGTCCGGGACGTCCAGCGCCACCGGGAACAGGCTGGTGAACCAGCCCACCGTGCGCGACAGGTCCACGCCGTCGAACAGGTCCTCGCGGCCGTGGCCCTCCAGGTCGATCACCGGAACCCGGCCGGTCCAGTCCCGCAGCGTGCGGCCGAGCGCGGCCAGCAGGAGGTCGTTGACCTGGGTCCGGTAGACCTCGGGGACCTGCCGCAGCAGTGACCGCGTCTCCCCGGCGGTCAGCCGCACCGTCACGGCGCGGGCCCGGTCCACTGTGTTCGCCCCGATCCCGTCGACCGGGATCGGAGTGACCTCGGGAATCGAGCGCCAATGCTCCAGTTCGTCGTCGAAGCCACCCTCTTCCGCATGGGCGGACAGACGTGCCGCCCACTCCTGGAACGAGGTCGTCCTCGGGCCGAGATCGGCCTTCCGGTAGGCCTGGTCGAGATCTTCGAGCAGGATCCGCCAGGACACGCCGTCGACGGCGAGATGATGCGCGGACAGATGCAGCACACGCCGCTCCGGAGGACCGGACAACCTCCAGCGCAGCAGCGAATGCCCGTCCTCGGCACCGGCGATGCGCAGCCGCCACTGGTCTCCGTCGCGGGTGAAAGTCGTGCGCAAGGCGTCGTGGTGTTCGATCAGCGCGCCGATGGCCGCGGCGAGCGCGGCCTCGTCGGTGCCGTTCGCCAGCTCGACCTCGATCTCCTGATCGAACCGGGCCGGCCCGGAGATCGTGTCGAAGAACCAGCGCTGGATCGGCGTCGGCACGACGTCCCCGGTGACGGGACCTCGATCCGGGACCGTGGAGACGTCGGTCAAGGCCGGGGCGAGGGCGGCGATGGTCTGATACCGGAACAGGTCCGCCGTCGTGATCGACAGCCCCGCCTTCCGTGCCCGCGCGCTGACCTGGATGCCGAGGATCGAGTCGCCGCCGAGGGCGAAGAAGTTGTCCTCGACCCCGACCCGGTCGAGTCCCAGCACGTCGGCCCAGATCCCCGCGAGCACCGCTTCCCGCTCGGTCCGCGGCGCCGTTCTCCCGCTCGACGCGGGCTCGAAGCCCGGCTCCGGCAGTGCGCGCCGATCGACCTTCCCGTTGGCGTTGAGGGGAAGCGCGTCGAGGACAACGAACGCCGACGGCACGAGGTAGTCCGGCAGGGTCCGGCCAAGGCTCTCGCGCAATGCCCCGGTGTCCACTGTGGACCCGTCCGCGGCCACGACGTAGGCGACCAGGTGTTTGCGGCCGGACCCGGTGCGCGCGGTCACCACCGCCTCCGCGACCTCGGGCCGGGCGGTGAGGGCACGTTCCACCTCACCGGGTTCGACCCGGAAGCCGCGGATCTTGAGCTGGTCGTCGGCCCGGCCGGCGAATTCGAGGGTCCCGTCGGCACGCCACCGCCCGCGGTCACCGGTGCGGTACATGCGTTCGCCGGGGGCGCCGTACGGGCAGGCGACGAACCGGTCGGCCGTCGCGCCCGGCCGGCCAGCGTACCCGCGGGCGAGCCCCGGGCCGGCGACGCAGATCTCGCCGAGCGCGCCGCGTGGGACCGGCCGCAGTCCGTCGTCGAGCAGGTAGACGCGCATCCCGGTCAGCGGAGTCCCGATCGGGATTGTTTCGGGGACCGCGTCCGCGGACGTCATGCGGAACGAGGTCGCGAACGTGGTGGTTTCGGTCGGCCCGTAGCCGTCGACGACCGCGACACCGGGGCAGCTGCCGAGCACGCGGCGCACTGCTTCGGGTGGGACGACGTCGCCGCCGGTCCAGACTTCCCGGAGGCCGCGGAAACACTCGGGCGTGTCACCGGCGAAGAGCCGGAAGAGTCCGGCGGTGAGCCAGAGGGCGGTCACACCGTGTCGCTCGGTCAGCTCGCGCACCACCTCCGCGTCGACGTCCCCCGGTGGTGCGACGACCACGGTGCCGCCGTTGAGGAGCGGGACCCACAGCTCGTAGGTGGAGGCGTCGAACGCCAGCGGCGAGTGCAGCAGCACCCGCTCGTGCGCTCCGCCGCTGAACCGCGGGTCCGTGGCCAGCGCGACCACGTCGGCGTGCCGGACCGCCACGCCTTTCGGTACGCCGGTGGAGCCCGAGGTGTACTCGACATAGGCAAGGTTCGCGGGCTCGACCGTGACCGTGGCCGCGTCCCCGGTGGACGGCAGCGTCAGTATCCGTCCGTTGTGGACGGTGGCGGCGGTTCCGTGCCACGTCTCGTCGGTGAGCAGAAGCGACGTGCCGTCGAGCAGAAGGCGCAGGCGGTCGGCCGGCGCACGCAGGTCCAGCGGCAGGTAGGCGGCGCCGGCCTTGAGGATCGCCAGCAGCGCCACCACCAGGTCCGCCGAGCGGTCCATCAGCACGCCGACCCGGTCTTCCGGACGCACACCGAGTTCGATCAGCCGTCCCGCCAGGCGGTCGGCCCGGGCGCGCAGCTCGCCGTAGTCGAGGCGGTCCGCACCGGAGACCACCGCGGGAGCCTGCGGATGCTGCTCGGCGTGGTGGTCGAACAGGCGCGTGATGGTCATCGACGGAGCGGGGTACGGCGACGGCAGGAGCCGGTGGTCGGCCTCGGTGAGCAGCGGCAACTCGCCCACCGGGCGATCCGGATCGGCGGCGATCCCGGTGAGGAGGGCTTCCAGGCTCGCGGCCAGCCGCTCGATCGTCGCGCTGTCGAAAAGCGCGGTGGCGTACTCGACGGTGATCCTCAGTCCGTCTTCCCTCGGCCAGAACTCGACGACGAGGTCGAACCTGGCCGACGGCCGGGGCAGGTCGTACTCCGAAACCCGCAGACCGGCGACCTCACGCGGGCGGACCAGCGGGCTCTGCAGGACGACGACCGCCTGAACCAGCGGCGTCCGCGACGGATCGCGCTCCGGCTGCACCGCTTCGACGACCCGGTCGAAGGGGACGTCGGCGTGCGCGAACGCCTCCAGCGCCGTCTCCCGGAACCCGGCCAGGAAAGCGGGGAAAGGGCGAGCGGGATCGATTCGCGAGCGAAGTACGAGGGTGTTCACGAAGAACCCGGTCAGCGGCTCCCATTCGGGCCGGTCGCGCCCGGCGACCGCGGTGCCGACCGCGATGTCGCGCTGACCGCCGTAGGCCGACAGGAGGAGTTGCACGGCCGCGGTCAGGGTCATGAACAACGTCGCCCCGTGCGGACGTCCCGCGTCCGTGAGGCCGCGGACGAGTTCCGAGGGCAGATCGTGGTGGTGCACCGCGCCTGCCGTACCGCGCCGGGCGGGCCTCGGGCGGTCGGTCGGGAAAGCCAGCGGTTCGAGTCCGTCGAGCGCCGCACGCCAGTAGCCGAGCTGGGCGTCGTTGTCGGTCTGACGGCGCCAGTGCGTGTAATCGCGGTAACCCGACTCCAGCGGCGGCGGGGTCACACCGGCGTAGAAGTCGAGCAGCTCGCAGGTCAGGATCCCGATCGACCGGCCGTCGGTGACGATGTGGTGCTGGCACAGGACGAGCAGATGCTCCTCCGGTCCCTGGCGATAGAGCGTGGCCCTCGTCAGGGGGCCGCTGCGCAGGTCGAACGGGACGCTCAGGTCCGCCGCCAAGGTGGCATCGTCGGCGGCGGTTCCCTTGACACGCAGCGGTATCTCGGCCCTGTCGGCGATGCGCTGGGAACCTTCGTCGAAGGTCGTGCGCAGGGACTCGTGACGGGCGCAGAGCGCGGCCAGCGCACCGCGCAGGGCGTCGACGTCCAGCGGCCCGGAAAGCCGGAGACCGACCGCCGTGTTGTACTCCGCACTGTCCCCGGTCAGCTCGTCGAGGAACCACAGACGCCGCTGGGCGGGCGAAAGCGGGAGCACCTGGGTCGACGGTGCGGCCGGGATCGCGTCGTTCCCGGCGGGTTGCGCCTCGTCGACCAGCCGGGCCAGTCCGGTCACGGTGGGTGCGTCGAACACGGCACGAGCCGACAAGGTCACGCCGAAGGTCCGGCGCAGCCGGGACAACGCCTGCACCGCGAGGAGCGAATCGCCGCCCAGGGCGAAGAAGTCGTCATCGCTCGCGACGCGGTCCATTCCGAGCACGCCCGCCAGCACGTCGGCGACGGCACGTTCCGTTTCCGAGCGCGGCCCGGTTTCCGTCCGGCTCTCCTCCGGGGGCGCGGGCAGGGCGCGGCGATCGACCTTCCCGTTGGCGTTGAGCGGAAGTGCGTCGAGGACGACGAACGCCGACGGCACCATGTAGTCCGGCAGCACCGCCGCGGCCGTCTCCGCGAGATCGTCGAGCGCCTCGCCCGGCGCGGTCACGACGTAGGCGACCAACCGCTTGACGCCCGGCTTTCGCTCACGGGCGACGACCACCACCTCGCCCACACCCGGCGCGGCGGCCAGCACCGATTCGATCTCCCCGAGCTCGACCCGGAAACCGCGGACCTTGACCTGGTCGTCTGTCCGGCCGAGGAACTCCAGTTCGCCGTCGTCGTTGTACCGCACCAGATCACCGGTCCGGTACATCCGGCCGCCGGGGACGGCGGGATCGGCCACGAAACGGTCCGCGGTCGCACCCGGTCTGCCCCAGTACCCACGGGCCAGCCCGGTCCCGGACAGGTGCAGCTCCCCCGCCTGCCCGGCCGGGACGGCGTTCAGCGCCTCGTCGAGGACGTGGGCGCGGATTCCGTCGAGTGGGCGGCCGATCGGCACGGGGTCCGGCACATCGTCCTTTGTGGACATCGGACGCGAGGTGGCGAAGGTGGTGGTTTCGGTGGGGCCGTAGCCGTCGGTCACGGTGAGACCGGGGCAGGCCGCCAGCACCCGGCGGACGGCGGCCGGCGGGACCACGTCTCCGCCCGTCCATACCTCTTCCACACCAAGGAAACAGTCCGGCGCCTCCTGTGCCACGACCCGGAACAGCCCCGCGGTCAGCCAGAGCGAGGTGACCTCGTACCGGCCGATGATCTCGCGCAGCATCTCCACGTCCGGCTCGCCCGGCGGCGCGATCACCACCGTCCCGCCGCCGAGCAGCGGCACCCACAATTCGTAGGTCGACGCGTCGAACGCGGCCGGGGAATGCAGCAGGACCCGGCGGTGCGCGCCACCCGCGAACCGGCCGTCGGCCGCCAGCGCCGCGACATCCCGATGCCGGACCGCCACTCCCTTCGGCGTCCCGGTCGAGCCCGACGTGTGCATGAGATACGCCAGCTGGTCCGCGTCGACTCGCGGAAGCGTCACATCCGGCGGCGCGAGTGACCGTCCCGCGACGACGATCCGTCCACTGTGGATTCGCGCGGCGCGCTCGGGTTCGTCCGTGATCAGCACCGAGACACCCGCGGTGGCCAGCACCAGCCGCGAGCGGTCCTCAGGGGCGCGCCGGTCGAGCGGCACGTAGACCCCGCCCGCCATCACGATCGCCAGCTCGGCGACGACGAGTTCGGCGGACCTTTCGAGCAGCAACCCGACCCTGTCCTCGGCACGCACTCCGAGCCGGACCAGCCGGGCGGCGAGGCGTGCGGCACGGTCGGCGAGTGCGGCGTAGGTCAGCTGTCCACCATGGCCGTCCACGGCGACCGCGTCCGGGGTGGAACGCACCCGCGCGGCGAACAGTTCCGGCAGGGCGACGGCTCTTTCGGCTCCGGGGGTGGCCGTCGTGTCGAGCACGGTCATCTTTTCGGTACCTTCCAGGCACAACAAGCGAACCCACCGAGGTGGGCCAGGGGACGGGGAGGGAGAAGGCAGCTCAGTGACGCCGCGCGAGACGGCCGCCGATTTCGATCGCGGTCGCCTCACCGGGCGTTCCGCGCAGCCGGCCGCACGGTGTCGGGCGCCCGGTGACGGGGTCGCGCACCGTGAACGAGGCGTCGTCGTGGAGGGTGAGTCCGGGGAAGACCTCGCCGTCGGCGACCAGTTCGGCTCCGCCGTGTTCGCCGGGGCGGATCGTGTAGTCGAGGGCACCGTTGCGATAGGTGCCGAAGTCGCCGGCCGCGATCGGGACCGGGCGGGCCGGTGCGGTCGGTCGGCGCTCCGGGATCGCGAGGCCGAGCGCGCGGAGCTCGGCGACGAGGTCGTGCCACATGTCCGTGCCCGCGGCACCGTTCGCGGTGAACGCCACGACGCAGGCGCCCGCCTGATCGATCCGCAACTGGCACGAGGTGCCGTCGGCGGTGCCGTCGTGGCCGAGCCAGACTTCGTCGCCGTCCTCGTAGTGCGCGATTCCCAGACCCCAGCCGTCGGCGAGACCGTACGGCTCGGCATCGGGCACCCGCCGGTGCATGTCCGCGGCGGTCACGACGTCGAGCAATCCCGGCTTTCCCAAATGGACCCGGCCGAGTTCGACGAGGTCCGCGGCGCTCAACGCCAGCGCACCGGCGGGTTCGAGCATCGGCGGCAGCGCCTGCTCGACCGGACGGGCACCGGCCGGGCCCGTGGCGCGTCCGTGCCCGGGAACGGTTCTCGGACTTCCGGCGTAGGCGGGCTCGATCTTCAATGGCCGCAGGAGTATCGCCTCGACGGCTTCACGCCAGGTCATCCCGGTGACCGCTTCGATCAGTGAGCCCGCCAAGGCGTAGCCCAGATTCGAATACGAGAACGCGGTGCCGGGCGGGCAGACGGAAACCGCCGCTCGGATCTCACGCAGGCACACCCCGGTGACGTCGGCCGGATCGGAGGGCAGACCGCTGGTGTGGCTCAGCAGATGTCGTGGTGTCACTCCCTCGGCGAGACCGGGTTCGCCCAAGATCTCGCCGACCGGCTGGTCCAGTTCGAGATCGTCGTCCGCGATCAGCGCCATCACGACCGTGGCGGTGGCCACTTTGGTGACCGATCCGATCGGTACGGCGGACGACGGGCCCATCGGTCTCTTTCTGTCCTGGTGCTCGACACCGGTCTGGACCACTGTCGTCACGCCACCGTCGAGCACCGCGAGCTGTGCTCCAGGAACGCCGTGCCCGCCGGCCAAGCGGGCCAGTATCTCTTGGAGCCGTCGTTTCGGCACCGGATTCCGTCCAGTGTGGCCGTACTGTTCCGACACAGAGCGCATGACCGATTCCTCCCCTGTAGCAGTAAACCGCGATTTGATTGCCGCGTTCCGTACCGCGTCGCATTCCTTGTTCCCCCACCCGTGGAACCGGAAGTCCGCATCGGGCCGGAACAACACGCTGCCCGGACCGCGAGATCGTCTGTACCGCCGATGGTGGGAACAACGATTCGACCGAAAAGCGCCCGGCGCTACGCAGGGTGGCAATACCTGCCATTCATTTTATCGGACCGGTTGTCAATCCACCGCACATCGTGGAATCGCGTCCGGCGGCACACCGGAAGAAGGCATGGACGGACCGCCACATCCACCAGTCGAAGGATGTGTTGACAACAAATGAATTCCACTGTTCCGACCGCCGAGCTTGGCCCCCGGCGGGACAATCGCAGGCATCCTCCTCTCGTCGCTTTTTCCAGCTCAGCCGCCTTTTCACAGATGAAAATCCCGAGACGGCGCCTGCTGGTTCCCCATGAGCCATCTGTTCAAACATGGAAATGCGACAATCGACCTCGAAGATCATTTCTCCCGCGCCGACGGCACCGCCAACAGCGAAAACAAGAAGGTGATCTTGGAGAATGGGATTCCCACCATGTGAGTAGCACGACCATGCGCACGTGCACCGTATCGTGCAATCTCGCGAAGCGGACGCACAACGGCGGTTTTCGATCATCGACGGCACCCGGAAAAACCGGAAACACGAAGATTCACCCGGTTGCCTGTAACGGTTTCGGCCTTGTCGTGGACACGACGATCGTCGGTTGCCCGGGTGACTCCTTGGCGGTAAACGGGGTCAGCGGGTGCGTGCCACCCCGGCGAGGCCGCGCGACCGGGCGGCGTCCTTGCCCACGCTCTCGGTGTCCGGGCGCCATTGCGGCAGCCACACCAGACCGGGCTCGTCCAATTCCAGGTCTCCGAAGAATTCGGCGATCTGCTCACGCGAGCGCATGATCGCGGCGTGATTGGTCCGGCGCCCGTACTCCCGCGCCACTTTCTCGCCGGCGTTCCGCGTCTCGACATCCTCCGGCGCGACGTGAATATGCGAGACCGCCAGGAAACTGCCCGGTGGCAGCATCGTGCGATGGAAACCGAGCGCGGCGTGCGGGTTCTGTTCGTCGGGCATGAAATGCAGCAACGCGACCAGCAGCAGCCCGATCGGCTGGGTCCGGTCGATCAGGCCCGTGTCGAGCACGCGGTCCCACAGCAGGCGCCGGTCGAAGAAATCGGCGTCCAATGCCGCATGCCGGTTCGGGTCCGCGGTCTGCTCGAGCAGGATCTGCGCATGCGCTCGGGCGATCGGTTCGTTGTCGATGTAGACCACCCGGCATTCACCCGGCGCCACCTCGTCGGCGACCTCGTGCACGTTGCCCTGTGTCGGCAACCCGGAGCCGATGTCCACGAACTGCCGGATGCCTTGCCCGACCATGTAACGGACGGCACGACCGAGGAACGCGCGGTTCGCGCGGGCGAAGTCCCGGATCTCCGGCAGCACCGCGAGCTGCTGCTCCGCGAAAGCCTGATCGACGGCGTAGTTGTGCGTGCCGCCGAGCAGATAGTCGTACACCCGCCCCACCGAGACCTTGTCCACCGAGGCGGCCACGCGGGCGGCGTCATCCATGCTCATCTTGTTCCCCAAGAGTCTTCGGCGAGTACCGGCACACTACCGGTCCCGGCGGGTAGAAACTGTGCGCATGGAGTTCTTCTGCTACCACCGCGATCGGCCCGGCTCCATGGCGCTGCGCGAAGAGCTGTCGGAAGAGCACTGGTCCTACATGGATCGGTACGCGACGGAGATGATCGCCCGCGGGCCGACCCTCGCCGGCGAGGCTGCCACCGGCAGCGTGCACATCGTCGACCTGCCGGATCCCGGCGCCGCCCGCGCGTTCGCCTTCGACGAGCCCAACTACCAGGCCGGCGTTTACCGGGACGTGCTGCTGCGCCGGTGGCGCAACACGCTGGGGCGCACCATGTGGGATTTCCCCGGTGGCCGCACCGGTGGCAACCGATACCTGGTGCTGGGCCTCGGCACAGGACGGGCGGCCGACCTCGCCATCCCGGCCGATCGGGGCGAGCTGATCGCGTATGGGCCGCTGATGTCCGACGACGACACAAGGTGGTTGGGCACAGCCGCGTTGGTCCGGGCGCCGGACCCGGACACGGCACGCGCCGTCCTGACCCAGAACCGGTACGCCGACATCGAGGTCCACGACTGGCGGTTCGGCGGGCGGCCGTCATGAACCGAGGCTGCCGCGTGTCGCCCACCACAGCGAAGAGAACGACAGGTATGCCTTGGGATCCGCGTCGACACGGTCCGGACCCGGACATTCGCCAGGACCTACCGGGTTCGCTCGCGAGTGGGGTGTCGGCACCAGCACATTCCCACCGATCGGCCCGTTCCTTGAACCACTGGTAGGTTCGGGACAGGGGTTGAGGCGCCAGCCCTTTTGGCAGCACCCCTGAGCAGGAGTATCGATGACGATTGACGTCGCGCGGACCCACCCCCGTCCGGCGAAACCGGACATCGGGCCTGCCGATGACTGAACCGGTGATCGCCGCCACCGCCGGGCGGAGCTGGGACACCGCTCCTTCCCCCGCCCTGGTCGTCGACGACGACGGGAATCTCCGGGACCTCAACGACGCCGCCCGCGCACTGTTTCCCGAGGCGAGGCCAGGGCTCCCTTTCCGGCACGGTGTGCCGTCCTGGCTTTCGGACGCCGACGGGCTCGTTCGAGGCGAGACGGGAGGCCGTAGCTGGACGGCGTCGCGGGTACCGCACGACGGAGTCGTCACCTGGTGGCTTACCGACCAGACCGACGCCGAAGCCGCTCGTGACCTGCTGCGACAGGAACGGCAGCGCGTCGCTTTCCTCACCGACGCCTCGGCGGCATTGCTGAGCTCGCTCAACGTCGAACGCTGCATCGAGGTGGCCGCGCGGCTGGCCGCCGAACACCTTGCCGGGGCCGCGGTGGTGCTGGCCCCGCCGGTTCAGGGTGCTCATCCGGCGGCGGCGTGCGTCCGCGGTGAGGCGGTGTCGCTGTGCAGGCTGACCATCGAACCCGCGGAACTACCGGGCCTGGACGAGGCACTGCGCGGCTTCCCGCCGGTGCCTTCGCGCTGGCTCGACCCCGGCGCCGCGCCGTCGTGGGTGCTGCCTGCCGGCTTCGGCCCGGCCACGTCGATCGTCGTCACGCCCTTGCCGGGACACGGTGTGCCCGCCGGGGCCCTGATCCTGCTGCGGACCGGTGACCAGGCGGCGTTCACCGAGCAGGAAGAGATCTTCGCCCGGCTGTTCGCGGCCCGCGCGGGGGCCGCGATCTCGGCGGCCCGGATGTTCGCCCACCAGGCGTCGACGACCGAAACGCTCATGCGCGAACTGCTTCCGCCGCGGCTGGAGCAGCTCGGTGGCGTGGAATTCGCCGGGCGCTACCGGCCCGCCCAGGACGAGGATCGCATCGGCGGCGACTTCTACGACGTTCATTCCGCTGTCGACACCGGCGGCAACGAGTCGCTGGCCGTACTCGGCGATGTCTGCGGCAAGGGCCTCGACGCGGCCGTCCTGACCGGGAAGATCCGGACGACCCTGCGCGCGTTGCTCCCGATCGCCGAAGACCACCATCGGCTGCTGAGCCTGCTGAACGCCTCCCTGATGAGCCAGGACGGCAGCCGGTTCGCCACGCTCGCCCTTGCCTCTTCCCGGCGAGAGGGCGACGGGGTGTGGGTGCGTCTCACCTGCGCGGGACACCCGCCGCCGCTGGTCGTCCGCTCGGACGGTGCCGTCGAAGAGGTGGACACCGGCGGCACTCTGATCGGCGTACTTCCCTCGATCCGGACGAGGTCCGCGGAGATCCTGCTCGCGCCCGGCGAAAGCTGCCTGCTCTACACGGACGGCATCGTGGAGGCCCGGGGTGGCCCGCTGGGCGACGAGATGTTCGGCGAGGACCGGCTGATCGCGGCCTTGGCCGAATGCGCGGGCCTGACGGCGGAAGCGGTCGCCGAACGGGTGCACATGCTGGCCGCGCAGTGGATCGGCCGCCGGTCGCACGACGACATGGCGGTGCTGGTGATCACCGCGCCGCCTCCCGCCGAGACCCGCGACCCCGTGACCGCCCAGTACTTCGAACGACTGTGGCAGGCGGTGACCACCGGCGACGAGTACGCGGCCGGGGAGGTCGTGGTCCAGGCGCTCGGCGCGGGGCTCGACGCGGAGACCGTGCTGCTGGACATGGTCGGCGCCGTCCAGCGCAAGGTCGGCCACGAATGGGCGGCGAACCGGCTCACCGTGGCGCAGGAACACGCCGCGACCGCGATCAACGACCGGGTGCTCGCGGGCTTCGGCTCTGTGCTCCCCAAGCCGCGGGAGCACCGGGGTCGCATCACGGTGGCGTGCGTCGACGGCGAATGGCACGCCATGCCCGCACGTCTGCTGGCCGAAGTGCTGAAGGTCCGCGGCTTCCGGGTCGACTATCTCGGCGCCCAGGTGCCCGCGCCGCGGCTGGTCGCGCACCTGCACCGCACCGGGCCCGACGCGGTGGCACTGTCGGCTTCGCTGGCCACCCGCCTGCCCGCCGCGCACGCGACGATCACCGCCTGCCGAGCGGCCGCGACCCCGGTCATCGCGGGCGGGGCGGCGTTCGGGCCGGACGGCCGGTACGCGCGCCTGCTCGGAGCGGACGCCTGGGCGCCGGAAGCGCGGGCGGCGGCCGATCTGCTGGCCTCTCCGCTGCCCCGGCCCCGTGCCGGGCATCAGCCGCTCGACGACCTGCCGCATCTCGCCGATCAGGAGTACACCCTCGTTTCCAGCACTTCGAGCGCGCTGGTGAAGGCGATTCTGGGCGGCCTCGAAGACCGTCTCCCGGCGATGCGCGAGTACACGAGCCGCCAGCGGCAGCACACCGCGGAAGACCTCGCTCACATCGTCGAATACCTGGCGGTCTCGCTCTACGTGGGTGACGAAGAACTGTTCACCGAGTTCCTCGCCTGGACCGCGGAAATCCTGTCGGCACGCCGGGTCCCGGCCGGTTCCCTGCTGCCCGCGCTGGACCTCCTGCGCGCCGAACTGCACGACTTCCCGCGTTCACGGGCGATGATCGACGCCGCGCGCGTACGGGTGAGCGACGCCCTCTCCTCGTGAATCGCCGCCTTCCACCGTCGGCTTGTCCCTGAGCGCCTGACGGTCCGCCGGGGCGGCGGTGACCTCGCGGGTCTCGCGGAGGATCAGCAGGCCGGCGACCACCATCAGGGTCGCGGTCAGGCCGTGAACGCCGAACGCGGTGGCCACGGAGCCGTGGTGGGCCAGCACGGTGGTCATGTCGCCGTACGCGGCGAGGGCCTCCACCAGCAGCACCCAGCCCAGCGCCCGGCGGTGGCCCGTCACCAGCAGGATGCCGAGGACCAGTGCCAAGACGACGTCGCGGATTCCCTTGATGATCAGGAAGCCGCCGCCGTCGCCGGACGGCCAGCTCGGCAGGCCGAAGCCCGGCGCCGTCGTGTCCGGGCTCAGGATGAACTCCGCCCCGAACCAGAGGATGAAGAGGACGAAGGCGGCGGTCAGGACGGTGTTGATCTTCTTCAGCGACATTGTCGTCTCCTTGCGAGGTGCGGGGTCAGGCCGCGCGGACGCGGCGGATGTGGCGGGCGTAGCGGGGGCGGCCGACGAGGTGCCAGATGCCGCGTACCGGTGCGGGGAGGGCGGCCAGGAGCGTGGCGCGCTCGGCCGGGTTCGCGTCCTCCAGGACGAGGCCGAAGAGCGTGAGCATGGTGAGCTTGGGCGTGTTGGCCAGCATGTGATCGCCCAGGGAGGCCCATTCCTCGTCGGTGCTGTGCTTGGCCGCGAGCGGAAGAAGAGTGGTCTCCTCGTCGTCGAGGTGCTCGAACAGGACCGCCTGGTGATCGGCGAGGACCGCCACGAGGGTGTCGCGCTCGGCGGCGCCGGCGGTGGCCTCCCACGCCGGGACCGCGGCGTCCAGCCTGGTCAGCGTGGCCGCGATGCGCTCGTGCTGGGCTTCCATGCGCAGGACGATGTCCGCCTCCAGATCGACCCGGGAGAGCAGCGGCGGCCACAGCAGCTCGTCCTCACCCTCGTGGTGGTTCTTCAGTCCCAGCCGGTAGTCGCGGAAGTGGTCGGCGATCACCTTGGCGCGAGCGGTGTCGCCCGGGGCGACCGCCGCGACGAGTTCCTTCAGCAGCCGCGACTCGCGGCGGAAGGCGCGGTGGACGATCTCCATGTC
This sequence comes from Amycolatopsis sp. MJM2582, assembly GCF_000754115.1. Classification (NCBI taxonomy): domain Bacteria; kingdom Bacillati; phylum Actinomycetota; class Actinomycetes; order Pseudonocardiales; family Pseudonocardiaceae; genus Amycolatopsis; species Amycolatopsis sp. MJM2582. The sequence goes on from NZ_JPLW01000002.1 coordinate 1,535,735, forward strand.
CTGGGTGTTGACGGTCATCTGTTCCTGCCCTTCATCTGTTCGACGTGCTCAAGACTGCTTCCGGGGGTTTGGAAGGCATTTGGAGCCGACTTGGAACGCCTGAGGCGGGCCGCGCATACGATGTGCCACGTCATGGTGTTGATCCGGGTGTTGGGCTCGTTCGCGGCCGAGGCCGGCGGCGAGTCCGTTCCCCTCGGCGGACCGCGGCAGCGTGGCGTGCTGGCCCTGCTGGTGGCTGCCCGTGGGCAGGTCGTGTCGGTCGACCGGATGGTCGAGGACCTGTGGCGCGGCGAACCGCCGTCGCGCGCCTTGGTGTCGTTGCAGGCGTACGTGTCCAACCTGCGCCGCTTGCTGGAACCCGGCCGCCCGCCGCGGGTCCCGGCCCGCCTGCTGGTGACCGCGGCGCCCGGCTACGCACTACGGCTGCCACCGGGGGCGGTGGACGCATGGCGCTTCGAGGAGCTGCTCGATGAGGCCCGCACGCTCACCGATCCCCGTGCCGCCCGCGCCCGGCTGGACGAGGCGCTGGCGCTGTGGCGGGGACCGGCGTTCGCCGAGGTCGCCGACGAGCCGTGGGCCACTGCCGAAACCGCCCGGCTGAACGAGCTGCGCCTGATCGCCCGCGAACTGCACATCACGGCAGGGCTGCGGCTCGGCGACCCCGCGGCGGTGGTACCCGAGGCGGAGCGCCTCACCCGCGACGATCCCCTGCGCGAGGCGGGCTGGCGCCTGCACGCCCTCGCACTGTGGAGCAGCGGCCGCCAAGCCGACGCCCTGGCCGCGCTCCGCCGCGCCCGCGCCACCTTCGCCGACGAGCTGGGCCTCGACCCCGGGCCGAACCTGGTGGCCCTGGAGGAGGCGATCCTCACCCAGCGCACGGACGTCCTCCGCGCAGCCGTCCCCCCGCCGCCAGCCGACCCGCTCCGGGCAACCGCTCCGACGCGTTCGAACAACAGGCCCGGCGCGCCGGCGTTCGTGGGGCGGGAGGGCGAGCTGGCGGCGCTGGTGGCGGCCGCTGGGGAGGCCGCCACCGAGGGAGCGCGCGTCGCGCTCGTCACCGGGGAGGCGGGGCTCGGCAAGTCGACGCTGCTGGAGCACCTCGGCACGCGACTCGGACAGGACGGGTGGCTCGTGGCCACCGGGCGCTGTCCCGAGGTGGACAGCGCGCCGCCCGCGTGGGCGTGGGTCGAGGCGCTGCGCAGGGTGGCCGTGAACGTCCCTCCAGGGGAGTTCGCGGACGACCTGGCGCCGTTGCTCTCCGACTCCGTGCCGGTGGACGGCGACGCGGCGGCCGGGCGGTTCCGGCTGCGGCAGGCCGTGTGGAACTGGCTCGCGGCAGTCGCCGCCGACCGGCCGGTCGCCGTCGTCCTCGACGACCTCCACTGGGCGGACGCCGCCACGCTGGAACTGCTCGGCGGCGGTGTCGGCGCGCAGGCCCCGATCTTGATCGTCGCGGCCTACCGCGCGGACGAGAGCGAGCACCTCACCGACACGCTCGGGTCACTCGCCCGCAGCGCGCCCCTCCGGCTGGATCTGCCCGGGCTGAACGGCGACGCCGTCGCGGAGCTCGTCCGCGCCGAGTGCGAGGCCGACGACGCGACCGTGGCCGGGATCGCCGAACGGACCGGCGGCAACCCGTTCTACGTGCGGGAGAGCGCGCGGCTGCTGAGCGGCGAGGGCGCGCTGGTCGCGCTGTCCGAGGTCCCCGAAGGCGTACGGGATGTGCTGCGGCGCCGGCTGGCGAGGCTCCCCGAGAGCGGCGTGTCCGTCCTGCGGCTGGCGGCGGTGGCCGGCCGGGAAAGCTCGGTGGACGTGCTCGTGAAGGCCGCCGACGCCGACGAGGACGGCGTGCTGGACGCGCTGGACGCGGGCATCATCGCCGGCTTGCTCGACGAGCCGGGGCCCGGGCGCGTCCGGTTCGTTCACGCCCTGGTCAGGGACACGCTCGTCGCCGACGTCAGCCGGCTGCGGGCCACCAGGATGCACGCCCGGATCGCCGCCGCCCTGGAGAGCACCGGCGACGTCGCGGCGCTCGCCTATCACTATGCGCGAGCGGGATCACCGAAGGCAGTCGGCTATTGCGTACGGGCCGCCGAGCTCGCTGAGGCGCGCTACGCCCACGACGTGGCCGCCACGCTCCTCACCGACGCCGTCACCAACTCCAGCGAACCGGACGAGCGTGTCGGACTGCTCGGCAGGCTGCTGCGCGCGCAGATCAGGGCCGGGGCCGTCGCCGCGGCCAGGGACACGCGCGAGCAGGCCGTGGAGTACGCCGAGTCGATCGGCCGCGACGACCTGATGATCGCCGCGTTCACCGCCTGGACCGAGCCCACCTCCTGGCAGGCCCGCACGTACGGCACGATCGACCGTCCCATCGTCGGCCGCCTCCGCCGCCTGCTCAGGCGGACCGACCTCGCCCCCGACGTGCGGTCCCGCCTGCTCACCGCGTACGCCAACGAGCTGGTGGGCGAGGACGACCCGACGGTCATGGCGGCGGCGCGGGAAGCACTCGACCTCGCCACCGATCCCCGCCTCCGGGCCGCGGCGCTCTGGGTCCTCGCCCGCGACCCCGGACGGGAGGACTACGCCCGCGAGCTGGTGGAGATCGGCGTCGAGCACGACCTGCCCGTCTACCGCGTGAGCGGGCTGCTCAACCAGGCCGTGAACGCCGCCACGGCCAACGACCCGGCGACCATGCGCCGCGTGACCGGGGAGGCACTCGACCTCGCCCGCGCCTACCGGATGCCGGAGGCGATCGGCGCCGCCGAGATCGCGCTGGCGACCCTTGTACTCATCGAGGGCCGGTACGCCGACGCCGAGCGTCTCTACATCGAGGCCACCGAACGCATGGACCGCGCCGGATCGGTACACGTGGGCTTCCTCCCCCTCGTGCAGGCGGCGATCTGGCTGAACGACGGCACGCTCGGCGACCACCTGGACGACGTGCGCACTCTTCACGAGGCGCTCGGCCCGATGGTCGCCGACCTGCTCGCGCTCGCCCTCCACGCCGCCGGCCGCGGCGACGAGGCACGCCGGGCTCGCACGTCACCGAGCCCGATCCGGCCCGACTTCTTCTTCAGCTTTCTCACAAGCCTGCGCGCGATGGCGATCGTCGCCCTGAACGACCATGACGCTGCCGAGGAGATCTACGCAGAACTGCTCCCCCACCGCGATGGCCCCCCTGCCGGCGCGGTGAGCCTGTCGCTGGCCCTGCGTCCGGTCGCCCACACCCTCGGCCGACTCGCCCTCCTCCTCGGTCGCGCCGACGAAGCCGCCGCCCACTTCACCCAAGCCGCCACCATCGCCGACCGGTGGAACGCCCCCCACTGGTCCGCCGACGCCCGAACACACGCCGATCTCGCCCTCAGCGCCATCGACCGGGCGACAAGATCCGCTGACTCATCCCGGCTGGGATAGCGGTTCGCTGTGGTCTCGTCGGTGCGCTAGGTGGCGTCCCAGTAGTAGCGCACCGTCGACAGATCGCCTCGGGCTAGAGCAGCGGGGTCGCCGAACAGATGCGCGATGCCGTGGTCGCCCCATCCAGTGTCGTACACATCCTCGTCGATCGTGATCAAGACCTGACCGGCAGGCTCACCGCTCGAAGGATAAGCGCGCCGCCCGCGTGGGTCTTCCTGGGTGAAGCCGGCACTGCCCCCCAGCGAACTACCGTGGACGAAGTCGTCACCGAACGAGCCGTGACGGCCGAGGACATGGAAGTTCCATCCGTTATGCAAAAGATCCAGTGCGTGGTCACTGCGTTCACCGCCCAGCACGGCCAGTTCGCGGACCAGCCGCGCGAGATCCCCTTCCTCGGCAAGGTCGAACTCGGCCAGCTGCGGAAGCGCCCGGCCGACTGTGAACCTCACGCCACGCGCCTCGACGGGGATGAAGGGGGCGTGCACACCGGGATCCTGGCTCGCCATGTGCCATGGTGTCGGCGACGACGGCGACGCCACCGAGCGCGCAGCAGTGTCTGGATACCAGCGAACCTCGAACCCTTGCGTCCCTTTCGTCTCCCCGTGTGTGAGACCGAAACTCGGGCTGTCGGCGCCGACGAACCATTGCAACAACCCTGTCGACGGGAAGCCAGGCAACGGGCCGACATCGGCGAAATTGACCTGAACAACACAGAACATCGGTACGTCATTGTATTGCGGCCACGGCGCACCTTCAGGCAGGTAAGGATGACCAGCCAGATAGGACGCCACAGCCGACACAGGCCGGCCTCCATCCAGCCGCAGATCAGCGGCGGGAAGGGAAACCTGGTGGAGAAGCGGCCGCAACTCGTCGATCACTTGCCGACGTCGTGCCTCGTCGACGAACCCCTTCACACCTCCGACAATACAACGACGGAACCAGCGATCACGGCTACCGGAACACTCCCACCATGGAATTGTTTTCAGTACTCGAGGTAAGCGCTGAGCGGTCTCAATCGCACCGTGACGACAAACTGGACGCGATGATCCCGGCCCGGCGATGCCTGGCTGTTTCTGCCGGCGGCCTGCACCCCGGCTGGCGCGCCGGTCTCGCCGGCCGACCCGATGTCACCTTCCGCGTTTACCCCGCCGACGATCACCTGTTCTTCCCCTGCACCGAACTGGCGACGTCAAAATCGGACCATCCGGCATGCGAAGTACGTAAGCGGCTCTTCAGCCGGTGCCTAAGTCAGGCTCGGCTATCTGGATGCGTACCGTGTGCCGGAGACCGGTCTCCGCCTTGATCAGCTGTCCTCTGGGTTTCGCCGGTGCTCTCGTCGCGGTCTTCCTCGCACGGGGCGGGCGACGGCTCACCTCAGCCGCTCGTTTCCGTGTTGCTCATGGTCGCGGTGATCGACGCCGTCGCCTTGCTCGGCACCGCACGGGCCGCTTTCGTCACCGCGACGATCTGCTGGCTCCTGCACTCCTGGCTGATACTGGGGCATCCGTCCGGGCACGCCGCTCTCGTGTTCGCGCTGAATTCCTTGGGCGCCACCGGTTTCGCGTTCCTGTCCCGGGGCGTCAGCGCGGCATCGGGTTCACCCGATTCGGTGTCAAGAACCCGTCAACGTCCTCGAACCGAAGACCAGCGGAACCCCACGCTGACGGCGTGACCACGACACTCACCCGCCCCGAGAGCGGGACCGACCGCTCCGAACGCCACCGCCTTTCCGTCGTCGGCGGGCTCGCCGCGCTGTCCTTGGACGCGATGGCGTCGGTCGCCTACGGACCCGAGGCCATCGTCATCGTGCTGGCCGTCGCCGGTGGTGCGGGGCTGGGCTTCACCGTTCCGGTCACGCTCGCGATCGCGGTCCTGCTGGGCGTGCTGACGCTGTCCTACCGCCAGGTGATCGCCGCGTTCCCCGACGGTGGCGGCGCCTACGGGGTCAGCCGGACCTACCTCGGGCGCCGGGCCTCACTGGTCGCGGCGGCGTCGCTGATCGTCGACTACGTGCTCAACGTCGCGGTATCGGTGGCCGCCGGGGTGGCCGCGCTGACATCGGCGTTCCCCGGGCTCCTGCCGTACACGCTGTGGTTGTGCCTCGGCGTGCTGGCGCTGGTCACCGGTGTGAACCTGCGCGGCATCGCCGAGAGCGCCCGGATGTTCGTCGTGCCCACCGTGATCTACGTCGGCGCGATCCTGACCGTCATCGTCGCCGGCCTGTTCCGGTTCGGCCCCGCCGCGGCGGTCGTCGCACCGGAACACGCGCAGAACCTGCAGACGGTCGGCATTCTGTTGCTGCTCAAGGCTTTCGCGAACGGCTGCGCGGCACTGACCGGAGTCGAGGCCATCGCCAACGCCGTACCGTCGTTTCGCAAGCCCCGGGTACGGCGCGCGCAGCACGCGGAGATCGCACTGGGCGGCCTGCTCGGCGTGATGCTCCTCGGGATCGCCGTGCTGATCGGGAAATTCGCCATCCATCCGGTGGACGGCGTCACCGTGCTCTCGCAGGTCACGACCGCGGCACTGGGCGACGGTTTCGGTTTCTACCTGGTCCAGTTCTCGACCGTGGTCCTGCTCGCCCTGGCCGCGAACACGTCCTTCGGCGGCCTGCCCGTGCTGGCCCAGCTGCTCGCCAAGCACAACAAACTGCCGCACGTGTTCGCCTTGCGCGCGGAACGCCAGGTGTACCGCTACGGCGTCGGCTTCCTCGCGATCACCGCGGCTCTGCTGCTAGTCATCACCGACGGCGACATGAACACCCTGGTCCCGCTGTTCGCGATCGGGGTGTTCGTCGGGTTCACCCTCTCCCAGATCGGGATGGTCCGGCACTGGCGGCGGAACCGCCCGTCCGGCTGGCGGGGCAAGGCCACGCTCAACGGCCTCGGAGCTCTGCTCACCGCAGCCGCGGCGATCGTGGTCACGACGACCAAATTCGGCGAGGGCGGCTGGCTGATCGTCGTCGCCTTACCGGTCCTGGTCGCGGCCATGGAATGGGTGGAACGAAGCTACCGCCGGATCGGCGAGCGGCTCGAACTCGGCCTGACCCCCGCTCCCCCGCGACCACACCGCTCACTCGTCGTCGTCCCCGTCCACACCGTCTCCCGCCTGACCCGTGACGCGCTCGCCGCCGCATTGTCGCTCGGCGACCACGTCGAGGCCGTGCACGTCATCCACCCCGAAGACGAACAATCGGCGCGGAACTTCGTCGCCGCTTGGGAGAAGTGGCACCCCGAAGTGGCACTGGTCCTACTCCACGACGAACGACGCCGTCTCGGCGAACCGCTGGTGGAACACCTCCGCACGGTCGCCGACCGGCACGTCTTCGTGCTCATCGCCGAGGTCGAACCGGAGCGTTGGTGGCAGCGGATCCTGCAGAACCAGCGCGGCGGCGTACTCGCCCGTGCCCTGCGCCGCCACTCGGACGCCGTCGTCTGCCGGATGCGTTTCCGGTTGGCCGCCCGATGAGCGTTGCCACCGAAGGAATAGGCCAAGTCCTGGTAGTCGAACACCGTGAAGAGCGTTCGTGTTCCAGCCAGGCGCTACGCCATGTCGGCCAGCAGCAACGCCAAGCTTCCCAACGGGATCACGCTTCCGTCGCGCCGGGTGATCGTCTGGGCCAGCTGCCGGATCTCCGCGGCCCTGCCCGCATCGACCTCCCGCGCCGGCTGGGCGGCGGCGTCGAGACGGGCGAGCCGGACCGCACGGCGAAGTCGCGCGATCTGCGCACGGTCGCCGGTGCGTGCCGCGATCACCACCGCGTCGTAGACGCCGGGGTCGAGCAGGAGCGCGGTGTCCGCGGTGATGGCCGGATCGTTCTCATACCGTTCGCGTTCGCCACGCTCCCACAGCGCACCGAGCGCGCGCTGCCGTCGCCGCACTGCCTCCCGCCGCCGCTCCAGCGGAGTCACCTGACCACCGCGGCGATCCGGCCCGGCACTCCCGGGCGCGGCCGGGGCGCGGCGTTCCGCGTCGCCGTAGACGAGACGCATCCGTTCGGCCCACGATCGGAAGGTGGTTCCCGCGATGGGCGGATCAGGCAGTTCGGAAGGTAGGCGGGTGATGTCGCGTGTGTCGTCCTGCTCGTCGGGCTCGGCCGGGATCCAGGCATGCAGCCGCCGCGCGAGGTAGCTCTTCAGTGGTCCGATCGTCGGTGTGTCGCGATCGCTCAGCCACGGCGGCCGCCGGGTTCCGTCCGGGTCGGTGTCCAGCATCCGCACGATCGCCTCATTGCACCAGCCCGCCCGATACAGCGGAGCGAACAACGCGGTCAGCTCCCGGGCCTGGTCCCGGGGCCAGCGAGCGTTCCCGATCAGCGTCAGGACCGCCGCGGTGATCTGCCGGTCGTTGCCCGGCACGACCTTGCCGGGCCACGAGCGGATCTGTCCCGACCATCCGCCGGCACTGCCACGCGCGGCGACCTGCAACTCGGCGGCGATGATGCCCGGTACCGGGCTGGGTTCGGCGACTGGCTGACTCATCGGACTGACGTGACTTCCTGTGAGCGGGACCGGCGGCGTCCCCTGATCGTGCCATCGCCCTCCGCTGTGGGCTCGCAGCACCAGCCCCGTGTCGCCCACAGCTTTGTCCCGTTGTTTTCTCGCCCGGGTGGCTACTTCGGGTCTTCGGTTTGCCAGGGCGTGCTCACGAGGCCCTCACCCGGCCGGTGTCGTAGGCCCACATCGCGATCTCGACCCTGTTCCGGGCGCCGATTTTGGTCAGCAGGCTGGCGACGTGGGTCTTGGCGGTGGTCAAGCCGATGAACAGCTCGGCGGCGATCTCGGCGTTCGTGCGGCCACTGGCGACCAGCGTCAGCACCTCCTCTTCGCGTTCGGTGAGCGGCTCGATCGGCTGGATCCGTCGGCTCGACGGTTCCCTCCCGGCGAGCGTGGCCAGCAGCCGCCGGGTGATGTTCGGCGCGATCAGGGCATCGCCGACGGCGGCGGCATGGACGGCCTGGACGAGCAGCTCCGTCCCTGCGTCCTTGAGCAGAAAGCCCCGGGCTCCGGCCCGGAGCGCGCCGTGGACGTACTCGTCGAGGTCGAACGTCGTGATCACGACCACCGCGATCGGGTCCGGGACACCCCGCCCGGCGAGGAGCTTGGTCACCTCGATGCCGTCGAGCCCGGGCATCTGGATGTCGACCAGGCACACGTCGGGGCGGAGCCGATGCGCCAGTTCGACGGCGGCGTGGCCGTCGGCGGCCTGGCCGACGACCTCGATGCCGGGCTGCGCTTCAAGGATCATCGACAGGCCGGTGCGCACCAGATCTTGGTCGTCGGCCACCAGCACGCGCACCGTCATCGGCGTACTTTAGTCGGCAGTTCGGCGTCGACCGTCCACCCGCCCTCGGGCGCCGGGCCGGCACGCAGCGTGCCGCCGAGCAGTTGCGCACGCTCGGTCATCCCCAGCAGCCCGAAACCGTGGTTCACCGACCGCGCCGGGTCGATCCGTCCGTCGTCGGTCACGCATAGCCGCAGCGTTCCCGCGCCGTCCACGACCCGGATCTCCACCCGCGAGGCGTCGCGGGCGTGCCGCAGGGCGTTGGTCAGCGCCTCCTGCGCCAGCCGGTAGACCGCCGCGTCGATCTGGGGCGGAAGTTCGTCCAGCTCGATCGGCAACTCCACGTCGACGACCGGGGCCGGGGCGCGTCTGGCGAGGGACACCAGGTCGGCAACGCCGGGCTGGGGCGCGAACCCCGCCGGCGCTCCGTCGCGCAGCACGCGGACCATCGCCCGCATCTCCGCGAGCGTCCGCGACGCTTCCCCTTCGATCGCCGCCAGCACCTCGAGCGCGGCCTCGGGTCGCTGCCCGGCCATCGCCCGGCCCGCCTGCGCCTGCACAGCGATCGCCGAGACGTGGTGGGCGACGATGTCGTGCAACTCGCGCGCGAGACCGACCCGCTCCTGGCCGCGGATCTGGTCCGCCTCCCGGCGCCGGCTGTCGGCGCGGTAGCGGAACGCCGCTCCACCCGCCGCCGCGGCCGCGAGGATGGCGAACCCGCCGAAGATCTCGGTCGGCCCGACGTGGTCGGGGACCATACCGATTCCCGCCGCGACCGTCACGACCGCCAGCCCGATCACGATCTCGCGCCCCGAGCCCCAGCGGACCAGCGCGTAGACGAACACCAGGACGTAGATCATCGTGTCGAGGCCCACGCTCGGGATCCCGCCCAGCAGGCCCGCCAGTCCCAATGCCATCGCGGTGCCGAAAGCCACCACGACACAGGCCAACGGGTGGGTACGCCGCCACAGCAGCATCGGCGCGAGTCCGACCGCCACGATCGTCGCGAACGGCCGCCAAGCGACGTCGTCCCGGAGGACTCCTTCGAGCAGCGCCGTCACCATCAACGCCCCGACCAGTACCCAGTCACGCGAAACCCGTTCGGGAGCGTCCGTGGCGCGCGGCTCGGCCCACAGCGAGCGCAGGGCATTGGTGGTCACGCGCCCAGCCTAGGGACCGCCGAGGCGTCGGGGACCGACCGAAAGAACGAGACGCCGCTCCTCCCCACGGCCGGGACGGGTCCGGCCTCGACGACGATGTGGCCGCCGCCGGGCTCGGCGATCGTTGGCCCACCGGTCCACACCACGACAACGGAGACCACGATGAGAACACGTCGACCCACCACGACCGCACTGGACGAGCAGCGGATCCCGGTGAGAGCCAAGCTCGCCGCAGCGTGGACGAGCCTCGTGCTCCTGTACGCCTACGTGGACATCCTCGCCTTCTTCAAACCCGGTGTCCTCAAAGACATCGAGGCCGGCGTCGTCTTCGAGTTCGACATCAGCCAGACGTTGTTCACCGTCTTCCTCACGCTCATGGCGATCCCGACCCTCATGGTCGTGCTGTCGATGACCCTGCCCGCCCGGGCGAACCGCACCACGAACCTCATCGTGGCCTCGATACAGGTCCCCTTCGCGGCGTTCAACGCGGTGGGCGAGTCCTGGAGGTACTTCTACGGTCTCGGCGTCGCGCTGGAATTGATCGTTCTCGCCCTCATCCTCCGGTACGCCTGGACCTGGCCCACGCGTGAACCCAAGCCCAGTTCCCGTTCTGGGAGCCCGGCTCACCCACCTATTCCGTTGGCCGGGGCGGGCGGCGCGGCGGGAATCCGGCCCGACTCCGGGCCGGCGTTGGCGTCGAAGGACATGCCGGAGTAATCGGGGTCCAGCACGGAGATCGCGTACGTGGCGGGCGCGGCCACCACGGCCGCGACCCCGACGACGAGCCCGGCGGTGACCAGACGGGGCGAGGTGGTCCTGACCACGCGCACCAGGACAAGTGCGACGACAGCGGTCACGCCGAGCGCGAGCGCGCCCCATTTCGCCCACGACAGGAAATTCGGGTAGTGCGACCACAGCCACGCGGCCCAAACCACTTCGGCCGTCACCGCGATCGGCAACAGCCAAGACTGCTTGCCGCCCTTCCGGTACGCCCGCCAGAACAAGACGAGGCCCAGGGCGGAGAGCGCTGCGACCGCCGGCGCGAGCGAGGCCACGTACGCGGTGTGCGGGACATCGGCGACGCTGAAGACCAGACCGAAGGTCAGCAGCCACACTCCCCACATCACCAGCCCGCCGCGCACCGGATCGATGCGCTCGGCCCCGCGCCGCCACCACAATCCGCACAGCAGGGCCAGCAGCGCGAGCGGATACAGCCAGCCGACCGCGACGGCGAGGTGCCCGTCGAACAGTTTGGCCCAGCCCTTCTGGACCGGTCTGCTCGTCGCCTTCGTCGGGTCCTCATCGGGATTTCCCCGCATGGCGGGAAGGATGTCACGTTGCCCGGACGACCGCTGCGGGTCGATCTCGCCGCCGTCGTTGTCGAACTTCCTGGCGCCGGGCAACTGGATGCCCAGGTGCCCGAGGCCGTTGTAGCCGAACACCATGGCGACGGCGCTGTTGTTCGTGCTGCCGTCGACGTACGGCCGGGCATCGGGCGGGGTGAAGGTGTACAGCGCGATCCACGACAGCGACACCGCCAACGTCACCGCACCGGCGACCACCACGTGCTTCACCCGGCGACGCAACCCGGCCGGCGCACTCAACAGGTAACCGATCGCCAACGCGGGCAAGATCATCCACGCCTGCAGCATCTTCGCCTGGAAACCCAGCCCCACCCAGACCCCGGCCCAGACCAGCGACCGCAACCGCCCCTCCAGCACCGCCCGCTGATAGGCGTCGACCGCCAATACCAGGCACATCACGAGCGCGCCGTCCTGCATGCTGTGCCCGAACATCGACGCGGCGACCGGCGTCAGCGCGAAGATCCCGGCCGCCAGCAGACCGGGCACCACACCGGCCCAGCGCCGCACCACCCGGTACATCACCAGTACCGAGACCACGCCCTCGATCACCTGCGGCAACGCCAGCGACCAGGCGTGGAACCCGAAGATCTTCGCAGAGACCACCTGTGGCACGAAGGAACCGGCCAGCTTGTCCAAAGTGGACGTCTCGTCCACGGCCCCGAACAGGAACGCCTTCCAGCTGCCGGACATGGTCTTCACGGCGTCCGAATACAGCGGCGCGAAGTCCACCGTCGGCAGATTCCACGCGTACAGCACCGCAGCCACCGCTGCGATGCACAGCAATACCGGCCGGGCCCAGCGCGGCTGATCGGCAGGCGAACGCCAGACGGCCCAGCGATGCGACCTGCTTTCGGATACGACGTCTTGGGACAACGGAAGACGGGCAAGTGTTTCGGGCACTCCGATACCTCCAGGCGCGGCAAACCGGCCGAGTCGTTTCAGTGCTTCCCCAGTGTGCGAATCGGCTCCGCACGCGCGCTGCGGCCGGAGCTCTCGCCGACTCCGACGTTATCCACGAATGATCGTCACCCATACCGCCGATCGGATCTGCGGAGCCGAAAACACCTGTCGACACACGCCTGTGACGGATATCGTCTGTGCAGGAGGGCCGGGTTTCCCGTTCCTCGCAGGTTTCTCGCTCGGATGTCCGCTGCCGGGCCTCCAGAACGGAGCACTCTCGTTTACGACCGCGTCCCGCCGAGCGACGAACACTCGCGTTCGGCCGCCTCGCCTGCCGACGACGACTTCGCCCTCGCTCCCGGCGAACGCCTGCTCTGGGAAGGCGCGCCGAAACACGTCCGGATCGCCAGGAAGCAGGATCTCGTCGTCGTCTCGTTCCTGATCGTGCCGCTCTATTACCTCTTCCCCACCTTCGACAAACCAGGAGGATGGTTCATCTTCGGCCTCACCGCGGGGATGATCGTGGTCAAAGGGGTGCACCGTTACCTGGCCATGCGCGCGAGCGCCTACATGGTGACCGACAGGCGCGTGGTCGCCTGGGCCCGCGGGCAGCAGACCATCTCACGCTCTCTCGGCGAGCTCGGGCCGCCACAGGTGAAGGAGCACAAGAACGGCACCGGGACCATCACCTTCGGCGGGCCGGGCGCACCGCTCGTCTCGGTCGACGAAGACCCGCCGGCAGGCACCCCGAAACCTCCGCCGTCGCCCGAACTCGACGGCATCGAGCAGTATCGCCAGGTCCTCGACCTCATCACCAAGGCACAACGCCGGTCACAGCGACCGCGCCCGATCGGCGAAGACGGACTCGGTTCCGTCTGATCTCGACACAGTCACAGCTCCTCGACGAACAAGCAGAATCGCGGAGCACTACGCTTCAGGCAAGAAGGAAGGCATCGGCTGAAGGGCACGGACGTGGAACACACCACGGTCAGCGGCCACGAGCGACCGGACGGGGCCGGGTTGCGGATCGTGGACCTGACCGGCACGTCCGGGATACAGGTCATCGGCGTGATCGACCCGGCGACCCGGCCGAGGTGGGAGCAGAGGTTGGACATGCTGGTGGCGGCCGGTGGCGGGACGATCGACCTGTCCCGGCTGGCGTTCGCCGACGTGCGAGGAGTGAGTGCCCTGGTCGACGCCGCCCGCCGGATCCGGCCGCCGCGCTCGCTGACCGTCCGGCACGCGCCCGAACCCGTACGGAAAGTGCTGCGCCTCTTCTGGGCCGAGGAGTACATGAAACTCCTGAACGAGGGTATGCGCCCGTGATGAGCCCGACCACCGAGACCGCGGGCACCGACCCGTTCGTCCACCCCGCGCTGTTCTACCGCGGACAGGACGACTACCTCGCGGGCACCGTCCCCTTCATCCGGCAAGGCCTGGACCGCGGCGAACCGGTCGCGGTCTCCGTGCCTGGTCCCAACCTGGAACTCCTGCGCACCGCGCTGGGCCAGGACGCCGAACGAGTGCGGCTGCTGGACATGACCGAGGAAGGCCGCAACCCCGGCCGCATCATCCCCGGCGTCCTCCGGGCGTTCGCCGACGCCTATCCCGGCCGGCACGTCCGCATCATCGGCGAGCCCATCTGGGCGGAACGGTCCGAGCTCGAATATCCGGCCTGCGCCCAGCACGAAGCGCTGATCAACCTCGCGTTCACCGGCCGCGAGGTCACCATCCTCTGCCCCTACGACGTCACCCGCCTCGACGCCCGCGCACTCACCGACGCCGAAGCCACCCACCCGCTCCTGATCGACTCCACCGGCGAACGCGCCAGCAGCGGCTACGACCCCGGCCGCATCATCGACGGCTACAACACCCCTCTGCCCGATCCCGCGCCCATCGAACCCTCCCGGCACACCGCCCTCGACGCCGTCACCGGTGACACCGTCTCCCTGGCCCAAGCCCGCGCGATGGCCCGCGACCAGGCACGCCGGGCCGGTCTCACCGACGAGCGAGTGGAAGGCGTCGAACTCGTGGTCGCCGAACTCGTCGCCAACAGCGTCGACCACGGCGGCGGGCAAGGACGGCTCGCGATCTGGCCGGAGGACAGCCTGCTGGTCTGCGAAGTCCACGACGCCGGCCACCTGACCGACCCGCTCGCCGGACGGCAACCCGCCCCCGCAGGACAGATACGAGGCCGAGGACTCCTGCTCATCAACCACCTCTCCGACCTCGTCCGAGTCCACACCGGCCCACACGGCACGACCGTCCGCGCCTGCTTCGCCACCCCAGGACACTGACTCCCGTCAGATCGATGGCGCGATTGCGTTTCGGCCGATCCGGGTACTAGAAGGATCATGTGGATGGTGCTGGTGATCCCGCTGCTGCTCATGTCCTTCGCGCTGCTGATGGAGCGCGTCGAGGCAGCCATGCCCGAACGGGATCCCAGACGCTCCCCCGAACCGACCTGAGCCACCCTCCGGGCGGCGTTCTGGCGTGACACGGCTGAGGTTCTCTTGCTTTTGAAAGGCCGGTGATCAGCCGACCAGCAGTGCGGTCGCGGCGGTGTACGCCTGTTCGTCCTCGGTGAAGGAGCGCCATCCGCCGAAACAGGCGAGCCGCCGTTCGCTGTTGACGACGGCCTGCGCCAGCTCGCGCACTCGATCATCGGTCGCTTGGAGGTCAGCGAGGTGGCGCAGCGCGGCGATTCGGACAGGCAGGCAGTCGCCGTGCGCGAGCGGGAAGGCCAAGTCGGTCAGGATGGTCACCGGCTCGGTCGGATCGCCGGTGATCCGCGCCAAAGCGTAGGCGGCTTTGGTACGAGTCCAGTCGTTGGCGGAACGGCTCAAGGAACGGAGTTCGTCGACGCACGACACGGCTTGTGGGCCGAGGTCAGCCAGAAGTGCGATCGTCGTGTGCCACAAGCCCGGCCGGGCGACATGATCCGTCAGCACCGCGACGGCCGTCTCGGGATCGGCACCAGTGCGCCACAGCGCCCATGCCACAGCCGGCTCGCTCGCGTGGCGACGTAACGCGTCCGCCGCACCGACAGCGGCGGGCCCCATGGCACCGATGGCTTTCGCGGCCGCGGGCCGGACCTTCTCGTCGTCGAGGAATCGGATGACGACGGGTAAGGAAGCCGCCGCGCTCGGCCCCCAGGCCGCGATCACCTGGCACAGGTTCAGCGCGAGTATGGCGTCGCGGCGGGCTTTGGCCAGCCGGGCGATGACGGCGTCCAGAAGGGCATCGACGTGTCCACGCAACGGGATCAGCACCTCACCGATCGCCGGCTGCTCCAAACTCGGAATGGTCCTGTCGTGGTAGGAGCCCGCAGGGCTGAACCCGAGGCGGCTGCCGGAAAGCCGCTTCACCAGACCCGGTACGCAGCCTGGATGATCCTGCCTGGCCAATGCCCACACCGCGGCATCGCCCACGGTCGTCGCGGTACGAGAGCCCCGCACCGAGTGATCGGTGGTGCGGGCGATCAACTGCTCGGCGTACGGCGCTCCTCTCTCGCCCACGCAGGCGAGCAAGGCAGCCGCCCGGTAACGCGCTTCGGGTGACTCGTCGTCGAGGTGCGCGGCCAGCACGGGAAGCAACTCTTCGGTGGTGGTGCGCCACATGGACAGCACCTGTTGAACATGCATGAGCGCGGCGACTCGCTTCGCCGCGTCACCGGAACGAGCGACGCCGCGAGCGAACGCGGTCGCCGCGACCGGATCGCCGAGCAGCAAACTCCCGGTCTTGTGGACGAGAGCCTCCGGGCCATGGCCGACCCATTCGGAATCCCGGTACTGCTCGGTCTCGGCGTTCAACACCCCGGATAGGAGAAGGCTGACCTTGTCCGTGGCGACGGCGGGATCGGACACGGCGAGAGCGTGGACGGCGGCCAGCCCGGTCAATGGGTCGTCATCGGTCACCAGCGCGTGCAGGCACTCCCCTGTTTCCTCGTCCTGCGACCAGGCGAACACCACGCCCAACGCGCCCACGAGATCGATCCGGATCGTGCGATCGGTCTCCACCGTCCACCGGCGACGCAGCATCGCGATCGACTCCGGGTGACGGATACCGTCAGCGACGAGCGAAATCGCCGCGCGCCGAACGGCCGGATCCGCGTCGTCCAGCAACGCGAGCAGTCGTGGTCTCACCCTGTCCAGCGCCGGCCGCCAACCAGGGTCGACGAACCGCTCGGAAACCTCGACCGCCTCACCAGCCAGCCAGCTGATCAGCTCAACCACCTCGTGCCGCTCATGGACGGCCGGATCACCAGCGAGATCCACCAGACCGGGCAGCGCGGCCGACGCCGCCGAGCACACCCATCCGCCCTGATGGAAAAGCTTGTTCGACAGGTCGAAAAGCGAGTCCGACGCCGTCTCCACATCCGGGCTCGCACAGCCGCGGAGCAACGCCGGGACATCCGCCGCGTTGCCGTAATTGTGCTCGAGCCGCGACCAGTTCACATCGCCCAGCGTGTCCCCCATACCTCAACCCTAGACAAACGGAAATCGCCGGATCAGCTGGCATGCCGTGGCTACCCATGCAGAAGGGGCTCTGGTCAGGCCCGGTTGCGCCAGACCTGGTTGCGCGCCGCGAGGCTGCACGGCCACTGGATGAGCTGGACCCCGCTGCTGGTGGAGCTGCCAGGTATGTCCAGGCACTTACCCGACCGTACGTTCTGGATGTAGTGGTAGTGCCAGCCGCCCTCGGAACGGATGTGGCGGAACTGCCACAACTGGCTGCCGCCGGAATCGGATCGGCAGTCCCAGAGGTGGATTTCGGCCCCGGCGGCGGTGCTCTTGTCGGTTACGTCAAGGCACTTGGAGTTTCCGCTTCTGACCTGTAGTTGAAAGGTGTTCTCCCGGTTGAAGTCCTGGGAGAAGTGCCACAGCTGGTTGGTGTCCCCATGACAAGGCCACTGGATGGCTTTCGCGCCTTTGGGCGTGACCTTGGGCCCGTTGCCGTGCGCGTCGAGACATTGGCCGTTCAACGCGCTGACAATCGGCGAGTCGATCACCGCCGAGGCAGGCTGGGCGGTCAGCAGGGCGGCGGCCAGTACCGCCGAGCAAACGGTGGCCATTGTGCGGAGGTTGGTCACGGCTTTCGTGCCTTCCGGTGGGCGGCTGGGTCGGTTTCGTGCTTTGTGGACCCGTGACCCCATTTTGATTTGCAGGAAGCCAGATAGCGATAGTCCGAAACAGAATCAGTCATTCGGGTGTGCTGGGATGGGGTTCGCACGTCGGCCCGCGTGTGGCGCCTGCCTGAAGGTGCTCGTAGCGGCATGGGACGGTTTCTCGCGGCTCAGCGCAGGTCGATCTCGATGCGGTGCGTCGTGAGCATGTCCAGGAGGTATTCGAGGGTGATCGCCGGGCCCTGCCGACGCCGGTCGTAGTCGGCAACCAGATGTTCGCGGGCGACGGCCGAGTCGTGCCACACCAGGTGAAACGGGGTCTGCGCGCCGAAACCTCCGCGGAGGCAGTCTTCCAGGGCGCCGAGGTTCCAGCCGAAGTACCCGCCTGGGCCGTTGATCGCTTCGCCGAGCGCGCAGTAGAAGCCCTCGATGTCGGTCACGAACCGGCCGTCGAGGTCGTAGGTGGTGCCGGGTGGTCCATCAGGTGCGCTGGACGTGTGTCCGAGCGCCACCCCGGCCCACCGGTGCCGCAGGTCTCTGTCGTAGCCGGCCCACAGGTTCCGCCGGGACGGCCGTCCGGTGCGCCACTGTTCCAGGATGTCAAGGAGCCCCATCGGCAACGGCTCCCTGGCGCCCACATCGACCGTCACGTCCAGAAGTCCGGCGCCGAGCCGCGACGGACCGGCCGCATCGACCGTTCCGGACACCACAGCGCCGATCACCAGGCCGGCGGAACCATCGGCGGCGACCGCATGGACCTCGCCACGGATCCGGCGGCGGCGCAGGCCGGCTTTGGACGATTGCCCCAACGCGCCGAGCGCGTCCAGGAACGCCTGTTCCGGCCGGCAACCGAGGAGCCTGACTTCCGGCACCGGTGCTGCCACCCCGTCCGCGGGAGCGTCTACGAACAGTCCCTCGATTTCCACACACAGCGCCAGCGGGACATCGTCATGGGAATCACCGAAGCCGACGTCCCCACAGAGCAACCAGCGCGGGCCGACCGGATACGCCCATGTCCACCGCTGCTGCTCCCGCGGAAGACCGGCATCGGGATTGATCATCATTCCCACGCCACTATCTGCTGCGAACTATTCACCATCACACTCCGCGCCAAGCCAACCACTCTTCAAACGATTCCTTCAGGCTGTCGGCAACCGCGTTGACGGGACCTGTGGCCAATCCAGCCAAAAGCGTTTCAACTGACTCACGATCAAGATGAAGGGTCAGGAAGGCAGCGGGGTCGACGACTAATGGATCAGAAGCCAACCCTCCGCTCTTGATGGCCGAAACCACCTGCGATGCCTCATCAGCAGTCAGATCAGGTATGTCGATACTCCAGCAGAACGGCTGCTCGACGAGATGGCGATCTTCCACCTGCAACATCCGATCTTCCGATTGTCGCGTCCGGATGGTCAGTTTTGGGTCACCGGCCACGCCGCCGCGGGATGGCAACGCGCCGGGCACGCGAAGATGTAGAGCATGTTGCCGAGGAACAGGCCGTACTGGTCGGAGTTGAACGTGAAGTTCTGCGCGGGCTGGCCGAGGTGCTTGTCGAATCCGGTGTCCTCGGGCACTTGGCACACGAAGACCAGCTTCTCGCCGCAGGGACAGGTGTAGTTCTCGCGTTCCTGCGCCCAGCAAGGGACACCGCCGACCTTGAACTCGTCGACCCCGTTTCCCCGAGCGGCGAACACCTCATCCGCGGGCCGATCGTCGACCAGCACGTCTTCGAGCGACCACACCGTGATTCGCTCGGTCGCCGGGGTGAGCTCCAGCAGCCGCGGTTGAAGGTACGGCTCCACATCCCCGGCTGGGCCGGTGTCGTCGCGGTGAAGCAAGATCCGCCAGAACGCGCCCTCACTGTGATCAATGCCTGGCGGCTGGTCCCAGAACCGCTCCGGCAACCGCTCGGACCCGTCATCGGTTCCGACTGCGTCGTTGTGCACGGGGCACTGGAACACCGACAGGTGCTCCCCGCCGAACACGGCGACGTCGACCGGAATGTCGAGCTGGAAGAACAACACCATCCGTTCGCCGCAGAAGCACACCGGCCACGGCTCTCCCTCCGGAAGGATCGGCCACCCGCCGACCGAGTCGCAGGTGCCTTGCTCGACCGTCCCGCTCCTCTCGCGTACCAGGTACATCGGGATACCCGCCTCGTGAACCACAGGCTGCTCCGGCAACACGCTCATCCGCATACCGTAGCCGTCAGCCGATCTCGCGAGGGTGAGACGACCGATGGTGCGATCGTCCTTCGGCCGTTGCTGCACTGTTTTGTAGCGGTGGACGTTGTCGGCTCACCTTGCAGACGACAGCAACGAAGCAGATACCGGTCAATAAAGATCGAGAAGGACGAGCGTGCTTTCTTCGACCTTGACGTGTCCGGCTTCGACGAGATCCGCGGCACGGGCGAGGAACGCGGCCAGCGACGGCGCTATCGGCTCACCGAGGTCCGGCACGTTGGGGCGGGACACGACCTGTCCGAGGGTGCCGAGTTCGCCGGGATCCAGGTCCAGGAAGTAGCAATCGCCCTGGAAAGCAAGGAACGGCAACCAGGATTCCGACCACACCGTCCATCGGAGGCAGGCGGGTTGCTCGACGGGTTCGGCCATGTCGCTGACCACCTCGGTGAGCATCCGGTGCATCTCGATGATTTCGTCGATGGTCAGGAAATGGTGGAAGTTGAGCGGGCCGTTCAGTTGGTCGGGGTCGTCTTGACCCGCCGACACGCGCAGGAGGTCACACAGTTCGACGGGTAGGGCGAGCCCGGTCTCGGTGGCGAGCCGGTCGAGGTCCCGCTCGGACGCGCCGGGCAGGAACGGTGCGGTGCCGGGCAGTTCCCGCTCGATGATGCGCCGCAACCGTGCGAACTCGCGGGCGGTCTGGTTCATGGCGGCCAGTATTCACCGCGGCCGGGCAAATCCGGATGACCTTGGCCGGTCCGGCCAGTAGTCTCCACCCGAACCGGGAAACAGGGGGAGCCAGCGTGTCCAGCCACTTCGCGGCGCTCGGGATCGACGTCACGAGTCAGGAAGAGTTCGGGGAACGGGTCGTTTCCCTGATCGGCGCGGGCACCGCCCGGCGGATCACCAAGAAGATCAGCGAGCACGTCTGGACCGATCCGTCCGGTGCCCGGCTGGTCGCGCAGGTCCACAATGGTCAGATCGAGTTCCTTCTGCCTTGTCTGGCAAGCAAAGCGCCCGCGGTTCCCGTGGGCGGCGTTCGCCTCGTCGACGACGAGACCGCGATGCTCGACCTGCTGGACGGTGTCGGCGGGGAAATGATCTGCCCCATCGCGGTCGAACTGGAGGACCGAGCGGTCCTGGCCCACTCCGGCGGGCGGCTCGAGTCCGGCTCCCTGGTGCTGGCTGCACTGGCCGAGGAAGTCACCGTGCACGCCGACGCCGACGCGTACTCGGCCTCGCAGGACGGTGAACTGGAATTCGCCGCCGACCATTTCATCCCGTCCGGCACCTTCTCGCCGGGAGAACCCGCGCCAGGCTGGGTGCCCTCGGCCCACGCGCTGTTCGCCGGCGAGGTCGTCGAAGTCGAAACCCCCGTGAACACCGTCACCGGCACGGCATTCCACCGGATCCGGGTCCGCACCATCGCGGCGATCGAACTCGACGTCGCCATCGCGACCACCGAGCTCGAACGGCCGCCCGCACGCGGCAACATCGTGAACGGGACCTTCTTCCTGACCGGAAGTCTGGGTCTGCGGCCGGAAACCCCCGTGAAGCGGCGGAGCTGGTTCCGGCGGTGAGAACGCCGGACGTCACCAGTCCAGTTCGGGATCTTCGGCGACCGAGTTCAGCGCGGTCACCGTCGCGTGGCCTTCGCTCAGCAGGCGGGCGTCACTGCCCGGCGACAACTCGCCCTCGACCGTGACCGCGGTCAGGGTGAACGCGCCGTCCTCGCCGTTCTGGATGTGACTGCGCACCGCGCCGAAGTCGGCCAGCCCGGTACGTTTCGGCGGTCCCGCCTCGGCGCGATCCGGCACGTTGAGGTTCAGGACCGTACCGGCGGGCAGTTCCGTCAGCCGGTCGAACAGGGTCGCGGCGACGGCGACCGCGGTGTCCCAATGGGGTCGCGGGCCGGGATCCAGTCCCACGTCGAGTGATACCGCCAGCGCCCTCGCGCCGTTGATCGAGGCCGTCAGCGCCGCGCCCACCGTGCCCGAGTGCAGGATCGCGCGCCCGACGTTCGCCCCGTGGTTCACCCCGGACAACACGATCTCCGGCGCTTCGCCGAACGTTCCCTGCGCCGCCGCCAAGGCGATCAGACCGGGGTGCGCGGCCACGGCGAAGGCGGGGACACCGGCCAGTCCGGGCAGCTCACGTCGTTCGATCGCGACCCGCCCCGCTCCCCCGGCGCCGGTCAGGCCCGCGCTGGTCCCGCTCGCCTCCGCCGCGGGCGCGGCGACCACCACGGTCCAGCCGTGGTCCACGGCGCCTTGGGCCAGCGCCGCCAGGCCCGGCGAATCGATACCGTCGTCGTTGGTGATCAGGGCACGCATCAGGAGGCCTCCCACGGTTTCAGGCGTACGCGTCCGGTGAGTTCCCGTACGGCGCCGTCACTACCCGAACCGAGACCATGTCGTGTCACGTTGATCGCGCCGGCCGCGGCCCCGAGCTTCACGGCGTCTTCCAACGACCGGCCTTGCGCCAGGCCGACCGCGAGCCCCGCGGTCATCGAATCCCCGCCGCCTCTGGTGTCGACTGGCGTCAGA
Organism: Amycolatopsis sp. MJM2582; assembly: GCF_000754115.1. NCBI lineage: Bacteria > Bacillati > Actinomycetota > Actinomycetes > Pseudonocardiales > Pseudonocardiaceae > Amycolatopsis > Amycolatopsis sp. MJM2582. The sequence goes on from NZ_JPLW01000002.1 coordinate 1,557,713, forward strand.
TCGGGCGACTCCACCAGGACGAACCGCCCTTCCAGGCAGGCGAGTGTCTCCTCGGCCGCGCGGGACACGACGACCGCCCGGGCACCGCCCGACGCCAGCTCACGGCACCCGTCCGCGAGATCGGCCAGTGAGTCCGACTCGGCCAGCCCGTCCTCGACCATCTCCTCGTGGCTGACCTTGATCACCGCCGGATTTCCCGCGAGCGCCTTGGCGAGCCGTTCCCCGGAGAGGTCCACCACGACCGGCGTGCCGTGCGTACCCAGATCGCGGGCGAGCCGCTCGTACACCGAATGCGGTACCGGGACGTCGTCCCCGTCCGGTCCGCTGAGTACGGCCACGTCCGCGCGCAAGGCCTGGACCAGGGTCAGCTCGTACAGATCGTCGAGTTCGTGCCGGGTCAGCGCGTCCGCGGGCATCCGCACCATCTCGTCGCGGCGGCCGTCACGCCGGTCGTGCACGTAGGCGCCGTTGCGAGCCGCGACCTCGCGGACCTCCGCGTCGACGCCGATCAGATGCCGCAGCACCCGCCCGGTCTCCCCGCCGAGCGCGCAGCACACCACCGCCCGCGCGCCGAGGGCGTCGATCATCCGCGACTGCCACACTCCCTGCCCGCCCGCGTGCACGTGGACGTCGGGCGCCCCGTCCAGTTCCTCCACCGTCACCGTCAGCTGCGGAGACGGCGCGAACACCGCCACTCGACCCTCAGTCATATCGGCCTTTTACCCGTTTTGCCGGATTTCATGCGTGGGACAAGGCGACCGTGGCAGTCCACAAGTGGACTGAAGGCTCCCTTCGCCGCGTGTGATGCGACGAAGGGAGCCTTCGCCCGCGGCGACGGCTTACCCGCCGGCATGGGCCGAGCCAGTGGGGTTCGGGGCGTTGAACATCCTGGCTCCTCTGCATGGATTCGTTGATGAAGGATTTGGGACAGTGAATGTCCCAAATCCTTCATCAACAACGCTCGACTCGGCCTGGAACGGAGCGAATCCCGCTCACACACAGGGTCAGACGCAGATCAATGAATACCTGTCAGAACCGTTCGCCATACGCCTCGATATTCGTGCCGGGCCGGCGCTAGACCGACTGTTCCCGACGATAGTGCCGAGCGGCTTTCGCGCGGTTGCCGCAGGTTTCCATCGAGCACCACCGCCTGGTGCCGTTCCGCGTCGTGTCGTCGAAGTACAGCGTGCACGCCGGATACGCCGAACACCGCTTGATCCGGTCCGGACGCGTGCGAAGCAGGCCCAAGTAGCCGTATGCCGCGAGCCACGCGGGCCGCCAGGCGGCGTCGTCGACCTCGATCACCTCTTCGACGCCACCCTCCCGTAATTCCGGCCGCAGACGCCCACGCGCCAGCACCTCGTTCAGCGCACTCTCGGCGGGAGCACCGGGGTTTTCGAGCACCTCGCGCAGGACGGAACGCGTATGGCGCAAGGGTTTCTCCGCGCCCGGCGGCTCCGGCAGGCCTCGCTCGGCCAGCCATGCGTCGACTCCCCCGGGCTCGTCGAAGACGTCGCGCCACTCACCACGGTCGGGCCACGTGGTGTTCAGCAGATCCAGCGCGAGGGGTTCACCGGTCAGAGGACGTTGCAGCACGAGAGCCATTCTACCCTCCGTCGACCGCTTGACAGGTTAGATTGCCGCATGCTTGAGTCTAACCGTTCAAAAATATTTAGACGGTTAGATCCAAGGAGTACCTGTCATGTCCGAAGTCACCCGGTCCGCCGGCGAGGTCTTCCACCGCACCGCGACCATCGACGGCCGGAGCGTCTTCTACCGGGAAGCCGGCGACCCCAGCGCGCCGACGGTGGTCCTGCTGCACGGTTTCCCCACGTCGTCGCAGATGTTCCGCACGCTGATCCCCGCGCTGGCCGACCGCTATCACGTCATCGCCCCCGACCACATCGGCTTCGGCCACTCCGACGCCCCGCCCGTCGACCGGTTCGAGTACTCGTTCGAGAACCTGACCGCGATCACCCTCGGCCTCCTCGACGCGCTCGGCTTGGACCGCTTCGCCCTCTACATCCAGGATTACGGCGCGCCCATCGGGCTCCGCATCGCGAGCAGACACCCGGAGCGGGTCAGCGCGCTGCTGGTGCAGTCCGGCAACGCCTATGTCGACGGCTTCACGCCGTTCTGGGACGTCCTGTTCGCCCACGCCAAGGACCGCGAAACCCACGAAGAGGCCGTACGTGAACTCCTGGAGCCCGCGGCGACCCGCTGGCAGTACACCCACGGCGTCCCCGCCGACCGGCTGAACCGGCTCTCCCCGGACACCTGGACCCTCGACCAGGCCCTCCTCGACCGTCCCGGGAACAAGGAGGTGCAACTGCAGTTGTTCTGGGACTACCAGTTCAACCTCGACGTCTACCCCGCCGTCCAGGAGTACTTCCGCGAGCACCGGCCGCCGACGCTCATCACCTGGGGCGAACACGACGAGATCTTCGGCCCCGACGGAGCCCGTGCCTTCCTCCGCGACCTGCCTGACGCCGAGTTGCACCTTCTCGACGCCGGGCACTTCGCCCTGGAGACGCACGGCCCGGAGATCGCCGCCCTCATCCGGGACTTCCTCGGACGCGTCCTGTCCTGATCACGGCCGCCGTATCCTCTAGGCGAGGCGGAGGTGCGGAATGACGGACGAGCAACTGCTCATCGAGTTCGCGCTGACCCGGATGGACAATCCCGGCCTCGACCTCGAGGAAGTGGCCACACTGACCGTCCGGCGGCTCGGCGAGGACCGGATGCTGGACTTCGCCGGGCACACCCTCGCGAGCCGGGGCGAACTACGCGGAGCCGTGTTCCCCGCCGCGGTGGAACACGTGCTCCGCGTCGTCCTGACCTTGCGCGGCCCGGACGACTGAGCGCGCGGCCCCCTTCCGAGCCGCGCGGACCAGTACTGCGTCGTCAGCCGACGTGGATGCCCGGCCGCAGCGCCGGATCGCGTTCGCTGGTGCGGATGATCTCGCGGACCACCGGTGCGGTGTCGCCGCGGCCGAGGATCAGGTAGCGGAACAGGTGCCCGAGCGGATTGCCCTCACTCCATTCGAAGTGACACTGCGGCCGCACCCCGGTGGCGTCGCGCAACGCGAGCAGGACGGCCGCGATCGCGTTCGGCGCCGCCGGGCTTTCCACTCGCAGGACACGGAAACCTTCGATCTCGACACCGCGGACCTTCAGCACGTCGCTGAACCCGGACGGGTCGATGACGTCGATCTCGAGGAACAGGACGTCGGCGGCACCCGGCACCGGGTTCAGGCCGCGCTGCTCGGCCTCCTTCGCCCGGTACTCGTCGGCGTCCCCGGCCTGGCGGCGGTTCGCGATGATGGTCAGCGCGCCGTCGTGGGCGATGGAATCGGTGACGAACCGGCGGGCGGGTTCGTCGAATTCGATGTGCTCCACCCGTAGTTCCGTGGTGCGCGTGACCCGCGAGATCAGCGACACCACGATGATCCCGAGGATGAAGAACGCGGAGATCGTGAGGCCGTCGGGCTTCTCGATGACGTTCTCCACCAACGCGTAGATCAGGATCAGCGTCAGCACGGCGAACGCGATCGCGGCCTTGCGCTGCCGCTTCTTCGCCGCCGAGATCGCCACCGCGACCGACGCCGACACCATCATCGCGAGGATCCCGGTGGCGTACGCCCCGGCCTGGGCGTTGACGTCGGCGTTGAAGATGATCGTCACCAGGACGCAGATCGCCGTGTAGACCAGCACCACCGGACGGACCGCGCGGGCCCAGTCCGGCGCCATCCCGTACGCGGGAAGATAACGCGGCACGATGTTGATCAGCCCGGCCATCGCCGACGCCCCGGCGAACCACAGGATCAGGATGCTGCTGATGTCGTAGGCGGTACCGACCCATTCGCCCAGCAGCTCGTGCGCGAGATACGCCAGCGCCCGGCCGTTCGCCTCACCACCCGGTTTGAACGCGTCGGCCGGGATCAGGACCGTGGTGACGAAACTCGTCGCGATCAGGTACACCGACATGATCAGCGCGGCGGCGGTGAGCAGCTTGCGGGTGTTGCGGATCCGGTTCGCCAGTTTCTGTTCGGCGTTCTCCCCCTTGGCCGCCACCAGCGGCATCATGCTCACACCGGTCTCGAAACCGGACAATCCGAGCACCAGCAACGGGAACGCCAGGATCGCCGGGCCGACGACACCGCCGAACCCGCCTCCCCCTGAGGTGAGCGCGTCGATCCAGCGGTCGAACGCGCCGGGTTCGGTGAACACCTCGCCGACCCCGGCGACCACGACGACGGCGTTGAGCACCAGGAAGATCGCGACCAGCGGGATCGCGACCCCGACCGCCTCGCTGAACCCGAGCAGGAACACCCCGCCCAGGATCAGCAGCAGGATCACCGTGATCAGCACCTCGTGCCCGTGCAGGAACGACGGGGTGATGGGGTTCTCCAACGCGTGCACCGTGGCGTCCGCCGACGACAGCGTGATCGTGATGATCCACGACGTCGCGACGAAACCCAGCAGTACCAGCACGAAGATCTTTCCGCGCCAGAACGGCAGCAGGTTCTCCAGCATCGCGACCGACCCCTGACCGTGCGGGCTCTCCTTCGCCACCCGCCGGTACATCGGCAACATCCCCAGCAGGGTCAATGCAACGATCAGCAACGTCGCCAGGGGCGACAGCGCACCCGCGGCCAGCGCCGCGATACCGGGCAAATACGACAACGTGGAGAAATAGTCCACGCCGGTCAGGCACATGACCTTCCACCACGATTGCGGTGTCGTGTGCTCCTCGTGGCTTTCCGGCCCCACCGGCTGCACCCGGTGCTCCATCAGCCACCGGCCGAACTTGCCCGTCGGCGCCACTTGCCGATCCGGACTGTCCACCCGATCCGGAACAGCGTATTCCGGCACCTCGGTCATTCTCCTGGCCTCCCCGTGTCGCGTGCACGTACCCGCACGCCATCTCCCCGGGACAGGGCGGCCGCGCACCGACGCGGACACTAACGACCCAGCGCTAAGAAACGCCGATCCAGCCGTAAAGAAAACATCAATGTCGCGCGACGGGCGGTTCAGTGTCCGCGGGCGATCCATTCGGCCAGGTGCGGGGCTTCGGCGCCGATCGTGGTGGGGTGGCCGTGCCCGGTGTGGACCTTGGTGTCCTCGGGCAAGGCGAAGAGCCGTTCCTTGATCGAGGAGATGATCGTCGGGAAGTCGGAGAACGAGCGTCCCGTCGCGCCGGGTCCGCCCGAGAAGAGCGTGTCCCCGGAGAAGAGCGCCTTGGCCTCGGGAAGATGCAGGCAAACCGATCCGGGCGAGTGTCCCGGCGTGTGGATGACCTCGAGTTCCGTACCGGCGACGGCGATCCGTGCACCGTCCTCCGTGCTCCGGAAACTGACGCCGGGATGGGTCATCTCCCACAGCTCCCGATCCCCCGGATGCAGAACGACGGGCGCGTGCAGGTGCTCGCCGAGCTGCGGAGCGACGGTGACGTGGTCGTTGTGCCCGTGGGTGCAGACGACGGCGACGACCTTGCGGCCGCCCACGGCCTCGGTGATGGTCTTCTCGTCGTGCGCGGCGTCCACGATCACGACCTCGTCGTCGTCCCCGACGAGCCAGACGTTGTTGTCGACGTCCCAGCTGCCGCCGTCGAGTTCGAAGACCCCGGCGGTGACGACGCGCTCGATCCGCAGGTTCCCGCTCACAGGATCACCACCGAACGCAGCACTTCACCGGCGTGCATGGCGTGGAAGGCCTTCTCGACACCGTCGAGCGCGATCCGCTCGGTCACGAACCGCTCCAGCGGCAACCGGCCCTGGAGGTACAGGTCGATCAGCATCGGGAAGTCCCGCTCCGGCAGGCAATCGCCGTACCAGGACGACTTCAGCGAGCCACCGCGCGAGAAGAAGTCGATCAGCGGCATCTCCAGCCGCATGTCCGGGGTCGGGACGCCGACCAGGACCACGGTGCCCGCCAGATCGCGGGCGTAGAAGGCCGCTTTCCACGTCTCCGGGCGGCCGACCGCGTCGATGACGACGTCGGCGCCGAAACCGCCGGTCAGTTCCTGGATCGCCGCGACCGTGTCGGTGGAACTCGCGTCGACGGTGTGGGTCGCGCCGAGTTCGCGGGCCCACGTGAGCTTCCGTTCGTCCCGGTCGACCGCGATGATCGTGCCCGCGCCCGCCAGCCGGGCCCCCGCGATGGCGGCGTCACCGACGCCCCCGCAGCCGATGACCGCGACCGAGTCGCCACGGCCGACGGCGCCGGTGTTGACCGCCGCGCCGAGCCCGGCCATCACGCCGCAGCCGAGCAGGCCCGCGACGGCGGGGTCCGCGGCGGGATCGACCTTGGTGCACTGTCCGGCGTGGACGAGTGTCTTGTCCGCGAACGCGCCGATGCCCAGCGCAGGCGTCAGCTCGGTGCCGTCGGTCAGCGTCATCTTCTGTGTCGCGTTGAAGGTGTCGAAGCAGTACTGCGGACGTCCGCGTTTGCAGGCCCGGCACTGTCCGCAGACCGCGCGCCAGTTGAGGACGACGAAATCCCCCGGCCGCACGGAATCCACGCCCTCTCCGACGCTTTCCACGGTGCCCGCGGCCTCGTGCCCCAGCAGGAACGGGAACTCGTCGTTGATGCCGCCCTCGCGGTAGGTCAGATCCGTGTGGCAGACCCCGCAGGCCGCGATCGACACGACGACCTCGCCCGGGCCGGGGTCCGGGATCACGATGTCCGTCAGCTCCACCGGAGCGTTCTCGGACCGGGCGATCACCCCGCGCACCTGCTGTGGCATTCCCTGTTTCCTCCACCGTTCGACGACACAGGCATGCACATGAGCGCATGCTTCACGTGAGGTTAGGCCGGAAGCAGGCGGCAGCGACCTGGCCATCGGTCCAGTGGATCCTGTCCTTTCGACCAGGCGAGCCGGCGGCTAGGCTCATCCGATGCCCGACTGCGCCGACCTGACCGCACTGCGCGACGTCATCGAGGGCCCGCTGCGCGAAATCGCCGACCGGTTCTCGCGGTTCCTCGCCGACGGCTGGCCGCACCAGGCCCTGGTCATCTTCACCCGTGAGTGCACCGGGCGGCCTCGCAAGGTCACCGGTGCCGGGGAGATCACCGACAAGGTCACCATCGCCGAACTCGAAGCGCTCAAAGCGAGTGTGCCCGCCGGCCATCAGCTGACCACGACGGCCGCCCTCGGCGGCAGCACCCGGACGGTCTGGGCCGTGCAGGACCCGATCGGCACCCTGCTCGTCCTCGTCCCCCGGTCGAGCCGTACCCGCTTCCCGCAACCCGCTGTGCTGGCCGAGGTCTTCGGCATCGTCGCGACCTCGATCCGCCAGCAGGTGACCCAGGCCAGCCCCGACTATCTCGCCGAATCCCGCGCGGCCTCCAGCGAACGCGCCCGGACGATCACCGAAATGGCCGCGGCACACGAAACCGCGCTCGTCACGATCCTCACCACCCTGCGGTCCGCCCGGCTGGACGACCACCGCGCCCGGCTCGCGGCGACCGACTCCGCCTCGGCCGCACTGGTCGCGCTCCGATCCGCTCGGGAAACCGATCTCGCGCAATCCGAAGAGCCCGCGCATGCCGCGTTCGGCAGGCTACGGCGGGAAATCCGGCAGATGCTGCGCCATCACGACGCGGAACTGGAGTTCACGGCCCCGGCGAAGAACGGGCAGCCGGTGCCGGGCGAGGTCGCCCATGCCGCCAGGGCGATGACGTGTGCGGCGGTCCTGGCCTTCACCGGCCAGCCGGACTTGACCCGCCTCCGCATCGCCTGGTCGAGCGACAGCACCGCGCTGCATCTCGATATCCGGGACCAGGAATCCGGGAACCTCGACGTCCAGGGTCTGCGAGCGCAGCTCGACGGACGTGCGAAAACGCTGGGCGCCACCGTCGAGATCGACGCCGTCCCCGGCTGGGGCAGCCGCGTCACCGTCGACCTCCCGTTCGAGCCGACCTCAGGCCGGGTCGACGAAACTCAGCTGGCGGACCTCAACCCGCGCGAACTCGAAGTGCTCCGGCTTGTGGCGCAAGGACAACGCAACAAGTCCATCGCCGCCGCGCTCGGCATCACCGAAAGCACGGTCAAATTCCACGTCGCGGGCCTCTTGAAGAAGCTGAACGTCACCTCGCGAGGTGAAGCCGCGGCCTTGGCACTGAGCGCCGGAGTCCCCGGAACTCAGCCCGCCGTGCCGTAGCCACCGTTCCGGTTCACACTGTGCTCTGATCGAACGGCCCTCGAAGCCACTGATCGACCTGCCGTTGGCCACGCAGCCGGACGACGACGAGCTCGGGGTGGCGATTCTCGTCGATCACCTTGCGGACCCGCGCGCGCATGATCGGGTGGTGGCGCCACGCGATCTTGACGATGTGCTGCGGGTCGGTGAAGAACGTGTGCAGCGGGCCCTCGACGTTTCCCCCGGCGATCTTCGAACCCCGCCCGACACGACGTTGAAGCGTGCGAACGACGACGCGAGTCGTGGCCAAGGCACGCGGATGATCGAGCCACACCAACACGTCGAGCCGTGCCGTCATGTGCTCCCGGACCTGTTCGCCCTGCCACTCGATCGCCCAGACATCCTTGTCGAGGAACCGCAAAACGTCGGCCTGCCACGTCTCCCGGACCGTCCAACCAGGACCGTGGTAGAAGGACTCGAACTCGACATACGCCACGCCCATGCGCTCGCACAGCGTTCGCGCGAGAGTCGATTTGCCCGATCCCGCGGGGCCCGCCACCGCGACCCGTCGGACCGGCCACCGAGGAAGAGGATCGGTTGGCCCGAGCACGTGCATACGGTGATCATAGATCGACCGACCAGCCACCGACCGGAGCCAGGACATAGGGTCGACTCATGGCGCGTCTGATCCACATCAATGGTCTCTCACGCGTGGGAAAGTCCACCCTCGCCCGCCGTTACGCCGACGAGCACCCAGGAACGCTCGCCCTCGACCTGGACGTGCTCACGGGGTTGATCGGCGGTTGGAAAGAGAACTTCTTCGGGGCCTTGGAGATCGCCCGCGGCCACGGACGGGACATGGCCGCACGTCATCTTCGCGACGGACACGACGTGATCGTCCCGCAACTTGTGACCGTTCACGACCGCGACCCGGACCCGGCCTTCGAAGCGGTAGCCCTCACCACCGGAGCCACTTACGTCGAGGTCGCCCTCCTCGTCGACGACCACGAACATCTGCAACGCCTGCGCGAGAAGCGTCCGGCCAACGATGTCGAGGCACAGCTCCAGATGATGCTGGACGATCCCGGTTCCGACCTGCTCGACAGGATCCAGGGTCACTTCGTCGAGTACCTGGCCGAACGCCCGCATGCGATCCGACTCGATACGACCGGCATCGGGGTGGACGAGTCGTACACGCGCTTCCTGAGCGTGCTCGACGTGGCACAGCAGAGGACCTTGTGAACGAAAGCGTGTGACATCGTCTTCCGATGAGCTATCACCTCGCGGTCTGGGAAGGTCCACGCCCCATCGACGACAATGCGGCGCAAGCGGCGTTCGCGCGTCTCCGCACCGAGTACCCGGGAGGACGAAGGCGGATTCGAGCGTCCACCTTGATCCAGCAGTACATCAGCCAGCTACTGGCACGCTGGCCCGATCTCGACTCGGACGCCGAGGACGACGAAGACGACATCCCTTGGTCGGACGGACCATTGATCGACAACGCCAGCGGCCCGCTGTTCTACTTCGGCGTTGTCTACAGCAAGTACGAGGAAGCCACGGAGTTCGCCGTCGAACGCGCCCAGGCGCTGGGGCTGATCTGCTTCGATCCTCAGACCGGGCGGCTTGCGCCCTAACGCGCGGAACGCTGTCACGCCCGGCTCGCCGTGCACCATCCCTTGCTGAAGAAGGGATCGGCGTCGGCGAGCCAGGCGTTTGTCGCTCCGCGGCTTCGAATCAGCTCCGCAGCTTCGTCACCGTCCACAGCACGGTTCCCGCGCGGCAGACCCGCAGCCCGACGGCTTCCGCCTGACCGCCGCTGTTGTGCAGGCAGAGCCCGGTCGACACGTTGGTGAAGTACTTGTTCGTCGTGGACGACGTCCGCCAGTCGCTGACATTGGCCTCACAGGACCCGGCGAAAACCGACGACGTTCCGGCTGCGAGACACAGCCCGGACGCCTTGTTCTTGAACTTTCCGGGAGCGTAGTTGTTCCACTTCTGATGATTGTTCCCATTTTGGCAAACATGCGTGTACACGCTGCCCGCGGAATTGGAGTCCAGGCAGCGTTGGAACCCTGCCGCGAACCTGATCCAGAAAAGCGACTCGGCCTCTAGGCGGTGACCGGACCGCGGCGTTCCAGGAAGACGGCGTCCCGCCAAGCGCCATCGCGTCGGACGATGCGCTCGCGGATGCCGACGGTGCGATAGCCGGCACTCTGGTGCAGGGCGATGGAGGCGCGGTCATCGGTGAAGAGCGACGTCTGCAGTGTCCAGAGCCCGGCCGCGTCGGCTTCCGTGACTTGCTTGTGCATCAAGGCTTTACCCACGCCGCGGCCACGGTGGCTTTCAGCGACATGGACCGATGTCTCGGCGACTCCCCGATAGCACTCGCGTTCCGAAACCGGAACGGCGACCGTCCAGCCGACGACTTCGCCATCGATCTCGGCGACCCATCGGTGGCCAGAGGTTTCGCGGCTGAGGACCTCGGCGTCGAATGTGGCGATTCCTTCACTCCAGATCCGGCGGACCGAGTCACGGTCCTCCTCGCGCAGCGCGCGGACGATGACGTCTTCCGGCAGGTTCTCCGGGCAGCAGGGACGCGGGGCGAGCAGGCCCATCACGGCGTCGGCGGCGTGCGGCAGCCCGCTGCAGCAGGCCTGGTTGATCGTCACGACCGTGGCCGTGCCTTCCTTGCGCAGGTGCAGGAAGCCGACCTCGGCCAGTTTTCGGACGTGATGGGAGCACGTCGACTGGCTGGTTCCGAGGATCTCCGTGAGCGCGCCGACGGTCAGGCCACGCGGCGAGGTCGCGACCGCGTGCAGGAGTTTGACCCGCATGGGCTCGGCGAGACAGGCGAACCAGCCGGCGTAAGTCGCGGCTTCATGCTCGGGCAGGAGAACGGGCACAACCGTGGTCATGCCGCCCAGTATCGACCGAAATCGATGGTTGCGTCAATCGACGCCGGTCGATACATTCCCTTCAATCGAGACAGATCGATGAAAGGTGCATGGGGATGAACGAGCTGCCTGTCGTGGTGATCGGCGCGGGACCGGTGGGGTTGGCGGCGGCCGCCGAGCTGGTGGAGCGGGGTTTCGAGCCGCTGGTGCTGGAACGCGGCGCGGGGGCCGGTGCGGGAGTGGCCGAGTGGAATCACGTGCGGTTGTTCTCATCGTGGTCCGAGCTCGTGGCTCCGGCGGCCGGGCGGTTGCTGCAGGGCACCGGCTGGACGCGACCCGATGGCGAGACGTATCCGACGGGTTGGGAGTGGGCCGAGCGTTATCTGCGGCCACTGGCGACGGCGCTCGACGATCGGGTGCGATTCGGCGCCGAGGTGATCGGGGTCGCCCGTCGCGGCCGCGATCGGGTCGTGGACAGCGGCCGCGACGACGAGCCGTTCACCGTGCACGTCCGCGCCGACGGCACGGAGGAACGGATCGCGGCACGGGCCGTGATCGACGCTTCGGGAACCTGGTCGACGCCGAATCCCCTTGGCGGGGAAGGACTTCCCGCCATCGGCGAACGAGCGGCGGCGGACCGGATCGCCTACCGTGTGCCGGATCTGGGCGACCCGGCGGTGCGGACCCGGTACGCGGGAGGACACGTGGCGGTCGCGGGGAGCGGGCACTCGGCGCTGACCGCGCTGGTCGCGTTGTCCGGACTCGCGAAGGACGCGCCCGGTACGCGGATCAGCTGGGTGTTGCGCCGCGGGTCGGTCGGCAACACCTTCGGCGGTGGCGACGCCGACCAGCTCCCGGCACGGGGCGCGCTCGGCCTGCGGGCTCAGGAGGCCGTGAAATCCGGGCTGATCGACGTCGTGACCGGGTTCCGCACAGAAGCGCTCGAACGCGACGACGCGGGGAGGCTCACGCTGATCTCCTCCGCGGGAAAGCGGATCGAGCACGTCGACGAAGTGGTGACGCTGTCCGGGTTCCGACCGGACCTGACCTGGTTGTCGGAGCTCCGGCTGGACCTGGACCCGGCTCTGCAGGCACCGGTCGCACTCGCGCCGCTGATCGATCCGAACGTGCATTCCTGCGGAACCGTCTACCCGCACGGCGCGAAGGAACTCGCCCACCCGGAGAAGAACTTCTACCTGGCCGGGATGAAGAGCTATGGCCGAGCGCCGACGTTCCTCGCCATGACCGGTTACGAACAGGTCCGCAGCATCGCCGCCGAACTCGCCGGTGACCACGAAGCGGCGACGCGCATCGAATTGCGCATGGCCGAAACCGGCGTATGCGGCGGCGCCGGACTGTTCGACGAGCCGGACGACGCGCCGTCCGGGGGATGCTGCGCTACGGCGGAGGCGGAAGTTCTGACGCCGTCATGATCACCACCCGCGGTTCCGCTCATTCCGCCGGGACTTTCGTGCTCCAGCGTTTCCGCAGCCGGAGACTCACGTACACGAGGGCGACCAGCACCGGGACCTCGATCAACGGTCCGACGACCCCGGCGAGCGCCTGACCCGACGTCACGCCGAAAACGCCGATGGTGACGGCGATCGCGAGTTCGAAGTTGTTGCCCGCGGCGGTGAACGCCAGTGTCGTGGTGCGTTCGTAGGACAGCCCGGACGCCTTGCCCAGCAGATATCCGCTGGTCCACATGACGGCGAAGTAGGCAAGCAGCGGCAAGGCGATCCGGGCGACGTCGAGAGGCCGGGACGTGATGGTCTCCCCTTGCAGGGCGAACAGGATCACGATGGTGAACAACAGGCCGTACAACGCGACCGGGCCGATCTTCGGCAGGAACGTGCCCTCGTACCAGTCACGGCCCTTGTTTCGCTCCCCCGCACGGCGGGACAGATACCCCGCGGCGAGCGGGATCCCGAGGAAAACGACGACGCTGAGCGCGATTTCCCACGGCGAGAAGTCGACGCTCGAGGTGTCCAGACCGAGCCAGCCGGGCAGCAGGTCCAGGTAGAACCAGCCGAGCACCCCGAACATCAGCACCTGGAAGACCGAGTTCACCGCGACCAGCACCGCCGCGGCCTCGCGATCACCGCAGGCGAGGTCGTTCCAGATGATCACCATCGCGATGCACCGGGCGAGACCGACGATGATCAGGCCGGTCCGGTATTCGGGAAGGTCCGGCAGCATCAGCCAGGCTAGCGCGAACATCAGCGCCGGGCCGAGAATCCAGTTCAGCACCAAGGAAAGCACCATCGTGCGCCGGTCCTTGGTCACCGCGCCGAGCCGGTCGTAGCGGACCTTCGCCAGCACCGGGTACATCATCAGCAACAGCCCGAGCGCGATCGGCAGCGACACCTGCCCGATCTTCACCGCGTCCAGCACCTCCCGCAGACCGGGAATCACGCTGCCCAGCAGCAGCCCGACACCCATCGCGCCAATGATCCAAGCCGGCAGATAACGGTCCAGAAAGGACAGTTGGCGCAGGACGTCGGGTTCATCGGCGGCAAGCGTCACGTTGGGGCCTCCAGGCTCCGGGAAGTCGTTCAGGCGTCGAGGATTTCGGCGACCAGGCCACGGACGCGGCGGTCGATCTCGTCCCGGATCGGACGGACGGCGTCCACGCCCTGCCCCGCCGGGTCTTCAAGGGGCCAGTCCAGGTACCGCTTTCCGGGAAACACCGGACAGGTGTCTCCGCAGCCCATGGTGATCACCACATCGGATGCCTCGACGTCCTCGGTGGACAGCTTGCTCGGCACCTCGGCGGTGATGTCCAAGCCCCACTCCGCGAGCGCCGCGGCCGCGGCCGGGTTCACCGTCCCGGCCGGCTCCGAACCGGCCGACCGGACGGCGATACGGCCGAGCGAGTAGTGCTGCAGCAACGCCGCGGCCATCTGCGAACGACCGGCGTTGTGCACGCAGACGAACAGCACCTCGGGTGTGCGGGCCATCGGCGGAGTCCTCTCGATGGTGGACTGGATCGAAATCTGCGAATCCAGATTCAAGAGCTTGCATCGATATTTGTCAATCCACCGGGTACGCTCGCCGTCGAAGGTCACCCGGACCGAGGAGGGCACGTGGCGACGGAGAACGGGCGCGGCCGGAAACCGGTGCCCATCACACTGCTGATGGCCGAGCCCGCGGCGGTCATCGCCCAGGACGAGGCCGAGCAGGCCGCGAAGTTGTTCAAGGCCCTCTCGGATCCGGTCCGGATCAGACTGCTGTCGCTGGTCCGCTTCTCACCCGGCGGCGAGGCCTGCTTCTGCGATCTCGCCGAAGAGTTCGACATGCCGCAGCCGTCGCTGAGTCATCATCTCCGCGTTCTGGTCGCGGCGGGCATCCTCGATCGGGAGCGACGCGGCACCTGGAGCTGGTACACCGTCCTTCCCGAGCCGCTGCGATCACTGGAGACACTTCTGCACGCCGGTGGCCCGCTGGCCGACCGGGCCGCGCCGCTGTCGAACCGGGGCACCGTTCCCGGCGGCGGTTCGTAACCTCACTGCTCCCCCAGCCACTGCTCCGCTTTTCGCCAGATGGCCCGCGAATCGAGGTCGGCGGTGCGCCAGGTGGTGGCGCGGGTGGTGCCGAGGTCGCGGTACTTCCGCATGATCGCCACGTGGGCGGGCAAGCCGACGAACCCACGCAAGCCCTCGTGGTCGCGCCACACCGAAACCGAGCCCAGCCGCCGGCGAAGCGGCTCCGCCCACAGCCATTGGCCGACCGCGCCGGGCAGCCGGGGCCACTCGCGGCTGAGCACGTAGCCCGCCCGGTAAGCACCCGGTGTGCTCCGGAAGTCGTCGAGCGTCAACGCGGTGACGCTGACCAGCATGTCTCCGGAGAAGTCCGCGGCATGGCCGGGCATCCACTTACCTCTGATCATGCTCGCTCCTCACGTCGTCCCAGCCCGAGATGGCTGCGACACGCTTATGATACGCACATGCTTATCATTGAGGAGAGCGGCGGCTGGTGCCATCCTGTGGCGGAGGAGGTGGCTGATTGTCGAAGCGGCGATACGTGGCAAGAGGAGTGCCCGGCGGATACAGGATCTGGGACAACAAGGGGCGGCGATGGTGGGGCGACCATTACGAGTTGTGCCCCGACGATCTGCTCGCCGAGTTGAACGACGCCGCGGACCCGGTGCGGATCACCGCCTTGCTCAAGCGCTATCGAGCGCTCCGGCGCTGACCTCTCCGGGCGTTGCGCCGGCTCCCGTTCACGAAATCGTTGAACCGGTCGACGGCCCAGATGGTGCGCAGCCCCAGCGGGCCCATCATCATCGGGCGCGGAAACTCGGCCTTCTCCACCCACAGCGCCGCCAAGTCCTCGTGGCGCTCGCCGTCGACGATCAGGTCGGCGATGAGCGAGCCGACATAGGGCGCCTGGGCCAGACCGTGGCCGTTGCAGGCGATCGAGTAGTAGGTGCTCTCGTCGAGCTGTCCGGCGAGGGGTAGCCACGACGAGGTGATCGCGATCCATCCTCCCCACGCGCGGTCGATCGCGACGTCGGAAAGGGCCGGGAACCGGCTCGCGAACGCTCGGGCGAGTTCCTCGACGAGCGCGGGGTCCGGCTTCTTCGGCGGGAGTGGATACGTCCTGCCGCGTTCGAGCCGCCGGACACCGAAGACGATGGTGCCGCGTGGCGTCAGGCGGTAGTTCTCCATGATGTTGTGCTGGGTGACCAGCCCCGAGCGACTGGTCCAGCCCAAGGCCGCCAGCCGGGCGGGGTCGATGGGCCCGGTCTCCGCTTCGGCGACCCAGATGGGCACGGAAAGCCGGCGAGGGGTGACGTCCCACTCCCCCGCGTACGCGTTCGTCGCCAGCACCACCTTGTTCGCCCGCACTTGACCTCGGGCGGTGGTGATGACCACCCGACCGCGACCGCGTGCGACGTCGGTGACCTTCGTCCGTTCGAAGACCTGCGCCGGAGTGCGGAGCAGCGCGCGACGCACCCCCGCGGTGAACAGACCGGGATTCATGATCCCGCCGACGTTTTCCCGCATCCCGCCGAGGAAACCGTGCGGGATCCCGAGTCCTTCGCTCGTGCCCAGTTCCACGTCGCCCCCGGCCCGCCGCAGGAGCTTCGCCACCCGGCGCACCCGGCCCAGCTGCCCACGCGAAACCGCCGCGAAGACGTTGCCCGTCTGCTCGTAGCCGCAGTCGATGTCGTGCTTCTCGATGAGGTCCTCGACGTGGTGCGCGGCATGCTCGGCCAGCCGGATCATGCCGGGCATCTTCTTGCGGTGGAACAGATTCAGGAGCTGGAGGTCGCCTCCCGGAGCGCCCGCCAGCTGGCCAGCGTTGCGCGAACTGGCGCCGTGCCCGCAGAATTCCGCCTCCAGCAGCACCACGTCCCGGCCTCGTTCGGTCAGCCGCAACGCCGTCGACATGCCGCCGAGTCCGCCGCCGACCACCGCGACATCGCAGGTGAGGTCACCGGTCAGCGAAGGCCGGACATCCGCGGGCGGATCGACCCAGCCGCTGAAGGTGTCGTAGTGGACGTTGTCGGTCTTCATCGCACACGCCCGGACAGCGCCGCGGCACTCGGCTCCTTTTCGAATCCCGCCGCCACGTTGTGTTCGTGCAGGGCGCGATAGGCGAAGTAGTACACGAACATCTGGAATCCCCAGGTGGCCAGCGCCGCGCTGTAGAAAAGCGTCCGGTGCACGTCGTCGCCCGGGATCGGGAAGAAGTCGTAGGTGATCGCGATGACGGATCCGGCGATGGTGACCAGCGCCGCGCACACGGCCTGCACCGTGGCGCCGATACGCCAGAGCCGCCACGAGAAGTAGGCGAGGAAAGCCGTCGTGAGCACGTTGACGACGACGAAGAACGTCGCCGGACCGACGTGCAGCTGATCGGCGCGGAACTGCTGGAGGAACAGCCCGGCGACGGCGGCGAGGGCGAACGCGCCGACATCGACCGCGACGGACGGCTTGTACCGATGCGTCACGCGCATCAGCCCCATGACGAGGATGAGGGTGATGCCGACCGATCGCGAAAAGGCGTCGAAGAAATACGCGATGCCGTACAGCGGACTTCCTTCGTCACCACCGAGAAGTGCCCAGAGGAGAAAGTTCGAGCCCGACGTCGCGACGATCATCCATTCCAGGCCGAGGAGATAATTCCTGTAGCGCCGGATGAACTTCCATCCGAAACAGAAGCCGGCGAAGATCATCCAGAGATCGGCCAGCATGAAGAGCAGATCCTTCACGTCCTTGATTCCTTCGATTCATGCCTTCGACTCCGCGTCGAAGGCGGCACATGCGGATATCGAGCCGACTTGTGATCCGGCTCATAGCCTACGTCAGAGTTAGCCATCCGATCAAGTCGCTTGACCAAGTTCCCGCCGACGCCCCCGCTGCTAGGCTGGCGTTGACTTAATCAAGCGTCCAACTACGTGCACCGGGAGGATTGCGTGCCACGGATCCCCGCCGCCCAACGGCGCAGCGACTTCATCAAAGCCGCGGTGGAGGTCATCGCGACCTACGGCATCGAGGGCGCGACGACCCGGCGGATCGCCGAGGAGGCCAAAGCGAACCTGGCGATGCTGCACTACTGCTATGACTCCAAAGAGGACCTCTTCGCCGATGTCTACGAGTTCGTGGCGAGCAGGTACCGCGCCATACTTGCGGACGACGAATCCCACGGCGACGTGCAAGAGACCGCTCGACGGCTCCTGCGCGGAGTCATGGAGTGCTATCTCGAGTCGATCAGCTTCACCGCGGCGACGGTGGAGCTCATCAGCTGGGCGCGACGTCAGCACGGAGACCGCGGTATCGCGGTGTACGACAAGGCTCTCGAGACGGTGCGCCTTCGGCTCGGTGAAGCCGGCGCGGTCGAACCGGAGGTCATCGACGAGATCGCCTTCGTCATCGCCGCCCTCGCCGACGGTTTCGCCGCGAACTGGCTGACCTACGGGGATCGGGCCGCCGCGCAGGGGCAGATGGAGATCGCGACGTCGGTCCTCGACAGCTGGCTGGCGGCCCGGCTCGGATCCACGCCCGTCGCTTCGTGACCGGGTGAATCACAACGGCAGGCCGGGCGAATCGACCCCGACGACCCGGTCGCCGCAGAAGACGCGCACCGACTCGGCGGGCCCGTGGCCACCGATACCGGCCGGACCCCAGAAGCTCTGAGCCGAGTCGTCGCCCAGGTCGACGACCTTCGCGCCGTTGACGCGCACCTCGCCCGACGAGATCCGCGCACCGACGTCGATCGCGCGGTCCGTGTCGGCGCCGAACACGTACGCGTCGAGACCCGAGGGATCGGCGTTGGCGATACGCAACGCTTCTTCGTCGGAATCCACCGCGTGCAAGGAAACGACCGGGCCGAACAGCTCGGCGGTGGCCTGTGCGGGGTCGGCGCCGACGGCGACGGTCGGCGACAGGAAGTAGCCGTCGAGCTCAGGCAGCCGAGCGGGTCCGTGCAGGGTCGCCCCGAGGTCGCGCAGCCCTTCGAGCCTGCTCTGAAGGGTCCGAAAATGCGGGGCGTTGGAGATCGGACCGAGCTGGACGTCCTCGTCGAGCGAGCGGCCGACGACGAGCTTGGAGATCCGCTCGGTCAGCGCCTCGAGAAGCGGGGCGACCAGGCTGCGGTGAGCGAGGATCTTGCCCGGCCCCTCACACCACTGACCGTTGAGTTTGGTCATCCCGTCGAGGATCCCGTCGGCGGTGACGTCGAGATCGGCGTCGTCCAGCACGAGCACCGGGTTGTTGCCGCCGAGTTCCAGTTGCAGGACCTTGAAATCCTCCGCGGCCGCCCGTGCGATGGCGCGTCCGGCACCGGGCCCGCCGGTGAACGAGACGATCTTGACGCGGGGGTCGGCGGTCAGTCTGGCGCCGACGTCGCCACCGCCGTGCACGAGTTGCAGCGCACCGCTGGGCAGGTCCGCCTCGACGAAGCACTCGACGACGATCTGCGCGCTGCCGGGCGCGTGCTCCGACGGCTTGAGGATGACCGGGCACCCCGCGGCCACCGCACTGGCGATCTTGGCCGCGGGGATGAAACTCGGACCGTTCCACGGCGTGAGGATCGCGGCGGGTCCCCACGGCACCTTGTGGAGCCGGACATCACGGCCATCCGCCGCCAGCGCGGTGACCCGCGGGATGGTCACCAGATCCGCCGCCGACGCGCGGATCCTCGCGGGCAGGAAGGCCGCGACCTGGCGCGTGACGCCGATCGGTGTGCCGCTGGTCAGCGAATCCGTGCGGGCGATGTCCTCGACACGGGTCTCGACGATCTCGGCGACGCGCTCGAGCAGGTCGGCGCGCTCACGGCGAGCGTCCTCGTTCCATGGGCGGGGGTCGTACACGCACTCCGCGTGCCGCAGCGCGCGCTCGATGTCGCCGGGCGCCGTCGTGACGGAACGGTGGACGCGCTCACGCGTGTTGGGGTCGACGTTCCACGTGTCCCGGACCGTCTCGCACGCGGTCCAGGAGCCGGCGATGTGGTTCACCGGCTGGGGAATCTCGATCTCGTTGCTCATCTTCGCGTTCCTTCCCTGGTCAGGATCGGAGGTCGACGACGATGCGGGTCACGTCGCCGGACTTCATCTCCTCGAAGCCCTGGTTGATCTCGCCGAAGGGGATTACGCGCGTCACCATCTCGTCGAGCAGCAGGCGCCCCTGCCGGTACAGGAGGGCGAGCTGAAGGATGTCCTGCCGCGCCTGCCCCGAGCCCATGTAGGAACCGATGAGCCGCTTCTCCTCGAAGAAGAAGTCCGACGCCGGGACGCTGAGCTCGGTGCCTCCGGGCGCGATCCCGACCAGGCACGCGGTCCCGGTCGGGCGCACGAGGGCAAGTGCCGTCGCGGCGGTGCGGGCCGAGCCGACGGCTTCGAAGGAGTAGTCCACCCCGTCTCCGAGCAGGCGGTGGAGTTCCGCGACCGGGTCGCCGTCCCCGCCGTCGACGACATGGGTGGCGCCGTAGTCCCGCGCGGCCTTGAGCCGGTCGGCGTCCAGGTCGATCGCGACGATCGCCGAGGCGCCGGCGAGCCTGGCTCCTTGGATGATGGCCGATCCGACGCCGCCGCAGCCGACGACCGCGACCGTGCTGCCCGGGCGCACCTTGGCGCCGCGGAACACGGCGCCGACCCCGGTGACGACACAGCAGGCCAGCAGGCAGCCGACGTGCGGCGGGACGTCGTCAGGAAGCTTCACCAGCGAGTTCTCACGCATGAGGACGTGCCGGGAGAACGCCCCGATGTCGCCCAGCCGCTCGATCGGCTCGCCCGACGTGGTCTGGAACGCGGGCCTGGGTCGGCGACGGATTTCCTCCAGCCGACGGCATTGGGTCGACCGCCCGGCTTCACAGTTCGCGCACCGGCCGCAGGACGGGGTCAGCGCGCCGACCACGCGGTCACCGGGGCTCAGCCCGGACACCTGCGAACCGACCGCCTCGACCACGCCCGCCACCTCGTGGCCGACCACGACCGGCAGTCCGGTCGGCACCGTTCCGGTCATGTAGTGCAGATCGCTGTGGCACAGCCCCACGTTCGTGACCGCGACACGCACCTCGTGCGGCTCCGGGTCGTCCACCCGGATGACGGTCAGTTCGAGTGGTTCGCCGATAGTCGTCAGCACGGCGGCCTGGGTCTCGATCACGTCGAGGTCTCCTTTTCGGATCTTGTGGACAGAAAGCTCTTGATGCCCGCGCTCAGGACGCCGCTCTCCCAGGTCTGGGCGGCGGCGAGGTCCTCACGGGCGAAGGCCGCTTCGACGTCCTCTGGCCGCGGGCGAAGGAGCGCGAGGTGGAGGGCCGTCGTGTTCCCCTCGGGAGTCCAGTCGAGGACGGTGCAGACGGCGCGGTCGATCAGGGCGCCGGGCTCGACGATCTCGTCCAGAAGGCCGATCCGCAGGGCTTCGTCGGCCCGGACACGAGGAGAGCCGAGAACCAGGCGCGTCGCGTGGTTTCCGACGAGCCGCCTCAGCAGCACACTGGACGCGTTCGAAATCGTGATGCCCCGGCCGTTTTCGGGTTGGAAGTACTCCGTCGCCGGGGTTCCGATGCGGGCGTCGCAGCACAGGGTGATCTCCGAGGCTCCCCCGACCGCGATCCCGTTGACGGCCGCGATCACGGGCACCCGCGTCTGCAGGATCGCCCGGGTGATGTCGTGGAAACTAGCGAACGCCTCGCGCATCCCGGCTTCCGTGGACGGCGCGCTCTGAAGGTCCTCGCCGGCGGAGAAGGCTCGTCCCTCGCCGGTGAGCACGATCCCGCGCACGCTCTCGCCCGTGCCGAACTCGCGGATGACGCTCGCCAGCCGGAGCCGGGTGGCGACGTCCATGGCGTTGAGCTTCTCGGGTCGCCGGAGGGTCACCACCGCCACGCCCCGGACGACGCCGACGTCGAGGAATCCCTTCGGCCGTCGCGCACCGAGGTCGTATGTCACGCCGGGATCGGCCGCGGCACGCGCTCTGAGCGCCGGTTTGGAAACGCGTTCGGACGGCGTTCGGGGGAAGTCAGCGACGAACTCGACATAGCGCGGCACCTTGAACCGCGCGAGTTCCTTGCCCGCCCGCTCGACGATCCGCTCGGCGGTCGCCCGGACCGCGGGCACGCCGGCCGCCAGCCGCACGAACGCCTTGACCTCCTCGCCGAAGATCTCGTCGGGTTCGGCGACGACGGCGGCCGAAACCACCAGATCGTCCCGTTCGAGGGCGGCTTCGACCTCGACGCTCGCGACGTTCTCGCCGCCGCGCCGGACCATGTCCTTGATCCGGCCGACCAGCCGGATGCCTCGGTCCTGGCGGACGACGACATCCCCGGTGTGGAGCCAGCCGTCCCGCAGCACGCGGGCGGTGTCCTCCGGCCGGCTCCAGTAGCCGTTCATCATCGGTGTACCCGCGATGATCAGCTCACCGGGCTCGCCGTCGGGCGATTCGGTGCCGTCGGGGCTGACGACACGCACCTGTTTCGTCGGCACCGGACTGCCCAAGCTCCCGCTTCCCACGGCGCCGGGGTCGTCGAACGGGCTGAACAGGTCGATCCCGGACTCGGTCATCCCGTAGACCTCGCGCCACGGGGCGCCCCATCGCTCCTCCAGTTCCGCGTGAAGACCGCTCGGGATTCCCGAACAGAAGACGAGCCGGAGGTCGTTGTCGCGGTCTTCGGGGCGAAGCGGCTGTTTGAACAGCAGCGTCGGCATGGACCCGAGGACGTAGAAGAAGGTCGCGCGGTGCCGCCGGACGTCCGCCATGAAGGTCGACGCGGAGAATCGGGGCAGCACGACCAACGGGGCGCCGACCGTCAGGGCGAGCGCGGTGTTCCACTGTGGATCCATGTACGAGAACGGTTGCGCCGTAAGAAGAACATCGTCGGTCCCGAGCCCGGTCGCCGCCGCGCAGATCCAGCCCAGCCGGACCCAGTAGTCGTGGGTGAGCATGCACGCCTTGGGGAAACCGGTCGTGCCCGACGTGTACTGCAGATTCGCCAGCACCCCGCCGTCGATCGTCACCGGCGGAGGCGTCGCCGGGAACGACTCCGCCCCGTCGTCGGCGACATCGAGGACGCGGACGTCCTCACCGGCGGTGGACTCCCTGATCAGGACCGAGCGTTCGGCGTCGGTGCACACGACACGCGCGCCCGAATCCCGGAGGACGAAGACGAGATCCGCGCGCTGATAGGAACAGTTGATCGGTACGGCGACCGCGCCCGCCTTCAGCACGGCGAGCCACGCCACCGGCCAGTGCACGACGTTCGGGAGCATGATCGCGACCCGTTCGCCGGGCCGGACGCCGTCGACCTCGATCAGCCGGTGCGCCAGCCTGGACGTCCAGTCGTCGATCTCGGCGAAACTCCACGACCGCTCCCCGAACCGCAGGAATTCCCGCGCGGGCGAGTCCTTCGCGCGCCGCGACAGCAGTTCCGTCAGGGTCGGGACGGCGGGATCGTCGCCGAGCTGTCCGAAAGCCACTTTCGCCGTCATGGCAAGCTCCTTCGCCTCGTCGCCGCGGCCTGGACCACCCACGTCATCGCCGGGTCCTCGCTCTTCATCCATTCCGGGTGCCACTGGACGCCGAGCACCGGCGCGCCCGGGAGTTCGACCGACTCGATCACGCCATCGCTCGCCCGTCCGGTCACGACCAGTCCGGTGCCGCAGCGGTCGACGGCCTGGTGGTGCCACGAGTTGGTCATCGCGTGCTCACCGAACAGACCGGCGGCGATCGAGCCCTTTTCAAAGGACACAAGGTGATCCGCGGTGCCGTCGGTCGGCGCGGTCTCCGCCGACAGGTGGCTCACGGGCCCGGACGGCAGATCGGCGACGAGGGTGCCGCCGAGCGCGACGTTGAGCACCTGCATCCCCCGGCACACACCGAGCACCGGAATCCCCTGGTCCAGGGCGGCACGGACGAGCGCGATCTCGTACTCGTCCCGGGCCGCGTCGTGGACCATCGGATCGGTTCTCGGATCGACGTCGCGGACCACACCCGGGTCGCCACCCCAGAACGCCGGATGGACGTCCTGCCCACCGGTGATCACGACTCCGGACAGCCGACGGCAGATCGCCGCCGCGTCGGTGTCGTAGGAGAGATACACCGGAAGACCACCGGCCTGCGCGATCCGGCTCGCGAAGTCCGACATGTAGCTGTCGAGACAACGGTCGCCGTACCGCTCGTCGGCTCCCTTGATCAGCTCAAGCCGGAACCGCCTGCCGGTGATGCCGATCATCGGACGCGCGCTCACGGGAACTCGAAGTAGCGAGTGGACTCCCAGTGCGAGAGTTCGGCGAACGGGTCGCCGCCCTTGGTGTGGAACTCCATCCACTCCCAGCGTCGTGACGCGACCCAGAAGTCGACGAACTCGTCGCCGAGGTATTCGCGCAGAAGGGGATCGGCGTCCAAGGCGGCACCCGCTTTCGACATCGTGTCGGGGATCCGGGCGGGCCCGGCTCCCTCGGGCAGGCACCACGCCATGTCCGTGACCTGCTCCGGCGGCTCGATCTCCCGCTCGACACCCGCCAGAACCCCGGCCAGCACCCCGGCCAGCGCGAGGTAGGGATTGACGTCGGCGCCGGGAAGGCGGTATTCGAGCCGCGAGTACCGGGGATGGCCGGTGATGGCCCGGACCGCGGCCGTCTTGTTGTTGACGCCCCAGCTCACGACGGTGGGCGGTCCGGTGAAGTCCACCAGCCGCCGGTACGAGGTGATCTGTGGCAACGCGATCGAGGTGTTGCCCGCCATCGTGGCCAGCAGTCCGCCGACCGCGTGCCGCATCAGCCGGGACGGGCCGTCCTCGGCGAAGAACCGGTTCACCCCGTCGCTCTGGAGCGACAGGTTGATGTGGGCGCCCTGTCCGTAGCCCGCCGTCGGCTTGGCCATGAAGGTCACCGTGTGGCCCTGGTCGAAGGCGACCTCGCGCATCACCTGCCGCGTACGCGCCCAGGAATCGGCCAGCGTGATCGGATCCGCGGGCGCCAGGTTCAGTTCCGTCTGGCCGGCGGCGGCCTCGTCGGTCCACGCCTCCCAGGCGATGCCGACCCGATCGAGGCGATCGACGACCGCTTCCATGTAGTCGACCCAGTCCTTGGACCTCGCCAAGTGGTACGTGGCTCCCGCGGCGCCGCCCAACGGCGTCAGCTCCCGGTACCCGCGTTTTCGCGCCTCCTGAACGGACTCCTCGAAAAGCGTCGCTTCGATCTCCACGGCGATCGTCGCCGTGTACCCGAGAGCCGCGAGCCGGTCGACCGTCTTCCGCACGAGGTTCCGCGGGCAGATCGGCACGGGTGTGCCGTCCTTCAGCCAGTAGTCGCCGATGACCGAATCCAGGCCCGGCTTCCATTCGACGAGGGTCGTCAGGTCGGGGATCATCTGGATGTCGTGGAGATTGCCGCGCCAGTCCGGGAAAGCGTCACCGAGGACGATCTCGTTGCCGAGGTCGATCGCGAACAGGATGTCGGCGAAGGCGAAGCCGGTTTCCTTGCCCGCGGCGAACTTCGCGAGCGACACGTTCTTCCCGAGAAAGCTTCCGTCGTGGTTCGTCGCTTCGAGGCGCACGGCGCGCGGATCAGACATCGAACCGGACCTTCCAGTAAGCGGCCGTCATGACCGACATCTGCGACAACGTGCCTTTGATCCGCAGCCCGGCCGCCAAGGAGGCGGCGAAATCGTCCGCACCGCTGAAGACCCCGGCGAGCAGGTCAGGCGGTCCCGCCATCAGGTACTCGGTCGCCCCGTCGCCGAACCGGTGCCGCTCCGAGCCATCGGCGTCGACGATCAAGACGTCGGGGATACCCGGGATTTCCCTTGTCACCGCCCAGAAATGCCGGGCGGCCGCACGCCAGTGCGGCAGTGGCGGCGTCAGCGCGCGCAAGGTGTCGGCGGCCAGGACGACATCACCGGCGGACTCCCGCGCGGCGGCGAAACGTGCCCGCAGGTCGACGACGACGGTCGCGTCGGGCTCGCTCACCACGCCGCCGGTCACCGCGATCGTGTCGCCGCGGAACGCGATCGTCGCGGACTGTGGTGTGTCGTGGGAGCGGACCACCACGGTGCCGCCGGACCGGCCCAAGACCTCGTGCGCGTGACCGATTCGCGAGGAGTCGCGCAAGGTGCGGCCGATCAGCCGGACGAGGGGACTCGCGTCGTTCTCGATCACGATGGCGAAGGCCGGGCCCTCCCTCACGGATGTTTCGGGGAACGTCATGATCTCGGCCATTCGTCGGCCCTTTCGATCTTGGCGGCTGCCGCGGCGTAGTTAGTCAAATGACTCGATCAATTGACGAAGATGATGGGCGTGCCGTCGCGCGTTGTCAACAGACCCATTCGGGCGAGCGCCCATACCGCCCCTTGACGGCGCGGGAAAGTTGTCTCACACTCTGTCACCTGACTTAATCGGATGACCTACTAGGCCGCCGAACAGGAGCTCTCATGCACGTCATCCACCGGCGCTACGTCGCCTACTCCGAGGCTCACTACGCCGGCAACCTCGTCGACGGAGCGTTCGGCCTGGCGCTGTTCGGCGACGCCGGAACTCATCTGGCGATCGTCATGGACGGTCACGAGAGCCTCTTCGCGGGCTACTCGTCCGTGGAGTTCCTGTCGCCGGTGCGCGGCGGCGACGTCATCGAGGTCGAGGCGAGGCTCGCGGCGAAAGGCACCAGAAGCCGGACCATCGACTTCGAATTGCGCGTCATCGCCAGGGCCACCGATCGCACCGGCGGCGCGGAAGTCCTCGCCGAACCCATCGTCGCCACCCGTGCCCGCGGGACCGGCGTCGTCCCCGCCCTCCCCCAGGACCGGAACCGCAAAGGAAGTGCAGCATGAAGGACACGGACGCCACGGAGGCCGCCGACATCGTCGTCATCGGCGCCGGCATCTCCGGTATCGGCGCGGCCAGGCACCTGATGGACGACTTCCCCGGCAAGAAGGTCATCCTGCTGGAGTCCCGCGACTCGATCGGCGGCACTTGGGACCTGTTCCGCTATCCCGGTGTCCGGTCCGACTCCGATCTGCACACCTACGCCTACGAGTTCAAGCCGTGGCGGCATCGCAGCGCCATCGCCGAAGCGCCGTTGATCCGTGAATACCTCGACGAGACGGTGCGCGATTTCGGCCTGGCCGACGTCCTCCGGCTCAGGCACCGCGTGACCTCCGCCGACTGGTCGAGCGCGGAAGCGCGATGGACACTCCAGGTGACCGCGACGGACGACACCGGCGCCGAACACACGAAGACCATCAAGACCCGCTTCGTCTTCAGTGCGACCGGCTATTACCGCTACGACGCGGGATACACGCCCCATTTCGAAGGGCGTGACGATTTCCGGGGCGACATCCTGCATCCCCAGCAGTGGCCCGAAAACTACGATCACGGCGGCAAGCGTGTGGTGATCATCGGGAGCGGCGCGACGGCGGTGACGATGCTCCCGGCCATGCTGATGGGCGACGGCGCCGCGGCACACGTGACGATGCTGCAGCGCACCCCGAGCTACATCGCCTCACAGCCGCGGTTCGACAACATCGCCGTCAAGCTCACCAAACTGCTCGGAGCCAAGCGCGGCTACGCGGCCACGCGCCTGAAGAACATCTGGATCGACTTCCTGCTCGTTTCCACCCTGCGCAAATTCCCCGATTTCGGGCGGAAGGCGCTACGCAAGTGGACGCTCAAGGAGCTTCCGCCGGACATCGACGTGGACACGCATTTCAATCCGCCGTACGCCCCTTGGGACGAGCGCCTCTGCGTCACGCCGGACGGCGAATTCTTCAAGGCGCTCCGCGACGGGAACGCCGACGTGGTCACCGACCGGATCGACCGTTTCACCGAGAACGGTGTCCTGCTGGAGTCGGGCAAGACACTGGAAGCCGATCTCATCGTCACCGCGACCGGTCTCGTCATGCAGATGCTGGGCGGTATTCAGCCCACAGTGGACGGTCGTCCGGTGAAGATGTCCGAAACCCTCCTCTATCGCGGCGCCCTCATCTCCGGGATCCCGAACTGGGCCATGATGCTCGGCTACACGAAGGCGTCGTGGACGCTCCGCCTGAGCAACGTGTGCCGCCTGGTCGGTGACGTCATCCGCCGGATGGACACGAACGGGTACGACATCGCGGTCCCGGTGGTGCCGGAAGGACTCGCCACCACGGATCTCCTCGACCTCACCGCGGGTTACATGCAGCGCGCGAAGCCCGAACTTCCGCGGCAGGGCACCGAACTTCCGTGGCGGATGCACACGACGTTCGTCAAGGACAACCGGCTCTTCAAAGGAAAACTGGTCGACCGGCACATCCGTTTCTCCGTGCGGGACTCCGCCACCGCAGGTCTCACGAGCGTCGCGAGCGACTCGTGACCACCGCGCGTCTCACCTTCGGCCAGCGTCTCCAGCGGGCCTTCGTCATCGCCTTGAGCCGCACTCCGGCCCCGCTCCTCGCGCGGCTGGTACGCCCGCCGGTCAACGCCGCCGGCGATCGGATGGCCTCCGACGTCGCCTTCCTGATGAGGCTCACGGAGGCAGGTGACGACTACAGCGACCTGCCGCCGACGGATGCCCGGGAGGTGACCGAGCGCGACGCGGCGTTGTTCGCCGACCGGGTCGGCCCGTGCGCGGTCGAGCGGGAACTCGACCTCGGCGGTGGGCTGGCGGCGACCCGCTACGGCTCCGGCGACCCCTCCGGAAGCCTGATTCTTTTCTTCCACGGCGGCGGATTCGCGCTGGGAAGCCGTGCGAGCTACGCCGCGCCCGCGCGGATGCTCGCCCACGGAACGGGCGCCGACGTCCTGTCCGTCGAGTACCGTCTCGCGCCCGAGCACCCGTTCCCGGCGGCGCACGACGACGCGCTCGCCGCCTGGCGGTACGCCGTCGAACACGCGGACCCGCATCGGATCGTCGTCGCGGGCGAAAGCGCTGGCGGCAACATCGCCGCCGTTCTCTGCCAACGGCTTCGCGGCGAAGCGGTCCAGCCGATGGCGCAGGTGCTCATCCAGCCGGTGACCGATGTTTCCGAGCGGCGTCCGTCCCAGGACGAGTTCGCCGGCTCTCCCGCGTTGTCGGCCAAACAGATCGAATGGTTCATGGGGCATTACCTGCCCGAAGGAACCGACCGCGTGGATCCACGGGTGTCGCCGTTGCGGGCCGGCGACCTGAGCGGTCTCCCCCGCGCCATCGTGACGGTCGCCGGATTCGACCCGCTCCGCGACGACGGACTCGCTTATGCGACCGCGTTGCTGACGAGCGGCGTGCCGACCGAGGTGATCCACGAACCCGGACTCGTGCACGGCTACATCTCCTTCACGGCGATCAGCCGGAGCAGCAAAGCCGCCATGGGACGGCTGGTTGACGCCGTCTCCACGGCATTGAAGCCGACACCTGAACGGAGCGAACCATGATCGAAACCGAGACGGAAGTCGTCGTGATCGGCGCCGGTATGGCGGGTTTGATGGCGGCGACCGCCCTGTCCGATCGGGACGTCGTCGTACTCGAAGCCACCGATCGCGCCGGGGGCCGGGTGGAGTCGGTGCGCCAAGGCGATTACTGGATCAACCTCGGCACCCAGTTCACCGAAGGGACCGGCCCCCTGATCGAAGCCCTCGAACGCCACCGGGTCGAGATGGGGACGCTGGCGGGCAAGAAGGTGGCCCTCGCGCTCCACGGGAAGCAGGTCGACACCTCGAATCCGTTCGGCCTGATGTTCCGCTCCCGGATGACCTTCCTCGACCGGGTCGGACTGGCGGCCGTCGGCGCCCGTATCCTCGCCGCGGCACCGTTCCTGCAGATGAACCCCGACAACCGTCTGGCGAAACGGGTCAGGGCGAAGCTCGACGCGACATCCGCGTCGTACGTGCTTCGAGGGATCGGCTCCGAGGTCGCGCGGGACATGGTCCGGTCGTGGTCCGGGCAATGGATGGGTTGCGAACCCGAGGAGACCGCGGCGACCCAGTTCGTCTTCTCGATGGGCATCCTCCTGACCGATCCGGCGAAGGTGCCCAACTTCTCCTTACCGGAAGGGGGAAATCAGACCCTCACCGACGTATTGGCCGCCGACCTCGGCGATCGCCTGCGGCTGAACTCCCCTGTGACGTCGGTGGAGTGGACCGAGGACGGCGTCGTCGTGGATTACTCCGACGAGAACGGACCGGCGCGGATACGGGCCCTTCGCGCGATCGTCGCTGTTCCGAGCGACGTGGCCGTGAAGCTCATGCCCGGTCTGCCGACCGAATACCGGTCGGCGTTCGACGACATCCACTACGGGCGGTACGTGGTGGTCGGCTTCTTCACCCACGAAGAGGGCCCGCAACGGTGGGACGACTACATCGCCGTGTCGACGCCGCAGCTGTCGTTTCAGGCGATGTTCAACCACGCCGCGGCCTTGCGCGGTCCCGGTGCGCGGAAACCGGGCGGCGCGCTGGCCTGCTTCGCGGGCGGCGCGGTGGCGGACAGCCTGTTCGAACTCAGCGACGAGGAGATCGTCAGCCGGTTCACCGCGGATCTCCTCTCGCTCTACCCGGAGCTCGAAGGGAAACTCGACGAGGGGATCGTCCGGCGTCACCACCGGGTCGTGCCGTTCTGGGCACCCGGCGGACGTGCCTCGCTGCCGACCTTGCGGCGGCCCCTCGGCCCGGTGCACCTGGCCGGTGACTATCAGCTCGACATGCCTTCACTCGCCGACGCGGCCTCGTCGGGTGAGCGGGCCGCCGAGCAGGTCCGCGCGAGCTTGCCCCGTTCGGCGGACTGACTACGCTGGCGGATCACCGGGCCACGCGAGGAGGCGGCGATGCGCAACGAAGCCATGGAACGGTTGGACGTCCTGGTCGGTTCGTGGCGGACGACGCTGAGCGACGCGTGGTTCCTGGAACCGCCCGATCAAAAGGTGCCGGGTTCGGCGACGATCGAATGGCTCGGTGACGCGTTCGTGGTCCTTCGCTGGACGATGGACGGCGAGGAAGGTCAAGCCGCGAGCGAGATGGTCCTGGTTCTCGGTCGCAGCGACGCCCGCGACGCGTATACGGCTCTGTACCACGACGAACGAGGTGTGTGCCGGGTCTTCGCCATGACCTTCGACGGAACGAACTGGAGCCTGAGCCGGGAAGACCCCGACATGTTCCAGCGGTTCGTCGCCGAGGTGGGGCCGGATCGGATCACGGGCCGCTGGGAGGCGTCCGAAGATCAGGGATCCACCTGGCGCAAGGATTTCGACCTCGTTTTCGAGAGGTAGCCGTCAGGTCTTCCGGACGGCGCCGGTGAAGCCCGCGCCGCCAGCTGCAGGGCTCGGCAAGCGCGAAACTCGGGTGCGATCGGCCTGGTCTGCCGCTACGGTCCCGACCATGCCCGCGGATGCTTTCGTACCAGCCGGTTTCGCCCCGCCGACCGCGCTGGTCACCGACGAATTCCGCCTCGAACCCTTGGGACCGGAACACAATCAGGCCGACCATGCCGCCTGGATGTCGAGTATCGAGCACATCCGCTCCACTCCCGGCTATCCCGACGGCGACTGGCCGCCGCGCGGCGGCATGACCCTCGACGAGAACCTCGCCGACCTGCGCCGCCACGCCGAAGACTTCGCGCGACACAAAGGCTTCACGTTCACCGTCCTCAGCCCGGCCGACGGCGACGTCATCGGTTGCGTGTACCTGTATCCCACGGCCTCCGAGGACTGGGACGTCACGGTGCAGTCCTGGGTGCGGGCCGACAAAGGGGACCTGGATGGCGCGCTCGCGGACGCGGTCGCGCGCTGGGTCGTCTCGGATTGGCCGTGGGAACGGGTGGATCGCTGCGGTCGTTGAGACGCACTCAGAGCGTCACGCTACTCACGAGGCGCAGGCGACCCGAAAACGCAGGTGAGTGGCGACCCCCGCGACAGGTTCACCCTCCGGCACCAACTCACCCCCGCGTCCGCCGAACAGCCCGGTCCCCTGCCCCAGCAGCACCGGGGCGATGTGGAGATGCACCTCGTCGAGCAGGCCCGCGACGAGCAGTTGCCCGGCGACGTCCGCGCCCAGCACCAGGACGTCCTTGTCTCCCGCGGCGGCTTTGGCCCGCCGGACCGCGGCCTCCAGTCCGTCGAAGGAGAACGTCCCGCCGTTGTCGCCGCGGAAGTCTTCCTCGACCCGATGGGTCACCACGAAGCTCGGCACGCCGGGCCACGGCGTACCTCCCCACGGCCGCAGGCCGAGGTCGAAGGTGCGCCGCCCGATGACGGTGGCCCCGACGATCGCGTTCACCTCCTCGACGGCACGGGCGTCGGGCCCTTCTCCCGCCATCCACTCGTGCAGCCGTTCACCGCCGTCCCCCATCGGCTCGTCGGCCCGCACGTTCGGCCCGGCGGTGAAACCGTCCAGCGACATCGACACGTCCAGCACCACCTTGCTCATCGCAAGGCCTCCTTCTTCTCCGCGGCGCCGCGATCCGGGCGCGTTCATCGAAGAGTCGGAGCAGGCCCGGCCATCTCGACATCGGAGATTGCGCGATCCGGCCGACGCGGTCTATGTTCCTACGTGTCCGGATAGCGTCCCGGACTGTCCGTTTATCGGACACCTCGCCGGAATCGGCCGAAGACGAGGAGCGAAAGTGACGAACGTGCCCGCCTCGCGCGCGACGGCCGATTCGAGTGTCAGCCGGTCGGCGTTCCGGCGGGTCCTGGCGGGCAGTACCGCGGGCGCCGTGCTCGAGTGGTACGACTTCGCGCTCTACGGGATCCTGGCGGCCACTGTTCTCGGCCCGCTGTTCTTCCCCGGTGGTAACGGATTCGCCCAGTTGCTGCTCGCGC
Source organism: Amycolatopsis sp. MJM2582 (assembly GCF_000754115.1). Classification (NCBI taxonomy): domain Bacteria; kingdom Bacillati; phylum Actinomycetota; class Actinomycetes; order Pseudonocardiales; family Pseudonocardiaceae; genus Amycolatopsis; species Amycolatopsis sp. MJM2582. The sequence goes on from NZ_JPLW01000002.1 coordinate 1,589,957, forward strand.
TGGCGACACAGGGGCTCGGTTTCGTCGCCCGCCCGATCGGCGGCATCGTCTTCGGGCATCTCGGCGACCGCCTCGGACGCAAACCCATGCTGGTGACCACTTTCCTGCTACTCGGGTTGTCGACTTCCGCGATCGGGCTGCTCCCCACCTATTCGCAGGTCGGGATCGGGGCGACGATTTCGCTCGTCGTGCTGCGGCTGATCCAGGGATTCGCCCTCGGCGGCGAGTTCGGCGCGGCGGTGCTGATGGTCAGCGAATACGGGAGCCCGAAACGACGCGGGTTCTGGTCGGCGTGGCCGCAGGCGGGAGCGCCTCTGGGCACGGTGCTGGCCACGGCCGTGGTCGGCGGGATCGCCTTGGTACTTCCCGGCAACGCCTTCGATCAGTGGGGCTGGCGAGTCGGGTTCCTGTTCGCGATCCCGCTCCTGGTCATCGGTTTCTGGATCCGGCGCCGCATCGACGAGTCGCCGGTGTTCCAGGAAGCACAGGCACGGGCAGCCGCGAAACCCGTCCGCGAACGGTCGAGCATCCTCGAAACGCTCGCCCACCCCGGCCCCGTCCTGCGCGGTCTCGGCGTGCGTCTGGGCGAAAACGTGGCCTTCTACGTCTACACCGTCTTCGTGGTCGCTTACGCCACAAAGACTTTCGGCTACGACAAATCCGACGTGCTCCTCGCCGTCGCCATCGGGTCGCTGCTGCAATTCGCGGGGATGCTCGCCGGCGGCCACTGGTCCGACCGCGTCGGACGGCGCACCGCGATGCTGGTCCCCGCGCTCGGTCTCGCGGTCTGGGCGCCGGTCTTCTTCGCGATCGTCCAGGCCGACGCGCTGCCTCTGCTGTATCTCGGTGTCGGCGTCGGCGCCGCGCTGCACGGGCTCCTCGCCGGGCCGGAAGCGGCTTGGATCGCCGAACTCTTCCCGACGCGCCGCCGTTTCGCCGGTGCTTCCCTGGTCTTCCAAGGATCTTCGATCATCGCCGGTGCGCCGGCCCCGCTCATCGCGGTGTGGCTGGCCGAAAAACAGGGCCCCACGGCGGTCGTGCTGTACCTCGTGGGCACGATCGCCGTCACCGTCGTCGCCCTGCTCCTCAGCGCCGAAACCCGTGGAGCCGACCTGAACTAGGCGCCGATGGGCACGAGCAGCCCGAACACCCGCGTCGCGATCCGCCCCTCGGCGACCAGCGCCGGGTGATCCGCCACCACCGCTTCGCCGCCCGACCACGGCCGGCTGTCCAGCAGGACTTCGTTGTTCAGCAACGCGCCCTCGTTGTGCGCGACGAACAACCGGAGCCCGTGCACCTTCCGGCTGAGCTTCTCCGCGCGCAACGCTTCCAGCAACCGGTCGAGCAGCGGTTCGACGGAAGGCACGTTCTCGGCGAACAGGGTGATCTGCGCGCCCAGCACCAGTTCGAACGCACCGTCCGGATGGTCGTACCGCTCGCGGTCGACCTGATCGGTCGCAGCGCCGGGCGACAGCAACCCGTCGACGATCGGATGCAACGCCCCATGGCGGAAACCGTCCACCGCACGGCCGATCGCCTCACGCCAAGTGGTGCCGTGCCCCGCGAAGCTCTCGACGAGCCAGGGCTCGGCCAGCGCGGGATGCGACACGGCGAAGTCGACCTGAGCCATCACCATGCCTTCCGGGGCGGGATGCACGATGAGTTTCGTATCGACACGAGTGTCATCGCCCAGCAGGACACCGTGCTCGCGAAGGAAAGCCTCGAATACCGCTTGCGGTGAAGGCACACCGCCGTCGCCCTCGACGACCGGTTCCAGATCCTTGAACAACACGGGTTCGCCGAGTTCCAGGTCCGCGAGCTGCGATCCGGCGTTCAGCGCCTCGTTGATCACGGCGAACGTGCTGCTGCGAAACGCGATCCGCTCGAACTCCGCACGGTTCGCGTACTGGGCGCGCTCATACGCCGCCACGAAAACCGGCTCCTGCGCGAGGAAGACCTGCCCGCGGGAGTCGCGCACGGTGTCCGGATACGTGACGTCCGGCAGCAACCGCCGGACGTAGGCCATCGGCAGGAAAACCAACAGCCGCTCGGCCAGCCACGGCTCCACTCCCGCGCCGGTCAGCCGTTCCCAGAACATGTCGTCGCTCGGCGGTTCTTCGCCCGCGCAGAACGCGGCGATCCCGATTTCGAGCGCGGCATCGAGCCCCCATGATGCGATCATTGCCGAAGTCTAGTCAGCAGCGGGTTTCGAGCCACTCCTGGAAGGTGGGGCCCGCCAGCTTGGCGTGCGGGCCGGGCAGGAACCCGCCCTTGGCGGCGATCTCACCGTCGGGCAGGTCCGCCGCGTCGATGCCGACGACCTTGATCCCCCGGGCGTCGCCGGCGAGCCTGGCCGCCTCCGCCATGATCTCCTGGCGTGGCCCGGCGATCTCTGGGATCGGAGTTCCCGGCGCGACCGGAGCGGCCGCAAGATCGGCGAGCTCCTCGGCCACGGCGCGGCAGGCCACGAGTCGAGTGGGCGCCGCCGGAACATAAGCGACGTCGTCCCGCCGCCAGTCGAGCAGCTGAAGCACGAACTCGTGGAACTGAGCCGCCCGCAGAAGACGGACCGGGAGCGGCCCCGACAAGAGGAACTCTTCGTGTTCCTTCTTCGCGGCGAGGAAACCGGTGGTGGCGTTGTCGACGCCGATGATGGACGCCGCGGCGATCAGGCCGACTCCGGCCCGCCTGCCTTCCTCGTGCAGATTGCGGGCCGAGGTACGGAAGAACTCCGTCGCCGCCTCCTGGTCGGAAGCGTGCCAGGAAGCGACGTCGATGATGACGTCGGTCCCGGTGAGCGCCTCGGCGAGCCCCTCACCGGTGATGATGTCCACGCCGGTGGCCCGGGACATCGGGACGACTTCGTGCGCGCGTTCGGTGAGGACGTCGACGACGTGGCGTCCCAGCCGCCCGGTCGCTCCCGCCACTGCGAACTTGCTCATGGTTCAGGCCTTTCGTGGAGGTGGAAGGGTCTGTCGCTTGATGACGAGCAAGAGATCCCGGCGGCACGCCCGGTGTGACAAGTCCGCCTTGTGGCGCAGGTCACCGTTCCCGGGTGTCACAAACCAGCGGCGGCCGGGATCGTAGGGACGAACACGAACAGGGGGAACTGCGATGAGCGAGCGGCACGAGGGATCCGGCGCCCTGGATCCGGCGACCGAAGCCTTCGTGGCCCATCGCAATCTGCTGTTCACCGTGGCCTACGAGATGCTCGGTTCGGCCGCCGACGCCGAGGACGTCCTGCAGGAGACCTGGCTGCGCTGGTCGGGCGTCGAACTCGACACGGTGCTGGACCGGCGCGCGTTCCTGGTCCGGATCACGACACGGCAGGCGCTCAAACGTCTGCGGACGCTCGGCCGCCGCAAAGAGTCCTACGTCGGCCCGTGGCTGCCCGAACCACTGCTGACCACACCGGACGTGGCCGAGGACGTCGAACTGGCCGCGAGCGTTTCGATGGCGATGCTGCTCGTGCTGGAGACACTCGCGCCCACCGAGCGGGCGGTTTTCGTGCTACGGGAGGTTTTCGCCGTCGACTACGACGAAATCGCCCAGGCCGTCGACAAGACTCCCGCCGCCGTACGGCAGATCGCTCATCGGGCGCGAGCCCACGTCGCCGCGCGCAAACCACGCGGCACCGGCTCCCCGGCCGAGCACCGGGCCGCGCTCCAGGCGTTCCAGGCCGCGGTGGAAACCGGCGATCTGCAGGGGCTGCTCGACATCCTCGCGCCGGACGTCGTCGCCCTCAGCGACGGTGGCGGGCTCAAGCACGCCCTGCCGCGGCCGGTCGTCGGCGCGGACGCGGTGGCGCGGCTGCTGGCCGTCGGCTGGTGGAAACGCGGGGCGGAACGGACCGTCGAACCGGTCCAGGTCAACGGCGGACCCGGTCTGCTCATCCGGATCGGCGGCGAGATCGACGGCGTGCTGGCGGTGCGGGTCGAAAACGGCTACGTCACCGGCGCCTACCACGTCCGCAATCCCGAAAAACTCTCAGGTGTGGCCAGGGAAATCACGATGAGCCGATGACGAAAGCGTCCTTCGCCGCATCAGACGCGGCGAAGGACGCTTTCAGCCCGTCCAGGGTCACTCCCGGACGGTGGCCGGGGCACGCTGGGGTTCGTCCGGAACGGGATCGACGGGCGCGGCCGGAACCGCCGGCTTACCGCGCCGCCTGCGGATTTCGAACCCGACGAGGATCAGCGCGAGCGTCACGGCGCTGAGCCAGAACTGCGAGCGGGTCGACGGCAGCAGCGCCATCGCCAGGATCACGCCGCCCATCAGCGCGATGGTCGCGTAGCTCAGCCACGGGAACAGCCACATCTTGAGCGTGAGCTTGTCCGGATCCTCCCGCTCCAGCCGACGGCGGAGCCGCACCTGCGCGAGCGCGATCGAGAGGTACACGAACAGCGCGACGGCGCCGTAGGAGTTGACCAGGAACTGGAAGATCAGGTCCGGCGAGGTGTAGGCGGCGATGACGGAGACGTAGCCGATCACCGTCCCGGCCAGGATCGCGCGCCTCGGCACGCCGCTGCCGGAAAGGCGGGTGAACGCCTTCGGCGCGTCGCCGTTGCTGGTGAGCGCGAACAACATCCGCGACGAGGTGTACAGGGCCGAGTTCAGGCACGAGAGCACCGCGGTCAGGACGATCGCGTTCATGATCGTCGCCACGGCCGGGATGCCGAGCACGTCCAGCACCGCCGCGTACGGGCTGACCGCCGTCGCCGGATCGTCCCAGGATTTGATCGCGACGACGAGGAACACGGATCCGACGTAGAACAGCACCACGCGGAAGATGATCGAGCGCATGGCCTTCGCGACCGCCTTCTGCGGCTCCGCGGATTCGGCGGCGGCGATGGTGACGATCTCCGCGCCGGTGTAGAACCCGATGCACGGCACCACCGCCGCGAGTACCGCGCCGATCCCGAGTGGCGCGAACCCGCCGTGGGACACCAGGTTCGTCAGGCCGCCGTTGGCACCCGGCCAGAAACCGAACAGGTACAGGGCACCGACGACCAGGAACACGACGATCGCGACGACCTTGATCGACGAGAACCAGTACTCGAACTCCCCGTAGGACCGCGCCGAGACCATATTGGTACCGGTGAGGATCAGCAGCAGGCCGAGGCTGAGCACCCACAGTGGCACGTCGGGTACCCACAGCTGCAGGATCCGGCCGCCCGCGACGGCCTCGACCGCCACGACGATGACGAAGAAGTACCAGTACATCCAGCCGACGGCGAAGCCCGCGCGGTTGCCGAGCGCCTCCCTGGCGTAGACGTAGAACGACCCGAGCGCGGGTTTGGCGATCGTCATCTCCGCGAGCATGCGCATGATGAGCACGGTGATCAGACCGGCGATGAGGAACGAGACCACCGCCGCCGGGCCCGCCGATTGGATGACCACGCCACTGCCGACGAACAGCCCGGCGCCGATGACGCCGCCGAGGGCGATCAGGTTCATATGTCGCTGTTTGAGCCCTGGTTTCAGGCCGCTGCTCTGTGCGGGACCGGACGTTGAAGTCACGTCTCCTCCTTCTCGCACGCACCGCCGGAGCGGTGGCGCTGGGAGCTCCATTGTGGTTCCGGTCACCGTAGGAACAAGTCGGGCCAGGGGCGAGTGCCAGTTACGATGTGGGAAAGGGGTCCAGATCACTCTCAGGACGAGCGCCGCACGGCCAAGGCCAGCAGTTCCGCCGCCGGACCGGTGAGGCGCCGCCCCTCCGGCCAGACCGCGTGCAGCACCCGTCCGAAGTCGACACCGTCCACCGCGACGGGCACGAGATCATGGTCCGCGACGTCCAGGGCACTGATCACCGCGGGCCCGGCGCCCGCCACCACGGCGCTGCGGACGGCGGAGGCGGAACCCAGTTCCAGCAACGGTTTCACCGGTCCCGCGCCGGCCATGCGCAACGCGATGTCGACGGTCTCCCTGGTTCCGGAGCCGCGTTCCCGCACCACGAGCGGCGTGGCCGCCAGCTCCGCCGGCGTCAGGGGACGGCGTTCGCGCGCCCAAGGATGGGTGCGGGCGACCACGACCACGAGATGGTCCACGCCGACCTTCCGCGACGTGAGCCCGGTGAAGGGGCCGGGTGATTCGACGAAGCCGATGTCGGCCTTGCCCTCGCGGGCCAGTCCGGCGACCCGATCCGAATTCGTGACCTCCAAGCCGAGGTGGAGCCCGGGGTGCGCGCGGTTGAGTTCGCCGATCCAGCGCGGGACCAGATGCTCGGCAGGCGTCATGCTCGCCGCGATCCGGAGCCCGGTCTCGTGCCGGTTCCGCAGGGCTTGGGCACCGTCGAGCAGTCCGTCGAGTTCGGTGAGCACGCGCTGCGCCCAGCCCGCGATCACCCGGCCGTCCGGGGTGAGCGCGGAACCGCGACGGGTCCGGTCCACCAGCACCAGACCCAGCCTTCGTTCCACAAAGGACAGACGCTTACCCGCCGACGGCCGCGTCATCCCGAGTGCGACGGCGGCCTGACCGATGCTGCCCAGTTCACCGACGAGGACGAGCAGGCGCAAGGAGTCCAGCTCCGGTGCGGTCATAGCCAAAGTGCATGACCTATCCGTCGTTCTCCCGGCTACCGGCGCCGTCCTTTCCGGACGACGCTCGTCGGTATGAGCACCACGTCTGCGCGGCGAACGAAGCCGCACCTCACCGGTCTGGCCGTCACCTCCCTCGGTGTGGGCGTCGCGTACCTGCTGAGCACCGCCGTTCCCGTGTTGAGCGCGCTGACTCTCGCGGTCGTGCTCGGGGTGCTCGCCGGGTCGTTGCCGGTGCTCTCGGACGGAACCCGGCAAGCGATCGCGAAGGTGACGAAGAAGCTCCTGCGCGCCGGTGTCGTCCTTCTCGGTCTGCAACTCGCACTCCCTTCGGTGCTTTCCCTCGGCCCCGGCACGCTGCTCGCGGTGGTGCTGACGGTCGGCCTCACGTTCCTCGGCACGATCGGGCTCGGCAGGCTGATCAGTGTCCCACGGGGACTCGCGATGCTGGTCGCGACCGGTTTCTCGATCTGTGGCGCGTCGGCGATCGCGGCGATGGAGGGGGTCGTCGAACGCGAGGACTCCGACGTCGCGACCGCGGTCGCACTGGTCACCTTCTACGGCGGTCTGGCGATCGCGGCGGTCCCGCTCATCGGCGGCTGGTTGGGGATGGACGCGCTGCGGATCGGCGGCTGGGCCGGCTTGGGCGTGCACGAGGTCGCCCAGGTCGTCGCGGCCGCCACCCCGGCCGGGACCGCCGCCGTCGCGGTCGCCGTGGTGGTGAAGCTGAGCCGTGTCGTCCTGCTGGCGCCGATGGTCGCCGCGGTGAGCGTGCACGAACGGCGGCGCCGCCCGTCCGCCGCCGGGAAGCGCGCCCCGCTGGTCCCGCTGTTCGTCCTCGGTTTCCTGGCGATGGTGGTGGTGCGGAGCACCGGGATCCTGCCCGGCGTGGCACTCGACGTCGCCAAGGTCGTCTGCACGCTGCTGCTGGCGGGAGCGCTCTTCGGGCTGGGCTGCGCGGTCCGGATCGGCACGCTGGTCCGCACCGGTGGCCGGGCGCTGCTGCTCGGCCTGCTCTCCACGCTGCTCGTCGGCACCATCGCCTACGTCACCCTCGCGCTGCTCGGCTAGCTTGAACGGCGGTCAAGAGCGACAGCGTCTCGATGTCGGACGCCGAGCAGCCGCGCGAGAGGTCGTTGAGCGGCGCCGCGAGGCCCTGGAGGATCGGGCCGAGCGCGACGGCGCCGCCGAGCCGTTCGGCGATCTTGTAGCCGATGTTGCCCGCGTCCAGATTCGGGAACACGAGGACGTTCGCGCGGCCGGCGACCGCGGAACCGGGCGCCTTGGCCGCCGCGATCGACGCCACCAGCGCGGCGTCGAACTGCAGCTCTCCGTCCACCGGAAGGCCGGGTTCGCGCTGCCGCACCAGCGAAGTCGCCTCGCGGACGACCTCGACCCGCTGATGGTCGGCACTCCCCTGCGTGCTGAACGACAGCATCGCGACGACGGGGTCCTCACCGGTCAGACCGCGGTGGGTCTCCGCGGCGGCGAGGGCGATGTCCGCCAGCTGCGCCGCGCCCGGCTCGGGCACCACCGCGCAGTCCGAAAAGGTGAGCCGTCGTCCATCCGGAAGCAGCAACAGGAAGCAACTGCTCAAAGTGGACACACCCGGGGCGAGACCCACGACCCGCAGCCCCGCGCGCAGGACGTCGGCGGTCGGCCGCGTCGCCCCGGCGACGCAGGCGTCCACCTTGCCTGCCCGCAGGGCGGCGGCCGCCACGAACACCGGATCGCGCCGGGCGGCGGCGAGCTTCTCCGGATGCCGCGCGAATCCCGCCGCCAGCGCGGCTTCGGTTCGTTCGTCGGCAAGGGCTTCCGCGACGTCCACGATCAAGTCGTCCGTGGCCCCTGCCGCGCGCAGGCGCGCCCCGTCGCCGAACAGCAACGGCCGAACGACACCTTCGTCCCGGAGCGCCAGCGCGGCACGGACGGCGCGGTCGTCGTCGCCGTCCGGCAAGGCGACGCGGAGATTCCGGCCGCGCAAGGCCTTCCGCCATCCGTCGAGCGTCGCGTCCGGCGTGACCTCGGTGGTCAGGCTCATCGAAGTACCTCCACGTACGAAGCGGGGGCCGCCGGAAGACGGCGACCCCCACCGGGTGAAAACGGCTGGTTCAGGGCTGGACGGCCTTCTCGACGTCGTTGAGCATCGCGTCGACGCCGTGCAGCAGTTCGGTGAGCACCTCGCGGTCGGCGACCAGCGGCGGGGAGATCATCAGCATCGTCGCGCCGCGATCGTCGCCGCGGAGGATGACGCCCGTGCGCCGGAACGCCTCCGGAAGCACCTCTCGCAGCACCTTCAGCGACTCCGCGTCGGTCAGCTCCCGGCCGCTGTCGCGGTCGGCCATCAGCTCGATGGCGTAGAAGAACCCGGTGCCGCGGACGTCCTTGACGCAGCGGTGCGCGGACTTGAGGGAGTTCAGCGCGGCGAACAGCTCCGGGCCCTCGGTGAGGACGTTGCCGAGCACGTTCTCGTCCCGCATCGCGGTGAGGTTCGCGACCGCGACGGCGGTGGCGACGGGATGCCCGCCCCAGGTGGCGCCGTGGGTGAAGACGCCGCCCTTCGGGGAGTCGTACAGCTCGGTGACCAGCTTCTCGCGCACGATCACCCCGCCGAGCGGCGCGTACCCCGACGTCGATCCCTTGGCGAAGGTGATCAGATCCGGCACGACGCCGGTGAGCCCGTGCCCGAACCAGTGCCCGAGCCTGCCGAACGAGCAGATGACCTCGTCCGAGACGAGCAGGATGCCGTACTTGTCGCACAGCGCGCGCAAAGCGGGCCAGTACCCCTTCGGCGGGACCAGCGCGCCGCGTCCGTTCTGCACCGGCTCGGCGAACAGCGCCGCGATCGTCTCCGGCCCTTCTTCGAGGATGACCCGCTCAATCGCGGTGACACAGTCCAATTCGGACGCCGGGCCGCAGTCTCCCAGCAGGCCCAACGTGTTCGGCACGTGGCGGACGCCGGGCATGAGCGGGCCGAACGGTTCCTTGATCTTCGCGAGCCCGGTCACCGAGAGGGCGCCGATGGTGGTGCCGTGATAGGCCATGTCGCGGCTGATGATCTTCGTCCGCTCGGGCTGCCCCTGGCTGCGGTGATACTGCCGGGCGAATTTGAGCGCCGTTTCGACTGCCTCCGAGCCGGAGTTGACAAAGAACGTCGTCCCGAGGTCGCCCGGGGCCAGTTCGGCCAGCAGCGTGGCGGCCTCGATCGCGGGCGTATGCGCCGAACCCCAGTTGCTCGCGTAGGCCAGGGTGCCGACCTGGTCGGCGGCGGCCGCGGCGATGTCGGCCCGTCCGTGGCCCATGTTGACGCAGAAGAGCCCGGCGAGCCCGTCGAGATGACGGCGTCCTTCGGTGTCGATCAGGTAGCTTCCCTCGCCGCGTACGAACACCGGGAAATCCGAGGCCCAGGTGTCCTTGCGGGTGAAGTGCGGGCCGAGATGCCGTCGAGCCTGCGCTCGCAGCTGGGTGACGTCCACCGGAGACCTCCTTCGAGACACGAGTCTGTGCTTTGACTTTCGCAACCCGGCTGGCACCGGCCCAGCACCAGAGCGGCGACGTTCGATGGGTCCAGTTGGTCGTGAGTGGCGATTCGGGTTAGAACCCGAATCGCCACTCACGACCAACTGGACCGACGCCTCCCCGCAGCCCTCCCCCGATGCGCGTGAAGGCCCCCTTCCCGCGGCTGAGCCGAGGAAAGGGGGCCTTCACGCGCAAAACGAGCCCTACACGTAGTCCTTGTACTTCTCCAGGAACCGCACCGGCTTCGACAGCGCGTCCCGGCGGAACGGGTCGCCCAGCTCGCGGGTGCACATGATCTCGACGACGGTGGTCTTGCCCTCGTTCATCTGCGCCTCGACGGCGCGTCGCAACGCGGGGCCGACCTCGTCGAGCTTCTCCACGACGATGCCCTCCGCGCCCATCGCCTTGGCGATCCCCGCGAAGCTCTCGCTCTCCAGCTCGCCCGCGACGAACCGGCGGTTGTAGAAGTCGACCTGGTTCTTCTTCTCCGCGCCCCACTGCCGGTTGTGGAACACCACCGCGGTGACCGGGATGTCGTGGCGGACCGCGGTCATGATCTCGCCCATGCTCATCCCCCACGCGCCGTCGCCGGCGTAGGAGATCGCGGGCCGGTCGGGCGCCGCGGCCTTGGCGCCGATGATGGTCGGCAGCGCGTAGCCGCAGTTGCCGAAACTCATCGGCGCGAAGAAGCTGCGCGGTTCCTCGAAGCGCAGATAGCTGTTCGCGACCGAGTTGATGTTGCCGATGTCGGTCGACACCATCACGCGCGGCGGCATGGCCTTCTCCAGTTCCCGCAACACTTCCCGCGGGTGCAGCCAGTTGCCCTCCTCGCCTTCCTGTTCCGCGATCATGTCGAGGCTGAACGGGTCGGTCTCGTGCGTCCAGGCGTCGAGCTCGGCCTCCCACGCGTCCTTCTCCGCCTTGATCTTCGCCGCGCGAGCGTCCTTTGTGGAGTCGCAGGCCAGCGTCCGGTCCGCCAGCCGCTTGGTCAGCGCGACCGCCGCGTCCTTGGCGTCACCGCAGATGCCGACGGTGATCTTCTTGACCAGGCCGAGCATCTTGTGGTCGGCGTCGATCTGGATGATCTTCGCGTCCTTGGGCCAGTAGTCCATGCCGTGCTGCGGCAAGGTGCCGAACGGGCCGAGCCGTGAACCGAGCGCGATCACGACGTCCGCCTGCGAGATGAGCTTCATCGCGGCCTTGGAACCCTGGTACCCCAGCGGCCCGCACCACTGCGGGTGGCTCGCCGGGAACGAGTCGTTGTGCAGGTAGCTGTTCACCACCGGCGCGCCGAGGCGTTCGGCGAGTGCCTTGCACTCCTCGACGCCGTCGGCCATCACGACGCCACCGCCGGAGATGATCACCGGGAACTCCGCCGTGGCCAGCAGCGCGGCGGCCTCGTCGAGGCTCCGTTCGCCGCCGGGGCCGCGGTCGAGCCGGGCGGGTTCCGGGATCTCGGCCTCGATCTCGCCGTAGAAGAAGTCGCGCGGGATGTTGAGCTGCGTCGGGCCGAGTTCCGAATGGGCGCGGTCGAAGCAGCGGCCGGTGTACTCGGCCATCCGCTTCGGGTTGTTGACGTGCCCCTGGTACTTCGTGAACTCCTGGAACATCGGCAGCTGGTTGGCCTCCTGGAAGCCACCGAGGCCGGTGCCCATCGTGCCCGCTTCCGGCGTCACGATGACGACCGGGCTGTGCGCCCAGTACGCGGCCGCGATCGCGGTCACGCAGTTGCTGATACCCGGGCCGTTCTGCCCGATGACGACACCGTGCCTGCCGCTCACCCTGGCGTAACCGTCGGCCATGTGCCCGGCGCCCTGTTCGTGCACCACCGGTACCAGCCGGATGCCCGCCGGCGCGAAGATGTCCATCGCGTCCATGAACGCCGACCCCATGATGCCGAAGATGTCGGTGACGCCGTTCGCCACGAGCGTCTCGACGAAGGCCTCGGACGGGGTCATCTTCTTCCGGCCGCTGACGACCACGCGGCCGTCACCCGTCTTCCGTTCCGTCATGTTCCGCTCCTTCGACAGGCGAGATTTACAAAAATCGGTACGTGGCGTTCCTGAAATCAGGATGCGACCGACGATAGGACGCCAACCGTCCAGCGTCAACGCCAGATTCTGGAAACCGAGACGCTGTGTGCTACTTTTCGGAACATGGAGCTGCTTCGCGAACCGGATCCGATCAACGGGGACACGCCGACCATGCGGCTGTTCTCCCTGCTCGAACTGATCGCCGCCAAGGACCAGCTGGTCTCCCTGCAGGGTCTTGTCGAGGAGACCGGCCTGCCGAAACCGACCCTGCACCGCATGCTGCAACAGCTCGAAGGCGCGGGTCTGCTGATCCGGCAGGCCGACGGGCGCCACTACGGCACCGGTCACCGGCTGCGACGGCTCGCGGAGAACCTGCTCCTCAACGCCACCCACCACGGCGCCCGGCACGCCGTCCTGCGTCACCTCGTCGACGAACTCGGCGAGAGCTGCAACGTGACCACGTTGTCCGGCAACGAGATCGTGTACCTCGACCGGGTCGAAACCCCGGAGCCGCTGCGGTTCTACCTCCGGCCGGGCTCGCGGGTGCCGATCCACTGCTCGGCCAGCGGCAAGATGATCCTCGCGCAGATGAGCCCGTCGCAGCGGCGGAAACTGCTCGCGCACGCGCCGCTCAAGCGGTACACCGACAAGACCATCACCGACCTCGACGCGCTCGAGGCCGAGTTCACCCGCGTCCGCCGGGACGGGTTCGCGCTCGACGACGAGGAGTTCCTGCCCGGTCTGGTGTGCGTCGCGGTCCTCGTGCCGGGGCGCGCCAACCTCTGCGTCGCCGTGCAGGCGCCGGTCATGCGGCTGACGCCGGACAAGGCCCTGCAGACGCTCCCCGCGCTTCAGCGCGCGGCCGAGGCGATCAGCAGCGTCGACGCCGAGGGCGGGTCCGAACCGGAAAGTGTTCCGTCGTAAGGAGTTCTCATGATCCCCGAGCTTCGGCTCCCGGTACGTGACGTCTTCGGCATCGATTCGGATCTCGTCGTCGGCGCGTTCCGCGAACGCACCGAGCACGTCCCCGAGGTCGACGAGGCGTACCGCTTCAACCCGGACGTGACGCTGGCGCTGCTCGCCGGGTTCACCCGCGACCGCCGCGTGCTGGTGCAGGGGCTTCACGGCACCGGGAAGTCGACCCATATCGAACAGGTCGCCGCGCGGCTCAATTGGCCGTGTGTGCGGGTCAATCTGGACGGTCACCTCAACCGCCTCGACCTCGTCGGCCGCGACGCGGTCGTGCTGCGCGAGGGGAAGCAGGTCACCGAATTCCAGGAGGGCATCCTCCCGTGGGCGTTGCAGCGGCCGGTCGCGCTGGTGCTCGACGAGTACGACGCGGGACGCCCGGACGTGATGTTCGTGCTGCAACGGGTCCTCGAACGCGACGGCAAGTTCACCCTCACCGATCAGAACCGGGTACTGCGGCCGCATCCGTCGTTCCGGCTGTTCGCCACCGCCAACACGGTCGGGCTGGGCAACCTCAACGGGCTCTACCACGGCGCGCAGCGGCTGAACCACGCGCAGATCGACCGCTGGAACATCGTGGCGTCGCTGAACTACCTGCCCGCCGCCGAGGAGATCGCGATCGTGCGGGCCAGGGTGCCCGGCATCCCGGAATCCCTGGCGGCGTCCCTGGTCGCGGTCGCCGCGTTGACCCGCAAGGGTTTCCAGGCCGGTGATCTGTCCACTTTGATGTCCCCGCGCACGGTGATCACCTGGGCGGAGAACATCGAGATCTTCGGTGATCCGGCGACGGCCTTCCGGTTGTCCTTCGTGAACAAATGCGACGAAGCCGAGCGCGACCTGGTGGCGGAGTACTTCCAGCGCTGCTTCGACGACGAACTCCACCTGCTCTCGGCATGACCGCCGGGCAGGCGGAAACCCGGCGCCGCAAGCAGGTCGAGGAACTGTGCGCGGCCGCGGTCCGGGCGCTCAGCGGCGACCCGGCCCTGCATTTCCGGGCGCGGCGGCTGCATCGGGGACGCGAGCCGCTCCCCCTGCACGCGCCGCATCTGCGTCAGTCCGCCGACGACGATCTGGTGTCGTCCCGCGGGATCGCGGACGGGATGGCACTGCGCTTGACGTCCTCCGACGCCGGCCTGCACCGGAGCCTGTGCCCGCCCGACCCGGCCGAACGCGGGATTTTCGAGCTGCTGGAACAGTTCCGAGTCGAGTCGCTCCCGCCCGCGGACATGCCGGGCATGCGACGGAACCTGCGACTGCGTCATCTGCGCTGGTCACTGGAGTTCCACCGGTCCGGGCTGACCGAGACCGCGCGTGGACTGCTCCTGTACACCGTCGCGCAGATCTGCCGGTCTCGGATCACCGGCGAACCGGTGGTCGAGGAGACCGAGGATCTCATCGAAGCGACCAGATTCGCGCTGGCGCCTTCTCTCGGTCACGACCTCGCCGGACTTCGACGACACCGGACGGACCAGAAGGCGTTCGCCGAACACGCGCTGGCGATCGCCCGCACGACCGGCGGACTGCTCGCCGGGACCGAGCAGGACGCCGAGAACGAGGGCGATCCCACCGACCCGCGGTTCAGCCTCGTGATCGACTTCGACAAGAGCCACGGCGAACAGATTCCCGTCGCGACCGCGGGCACCAGCCGGACGTTGGGTGAATCCGGTGCGGCGTACCGGATTCACACCACCGCGTACGACCGTGAACAGCGGGCGTCGGAGCTGGTCCGCCCCGCGATGCTCGCCGAACTCCGCGAGCGGCTCGACCGGCGCGTCGGCAGGCAGGGCGTCGGGCCGGGACGGCTGGCACGCGACCTCAAGGCGGTGCTCGCCGAACCGGCCCGCGACGGCTGGGACGGCGCGCAGGAGGAAGGGCTCCTCGACGGCCGGACCCTGGCGCAGCTGATCAGTTTCCCCACGGAGCGGAGGATCTTCCGCACCGAGCGGATCGAACCGGTGGCGGACACACTCGTGACGTTCCTGATCGACTGCTCGGGTTCGATGACCGCGCACGCGGAACCCGTCGCCGCGCTGGTCGACCTCTTCACGCGCTCGATCGAACTCGCCGGGGCGACCTGTGAAGTGCTCGGGTTCACCACCGGCGGCTGGAACGGGGGCAGGCCGAAGCGGGACTGGATCCGGGCCGGACGCCCACGGCATCCCGGCAGGCTCAACGAACGACTCCACCTCGTGTTCAAGGCCGCCGAGACGCCGTGGCGGCGGGCACGGCCCGATCTCGCCGCACTGCTGAAAGCCGATCTGTTCCGCGAAGGGATCGACGGCGAGGCGGTGGCCTGGGCCTGCGCCCGGATGCGCGCGCGACCCGAAGCACGCCGGATCCTGCTCGTCCTCTCCGACGGCAGCCCCATGGACAGCGCGACGAGCCTGGCGAACGATCCTCATTACCTGGACGAGCATCTGCGGGAAACGGTGCTGCGGGAGGAAAGCACCGTCGAGATCCGTGGGGTCGGCGTCGGCCTCGACCTCAGCCCCTTCTACCGCCGCTCGCGAGTGCTCGACACTTCGGTCACGTCCGGGTACGCGCCGTTCCGCGACGTCCTCGGATTACTGGCCCTGCGGTGAATCCTGCTGGCCCTCGTTCTGCTGCTCGCCACCGGACTCACCGAGGTAGTCCTTCGCCTTGTCGGCGGCCGAGTCGATCTTGTCGGAGTGTTCACCGAAGCGGGACTTCGCGAAATCGGCGGCCTTGTCGACGTGTTCGCCGCTCACCTTGTCCTTCATGCCTTCGAAGTCGATACCCATGAGAACTCCTCACTTTTCGGTACGCCGTCGATCCGGCGCCTGTCTTCCATCAAAGTGCATTCGCGTCGCGGGGCAACTCGGGGGCGACGGGTGGGTGAGTCCGGCGCGTTTTCCTTCGACCAGGTAAGGAAAATCCGCCTCGACCGGGAAGAGACGACGCTGACGGTCGCTCACTCGGGTGGACTTGCCGATCTCTTCACCGGCTCATGGTTGTAACGAGTTTCCTGGTCGAAGCGATTTATCCGCACTTCGGCCGCGGACGACGGCCGAGGGACGCACTCGCTCGCGGTTGGCGCTTTTAGTCCTTTCGTGTTCGTATCCCTGGCGTCAGCCAATGCGGAGACGGCCAAAGGGAGTTCGAACTTCATGCGCAGGACAATTGCCCGAACGGTAACGGGCGTGGCGATCGTGGCCGGCCTCGTGGCCGCGTGCGGCTCCGAAGGCGAAAACGGTGCGGCTGGGTCTTCTGGCACGAATGGAACCGCTTCGAGTGCGGCGGGCGCGCCGTCCTCCGGCGCCGACGCTTCGGCCTCGTCGGGAGCGGGAACCGGCGACGCGGGCCAGGCCGGTGGCGAGGCGGCCCAGAAGGTGACCGCCGCGATCCAGCAGGCGCTGCAGCAGTCACCGATCACCTTTACCACGGAAAGTGCGGAACTGTCCGAAAAGAGCAAATCGACCCTCGGCGAAATCGCCAAGGCCATGCAGGGCAACGACGTCAAAATCGCCGTCGCCACGCACGCGGGTTATCCCGACGCGGAAAAGTCCAAGACCCTTTCCGAAAAGCGGGCGGAAGCGATCGCCGCCGCGCTCGAAGGGGCGGGCGTGGCCAAGGACCGCGTCAAGACCGAAGCGACCGGTAACGAAAAGACGCAGGGCGACAAGGCGTTGGACACGCAGATCACCGTCGCGCAGTGACCTTCGACGGAAGCGCGGGCGGGGGAAGCGAATCCCCCGCCCGCGCACCGCGTCCCCGCCGTTGCCACTATCTGATCGGCCCGAGCGGTTTCCCGAATTTCGGCGACGAGCTGATCGC
Organism: Amycolatopsis sp. MJM2582; assembly: GCF_000754115.1. Taxonomy (NCBI): domain Bacteria; kingdom Bacillati; phylum Actinomycetota; class Actinomycetes; order Pseudonocardiales; family Pseudonocardiaceae; genus Amycolatopsis; species Amycolatopsis sp. MJM2582. The sequence goes on from NZ_JPLW01000002.1 coordinate 1,606,809, forward strand.
GGCGACCTGGCTCCGGTATCTGGCGCGGACCGAGCCGGAGGCGGACGTCTGGCTCGACACGCACTCGCCGGGGCCCGCGCAACTGCTGCTGAACGATCTGCACCCGCGCCTCCGGTGCACGGACACCTTGTGGCGGCTGTGCGGTGAAGCGCCGTCGGACGATCCGTGGGAGGTCGCGAACTGGGTGCAGTCGGCGGTGAACGACCCCGGGCTCGCGCCACGCTGGGACGCGGGCATCGACCTGCTCGGCCGGACCGACGTGCTGCACCTGATCGGCGGCGGCTACCTCAACGCGTTGTGGCCGCGGCACATCGGACTGCTCGCAGGCGCCGCGGCCGCCGCCCGGCGGTCAGGGGCCCGCACCGCCATGACCGGGCAGGGACTGACGCCGTTCCCGCCCGGCGCCACCGACCTCCTCCGCTCGCTCGCCGACCGTTTCGACGTCGTCGACGTCCGCGACGATCCGTCGGCCGAACTACTGCCGGGGGTCGTCCGCACGTGCGACGACGTCTTCCTGGAACCACCCGAGCAGAGACCCGCCGCGCAGGCGCGCGAATTCGTGCTGTGCGTCCAATCCGACATCGGCGCCTTCGAGCCGTCCGTGCTGGCCGCCCAGGTGCTGGGTTTGTTGCGGGCTTGGGAAGTCCACCCCGAGCAACTCGCCGTCGTCGAAGGGATTCCTCGCGTCGACCGCGCGGTTCCGGCGCTGCTGGAACACGAACTCGCCGGTGCCGAATTCCACCCGTTCCGGGACATCTGGCGTCACGGCCTGCCGCTGGCGCCCGGGCAGACCTGGATCTCCAGCCGCTACCACCTGCATCTCGTCGCCGCCGCGGCCGGCGCGAGCGGTCTCGCGTTCAGCGTGTCGCGCGGGTATTACACGACCAAGCACCGCAGCCTCATCGACCTCGGCTCGGGCTGGACGTCGTTCGACGCCGAGGAGGGCGGAACCCCGGACCGGCCGACCGGTACCGGGTTCCCGCCGCACGTCCTCAGGCGCTGCCGTGACCTGAAACGCTCGGTCGCGACGGCGGTGTACGGGAGTCAAGTGATCGAAGAGGTCCGGCCCGCGACGCGGCGCCTCGCCCTGCGCTCGTGGCGCACCCGGTCAAGCTAACCGGATGACGTGCTGAGTGACGGGACCGCCTCGGCGGCCGGGGCGCTCTCGGCCGATCGCGCCACCGGCGCCCGCGCCACGTCCGGTTTCACCAGGCTCCAGGCCACCACCACGGCCAGGTTCACCCCGAGCGACACCAGACCCGCGTTGAACCCGCCGAAGGTCGCGCCGGTGACGTACAGGGCGATCGCGGTCAGCACCCCGGCGATCATCCCGGCGGCGACCGCGGCCGTCCGCACCCGGCGCACGAAGAGGATCGCGAGCCAGCCGGGGACGACCTGGGCCAGCAGGTTGTAGGTCAGGTTCAGGATCGTGAGCATCAACGTCGACGCGACGAGGGTCAGGACCGCCGCCAGCACCAGGAAACTCGCCACCGCGACGACCGTCCACCGTCGTTGCGCCGCGGCCGGGACGTTCGGCGCGAGGTTGCGGCAGACCATGCCGCCGATGGTGAGCGCGGTCGCCGCGAGCACCAGCACACCGGAGAGCGCGGCGCCGGCGGCGACGAGTCCCAGCAGCCAGTCGGGCAGCAAACCCTTGGCCGTCACCATGAACACCGTGTTCGGGTTCTTCAGGTCCGGATGCGCGCGCACGCCGTAGTACGCGGCCAGCACGAGGAACGGGTAGATCAGCATGTACATCGGCATCCACACGGTCGAGCTCTTCACCGCGCGTTCGGAGCGGGCCGGGAACACGTACGCGCCACCGAAGCCGAGGTAGAACACGATGCTCTGAAAGAGGATCGTCGTCATCGCGAACGTGAGTTCCGAGCCGCCCATGGTGGTCTGCGCCGCGCTGAGCACCTCGGGTCCGCTGACCTTCGCGGTGCCGCCGGCGGCGATCACGACCGCCACCCCGACGAGCACGACGCCGAGCAGCATGAAGAGATCCTTGAGGATCGAAACGAACGCGGGCGAACGTACGCCGGAGACGGCGATGTAGACGAACGCCACGATGCCCGCCAGCACCACGCACTGCACCGGATCCAGCCGCAGCCCCAGATTGCTCAGCACCACCTGGAGCCCGATGAACTGGTACTGCCCCCACGGGACCAGTGCGATCAGCATCGTCACACAGGTGATCAGCTCGAGCCGCCTGCTGCCGAAATGCCGTCCGAACACGTCGGGCACGGTCATCGCGTCGTACCGTTTCGCCGCCCGCCACACCAGCGGGGCCAGGAAGTAGCCCAGCGAGTACGCGAGCAGGATGTAGCCGAGGAACCAGATCCCGTAGCTCGCGCCGTGCGCGTAGATCCCGCTCGGGAAGCCGATCATCGTCCCGATGCTGTACACCTCGCCGACCGCGAGGAAGTACACCAGCCACGCCGGGAACGACCGGCCGCCGACGAGGAATTCCGAGATCCCGCCGCCCCGGGTGGACCGTCCCGCCCACACCGCGAGCCCGATCGAGCCCGCCATCACCACCGCCACGATCGCGATCAGCATCAGTCGTCCTCCGGGTAGTGGGCGCGGTCGAAGAAACGCCAGCTGATCCACAGGCACAGCGTGGTCAGCGGGCAGCAGCAGAACACCCAGAAGAACAGCACCGGGATGCCCAGTACCGACGCCGTTGATCCGGACAGCAGCAGAATTCCCGCCAGCAGGGCGAAAGCGGGGACGAATAGTCCTATGAGGACACTCGGCCAGCTGCGGATCATCGTCGTGCTCCCGTCGTCTCGCGCCGCCAGACGATCTCGCCGCCGCTGACGGTGGCGTCCACGGTCAGCTCGCGGATCCGGTCGGGGTCGACCGTGGTGGGATCGCCGGACAGCACCGCGAGATCGGCGAGTTTCCCGATCTCCAGGCTGCCTTTGACGTCTTCCTCACCCGCGAGATACGCGGCGTCGATCGTGTAACCGCGCAACGCGGCGTCGACGTCCACGGCCTGTTCGGCGCCGAGTACCTTGCCCTGCCTGGTGATCCGGCGCACCGCGCACCAGATCCCCTCCAGCGGCGGCACCGGCGTCACCGGGGTGTCCGAATGCAGTCCGAAATGGATTCCGCGCGAGCGGGCCGAGACCAGCGGGCTGATCCGCCGCGCCCGCGCGGGCCCGAGGAAGACGTCGCGATGCCGGTCTCCCCAGTAGTAGACGTGCTTGATGAAGAACGACGCGAGGACGTCGTGGGCGGCCATCCGGTCAAGCTGGTCTTCGCGCACCGTCTGGCAGTGCTCGATCCGGTGCCGCCTGCCGGTGCCCCGCGGCGAGCCCAGCCGGGAGTAGCCGTCGATGATCGCATCGATCGCCGCGTCGCCGTTGCCGTGCACGGCGACCTGCCAGCCCGCCGCGTCGAGCGCGGCGATCCGGCGGCCGAGGTCGGCGGGTTCGAGCAGCATCATGCCGTGCTCGTCCGGAGCGCAGGTGTAACCCTCCGCGAGACAGCCGGTCTTGCCCTGGATCGAACCGTCCGCGACGATCTTCACCCCCGTCATCGCGAACTTGTCGTCCACCTGGGCTTCCGGCGATTCCGGCCGGCCTTCGCCGAGGCCGGGCAGCAGACCGTCGAACAGGTAGCCGCGCACCCGGACCCGCAGCTTCCCGGCGCGCCTCAGCAGCGCGTACGCCTCCAGTTCCGCCGCTCCGCCGATGAGCCCGATACCGGTGTCGTGCACGGAGGTCACGCCGTTGGCGAGGTACTCCTCGTCCGCCAGCAGGAGGGCATCGGCCAGTTCGCCCGCGCTCTGCCCGGGCAGCCGGGACGTGACGAGGAAGGCCGCCGTCTCCACGAGCACACCGGTCGGCTCCTCACGGGCGTCGCGCACGATGAGCCCGCCGGGCGGGTCCGGGGTCTCGGCGGTGATCCCGACCTCGCGCAGGGCGAGCGAGTTCGCGGTACAGAAATGGCCGGAGACATGGGTCAGCACCACGGGATTGCGACCGGAGACGGGGTCGAGGTCCGCGCGGGTCGGATGACGGCCGTCCGCGAGCAGCGTGTCGTCGTACCGGAAACCCCGGATCCACTCCCCCGGGCCCAGCTCCTTCGCCGCCTGCGCGACCCGGCCCACGATGTCGGCGATGGTGTCGTTGGGCGGGCTGCCGGCGTCGACCGGCGCGGCCAGCGTCATCCCGAAGAACGCCGGATGGTTGTGGGATTCGACGAAACCGGGGATCACCGTGCGCTCGGCCAGGTCGAGCACGGTGGTCTCCGGGCCGATCAGCCGGGAGATCTCCCGTTCGGAACCCAGCGCGGTGATCCGGCCGCCGCTCGCGGCCAGCGCGCGCACCCGTCTCCCCGCCGCGTCCAGGGTGAGCACGGTGCCACCGAACGCGACGAAATCGGCTTCTCGAACGAACTCCACCACACGGACCTCCTGGCGACGTGTCCTGGCTCACGAGCGATCCCCAGACACTGCGGCACGTCTGGCCGCCTGAACAGGTCCAGAACGGTCCGGCGCGGTGGTACCAGTTACGCGATCAGGTCGCGGCAGGCCTCACCGAGCAGACGGATGCCGGGGTCGATGTCGCGCAAGGGGACGGCCGCGAACCCGATCCGGAAATGGTTCTTCGGCGGGTCGTCCCCGACGAAGAAGATGTCGCCGGGCTCGATCAGGACGCCGTCACGCTCGGCTCGTTCCATCAGCGCCCGGCAGTCCAGTTCGGACGGTCCGGTCATCCAGAGGCTGACCCCGCCCGGCGGATACGCCGTCTGCGTCCACGGCAGGTGTTCGGTGACCGCGGCGCAGGTCGCCTCCCATTTCCGCATCAGTTTCGTGCGATACCGGCGGAGGGAACGGTGGTACTCGCCGCTGTCGATGAGCAACGCCAGCGCCCGCTGGAGATGACCGGGCGGATGCCGCAGCACGTATCGCCGGATCTCCCGCAGCTCCCGCACCAGTTCGCGCGGGCCGACCAGGTATCCCAACCGCAGGCCGGGCGAGAGGAACTTGGAGAAGGTGCCGAGGTAGATCGCGTCTCCGGTGCCGTCGAGCGCCTTGAGCGCGGGCGTGGGGCTGCCGTGGTACCGGAATTCGCTGTCGTAGTCGTCCTCGACGAGCACCGTGCCCGCACTCGCGGCGAGGCTGAGCAGCCTTCGTCGGCGGCCGATGCTCAACGTCGCGTTCGTCGGGTGGTGGTGGCTCGGGGTGAGATACAGGAGATCGACGCCGTCGAGCGTGTCCGGCGGGCGCAGGCCGCTCTGATCGACGTCCACGCCGCGCAGCCCGGCGCCGGTGCGCAGGAAGATGTGCCGGGCGTCGAGGTATCCCGGGTTCTCCATCGCCACGACGCTGTCCGGCCCGAGCAGCGCGCGGCAGAGCAGGTCGAGGCCCTGCTGCGAGCCGACGGTGATCAGGACCTCCGACGGGTCTGCCTCGATCCCCCGCGCGGTGAGCAGCTGACGGCAGATCAGGTCGACCAGCATCGGGTCGTCGGAGCCGACGCTGTCCTGCAGGCTCGGGAACACGTGCGGCCGGTACAGCGCGTCGCGCAGGCAGCGGGTCCACGAGCGCGCGGGAAAGGCGGTGACATCCACCTGACCGGCGAGGAACGGGTACGGATAGGTGTGCCAGTCCGGGCGCTTCTCGATATGCGGCACCCCGGCGTCGGGATACCGGCGCACCCGCGCGCTCCAGTCGATGGCCGGGCTGGTGCCGCGTTCCTGCACCGCGCAGTGCGGCCGCATCTCGGCGTTGATGAACAGCCCGCTGCGCTCGCGGCTCTCCACGAACCCCTCGGCCACCAGCTCCTGGTAGGCGAGATTGATGGTGTTGCGGGAAACGCTGAGTTCGGCGGCCAGCTCCCGCGAGCTCGGCAGCCGGTGCGCCGGATCGAACGTGCCGATCGCGATGCCGTGCTCGATGGCGCGCCGCACCTGCCGGTAGAGCGGCTCGGTGGACGTCCGGTCGATTTCGATCAACGTTCGCGGCAACGGCACCTCCCTTTCGGCGACGGGCCGGGATCTGAACCTAACTCCGGATCCCGGCCCGCACCACCTAGCCGAGCACGTCGTCGAGCGAAACGGAGCCGATTCCGAGCGCCTCGCCGACCGGCGCGGACGTCAGCCTGCCGTCGACCGTGCTGACCCCGCCGCGCAGCTCCGGGCACCGCGCGACGGCGCCGGACAGACCGTGGTTCGCCAGCTCCAGCGCGTATGGCAGCGTGACGTTCGTCAGCGCGTACGTCGAGGTGTGCGGAACGGCGCCGGGCATGTTGGCGACGCAGTAGAACACCGAGTTGTGCACCTGGAACGTCGGCTCCGCGTGCGTCGTCGGCCGCGTGTCCTCGAAGCAGCCACCCTGGTCGACCGAGATGTCGACGAGCACGCTGCCCGGCTTCATCCGGGACACGAGATCGTTCGACACCAGGCTCGGCGCCTTGGCACCGGGCACGAGCACCGCGCCGATCACGAGGTCGGCTTCGACCACCGCCTCTTCGATCGAATACGCGTTGGCCGCGGCGGTGCGGATCCGCCCCTGGTACATCCGGTCGGCGGCACGGAGCTTGTCGACGTTCTTGTCGAACAGGACGACGTCGGCCCAGGTCCCGGCCGCGCCGGCGACCGCGTTCATCCCCGCGACACCGGCGCCGAGTACGACCACCCGCGCCGGGGCCACCCCGGAGACACCGCCGATGAGTACCCCGCGCCCGCCGTTGGCGCGCATGAGCGTCTGCGCGCCGACCTGCGGGGCCAGCCGTCCGGCGACCTCGCTCATCGGGAACAGCAGGGGCAGCGATCCGTTCGGCAGCTGCACCGTCTCGTACGCCACCGACGTCGTGCCCGCGTCCAGCAGCGCCCGCGTGCACGGCTCGCTCGCGGCGAGGTGCAGGTAGGTGAACAGCAGCTGATCGCGGCGCAGGCGGTGGTACTCCTCGGCGATCGGCTCCTTGACCTTGAGCACGAGGTCTCCGGTCGCCCAGACGTCGTCGGCGCTGTCGAGCACCTTCGCGCCGGCGGCGGCGTAGTCCTCGTCGCGCACGGAGGACCCTTCGCCCGCTCCGCGCTCGACGAACACCTCGTGCCCGGCCGAAGTGAACTCGTGTACGCCCGCGGGCGTCACCGCGACCCGGTACTCGTGGTTCTTGACTTCACGAGGGACACCGATCTTCATCTCACGCTCCCGTCTGTTCCAAAGGCAGTGACGCTGAGCGTGCGGCACGGCTGGAACGGCCAGAAGTGCCAGAACCCGCGCGTTCGACGGGTCCAGTTCGCCGCTCATAGCGCTGGGCTATGACGTCTTCGCCAAGCGACGACTACCGCCACTCCGCGCCCGGCTCCACAATGGACTCGTGGGAACCCTGGCCTTGACCTCGCTCGCGGCGGCGGCCGGGGTCGTCGCCCAGCGCCTTTCCGGGATGGGGCTTTCCCTGCTGTGCGTACCGTTCCTGGCGCTGGCGCTGGGCCCGCTCGACGCCGTCCGGCTCACCCTGCTGCTCGGCTTCCCGGTCTATCTCGCGGTCGCGATCACCCATTGGCGGGCGATCAGGTGGACGCAGGTCGCGTGGCTGACGGTGCCCGCGGTGGTGTTCACCCCGGTCGTCGCGCTCGTGGTCCGCGATGTCCCGGCACGGCCGTTGCTGCTCGCCGCGGGCGGCTGCTGTGTCCTCGCCGTCGGTGTGCTGGCGAGCGGTGTCACCAGCAGACGGCTGGCGGGCAGAACGGCCGCCGTCGGCGCGGGCGTGCTGAGCGCGGCGATGAACTCCGTCGCCGGGCTTTCCGGTCCCGCAGTGGCGGTGTACGGGGCGAGCGCGGGCTGGGGCGCGGACGAGACACGCGGGACGTTGTCGATCTACTTCTTCCTGCTCGGCCTGGTCGCGTTGCCCAGTCTCGGCTGGGTGGAGGTGCCCGTGAGCGTGCTCCTCGCGGTCGCGTTCGCCGCGCTCGCCGGCGATCTGCTGGGACGGGCGCTGAGCCGCCGGGTCGGCGAACGGTCCGTCCGCTGGTCCGTCCTGCTGCTTTCGGCGGCGGGTGGCGCGCTGACGCTGGCGCACGCGGCCTGAGCACCGCCGGTAATACGATGGCCGGTGATGACACCGCCGGACCGCCCCGAATGGCGATCGCGTGCGTGGCTGGTCGCCTCCGCGGTGCTGGTCGTGGCCGCGGTCGCGCTGCTGGCCGTCGGCGCGAACGGTCCCGGCGCGGTCGTCGTGCCGATTCTCGTCGTGGCCACGGCCATCGGCGTGACGACGTGGACGGTGGTCCGCGCGCGCAAGCGGCGCCTCGACTACGAAGCCCGCCTCACCGGCTGGGCGGCCGAGCACGCCACGCAACACGAGCGGCTCCGGATCGCCCGGGAACTCCACGACATCGTTTCCCACGGCCTCGGCGTGATCACGTTGCGCGCCAGTGCGGCACGGCGGGTTCAAGGAGAAGTCCGGGAAGCGGAGCGCGAACAGGCGCTCGCCGACATCGAGCGGACGAGCCGGGACGCGGTCACCGAACTCCGGCGCATGCTGGCTGTGCTTCGCGACCCCGATGAGCGCGGCGCGCCGCTGCGGCCTGTGCTGAACCTGTCGGATCTTCCCGCCATCGTCGAGGCCGTCCGCCCGCTGGGCCTCGAACCGCGACTGGACGTCGGCGAACTCGGGGACGTTTCCCCTGGGATACAAGCGACTGTCTGCGAGATCGTCCGCGAAGCCGTCGCGAACACCGCTCGCTACGCCGGACCGACGACCGCTCGCGTCGGGTTGCGGCGCGAGGGCGACACGATCGTCGTGACCGTCGAGGACGACGGGCCGCGAAGTGCCTGGTCCCCCGCCACCGGGGCCGGCCACGGCCTGGCAGGACTTCGGGAACGTGCCGAGATCCTCGGCGGCGAGCTGCACGCGGCACCGGCCGGGACCGGATTCCGCCTCACCGCACGACTTCCGGACGGAGCACGCCGGTGACCGAACAGCCACCGATCCGGGTCCTGCTCGCCGACGATCAGCGGCTGCTGCGACACAGCCTGGCGATCATCATCGACGCCACGCCGGACATGGTCGTCGTCGGACAGGCAGAGGACGGGATCCAAGCTGTGGAAATGGCGCGGCGGCTGAGCCCGGACGTCGTGCTGATGGACATCCGCATGCCCGGCCAGGACGGGATCGTGGCCACCCAGGAGATCGGCGCCTGCCCCGGCCTGGCCGGGACCAGGATCCTCGTGCTGAGCATGTTCGAACTGGACGAGTACGTCTACGGCGCGCTCCGCGCGGGAGCGAGTGGTTTCCTGCTCAAGGACACCGAACCGGACGAGCTTCTCGCCGCCGTCCGCCGGACGCACAGCGGCGAATCCCTTTTCGCGCCCGCCATCCTCACCCGGCTGATAGAGCACTACGTCACGACGCCGCCGCACCGCAGCCCGCCCCCGCCTGCCGGGCTGACCCAGCGGGAGATCGAGATCCTCACCTTCGTCGGCCGCGGGCTGTCCAACACGGAGATCGCCGAGACGCTGACCATCTCGGTCAAGACGGTCAAGACGCATGTCAGCAGGCTCCTGAGCAAGCTTTCGGCCCGCGACCGCGCTCAGCTGGTGATCACGGCGTACGACCTGGGCTTGGTGGCCCCGCGCGCGGTCAAGCGTCCCGCCGGTGGAAAGTGATCGCCGAAATCCCCACCGCGACGAGCGCCCAGACCAGCACGACGGCCGAGCCGCCGAGTGAGCGCACGTCGTGGCTCGCGGCGTCCGGCAGGTAGTCCGCGAAAGTGCCCCGGTCACGGAGAAGCGGGCCCGCGATGAAGTAGTACCCGAGCAGCCCGGCCACCGCCGGGACGCTCCACCTCACGACCGTCGCGACGGCGGCGGAGAAGACCGTGGTGAGTGCGAGGTAGGCGCTCGCTCCCACCACGTCGGACCACGGTCCACCGGCCAGCGCGGTCAGGACGGCCGCCGGAACGGCCACGATCAGGAGTGCGCCCATTTTGGCCAGCTGCAAGGTGATCCGGCGTGGCATGGCGGTCAGGGTCCGGTGGATCTGGCCTCCGCCGTACTCCGACGTCACCGCGATGACACCCAGGACGAGGAACCCGGCTTGGGTGTAGCCGACGGGCGAGACGCCCTGTCGCGCGAACGCGGTCGCGAGGATCGCCGAAACCGCCAAGGTGCCGAACAGGGTGAAGGACGTGGCCGGCAGGCTGAGCAGTTTGAGGATCTCGGCCCGGAGTGCCCGGCCGCCCGTCACGCGTCCCTCCCGCGGAAAGCCAGGAAGCCCGCGGCGAGCAGCGCCGCGACCCAGGCCGTCATCACCAGGCCCCCGGTGACCGGAGAGAGCCGGACGGGCAGCTCCACCCGCTCGATGAACATCCGGAATCCGGCCAGGTCGGGGAAGAACGCGGCCAGCGGCGTGAGTTTCGTGAGCAGGTAGGTGACCGTGACCACCGACGTGTTCAGGATCAGCACGGTGAGCGGCAGGATTCCGTTGCGTGTCAACAACGTCAGGCCGGACGCGAGCAGGGCGGTCAGCACCCAGTAGAGGACGACTCCGGGCAGGCGCACGAAATCGCTCACGCCCAGCGCTTCGACGATCGTGAGGGTGACGGCCGAGGAAACCGTCGCCAGCGCCGCGACCACGGTGATCATCGCCGCCAGCTTCGTGATCAGCAAGCGCCACCGGGACGGCACGACCGTGAGACTCGTGGTGATCTGGCGTCCGCCACCGGCGTTCTCCCCTTCGGTGGTGTATTCGCTGCTCACCGCGACGACGCCCAGGATGATCGCGCCCACCACGCCGAACGCGAGTTCCTGGAACCCGAGGTCCACGTTGCCGCCGCGTCTGGCCGCCGCCCTCGCGTTGAGGAACGTCAGAGCCGCCGGAAGCAGTACGCCGATCGCGACCGCGGCCCAGACAGACGGCAGCGAGGCGAGCTTGCGCAGTTCTCCCCGATAGGCCCTCATCGCGCCGCCCCCGTGGTGAGCGCGAAGAAGGCGTCCTCCAGGCTTCGGTGCCCGCCGACGACTTCCGTGAGTGTTCCCCGCGCGACGATCCTGCCGCGGTCGATGACCACGACGTCGTCGACCGTCTCCGACAGTTCTCCCATGAGATGACTCGAAAGCAGGACGGTCCGCCCGGCCGCGGCCCGCGCACGGAGGAAACCGCGGATCCAGCGGATGCCCTCCGGATCGAGGCCGTTGACCGGTTCGTCGAGCACCAGCACCTCGGGATCGCCCAGCAGTGCCGCGGCCAGGGCCAGCCGCCGCCCCATCCCCAGCGAGTAGCCGCGGACGCGTTTGCCCGCGGCGGCGGACAGTCCGACCTCCGCGAGGACCTCGTCCACCCTGCCGCGCGGGATGCCGCCCGCCGCGGCGACCCAGTTCAGATGAGCCCGGCCGGTGCGCGAGCGATGTGCTCCCGAGCCGTCGAGTACGGCGCCGACCTTGCGCAGGGGATCGCGCAGCCCGGCGAACGGAACGCCGTCGACCAGAGCGGTTCCCGACGTCGGCCGGTCCAGCCCGAGCAGGATCCGCAGGGTCGACGATTTCCCGGCGCCGTTGGGCCCGAGGAAGCCGGTCACACGGCCTGGGCGCGCTTCGAAACCGACGTCGGAAAGGATCGTCGCCGATCCTCGTCGTTTGGTGAGCCGGTCGAACTGGATCATCAGGTCTTCTTCCCGTCGAGCTTGATCACGTCGCTCGCCAGTCCATCCCGGCCGGGCATCCGCTCGCGTCGGACCGAGGACCGATCTTGACTGGTGCCAGTCGGCCCTGGGGCCTACGTCATGACCTGATTTGCCTGGTCAGAGATCGGGATCGATTCAGGAATTCTCTGCTAGCCTCGCGGACGTCCCGCTGCTCACCGGGGGCGGCGCGACCAGGCAAGGAGTGCACATGACCGCGATCATCCGCGTCCACGGTCGTCAGATCCTCGACAGCCGGGGCAACCCGACCGTCGAGGTCGACGTCGAACTCGCGGACGGCTCGCTCGGACGGGCCGCCGTGCCGTCGGGCGCCTCCACCGGCACCAAGGAAGCCGTCGAACTGCGCGACGGCGACAAGACCCGTTTCCACGGCAAGGGTGTCCGCAAAGCCGTCGACGCAGTCAACACCGAGATCGCCGAGGCCGTCGCCGGGCTCGACGCCGAAGCCCAGCTCGACGTCGACCGCGCGCTGATCGCACTGGACGGCACCGCGAACAAGGCTCGGCTCGGCGCCAACGCCACCCTCGGCGTCTCGCTGGCCGTGGCGAAGGCCGCCGCGGCCTCGAAGCGACTTCCGTTGTACCGCTACGTCGGTGGCGTGTTCGCGCATCTGCTTCCGATGCCGATGATGAACATCATCAACGGCGGGGCGCACGCGGACAACCCGATCGACTTCCAGGAGTTCATGATCGGCCCGCTCGGCGCGGAGACCTTCGCCGACGCCGTCCGCATGGGCTCGGAGGTGTTCCACACCCTGCGCGCGTCGCTGCGCGAAGCCGGGCACGGCACCAACGTGGGCGACGAAGGCGGCTTCGCGCCGAACCTCAGCTCCGCCGACGAAGCACTCGAGTTCGTACTGCGCGCCATCGAGCAGTCCGGCTACACCCCCGGCGAGGACATCGCCCTGCTGCTCGACCCGGCCGCGTCCGAGTTCTACACCGACGGCGTCTACGACTACACCGGCGAGGGACGCAAACGCAGCGTCGAGGAGCACGTAGCCTATCTCGCCGACCTGACGTCGCGCTACCCCATCGTGTCCATTGAGGACGGTGTCGCCCAGGACGACTTCACCGGTTGGAAGCAGCTCACCGACACCATCGGCGACCATGTCCAGCTCGTCGGCGACGATGTCTTCTGCACCAACGTGAATCTGCTCAACGACGGTATCGAGCGAGGCATCGGGAACTCGATCCTGGTGAAGGTGAACCAGATCGGGACACTCACCGAAACCCTCACCACGGTCGAGACCGCGCACAAGGCCGGCTACTCCGTGGTGATGTCGCACCGCTCCGGCGAGACCGAGGACACCACCATCGCCGACCTCGCCGTCGCCACCAACTGCGGTCAGATCAAGACCGGCTCGCTGTCGCGCTCCGACCGCACCGCCAAGTACAACCAGCTCATCCGCATCGAAGAGGAACTCGGCACCGAAGCCCGCTACGCTGGTTCCACCACGCTCAGCGGCCGCCGCTGACGAACCGGCCGGGTGCCGGCTCCGCCCGGAGCGGAACCGGCACCCGCGTCGACCAGATCATCCCGAGCCCCTCCCCGAAGCCCAGATTCTCTGGACGTTCATCGCCCCCTCAGTAATGGCTGCTCCGGTAGTAGAACCCGCTTCCGGCGTCCTTGCCGGTGCCCGGATCGGACGCGTAATAGCCACACGGCACCATCGGTGGATGGCCGAGCTTCACCTCCTCGTTGGTCCAATACCCGCACTCGCCGATATTCGGATACGGTCCGTGCCAGCCACCGATGAGAACTTCCGCGGTGGACGCGCCCGGCGCTATCGCGAGTGCCGCCGCACCGGCGGCGATCAGCAGACCGAACCTTCGCATGATCATGGATCTCCCCCTTCGTTTCACCATTCGCCGAAGTGGTGCGACACGGTGCGATGATCGATCCGGATACGGATTCGAGGGGTGAAGCCATGCCAAGGCCGGAGCGGCCATTGGAAAGCGACGGCGGCGTTGTCTGCGAGTTCGCGGCGGCGCTACGGCGACTACGCCAGGAGGCGGGCACTCCGCCCTACCGACAACTGGCGACGCGCGCGCACTATTCGGCCAGCACCCATGCGGCCGCGGCTGCCGGGAAACAACTACCGACGCTGCCGGTCACGCGTGCCTTCGCCGCCGCCTGTGGTGCCGACCCCGACGAGTGGGAACAGCGCTGGCGCGACGCCTACGTCGCGTCGTCCGCCGAATCTCCAGCGCCCACAGGCGGCGACAGGATCGAGTCCGCACGGTTCCCGCCCACCGTCCCGGCCCGGGCGGTCCGGCGCACCGAGATCCTCGCCGCGGCCGCCTGCCTCGCCGTCTTGGCCGTACTCACCACCGCCGCGTCGGACGACCGGGTCCCCGCGACCGCACCGGTTCCGTTGTCCGCTCAGCACACGGCGACCCACATCCGGGGCGACCTTCGAGTCAGCAGTACCGATGGCCGACGGGCCGCGCTCACCGAAGGCGACGGCGTGATTCGCCTGTGGGATACGCAGGACATCACCGCTCCCCGCCTCGCGGCGACGATCACCACCGAGGTCCCGCCTTCCGCCCTCCGACTGGCGGACGACGGCGCCACCTTGATCGCCACGGTTCCCCACCGGCCGCTTTCCAAGCCCGCCGAGCACGAGCGCCGCTGGAACATCGCCGATCTGGCCACCCGCGTGAGATCTCCACCGGCTCGCCGGTGGCGAGCATTTAGGGCGCTTCGAGCGCGCGAGGCAGGTTCCTGCTAGCGCCTTGACCGTGTGTAGCGGCGTCTACATGCTGTGATCATGACGCGGAGGGCGGAACCCGGTCGGGTGGTCGGCGATCGCTACCGACTTTTGGCGGAGCTGGGATCCGGAGGGTTCGGGCGGGTCTGGCGGGCGCGGGACGAAACGCTGGAAGTGGACGTCGCGGTCAAGGAGATCTGGCTGCCGGACGCCGCCGCCGAAACCGAACGAACCGCGCGGCTCAAGCGCGCGACGCGCGAAGCCCGCAACGCCGCCCGGCTGCGGGATCACCCGAACATCGTCGCCGTGCACGATGTGCTGGTGGAGGGCGACCTGCCCTGGATCGTGATGCGCCTTGTCGACGGCGCCTCGCTGGAAGAGCGCATCAGTGCCGATGGACGGCTGCCTGTCGACAAGGTCCGGCGGGTGGCCGCGGACTTGCTGCGGGCACTGAGCGCGGCCGAGCAGGCCGGGATAGCGCACCGGGATGTCAAGCCTGCCAACGTACTGTTCGCCGGCGACGAAGGGGCGCTGCTCACCGATTTCGGTATCGCCGTCCACCGGACCGACACCGCGCTGACCGCCACGGGAATGGTCATCGGAACCATCGAGTACACCGCTCCCGAGCGACTGAACGGCACTGGCGATCAGGGCACCACCAGCGACTTGTTCTCACTCGGCGCCACTCTGTACGCGGCCGTCGAGGGGCATTCCCCCTTCCATCGCGACACCGTCGCGGCTTCGATGGCCGCGGTCCTGTTCGAACCGGTCCCGGAGCCTGAGCACGCGGGCGAGCTCAGCACTCTGATCACCGGCCTGCTGGACAAGGACCCGGCACAACGCCTGACGACTCGCGAAGCACTCGCGCTGGTGGGCCAGCTACCGAAGCCACCGGAAAAGACCCGCCACTTCACGAAACACGAGACGATCACCGGGCCGACCCCGGGCAAGGTACCCGCTTACCACTGCGTGTGGGCCCGTGCCGCCCCAGGGAACTGGATATGCCCCGGAGTGGAAGCGCTCGCGTTCAGCCCGGACGGACGACTGTTGGCCAGCGGCGGGGGCGACAAGACCGTGCGGTTGTGGAACCCGGAGACCGGGCAGCCCATCGGCGAGCCGCTTGTCGGACACACCAAGCAGGTGCTGACAGTGGCGTTCAGCCCCGACGGCCGGCTGCTCGCCAGCGCGGGCCCGGACAAGACCATCCGGTTGTGGAATCCGGCGACCGGACAGCCGGTCGGTGAACCCCTCAAAGAACACCCGGGCAACGGGATCCACCCTGGGGTGTGCGTAGTTGCGTTCAGCCCAGACGGGCGTCTCCTCGCCACCGGCTGCACCGACAAGACCATCCGATTGTGGAACCCGGCAACCGGGCAACCGGTCGGCCGACGACTCACCGGACACACCGGCCCGGTGCTGTCGCTGGCATTCAGCCCCGACGGCCGTCTCCTCGCCAGTGGCAGCACTGACAAGAGCGTCCGATTGTGGGATCCCGAAACCGGACAACCCGTCGACCACCCCCTCATCGCCCATCTCGGTGCGGTGCAGGCCGTGGCGTTCAGGTCGGACGGGCGGCTCCTTGCCAGCGGAAGCGAAGACGCCATCGTCCGACTGTGGTGGGATCCGGCGGCAGGGCGGCCCGTCAGCCATCCCCTCAGTGGGCACACCGGTCCGGTGACGGCACTCGCCTTCGATCCCGTCGGCGGTCTGCTCGCCACCGGTGGCCAAGACAACAGCGTCCGGTTCTGGTGGGATCCGGCGACCGGCCGACCGCTCGGTGACCCGCTCACCGACCACACTCGCCCCGTGACGGCGATGGCGTTCAGCCCCGACGGAAGGCTGCTCGCCACCGGCGGCCACGACAAGACCATCCGTATGTGGAGCAACGCCCCGCTCCCCTAGGTCCACCGGCTGGCGAGATACATCGTTTTAGATGTATCGTTTCCGATATGAAAGCCGGTGAGCTGTACCTGCTCGGCAAGCACCTGATGGAGCTCGCGTCCCGGGGCATGCGCGACGAAGCCGATCCCGAGGTGCCGGAGATCTATCTCGTACTGATCTCGGTGGTCGTCGAAGCGCCGGGTCTGTCGATCAGCGAGCTGACCGCGCGCACCGGTTTCGCGCAGAGCCATGTCTCCGCCGCCGTTGCCAAGCTGCGTGAGCGGGGCGCCCTGCGCACGCATCCGGATCCGGCCGACCGCCGTCGCACCCTGGTCTCCCCGGTCGACGGCCTGGTCACGGCTGTCGCGCAGCGCCAGCAGCGTGACGCCGAGCAGGTTCTCGCGGCGGCGCTCACCGAACTCGATCCGGACGAGGATTCGGCCGCGGAACGCGCGGCGCGTCTGGTCGAGGCCGCCGACGAGCTGTACCGCCTGCTCACCGCCCGCGCCCTCAAGGTGGGCGGGGACCCCGCCGCGCTGATGCCGCTGCACTCGCTGGCCGAAGAGGTCACCGGCAAACCGAAGAAATAGGGGGAAGCACATGGAGTACCCGTTCACGGCGACCGAACTCGAGGAGCCCGTGAGCCGCGTGCGTCTCGCGACCGGCGAGGACGCCTGGCTCGTCACCCGCTACGACGACATCCGCGCCCTGCTTACCGATCCGCGATTCCGCGTCTGGCTGCCCGGGGTTCCCGAGACCGGCGCCGACGCTCTGCTCTTCACCATGAACGGCCCCGAGCACGCGCGGCTCAGGCGCATCGCGGGCAAGGCACTCACCCCACGCCGGGTGGAGTTCCTGCGGCCGCGCGTCGAAGCGATCGCGGAAGACCTGGTCGCGAAGCTGCTCGCCCCGGGTCCGCCCGCGGAAGTCCTTGAGGGATATGCGATCCCGTTCGCCCTCTCGGTGCTGAACGAACTCCTCGGTGTTCCGCCGTCGGCTCGTGACGCGCTGCGAAGCTGGGCGGACGGCATGCTCGCGGTGTTCACCGCGCCGAGCTACGAGGAGATGACCGAGGCCTCCCGGAAGCTGGGTGACTACCTCACGGAACTGGTCGAGGCGAAGCGCCGCGCGCCCGGCGAGGACCTCCTGACCGGCCTGTTGCAGGCCAGGGACGACGACGGCGACGCGCTGCGGCCGGACGAGGTCACCCAACTCGCCTTCGCGATCCTTCTCGGCGGATATGTCCCGCCCGCGAACGCCCTGGCCCAGATCGTGCTACGGCTGGCGGCCGACCCCGGACTGCCCCGCGATCCCGCGCCGATCGAGGAATTCCTTCGCCAGGACCAAGGTTCGGCCGCCGACCAGGGGCGGGTCGCGGTCGAAGACGCCGACCTCGGCGGGGTGCCGATCCGCGCGGGCGAGTTCGTCCTCGCCTCCCTGCAGGCGGGCAACCACGACCCTCGACGGTTTCCCGCTCCGGAGCGGGTCGATCCCCTTCGCACGCAAGGACATCTGACCTTCGGCCACGGACCGCACCACTGCCTCGGCGCGGCACTGGCCCGCCTGCAACTGCGGACCGGTGTCACCGCACTGCTGGCCGCCGCCCCGGGACTGCGCCTCGCGGTACCGCTCGAAGAAGTCGCCTGGCGGCGGATGTTCCTGACGCTCCGAGGTCCGGTCGCGGTGCCGATCGACTGGTGACGGGCTGCGTGCCCCTGGCGCGTCCTCGCCTGCCGTCCTAATATTCGAACGGGTGAGGAGGCTGTCGCATTGAGTGATCGAACCTTGCGGTTCCCGACCGGCAGCTTCTTGGCGGGCCTGCCACCGAAAGCCTGCTCCGCCTTGCTGGCCCTCGGCACTTTGAGGGAATACGACCCCGACACGGTCCTTCTCCACGAAGGGGACTCGAGCACACACGCCTTCCTCCTCCTCAACGGCTGCGTGAAGATCACCGGTACGACGCCGGACGGGCAGCTGGCACTCCTGGCCATCCGGGTCGGTGGAGATCTGGTGGGTGAGCTCGCGGCGATGGACGGCCAGCCGAGGATCGCCACGGCGACCACGGCTGGCCGGGTCCGGGCGCGGATCGTCGCACAGGCCGAGTTTCGCCGGTTCCTGACCGAGACTCCGGAGGTCGCGCTGGCCGCGAGCAGCAATGTCGCGGTGAAACTGCGCTGGGCCACCCGCCGCCGGATCGATTTCGGGAGCCGCGAAGTCAGGGTCAGGCTCGCCCGTGTGCTGGTCGAGTTGTCCGCGTCCTACGGTATCCCCGCCGGCCCCGATGTCGAACTCGGCGTTTCGCTGTCACAGCCCGAACTCGCGGCGCTGGTCGGGGCCGCGGAGCCGACCGTGCACCGGGCCCTGGCGCTTCTCCGGCGGGAAGACATCGTCGAGACCGGATACCGCAGTCTGCGCATCCGCGATCGGCTTCGACTCGCCGCCGTGGCCGACGGTTGACCACGCTCACGACAACATCGTCATGAGCGGGAGTCCGAGCCCGCTGAGGAAGAGCACCCAGATGCCGGTCAGCGCGAATCGGACGTGGCGGTGCTTCCGCATGGCGAGGGCGGCCAGCAACCTGGTCAACTCGCGGGCCTCATCGCACTGGTCTCGCACGGATCGAGAGACTGCCGCGGACTTGCCGGTCGCGACGCTCGGAAAAGCGAACCTGTTGCCCCCGGGGGGTGCGCCTGTCCGAGGCCGGACGGCCTGTACTAGGTGAAACGACGAATACAGATACGCCACCACGAAACAGAACAAGATCGCGAAATGCGGAGCCGAGATCAACCGCGGTGGTCCGAGCAGGGCGAGCTGAGCGGTCACCATAGCGGTGATCATGGCTTGTATCGCCACGACGGTCCGAACCTTTTCATCTGCGTGTTGGACCGCGCCTTGGAAGGACGAGATCGTGTTCAGCATCGTGCTGAGCTCTGCTTCCGCCCGGACAATGCCGCCCCTCAGCCCTGCCGGTGGCTTCTTGCTAGCGCTTCGCATCGTGACTCTCCTCGCTGTCTTCACCATCGTCGTGTGACCGCGACTCACACATGCCGCCCCAGGACGGGTTCTCCTCGTCGGGTCATTTCCCAGCCGCATCCCGTCCCGAGACGGGGTGTGGATCGCCGTGACATGGCTGCCTTGGAGGGGTCCAATGGCAGCTCGCGCGGGCACGTGCACGCACGGCATGACGAGGGAGCGGAGCTGAACCAGCAGTCTTGGCCCACCGACACCCTGCTCGGCCGAATGTCGGCCCGGTCCCGGGAAGGCCTTCTCAGGTTGGGCACGGCGGTGGCTTACGAGGCGCAGCACCAGGTATTTCGGCAGGGCGAGGAAAGCCACCACGTGGTGCTGCTGCTCGACGGCCTGATGAAGGTCTTCGTCCACACCGAGTTCGGCAGGCCCGTGCTTCTCGCTCTGCGCGGCCGCGGCGACCTGCTCGGAGAGATCTCCATGCTCGAGCGACTGCCGCACTCGGCCAACGTGATGACTTGCAAACCCGCCCAGGCGAAGTTGATCAAGAACTTGCAGTTGTGCGACTTCTTCGATCGTCATCCCGATGCCTGGGCCGCGCTGGCGGGTACCTTGGGCACGCGGCTGCACAGGGCGGACATCGGCAGGACAGAGTTCGTCGCCTGTCCGGCGCCCGTGCGGGTCGGCCGGGTCATCGCCGAGATCGCCGACGTGTACGGCATCAGGACCGCGGAGGGCTTGGACCTCGATGTGGCGTTGACACAGACCGAGATGGCCTCGCTGGCCGGCGTCTCTCTGGCGACGTTCGAGAAGACTCTGCGCCTGTTGCAACAATTCGGTCTGGTACACCGGAAATCTCGACGAATCGTAGTCGCCGATCTTCCCGGGTTGCGCCGATTCGGCGTACTCGAACGGGAGAACCCGTATCAATACGGGATCGTCGACGCGGACGTGGCTCAGAGTTAGGGACTCGAAGTCATCGGATCGCTCATCGATCCTCGGAGGAGGACGGGTTGCCGGACCACAACGAATTCTCAAGGGTGCTGCTTCTCGCCGTGGACGCGTGGCGCTACAGCGATCGTGACGCGCGGCAGCAGTTCGACCTTCAGGAGGCGCTCCATTCGGCGGTCAACGCAGCCGGGAACGCAGCGGGCCTCGACCCCGCGAGCTGGCGGATACAGGAGGCCGGGGACGGATTCTTGGCCGTCATCGCGGACGGAGCCGAACTCACCCTGATCGACCCGTTCGTCCGGGAGCTGGACAACCGGCTCGAGCTGTTCAACCGCGATCGACGACCCGAAGCGCGGCTTCGACTGCGCTTGGCGATACATCATGGTGGCGCCCTGCCCGCCGCTTACGGCTTCGCCTCGGACGGCCCAGTACACGTTTGCCGGCTCCGAGATGCCAAACCGGTCCGGGCGGCGCTGGCGGACCATCCCGAAGCCAACCTCGTGCAGGTCGTTTCGGAGGCGATCTTCGACGGATCCGTCCGGCAGGGGCTCACCACCCTGCCTGTCCACGACTTCACCCGAGTCCAGATCGAAGAGACGGAAAAGCGATTCCGTAGCGGGGCCTGGATCCGCGTGCCCGGTTACTCCCCCGCGCGACCGGCCGACCCTGCCGGCCAGGCCGCCTTCGCCATTCGCGTCGAACCCGCGAGCGTCCCGGAGGCCGCTGAGGGTTCCGTAGCGCAGGCTGTGCGGGCTTCCTTCGATGCCGCTGGAATCTCACCGGCCGAGGACCACGACGGCACCGAGGTGGTCGTGGCCTTGTCGTCTCGTGTCACCGGCGGCCTTGTGCTCGGCGTCTGGTTGCATCATTTGCAGCAGGCGCTCGCGACCGGCGGCTGCCCCAAGGTATCCGTCGGCATCGCGTTCGGCCACGGCACCGCCGAGGCACGCGAGCTGGCTTCCGAAGAAGCCGCTATGGCCGTCCTCGGTCGCGTCGCGGACGCGAGCATCGCCGTCGTGCTGTCCGACGAAGTCCACCGGCGATTCGTCCAGGGGACCAGCGCTCGGTTGGTCATGCCCGACAGCTACCGAAAGATCGATGCCCATCCCGGATCGTGGATCCGGGTCCCCGGCTATTCCGTACCGCCGGCTGC
Organism: Amycolatopsis sp. MJM2582; assembly: GCF_000754115.1. Lineage (NCBI taxonomy): Bacteria > Bacillati > Actinomycetota > Actinomycetes > Pseudonocardiales > Pseudonocardiaceae > Amycolatopsis > Amycolatopsis sp. MJM2582. Next base: position 1,628,135 of record NZ_JPLW01000002.1, read on the forward strand.
GGGGCAGCCCGCCGGTACCGCCGCGCCGGTACCGCCCGCCCCGGCCGCGGGCGCGTTCCACGGACCTGTCTCCAACATCGGGAGCGCTGTCATACACGGGTCCTACATCAACGGGACCGTGTACAACGGCGACGGATCACTCCGATGAGCGAAGAAGCCACCGACGCACCGGGCGCATCGACACCAGCGACCTCACCGCCTCCCGCCGCGCAACCGACGGCGAAGTCGACGGAAAGCAGTGCGCCCGACGACGAAAAACGGCTCTCCAGTGACGACGCACGCGGAGAGAATCAAGCGCTCTTCACTGGTGCGCGCTACTTCACGCACAGCGGCACCCGGTATGGACCGGCCTTGAGCATCGGGTCCTTGCAAACCCAGGACATGCAAGTCGGAGATCGCTATCAGATCTTCGTCGGGCAGACCGTGGAACGAACCGTCGGAGCGGTGCGCCAAGAACTGCTTCGCTGGGTCAGGGAACGGTACTTCCAAGTGGATCGATACCTGGAGTTCCTCTCCGGACTCGAGGAGCGACATCTCCTGGTGCTGCGCGGCCGTCCGGGTACGGGCCGGGTCACCACCGCGCTGCATCTGCTCGACCGGCTCGCGCCGAACCAGGTTTCCCGATGGGAATGCGGCAAGACCGCGAAGTCACTCACCCGGGGCAAGTTCGACCGCAAGAACGTCGGCTATCTGGCGGAGTTGTCACCGCGAGTCAGTGGCGGTCTGACCGAAACGATACTCGATGATCTCCAGAAACAACTCAAGGACTCGAAATCCTACGGCGTTCTGGTCATTCCGGAAGACCCTCGGGATATCGAATCGTTCGGGGGTTACGCCTTCGACTACCAGGCTCCAGAACCCTCTCAACTTCTCAGGAAGCACATTCAGCACGAGATCCTTCCCGACGATCCTCCAGGCTTCGAGGAGAAGCTTCTCCGGTTGAGTGAAGCAGATTGGGCGATGGCGGCACTGGGGCCGTGTCCCTGCCCGCTGGAGTCGGTCAGGATGGCGGCTCTGCTCGCACAACACGCGCGAGGTGAGATCGACCGGGACGAGGTCGAGCGCGAAGCCGAACGTGCGGTGCACTTCCAGGTCGCCGAGTGGTTCGCGGAACTGCTCGGCCTCACTCCCGGAGCCGAACTGGACGAGGCGTTGCGACTGGCCGCGTTCCGGATCGCGTTGGCCGTGCTCAACCGGTCGCCGTACACCGTCGTGACCGAGGCCGCCGACCTGCTGACCCGGAAACTCGTCGGGAACGACGACAAAGCCAAGAAGGACAAGCGTCAAGGCTCACTGTTCGCCGACGATCAAGGTGCGCGGTTGCCTGCGCTTCGCGCGAGGATCATCGACGGACACGCGACGTTCGGCCGCGAGCTGATCCCGATGGAGTTGCTGGAGTTCCACGATCCGCGCTACCCGACGGCCGTACTGGACCATGTCTGGAAGAACCATCACCGACTGCGAGAGCAGTTCGGTCCGTGGTTCAAGGAACTCGGCAAGGACAGCAGGCCGATGATGTGGGTCCGGGCCGCACAGGCGACCGGCTACCTGGGCCGTCACGATTTCGTATACGTGTACACCAAGATGATCTCGCCGAACGCTTCCTCGGATGAGTGGAAGGACTTCCTCTTCATCAGGCGACGGTCGGCCGCGATCGCCCTGGATCAAGCAGCACAAGACGACGAAATCCGGCCGGCGATCCTCGAACGGCTCCGGAAATGGCGTCGGTACGGAACTCCGGAGGAGCGCTGGACGGCCGCCGCCACCTACGGTTTCGCCCTGGGACGACGAGACATCCGCTACGCGCTGGAAGAACTCCGCGTACTCGGCACACCGTCGGAACGCCGAATGCCGTTGACCGGCGACGCCGACAGCGAGATCGTCTGGATAGCCGGGTTCAGCGTCGCCAAACTGCTCGCTTTCGGCAGGGTTACCGAGGTGCTCGACCACCTGCACCGGTGGTTGGCGAGCGACCGGAGCAGCTTGCGCCGGCTCGCTCTGACAAGCCTCAAGCACCTAGCGAGTTTCTACGGCTTCGAGCTCGACTACCTCTGGTTGTCGATGGAAGACGACCGGCCTGTCCTGCCACCCCATGCCGAGCGGTGGCCGCTACTGCTGGCACTGTCCACTAAGGACGATGATGTCGCCCGCCGGGTCACCGGCCTCCTGACGCAAGCCTTGCGAAGCCGTGAAGGCGACACCTTGGCCAGATTCCTGCTGGCTCGGTGGGTCCGCTCCGGGGAGCACGACTCCGCCCTGCTCGACGAACTCGCGCGATTCATGACGGGCCTGGTGGCTCACGCGGGCGACGCTCAACGGTTGCATTACCTGCTGAACAGGCTGGTCGGCGACTGGGCGGACCCACTCCAGCCGAAGGTGGCGGACCAGTTGAGCACGGCGGTAAAAGAGGGCGAACAGAGGAGGACTGCAGCGTGACCGAGAAGACGGCTGACCCGCAAGAAGCCAAGGAGAAGCCCGCACAGACCGTGACGGTCTCGCCGTCAGCACCATCGGACGGCGGTTGGCAGGAGGCGGCGGCGCAGAACTATCCCTCGGCGGTGAAGACCCTGCCCTCGTCCGCCTACTCACCGATCGCGGGTGGCGGCCGGGTCGGCAGGCTGAAGCTCGTCCGGAAAGGCTCGATTGCCCGCCCCTGGGTCGCCCGCGTGTTCGTCAAGGGAAACGGCCGGCTCGACGTCTTTTCCTGGACGCACCAGCCGACGATCGGGGAACTCGTGTGGAGTGGCTATCGGTCCGTCTACGACGTCGACCTTTCACTTCGCAATCTTTCCCTGGATGTCACACTCCCGAGTGCCGGGGAAGCCTTCGTCTTCCGCACGGAGGTAGATGTCCAGTGGCGGGTCGAGGTACCGGAGACCGTTGTCACGAAAGGGCTCACAGACATCCGTCCGGTCGTGGTCCCCCGGTTGCTGGCCGGACTCCGGCAGGCGAGCAGGGCACTGGAGACGTCCGATGTCGAGACCGCGGAGAAGGAGACGAACGCCTATTTCGACTCGAAGTGGCTCCTCGACGAATACGGGCTTTGGACGAACATCCTTGTGCGTTTGCGCATGGACGCGCAGACGGAACGCAACATACGGCTCGAAGCAGAGGTTCGGGCGTTCAAGCACCTCATCGAGAACGGCGACCTCGACCAGTTCGCGTTGCAACTGGCACAGAATCCGCAGGACGTCCAAGCGGTGGTGGAGGTCTTGGTGGCCGAGCGGGACAACCACCGCAAGGAGGTCGTCGAGTTCATCACCCGGCTCATCGAGTCGGACGCGTTGGATCGTTGGCAGATCGACGACCAGGTCCGGGTCATGATGCAGTGGATGCAGGCCTCGATCAACAGAGTGCTGACCGGCACGGACACCGCGCGTCAGTTGTCCTTCGACGACCACCGGCACAGCGACCCTTCCAGGCCGGAGCAGGACGGCCCATCGTCTCCCGCCGACGATCCCGGCGGCGAATGATGTGGTCTGCGCTCCCCCACGCTTTGGCGACTTCGGTACTCCTTGTCGCGATGGCCTGTATCGCCGTCAGGTTCGTCCTCCCTGCGTTGCTCAGAACCCTGGTCGAGCCGGCACGCGAGGTCGTTTCGTTGATCGCGGCCGTGCTCGTCCTACCGGAGTACTGGATCAGCCGCGCCCGCCGTCGAAACGGCGGTACACCACACCACTTCGCCTACGTATACGGCGACGGTGTCGTCCGTTTGGCCGCCCTCGGCGATCGGAGTGTTGTTCTACTGCTGCGTTCTTTGGCGCGAGCCGCGGTCGCGGTGCACCCGATCGCCGTCGCCGTCGTCGTGGTGGCGTGGCAGGTCGTCACGTCGGTGTGACGATGATCGTGACTCCCCTGCACCGCGCCTGCGGTTCGCGTGATTGCCGGGACGGCACGGGTGCCCGAATCACTCACGACGGCGGCTACACCAGTTTTCGCAACGCCTCCCGCAGCGCGGAGAGAGCAGCCTCCGGCTCGTCCCAGAAGATCATGTGCCCCGCCTCCGGGATCTCGACGAACTCCGCCGACGGATTGCGCTCGGCCGCTTCGGCCGCACCACGAGCGGTGACGACGGGGCTCGCGCCGCCGTACAGGAAGAACGTCGGAGCGGGCACCTTCGGCCAGTCGTCGAAGAAGTCCTCGGATTCGAACCCGGCGTGCGTGACGACGATCGCGTCGCGGGAACACGAAGACAGCCAGCGGGCGCGCAATTCCTGTTCGCGGCGCGGCCATCGCGGCCAGGATCGGGCCACTTCGTCGGCGTCGGTCCCCCGGCAGGCCTGGCCAAGTTGGCCGAGGAACGCGTCGAGTGTGGTCGGATACGGTGCCCGCCCGGGACCGCTCAGCGGCGGATCGGCGAGCACCGTGCCCCGGAACGGCCGGGTAGTGGCGGCACGGGCCGCGATCCGCGCACCCATCGAGTGTCCGAAAAGGATCGGATCGCGCAGCCCGAGGCCGTCCACGACAGCGTCGACGTCCGCGGCGTAGCTCGCCAGGTCGTACTCCGTGCCGTCATCGGACAGCCCGCGGCCGCGGACGTCGAGCACGAGCGGGCGCGCGAGATCGGTGAGTTCCCGTGCCACGAAGTCCATCGTGACCGCGGGGCTGGTGATCCCCGGCAGCACGAGCACCGGGACGCGGTCGGCGGGACCGTAGTCGAGTACGTGCAGGCGGACCGAACCCGACGTCACCCAGCGGCTGGTCGCCGGCACGTCGCCGAGATCCGCCAACGCGCGTTGACCGAGCGTGCGGCGATCCGGATTCCCGAGATACGTCAGGGCCTCGTCGAGGTCGACGACGTCCGCGTATTTCGCTTGCAGGTCGAACAAAGCGGCATCGTGGGGTCCGGCGGCGCGGTCACCACAGGCGTCCCGGACGACAAGGGTGTCGAAGCCGGACTGGACGGCATCGACGGCGGTCGCGCGGACACATCCCGAAGTCGTCGCGCCGCAAACGACAACGGTGTCGGTGCCCAGGCTCGTGAGAAGCGCGGCCAGCGACGTCCCGTGGAACGCCGACGCGCCCTTCTTCAGGATGAGATGGTCACCCTCACGCTGTTCGAGCCGCGGATCGAGGGCGACCGCGTCGCTGCCTTCGCGGAGCGCCCGCATCCCGGGCGCTTTCCGCAGCCACGCGACGGCGTCACCGTCCGCCTCGGCCGGTGTGTAACTGATCGCGGTGTAGATCACCGGCACACCTCGTCGCCGGGCTTCGGCGACGAGGGCGGCGGTCGCGGTGACTTCGGCGGTGAGGTCGGCGCCGGACGGGAACGCGGGTTCGGTGAAGCCCCGGGTCAGGTCGACCACGACCAGCGCCGGACGCGATCCGCGTGGCACGCTCGCCCCGAAACCGGCCCGGTCGTACACGCGATCGAGACTTTCATCGACGGGCACGCTGCAACTCCTTGATCAGTTTGTCCTGGGTGCGGATCCGGCCCAGCAGCCAGCCCTGGAACAGCCCGAGCGCCGCGGCGGCCGCGATCACGCCGTAGCGTTTGACGCCCTCCGGAAGCACCATGGCGAGACCGTCGACGGCCTCCGGTACCGGCGCGGGAGCGGCCGCGACGGGGCCCGCCCGCAGCTGGTCGGCGAGATTCCGCGCGAACTGGTCGAGCAGCCGGGTGGAGACGGCGCCGATCGCGCCCTTGCCGAATTGGGCGAGTTTGCCGCGGATCGACAGATCGGTGCGCAACTCGATGGTGGCGCCGCCGGGTGCCTCGCGCACGGTCAGCGTCACGTCGGCCTCGGCGTCACCGTTGCCGTGGGCGTCCGCTCCCCTGGCCACCAGCCGCAGGCTGCGATCGGCCTCGGTGACGTCGGTGAACCGCACGGTGCCCGAGTAGGCGGCGGTGATCGGGCCGACCTTGACCTTGACGCGGCCGAGATAGGCGTCGTCCTGCCGTCCGTCGAGGGTCGCGCCGGGCAGACAGCCCGCCACCCGTTCGACGTCGTTGATCAAGGCGAAGACCTCGTCGGGTCCGGCCGGTACGGACAGCTGGTTCTCCAGGATCACGCTGTCGCCTCCTTCTCCTTGGCGTGGCATCGACGGGTCGCGGTCGCCTCGATCGCGTCCACGATCGTCTGATAACCGGTGCAGCGGCACAGATTCGCCGAGACGGCCTCGCGGATCTCCTCGCGGTCGGCGTCCGGCCGCTGGGCCAGAAATCCTTCGGCCAGCATGAGGAATCCGGGGGTGCAGAAGCCGCACTGAAGGCCGTGGTGCTCGCTGAAAGACCGCTGCAGATCGGAAAGTTCGCCGTCGCGCCCCAGCGATTCGACCGTGCGGATCTCGGCCGACTCCGCCTGCACGGCGAACATCAGGCACGCCCGCACCGGTTCGCCGTCGACGAGGACGGTGCACGCGCCGCACACGCCGTGCTCACAGCCGACATGGGTGCCGGTGAGCCCGAGGTCGTGCCGCAGCACGTCGAGCAGGGTCTTGCGCGGCTCGACGAGGGCTTCGTGCGTCTCGCCGTTGACGTTCAGGTCGATCAGGTGCCGGTCGCTCATGACGGAACGCTCATTTCCTTGTGGACCCCCGCGTCGAGCGCGGCGAGCACGGTCTGCGGATGCACCGGGGTCACGTCGAGTTCGACTCCCGTGTGGCGCAACGCGTCGTTGATCGCGTTCAGCACCGCGGCGGGTGCGCCGATGGTGCCGCCCTCCCCCGCCCCCTTCGCGCCGTTTTCCGTGAACGCGCAAGGGGTTTCGAGATGGGTGACGGTGATGTCCGGGATCTCCGTCGCGGTCGGGACCAGGTAGTCGATGAAGCTCGCGGCCGACGGTTCCCCGTTACCCGCATAGGTGATCTCCTCGAACAACGCGCCGGCGATACCCTGCGCGATCCCGCCGCGGCACTGGCCGTCGACGACCTGCGGGTGGATCACCACCCCGCAGTCCTCGACGCACGCGTAGCGCAGGATCTTGATCTGGCCGGTGCCCGGATCGGCTTCGACGACCACGGCGTGCGTGGCGTTCGAGAAGGTGCCGTCGCCGGGTACGTCGAAGCTCGCCGTGGCCGTCAGCGTCGGCTCGACGTCCTTGGGCAGCAGATGACTGCGCAGGTACGCCACGTCGGCGATCTCCTCGAACGACGCGCGGCGCTCCGGATCGTCGATCTGGACGACGCCGCCGTCACCGTCGAGGCGGACGTTGTCGGGACTCGTCTCGAGCAGATGCGCGGCGATCTTGCACAGCAGTTCCCCGAGTTTCCCGGCGGCGAGGGACACCGCCGAGCCACCGATCGTCACCGAGCGGGAGGCGAAAGTTCCCCAGCCGTAGGCGATGCGCTCGGTGTCGCCCTGACGCAGCTTGACCTGGTCGAGGTGCAGCCCGAGCCGGTCGGCCACGATCTGCGCCAGCGTCGTCTCGTGCGATTGGCCGTGGTTCATGGTCCCGCTGGTGACCACGACGGAGCCGGTCGTGTCCATCCGGATCTCGGAGATGTCGAAACCGGGGACCACCGCCATCTTCCGTTTGGCGAAGGCGCCCGAGCCGTATCCGGTCCGCTCGGAGAAACAGCAGTAACCGATGCCGATGTGCCTGCCTTCGGCGGCCGCACGGTCCCGGATCTCGTACCAGCCCTCGTCCCGGATCGCCGCCTCGGCGAGTTCGAGCGATTCGCGGTAGGTGCCGGGGTCGTAGGTGATGGCGTTGACCCCGGTGTACGGGAACTGCGTGATCACGTTGCGCCGCCTGATCTCGACCGGATCGAGGCCGAGTTCCCTCGCCGCGCGTTCCATGATCCGCTCCATCGCCATCACGTACTGCGGACGGCTGACCCCGCGATACGGCGCCGTCGGTGCCTTGTTGCTCGCGATGGCGCGGGCACGGACGCGGTATTCGGGCACCTGGTACACGCTCGGCATCTCGGCCGACGCCATCAGCGGCTCGATCCCCGCCGTGAACGGGTAGCAGGAGTAGGCGCCCATGTCGCAGACGACGTCGACGTCCAGCGCGGTGATCCGCCCGTCCTCGTCGAACGCCGCCAGCGTGCGGTAACGCTGTTCCCTGGCAAGGAATCCGGCAGTGAGCGCCTCGCGCCGGTCTTCGATCCACTTCACCGGCCGGTTCAGCCGCCGGGCCGCCGCCGCGACCGCGATCTCCTCGCGGCCGACGACGCATTTCTGGCCGAAGCCGCCGCCCATGTCCGGGACGGTGACCCGCACGGTGCGTTCGGGGACCCGCAGCGAACGGGCCATCGCCGTGCGCACCTGATGCGGCACCTGCGTGCACATCTGGACGAGCAACTGGTCGTCGTGGTCGTCCCAGGACGCCAAGACTCCCCGTGTTTCGAGCGGGAGCGCGTTCTGCCGCCCGCTCTTCGTGACGACCTCGACCACCCGGCCGCCGCCCGCGCGGGCCGCCTCGAACGCCGCGTCGACACCGGGCGTGTCGAACATCGACACGTCGACGAGCACGTTGCCCGGCGCCTCGTCGTGCACGAGCGGAGCGCCCTCGGCGAACGCCGACTCCTCCGACACGATCGCCCCGAGCGGCTCGTAGTCCACCACCGCGGCCTCGACACCGTCTTCGGCGCTGTACGGATCGCGGGCGACGACCAGCGCCACCGGTTCGCCGGTGAACCGCACCTTCTCCCTGGCCAGGATCGGCATCGCGGTCGGCGAGAACTCCTCGGGCGGACGGTCGAGCAACGCGACGATGTCCCCGAGCCCCAGGTCTTCCGCCGTATACGCGGCGACCACTCCTTCGACCGCCAAGGTGGCCGACAGGTCGATCCCGGCGAGCTTGCCGTGCGCGACCGTCGAACGGACGAAGGCCGCGTGCAGCATTCCCGGCAGCTGGATGTCGTCGACGAACCGGCCGCGGCCGGTGAGCAGGCGGGGATCCTCGCGCCGGGGCACGGACGCGCCGACCCAGCGGCCCTGGCGCCCGTCGAACCGTGCGGTCATCGCGTTTCCCCTTTCTCCCAGGCTGCGTGGAGCGCCTGGGTGACGAGCGTGCGCGCCAGCCGGCGGCGGTAGGCCGCGCTGCCCGTCGCGTCGTCGGGCGGCTCGATCGCCGCGGCGGCGGCAGCCCCGCAGGCGGCGAACAGCTCCGGCCCGGGAACGCCGCCGTCGAGTAGCGCTTCGGCTTCGGGCACCCGGACGGGCGCGGGGGCGACGCCGCCGAGCACGACGCGGCTGCCTTGCTCCGCGTCGATGCTCACCGCGGCGTCGACTATCGCGAAATCGCCGTGACGGCGGGCGAATTCGGTCAGCGCGGCCCGGGGCGACGGCCTCGTGAAGCGCACCGCGGTCACGACCTCGTCCGGTTCGACGGCGGTGGTGTAGAAGCCGTGGAACATCTCCTCGGCCGGGATCTCCCTGGGGCCGCGCGGCCCTTCGGCGACGATGACCGCGTCGAGCAGCAGAGCGAGCAGGCACCATTCCGCGGTCGCGTCACCGTGGACGACGCTGCCCGCCACCGTGCCGCGGGACCGGATCGGCAGATGCCCCACCCACCGCATCGCGCGGGAGAGCACGTCGAAATCCGGTCCCAGCTCGGCGAGCTCGACCGCCCGATGGGTGACCAGCGCGCCGATGGTGAGGCTGGAACCGTTGCGCCGGAAGGAGTTCAGCGCCGGGTCCCGGCGCAACGGTCCCAGATCCACCAGCGCCGTGGGGCGGGCGAGCCGGAAGTTCATCATCGGCATCAGGCTCTGGCCGCCGGCGATGAGTTTCGGATCCTCGCCCGCCGCGGCGAGTTCGCCGAGCAGGCCGACGGCGTCGGTGACGTCGTGGGCCCGGTGGTACCGGAACGCGGCGGGCTTCACAGAGCCGTCCTGGTCTCGGCGGGCGCCTCGACCGGGTCGACGATCCGGTCGAGTTCGCGGCCGCGGGTCTCCGGCGCGCCCAGCTTCATGAACACGACCGCGGCCACCACGAGCACACCCAGCACGGTGAAGGTGAGCGGCAACCCGAGCACCGGCCACAGCACGCTGCCGAACAACAGCGGCGCGAATCCGGTGATCGCCCGGCTCGACGACGACGCCCAGCCGAACCCCGAAGCCCGGAGTTCCGTCGGGTAGAGCTCGGAGACGTAGGCGTACATCACCGGGATGACCACCAGCGCGAACAGGCCGAACGCGCCGATCGCCACCACCGCCGCGGCAGGCGTGTCGAGCAGCAGGGAGAACACCACAAGCGACAGCGCGGTGAGCGGGCCGGCGACCATGATGATCCGTTTGCGGCCGACCTTGTCGACCAGGAGCACGGCCACCGCGACGCCGACGATGCCGGTCGCGTTCATCAGCGCGGTCGACGCGAAGGCGGCGATCTCGCCGAATCCCTGCGCCCGCAGGATCGACGGCATCCAGCTGAGCGCGGCGTAGTAGACCAGCATGACGCTGATGAACAGCGACCACGCCACCGCCGTGATCCTCGGGTTGAACGCCCACACCCGGCGCAGTTGATCGAACGCGGCCGCGACCGCGCCACCGCGGGTGTCCTCGACCACCGCGGGCGGGACCGAATACGGCTCCGGTGTCGCTCCCGTGCGGCGCACGAGGTCGTCGATCACGGCTCGCGCCTCCGCCTCGCGGCCCTTGCGCACCAGGTAAAGCGGTGATTCCGGGACGCCACGCCGCACCCAGAACAGCAACAGCGCGGGCAGGATCATCAAGACCAGCATCCAGCGCCAGTTCCCCTGGACCGGGAGCAGCAGCGTCGCGGTGATGGCGGCCAGCGTGGTCCCGATCGGCCACCAGCCGTCCATCGCGGACAGCACCCGGCCGCGTTGCTTGCGCGGGGAGAACTCGCTGACGATCGCGTAGTCCACCGGGATACAGCCGCCGAGTCCGATCCCCGCCAGGAAACGCAGCGCCAGGAACGTCTCCACGTTCGGCGCGAGCGCGCCCAGCACGGAGAACAGCGCGAACAGCAGCAGCGTGACACTGAACGCCCGTTTCCGGCCGATCCGGTCCGCGATCGTGCCCCAGACGACCGCGCCGACGGCCATGCCGATCAGGTTCGCGGTGGCCACCAGGCCCTTCCCGCCGGCGGACAAGCCGAATTCCGTTCCGACGAGCGGGGTGAGGAATCCGTTCAGCGCGACGTCCCAGGCATCGAACATGTAGCCCAGCCCGCCGATGAGGAAGATCTTTCCCTGCACGCTCCATCGCCAGGGCAGATCCTGGACGATCTGATCACCAGTACGCATGAACCACTCCGATGCGATTGCCGGCCAGCGCGCCTCAGCGGGCGAACTGGTAGTGGATGGACTCGGTGTCGGGGTCGGTGAGCGGGCTGCCGTTCCACAGCCAGTCGTAGGACACGTCGGATTCGCCGTCGAAGCGCCGTAGCTTCTCGTCCCGTTCACGCTGTTCGGGACCGTCGGGCAGGTGATAGAAGTCCATGTTCTGCAGCGAGGCGTCCTGGACCATGCCCGCGTGCTTGGCGCGCCGGTCCACGTAGCGGACCAGGGCATCGTCGATCCCGTCGCGGGTGACGCGGCCCAGCTCCTCGGCCAGCACCGCGGCGTCTTCCATCGCCTGGGAGGCGCCCTGCGCCTGGTACGGCAGCATCGCGTGGCACGCGTCGCCGAGCAGGGCGACCCGGCCGTCGACCCAGACCGGGTCACGGCGGCGGCGGTACATCGCCCACACCGAGACGTCCTCGTCCTTCGCCTTCGCCAGCATCGTCGGAACCCGATCGTCCCAGTCGTGGTACTCCGCGGCGAGTTCGGCGGCGGTCGCCGGTCCGCTCCAGTCCTTCTCCACCGTTTCGGTGCACGGCACGATCGCGACCACGTTGAGGTACTCCCCGCCGCGGATCATGTAGTGCACCAGGTGTTTGTTGGGGCCGTACCAGATCGTGGAGTGGTACCGGTCGGACAGGAAGCGGGTGGCGGGATCCTGTGCGATCAGGTCGCCGGAGATCAGCGCCCGGTACGCCATCTCGCCGGAGAACGCGAGCGTGTCGTCGAAACCGGCGAGATCGCGCACCGCAGACCGGATGCCGTCCGCCCCGATCACGAGGTCGCCGGTGAACCGGCGTCCGTCGGCGGCGATCACGGCGGGCCGGTCCGGCACCGTCCGGTCGAGGTCGACCACCCGCGCGCCGGTCGCCACCCGCACCACCGGACCGATCCCGTCGGGATCCAGGCAGGCGTCGAGCAGCACTCCGTGCAGGTCGGCGCGGTGGTAGTGCCAGTAGGGCGCGCCGTACTGGTCGGTCACCCGCCTGCCGAGCTCCAGCTGGGCGATGATGCTGCCGTCGGCCCAGCGACGGCGCACCTGGTCCTGCGGCTCGGTCCGCACCCGCTCCAGCCGGGCGCGCAGCCCGAGGCCGATGAGGATCCGGCTGGCGTTCGGCGCGGTCTGGATCCCCGCGCCGATCTCGCCCAGTGCCGGGGCGGCCTCGACCACGGTGACGCGCAGCCCCCGCTGCCGCAGGGACAACGCGGCGCAGAGCCCACCGAGCCCGCCACCGACGACAACGACCTCAAACGACTGACTCGCGGCCATGCCCGCCTCCCGTCTTCGTCAACGCTTCCGCGCCACTGAGCAACCTCCCGGCGCCGGGCACCGTGGGTTCGACGCCGAGTTCCGTCAGGATCCGGAACGTCGTGGCCGTCGCCGCGGACAGGACCGGGATCCCGATCTCGTCCTCCACCGGCTGGATCGCGGGCAGCGACGGCATCTGCACACAGGCGGACAGCACCAGGGTGTCCACATCGGACAGATTCAGCCTGCGGTGGTGTTCCCGCAGCCCGGCGGGATCCAGCCGCGCCACGGCGAGGTTGTCCGGCACCTCCAGCGAAAGGGCGTCGGCGACCTCGAATCCGGCGTCCTCGATGTAGTCCGCCACCGCCTTGGTCAACGGCTTCATATATGGCGTGATGATCGCGACCTTGCGGGCGCCGAGCGCTTCGAGCCCGGACAGCAGCGCACCGGCGCTGGAGACGACCGGCGCGTCGCAGCCCTCTTCACGCAGCACGCGCGTGATGTCGTCTTCGGCGGTGCAGTGGTAGCCGGGTCCCTGGGCCATGATCGCCACGAGGCACGCGGTGGCGACGACGCCGGGCTTGGCGTCGGCGAGTTCGGCCGCCGCACGTCCGGCCTGGGCGTTCATCGCCCGCAGCTGTTCGGGTTCGACGTGCCGCATCCGGGCCCTCGCGGAGTGGAAGACGAACCGGTCCCCCGGCTCGGCCTCCTCCCTGGCGCGCAGCATCCGCGGCAGCTCGGTCTCCATCGTGAGATTCGAGCTGGGGACGATCATCCCGATGTGGTGGTCGGTCATCGACGGGCCGCCGGACGCATCTCGGCGACGGTCAGCTCGCCGTTGTCGACGATCAGTTCGTCGTCCAGGTAAAGGGAATTGCCGCGCATCGGGATGTCGAAGTGGCAAGGTGTGTCGTTCGGGCCGCCGAGTTCGTTGTTGGGGCCGATGGAGAACATGACGTTGCCGTAGAAACTCCGCAGTTCCATGCCCATCCCGCCGGGGAACTGGGTCAGGCCGTGCCAGTGCGCGCGCTCGTCGAGGCCCCAGCCCACGTGGCTCATGCCGTAGCCGCGGGGATCGTCGAAACTCTCGATGTAGGAGCGCAGCAGATCCGCGTCGAGCCCGGACGATCCGGCTCCGCCGCGGATGTCCCGGATGAAGCCCTGTTCGATGGTGATTTCGACCGGGGTCTGTACGTAGGTGTTGAACGGCAACAGAACGTCGCCCGGCGACAGCACGATCTTCCCGTCGACACCGTCGTCGGCGCCGCCGGTGAACACGAACGCCGCCGGCCAGTGGTCCCAGCGGCCGGGCGTGTCGGTGTAGCCGTATTCGGACAACGTCGGGTACACGCCGAGCTGATACGTGACGTCGGTACCCGCCGGGCTGGTGATGCGCATCGTGCCGGCCTTGGCCAGGAGCTCCGCGCCGATCTCCACGCGCTCGCGCAGTTCCTTCGTCGGCATGAGCCTGGCCAGCAGCTCGGGCGGTTCGACGGCGGTGAGGATCCGGGTGCCCGCGTCCTGGATGGCGAACTGTTCCTTGCTGAACAACAGGAACGTGCAGTCGACCACCATGTCGACGCTCTTGAGCGCCTCCACGGCCAACGGGATGTTCCCGAGCCCCGAGTCGCCCACCGCCCACGCGCCCGCCGCGCTGACCGGCGAGGGCAGCCGCATGTGGTAGGCCGAGGCGCCGAGCTGCTGCGCGGCCCACAAGAAGGCGTCGGCGTACTCCGCCCGCTCACCACCGCGGGTCAGCACCACCACGGTCTCGCCCTCGTGCACCCCCGAGAACGTCAGCTGGCGCAAACAGATGTCGTTGAACAGGTTCCGGTCCATCGCCGACCACCTCCATATTGATCCGAGCACGTACTATCCGGATACGGAAGACCGGGCTTCATACGAACACGTACTATCCGGATACGCAAGAGGTGACAGTGGACGGATCTCGGCGGCCTTCCCGTGAGCGACCGTCCGGACACGTAGGATCACCGCGGGGGCCCGGGCAGCGGGTTGGAGCCGACAAGGAGTAGCGATGGGTGAATCGGCGCGCACGGGCCGGCGCAGGGACGACGCACCAGCCGTCACTCCCGCGACGCCGTCGGACCTGCTGGCGGCCCCCGGCTACGGCGCCCGGCGGCTGTACCAGGCCTACCTCGCCGCGTGGAACCGTCACGTGGACCCGGTGCTGACCGGTCCGCAGTTCGCGGTCCTGTCCGCGGTCCGCGCCTACCCGGAGAGCGACCAGAGCTCGCTCGCGGGCGCGGTCGCCCTCGACACGTCGACGATGGCCGACCTGTGCCGCAGGCTGGAGCGGCGCGGGCTCATCCGGCGCGTCGAATCCCCGCACGACGCGCGGCGCAAACTGCTTTCGCTCACCGACGAGGGCAAGTCGGTCTTGAGCCAGGTCAACCGCCGTGCCCGCAGGTTGGACAAGGCGCTCCTCGACGGCGACGACGACATCGACATGGCCGCGCTGCTCAACGCACTCGGTGCGCGCTGGGAACGGATCGCCGAGGTCGACAAGCTGCGCTGACCGTCTCGCGCGGCGCTCCCCCAGGCGTCGTGTCCGTGAAGGCCTCCTTGAGGGACTCTGGGTCCCTCAAGGAGGCCTTCACGGACCGCTCACCTGCCCTTTCGAGTACTGGTCGTAGTGCAGCACCGCGTCGAGCGGGAGACGTTCCCGCCAGCCGTGCCGTTCCAGATCGGGCACCGTCGGCAGATCGCGCACCGGGCCGACGCACAGCCACGCCACCGGGCGCACGTGTTCGGGCAACCCGACCAGGTCACGCAAGAACTCTTCGCGGTAGAAGCTGACCCAGCCGACGCCGAGCCCTTCGGCGGTCGCCGCGAGCCAGAGGTTCTGGATGGCCAGGCACACCGAGTACAGGCCGGCGTCGGCGATCGCGTGCCGTCCCAGGACATCCGGCGCACCGCGCGACGGGTCGTAGCCGACCACGATGCCCGCGGAAGACGCCACGATCCCTTCGATCTTGATCGGCGCGAAAACACGGGCCCTCTCGGCATCCAGCCCGCCTTCGAACACTTCGCGTTCGGCCAGCACATGTTCACGGAACCTCTTGCGAAGGTCCATATCGGACACGACGACGAAATCCCATGGCTGGGACAGGCCGACGCTCGGTGCCGCGTGCGCCGCACTCAGCACGCGACGCAGGACCTCCGCCGGAATCGGCTCTCCGGTGAACTCACCCCTGGTGTCCCGGCGGCGGAAGATGGTCTCGTACAACGAACGGTCGTCTGCGTCACGCTTCATGAGTCGTGATCATGCCTGACCACCGCCGTTATCCGCCAACAGGGTATCGGTTCTTTCTGTTCCTTTCCCTTGCGATAAAAGGATTTCTGTTCGGCTTGTCCCGAAAGATGTTGTGGTGACCGAAATACCGGTTCTACCATTCTTCCGGGCGGGAGGATTGCGAGGGGATCACGTGGATTTCCGGTTACTGGGGCCGGTCCGGCTGCAGGTGGGCGGGCAGGCCGTCGCCATCGGCGAGCCGCGCAGGCAGGCCGTACTCGCCGTGCTGCTGCTCGAAGCTGGCCGAACCGTCGGCGTCGATCTGCTGATAGACCGGGTCTGGGGCGAGTCGCCGCCCGGGCAGGTGCGCCGTTCCCTGCAGGCGCACATCACGCGGATCCGGCGCGCGCTGGAACAGGCCGATCCCGGTGGCGCACGGGTGGCCAGGGATCCCGGTGGCTACCGCCTCGTCGCCCGGCCCGAACAGGTCGACGTCTTCCGGTTCCGGCGTCTGCTCCGCGAGCACCCGGCCGACGTCACCAAGCTGAGCGCGGCACTCGAACTCTGGGAAGGGGAGCCACTCGCCGGGCTGCGCGGAGATTGGGCCGAACGCACCCGCCGCACGCTCCGTCAGGAGTACACGGCGGCGATCGTCGCGTGGGCCGACGCCAAGATCCGCGACGGCGACGCGGCGGCGACGTTAACCCGCCTGACCGAACTCACCGACGAGAATCCGTTGCAGGAACCCGCCGCGGCGGCGTTGATGCGGGCGCTGTACGCCGTGGGCCGCGGCGCCGACGCGCTCACCCACTACGAGCGGATTCTTCGCGCACTGCGGGAAGAACTGGGCGCGGATCCCGGGCCGGAGCTCGCCGCCGTGCACGAGGCCGTGCTCCGCCACGACCTGCCGACGACGAGCGCGGCGTCTGCCCCCGTGCCCGCCCAGCTGCCCGCCGACGTCGCGGCGTTCACCGGCCGGGCCGACGTGCTGGCCGAACTGGACCGGGTCGCCGACGGCACCGGCGAAGAACCGGTCCTCGTCTGCCTCACCGGTACGGCCGGGGCGGGCAAGACCGCGACCGCCGTGCACTGGGGCCACCGGGTCCGCGACCGCTTTCCCGACGGGCAGCTGTACCTGGATCTGTGCGGCTACGCCCCCGGCGAGCCGATGTCCTCGGCCGACGCGCTGGCCGCCCTCCTGTCCGCGCTGCTGCCCGAAGGCACGCGGATGCCGCCAGGGCAGGCGGAACGCGCCGCCCGGTTCCGCACCGAGGTGGCGGGCAGGCGGATGCTCGTCCTGCTGGACAACGCGGCGACGCTCGAACAGATCCGGCCCCTGCTCCCCGGCACGCACACCTGCGCCGTGGTGGTCACCAGCCGCGATTCACTCGCCGGGCTGGTCGCGCTCCACGGCGCCCACCGGGTCGACGTCGACCGGTTGTCCGAGGCCGACTCGGCCGACCTGCTCCGGCGGCTGATCGGCACCCGGGTCGACACCGAACCCGAGGCCACCGCCGAACTGGCCGAACGGTGCGTCCGGCTGCCGCTCACCCTGCGCCTGGCGGCCGAACTCGCCGTGTCCCGGCCCGCCACCCCGTTGTCGCGGCTGGTCGGCGAACTGCGGGCCGCCCAGCAGACGTTGAAGCTGCTCAGTTCCGGCGGTGATCAGCGGGCCGCGGTGCGGGCGGTGTTCTCGTGGTCGCTGCGGCAACTCAGCGAAGACACCATCCGCGCCTTCGCCCTCCTCGGCAGGCATCCGGCGCCCGTGTTCGACTCGTACGCCTTGGCCGCGTTGACCGGGCGCTCCTTCGACGAGGCCAGGGCCGTGCTGGACGCTCTCGCCCGCGCGCATCTGGTCCACCCCACCGGTGCCGACCGCTACGGCATGCACGACCTGCTGAAGGCGTACGCCGCGGAGATCGAGGGCGACGAGCCCACGGCGCTCGACCGGGTCTACGGCTACTACCTCGCCACCATCGCGGCGGCGATGGATCGCCTCTACCCCGCCGAAGCGAACCGCCGGCCCTCGGTCGCTTCGCCGGAGTGCGCGATGCCCGCGTTCGACGACGCCGACAGCGCCCGGGACTGGCTGGACGCCGAACTGCCGACCGTCCAGGCGCTGGCCCCGGCCGGGAGACCCGAACACGCCGTGACACTGTCCGCGTTGCTGTTCCGCTACCTCGACGGACGGCACGAGACGGCGGCGCTGGCCGTCCACGGGCACGCCATCAAGGCCGCCCGCGCCATCGGTGACCGCGCCGCCGAAGCGGACGCGCTGGTCGCCGCCGGTGGCCTCCACATGCAAGCGGGCCGAGCCGAGTCCGCCGCCGCCCACATGTGGGCGGCGTACGCCTTGTTCGGCGAGGCCGGGAATCCGCTCGGCCAGGCACGCGCACTGGGCAACGTCGGAATGATCGAGGAGAGCGCCGGGTATTACCGCAAGGCCGCCGGCTACTACACCCGCGCGCTGGCCCTTTTCCACCGTCTCGGCGACCTGACCGGTCAGGCTCATCAGCTCACCCGGCTGGGCACCGTCGAAGCCCGGATCGACCGCCGGGAAGAGGGATACGAGCATCTTCGGCAGGCGATGGCGATGCATCGGGAAGCGGGCCACCGATTCGGCGAGGCCTGGGTGAAGATCGGTCTCGGCGAACTCGCCGCGAACGATGGCGGACACGCCGATTCCTGCCGTCTGCACGCCGAAGCCGCGGCCTTGTTCGGCAGGCTCGGTCATCGGGGCAGCGAGGCATGGGCCATCGACGGACTCGGACGGGCCGAGGCGCTGGACGGCCGTCCGGTCGACGCGGCCGCCCACCACCGTCAGGCGCTCGACCTGTTCCGGCGGCACGGCGGACGCGACGGCGAATCGTGGGCGCTCAACGGACTCGGCGAAGCCTGCCTGGCCTGTGGCTACCCGGACACGGCCGGCGCGAACCACGCCGAAGCCCTGGAAGTGGCGACCCGGTACGGCTGCCACGAGCAGGTCGCGCGCGCCCACCGGGGACTCGCGCGAGTCGCCTCAGACCCGGAAACCGTCCGCGACCACTACGAACGCGCGATCGCCCGCTACGCCGAGCTGGGTCTTCCCGCCGCGGAGTGCACCAAGACGGAACTCGCGGGTTCGAACGGGTCGTGATCAGGGGACCTCGTAGAACTTGTCGTAGTGGCCCGGCGCGTAATAGAACTTGCCGTTGTCGTCCATGACGATGCGATCCGGCTTCGGCCGCTGGTTCTCCGGCAACGGTTTCCCGTTGAAGTCCGTGTACTGGTCGGCGTCCCGGATGGGTTTGTTGTCGTACCGCGGCGTCGGGTGGACATCGAACTCGTAGTACTTGCCGTCGTACGGTTTCGTCGGCTTCCCGTCCGGGCCGAACGGCTGATCGGCGTGATTCTTGCCGTCGCTCGTCTTGCCGTTGTGCGGCAACCGGCCCTCGTTCCCGATCTTGCCGCCCGCCTGGCCGTGGTTCCCGTAGATCCTGCCGCCCCAGGTCGAGCCGGGACCGGGGGTGGGCTTGTTCCCCAAGCCCAGCGAGTTGAGCTTGTTGTCGTCCACGCCGTTGTGCCAGGCGCCGAACTGACCGCTGTCCTTGTGGTCGCGGATCCACTGTTTCATCTTGATCGCCGCGTCCTTCTGCGCCTGGGTCAGCTCGTCGAACTTCCCGAGGTTCGGGGAAAGCCCGGGCGGCTGCTCGGGTTGCGGTTTGGAGTTCTTCCCCTTGCCGCCGCCTCCGCCGCGCGTGCCGCTGTACTCACCGCCGCCCGGTTTCGGGCCGCGGGGTTTCCCCGCCGGGCCGGTCTTGCCCGTGTCGATCTTGCGGAGCGCCTTCTCCGCCTCGGCGAAGATGTTCTTCGCCTTCTTCATCAACGGCGCGAGCGCGCTCATCGCCTTGACCAGTTTGGTGACGACGGTGGCGATCTTGGAGGCGGTCTTCGCGATCGCGGCGGTGACCTGGGGCAGCACCCAGGTCATGCCGAGGCCGAGCGTCGCCAGTACCTGCAGGGCCCAGCTGATCAGCCTGCCGATCAGTTCGGCGATGGTGTCACGGACCAGGGTACGGACCGCGGTGACCACCTCCCCGCCGATCTTGGTGCCGGACGCCGCGCCACCGGCGGCCTGCCGGCAGGCGCCGATCAGCGCCGCGACGTCCGCTCCTCGCGTGCGATAGGCGTCGCCCGCGGCACCGGCCCAGTTCGCGGTTTCGGCGACGACCATCGCGTCCAGGTCGGCACTGATCGAGCCGAGTTCGACAGCCACGTTCTGCCAGGTTTCGGCGTGCGCGGCGATCTCGTCCGGTGCTCCGGCGAGGGCGTCGAGCGCCTCCTTCAGCGGTCCGACGTGCTCCATCAGCCAGCCGACCCCGGCGGCGAGGATGGTGCCGAACGGATCGAGGGCGGCGGACACCGCGTCCATGGCGGTACCGACCGCGCCGACGGCGACGGACGCCCAGTCACCGCTTTCGATGGCCGCCTTGAGCTCGGTCGCGGACTCGAGCAAGGGAACGCCGGACACCGCGGTGGTGGAATCCTTCGGTGTGGCGACGAGAGGGTTGGTCATCGCTGCGCCCTCTCCTTCGGCGTCGCCGGGATCGCGGCCTCGTACTGCTTGAACATCTCGACACCGGCGGTGTCCTGCTCGGTGTAGGACCGTTCGGCCGTACGCAGGTTCGCTGCCGTCGCCTTCACGCCGTCGATCGCGGCCTTGATCGAGTCGATCGTCTTCTCCTCCGCCGGATTGATGAACGGCGGGACGAACGCGCAGATCAGACCGTAGGCCTCGTCCGACATCGCCGCGGTGTTGGCCGCCGACAGCACGGTGCCCAACCGCTCGGCGATCCCGTCGACATTGGCCGCGTGCTTGCCGATTTCGGCCGGTACGACCTGAAAACTCATCTGCCATCCCTTCGAGGGGCCGGAGCGTCAACGCGGACACGATGCCAGCCTCCCGCCGCCCGCGTGCGCGCTCTGTGCGGACAGACAACATTCCTTGCCCTAACGGGCACGATCCACTGTGGACACACGCAGGCCGTCGGCGAGGAACGGCGTCAGCAGGCGGAGCAATTCCCCGGGTTTGTCCAGCGGGATGATGTGGCCGCAGTCCGGCAGCAGATGAGCGGTGAGATCGTCGGTGACGGGACGCAGTTGCCGTTCCAGCGCACGGCCCACGGGATGCGCGCCGATCGCCATCGTGGGCACGGTGAGACGGCGCGTCGCGACCGCCTCACCGATCTGGCGCGCGCTGACCGGCATGGCGCGGTAGTAGGAAAAGGCGCAGCGCAAGGCTTCCCCACCGGTGTAGGCGTCGACGAAGGCATCGCGAATCTCCGGCGCCACACCACGCCCGAGGGTGCCCGAGGCGAGAAACCAGTCGACGTACTCCGCTTCGTGTCCGATAAGGACCGTTTCACCCAGCCCGGGAACGGAGTGGAAGCCGAACCACCACGGCGGGCCACCGGCGAGGAAGTCCTCGGCGCCGGGCAGCGAGCCCACCAGCGACTCCATCAGGACGAGCCGCCGCACCAGATCCGGCCGCCGCAGGGCGAGCAGGAAGGCGACCGGCGTGCCGGCGTCGATCGCGACCACCGCCGCACTGGGTTCGCCGAGCGCGTCAAGAAGGCTCTCGACATCCGAGGCCAGCGTGCTCGCGTCGTAGCCTTCGGCGGCTCGGGTGCTGTCCCCGAACCCGCGCAGATCCGGGGCGATGACCCGGTGGTGCTCGGCGAGCGGGCCGATGATCTCGCTCCAGAGCCGCCAGGTGTGCGGGAACCCGTGCAGCAGCAGAACCGCGGGCCCGCTGCCCGCGAGGGTCACATTGACCTGGATGCCGTTGACGGTGATCCGCCGTGATGAGGGCACGTCGCCTCCGTGTGGTTACCATTGGTTACCAGAAAACCGTAGGTAACTTCAGCGGTGCCGCCAAGACGGCACTTTCGACACAGGTGGTGAGCTCCAGGTGACCACACGGCGCGGCGATCTCTTCGACCCCGAATGCCCCACTCGCCGTCTGCTGGACCGCATCGGAACGAAATGGACGTCGATGGCGGTCAAGGTCCTCGCGGAGGCGGCTCCGCACGAGGTGCGGTTCGCCGAGCTGCGGCGCCGGATCCCAGGGGTGTCCCAGAAGATGCTGTCGGTGACCTTGCACAGCCTGGTCCGCGACGGTCTCGTCGTCCGCCGGGTGGAGCCCACCGTGCCGCCCCGGGTGCACTACGGGCTGACCGACCTCGGTTTGTCACTGGACGTCCCGCTGGCGGCGCTCCGGAACTGGGCCGAAGAGCACATGTCACGGATCGACGAGGCGAACGCGATCAGCGACGCGGCGGACGACACCTCGGCTCAGAGCGGCTCCAGATAGGAGCGGCCGGACCAGTCGTCGTCCTCGTCGTCGTCACGGGCCCGCTGGGAAGGGGCGGGCGCGCCTTGTGCCAGCGCGGCCAGCTCTTCCAGCTCGGCGACCTCGTCGTCGACGTCCAAAGTGGCCAGTTCGCCGACCTGTCGTTCCAGGGAGGGCCAGGCTTCCGCGGCGAGGCGTTGCCGCTGCTCGGCGGGCAACGCGTCGACGAGCTTCCACCAACCCTGCGCGTCCCGGACGAATTCGTCCAGGAGCGGGCCGTGGGCCAGCAGTTCGTGCGGCCGCCGTCGCCCGGCGAGCACCTCGCCGGCGAAATCCCCGGCGGCGCCGCCGGTCGCCGCCAGCAACCGCATCACCGCCTGCCGTGCCCGCTCCCCCTGCTCGGAATCGAACGGACCGTGTCCCGTCACAACAGCACCCGCTTGCTCTTGGCGGGACACTCTGCGTCCCGGTGCTCGTAGTCCTCCGGCCACTGCGGTGGTTCACCCATCGCGATGGTGGCTTGCAGCAGTTCGTCGAGGGTCTTCTGCCCCGCGAACGAATGCGCCAGCCCGAGCGCGGCGCTGATCAGCGTCTGGATGGCACCGACGACCTCGTCGAAGGACAGGATCAGGTGGATGATGTCCCTTACCTCGCGGTCCTCCACGATTTTCGCGATCTTGCCGCCGCGACCGATCTCGTCCAGCAGCTCGCTGATCACGTCCACCACCCGGAGCCCTCGTTCCAGCCCGAGTTTCCTGCCTTTGGTGAGGATCATCAGCACGATGTCGATCGTCGAGCTGTAGCCGTGCCGGATCTCCTGCATCAGGTGGTACGCGAGCTTCGCCAGCGCCTGGATCGCGCGGCACGCGCCGCGGAAGTACTGCGCGAGCTGCAGTACACAGGCCCGGTAGGCGGCCAGCCAGTTCTTCGCCCGATCGGCGGCCTCCCCCGCCCACACCTCCTGGATCCCGAACCGGCCCTGGTCGATGTTCGCCGCGATGTTCTCCAGGCCCGTCGCGGCGTCGTTGTAGAGCACCGCCTGTTCCTGCAGCACGGTCCAGTCGCCGACGAGCAGGTCGGCGATCATGGTGATGAAGTCCTTGTCGGACCCGGTGAGGATCTTGATCACCTCGGCGACGTCGCCCAGCGACCCGCCGAGGTCGAGCAGTTCCTGGCGCTCCTGCTCGGCCTTCACCGGCCACCAGGCCGGGTCGCTGACCGCCTCCGGATCGGGTCCGCCGTAGCCCACCGGGACGGCGTCGCGGAACGACGCGGCCCCCACCGGGTCACGCACCTCGTCCGCCGGGATCCGCGCGGCGTCCGGCTCCGGGTTGAGCCGGTCCAGCAACTCCGCCGCCCGCGCGTCCACCACGCCGTACCAGTGCGCCACGCAGCGCAGTTCATGCCCGCCGCTCGCGGCGAGATCGGCCGCGAACCTCGACTGGCTCAACGCCGTGCGCTGCCATAGGTCCAGTTTCGGCCAGGCCGCGGCGAGGAAGCCCTCACCGCGTTCGGTGTCGAACCCCGCCCCGGCGCCGAGCAGCCGGTCGAACCACTGGCGATAGCTGTCGGCACCCGCGCCCGCCCGCAGGACCAGGTCGCCGAGCGCGCGTACCGCGGCCGGTTCGACCGAGAACCCCTGCCCCATTCGTCCCCCTCGTACTGCGGACCTATCCCCTTCGCCACCCCTGAAGTTTGACATATTGCCACGAAATGTCACATCGCTGGAATGGAGTACCGCCGGCGCGCTGCGAAACAGGCCCTGGTGCGACACTGGCCCTCGACTCGGGCGAAAGGGGACGGCACTGTCTCGGCAAACGGCTCGGATCTGGTTGCCCGAGCGGCGCCGGAGCGGCTTGAGCCTCGCGTTCGCGCTGCTCGTCGCCGTGTTGGCGATCGCGTTCGGCGACGACGTGCTCTCGCTCGCCTCGGTGGACGGCGGCGTTCTGGTTCTTCTCGCCTACCTCGTCGGCTATCTCGTCGTGACGGTGGCCGCGTTCGGCGCGGCGACCTCGGAGCAGATCCAGGACTGGGCGAACCGGGAGCGCCGCGGCACGTTCGTGCAGCGCTACGTCTTCGGGACGGCGCCTGGGCCGGGAGTGTCGATCTTCATCGCCGCGGCCGCGCTCGCGGTGGCGGTCGTGTGGATGCCCGGTCTGGGCGGCGAGAGCCTGCCCGCGGGCATGCGCGTGGGAGTGGCGGTGGCCCTGGTCGTCGTCGCGTGGATCTGTGTCCTCGTGTCCTTCGCAATCGCCTACCACGCGGACAACGTGGTCGAAGAGGGCAAGGCGATGCGGTTCCCCGACGAGGGAACCGCCGAATGGTCCGACTACATCTACTTCGCGGTGTCCGTGATGACGACGTTCGGCACGACCGACGTGGACGTCGTCTCCCGCGAGATGCGCAAGACGGTGACGACGCACGCGATCATCGCCTTCGTGTTCAACACCGTGACCGTGGCGGCGGTCGTGTCCGCCTTGAACAGCGGCTGAAGTACATGAACTTGGCAACGCGTGAAGGCCTCCTTCACTCGGCTGAGCCGAGGGAAGGAGGCCTTCACGCGCGATCGCTGTGACTACCGTGGTCACTGGTGCACCTGCGGCGCTCCGGAGGGTCGTGAAGGCCTCCTTCATTACCCTCAAGGTAGGCAAGGAGGCCTTCACGGACTACGACCCCACTGCCGCCACCATCTTGGCGCCAAGCGCCTTACCACTCACGAGGTCAGGGGCGCCAGGTGTCGTTCAACGCCAACGTGCAGCCACTCGAAGCGCTACCGACGCGATTGGCACCCGATTCCCAGACGACGGCGCCACCCTCCTTGCGGATGTACTTGTACTGGAACGCGGCACCCTTCGGCAGCGCGACCTTCCCCGTCCACAAAGGATAGTTGGCAGACGAAAGCGGCACGGCGTTCGCCGGGTTCCACGCACCGAGTTCGGCACGGTCGCCGACGACGAAGATGTTCTGGCCCCACGAAGTCGTGGCGTTCACCGTGAACTGCGCCGAAACGCCGGAGCACGCCGCGCTGTACCGTTGCTTCACCACGGACGGCGTCTCGACCGGGGCACCGGCGTCGATCGAGTGCGCCAGCCGGACGAACTGCGCCATCGACCACGCCAGCGGTGTCGCCGCACCGGTGCCTTCGCCGAAGGTGAAACCCGCGGCGCTCGGCCGGTCCCAAACCTGTTCCGGGATCAGGAAACCGGCGTTCGCCGAGGCCGCCATCGTGGCCAGATGCGTCGTCGCCGAGCGGCCGTTGGCCAGTTCGTATTCGCCGCGTTCACCGGTGAGCAGCGGCCACAGCCGTCCGACGCCGGCGCCGGTGTAGGGGCCACCGGACGCCGTCTCGCCGTAGCCGTCGTGGTTGTACCGGTACCACATCGGGCCGTTCGGGGTGTCGACCTTCAACGTGGAGTCCACTTCGGACAGTGAGGCGGCGACGTCGGGATCGGCCGCCGGTTTCACGCCGAGGCGGACGAGGTCCAGGAAGCCCGCGTCGATGATGGCGCGCTCGTCGTGGTTGCCGCCGCCGTTCTGCAGGAAGACGTTCTGGCCGTCGTTCGGATTGCCGTTTCCGTCGATCCGGTGGAAGTACCTGCCGTCGCCGAGCGGGCCGGAAGTGGTGAACGTCCACGCGCTGACCTGCGCCTGCCACTGGTCGGCGAGCTGGCGATAACGCGCGGCGCTCGTGGTGTCCCCGTTGCGTTCGGCGATGTCGGCGGCGCAGATCAGACCGGCGATCTCCGCGGCGATGGTGGACGGCGAGTAGCCGCCGTTCTCCTCCCAGCGTTCCTGCGGCGTGGAGGGGCCGCGGGCGACGAGGAAGTCCGCGGACTTCTTCACCTTCGCCCACATCCCCGCGTCGAACCGGCCGAGCTGCCACGCGAGCACGATCGGGAAGGCGACCTCGTCCATCTGCAGGCTGGTCCAGCAGTTGGTGCCGTCGAGCCGGGTGTTCTGCGGGAAGGAACCGTCCGCCCGCTGCTGCACGGTGAACAGGTAGTCGACCGACCGGTTGGCCGCCGCCGAGTCGCCGGCCGCGATCTGCGCGGTCGAGACCTGGTAGAGGTCGCGAGACCAGACGGCGTGGTATCCGCAGTCCCCCGTGCCGTTCGCGTCTTTCGCCTCACCCCACGGATTGGTGAGCGACGCGACGTTCGCCCCGGGGTAGGTCTTGTCCTCGTGGGCTTTGAGGGTCATCAGCGCGACGTTGTACTGCGTGGTCAGCCCGGCACCCGAGATCGATCGGGGTACCGCGGCCAGCGACGAGAGATAGCCGTTCCAGCCGGACCGGTACGCGGTGTCCGCCGCCGCGAAACCACCCGCGAGCGAGGCCGACGCGTTCGCCGACGCGGCACCGCGATCACTCCCGAAACCGACCGCGAGCGTGAAGGTCGTGTCGGTCCCCACGGGAATCTGCCCCAGCTGCACCAGATTGCCGGGTGTCGAGGCCGAGTCGTACTGCGCGCCGAGGACGTAGTCGCCACTCAGGTCGACGTAACCGTCGCTCGCGGTCCCGCTGTAGCCGCTGGTCGCCTTGACGAAACCGGTGGAGGCGGCCAACGCACTGGACACCGGCCCGTCCGAAGCGACCAGCTGCCCGCCGGACGTGGCGCCCGTGTCCCCCATACCGCTGTTGTTCAGCGACGGGTTGTACAGCGCGTACAACTGCAGCGGACCGCCGCTGAGCACCTCGAACCTGGTCTGGATCAGCACGGTGGACCGCGCCGGGTCGGCGGTGTGGGTCTTGGTGATGCGATACCGGCCGTTGGTGGCGGTGTTGATCTGCCGGTAGCTCAGCGAACGCGGATCGGTGAGCACGAGCTGTTTGGTGGTGTGATCGCGTTCCAGCTGTGTGAACCCGGCGCCGTCGGACACCACGTACTGCAGGTCCTGGACGTTGGCGGTGTCCACGGTCGGGTAATAGATCTCGTGGTTGATGCCCTGGCCGAGGGTGAACCACACCTTCGACGCGGCCCCGGCGGCGGTACCGAAACCTTCCTTGCCCCCGGTCGTCCAGGCCGCCCCGGTACCCGGTGCGCCCGGCGCGTCCGCCAAGGGAGCGGCGCTCACCGGCGTGGCGGCCAGGAGTGCCGGCACGGTCAACAGCGCGACTATCACGCGATGCCGCTTCGGTGACTTCATGAGGGGTCCTTCCCACAGGCTTCATCGACGGCAGGATTTGTTGTTAGCGGCAACTTATTACCTGAACCGTCGCGCCCGGCAGGGCCGATCGGAGTAACCCGGACCAGTTACGCCGGTGGTCCGGTGAATCGGCCGGGATCACTGGGCGGCCCGCCGAGAATGAGGTCGGCGGCGCGAGCGAGGACCTGCACACGGGTCTGTCCTGGGTGGTCGGCGGCGAGAAAGTGGTTACCGATGGCCGCACAGAAGGCGAGCAGTGCCCGGGCTTCGACCTCGTCGGGATCATCGCAGAAGGTCGCGATCCCGTCTCTGGCCAGCTGCATTCGCCGGTTGTCCACGCGTCGCAGGCGTTCGGCCACGGCCTCGTCGCGACGAGCCCAGTCACGCACGGCCAGGTCGATGGGCAGCAGCCGGCCGCCGGAGAAGGTGAGCCGCCCGGCCAGCCGGACCTTGTCCCGCGCGTCGCACCCCTCCCGCTCGACGCGAGCGAGGACCTCGTCGACGCTTTCGTACTCCCAGGCGTCCAGCATCGCCTCCAGCAGAGCAGCGCGGTCGGCGAAGTAGCCGTAGAACCCGCCCTTCGTCACGCCGAGCGCCTTGGCCAGCGCCTCGACGCGCACCGCGTCCACCCCGCCCTCCGCCAGCGCCCGCAGACCTTCTTCGACCCACTTCTCCCGCGGTGTGCGCAATGCGCCCATGCCGTGGCCCACCTCACCTCTCCACTGGTTGTACGCCACCGTATAACCGGTCTAGCCTGCCTTTATACGCAACCGTATAACACGACCTGGGGAGTGGACATGATCAAATGGGCGGGTTGGCTCATCACCTTGTTCGGCGCGGCCCACACCTTGGGCGCCCTGACGGTGATGAAG
Source organism: Amycolatopsis sp. MJM2582 (assembly GCF_000754115.1). Lineage (NCBI taxonomy): Bacteria > Bacillati > Actinomycetota > Actinomycetes > Pseudonocardiales > Pseudonocardiaceae > Amycolatopsis > Amycolatopsis sp. MJM2582. The sequence goes on from NZ_JPLW01000002.1 coordinate 1,656,180, forward strand.
GCCGCCGGTCACGCCGGCACCTGGTTCAGCGGGGCGTTGTGGCACGACGATCTCGCCGCCATGAGCCCCGCGAACAGCGCCTTCTGGCTCAGCGCGGCCAGTTTCGGTGTGCCGCTCGTCCTGGTCGGCCTGACCGTGCTCTGGCTGGAGCGGCGCGGCATCACCCCTCCCCTGTTCCTCGCCTGGGCGCTGGGCATCTGGACCCTGCTGATCGCCGTGGTCCTCCTGTTCACCCCTTGGCCGATCCTCCTGGTCGCGACCGCGCTCCTGCTGGCTGGAATCCGGCGCAGCGAACCGGCCCCGCCGCGGGATGCGACGGGGCCGGATCAGCTGGTGCGCGGGATCAGCGGACCGGACGCGGCTTGAGGTTCACCTCCACCGTGTTGCCGGGGCCGGAGGTGACACCGGTGATGATGTCGTTGAGGAACCCACAGCCCTGCAGCGGCGGCAGGGTGTAGGAGCCGGTGAGCTTGCCACCGGCCAGCGGGTCGAAGCCCGCCTTCGACTGCAGCGGGATCTGAGCCGGCGTCTTCGTCTGGCACTTCGCGCTCGCCGAGACCGGGAAGCCGAAGACGCTGATCCGCGGCAGCTTGACCGTCACCGCCGAGGTCGACTTGAGCACGCCGTCGGCCAGCGTGCCGGTGGTCTTGCCCGCCGACGCGAACTCGATCTTCGCGTTGACCGGGACGAAGCCCCAGAGCGTGAGGTTCGCGCTCGTCGGGTTCAGCGTCAGGTCGGCCTCGAAGGTCCCGTTCGCCAGGCTGATCGCGGCGTTGATGCCACCGCGCAGGTCGATCGGGCCGGAGAGCTTCTTCAGCTGCGTCTTGCCGGTCAGGTCGTAGCTGTACTTGACGACCGGGGACGTGTTCGGCTTGGTCTTCGCCGTGACCGGCGCGCTGACGGCCGACTTGTTCCCCGCGGCGTCCTTGGCGACCACGGTGAAGGTGTACTCCGTGTCGGCCGTGAGACCGTCCACAGTGGCCGAAGTCCCCGTGACCGACTTGACGACCTCGGTGCCCTTCAAGACGTCGTACCCCGTGACACCGACGTTGTCCGTCGCCGCGTCCCACGCGAGGCTCACGCTGGTCTGCGTGGTGCCGGTGGAACGCGGGTTACCCGGCACGCCGGGAGCCACCGTGTCCGGCGCGGCCTGCGTCCGGACGGTGACAGCGGCGCTCGGGGTCGACGTGTTGCCCGCGGCGTCCTTCGCCACCACGGTGAACGAGTACTCCGTGTCAGCC